>CAWHQY010000078.1:0-218473 GCA_963831505.1 uncultured Alphaproteobacteria bacterium | reverse complement strand
GCTTCACTGACAAAGTTCTCGGAGGCGATCAGCTCCAGGCCTTCATGCTGGCGGCGGACTTCGTTATCGATCGCGGCGGCCACTTGCGGATCAACTTCATAGAGCGGGCGGGACATTGCGTTTTTTTTCATGATGGTTCTCTTAGCTTCTGGCTGCTGGCTTCTAGCTGCTGGCTTCTAGCTTCTGGCTTCTGGCTTCTGGCTTCTGGCTCTTACTCTTTATTTTCGGCTGTCTGCCTTTAGCTCTCAGTTGTTAGCCGTCAGCGCTCAGTCAGCAAGACCAATCACCAAAGTAGCCTTGGTCTTGGGTGGAGCAGGGCTTCAGCCCTCCATTAGAGTCTGCCAAAACTCCAGGGCTTCAGCCCCTGAGGTTCTGGTCACGCCTATATCTGCTTCTCTAAGGCTTTCGCTCTGGTTTCATTCTAACTTAGCTGTTAGCCCTTAGCTCTCAGCTTTTGGCCTGGAACACTACGTTGACTGCCTCCCCGGCCGATGCATTCCGTTCTCCCCCCGCGTTCGAAGTCAGGCGTGGCCAGAGCCGCTCCTCTAATCTATAGTCCGAGCGTGAACCATCCGCGTGAGACTTTCCTCCAACGGCATCCGGTAGCCAGCTACTTTGCGCTCACATTCGCAATATCCTGGGCCGGCGCGCTTTGCGTGGCCGCTCCGCATTTATTGCGCCACGAACCGTTGCCCAAGCTGACCGGAATTTTGATGTTCCGGCCATGCTTCTCGGACCAAGTCTTGTCGGCATCATTCTGACGAGGGCAGTCGATGGAAAAGCCGGCTTGCGCGACCTCGGGTCCCGAATAGGCCGGTGGCGGCTACCCGCACGCTGGTACCTCGCGCTGCTGATTCCGCCCTTCCTGGTTCTGGCCGTTCTCTTCTGCCTGGAAACGTTAGTCTCCCCGGTTTATGCTCCCAACCGCTTTCTGATTGGCATCCTGTTCGGCGTTCCCGCCGGGTTCCTCGAGGAAATCGGCTGGATGGGCTATGCGTTCCCTAAAATGCGTACGGAAAACAATGCGTTAGCTCCGAGTATTTTGCTGGGACTGCTGTGGTCGCTTTGGCATTTGCCGGTCATCGATTTCCTGGGGACCGCCACGCCGCACGCTGACTACTGGTTCGCCTTTCTCCTCGCGTTCACGTTGGCCATGACGGGCATGCGAGTTTTGATCTGCTGGATCTATACCAACACGAACAGCGTGTTGATGGCCCAGCTTATGCACGTCAGTTCCACGAGCTCCCTTGTCATTTTCAGCGCCCCCCGGGTGACCGGCGGCCAGGAAGCGATGTGGTACGGAATCTACGGAACTTCGATCTGGCTGGCCGTCGCGATCATCGCCAGGCTATACGGCCCGCAACTGACACGGCGCGCGTGGACATGAGCTGATCAGTTAACAGTTCTCGAAAGCCGTTCGCATGAACGAGGCCAGTTGCCAGCCGTCCATGTACTTGTACGGAGTTTCTCCGGTGGTGTAATGGCCGCAAGGCAGCACGACGACTTTGTGGTCAAGCCCGTGCCGCTCGAACTCTTCCACCGCCTGGCGAGAAAGTTCAGGAAGAAAAGTCAGATCGTATTTCGCGTAAACAATGAGCGACTTCTCTCGGCCAGCGGGCGAATTGCCGATAGTATGACGTAGGACTCATCCCGCTCCACAGGGCGCGCAGACGTTCGAGATTAATCTGCGGTTCGAGGCCCTTCGCGAATGTGGCGCGTGGATTGCCCGTGCCAGACCACGTCGGCGACATAGGTGGCCGCATGGTTGAAGGCGGCCACCCGGATGCGCGGGTCGTGCGCCGCCGCGAGAAACGATAGCAGGAACCCAGGCTCGTGCCCAGAATACCCAGCCGGCTGTATCCCTGCTGCTCGAGCCAGTCGAAGCAGCAACGCGCGTCAATGACCGCCTGACGACAGGCATCGAGCGTTCGCCCGATGTTGGCCGAGACCGCATAGTCCGCGCGCCGGGTGTCCGCCGGCATGCGAATGTCGTGATACGGCATGCTCAGGCGCAGCACGGCAATGCCCCAGCAGATTCAGTACCCGGCAGAACGCCGGTGTACGCGATCGCATCCGAATTCCAGTGCGGCAGCAGCACCACCGCCCGCCGCCCACGAGCGGGAAACCAGCGCGCATTGACCAGATTGTTCTCCGGATAAGGCGTGCGGACCGGCGAAGTGAAACGAAGAAATTCGGCCTGAGTGCCCCGCACCTTGGCCTCCAGCTTTGGGTCCGGCACTTCCCTCGTGCTGAAGACCTGGACCTCGCGACGCTCAACCCGAAAATCCGAAGGTGAAGCGTAGGAATAAAACTCGTCGCTCGACTGCACGATGCGCCGGTTGTAGTCGCGCAGAAACTTCTCCGAATCTTCCTGCGGCAGGTGTCCGGGAGCAAAGCCATTCCGGCAAGGCCAATCCCGCGCCCACTCCATCCCCCACTCCATCGGACGCACCACGCGATTATTGTCCACCGAGGTGAGCCGGGTCTCCCAGTCATACATCCACTTCTGCGTAGTGAGAAGACATCGCTAGGTCAGCATAGCAAACGGTACGGCGGCAGTCAGCGCAACCGCAGCGAAGCGCAGCAATCGCCATTCAACGTTCTCATTTGGCGGGTTAAACACGCCCTTGTGACGGTCGTCACAAGTGATCGCGATGCAAACGCATACAGCCTTATCTTGTGCCCGCTCTTTTCATGTAGCTACGTTTGGAGTTACAATGAGATTTGAATGGGACGAGGCCAAGAACCGGGCCAACCTCCGAAAACACGGCCTCCGATTTCGCCGACGCCGAGGAGATGTTCCGTTCCGCCCTGCTAGTTCAGCCGGATACGGCTGAAGACTACGGTGAGCAGCGATGGATTGGAATCGGGATGACCCGGAGCCGCGTTGCTTTTGTGGCGTTCGCAGAACGCCCGCAAGACACGATCCGCATCATCTCGTTGAGGAAGGCAGATCATGAAGAACGGAAACAATACGAAAAGGCGCTCCAGGACGGACTGGAAGCGGGTTGATTCGCTTCGAGACGAGGATATTGACTATTCCGACATTCCGAAGCAAGGGCGCAGATTTTTTTGCGCGTGCAATACTCTGGCCGGGGCCGAAGAAGCAGATCACCTTGCGCCTGGATCCTGACGTGCTTGCCTTCTTCCGAAAGAGCGGTAGGGGCTATCAGACCACGATTAACGGCGTCCTGCGAAAGTACGTGGAAGCCGCAAGACCAGAGACAGCTAGGCGGCAAGAACCGACCGCCCGAGCCGCGGCCCGGCCGGGTCGAAACCCGGCCCTACACAGCCTGTGGTAGTCAGAAGAATTGGGGGCGGCCAACGACCAAGGACCAACGACCGACGACTATCGACTACTGTACTTACTCGGCACCCGCTTCGAAATACCGCAAAGAATCTCGTAAGACGTCGGTGTGGGCGAGGCTGGCGTGCTCGTGCGCATCGACGCTTAAGCCGTCCAGAGTGCCAAGCAGAATGACCTCATCTCCCACGGCTATCCCGGGCAAGCCGGTAACATCCACCAGAGTCAGATCCATTGAAATTCGGCCAACGATGGGAGCGTAATGTTCGCGAACGATCACTCGTCCCTGGGATGAAAGGGCGCGGTTCAATCCATCGGCGTATCCGACGGGAAGCACCGCAATTCGCGCCGGAGCTTTGGTGACGTAGGTGCCGCCGTATCCCAATGCCTGGTTCGCGCGCACCTGGCGAAGCGAGAGGATGCGGGTTTTCCAGGTGAGCACGGGTTTGACCGCGAGCCGCAGCTTGGTGCCGCTCACTTCCCTTCCCGCCCGCTCAAAGGGCAAGTGGTAGCCGTACAGGGCGATCCCTGGCCGTACCATCGTGTTCCAGGATTCCCGCCTCGAAATAATGGCCCCGGTATTCGCCGTGTGAACCAGCGGCGGATCAAAGCCTTCGCTGCGCAGGAAGCTCCGCACCTGTTCGAATGATCGCAACTGGTCGTCGACCGAAGGCGCATCGAGCACCTCGGACGAGGCCAGGTGCGTGGAAAGACCTTCCAGCAGCAGGTGTGGTGACGACTTCAGCGCGGAACAGACCTATGCAGGTCTTCCGGCGCTACGCCCAGGCGGCCCATTCCGGTATCGACTTTCAGATGAACCGGGTGCCGGGGCAAACCCAGGCCGGCGGCGGCCTTTTCCAGCAACTCCACTTGGCCGGGCTCCCAGACTGTGGGCGTCAGTTGCAGACGGATAATCTCTTCCTCCTCGCCGCGCCAGAAACCCGTCATCAGCAGGATGCGCGTCTGGATTCGGCATCGCGCAAGGGGATGGCTTCATCGAGCGAGGTAACGCCCAGCCATCGTGCGCCCTCTTTCTCGAGCGCGCGCGCACACTCGACCGCGCCGTGTCCGTAGGCGTCCGCCTTAACCACGGCGCACATCGTGATTCCCGGCCCGACGTGCCGCTGCACGACATCGAAGTTACGCCGCAGGTTGCCGAGCGACACCTCGGCCCAGGTGGGGCGCGTCGCGGTCCGCTTCACAATTTCAACTGTAGCCACTGCAATCGATTATAGCGGGCGCGCTGAGGTCCCCACGTTACCCCTGTGCTACTCCCGAGCTCAGTCCTATCCGCCCCTATCCACCCGACAAGACGAAATTGACCGTAACCTCGGTCTCCACCTCCACCGGCTCGCCATTCAGCGAGTACGGCCGATATCGCCATTGCCGCACCGCCTCGACCGCAGCCCGCACCAGCATGGGGTGACCGCTCACCACCTGCAAATTCTCGATCGTGCCTTCGCGGCTGATCACTGCTCGCAGCACCACTTTCCCCTGAATGCGGATCTGCCGTGCTTGCGCCGGGTAGTCCGGTTGCACGCGAACAATCAGATTTCCCTCGATCATGTGCGATGGGCGGGGATGCGGCGCGGGCGTAGGGGGCGGCGGCAGGATCTGATCTGATCCCAGGATTCCCCCGGGAACAGTGCCTCGTGCACCAGGATCGCCGGTTCCATGGCTCACGCCGATCGCACTGGGATCGACCATCGGCGGTGGGGGCGTCGTCTCCGCCAGCATGTTCACAGTCTGCGGAATTTCGGAGGGACTAAGCAGCCGCGTTCCCGCCATGTTGCTTTGTGCTGCAGTAGGCGAAACCGGACGTGGTTGCGGCGGGGGAGCCGGCGGTGGACGGGCACAAGCAGAGGTGTGAACAGGGCCAGCCGCGGCAATCCCTCGGTGTAGAGCAGGGGCAGCAGGAGAAGGCAACCTACCGCCAGCGCTTGCACGGCAAAGGAAATCACCGTCGTCCAGCCACGGTGAGAACGATTCGACCATCCTGATTCGCAGAAGGAATCGGCAAACATCGTGTCCTCCTCAACGAGAAAGCGACAATGTTATGGACACCAGCGGACGGAAGTTCGGACTGGATTTTGAGCGGGATCGGGCAAAGAAAAAGCCGCGTCAAGACGCGGCTTGTGGAAACTTATTCACCACTCAAAGTGTCATCACTATTTTGGCTGGGTGCCCTGCGGCTTTGGCGCTGCTGGGGTAGTGCTTGCCGGCTTGGACGCAGGAGTAGTGGGTCGGCTTGCGGCGGGCCTCGGGGCGGGCGCGGCTACACCGGACTGCGCGTTGTAGAGGTCGACCACGGAGCGGGTAATGTCCACGGCCGGACCGGCCCATAGCACTGGCCCATTCGGCCATTGATTGGGAAGTGTCGATGATCACACCGTAGCCGTTATCCGCGGCGTATTTCACAAGCATCGGACCCATCTTCTGCAGGATGCGCTGTGCGATTTCGTTCTGCTGGTTTGGGCATCGTCACGCGCGTCCTGTACCGAACGCTCCAGGGACTTCTGCTTTTGCTCGATCTGCTTCACCAGCGTGCCCCGGGCTTCGTCGTTGAGCTTGTCGCTTTGGGTGTTGAGCTGCTTCTTCAGGCTCTCCACTTCGTCGTTCTGACCCTTGAGCTCGTTTTGTTTGGGCTCGAGTTTTTTGCTCAGGGCCTCGAAATCGCGCAGCCTGACCAGGTACCAAAACGCATCGATGGTGGATTCCGCATGCCGATACGGCCGCGGCTTGAAGGTGAGGATGTTGTCGTCACTCATTTGGCACCCCCATCAGTTCGGGGTAAACGAGATCGAGCGCGCCCATTTCCTCGAGCGCGCGTCAATCTCCTCGATCGACATCGTGCCAGACTTGAGCGCTTGCCCCAGCCGGTTGCTTCACGGATAGCCAGTGGGCGCGACTATCCGTGAAGCGAAGCCCGGCAAGCTGGAGAAGCTTGCGGATTTTCGGATCCGTCACGGCAACCGGAGAAATGTTGGGAACACTTACGTGCGTGTTCATCGCGAGATCCCCCATGCGAGGGACGCGACGGTGCGAGCGGTGTCGTGGGCAAAAAAGTAAAGCCGGCGCAAGTTTCTCCGCTTGAAAAGCGGAGGCCGCTACACTAACCTGCTTCGGTGCTCGATTCTCCCCTGCGACTGGCCCTGCCGTTTGCCGCGGCGGGGTCTCTGCATTTCTGGATCAGGCGGTCCGCGCATGGCGCACCTCCGACCCATCAGCGAACAGCTGCAGAACGGACTTCGGGACTATTTCGGGACTTTTGGCGCCAACCCTGCATATCGTCGCCGATATGTTCTCATTTCATGATCGCGCCGCTGAGCGATCGATGTTGAGAAACCCCTTTTTTATAGGGGTTATTTTGGTCGGAGCGACGGGATTTGAACCCACGACCCCTAGTCCCCCAGACTAGTGCGCTAACCGGGCTGCGCCACGCTCCGATGCCGCTCCCTTAGCTGCGATCCAGCCTTCGCGCAAGGCGCGGAATAAGTCCCTGGTCGGGCAAAAACCGGACTAACCGTCCTTCATGACCCGGTCGATCATTTCGCGGCAGACGACCAGTTCTTTCAGCACGCTCTCCAGCCGCTCGCGGTCGGCCCCGGGGGCCTCGGTGGCGCGGCCATGGCCCGGTCCCGCGCGGTAGGTCTTGAGGATGTCGCCCTCGTCGTTGACAAAGCGGAAGTCGATACCGTCCTCTTCGGAGCCCTCGTATTCTTCCTCCTCGCCCTCTTCGGTGAGGCCGGCGCCCTCGCTCTCCTTGTCGTCTTCCAGCAGACTCTGGCCGAGCGCTTCCTCCATCGCGCCGAAGGAGACGGCGGCGGAGCTGTCCGCCAGACTCTGCACCGATTTGATGCCGTGCTCCTTCAGGATCCGCTGCACGCCGCGGATCGTGTAGCCCTCGCCGTAGAGCAGCCGGCGGATTCCCTTGAGCAGGTCGACGTCGTCGGGCCGGTAATAGCGCCGGCCGCCGCTTCGCTTCATCGGCTTGATTTGCGCGAAGCGAGTCTCCCAAAACCGCAGCACGTGCTGGGGGATGTCGAGGTCTTCAGCGACTTCGCTGATCGTTCGGAACGCATCCGGCGCCTTGTCCAAATGCCCGCTTCCCTTTGAGTTCAGGTTTACTCGGCCTTCTCGGTGACATCGCCCGTCACGTGATGCCCGTTGATCCGCTGCTTCAGGATCGCCGACGGCTTGAACACCATCACACGCCGCGGCGAGATCGGTACTTCGGTGCCCGTCTTCGGATTACGGCCGATCCGCTGACCCTTCTTGCGGACCATGAACGAGCCGAACGATGAAAGTTTTACCGTTTCGCCCTTCTCCAGGCAGTCGGTAATCTCTTTCAACACCAGCTCAACGAAGGCCGAGGATTCGGTGCGCGACAACCCTACCTTCTGATAGACGGCCTCGCACAGATCCACGCGTGTAACTGTTTTTCCGGTTCCGTTCATCGCCTTGCCCCAACTCACGGCGAACAATTTCCATCTGAAATTAAGAGGTTACCGGGCGACGGTCAACAGCACTGTCAAGACACACCTCTAAAATCAGTGCACGGGGCGCAGACAAATTTACAAGTGCGTCACCAGCGCAACAGCGCGGAACCCCAGGTAAACCCCCCGCCCATAGCCTCGAGAAGCACCAAATCGCCCTTCTTGACCCGTCCATCCTTCACCGCAACCGAGATTGCGAGGGGAATCGAGGCGGCCGAGGTATTGCCGTGCAGGTCCACGGTCAGCACCACCTTTTGCGGTGCAATATGGAGTTTGTGAGCGGAAGCATCGATGATTCGCTTGTTGGCCTGGTGCGGAATGAACCAGTCGATGTCATCGGCGGTGAGGCCGGTGGCGTTGAAGGCGTCCACGATGACGTCGGTGATCATGCCGACGGCGTGCTTGAATACCTCGCGGCCTTCCATCCTGAGATAGCCGACCGTCCTGGTCGAGGACGGGCCGCCATCGACAAAGAGCTTGGACTTGTGTCGGCCATCGGAGCGCAGATGCGTGGTCAACACGCCGCGGTCGGACAACTTGCCCGGCTGCTCCTGCGCTTCCAGCACGATCGCGCCAGCGCCGTCGCCGAACAGCACGCAGGTACCGCGGTCGCTCCAGTCAAGAATGCGCGAAAACGTCTCGGCGCCGATGACAAGCGCGCGCTTGAAGCTGCCCGAACGCAGGAAATTGTCGGCGGTCGCCAGCGCAAAGACGAAGCCGGAGCACACGGCCTGCAGGTCGAAGGCGGCGCCATGATTGATGCCGAGCCCGTGCTGGACGGCAACCGCCGTCGCCGGAAACGTATTGTCCGGCGTCGAGGTCGCCAGCACGATCAGGTCGATGGCCTGCGCATCAATACCGGCATCGGCCAGTGCCGCCTTCGCGGCATGGATCGCCAAATGCGAGGTGAACTCGCCATCGGCAGCGATACGGCGCTCACGGATGCCGGTACGCTGCACGATCCACTCGTCGGACGTATCGATCCGTGCCGCCAGTTCGGCATTGGTCAAAATCTGCTGCGGCAGGTAGGAACCGCAGCCGAGCACCACCGAACGTACAGTCACGAGACAGCCTCCTGCGAGGTCGGCGCGGACGAAAGCGCCCCACCATCGCGATTAAGCATTTGATTGATCTTGGTCAGGAGATCGCAGCGGACCATCTCATAGCCGCCATCCACGGCGTAGGCAAAGCCCTCGGCGTCCGTTCCGCCATGGCTTTTGACCACGACGCCTCGCAGGCCCAGGAGCACGCCGGCATTGGACTTTTTCGGGTCGAGCTTGTCGCGCAGGGCCCGGAATGCGCCTTTGGCGAAGAGGTAGCCGATCTTCGAGAGCAGGCTCTGCGAGATCGCCTCTCGCAGGAAATCGCTGATCTGCCGCGCGGTGCCCTCAGCAGCCTTGAGCGCGATGTTGCCGCTAAAACCCTCGGTGACGATGACGTCGGCGGCGCCCTTGCCAATACCGTCGCCCTCGACAAAACCGATATAATCGAGCTGGGGAAGATTTATCGCGCGCAGCATTTCACCGGCCTCGCGGATTTCCTCGTGTCCCTTGATCTCCTCGGTCCCGATATTGAGCAGGCCGACGGTGGGCCGCGGCAGGTTGAACAGGACGCTCGCCATCGCGCCGCCCATCACCGCAAGCGCCACCAGATGCCGCGCGTCGCCGCCGATGGTGGCGCCGAGATCGAGCACGACGGCATCGCCGCGGACCGTCGGCCAGACCGCCGCAATCGCCGGGCGATCGATGCCCTCGAGCATGTGCAGGTGGAATCGCGCCATCGCCATCAGCGCCCCGGTATTGCCGGCGGACACCGCAACGTCGGCTTCGCCTTTTTTCACGGCGTCGATCGCAAGCCACATCGAGGATGTCTTGCGGCCGCGCCGAAGCGCCTGGCTCGGCTTGTCCTCCATGCTGACGGCGACATCGGTATGGACGATGCGCGAGGCCGCCTTGAGCTTCGGATATTTCGCGAGTTGCTCTTCGATCAGGGCGCGATTGCCGACCAGCACGAATTCCGCGTCGGGATGCCGGGCGAGCGAGATCGCAGCGCCGGGAACGACGACGGACGCGCCGACATCGCCGCCCATGGCGTCAAGCGCGATTCGAACCTTTTGAGGCATGAATTTCCCGGAAACCCTGATTACTTGCCCACCGCGTCACGCGGCGGTCGGCCGGACGCCACGCTTAACCGCGCCGGGCCGCGACAATAACGTTTCGGCGTGCCGACACAACCTCTTGACCCCCGTCTTTTGGTTCCGCAACCACCCCCATGGAGAAGCGGGATAACCCGACAAGGCATTGAACACAAAAGATTTATGACGTGCGTCAGCCGTCATTTCCGTTTCGGCTTTCCCACGTCTTTACCCCCATCAAGCTGCAGCCCTTTCAGCGCGGCAAAGGGATGATCTTCGGGATCGGCGGCCGTGACCTCTGGCTCGAACACCGCGCCCGGTTTGCGCGGATAGGGATCGATCGCAAGATAAAGCACGTCGGTGGCGAGCCGTCCGAGATCGATCATCCCGTTCTCGATCGGCTCCGGCTGGTCCTCCATTTCGATCTCGACTTCGTCCTCCTGCTCCAAAGCCTCGGCAAGCTCGGGAATCTGCTCCGGTGGCGCGAAGACCAGATCGACCTCTTCGTCGATGTCGTTCTCGATCGGATCGAGCGTGACGACGCAGGTCTGTCCCACCTTGGCTTGCACGCGACCGGAAACATGAACCCGGCCGCCGCTCTGTGGCGTCAAATCGAACGATGCGCGCGCCGAAAGCAGCTCGCGAACACCGGCGGCTTCCGCCATCGCTTCGCGCGTCGCCTGGTCGGCTTCGATGTCGCGATGCAGTCCCCGCTCCGGAATCTGCACCACCGGCACGAAGGCGCGCCAAGGACCATGATGAGTGCCACGATCCGGACCGTGCTCGTGTGTTTTTCGAGTCATGATGCTACGCGCCTTCGGTGAGCGGCAGCGGAAATTTCCAGGATGTGCCGAGCCGGTTCACGTCACTCTCATTGGCCAGCGATGTCATCGCGGCCTGCACATAGGCCGAAAGCCGCCGCGCATTTTCGATACCCTCACCGCCGAGCACATTCCTGCCGATCGCCTGCGCCAGCGCTTCCGAACCGTCGGTCAGCGCCATGTCATAGGCCGCCGCGCGGCCGTAGAAGGCCTCGCCGAAGGCCCGCATCTTCTTCGGGACCGTGAGGTCTCCAACGGCCATTTCGCGCAGATTGGCGTCCATATCCTCGCAAAATCGATCGAACAATGCCTGCGACAGCTCCGTTCCGGCCGGCGTGGGCGCGAGGTGCTTCAGCACCATCCACAGATGAAGCAGAAGCAGGTCAAAACGGCCGTTAACCGTATCCGGCACGCCCAAGTCCCGATAAAACAAGGGTTCTCGCGCCTGCGTCACGATCATGCCATAGATGGTCTCAATGGTGCCGCGCGGGGCTAGCCGGGGTTTCCTGAAGTGATTGAACGGCCAAAGCATTATGGGTTCCGCATGCGAGCCCTGTGGGGCCACGCGCATGTTGCAAACGAGGCTGCCGCCCGGTACGTCAACGCCTCGCCGGATGCAAGAGGACCGGAACTGTTCCGCCATGATTGAGACGCGCACTATCCAAAAGCCCGCTCCGCGTGGCCTTTTTGCCCGTTGGTCGGCCTTTTTGCGCGTCGACGCGGCTTTTTTGCGCGTTGGCGCGGCCTGCGCACGGCAGCGGTGGCCGTGCTCGTCTGCGGCGCGTTGGGCGCCTGCACCGGCGAGCAGTTCCAGAAGGGCTACATCCTGCCGCCGGGTGCGCTGGAGCAGATCCCGATCGGCGCGAGCCAGGACCAGGTGCTGATCGTGATGGGCACGCCGTCGACGGTCGCGACGCTGAACGGCGAGGTCTTCTACTACATCTCCCAGCGCGCCGACCGTCCGGTGATGTTCATGAACCAGAAGGTCGTCGACCAGCGCGTGATCGCGATCTATTTCGACAAGAACCGCCAGGTGATCCGGCTTGCCAATTACGGGTTGAAGGACGGTCACATCTTCGATTTCATCAGCCGCACCACGCCGACCTCGGGCCAGGAGCTCTCCTACCTGACGCCTCTGTTCAAGCTGCTGAGCTTCAACTAGCGCCGATCGCCAAAGCTGCGCCAAGTCGCCCGCTTGCCGGGCGGCGCGCCTCTCCTTTACGCTGCCTGCAAAACAAGGCAGGGAGTGGAAATTGACCAGGAAATTGCTGACCCGCCGCCGCGTGCTGTCCGCAGCCGCGGCATTTTCAGCAGCGACGCTTCTGCCGCGATCGAGTCTGGCCGATTGGCGGCCGACCGAAACCATCCGCTTGATCGTGCCGGCCGCCGCCGGCGGCTCGACCGATGTGATGGGCCGCCTGCTCGCGGCGCATCTCCAATCGGCCTGGGGTCAATCGGCGGTGGTGGAAAACCGCTCGGGCGGCGGCGGCACCATCGGCACCACCGAGGTGATCCGGCAAAGGGGTGACGGGCACACGATCCTGATCTGCAACCCTGGCCCGAACGCGATCGCTTACAGCATCTTCCGCAATCTCACCTACAAGCCGGATCAGTTGCAGGCGGTCTCCAACATGATCCGGATTCCGAACATCGTCTCGGCGCATCCCTCGACCGGGATCAAGTCGATCGCGGAATTGATCGCCTATCTCAAGGCCAATCCGGACAAGTTGAACTACGCCTCATCAGGCGTGGGCCAGAGCCCTCACCTCACCGGCGCCTGGTTCCTGCAGCTCACGGGATTGAAGATGACCCATGTCCCGTTCCGCGGGGCCGGACCTGCGCTGCAGGCAGCACTTGCCGCGGACATCCAGATCCTGTTCGACAACCTGTTTCCGTCGCTACCGCAGGTGCAGGACGGCAAGCTCAACGGGCTCTGCGTCACCACCACCGAACGCAGCGCGGCCGCGCCCGATCTGCCGACCATGCACGAATGCGCGCCGGAGCTGGCGCGGTTCGACGTCTCCTCATGGTTCGGCGTCATGCTGCCGAAAAGTTGTCCGCCCGAGATCGTCAACGCGCTAAATCTTCAGGTCAAGGCGATGCTCGAGCGCGAAGAGATCAAGAAGAACATCACAGCCATGGGCGCGCGCGCCGACTACGGCACGCCGGAGCAGTTTGCCGTCTTCATCGACGCGGAGACGAAGAAGTTCGCCGCCATCATCGAGAAGGAAGGGCTGCAGATGGAGGTGAAGTGACGGTTGCCATCGTCATTGCGAGCGGAGCGAAGCAATCCATGCTTCAGCAAGCGGAGAAATGGATTGCTTCGCTTCGCTCGCAATGACGAGGTGAGAGTTCCGAGCTTCCCAAACAAAAACCCCGCGGCTCGCACCGCGGGGTTTGCGTTTCAGCCGTGACGCCGCTCAGTGCGCGAGGATCGCCAGCAGCAAGAGCGCCACGATGTTGGTGATCTTGATCATCGGGTTCACCGCGGGGCCCGCCGTGTCCTTGTAGGGGTCGCCGACGGTGTCACCGGTGACGGCTGCCTTGTGGGCGTCGGAGCCCTTGCCGCCATAGTGACCGTCTTCGATGTACTTCTTGGCATTGTCCCAGGCGCCGCCGCCCGAGGTCATCGAGATCGCGACAAAGAGACCGGTGACGATCACGCCGAGCAGCATGGCGCCGACGGCGGAGAACGCCGCCGACTTGCCGGCCGCACCGCCGCCCGCGATCGCATAGATCGCGAAGTAGACGAAGATCGGCGACAGCACCGGCAACAGCGACGGGATGATCATTTCCTTGATCGCCGCCTTGGTCAGGAGGTCGACGGCCTTGCCGTAGTCCGGTTTGTCCGTGCCCTGCATGATGCCGGGCTTCTCGCGGAACTGGCGGCGGACCTCTTCGACGATCGCGCTGGCCGCTCTACCCACCGCGGTCATGCCCATCGCGCCGAACAGATAGGGCAGCAAGCCGCCGAACAGCAGGCCGACCACCACGTAGGGATTGTTCAGCGAGAAGTCCGGGTTTACGCCCTTGAAGTAAAGGTGGTTGGCGGAATCCGCGATGAAGAACTTGAGGTCCTGGTTATAGGCCGCAAACAGCACCAGCGCGCCGAGACCGGCAGAACCGATCGCGTAGCCCTTGGTGACCGCCTTGGTGGTGTTGCCGACCGCGTCAAGCGCGTCGGTCGACTTGCGGACTTCCTTCGGAAGGCCGGCCATTTCGGCGATGCCACCGGCGTTGTCGGTAACCGGGCCGAAGGCGTCCAGCGCCACGATCATGCCGGCCAGCGCCAGCATGGTAGCGGTCGCAATCGCAATGCCGAACAGGCCGGCGAAACTGTAGGTGACCAGGATGCCGGCGATGATGACGATCGCGGGCAGCGCCGTCGCTTCCATCGAGATCGCGAGACCCTGGATCACGTTGGTGCCGTGACCGGTCACGGACGCGGCCGCGATCGATTTCACCGGGCGATAGTCGGTGCCGGTATAGTATTCGGTGATCCAGATGATCAGCGCGGTGACGACGAGGCCCACCACGCCGCATTCGAACAGCGCCATGCCGGTGTAGTCGACGCCCGGCAGCTTGTCGAAGCCGATCAGGTAGTAGATCACTCCGGCCACGCCAATGAGCGACAGCACGCCGGTAGCGATCAGGCCCTTGTACAGCGCGCCCATGATCGACTGGTTGGCGCCGAGCTTGACGAAGAAGGTGCCGATGATCGAGGTGATGATGCAGATGCCGCCGATGGCGAGCGGCAGCGTCATCATGTTGGCGAGGATCGGCGTCTTGGCGAAGAAGATCGCAGCGAGCACCATGGTCGCGACCGCGGTCACCGCATAGGTCTCGAACAGGTCGGCCGCCATGCCGGCGCAATCGCCGACATTGTCACCGACGTTGTCGGCGATGGTGGCGGGGTTGCGCGGATCGTCCTCGGGGATGCCGGCCTCGACCTTGCCGACGAGGTCGCCGCCGACGTCCGCACCCTTGGTGAAGATGCCGCCGCCGAGACGGGCGAAGATCGAGATCAGCGAGGCGCCGAAGCCGAGCGCGACCAGGGCGTCCACGACGGTGCGGCTGTCCGGGGCGAGCTTCATCGAATGGGTCAGGAAGCCGAAATAGAGGGTGACGCCGAGCAGCGCGAGACCGGCCACCAGCATGCCGGTGATGGCGCCCGCCTTGAACGCAAGCTCAAGGCCGCCCGCAAGCGAAGTCGTCGCCGCCTGCGCGGTGCGCACGTTGGCGCGCACCGAGACGTTCATGCCGATGAAGCCGGCCGCACCCGACAGGATCGCGCCGATCGCAAAACCGACCGCGACCAGCATGCCGAGGAAATAGGCGAGCAGCGCGAAGATCACGATGCCGACCATGCCGATCGTGGTGTACTGGCGGCGGAGATAGGCCTGCGCGCCCTCGCGCACGGCGGCGGCGATTTCCTGCATCCGCGGGTTGCCGGCGTCGGACTTCATCACCGACATCGTTGCCCAGATGGCGTAAACAATGGAAAGCGCTCCGCAGAGCACGATCAACCACAATGCTGTCATCGAATTTGCCTCAGATCCTGGATGGCCCCACGCCCGGGCCGCATGATGCGGCGGGCGCACAAAAAGGAGGCCAGCCCTGCCCAAGAGGGCGGCCTCAAATCGGCCGGGACCATGCCAAAATCGCCCCCCCGGCGCAACGCCGCTGTGGGCGAAAACCGGCCTTTTTTGTACTCCAAACACCAGTTTTCGCCGGGTATTTCCGGTCTCGGGCCTCGATGCCCTGCTCTAGCCCGGCGGGGGTATCGGTGGACCCGCGGCGCCCCCGGGAATCAGCCTCGCTTCGTAGGCATTGCCGCTTCGGCGCACCGCAATCCCATCGGTTGGCTGCATCGGTCCCAGCGGCACGTCCTGATCGGGCACGATCAGGGTCGCCATCTCGTTGACGAAGACGATGACATAAATGCCCTTTTGCAGGTTGTTCTTCGTTCATTGATGCAACTGGCCGTAGTAAGGCTGCTTCCGCCAGACGCCGGGGGTGCTGGAATCCACCTGCACGTCGATGAAGCCGTTCACCGGGGAGATGGTGACTACCATCCTGGCCTGGTCGGGCTTCCAAATGCGCAAGGACCGGTTCAGAAATGACTATACGACAGATGTCGCAGCCTGATCTCGATTCCCTGCGCATCTAAAAATCGCGGCGCGCCGCGTTCGCCGGTCACGATGCCGATCGCCGTGACGGCTATTCCCGTTCGGCCGGCTTGCTGCGTAAATGCGGCAAGTTGCGCCTCGGGAACCGTGCACAGGATCTCGTAATCGTCGCCGCCGGAGATCAGCGTCTCAATGCCAACAACACCCTTGGCCAGAAGGCTGGCTGCCGCCACCGAGGTCGGGACAATCGGCGCATCGACATCAGCGGAAACGCCCGACGCCGCGCAGAGCTTGGTGAGATCACCCGCCAGCCCGTCGGACACATCCATTGCCGCGCTGGCATGGTCGCGCACCGCTTGCGCCAGGGCGTTCCGCGGCTGCGGCACCCGATAGCGCGAGACCAGCATCTCCTTCGCGGCGGGATCGCCGGTCAGCGCCGCTGCGACCGGACCGCCCGTCAGGATATCGAGGCCGAGCGCGGCATCGCCGATCGTGCCCGTCACCATCACGCGGTCGCCCGCCCTGGCGCCGCTGCGATGGACCATCCTGCCCTCCGGCACACGGCCAAACGCGGTGATCGAAACCATCAGCGGCCCCGGCGTCGACACCGTATCGCCGCCGAGCAACGGGCAGTCGAGCGCTTTGGCGTCCTCGCCCAAACCGCCCGCAAAGGCAGCGAGCCAGGCTTCGTCCACGCTCCGCAGCGCGAGCGTCAGCACGAATCCCGCCGGTGTCGCGCCCTTGGCCGCGATATCCGACAGGTTCACCCGCAGCGCCTTGCGCGCGATGGTGTCGGGCGGATCATCCGGCAGGAAGTGGACGCCCTCGACGATGGCGTCCGTCGTCACCACGATGTCCTCGCCGCGCGCTTTGAGTGCGGCGGCGTCGTCATCGAGACCGAGCGCGCCGGGGTCCGTCGCGATCGGCTTGAAGTAGCGTGCGATCAGCGAGTCCTCGCCGGATTGTTGGCCGCTAGACACGCGAGAACTCGTCGGCGCGGAACTGGCGCGCGATCTGGTCGAGCACGGCGTTCACCATGCCGGTTTCGTCGCCATCGACAAAGGCATGCGCGACATCGACATATTCGGAGATGACCACGCGGCCCGGCACATCCTTGCGGTGTTCCAGCTCATAGGCCCCTGCCCGCAGCACCGCGCGCAGGATCGCGTCGATCCGCTTCAGCGGCCAGCCCTTCGACAGCGCATCGTCGATCAGGGGGTCGAGCTTGGTCTGGTCGCGCACCACGCCCGACACCACGTCGCGGAAGAACGCGGCCTCGGCCGGCAGATATTTCTCGCCCTCGACCTCATTGCCGAGCCAATGGCTCTCGAATTCGGCGAAGATGTCGTTGATGCCGGCCCCCGCAATGTCCATCTGATAGAGCGCCTGCACGGCGGCAAGCCGCGCGGCGCCGCGCCGGTTGGCTTTCCTGTCCTTTGACTTTTCCTGGCCCTTTGCCGGCTTGCTCTTGCTGTCGGCCATCATCACGCCTTCGCCAGGCGGCGCTTGATGCGCAGCATCGCGAGTGCCGCGCGCGCGGCATCGCCGCCCTTGTTCAGTTCGGAAGCGCGCGCCCGCGCCCAGGCCTGCTTCTCGTCGTTGACCGTCAAAATGCCGTTGCCGATCGGAAATTTCCTGGCGACCGCCAGGTCCATCAGCCCGCGCGAGGATTCCATCGAGACGATCTCGAAATGGATGGTTTCGCCGCGGATGACACAGCCGAGCGCGATCGCGGCGTCATAGGGCTTGCCGTTCTTCTCGCCCGCCTCGATCGCGATCGCGATCGCCGCCGGGATTTCCAGCGCGCCGGGCACCGTGATCACGTCATGGCTGACGCCCGCTGCCTTCAGCTCGGCGACGGCGCCTTCCAGCAGCGCATCCTGGATGTCGTCATAGAAGCGCGCCTCCACGATCAGCGCCCGCGCGCCGGCAATGTCGGTCTGGTCCTTCAACGGGGCGCGACGTGCGTCTGCCATTCGCTTCTCACTCGATTACAGGGATTGCGGTGCGTTGTAAGCGCAGCAAGGGACTAAGCCAAGTTTTAAAGTCACTGTCATTCCGGGATGGTCCTAAGGACCGGACCCGGAATCTCGAGATTCCGGGCGCGATGCTTCGCATCTACCCGGAATGGCGGCTGCGCCGTCACTTCATTTCCGTCAGGCGCGCCGCATAGCGCGCCATCAAATCGACCTCGATATTGACCTCGCCGCCTGCCCGCCACGCCGAAAGCGCGGTGACGTTGAGCGTATGCGGAATGATCAGCACCGAGAACGTCACATCCTGCACGGTATTGACCGTCAGCGAGACCCCATCCAGCGTGATCGAGCCCTTGGGCGCGATGAAACGCGCGAGCTCGCGCGTGGTCGACAATTCGAACCGCGCCATGTCGGGCAGATCGTCACGGCTGACGACCTTCGCAATACCGTCGGCGTGGCCCGCGACGATGTGCCCGCCCAGTTCGTCGCCGATCTTCAGCGCGCGCTCGAGATTGAGTTTGGTGCCGACGGCCCAGTGTTTCGCCGTGGTCATGCGCAGCGTTTCGGCGGCGGCGTCGACCTCGAACCACGTCCTCTTGGTAGAGTCCTTGCCGCCCTCGACGCCCGAGGCCACCACCGTCAGGCACACGCCGTTGCAGGCGATCGAGGCGCCATCCGCAATGGTCGCGCGGTCGTAGCGGCAGGCGATGCGCAGCCGGTGCAATTGACCCTGCGCGGTCGGCTTCAGGCTCGTGATCTCGCCGATGTCGGTGACTATGCCGGTGAACATTTGAGTCTCTGTTAGTGGACCATGATCTTGTCGGAAAACCGGTACCCACTTTTCCGGATCATGGCCTGCGCTCGTAGATCGTCAGGGTGTCGTTGCCGAGCGTTTCGCTAGCACGAAGCACAAAGCGCGGCGACTGCGTGATTTCCGACAGCGGCAATGCATCCAGCGCAGCGATGCCGTCAGCGCCGATCGCCTCCGGCCCCCGCAACAGCCAGACCTCGTCGGCGAGGCCTGCCGCGACAAAGGACGACGCCACGCGGCTGCCGCCCTCGACCATCAACCGGGTGATGCCCTTTTCCGAGAGCGCATGCAGCACGGCCGGCAGATCGAGCCCGGGGCCCTTCGTCGGCGGTATGCGGATCACCTGCGCGCCCGCCGCGCCGAGCCTCGCCGCGGCCGGGGCTTCCGCAAGCTCGGACGCCACCACCCAGAGCGGCGTCTCGCGCGCCGAACGCACCAGCCGGCTATCGCCCGGAATGCGCAAAGATCTATCCAGCACCACCCGCACCGGCGAGCGCGCCGCCATGCCCGGCAAGCGGCAGGTCAGGAGCGGATCGTCGGCGCGTACGGTACCGATCCCCACCAGGATGGCGTCGCTCTGCGCGCGGAGCAGATGCACCCGGGCCCGCGCCGCCTCGCCCGTGATCGCAACCGGCTTGTGGCCGCCGGCCGCGATCCTGTCGTCTTTGGACACTGCGAGTTTCAGGATCACATGCGGGAGGCGATCGCGAACGCGGCGGAAATGCCCGGCATGGTCGTGCGCGGCTTCCTTGGCAAACAGGCCGACATCGACGGCGATGCCGGCGGCGCGAAGTTTTGCGTGCCCCTTGCCTGCGACTTCGGGATTGGGATCCTCGATCGCCGCCACCACGCGCGAAATGCCGGCGGCGATGATCGCGTCCGCACAGGGTGGCGATTTGCCGAAATGCGAGCAGGGCTCGAGCGTGACGTAAAGTGTCGCGCCTCGCGCTGCGTCGCCTGCCCGTCGGAGCGCTTCCGGCTCGGCATGGGGGCGGCCGCCCGGCTGCGTCCAGCCGCGGCCGACGATGACGCCGTCTTTCACCACGACCGCGCCGACGGAGGGGTTTGGCCAGGTCCGCCCCAGCCCGCGTCGGCCGAGCGCGAGCGCGAGCTGCATGAAACGCCGGTCGGCTTCCTTGTCGGCCCTGGATTTTTCCCTGAACTGATCTTCCAGGATGCGGAAGATCATTTGCGTATCGTGACGATCCTGGCGTCGTCCTCGCCGGAGAGCTCGCCCAGCACCGCCTCGAAATCCTTGGCCTCGCGGAAATTGCGGTAGACCGAAGCGAAGCGGACATAGGCGACGTCGTCGAGCTGGCGCAGATGCTCCATCACGATCTCGCCGATCGCTTCCGAGGAGACTTCGGCCTCGCCGCCGCTTTCGAGCTCGCGCACGATCGCCGAGACCATCTTCTCGACCCGTTCGGGATCCACCGGGCGCTTGCGCAGCGATATCTGCAGCGAGCGCACGAGCTTGTCGCGGTCGAACGGCACCCGGCGACCGTTGCGCTTGATGACGGTGAGCTCGCGAAGCTGCACCCGCTCGAACGTCGTGAAGCGGAAATTGCAGGCGACGCAGACACGCCGCCTGCGGATCACGGCGGAGTCCTCGGTTGGACGGGAGTCCTTTACCTGCGTATCGAGACTGTTGCAGCTCGGACAGCGCATCCGCCGGTACCTTTACTGATAGATCGGGAAGCGATCGGTGAGCGCCTTGACCCGTTCCTTGATCGCCGCTTCCACCAGCGGCGCCTTGCCGTCCTGCGACTGCGCGATCGCGTTCAGCACCTCGGCGATCATGCCGCCGACCTGCTTGAACTCGGCGACGCCGAAGCCCCGCGTGGTCGCGGCCGGCGTACCGAGCCTGAGGCCCGAGGTGACGAACGGCGTCTCGGGGTCGAAGGGAATGCCGTTCTTGTTGCAGGTGATCGCGGCCCGCACCAGGGCCTTCTCGGACACGTTGCCCTTGAGGCCTTTGGGACGGAGATCGACCAGCATCAGATGGTTGTCGGTACCGCCGGAGACGATGTCGAGACCCTGCGCGCGCAGCGACTCCGCCAGCGCCTTGGCATTCTCGACCACGTTCTTCGCATAGACCTTGAAGTCCGGACGCAGCGCCTCGGCGAAGGCGACGGCTTTCGCGGCGATGATGTGCATGAAGGGGCCGCCCTGCAGGCCGGGGCAGACAGCCGAGTTGAACTTTTTGGTCAGCGCCTCGTCGTTCCACAGCATCAAGCCGCCACGTGGGCCGCGCAGGGATTTGTGCGTGGTGGTCGTCGTGACATGCGCATGGGGCACGGGCGAGGCATGCACGCCACCGGCGACAAGACCGGCAAAGTGCGCCATGTCGACCATGAGGTAGGCGCCGACGCTGTCGGCGATCTCGCGAAAGCGCTTGAAATCCCAGGCGCGCGAATAGGCCGAGCCGCCGGCGATGATCAGTTTTGGCTTCACCTCCTCGGCGCGGCGCGCGACCTGATCCATATCGATGATCTGGTCCTCGCGGCGCACCGTGTAGTGCTGCGCCTTGAACCATTTGCCGGAGAGGTTGACCGGCGCGCCGTGGGTGAGATGTCCGCCGGCGGCGAGGTCGAGGCCCATGAAGGTGTCGCCGGGCTGCAGCAGCGCCAGGAACACCGCCTGGTTCATCTGGCTGCCGGAATTGGGTTGGACGTTGGCAAAGCCGGCGCCGAACAGTTTTTTCGCGCGCTCGATCGCAAGCGTTTCCGCGACGTCGACCCATTCGCAGCCGCCATAGTACCGCGCGCCCGGATAGCCTTCCGCGTATTTGTTGGTCATCACCGAGCCCTGCGCCTCGAGCACGGCGCGGCTGACGATGTTTTCCGAGGCGATCAGCTCGATCTCATGCCGCTGCCGGCCGAGTTCGCCCTGGATCGCGGCAGCGATCTCGGGGTCCGCTTGCGCGAGGCTGGCGGAGAAGAAGGAATCGGGGGCGGAGGCGGTTTTGGCGCTGGAAGAGGGAGGGTTCATCGGCAGAATATCTCCAACCTTCGCAACCACTTAAACGGGCTGCGGTCGGTCTTGAAGTGGTGGTCGAAGCGGTAGGAAGCCGATTAGCATATTGCCCCGCCCCGGCCAAGCGATTGCGGTACAGGCCTGATATTTATGCCAGATATGGTGGGGATTGGGAGATTGTCACGCGTTCCCGGGTCCTTTCCTGCACTTCCGCATCCGCCTCCGTCTTGGCCGGGCATGTGCCGGCGATCGAGGCCTTCCGCACCGCAGGGAAGGCAAGATGCGACGCGGATGCCCGCGGCGAGCGCGGACATAACCACGCCCGCTCGCGGCACGAATCCCATCCAGCTTCTGTTGCTTCGGCTCGCGTGAGCCTCATCACGTACAGCCCAACGGGCAGGCGCTAGCTTTCGGTCAACGATTCAAGCCCGCTCAAACAGGAGCATGCAAATGACCCGGCGCGAACACGAAGAACTTCAACGAAAGCTGGTGCGAGCCCGCAGGCTTGCGTTGGAGCCCGCCGATACCTTGGCGCGAGAACGGGCGGCCCAGGCGATCGAAGACCTGGAATACCAGCTCTTCGCAGGCCGGGTCACGGCCCAGGCCATCGAGGCCGGCTACTAAAGGCCCAGTCTCACTCGATCGTGACATCAACTCATGCCGCCCCTCATTGGGCCGGCCCGATCAACACTTAGCTGATTCCTGAAAGGAGCGAGCCATGTCCGACGCATCGGTTCTCCGGCAGAAGGCCGAAATGTTCCAGCAGCGTGCCGACAGCGCAGCCGATCCCATCTCCAGGAATCACTATCGCGAAATGGCCGTGCATTACCGCAAGCTCCTCGTCGAGCATCTCGACACGTGGTCGGAAGAGTTCGCGGAATAGGGAGCGGAGCGAAGGCCCGGCCTACCCCTTCACCGCATTGACCTGGGCACCGAAGCCGTCGCGGTTGTAGATGTCGTCGCGGAATTGCACGACGCCGTCGGGGGTGGCCCAGGCCGTGACATAGACCCAGTGCAGCGGCACGGGCTTTGCGAGCTTCGCGTCCTTGCGCTCGCCCGACTTGATGACCTCGTCGATCTCACCGCGCGACCAGCCAGGGCTCTCCTGCAGGATCCAGTAGACCAGTTCGCGCACGTTCTGCACGCGCATGCAGCCCGACGATGCAAAGCGGAAATCCTCGCCGAACAGATTCTTCGCCGGTGTGTCGTGCATGTAGACGCCGTGCGCGCTCGGGAAATTGATGCGGATGGATCCGAGTGAATTGAAATTGCCGGCGTCCTGCTTGAACTTGTAGTTCACTGCCTCGGCCGAATACCAGTCGATCTGAGACGGCTGCTGCTCGTTGTTCCTGGAGTCGTAGATGCGGATGTGGTTCTTGGTCAGATAGTCCGGCTCGGCCTGCATCTTCGGGATCAGGTCCTTGCGCACGATCGAGACCGGCACGGTCCAGAACGGATTGAAATTAACCTGGATGATCTTGCTGTTGATGTCGGGCGACGGCCGGTCCGGCTTGCCCGCGACCGCGGTGTAGCGCGTGACCGCGACCCCGTTCTCGATCGCCTCGATCTGCGCGGCCGGAATGTTGGCGACGACCAGGCGGTTGCCGAGATTGCCGGTCAGCGCCTTCAGGCGCGTGGCGTTGATCCTCAGTTGCTGCAGCCGCATCTCCGCCGGCACATTGAGCGCACGCAACGTCGTATCGTGCACGATGCCGTCCGCATGCAGGCCGTGGCGAACCTGGAAACGGTGCACGGCGGCATCGACATAGGAATCGTAGACCTGCGGCTCGCCTGAATTGAGCTCGAGGTCGCCCGCGGTCGAAAGCCGCTGGCGCAGCGCCGGGATCGCCGCGCTCGTCACGCCGACGCGCGCGCCTTCGGCGATCGTGGGTACTTCGGGCCAGCCGCCCCTGGCGACGATCGCCTCATATTGCCCGATCGAGGCTTCCGTGGTCTGCGCAGTCGAGGGCGACAGCGTCGGCAGTGATTTCCTCGGCAGGCGCACGTTGCGTGAGGCGCTGTCGAAACCGCTGTCGAGGCTGGAATCCTGGTTCTCCTGGATCAGCTCGTCCAGCATCTGCTCGGGCGCACCAGCCTGTCGCACAAGCGCGCCCGCGGCAAGGCCGGCGCCGAGGCCAAGGCACGGAATCTAGCAAACCCGCTTTCGAGGATAAGTGCGCGGGCGCGGGTTTTCGCTAGGCTGTGCTTGCGTCCGTCGTAGCGCCAAAGACGTGGATTGGACGAGCCCGGCCATGACGAACGTCGAACGCGGGGCGCGCCAGTGTTTTACAGCCCCGTATAGCCGGCCTTCACCGGATCGTTGGTGCCGTCGAGCTCGCGCAGATAGGTGAGCCCGCATACGGTGAGCCGGTGCATGTCGCGCTCGCCGGCTTCGAACAGCGTGTTGAGATAATTCGTCACCTTGGTACGCGCTTCGTCGTTGGACCCGGCCGAACGATTCACCAGAAGGCCGTAGGTCTGCATGATGCGATCGATGGCGGCTTCCATGGAAGTGTTTTCCGTGTTGGGGGAGTCGTCTGTCGGACCGTCAGGCAACTTTGGCGTCCTGGGCCTCGAATTTGCCGATCGCGAGATTGGCGAGCCTGAGCTTGTTCACCTCGCCGCGCTGAAACATCTTGACGATGATCTCGAGCAGGCGATCATTGGTGGTGAAGTCATCCGGGATCGCGCCGGTACGACGCAGATAATTCGAGGCGATGGCGTAGGCTTCGCCCACCACCCCCATACTCATCACCCGGACACCGCGCTCGACCAGCATGGCCCTCCTCCTCCGAATTCAGGGGGATAAGCCTTGAGCACGAAACTGGTTCCAATTTGGGAAACCGTCTTTGTTATCAACACAAAAAGCTGGGCGCACCGGCCCTGAAAAGAGCCGATGCGCCAAGGGGAAGGTTCAATTGAAGTAAGGGATTGCCGGTCTTCTTGACGGCCGGCTTTTGGCCCTTGAGAACTTAGAGACGATACAGGATCTGGTCGGTCCAGAACCGCTCGAGGCGATGCAGCGACTTGTTCAGCGTCGCGAACTCCTCGTTCGAGATGCCACCGACCTGCTCGACCGTCTTGACGTGCTTCTGGTAGAGCGCGTCGACGATGCGGCGGATCTCCTGGCCCTGCGGGGTCAGGCGAATGCGGACCGAGCGGCGATCAACGCGCGAGCGCTGATGATCGAGGAAGCCGAGCTCGACCAGCTTCTTCAGATTGTAGGAGACGTTGGAGCCGAGATAGTAACCGCGCGTACGCAGCTCGCCCGCGGTCAGCTCCTTGTCGCCGATGTTATAGAGCAGGAGCGCCTGGACCGAATTGATGTCGGAACGGCCACGGCGATCGAATTCATCCTTGATGACATCGAGCAGGCGGCGATGCAGCCGCTCGACCAACGTGAGCGCTTCCAGATAGAGCGGCTGCACCGGCGTCTGCCCTGCAGCGCGGTCAGCGGTTTCCACCGCCGTCGCAACGGCATTCTTCATGACACTTCCCCTGTTGTCGTTTTTATCGACTTATATTCGACGAAACTTTTGTCCCGCCTGGTAGCGCCAACGTAAGGGGCCGGTTTGAAGAACCGCTTAAATAAGACAATAAAGAGAGAATGAATTTAAGACAGTGAATCGCGGATTAAGCCTATGGATAAAGGGCTTTTAGCAACTTCCCATTGACGGTGGAGCGTCGATGTTCACGCTTTCGTCCGCCCCGGTGTCGCATTCCAAAACACCCTGCCCGCGGTTCGAAACGCCGGGCTAAGAGCTGTGGCGGGCCGCTTAAGGGAGCCGCAACCTTAATCGGGATTCACCTAAAATTTGACGCGAGCCGGTTTTGGGACACTCGCCCCTTTTTATCGGGGCCAGCGTTCACACCTGCTATGGCGGGCGTTCGCGCGCCGCCATCCAGGCAAGCGCCAGGTAGCCCGCGAGCATGAGCGCTTCGCTGCCAACCACCACGAGGCTGCCGCCGTAGATTCCCGGAAACATCAGCTCGATCACCGCCATCGATACGACGGTCGTGAGCCACACCACCGCGCCCCAGGGCGTCGCGAGCCAGAGACCGACGGCGGCGACGAGCTCGATCACGGCGAAATAGACGGTCGCGGCCTGCCAGGCCATCGGCTGGTTCTCGAAGGCGTCTTCCTCGCCGCCGATGAAGCCGGTCACCTGCGCCCAGTGATAAAGGCCTTTCAGGATCGACAGCACGGCCATGACGCGCAGGAACATCACGAGCCGCCGTGTCCACGCGTTCTCGTCGCCGTCGATCCGTTCGGACGTCATCGCCGCCGACAACATGTTGTCTCGCATGTGGTCCCGCGCCGCATCGCGCGGAGAGGTGTCAGTCATGCGCCTGGCCGTCGATGACGGGTAAATCGGTGTTCATGGCAGGACTTTTGGCCTCACGGCGAGGCAAAATCAACCTTGATGCTGGTCAAGTGACGGGACCGGTCCTAAATGCTAGAATTGCAGCAAATCCGGTCCGGCGGATCAAAAGAGGCAATCCCATGGCAATCAAATTCGGGCGTCCGATCGAAATGCGCGACGCCCCGCGGCTCGAAACCTCGACGGCCGCCCCTGGCCTCGACCTTTCGATTCGCCCGCGCCGCAACCGCAAGGCGGAATGGGCCCGCCGCATGGTGCGCGAGAATGTGCTGACGACCGACGACCTGATCTGGCCGCTCTTCGTCACGGAAGGTGACAATAAGCGCGCCGCGGTCGCCTCGATGCCGGGCGTCGACCGTCTCTCGGTGGACCAGATCGTGCGCGAGGCCGAGCGCGCCGTGAAGCTCGACATCCCCTGCATCGCGCTCTTCCCCTACACCGATCCGTCCCTGCGCGACGAGGAAGGCTCGGAAGCCGTCAATCCCAACAACCTCGTCTGCCAGTCGGTGCGCGCAATCAAGAACGAATTCCCCGAGATCGGCATCCTCTGCGACGTGGCGCTCGATCCCTTCACCAGCCACGGCCATGACGGCCTGCTGGAAGACGGCAGGATCCTCAACGACGAGACGGTGGCGGTGCTGGTGCGGCAGGCGCTGGTGCAGGCCGAAGCCGGCTGCGATATCATCGCGCCGTCCGACATGATGGACGGCCGCGTCGGCGCCATCCGCGAGGGGCTCGACCGCGCGGGCTTCCTCGACGTGCAGATCATGGCCTATGCCGCGAAATATGCTTCCGCTTTCTACGGCCCCTTCCGCGACGCCATCGGCTCGGCCAAGACGCTGACCGGCGACAAGCGCACCTATCAGATGGACAGCGCCAATTCGGACGAGGCGCTGCGCGAGGTCGAGCTCGATATCGCCGAAGGCGCCGACATGGTGATGGTAAAGCCCGGCATGCCCTATCTCGACGTGCTGCGCCGCGTGAAGGATACGTTCGGCATGCCGACCTTCGCCTACCAGGTGTCCGGCGAATACGCGATGATCGCGGGCGCGGCGCAAAACGGCTGGATCGATGGTGAGCGCGCGATGATGGAAAGCCTGGTCGGCTTCAAGCGTGCCGGTGCCGACGGCGTGCTCACCTATTTCGCGCCGCAGGCGGCGGAGAAACTGAAGACCGGGCGCTGAGGCTTCGTCAGGATACCGCCTGCGCCGTCGGATGCGGGCCGCAGAAGGCGCGGAGCGCCTCGCGCTGCTCCCGCGAAATCACCGTCAGCGGATAGATCGGCGCACGCGTGTCGCGCGCGAAGAACGGATGCGGCCAGGTTTTTCCGCCGAACCGCCAGCCGATCACCTTGCCGATGGCGCGCAGGAACATCATGGGGTTGAAGCGCGTGGAGCCCGGCGGCGGTTCACCGACGGCGCATTTCCCGAAGATCTCGGCCACCGGTGCGCCGAAGAAATCATCCGGACGCGGTGGATCGACGGATTGTGCAAAGATGCCGACAAAGGGAATGGAGGGACCCATCGTGTTGCCGACCGGCGTGTTGCAGCAGGTCGCGTACCACCGATAGAGCCCGCTGGGCGTCAGGCGCAGTCCCGCAATGCGATCCTGCCCTTTCGTGAAGCTGAGCGCGGCCGGCGCAAGCTGGACGATGTCGCTGCCGCCCTTGGCATTGAGCAGGTCGGCGCGGCCGAGCTGATGTAAAAAGGCCTGGCAGTCGTCGCAGTAGCAGACCACGCGATTGACCGACCGGGGCGACGGGTCGGCGACGATCCCGCGCACCTCCCCGCAACGGCAGCGTATCTCGATGTGCCCGACCATGCGCCAGCTCCCACAGACCGACCTGCCCGTTTCAGGTTAGCCCCGGCATTGCTGCGATCCAAGCGGCCCGTGACCGCCGAATCGCCAGAATATTTTGGCCTGTTCCCGTGGCGATGGCCTTGCGGTGGGACGGCCGGTTCCCATTTCCTGACCCGAGGCAAATCCCTTTGGAGGGTGAGACATGTCCTATACCGGCTCGGGCAATAGCGGCGGCTGGGGCGGCAACGGCGCACCGAATTACCAACATGCGTTCGACCCCTATTCGGAGCCCGACCTGTTCCGCAACGTGCCGGCGCGGCGCGTCATCGCCTTCATCATCGACGTGGTCGTGCTGGCGGTACCGGTGGCGCTGGCGATCCTCTTCATCGCCGTGTTCGGGCTCCTGACGCTCGGCCTCGGCTGGGCGCTGTTCTGGCTGGTGTCGCCGGCATCGATCATCTGGGCGATTGTCTATTACGGCACCACCCTGGGCGGACCGCATTCGGCCACCGTCGGCATGCGGATGATGGACCTGGAGCTGCGCACCTGGTACGGCGCGCCCGGCTATTTCGTGCTGGGTGCCGCGCACGCGGTGCTGTTCTGGATTTCAATCTCGGTGCTGTCGCCGCTCATCCTGTTGATCGGGCTGTTCAATGCCCGCCGCCGGCTGGCGCACGACTTCGTGCTCGGAACCGTGGTTATAAACAACTCCATTCGTTCGCCGGTCGGCCAGCCTGCGCGCACGTACTAAAATGCGCCAGCGCGCTTCAGTTCTTTCCTGGCGCATGATCTCCGCGCAAACGCTTCGCGTTTGTCGCGAGGGAAAACCGGTGCCCACTTTTTCCGGATCATGCGCGGAGTTTTGTAATTGACCGTTAGCCTCCGTGGCGCGATGCTATTGACGTCTGCTTCGCCCCGGAGGCTCACAGGAATTCCTTGACCCAGCACTCGCGTGATACCCCGCAATTCTACCTGACGGCGCCCTCGCCCTGCCCGTACCTGCCGGGCCGGCACGAGCGGAAGGTGTTCACCCATCTGGTCGGCGACAAGGCGGGCGACCTCAACGACCTGCTGACCCATGGCGGCTTCCGCCGCAGCCAGTCGATCGCCTATCGCCCGGCCTGCGACCAGTGCCGCGCCTGCGTCTCGGTGCGCGTGATCGCGAACGAGTTTCGTCCCTCGCGCAATTTCCGGAAAGTGCTCGCCCGCAACGCCGACATCATCGGCGAGCAGCGCAGCGCCGTGCCGACCTCCGAGCAATATTCGATCTTCCGCGCCTATCTCGACGCGCGCCATCGCCATGGCGGCATGGCCGATATGACCGTGCTCGACTACGCCATGATGGTGGAAGACAGCCATGTCGAGACCCGCATCGTCGAGTACCGCCGCCGCGGCCCCGACTTCGGCATCACCGGCCGCGGCAAAGAGCTGGTGGCGGTCGCGCTGACCGACGTACTCAGCGACGGCCTCTCGATGGTCTATTCCTTCTTCGAACCGTCGGAGGTGAGCCGTTCGCTCGGCACCTTCATGATCCTCGACCACATCGCCCGCGCCCGGCGGCAAGGCCTGCCTTACGTCTATCTCGGCTACTGGATCGAGGGCTCCAAGAAGATGGACTACAAGGGCCGCTTCCTGCCGCAGCAGCGGCTCGCGCCCTCCGGCTGGCTGCGCATCGATGCGGCTGGCGACGTGACCAGCGAGCCGCAGGATTGATTTTGGCCGTCATCACCCGCGAATGGGGGTGATCCAGTATTCCAGAGACATCAGTGAGAACCGAAAGGCCGCGGCGTACTGGATCGCCCGGTCGAGGCGGGCGATGACAGCGGTGGGCTGGCCTCACCCGCTCGCAAAATCCCATACCAGCTTCGCATTGAGGGCGATGATCAGCGCCGCCGTAACGACGGCAAGCGCGGTGAGCCAGCGCGGCGCCAGGTAGGGGCCCATCTTGGCGCGGCTCGCGGTGAACATCACGAGCGGCACCACGGCAAACGGCAATTGCAGGCTGAGCACGACCTGGCTCAGGATCAACAATTGCCCGGTCGCCTTCTCGCCGAACCAGATCGTCACGATCACGGCGGGGAGAATCGCGATCAGCCGCGTCACCATGCGCCGCATCCATGGCGCGATGCGCCAGTTCAGAAAACCTTCCATCACGATCTGGCCCGACAGCGTCGCGGTGATGGTCGAATTCAGCCCGCAGCAGAGCAGCGCGATCGCAAACAGCGTCGGCGCCAAGGTCGAGCCAAGCAGCGGCGACAGGAAGGAATGCGCCTGGTCGAGCTCGGCGATGTCGGTTTTCCCCGCGCGGTTGAAGGTTGCAGCCGCGAGGATCAGGATCGAGGCATTGATGACGAAAGCAAAGCACAGCGCGAGCGTGGAATCGATCGTGGCGAGCGAAATGGCCTCGCGCTTCTCTTCGGGCGTATCGCCATAGCCGCGGGTCTGCACCAGGCCGGAATGCAGATAGAGATTATGCGGCATCACGGTCGCGCCGAGAATGCCGAGCGCGAGATAGAGCATCTCGCGATTGGCGAGCAGATCGCGGCTCGGCGCGAGCCCGCGCAGCACCGCGCCCCAATCGGGATCGGCGAGCGCGATCTGCACCGCGAAACAGGCCGCGATCACCCCCAGCATCGCCACCACAAAGGCCTCGATCCAGCGAAAGCCGAAGGCCTGCAGCGCCAGGATGAGGAAGACGTCGGCCGCCGTGATGATGACGCCGATCTCGAGCGGAATGTGAAACAGGAGATTGAGCCCGATCGCGGTGCCGATCACTTCGGCCAGATCGGTCGCGGTGATTGCGATCTCCGCCGACAGCCACAAGGGCAGCGCGACGTAGCGCGGAAAGGAATCGCGGCAGGCCTGTGCGAGGTCGCGCCCGGCGCCGACGCCGAGCCGCGTGCACAGCGATTGCAGGATGATCGCCATCACGTTGGACAACAGCGCCACGGCGAGCAGCGCATAACCGAATTTGGAGCCGCCGGCGAGCGAGGTCGCCCAGTTGCCGGGATCCATGTAGCCGACGGCAACGAGATAGCCGGGCCCCAGGAAGGCCAACAGCTTGCGCCAGAACGAGCCGCTCCGAGCCGTCCGCACCGAGCCGAACATGTCCGCGAGCGACGGCTCGCCACGCTCGCCGCGCCAACCCCGTGCACGGGACGGAACCAAATTCGGCGTGGAATCAGAGCGTAAATCGGCTGGTCTGGCATCCATGAAAGCAGCATGGCCCAGATTTGACTTTAATGCAACTCATTCGCATCTGCATCTAGTGATGTGCTCGGGTCATCGGCCTGTCGCGCCGGATGTCGCGGGCCACTCAACGGGTTCCCGCCGCCACAGATAAAGGAAAAATTAACCATGATCGCGCCCTGATGGGCTGCGGCGTGCGACGCCAACTCAAGGCCGCCACGATCCGCGTGAAACGGCCAACATTTTCGGCGCTTGCGACGCGCGCTACTCCGGGGCTTGGATATGCTTTTCACAGAACTCGGCCTCAGGCCTGCTTCCCCGACGCCGATCTCCTGCAAGATCTGCGACGGCGCATCCGCGCTCTTCGGCGTCGTCGACATGCACCGCCCCTGCGAGATCGGCGGCGCGCGCCCGCCGCTCTCCGGCGTGCCCGTCTATTACAGCCGCTGCGCGGCGTGCGGCTTCCTGTTCACCGACGCGTTCGACGACTGGAGCCACGACCAGTTCAAGACCCACATCTACAATGACGGCTACATCGCCTTCGACCCCGAATACCTGACCAAGCGGCCGAGCAACAACGCCACCGTCGTGGGCAGCCTCTGGGCGCCCCACAAGACCGGCATGCGCGTGCTCGACTACGGCGGCGGCAACGACGTGTTCTGCAGCGTGCTGCGCTCCCAGGGCTTCAAGGAGGCCATCACCTACGATCCCATGGTGCCGGAATTCGCCACGCCTCCAAACGGCAAGTTCGATCTGGTGACCTGCTTCGAGACGCTCGAACATCTGCCCGACCCTGTGGCCGGCGTTGCCGAGATCGTCAAGCATGTCGGGGAGCCCGGCGCGGTGTTCTATTCGACCATGACGCAGCCGGACGATTTCGATCGCCAGGGCATGTCCTGGTGGTATGTCGGCCCGCGCAACGGCCACATCTCGATCTTCAGCAAGCAGGCACTGGCCACGGCGTGGGCTCGCCACGGCTATCGCACCGTCTCGTTCAATGCCGGCACGCATCTGGCGTTTCGCACCCTGCCGACGAGCTGGGGATTGACGTCGCTGCAGAGCTGAGCGCGATCCAGCACTCAGCTTCCTTATCGGAAATCGGGTGGGATCGATCCCGCTTTGCTCCCATGTTGCGGACAATCACGCAACGGGAGTGTTCCGATGTCCGCCACCGATATTCCTCACCTGCCGGCGACCTTCAACCGCCTGGCCTGGTCCAATCTCGCCGCGCAGTCGGCCGAGCAGATCGCGCTGGCGGCAGCCCCCATCGTCGCGGTGCTGATGCTCGGCGTCGCCGAGGGCGAGACCGGCCTGCTGCAGACCGCGCTCACGCTGCCCTTCATTCTGTTTGCGATTCCCGCGGGCCTCCTCACCGACCGCATCTCGCGGCGAAAATTAATGGCGGGCGCGGAAGCGCTGCGGGCTGCCGCGCTTGCCGCCATCCTGGTGCTGATCGCCTTCGGCTGGCTGACGCTGCCCCTGCTCTCGCTGCTCGGTTTCATCGCGGTCTGCGGCACGGTCGCCTATAGCGTGGCCGCGCCCGCGCTGGTGCCGTCGCTGGTGACGCCGCAGCTCTTGCCGGCCGCCAATGCGCGCATCGAGCTCGCCCGCACCGTCGCCTTCGCCAGCGGCCCCGCGCTCGGCGGCGTATTGGTTGGATGGGTCGGCGCCGCGCCGGCGTTCGGCTTCGCCGCAGCACTTTCCGTGATCGCCGTCGTGCTGCTCTCCGGCATCTACGAGCCGGCGCGCGAGCCAATCCCGCGCCGCCACCCGCTGCAGGACATCAGGGAAGGCGCTTCCTTCGTGCTCCATCATGCGCTGCTGCGGCCGGTATTCATCACGCAGTTCATCTTCAACACCGGCTCGTTCCTGGTGCTGGCGGTGTTCGTGCCCTATGCGGTGCGCCGGCTCGGTCTCTCCGCCACCGGCGTCGGCACCACGCTTGCGATGTACGGGGTCGGCATGGTCGTCGGCGCGCTGCTCGCGACGCGGGTGATGAAGCGCCTCGCTTTCGGCACCGTGATCGGGCTCGGCCCCGTCACGGGCTTTGTCGCCGCGGCCGTCATGACGCTCACCACCTTCATGCCCGCGCCGTGGCTTGCAGGCGTGAGCTTCTTCCTGCTCGGCGTCGGTCCGATCATGTGGGTGATCTCGACCACCACCTTGCGGCAGTCGGTGACGCCGCCGCGCCTGCTCGGCCGGGTGTCCGCGATCAATATCCTGAGCTATGGCGCGCGTCCGCTCGGCTCGGCGATCGGAGCGATTGTCGGCGGCCTTTACGGCGCGGAAACCTGCCTCTATCTCGCGGTCGCGATCTTCGGCGCGCAGGCGCTGGTGATCCTGCTCTCGCCCGCCGTTGGCCTGTCGCGGCAACCGACATGGTCGGAGATGCCTGCCGCGCCTAGGCTTTGAGATACCGCTCGTAGCTTCCCGTCATCGCCTCGTTCGCGGCGATGTCGGGATCGAGCGTATAGAGATCCTGGGCGCGGCCGATGCCGCGCAGCGCGTAGCGGCCGGTCGAGACCAGATAACGCCGGCCGGCGGCGTCGAGACCCTTGCAGAATTCCGACGAGGCCAGGAATTCCCGATCGACCGAATTGCACATCGAGGCGATGCGGCTGACTTCGTTCACCGCCGGCCCCACCACGGTGAAGTCGAGCCGGTCCTCGCTGCCGATATTGCCGTAAAAGACCTCGCCGACATGCAGGCCCACATAGGCCGTGGTGACCGGGCGGCCTTCTTTGGCGCGGCGGTCGTTCAGCGCCGTCATGTTCAGGCGGAAGCGATGCTCGGCCGAGAGCGCCGCCCGACGCGCCACCGCCATGTCCTCGCCGGTGAAGATCGCAAGCACGCCGTCGCCGATCAGCTTCAAGACGTCGCCGCCGGCCTCATGGATCGCCTCGATCGAGGCGTCGGCATAGTCGTTGAGGAACGGAATGATCTCGTCGGGCCCGATGCTTTCGGAAATCCTCGTGGAGCCGCGCAGGTCGGAGAACCAGAGCACCGCATTGATGCGCTCGGTGACACCGCGGCTGATGCGCCCGCCCAGCACCTGGGCGGACGCATCGCGGCCGAGATAGACGCGACCGAGCGTGCGGGCGATATCCATCTGTTGCGCGGATTTGATCGCCAGTCCAAGTACCGGCACGAGATCGCGCAGTGCTGCGAGCTCGGATTCGCTAAACCCCCGATCCCGGCGCGTCGTGAAGTAGGAATAGAAGCAATCCATCTGGCCGAGCGTGCCGGCGTCGCCGAAGCGATGGATGAAGGCGAGGAAATGCCGGTGCCCCTTGTCGACGAGGTCGCCGATCATCGAGAAATTCCGCGACGCGCTGTCGGCGAGATCAAGATGCAGTTCGTCGTCACCGTTTTCCATCATGTGATGGAAGGCCGAACGCCGCCAGTTCTTCGCGGCATCGCCGTCGGCGGACGACCTGTATTCGAACGTGTCGCCCTCGTTGCTGGGCCGGTCGTTCCAGCGGAAGCCGCGCCCCTCATAGATCGGGTGCAACGTATCGATAAAGGCAAGGCCGCGCGACAATTCGAGCCCGCCGGCGCAGCAGCGCTCGCAAAAACCGCGGATCAGATCCGGTTCGGGAAGGCCGGTGAGACCCTGGCCGACCAGCCAGTTCATCAGGTCGATACGGGAGGAAAGTTCCATACTCCATTATGCCGCGCAATCGCGATGGGCGGAAGCTTCAGGCCCCTGTGCTTGACGGCCCCCGAGTCGGACGCGCAAATGGCGGGCAAATGCGGCAAACCAACATGATGGCGCCTCACGCATGAGTGGGCGCCGCCTTCCCGTCATCCTGGCGCTCGGCACCACCCAGACGCTCGCCTGGGCCTCCAGCGTCTATCTGCCGGCCATCCTGGCCGATCCGATGGCGCATGATCTCGGCATCTCCGCGAACTGGATCTTTGGCGCCTATTCCGGCGCGCTTGTGATCGCCGGCCTGCTCGGCCCGCGCATCGGGCGGCAGATCGACCGGGTCGGCGGCCGGCCGGTGCTCTCGATCTCGAATCTGACGCTCGCGGGCGGCCTTGCCTTGCTCGGCTTCACCTACTCCATTCCCATGCTGATCGCGGCCTGGGTCCTGCTCGGCATCGGTATGGGCTATGGCCTCTATGACGCGGCCTTTGGCGCGCTCGGGCGCATCTATGGCGAGGCCGCGCGCGGCCCGATCACCGGCATCACCCTGATCGCGGGCTTTGCTTCCACCGTCGGCTGGCCGCTGACGGCCTATGGGCTCGCCCATTTCGGCTGGCGCGATACCTGTCTCGCCTGGGCGGCGGCGCATATCGTGATCGGCCTGCCGCTCAACATTCTGATGCTGCCGCCCGTGCCGACTGCGAAGGCGGCGGCGCAAGCCGACTCCAAGCCGCATATTCCGATCGACCGCACCATGGTGCTGCTGGCGCTCGCCTTTGCCTTGGCCTGGATCGTCACGAGCGCGATGGCGGCGCATTTCCCGCGCATTTTGGAAGCAGCCGGCGCAACTCGCGTCGAGGCGATCGCCGCCGGCGCGCTGATCGGTCCCGCGCAGGTTTTTGCCCGGATGATGGAGGCAAGCTTCCTGAAGCGGCTACCATCCGATCATCTCGGCCCGCCTCGCCTGCCTGACGCATCCGCTCGGCGCGGCCATCCTCGCGCTGACCGGCGGCGGCGCCGCAAGCATCTTTGCGATCTTCCACGGCGCGGGCAACGGCGTGATCACGATCGCGCGCGGCACGCTGCCGCTCGCGATCTTCGGCCCGAAGAATTACGGCTACCGGCTCGGCCTGATCGGCGCGCCGGCGCGGATGGCGCAGGCGGTCGCGCCTCTGCTGTTCGGCTTCCTGATCGATGCGATGGGAAGCCGTGTTCTGATCGTGTCTTCCGCGCTCAGCCTTGCGGCGATGGCGGCATTGCTGCTGTTGCGCGAGAAATCGCCCGCTTGAGCGCCAGCAAAATGCTCTTCCCTTCGCGGTCCAATTCGCGCACAACCGGCCCATGAACGACAACAGCAACCCCGAGCGCGGCCTCCGCGGGCTCTGGAAATGGGCGACCACGCGCCCGCAAGTTTATGTGGTCTATGTGCTCGCCCTGATCCTGGTCTGGGGCATCTCGTTTCTTGCGGGCACCTTGAACCCGAAGCGGACCGGCAACGCCAATCCGCCGCCGGTCTCGACGCCGCAGCGTTAGCCTTATTCGTAAAACTCCGGCGCCATCTTCAGGCTGTCGCGCTGCGCCTTGTCGTGGTTGATCCAGAGCTGCGCCTTGTCCTTTTCCAGCACGCCGGAAATCTTCTCCATTGAGGCGACCGTTTGCTCCTTGCTGGTGTTGTTGACGGGCACGCGGCGGTTTTCCCAATTGCTCTTGAAATGGGCGGCGTCGCCGGAGAGCACGATCTCGCCGGTCCTGGGCAGCTTCACCTTGAGCGACTGATGGCCCGGCGTATGCCCGGGCGTCGACAGGATGGTCACGCTGCCGTCGCCGAACACGTCGTGGTCGCCTTCGAGCTGGGTCACGGGATGCTCGGGCTTGAAACGCGGCTTGTTGTCGGCGGCGGGCCAGGCGTATTCGGCCTTCTGCACATAGAGCATGGCAGTCGGGAACATCTCGACATTGCCGATATGGTCGGGATGGGTATGGGAGACCGCCATGGCCTTGATGTCGGACGGCTTGACGCCGAGCTGCTCGAGTTGCGAGGCGAGCGTCTTCGGCCGCTTCCAGGTGACGGACTTGGGATCCGCCGGAGCGAGGCCGTTCGGCATCGCCGCCACCGCGTCGGGAATTCCGGTGTCCCACAGGAACCAGCCCTGGCTGTGCTTGATGAGATAGCAGTTGTCGACGAAGTCCATCGACTGGCCCTCGTTGACGCCGGGCGACCAGCGCGAGATGTCGCCGGCGATGCCCTCGCCGCAATTGAGGATGTAGAGCTTTTCGACGCCGGCCTGCGCGGCCGATATCGTCAACAACGACCCCGCCAGCAGCGCAGCCGCAAATCCCGCAGCTTTTTTCATGTTGTTTTTCTCCCTGTCGCACCCGCAACGCCCGGACGCAGGGATATTAACACCGCACCATGCGCTTGCGTCCGGCGCCTTACGCCTTTTTGATTTCGGAGGTCGCGATCCAGATGCCGGCAAAGACGGCGATCAGGCCGAGCACCAGGTTCGGCGTGATCGGCTCGCCGACGAGCTGGGTCGCGAGCAAGGCGGCCGCGATCGGGTTGACGGTCATGGTGTTCGCGACGCGGGTCGGCGTCGCCCGCTCCAGCGCCAGCACCCAGAGGATGAAGGCCGCCGCGCCGCCGCCGACGCCAAGATAGATGCCGGCGATCCATTGCGGCGTGCCAAAGCTTTTCAACGCGGCGATGCTGCCGGTGAATAACCCCACGGTCACCAGCACGGCGGCGCCGGCGCCCATGCCGACCGTGAGGAAACCGAGCGCGCTGGAGCGCTGCATGAACGGGCGCGACAGCACGTTGTAGAAGGCCATGCAGAACACCGCCGCCAGCATGATCAATTCGCCGCGCCACGCGCCTTCCGGGGCGGCCGACAGCCCCGCGGCGAGCGCGGCGGCAACGCCGAGCACGGCGATGCAGACGCCGAGCGTCTTGCGAAACGTCAATTTCTCGACGCCGAGGATTGACGCCACCACCATCGTGGACAACGGAAGTGTTGCAAGCGCAAGACTGGCGCGCGCCGCAGTCGTAAACGAGATCGCGAGATTATAGAGGATGAAGAACAGGCCGAAGAAACACACGCCGAGGAACGCGACCGCCGGCAGATCGCGGCGCGCCGGCCATCGCGCCTTCAACAATAGTGCAGCCGGCAGCAGGCAGACAAAGCCGATGCCCCAGCGCAGCACCGCGAGCGCGATCGGGTCGGCGCCGCCGACGAGATAGCGCGTGATCGCGGCCGCCGTGCCGCCAAGGCAGCTCGACAACAGCGCAATGGCAACGCCGATCCACTCGCCCACCGGATGCCCCCGTCCCTCGCCGCATGGTTCACCGCACCACCAGTTGCAGCACGAGCACCAAGCTCATGCGCGCAAAGCTGAAGATGTGATCGCGGCACACCGCGCGCGCCAATCTCGTCTGCTCTTCCGCCGTGCCTGTCGCCGCTCCCAGGCGGCGTGCATTGGGAACGGTCCGCATCATCGTAGGCACAAATCCGCTGCCTGCAAGCAATAGAGATCCCCAACCGATCCACCATGCATATTCACCGCTGATGATCTCGATGACGATGACAGCAAGTGTCAGCAGCATCACCAGCGCGACCAGGCGATTCATCGGATAAGCTTCGGTGGTGACACGCCGGTAATAGGCCGAGATCGATGCCAGCACTTCATTTGGCAGTGGGTTGGCAGCAGATTTTCGCGTCTGCACGTCGAACATCAGGTCGAACCACAACACGGCGAGCAGAAAGCCCGCGCCCGCGGCAGCGAATGCATTCATGTCGAGCCCCCAGCGCCAATCGATCGCTCACACGCGATCGCCCCAGATCGTTGCTTCCGTCCATCCCAGATTTTTGAACTCAGGCGCCCTGAGCGGCGCTTCGCCGGCCGCGAAGAATTCATCGAGCTGCGGCGGTGTAATGCGCGTGCCGGAGAGCATGGCGTGCGCCTGGCCGCGATGATGGATATCATGCTGAAAGAGATGCATGAGAAGGCGATCGCGCCGCTCGGTCTGCACTTGCGTGTCGCGGTTGACTTTCACGATGTCGTCGAGGCGTGCGGGCGTCAGCGCATCGCACACAGCTATCAAACGCCGGTCGATCACGGCCTGCGCCGGCATCAGTGCAGCGATTGTCGGATACGGAACGGGATTTTCCCACGCCTTCGGCCCGAGCCAGCCGCCCTCCAGCGCGTCGACATAAAAGAGGTCGATGACATGGATGTGGTTCAGCGTCGCCTGCAGGCTCGGAAAGAAGCCGGTCCGCGCGGCTTCGAACTCCAACTGGTCAAGCGCGGCGCAGGCGGTCAGCAGGCGATGATTGGCCCAGGCATTGTTGTAGGCGAAGGCACGATAGGTCTGCACGGGATCGGCGGGCATGCGGTGTCCTCACATCGGGCGAGCACGCCAAAGGCTATCACATTCTCCGTCGATGGCGATTTCGCGGGGTCGCACGCTGATGCAGGCCAGAGGTTCCAAACGTCCGAATGACACCCAAGCCCACCCAAGCCCGCCCAAGCCCACCCAAGCCTACCCAAGCCTCTTGGGCGCCGCGACGACATCATGATATTTTGGATCTTGCTCGCAGAGACAAAGGGGTGATGCAAATGTCCGTGCTTCGCGGTGCGACACCCGAGCGACTGAACGCCTTCTCCGACGCCGTGTTCGCCGTCCTCATCACCGTGCTCGTGCTGGAACTGAGGCCGCCGGAGGAAGCGACCTTCAAGGCGCTACTGCAGCTCTGGCCCACCTGGCTGAGTTATGCGGTGAGTTATCTCTTCATCGCGATCGTCTGGGCCAATCACCACTATCTCCTGCGCTACGCCGACGAGACGACGCCGAGCCTGTTGTGGTTCAACTTTGCACACCTGTTTGCGATCTCCCTGCTTCCGCTGTCCACCGCGTGGATGGCGGTGAGCCGGCTCGCGCCGCAACCGGTCGCCTTCTATGCGGCGGTGTTCTTCCTGGTCAACACGACCTACGTCGCGCTGATATGGGAGCTGATGAAGACGGCTCCGATCGACTCGGTGCCTCCGAGGAGCCGCCGGATCATGCACATCCGCTCGATCACGACCCTGTGCCTGTTCGCGCTGGCCGCGGTCGTCGCGCTGAAATATCCGATGGCCGGGCTTGGAATCTGCATCTGCTGCCTGATCGTTTATCTCAGGCCGGATCCGCCGGGTACGGAAACGCAGGCTGTCAGGAAAGATTGATGCCTATCGGGACGGCTCCCGCAGCTGGACCTGATAGCCGCGTTCCTCGGTCGAGGCGTCCTGCTGCGGTCGCGCAAACGCACGCTTGAAGAACTCCACCATTCCACGGCGGTTGAAGTCGACGATCACCTCGTGGTGCTTCATGCCCTTCCCACCCTTCACGAGGCCGAGATCCCGCACAAAACAAAAGTGGCCGTCGCTCATGCGAGCCAGTCGGCAATTCCTGAACATCCGCCGAGAATGCACTTGCCGACAATTCCGTCAAATCTTGACGGCGAACGACTTAAGAACATCGCGAAAACTAACGCGCGACGACGACAAATCGTCACCGCGCTTTGGCCCATGTTTGAGCATGATCTCCACGCAAATGCTCCGCGTTTGCCGCGAGGGAAAACCGCTACACGCTTTTACGGATCATGCTCTAGCGATGCGGACAGTGTTCGACTTCGACCGTCACATGGCTCAGCGCCTTGAGGTCGCGCAGCCGCTCCTTGTAGATCGCGGGCTGCAGCGGGCTGCCCGACACCAGCGAGATGACGGCCGCGCAATGACCGGGACCGACCTGCCAGACATGAAGATCGGTGATGCGGTCCTCGCCGGCCTCGAGCCGCGCGCGAATGGTGCGTTCCAGCTTCTGGTCGATAACGCTGACATCGAGCAGCACCGAGCCGGCATCTCTGATCAGCGTATAGGCCCAGCTTGCGATCACGACGCTGCCGATGAGACCTACCGCCGGATCGGCCCACACCCATCCGGTATGCATCGCGAGCGTCAGCGCCGCGATCGCAAGCACGGAGGTCGCCGCGTCCGCCAGCACATGCACATAGGCGGCGCGGAAGTTGTTGTCGCGGTGATGGCGGGCATGTCCGTGATCGTGATGGTCGTGATCGTGGTCGTGGTCGTGATCATGCGCATGGCCATGGCCGTGATGGTGGTCATGGCTGTCGCGCAGCAGGAAAGCGCTGACGACATTGACGATCAGCCCGAGGACGGCCACCGCGATCGATTCGCCATAACCGATCGGAACCGGCGAGATCAACCGCAACACGCTCTCATAGGCGATCTCGACCGCGATGACCCCGAGGATGAGCGCGCTGGAAAAAGCGGCGAGATCGCCGAACTTGCCGGTGCCGAAGGAAAAGCGGGCATTGCCCTTGTGCCGCCGCGCGAACAGGTAAGCCCCGCCGGCGATGCCGAGAGCCGCGGCATGGGTGCCCATGTGCCAGCCGTCGGCGAGCAGCGCCATCGAGCCGAAGATCGACCCGGCGGCGATCTCCGCGACCATCATGACGACGGTCAGCGCGACGACGAACCAGGTGCGGCGCTCGTTCCGCTCGTGCTTCTCGCCGAGGAAGACGTGATCGTGCGTCCAGCGATCGAGGGAATTGGAATGCATCGGATGACCTCCGAGAGTGTTCAAGGCTGTTCACCCGCGATATAGCGCCTTGAAAAATGAATACTATCACATTGACGGCCGGCGCCCGCTCAGAGGCCGACCGCGATCAGCTCTTCCGGGATCGGCCCGCCGCCGACGGGAAAGGCGGGATGCAAGACGGCGGAATGGGGAGTGTCCGTGCTCTCGGTCGAGATTCGCCACATCGGCGTGCCGCCGGCCATGGTCGACAGCATGAATCCCGGTGGCGCAGTCGGCATCGTGGCTGCCGCTGCCTCGCTGGGAAACGGTGCCTGACGGCGCAAATTTTGTTACGCCGATCGTTCGGCGTTCCGCGCACGTTGCGCATCGCGAAAGCGGTGCGCAGCCGATCCCAAGGACAGATGCGTGGGCCCGGTCTGCGGAGCAGCGCGACGTGCGCTGCACCGCGTCCGGAATCGGCGCGGCGGCTACTCCACCGGCTTGCCGAACTTGTTCGACTTGGGCAGGCCGTGCGCGAGCCGGCCGGCATCGGCGCGGTTGCCGCGCCAATCGGCCAATTCCTTCATGCTCATGCTCTGGTCGCGACCGGCGCCGTCCTTCCAGGCGAGGCCTTCCTTGGAATCGAAGGTCGTGACGTCCGACAGCGAGGCGCTGGTGTATTTCTGCAACCGCACGCCGCGGCCGCGCGCCATCTCCGGCACCTGATCGAGGCCGAACACCACCATCTTGTGGTTGGTGCCGATCACGGCAACCATGTCGCCGGAGACGACTGTGATCGCCTTGCCTTCGGCCGGCATCTTCACGTTCAGGACCTGCTTGCCCTTGCGGGTATTGCCGACGCACTCGTCCTCATTGACGACAAAACCCTGCCCTTCCGTACTCGCGATCAGGAACTTGCGGCCGCCCTTGTTGACGAACAGCGAGACGATCGCCGCGTCCTGGTCCATGTCGACGAACATGCGGATCGGCTCGCCATGGCCGCGGCCGCCCGGCAGCTTCGCAACATCGAGCGAATAGAATTTGCCGTTGGTGGCGAACAGCAGGAGCTTCGAGGTGCTTTCGGCGAAGAAGGCCTGGTCGAGCTTGTCGTCGGTCTTGAACTGCAGTCCCGAGAGATCGGACATGTGCCCCTTCATCGTCCGCACCCAGCCCTTTTCCGACACGACGACCGTGACCGGCTCGCGCTCGACAAAGGCCTCCTCGATCGCGGCAAGATCGTGCTCGGGCGCGTCGGCAAAGGTGGTCCGGCGCTTGCCGAGCGGCGTCTTCGGCCCGAACAGGTCGCGGACCTTCCTCACCTGCTCGCCGACCTTGGCCCATTGCTCGGTTTCGGAGCCAAGCAGCCCCTTGATGCCCTTCAACTCGCCGCGAAGATTCTTGTCCTCGGTCTTGATCTCCATTTCCTCGAGCTTGCGCAAATTGCGCAGACGCATGTTGAGGATGGAATCGGCCTGGATCTCCGTGAGCTTGAACGTCTTGATCAGCACGGGCTTCGGCTCGTCCTCGGTGCGGATGATCTTGATCACCTTGTCGATGTTGAGATAGGCGATCAGATAGCCGCCGAGCACTTCCAGCCGGTGCTCGATCTGGCTCTTGCGGTAGTTGGAGCGGCGGATCAGCACGTCGCGCAGATGGTCGAGCCATTCGCGCAGGCACTCGGCGAGGCCCACGACCTTGGGTATCTTGCCCTTGATCAGCACGTTGAGATTCAGCGAGATCCGGCTTTCGAGCTCGGTGAGCCGGAACAGCGATTCCATCATCAGTTCGGGATCGACCGTGCGCGACTTCGGCTCGATGACGAGGCGGACGTCTTCCGCCGATTCATCGCGGACGTCGCCGACCAGCGGCAGCTTCTTCTCGTTCAGAAGCTCGGCGATCTTCTCGACCAGCCGCGACTTCTGCACCAGCCACGGGATTTCGGTGATGACGATCACCCAGGTGCCGCGGGAGCCCTCTTCCTGCACCCATCTGGCACGGGTGCGGAACGAGCCGCGGCCGGTGACGTAGGCCTCCGCAATCGACTCCTTGGAGTTGACGATGATGCCGCCGGTCGGGAAATCCGGGCCCTTGACCCATTTCAGAAGCGACTTCGACTTGGCTTCGGGCTTGTCGATCAGGTGCAGCGCGGCGTCGCAGAGTTCGGCGGCGTTGTGCGGCGGGATCGAGGTCGCCATGCCGACCGCGATGCCCTGCGAGCCGTTGGCGAGCAAATTCGGAAAGCCGCCCGGCAACACCACCGGCTCTTTCGTCTGGCCGTCATAATTGGCCTTGAACTCGACGCCGTCCTCGTCGATGCCTTCGAGCAGCAGCCGCGCGACATCGGTCATGCGCGCTTCGGTGTAACGGTAGGCGGCCGGGTTATCGCCGTCGATATTGCCGAAATTGCCCTGGCCGTCGACCAGCGGGTAACGCGAGGAGAAATCCTGCGCCAGACGCACCATGGCGTCGTAGATCGCCTGGTCGCCATGCGGATGGAACGAGCCCATCACGTCGCCGACGATCTTTGCGGATTTCTTGAACGCAGCACCCGGATTGAGATTGAGCAGGCGCATGCCGTAAAGGATGCGCCGGTGCACCGGCTTCAACCCGTCGCGCGCATCCGGCAGCGCGCGATGCATGATGGTCGAGAGCGCATAGGCGAGATAGCGCTCTTCCAGCGCCTCGCGCAGCGGGACCTCGTGAACCTCGGCCGGTTCAGGCGGAATCAGTGCTTTTCCCATAAGGCCTTTACTTTCAATGGTTTCCCATTGGGTTTTTGGGAGTTTCCCAAATCGTTTCCCAAAAGCGATTCGGAGCTACACCTTATACAATATACACCCCTCTCAAGGCTTCACTTAGCCCCGGCCAGCGCAATCATGGGCCATGCACGCCCGGACCCGCCGCCGCGATCCTGGTGCCAGCTTGGAAAGGTGGCACAACAGGGGTTTCCACACCGCGACGCCCGGTAGCTCAGCGCGGGTCCGATCCCCAAGGGATTGATAATTTGCGCGCCCGCTATGGCCGCGCTTTGATGCCCGGCCATGGGAACCAGATCGCGAGAGACCGTCTATGGCGCTTCCGTGCGTGCGGCGGCAGAGCGGGCCACCAAGGCCCGGAAGCAGGCCGACCGGCTATCCGTGCGAGGCTTGGAACAAGCGCATGCTCGCCTTCAAGTGGCCGGCGCAGCCGTCGCCAACCTTGGGCGAGGCTCTCAACGCTTGCTATTTGGAGGTCCGCTGCCTCGGCTGCGACACGAACCAGACCGTGGCGCTCGACATCATCCGCCGGCCGAAGACGACGCCGATCCATGAACTGGAGCGCCGCATGCGTTGCCGGGATTGTTCGCGGTTCAGGGGCTATCCATACAAGCGCAGCCATCTCGTGGCCCTGCGCCCGACGAAGATTTCCGCAAGCGATCCGCCGTCGACATGGTGGCCGGGCGAGAGATAGACCGAGGTGTGGTCCGATGGACGGAGAAGCGACCACGGTTGGCGGCATTGTCATTCCTTCAACAGACCCCGCCTTTCTTGCTGCTGTGATCGGGGTACATATCCCGCTCGGGATCGCGTGCGTTGTCGCTGGCGCGAGCGCCTTGTTGTCCCGAAAGGGTTGGGGGCGGCATTCGAGTTTTGGTACGTTCTACTTCTGGTGCTTGCTGGCGCTTTTTGTGTCAGCAACCTTTCTTTCGATCATGCGCTGGTCCGAGAACTATCACCTGTTCATCCTGGGGGCTTCCTCATTTGGGTGCGCGTGGTTCGGTCGCTCGGCGCTTCAATTTCGTTGGCCGAATTGGATCAGGCTGCACATTACCGGGATGAGCCTATCCTACGTCATCATGTTGATCGCGTTCTATGTGGACAACGGAAAACAGTTGCCGATCTGGAAGGAACTTCCTCACTTCACCTATTGGCTGTTACCCCTGGGGATCGCAGCGCCGCTCATCATCCGGGCGCTGCTATGGCATCCGCTGGTTGTTCGGATGAAGCCAACCGCCGATCCGTGAAAGCAAATTAATGTGCAATCTCTACAGCATCACGACCAATCAAGCCGCCATCGCCGCCCTCTTCCGGCGCATGAACCGTTATGTCGCCAACCTCGCGCCGATGCCCGGCGTCTTCCCGGACTATCCCGCGCCCGTGGTCCGCAACGTCGGCGACGCCGAGGAAATGGTTCTAATGCGATGGGGCATGCCGCCCCGCCGAGAACGGGCGGTCAGCCTGTCACCAACATCCGCAACACGTCATCACCGCACTGGCGCGGCTGGCGAAAGCCGGAGAACCGTTGCCTGGTGCCCGCGAACAGCTTCGCCGAGTATGCGCCAGAACGAAATCCTGAAACAAAGCTGAAAGACGTGGTCTGGTTCGTGCTCGACGACAGCCGACCGCTGTTCACATTTGCCGGCATTTGGACTGAGTTCAAAGGCGACCGAGGCACCAAGTCGAAGCCGGTCCCCGGCCCCCACCTGGTCTATGGGTTTCTGACCACGTCGCCGAACGCGGTGGTCGAGCCGATCCACCCGAAGGCGATGCCGGGTGATCCTGACGACGGCGGAGGAGCGCGAAGCCTGGCTCCGCGCGCCATGGGATGGCGCGTTGCTTTCAAAGCATTCCAATCAAAATGAAAAACCCGACCTCGGTCAGGAAAGTGACGCTCATGATCGCGACCGTAAGGAACACGTCGCTCGCCGAGAGAGAGTGCATGAATGCCTCGCGCCTTCCGAGGCCCCGGGAGTAAATCATTTAGGCGAGAAAATGTTTCGGTTCCAAACGCAGACGGCGCGAGATGCGAGTCCCAATCCATATGCGGCCCTCCGGCCTCCTTCCGGACCCAGTTCCCCGCCCCGGAGCCGGGCGCGCGCCACCGCGCCGACATCGAGTCCGATTTCCACTGGAACGAGCCGTCGTTGAATTTGTTACCCGGGTGCTTCTGCGTTGCTGGGGAGGTCGTGATGTCGCGCCTATATGTGCGGCCGCCCCAATACGATTGGGGCTATGATTGGTTCGATGATTGTCCGCCACCTCGGGTGACGTTCACGCACCGGCCTGCTCGACTAGCTGTGCAACTGCCGCCGTGTAAGCCCCATGCCGGCATCAACACAGATTGGAGGAGCGGCAAGTGTGCCGTGCTCCACAACGATTATTCCAGCTATGCGTTGCTGCCAGCGCCTTCAGTGCAATCCCAGGCGTCGCTGCCAGCGCCGCCTCCAGCGCAACCAGAGGCACTGCAGCCAGCGCCCCCAGCGCAACCCGAGGCATCGCAGCCAGCCGCTCCAGCGCAACCGACGCCTCCGAAACCTGCGGCGGAGCCGGTCACTGTAGGGCAAGCCACACACGATCACGTACATCAGGAACCCGTGGTGGGTATTTCAGGCTTCGATGTCGCCGTGGGCCTCGGCTTGGCATTGGCCTTCGTTGCAGTCCTCCAACTCTTCCAAGCCCCGCGCCATTAGCGGCCCCCACCGGGGGAGTACGGCGCGATGATGATCGATCAGAGGCGATCGAGCACGCGCCCGACCTGCGTCGCGCTCCAGGCGCCGCCGCGCGCAGTCGGGATGCCCTTCTGTTCAAGCCCGCTGCAATGCCCGTCAGGCTCGTTACGCCAGCCGCCTGTAGCTCGGCGATGATCGGCTCGCCCGTGTCGCATTGGAGGCCGCCGTGCGCGATGCCGACGACCTTCTCCTCCTCGACACGCCGACAGGGCAGGTGAAAACGCCCGCCACGCTCGCCCCTACCCTCGCATAAGTGACTTATGGTCATGCCGGGACGCGCGGCGATGTCCGTTTATCCACCGGCAACAGACATCTGAGGGGGCACGCGGTATGTCCGTGATGGGCCATCGCTACCGGGTCGAGCCCGCAGCAAGTCTGGCCATGTTCGCTATGCTCCAATAGCTCATCAAATCCCGCATCTTGGCGAAATGTCGCGATGCGCGAGACCGCCCAGGGACTTGCATGCAGAATCCGGCTCCAAATTGCGGAAATTAAAGCATACGGGGCGAGGAATGGTCGGCCGTCAAAGATTCACCGCAGAATTGACCGACAATCCCTATTGCGACGCCGGTTGCGTCGGGCGAAATGGGAGAATTTTCGACATGCGCGGAATGTTACCGCATAGTGAAGCCCGGATGCGGATGTGCGTCATGAAGGTCGGTCAGCGCGGGCGGTGGACATACCGGGACTGGGCTAGATGGCAATTCTTGTGGAAGTACTTTCCGTGGTACGCGCGCGAAATGCGTTATCGTGGAGATTTCTGCCTCGGACAGGGCTGCATGCACTGGTTCTGGGAGAATGCCGAAAAGAAGGAGCGGGGTTATTGTTCGGCGGCGGTCTCGCGGACGCAGCACATGATGTGGGCGGCGGAATGGGAGGAGCCTGATAAAAAACCAGCTCCTGGAATGCGAAGCCTTCGCAGGGGCGGATAGCTGGGGCGAAGAAGGGAGCATGCAGCACCGGCTCATTGGCCATTTGGTTAATCAGCGAACCGACTAATTCCTTCTGCCGCCTTAATCCGCATACCAATATCTGGAGCACGGAACGGCTGTGCCGCTGACAGCGGCGCGCAAGGAGACGTCGCCGTTAGTCCGAATTGGGTCAAAAAGGCGGAAGTCGGTCCTCGCTATACCCCCGTCCGCTCCGGCATCGAAAGCGGACATTCCGGGCTGGCCGACCAACGCCTGTACTATGACCGATCTCGACGCTCGCGCCGAACATTGGGGCGCGATTGTCGCCGTATTCGGCTTGCACGACGCGGCGATCGGCGCGAGCGTCGTCACGATGGTTGAGGACATCGTCATGACCGATCAGGACCAGCGCTACCCGCGCGTCGTCACCATCATCGAGGGAAACCATGGCCGCGAAGAAAGGTCGGCCACTTTCTAGTTCGGCTTCCTATTCTCACTCTGGATAATCTTCTGCCGCTGTTTCAACGAGTTCAATAATCTCCAGCCGCCGCTGCCAGCAGCCTCGCACACGCTCGGCCAGGCTCGCGGCCAGGGCCGCATCTGCGTCTCCGAGCTGGGCACGCACCTGCTCCATCACCTCGTCCACCGTCCCCGGCAGCCGCGAAGTCCCCAGGCGTTATATTGAATGCGTGACTGATCCGCAGGGCTCATGGGTAATGATCGTGTGCCCGCGCACGCACCCTTCATGTTTCTGGGCGTAGGCAAGCAAGACCATGAAAATCAAAACCACGACGACACATCCGGTTACGACGTTCTTGATCATGGTTGCTACTCCACAGGTTAGCACACTACGTAGTAGGCGACCGCGCGGCCAAGGATGATGAACACCACAGGCGCGGCCGTCAATGCGCCGCACCCGGAACAGCCAGTCCTTCGGAAAAATTCGGAAAAATGCGCGGGGCCACCTGGATGTTCCGCCACAGCAACAACAGCGGCGGAAAGTGGGTCCCGTTGCCGGAACATGAGGAGGGTTGAGGCGATGCACAGAAAGCTTCGGTTTAACCTTAAACGGAACAGGATTAAACTACACGCTGCGCGCAGTGACCACGGACGTGGCGGCGTTCATCGCGCTCAGTTCGCGATTATCGCTGATCATGTTCATCCTGATCTCCAATTGTTGCATCTAGCGCAGGTTGCAGGGGGTGAGCCTGGTTCGTCGACGCGCTTGTAAGGGGCGACGCCATGCCCGGACTCCGCACACTCGTCCTCGCCATCTTCTTCGCCGCTGCCGGGGCCGCGCACCCGAAGGAGGGCGGCTGGCGCGCCCTCTTCAAGGGCACCGACCTGGCCGGCTGGACCTCTGCCGCGGGCCAGCAGCCGGGCAAGGGCTGGGTCGCAGAGGACGGCGCCCTCATCCGCAAGGAGCCGGCCGGTGACCTGTGGACCAGGGACCGCTTCGGCGACTTCATCCTCGATCTCGAGTTTCAGACCACCGGCAACAGTGGCGTCTTCATCCGCACCGACAAGCCAACCGACAACGTCCAGACCGGCTTGGAGATTCAGATCGAGCGGCCGGCGAGGTTTTTCCCCAATAAGCACAGCTGCGGGGCCCTCTACGACGCCCTCGCGCCGACCAAGGAGGCCTCGAACAAGGACGGCTGGAACCACCTCGTCATCACCGCCCGGGGGCCGCAGATCAATGTCGTCATGAACGACGAGCCAATCATAGACGCCGACCTCGACCGCTGGACCGAGGCGGGCAAGAACCCCGACGGCACCAAGAACAAGTTCAACACCGCCCTCAAGGACTTCAGGCGCGAGGGCCACATCGGCTTGCAGGACCACGGCGCCGTTGTGAAGTTCCGCAACATTAAGATCAAGCCGCTTGACAGCGAAGGCGGGAAGTAATTCGCGCGCAAGCTCTCTTTGACCCTTTGCGAATTGGCCGCCGCGAACGGTGCCGACATGGTGCCGGCGACAGCAGCAACACACCAATCGCCTCGGCCGCACGCGGAGATCGAACAGCCAGCCGTCGCGGGTCATGACTGGAGCCTACGCCGCGTGGCCAGCTCTTCGGCCGCTTGTTGCTCCTCGACGAGGCGACGCTCGATAAACTGGCGTTCGAGGTCGGACAGGTTGGTCGTAAGCAGCATGCGATAGCGATCAATATTGCTGTGATGCGCCCGGATGCGGGCCGAGCCCGTGGCCAAGCCGGTGCAAATCGGATTTGCCTATGAGGGGATCGGGCCCGCCGGTTGATGGCCTACGGCACCAACCTGATCGACCTGTTTTCGCAAGTCGGCGGCGTCGTCGCCAAGATCCTCGGCGGCGAGCAACCGGCGACCTTGCCGGTCGAGCGGCCCTCGCGCTGTCAGCTTGTCGTCAAGATGAAGACCGCAAGCCAGCTCGGCGTCACCGTGCCGACGTCGATCCTGCTGCGCGAGGATGAAATAATCGAATAAAGCGCGGTAACGCCCGGAAGTTACGCGGCCTTGCGCTTTTCAATGGCCTGGCGGAAATCCGTCGCCAGTCCGCCATAATAGCCGGCCAGCACCTCGTACATGGTCCGCTGGGCGCCTTCAGCCGCCTTGAGCGCCGCTTCCTTGTATTTGGCGGCCTTGCCCTCGCATTTTTCAGCCTTGGCCTGGAGATCCATGTCCATGGCGCTACTCCCCCACGCGATACCACTCAACTCACAGCCGGAGCGTGGCACGCCCACCCGCTCGAAAAGATGGCAAGGTTGGGGAAATTTTGCAGCGTGGCACACGGGCCGGACCCGGGCGGCCGATCGCTGGACCGCTATTGCATCGACCAGCGCGCCGCTTCCACGGTTTGTGTGGGCGCATCCTTCAGGCAACGCCGTGCGGCCTCGATCTGGGCATCGGTGGCGCCATGGCTGCGCGCATACGACTCCGCGGCCGATGCCGAATATTTCGCCACGTAGAACCGGACCACGCTGCAGGACATCCGCTGCATGGCTCCCGCGCTTGCGGGTGAATGGAAGGATGAAAAAACCAGGCTCAGCGCGGCGGCGCCGAGTACGCGGATCAACATAGTGCCCCCTGAAAGTGCATTAACACTTGCAAAGAACCTGACTCGATATGCACACGCAAATTAATTCGGCCGGCTTTTAACAGGAGCCCCCGTAAACCTTACCCCCGCGCCGTCAACCTTACCGGATGGAACCCGGCCGTCGCGCGTTGCGGAACCGTTGCGAAGATGGCGGCCGCGCCGGCCGCCTCACGACGAGGCGATGCGGAGCCTGACGCGCTGGCGGATCACCGCATTGATGAAGCCGTCGCGCGCGTCGGAATGGCCCTGACCGCGCGGCTCCAGCACATGGCGGAGCAGGAACATGCCGGTGAGCTGGAAGCCGTCCTGCAGGTCCTGGTCGGACCAGCCGCCCGCGCCCTCCTCGCTCTGGCGCAGGAACGGCGGCAACCTCAACAGGCGGTCGCGCCAGGGCTCGCCGGCCGTGCGCGACACCGCGCCGCCGGATTTCGGCGAGACGTAGACGAGATCGGTGGTCTCGCCGGTCGCGGCGCAATTTTCCAGGTCCAGGCCGAACCCGAGCTCGCCCAGCATCGCCAGTTCGAAGCGCACCAAATGCACCGCGGCCCCGCCGGCATCGTCGAAATCGTCGAGCGTGCGTTCAAGCATCTCGAAAATATCTTCATGCGGATCGCGCTCGGGCAACAGCCGCGCCAGCGCCGCCAGATGGGTCACGCCGTAGACCGCATGCGGCGACGCCAGCAGCGTCGCGGCGCGCAGCCGCATTCCCTCGATCGCATAGGTGCCGAGATGCTCATCGAGCCGCGCCCGCCACACCGCGCGCACGCCGTTGCCGGGCTGCAGCAGCGGCCGCATTCTCGAACCGGCCCCGCCGCGCACCAGCCCGAGATGGCGCCCGTGGTCGCGGGTCAAGAGCTCGACAATGGCCGAGGATTCGCCATGCCTCCGCACGCCCAGCACGATGCCTTCGTCGGTCCATTCCATGGTTGAAAACGTAGCATGCAGGGCGGATTAGTGCAGCGTAATCCGTCAATTGGTCACCGAAAACTCCGGCGGCGGGTTACGCTCGCGCTAACGCGACCCACGCACCCATCACGCGTTGAACCAGCCCTGGGCGTCGCCGGTGAAGGAATAATAGAGCCCGGCCGCGGTCAGCGCGCAGGAGACGATCTCGATGAAGCTGTCGAGCTCGAGGCCCCTCTCGCCGATCGTCAGGAACAGCGAGACGATCGACAGCACCAGCGCCGCAACCAGCACCCAGCGCGGCCAGTTCTTGCGCTGGCGCGCGGCAAGCCGGACGAAATAAAGCAGCAACAGGATCATGCCGCCGCCGAGCAGCGTGGAAGTCATGATCATCCGCTCCGTCACCTCGGCGGTCGGCGTGCGGTCCTGCACCGCGACCGACAACGCGTCCAGTATCAGCGAGGCGTAGAGCAGCACTTCGAAGCGAAACACGTTCCTGGGCAGGTTCATAACCAGCTCTTACTCTTTTGGGAACTCGAGTCCCATTTGGCGGTAGCGATCGGGATCGTCGCCCCAGTTCTCGCGCACTTTCACGAACAGGAACAGATGCACGCCAACGCCGAGGATCTCCGCGATCTCCTTGCGCGCCTCCGCGCCGATTGCCTTGATGGCGGCGCCGCCCTTGCCGAGCACGATCTTGCGCTGGCTTTCGCGTTCGACAAAGATCGTCTGCTCGATGCGCACCGAATTATCCTTGCGCTCGGTCCAGCTGTCGGTCTCGACGGTCGACTGATAGGGCAATTCCTGGTGCAGTTTCCGGTAGATCTTTTCGCGGGTGATTTCGGCCGCGAGCTGCCGCATCGGCGCGTCCGACATCTGGTCTTCGGGATAGAGGAACGGCCCCGCCGGCACCATTTCACCCAGTGTATGGCGGAGATCGTCGACGCCGTCGCCGGAGAGCGCCGACACCATGAAGGTTCTCGCGAAAGTCAGCCGCTCGTTCGCGGCCTTGGCCAGCGCCAGCAGCTTCTCGCGCGGCACCAGATCGATCTTGTTCAGCACCAGAATCTTCTGGTGACCGACGCCCGCGACTTTCGTGAGGATTCCGTCGGCCTCCTCGTCCAGCCCCGCTTTGGCGTCGAGCAGCACGCAGACGAGATCGGCGTCATGCGCCCCGCTCCAGGCGGTCGAGACCATGGCGCGGTCGAGCCGGCGCTTCGGCGAGAAAATGCCGGGCGTGTCGACCAGGATGATCTGCGCGTTGTTGTCGATGACGATGCCGCGGATCAGCGCGCGGGTGGTCTGCACCTTGCGCGAGACGATGGTGACCTTGGAGCCGACCAGCGCGTTGACCAGCGTCGACTTGCCGACATTGGGCGCGCCGATCAGGGCGACAAAGCCGCAGCGCGTGCCCGTGCCCGCGTCAATCATTGCTGCCGCCGGCGACGCCTTCGCGCTCAATCATGACGGACGCAGCGACCTTCTCGGCCGCGCGCTTGCTGCCCCCGACGCCTTCGGCCGACGCCAGGCCGGGCAGGTCGACCGCGACGCGGAACTGCGGATCGTGATGCGGCCCGGTGCGCTCGACCTCGCGATAGACCGGCGTCGGCAGGCCCTTGCCCTGCGCCCATTCCTGCAACACGGTCTTGGGATCGCGCAACGGCTGCCGCGGCTTGCGCATCCGCTCGGTCCAGTTGCGCTCGACGAATTCCTTGGCCGCCGCATAGCCGCCGTCGAGGAACACCGCGCCGATCACCGCCTCGCAGATGTCGCCGAGCACCGATTTTCGCAAGCGCGCGCCGGCACCCGCGCCGACCGCGCCCAGCTTGATGTCCTCGGCGAGCCCGAGCGACTTGGCGACGTCGGCGCAGCTTTCCTTGCGCACGAGATCGGCAAGCCGCTTCGACATCTCGCCTTCATCGGCGTTCGGAAAACTGCGGTAGAGCATGTCCGAGACGATCAGCCCGAGCACGTGATCGCCCAGAAACTCCAGGCGCTGATAGCTCTCGCCGCGCTTGCGCGTCGGCTTCAGCGCGGAGACATGCGTCATCGCCGTCATCAGCAGAGCTGGATCGGCGAATTTGTGCCCGATGCGCGCTTCGGTCGCGGACGCCGCGGCCTTGGCGGACGCCTTCGCGGACGACTTGGCGCGCTTCTTCCGCGCCTTCTTGCGCGCAGGCGCGGGCTTTTCGCTCGCATCGGCAGCGATCGCATCGGCCAGGATATCAGCGGTATCGTCGTTCATCGCACCAATTTGAACAAACGGTTCCAGCGCACCGAATACGGCCAGCGCCAGATCGCCCAGACATGCTCACCTTCGCCGATGGAGTAGAAGATGACCTGGGCGCGGCCGATGATGTTCTGGAACGGGACATAGCCGACCGCCGACTGCACGCGGCTGTCGGTGGAGTTGTCGCGGTTGTCGCCCATCATGAAGAAATGGCCCGGTGGCACCACGTATTCGATGGTGTTGTCGTAGAATCCGTTGTCGACGCAGTCGAGCGTCTCGTAGCTGACGCCGTTCGGCAGGGTCTCCTTCCAGCGCTTCACCCGGGCGGTCGCTTCCGAGCCGCAAGGGTCCTCACCGATAAAATCGCTGAGCCGCTCGCGCTCGACCGGCTTGTCGTTGATGTAAAGCAGCCCGTCCTTCATCTGGATGCGGTCGCCCGGCAGGCCGATCACGCGCTTGATGTAGTCGGTCGATTCTTCCTTGGGCAGGCGGAACACCACGATATCGCCGCGATTGGGCTCGGAGCCGAAGACGCGGCCCGAGAACAGCGACGGCAGCGGCGGCGTCCACGGGATCGAGAACGGGCTATAGCCATAGGAATATTTCGACACGAACAGATAATCGCCGACCAGGAGCGTCGCCTTCATCGATCCGGACGGAATGTTGAAAGGCTGGAACAGGAACGTGCGAATCACCAGTGCGATCAGGAGGGCATGGATGACGACGCGATAGCCCTCCGAGGAGGCGGTGGTTTTTTCCCGGGATGTCACACTCATTGCTTTCCCAATTTTAAAAGTCGTGCCCACGCGGCGGCAGAATATGCTCCGCACGCGAACAGCGCTCCGCTTCGCGGTTTTCGTGAATCGGTCCTGATTCTGATAGTGAAAGCCAATCCCGGCGCAAACCGGAATCGCCTGTGCCGGATCGAGCTTGCGGGCGGTTTTAGACGTTTGTTCGCACAGGCGCAACAAACCGCTCCATCAAAACTTCACAACTCATTGAAATATCATGATTTTTTAGTTTTTACCCAGAGCGATCCGAAGCCGTCCGGGATGTCGCAGGGGTAACCGCCGAAATGATGACGAACGCCTGCGCGATCGGCCAGTCATCGGTGATGGTGAGGTCGATGCGCGCCTCCAGTCCGTCCGGGGTCAGCGCCTGCAACCGGGCGAGCGCCCCACCCGTCAGCAGCATGCTCGGCCGGCCACCCGGCAGGTTGATCACGCCCATGTCGCGCCACCAGACCCCGCGCCGGATCCCGGTGCCCAGCGCCTTGGAACAGGCCTCCTTGGCCGCAAAGCGCTTGGCGTAGGTCGCCACCACCATCTTTTCGTTCCTGGCACGGCGCTCCGCCTTGGCGCGCTCGGCCTCGGTGAAGATGCGGTCGAGGAAGCGTTCGCCATGGCGCTCGATCACCTTGGCGACGCGGCGGATGTCGATCAGGTCGTTGCCGATGCCGATAATCATGCGCGCGCCCGGCCCCGGTCCATCGCGGCGCGCATGGTCCGTACCGTCTCGCCGAGCCCCACGAAGATCGCTTCCCCAATCATGTAATAGCCAATGTTGAGCTCGACGATCTCGGGCAAGGCGGCGATGGTTTCAGCCGTCGCATAATCAAGGCCATGACCGGCATGGACTTCCAGGCCGGCCGAGCGCGCGAGCCTCGCGCCGGCGATGATGCGCTTCCACTCGATCTCCGCCTTGTCCTTGTGGCCGTCGACCACGGCATCGCACCAGGCGCCGGTATGGATTTCGATCACCGGCGCGCGCAACTGCGCCGCCATCTCGATCTGGCGCGGCTCGGCGGCGATGAACAGCGACACGCGGATGCCGGCGTCGTTCAGCTTGGCGATGAAAGGGGCCAACGCGTTGTGTTGGCCGACGACGTCGAGCCCGCCCTCGGTGGTCAATTCCTCGCGCCGCTCCGGCACCAGGCATACCGCATGCGGCCTGGTCGCAAGCGAAATCCGCAGCATGTCTGCGGTCGCCGCCATCTCGAAATTCAACGGCTTTGAAATCTCCGCCTTCAACCGCGCCATGTCCTCGTCGCGGATGTGGCGGCGATCCTCGCGCAGATGCGCGGTGATGCCGTCGGCGCCGGCCTCGATCGCGGCCTGCGCGGCGCGGACGGGATCGGGCCGGTGCCCGGCGCGGGCGTTACGCAGGGTCGCGACGTGGTCGACGTTGACGCCAAGGCGCAGCGGGGGAGCTTTTGACATACTTTCGACTCTTGAAACCAGAACTCCAATCGTCATGCGCGGGCTCGACCCGCGCATCCATCTTCTTTGAAAAGGATGGGTTGCCGGGTCAAGTCGCAAAAGACGCGCTTCGCGCTTTTGCCCGCCAACGACGAATCAATCAGCCATTGACGCGTTCGACCCGTGCGACGACGGCCTTGGCGCGCAACTGGGCGATAATAGCGCTGAGATGCTTGAGGTCATAGACCTCGAGATCGATGGTGAGCTCGGTGAAATCGGGCGATCGGCGCGACATGCTGATATTGTCGATATTGCCGTCATGCTCGGCGATCACGGTCGCGACCTGGGCGAGGCTGCCGGGCTCGTTGACATTGTCGACCAGGATACGCGCCGGGAAACGCTGCGGCGTCGATTCGTCGACGTCCCAGCGCACGTCGAGCCAGCGCTCCGGCTCCTCCTCGAAATCCTTCAGCGCCGGCGACTGGATCGGATAGATCGTGATCCCCTCGCCGGGCGTGACGATGCCGACGATGCGGTCGCCCGGCACCGCGCCGCCGTTCGGCGCGAATTTCACCGGCAGGTCGGAATTGATGCCGCGGATCGGGATCGCGGACGGGTTGCGCTGCGGATCGGGCGGCGATTTCAGCTTGAGCTTGACCGCGAGGCTGCTCTTTCGGGGGGCCGCGCCAAAGCGCGCGACGCGCTCTTCCTTGTAGTCCGGATACATCGCGCGCGCGACGTCGGAGGCCTTCATCTCGCCGCGGCCGACGGCAGCCATGACGTCCTCGATCGAGGCGCGCGCCAGCCGCGGCAGCGCGCCCTTCAGCTTGTCGTCGGCATATTCGATCTTGGCGCGCTCGAACAGGCGCTCGACGATGCGCCGGCCCAGGCCCGCATATTGATCGCGCACGGCCGCGCGCGTCGCGCGCCGGATCGCCGCCCGCGCCTTGCCGGTCACCGCGAGAGATTCCCAGGCCGACGGCGGCGCCGATTGCGCCTCCGAGGTCAACACCTCGACCTCGTCGCCGTTCTGCAATTCGGAGGAGAGCGGCGCGAACTTGCCGTTGATCTTGCAGCCGACCGCGCTGTTGCCGAGCTCGGTATGCACCGCATAGGCGAAATCGATCACATTGGCATGGCGCGGCAGCGCGATCAGCTTGCCCTTCGGGGTAAAGCAGAACACCTGGTCGTGGAACAGTTCGAGCTTGGTGTGCTCCAGGAACTCTTCGGGATTGGCGCTGTCGGAAAGGATGCCGACAGTGCGGCGCAGCCAGGCAAAGGCGTTGGATTCGCGCTTCAGAAGCTCGGTCGGCGATCCCACGCCATCCTTGTAGAAGGCGTGCGCGGCGATGCCGAACTCGGCGATCTGATGCATCTCCACGGTGCGGATCTGCAGCTCGACGCGCTGGTTGCCGGGCCCGATCACGGTGGTGTGGATCGAGCGGTAATCGTTCTGCTTCGGCGTCGAGATGTAGTCCTTGAACCGCCCGGGCACGACCGGCCAGGTGGTATGCACCACGCCGAGCGCGCGGTAGCAGGCTTCGACATCAGGCATGACGACGCGAAAGGCGAAGATGTCGGACAATTGCTCGAAGCCGACCGATTTGCGCTCCATCTTGGTCCAGATCGAAAACGGCTGCTTGCGCCGGCCATAGACTTGGGCGGTCAGCCCATTCTTGCGGAGATTCTTCGAAAGCTGGCTTTCGATTTCCCCGATCAGGTTGCGGTTGCGCTCGGCGAGCGCCTCGAGCCGGTGCTTCACCACCCCATAGGCTTCGGGATCGAGGGTACGGAAGGACAGATCCTCCAGCTCCTCCCGCATCTCCTGCATGCCCATGCGGCCCGCCAGCGGCCCGTAGATGTCGAGTGTTTCCTCGGCGATTCGCCGCCGGGACGCTTCCGGCACGAACTCGAGGGTTCGCATGTTATGCAACCGATCCGCGAGCTTGATTAGGAGCACACGCACATCGTCGGAGATGGCCAGGAGCAGCTTGCGCAAGTTCTCGGCCTGCTTGGCCTCGCGCGATACCAGTTCCAGCCGCTTCAATTTGGTCAGCCCGTCGACCAGCGCGCCGATCTCGTGACCGAAAATCTGGTCGATTTCGGCGCGGGTGGCCTCGGTATCCTCGATCGTGTCGTGCAGGAGGGCTGCGACGATGGTGGCGTCATCGAGCTTCAGGTCGGTCAGGATCGCCGCCACTTCCAGGGGGTGCGAGAAATAGGGATCGCCGGAGGCCCGGATCTGCGAGCCATGCGCCTTCATCGCGTAGACGTAGGCGCGGTTGAGCAGGTCCTCGTTGGTGTTCGGATTGTAGGAGCGGACGCGTTCGACGAGGTCATATTGTCGCATCATCCGCGGGCGCGGCGACTTGGCGGGCCGGGCCGCAACAGAATTGGCCACGGCGACCGGGTCGGCCGCGGCCTGCATCTGGGGTGGGTTCCGGCGTCGAACCGCCATCGAATCACTGCCTTCTGCCTAAACGACGTCACTTTGGACGAGCTTAGTGTAATGCCAATTCGGCCGCCCTCCGAAAAAATCGAAAGATCGCCTTGGGCTTCGTCCACAGGGAGCGAGAGGCACAAGGTAACCACAAAAACGGCAGCAAAAGCAAAGGCCCGGATCGATGTCCGGGCCTTTGGTAAATGAAATTTGCGTTCGCCTATTCGTCTTCTTCCGGCTGTTCCTCCGGGGGCGCCAGGCCCTCGAGGCCCTTGAGCAGCTCCTCCTCGGTCATGCGCTCGACAGCGATCTCGGTATCGTCGGCATCGACGCTGGCGCCGGCCGAACCGATCAAAGGCACGGTATCCGGCTCGGGCTCGTCGACCTCGACGAATTTTTGCAGGGAATGGACCAGCTCCTCACGCAAATCTTCCGGAGAAATCGTCGAATCGGCGATTTCGCGCAGCGACACGACCGGATTTTTGTCATTATCCCGATCAATCGTAAGTTGCGAGCCGGACGAGATCATGCGGGCACGGTGGGCAGCCAACAGGACGAGGTCGAACCGGTTGTCGACCTTGTCAATGCAATCTTCGACGGTGACGCGTGCCATCGGCTGTCACTCCACTATTAAGGGCTGGAATTGGTGATTATGGAGGCTAGTTATAGGGGGGCTGGGATTTGTGCAAGGCGAAATTTGTGATTTGGCGTGAGCAGACCGCTCTGCTAACCCCCGCGCCGGGAACCACAAAGGGGTGGGTGCTGGCGGCCGCAAATGGCGCCGGCCAACAAAACGCTTCATTGCGTTGTAAGAAAATACCTTTTTTGCCCCCTTCTCTCCAAATTTGCGGTAGCGTCTGTCCGGGACCAATCCGCTCTGGAGCTTCGGCAGCGACTGGAAATGCGCGGGATCCGCTGCCGCCGCGCCAAGAAAAGCAGATCAACATAACGCGAGCAACGAATGTCACCTTCCACCAATAAAATTGCGCTCTTCATCGATGGGGCCAACCTTTACGCAACCGCCAAGACGCTAGGCTTCGACATCGACTACAAGCGGCTGCTCAAGGAATTCCAAGGCCGCGGAACATTACTCCGCGCTTTCTACTACACGGCGATTATCGAAGATCAGGAATACTCCTCGATTCGTCCGTTGATCGATTGGCTCGACTACAACGGATACACCGTGGTCACCAAGGCGACGAAGGAGTTCATCGACGCCTCCGGCCGCCGCAAGGTGAAGGGCAATATGGACATCGAGCTCGCCGTGGATGCGATGGAGCTCGCCGAACATATCGACCAGATGGTGCTGTTCTCCGGCGACGGCGATTTCCGCTCGCTGGTGGAAGCCGTGCAGCGCCGCGGCGTTCGCGTCACCGTGATCTCGACGATCTCGAGCCAGCCGCCGATGATCGCCGACGAGCTGCGGCGCCAGGCGGACGTGTTCACCGATCTCGTCGAATTGCAGTCGAAGCTCGGCCGCGATCCGTCGGAGCGTCCGGCCCCCCGCGAGCCACGCGAGCGCCATCACGCGCCGCAATTCCTGCAGCGTGCAACCACGATGGCACCTCGGGGCGGTGACGACGATTTCGACGATTAGGAATAGTACGGCTGCCGGCGAGTCCGGCGCCGCCCTGCCCCCTGCCGAACCCGGTCGCGATTGCCCGCTCTGCCCGCGGCTTGCGGAGTTTCGCGCGCAGACGCGCAAGAAGGAGCCGGCCTGGTTCAACGCGCCGGTCGCGTCCTTTGGCGATGCGACCGCAAGGCTCCTGATCGTCGGCCTCGCGCCGGGAATGCAAGGCGCCAACCGCACCGGCCGTCCTTTCACCGGCGATTATGCCGGCGATCTGCTCTACGCGACGTTGCTGGAATATGGCTTTGCCAAGGGCCGGTATCAGGCGCGGCCCGACGATGGCCTGCAGCTTGTCGATTGCCGGATCAGCAACGCGGTGCGCTGCGTGCCGCCGCAGAACAAGCCGCTGCCCGCCGAGATCAATGCTTGCCGGCCGTTCCTGGCCGCGACCATCGACGCCATGCCGCGCTTGCGCGCCATCGTGGCGCTTGGCCGCGTGGCGCATGATACGCTGCTGAAGGTCCTGAAATTACGCGGCGCCGCAGCGCCGTTCGCGCACGGCGCCGTCCATCAGGCCGGGCGCCTGAAGCTCTACGACAGCTATCACTGCTCGCGTTACAACACCAACACCGGCGTGCTGACGGCCGAGATGTTTCGCGCGGTGTTTGCGAAAGTGAAGGCGGAGCTGGATTAGGAACTCTGTAGGGTGGTTAGGCCGAAGGCGTAACCCACCAATTCCTCTTCGCGAAGCCGTGGTGGGTTACGCCTTCGCTAACCCACCCCACGATTCCTACGATCTGGCTTGATTGTCCTTCAGCCATTCCAGTACGTCGCCCGCATTCCGGTCCGGCGGAAACACCGGATAGAACACGTGGCGGATGCGCGCGTCGTCGATGACAAGCGCGAGCCGCTTGATCAGCGTCAGCCCCGCCACTTCCATAGTCGGCAGCCTGAGCGCGCGGGTCAGCTCGAGCTCTTCATCCGACAGCACCGCGAACGGCAGATGCAGGCGAGACGCCATCTCGGTCTGGTAGGCATTGCTCTGAGTCGACAGGCCGAACACGTGCGCAGCACCTGCGGCCTTCAGTTCGGCAAAGAGATCGCGGAACGAGCAGGTCTGCGGCGTGCAGCCCCGCGCGCCCGGGATCATGTCCCAGTCGTCGACGAGAGCGATCTTGCCGGGCTCGCCGGTGCGGGGATAGGCGAACACCACGGTGCGCCCCTTCAGCGCCGACAGCGTCGCCATCGTGTCGTCGGTAGCCCTCAGCGCGATCGGCGGAACGGCCATGCCTTCAAGATGAGCCGCGGCGCCGTCGTCCGCCGGCGCCGGGATCTTGCTCCAGTCGACTTCAAGCAGGTTTCTTTGGTTCATCGTCCAAGCTCCATCCATCGTCATTGCGAGAAGCGACTTGCGCGCGATAGCAATCCACCTTTCCTTGCGAGCATGCATTGCTTCCGCCTTCGCTCGCAATGACGCGCTTCGTTCATCCCCGCGCGCGCAGCAGGCGGCCCTTTTCGCGGCTCCAGTCGCGCTTCTTCTCGCTTTCGCGCTTGTCGTGCAGCTTCTTGCCCTTGGCGATCGCGAGCAGCAGCTTCGCTCGTCCGCGCTCGTTGAAATATAGCTTGAGCGGGATCAGCGTCATCCCCTCGCGATCGACCGCGCCGATCAATTTGTTGATCTGCTTTTTGTGCAGCAGCAGCTTGCGCGGCCGCTTCGGCACGTGATTGAAGCGGTTGGCCTGCAGATATTCCGGGATATTGGCGTTGATCAGCCAGATCTCGCCGTTCTTGGAATCGGCATAGGATTCCGCGATCGTGCTCTTGCCGCCGCGGATCGACTTGACCTCGGTGCCGGTCAGCGCAATGCCCGGCCTCGACCGTGTCCTCGATCGCGTAATTGAAGCGCGCCTTGCGGTTTTCCGCGACGACCTTGATCGCGCGTTCGTTCTTGTCAGCCACAACCAGTGCCCCTTTCCCCTGAGATCGGTGGCACTAGGCTTTTTTCAAGAGGTCGCGGATCTCGGTCAGCAGCACGACCTCGGCTGACGGCTTCGGCGGCTCGGCCGACTTCGCCTCCTCGCGGCGCTTGAGCTGGTTCATGAGCCGGATGACGATGAACAGCACGAAGGCGATGATCATGAAATTCAGGGTCAGTGTGATGAAGCTGCCGTAGGCGAGCACCGCGCCCTGCTTCTTGGCATCCGCCAGATTGGTGGCCGTCACCGACTTCGCCAGCGGCAGGAAGTAGTTCGAGAAGTCGAGGCCGCCGGTGATCGCGCCGATGATCGGCATGATGACGTCGCCCACCAGCGAGGTGACGATGGCGCCGAACGCAGCACCGATGATGACGCCGACCGCGAGGTCGACGACATTGCCCTTCATGGCGAACTCGCGAAATTCCTTCAGCATGGACGAATCCCTTCGCTACCTGGATGACGAAAGGCCCGGCCGGCTCAGTTGATCAGGCCGGCATGCACCATGGCGCCGCGCACGGCAACGCGCGTGGGCTCGGATACCGGCACCATTGGAAGGCGGAGCTTTTCATCCATCTTGCCGAGCAGCGACATCGCATATTTGATCGGCGCAGGATTGGACTCGATGAAGAGATTGTTGTGCAGCGGCATCAGCTTGTCGTGCAGCGCGAGCGCCGCCTTGACGTCGCCCTTCTGCCAGGCGATGTGGAAATCCGAGCAGAGCCGCGGCGCGACGTTCGACGTCACGGAAATGCAGCCATGGCCGCCATGGGCCATGTAGCCCAGCACGGTCGCATCCTCGCCCGAGAGCTGGTTGAAATCCTCGCCCATCGCGGCCCGCTGCTGCGACACCCGCACCATGCTCGCGGTCGCATCCTTGACGCCCGCGATGTTCTTCAGCTCCCACAACCGCTTCATGGTGTCGACCGACATGTCGATCACCGAGCGCGGCGGGATGTTGTAGATGATGATCGGGATTCCGATCGCGTCGTTGATCGCCTTGAAGTGCTGGTACATGCCCTCCTGGGTCGGCTTGTTGTAGTAGGGCGTAACCACCAGCACCGCGTTGGCGCCGGCCTTCTCGGCATGTTCGGCAAGCTCGATCGCTTCCTTCGTTGAATTGGAGCCGGCGCCGGCGATCACGGGGACGCGGCCCTTCACTTCCTCGACGCACCATTCGACCACGTGCTTGTGCTCGTCATGGCTCAAGGTCGGGCTTTCGCCGGTCGTGCCGACCGGGACGAGGCCGTGGGTGCCTTCCGCGATCTGCCAGTTCACCAGCGAACGAAAGGCCGCCTCGTTCGAGCGAGCCGTTCTTGAACGGCGTGACCAAGGCCGTGAAGGACCCCCGGAATTTCGTCTTGGCTGCCATGGAACTCCTCCCAAACGCTGGTTTGCGGCTTGACCGACCTTTGAAGGGTCATTCATATCGGGTCTGGTGCCCCCGCGAAAGGGCCGCAGCCCTTCCCTTCCTCCGGAAGTCGCAGGTAACTCGCTCCGGTCTGGCCGCGATTTCGCCGCGGTGGCGGCGCAAAAATCCAGCCTGGGCCGCATTGCATTTAGTATTTTATCGGCGGTTACAGTCAGATTCAGTCAATTGATTCGCAGCGAAGGAATGCCGTGAGCCCGCTTGTCCGCGCGAGAGCATTGCAATCGTCGGCGTTGTCGACGGTCCTGTCGGCGGCCCTGACGCTGGCTTTGGCTTATTGCGCACCGGCAGCTTCCGCTCCGGCGAAACAAGCGGCTTCCGCATCAGCGAAGCAGAAGGCCTCATCTCCGGTGAAACCGGCGGACTCCCCTGCAGCGAAGCATGCGGGCTCCGCTCCGGCGAAACACAGAGTTCCACTGCCAAAGGCGCGGCCGGTCGCGCACAGCGCGGTCCCGCCAACCGTCGCGCCGGCGGCCACGACCGCACCGGCGCGAGAAATGGTGTCGCCTTCGCTGCCGCCGTCCGTCGCGGCCCCCGCGCCTCCTGCCCGCCAGCGCGCGGCCGCGCCGGTCCCCACGCGCAAATCGGTTGCGCCGGCGGCAGTCGCCGCGACATCGGCGACCTCGAAAGAGGATCTCAACACGCTCGAGAATGTTATCGAATTGGTGCGCAAGCACCGTCCCGACGACGCGACCCAGGCCGAGGCGACGATCTCCGATCCCGTCGCGAGGAAGCTCGCGGAATGGCTGATCCTGCGCAGCGACAACAACAACGCCACCGTCGAGCGCTACCGCGCCTTCATGTCCGCCAATCCAAGCTGGCCGTCGCAGACTTTCTTCCGCCGGCGGCTGGAGGCGGCGCTGTGGGACGATAGCCGCGAGGATTCCGCGGTGTGGTCGTGGTTCGAGAACGAAACGCCGATCTCGGCCAAGGGACGGCTCGCGCTTGCCAAGGCGATGCTGGCGCGAGGCGATCGCGGCAATGCAGAGCGCCTGGTACGCGAGGCCTGGCGCTCCGATCCGATGTCGGAAGATACCGAGAGCGCAGCCCTCGAGAAGTTCGGCCCGCTGCTCAGCGCCGGCGACCAGAAGGCGCGGATGGATGCGTTCGCCTACACCACCGAGAACGAGGCCGCCGCCATGCGGGCCGCCAAACGCCTCGGCGCAGGTTATGTCGCGCTGGTCAAGGCGCGCCTCGCCTCGGTGCGGAAAGCGGCCAACGCAAAAAGCCTGCTGGAAGCCGTGCCGCACGAATTGCACGGCGACACCGGCTATGTCTTTGCGAAGATCCAGCAGCTTCGCCGCGAGGAGAAATACCCCGAGGCCGCCCAGCTCATGCTGAGGTGCCCCGCGCGACCCGGCCCGCCTCTATAATCTGAACGAGTGGTGGATCGAGCGGCGGCTGATTTCGCGCAAGATGATCGATCTCGGCGAATACAAGACCGCCTACCTGATCGCGCGGGATGCGGCCCTGCCCACCCGGGACATCTACAAGACCGAGCAGGAGTTCACCGCGGGCTGGATCGCGCTGCGCTTCCTCAACGATCCCTCCACCGCCGCCCAGCATTTTGCCCGCATCGGCGCCGGCAGCGTCAATCCGACGACACTGGCGCGCGCCGGCTACTGGAAGGGCCGTGCAGCGGAGGCGATGGGCCGCGAGCAGGAGGCGCGCACCTTCTACGCCTCGGCGGCCGAACAATCGACGAGCTATTACGGCCAATTGGCGCGCGCCAAGCTCAGGCTGCCGCAGCTCGAGCTCAACGATGTGCCGCGCTCGCGCGGCGTCGAACGGCTGGAAGTCGTCCGCGCCGTGCAACTGCTCTTCGACCTCGACGAGCGCGAGATCGCGATCCCGATCTTTGCCGATGTCGGCGAGAACGGCGATGCGGACGCGATCATGGGGCTTGGCGAGCTGACGGCGCGCTATGGTTACGCGCGCGGCATGATCCTGGCCGGCAAGGCCGCGCTCAACCGCGGCATGCCGTTTGATTTCTACGCCTACCCCGTGACTGGCATTCCGCATTACAGCCCGATCGGGCCCGACGTGGAAAAGAGCGTGTTGTTCGCGATCGCGCGGCAGGAAAGCCAGTTCAACCCGGGCGATGTCTCGCCGGCGCAGGCCTACGGGCTGATGCAGGTGACGCCCGATGCCGGACGCTTCGTCTGCAAGCGGGCCGGCGTGCCCTTCGATGTCGGCCGGATGAAGACCGACTCGGCCTACAACGCAGCCCTTGGTGCGGCCGAGCTCGGCGGCCTGATGGAGGATTTCCGCGGCTCCTACATCATGACCTTTGCCGCCTATAATGCCGGCCGCGGCAGCCTGAAGAAATGGGTCGACCGCTACGGCGATCCGCGCGATCCCAAGGTGGATGCGGTCGACTGGGTCGAGTTGATCCCGTTCTCGGAAACCCGCAACTACGTGCAGCGGATCATCGAAAACCTGCAGGTCTACCGCGCCCGCTTCGGCGGCGGCACCAAGCTGCAGATCGAGGCCGACCTCCATCGCGGCGCGGTGGAATAGTAGCTCTGCCGGCCGGTCACGGGCATTCGCCGACGCGTTCGCCTTCGCTCTTGACGCGCTGATCAGCGCTTCGCCATCCGGCCCTGGAAGACTACGGTCGCCGTATAGGGAGCAGGCTGTCGAAGTCGAAATGGCCCGGGCTCATCAGCGCCTCGCCACGAGCGGTGGCGGCCAACCATTTGGAAAGGCGGGGTTAAGCGCGCTTTTCGTCGGGTGTTGCACAAAAAACACGCTGCCGTCGTTGAAATTTTCGCCGCCTGCTTCAGGGAGCGGAACCGACACATCCGATACCGGTACGGGAAATCGCGCAGGAAGGAAGCGGCGGCGCGCGAGCCGGCCGCGGCCCGCCAGGCGAGCTGTGCGACCTCGTGATCTACGCTTGCGGCTCAGCGCTTGGTCGGGCATATCGGCCTGACGGGAGACGTGGCCGAGTGGCTGAAGGCGGCGGTTTGCTAAACCGTTATAGGCTTGTAAAGGCCTATCGAGGGTTCGAATCCCTCCGTCTCCGCCAAATATCGCGAAATCAACGAGAAAATTGCGGTTCTGGCAACTCTTACCCACATCTAAGCCCACCCTTCAAGCGACTCGGCGATATGTCGGCGTCGGGGCCGCTTGGGTGCTCTCTCTCTGCCGACGCCGGGACCGGGCGCCAAGGCCCGATGATCCGTTTTCGTTCGGCGATCCCGATCGGCATCCGGATTAGGAGGCGCCGGAGCGCGGGACTGAACACCCGCTGAACGGGCCGTTAAGCGGCCATTCGATCTTTCCTCCCTAATATTCGGCTTCGCACTCGGGAGGCTCTAATGATCGCAAGCATTGTCGGACTGGCGTTAGCCGCTCAGATCACTGTGGCGTCTCCGTCGTCACCAGGGCCAGACACGTCGCTGGTCCAGCGAATCCAGTATGGCGTTCCTGTGCACCCACCGCCGTGCGGCAATGGTTGGGACCTGAGCGCGCGAGACGGCATGTGCTACCCCAATGGCGCATTGCCGCCGCAAGAGCAGTCCGCTCGACGAGGCTATTACGGTGGAGGCTATTACGGTGGTGGTCCCGTGTACCGCGATGGCCGGTACCCCGTGCCCTGCGGCAACGGCGCTGATCTCGACGTCCGGGATGGCCAGTGTTACCCGACAGGGACCGTGCCGCCCCGATTTCAGAACAGGCCTCGGTACTATCGATACTGACCGCTGCTCGCCTCGACAAACACCGCCAGCCGATCGCCGGCGACGAGTGGCGCTAGCGCATGATCCCGAAAAGCGTGTAGCGGTTTTCCGAAAAGATCATGCTCAAACAAGGAGCTAAAGCGCGATGACGATTTAACCTAATCTCATCGCGCTTTAGCGATCAACTCGCGTGGTGCTGCAAGAAGTCTCGAATGCGCTCAGCTGCGTGCGCCGATTGTTAATGGGCTGCCGGATGTCCGGCCTCACCCAGGCGCGGTGCGTTTGATGAAGAGCATAATACCATTGGATACGTTTGGTTAACGCCTGAATTGGGTCCCCGAAACAACATCCCCCTGCCCTGAGTTATCCACAGACCGGTGGTACTCTTTTTTGGTGGAAGGCAATTGCTTTCGCCCACAGGTTGCGCTTGGATGACAACAATGTCGGGGGGCAGCGGAATGTTGAAGAGCCGAGTTGATTTTCAATCAATGCCAACGGACGAGCTGTGGCTTCTATTTGAAGACCTTGCCGCGACGCTCACAGAGCGAATGGTTGCCGAAAAGAGCGAGCTTCAGGATCGGCTAAGGCGACTCAACCCAGCAACAGCTGTTGAGCGCGCCAAGCGCCGGCCATATACGCACTAATGTCGAACGTGCAGCTCGAGTCCAGCCATTAGATCAGGAGATGATCTTCGAATTGAGGTCTAAGCAGACTGACATTCGAGCCGCCTGAGGCAATGGTTTGGCGGTGCAATTCCCATAGTTCTGCTTTTCTAACCTGCTCGCGCAGCCGCTCGAGTTCGCGAAGCTGAGCGACAAGATTTGCTTTCTCATCGGCGATGAATACAAGGCGCTCTTGAAGCGTAGGCATTTGAAACTCCCCCGCTCTACTGGACACTAATGAAAGGGCACAATTCAAAAGGTGCTACGAATGTTAGGGCGCAAAATGCTTTAGGCGAATGTCACCACAATGAACAACTTAAGGATGCACAAGAGGTACCTCAACTTAGTTAGATGGAACCCCAGAGTCAACGCAAACGCACTCCACAATACCGCTTAGGGCCTAAATGCCTACAACACCAAAGCGTTCATGAACGCGCGCAAAAAAGAACCCGCCCAGAGGGACCGGGGCGGGCTGGAGGTCTGTCACTTTAGAGGCGCGGCGCACGAAGCCCGATGCGCTGTCCACACCAGCCGCGTCGGCCAAGCCGCCGAAACCGTCGCCTGGGGCGCCGATCACGACTTTCCAATGTTATGCCGCCACACCTTTCCCCGAGGATGCACTGTAGCCGCCACCCCAAGCTTCGCCGCACGAAGCTTGGGTTTTTTTGCGCCAGCCTCCGTTGCGTGTTTTCCGAAACGCTTACAATTTCCCGATGCTGTTGCGGTTTAGCAACTCAATTTCTGTTCCTGCTTCGGAACTACACATTTCGACTTACGCCGCCTCCGAGCTGGTCATAAAGTTCACTTCACCGGGCTGGGACACATTTTAGAAATACTGAATTTTCGAACCCGGCCAATGGCAGAGCGCGTAGATGCCTGCGGCTTTTTGCGGAGGCGTTGGCAATGGTCATCGAGATCACAGCCGTTATATTTCTGATCCAGGCCATCAGCATGATTTCGCGGTTGGTCGGGCGACGACGCGACGTACTCTATTACGTGTCAAGCCCAGATCGCTCTTAACGGACCCTGCCCGAGCGGACTAGACTGGCGGAAGCGCGCCTTGAGTGCAATCGCGCCGAGCACGTTCTTCCTCACGCGCGCCAGCATGAAGCTTGCACCAGATCGATAGCGATCAAATCAGCCATCGACGATTGGGCTGAGCATGAGATGGGAACGCGCGATTTCTCCTTTGGCAAGTCGCACAGCATAGGCTGACCGCCGGCAGATGTGGCTTGGTACTACCGGGCCAAGAGAAGGCAAATATCGACGTCGCACCGACGTGCCGATCAGCAGGCCAGTGAAGGGCGAACGTCGGCGGTAGACCCTTCAAACGGAGGATAAGTTACCCGAGGGCGCCCAACTACCCGCTCAGTCCAGCGCCGAGATCCGCGATGGCTTTGTTTGCCACGCCCTCTAACGCATCAGTGTGACTGGCCGTTGCACCTGCTCTAGGAGGGAAGTCAGGCACCATCCGCCGCTCGCTTCATCAAGTCCGTTGATGTTAAGCTCGTGGCGCTCAAAACGGATTGCATCAATCCCATTCATGCTGATCTCCTGTTGCAAGATCAACTAACCATCCCGCGCGGAGCATTCTGCAATCATTGAGCGAGAGTACCGTGATCTGACTCACGGACTCGCGATCACAGCGTGCGGCCGCCGACGGGCTCTCGCGTGACCGCCCATTTGCCGCCCCAAGGTCGCCTCCAAAGCGGCCGAGGACATTCTTAACCATTCGTTAATTGATCGAAGACATCCTGCTCGAGACAGTCCCAACGATCGAGGCGCTAGAATGCGTAGAGATTGGACACTGACGCGGCTGGAAACGGCGCTTTTCATCGCAAGCGCCACGCTTGTAGCAACCGGATTTGTGTGGGCGGCAGGCATCGGGTGACCTGACACTCTGCCGTTAGCGGCCCCTCGCCTCTCCCGCAGTGGTCTGTGGGCTACGCGAGACTGCGCCAGGGAGACCAGCTGTGACACAGGATCGCATAGAGCAGAGCGAACCGTTGAAACCCACCGATTGCCCGAAGCTGCGCGAATTGACCGAACAGGAGATGGCTGCGGCTTCAGGTGGCTTCCTGGTTTTCACGTTCAAATTGGTTGCGGTGAAGACCGTCAGTTGGACTTAGAACGGCAATTCGCAACAGGGGAACACCATGCTTAAGCCGCTAAACAATATCAACGCCGTTGAGCAGCCTCAGTCCGCGAAGGAACAAATATGCGAACTGACACTTGCAGACCTTGATGCAGCCGCAGGCGGCAAGCCCGCCAAAGCATCCGGTGGCATCCTCTTGAAGGCATGCTGTCACGGCGAACATTTGCGTTCAGCGACGATTGTGGCGTGACGATAGTGGAGGCTTTGTCGATTTAGGTCGGCAAGGTTCGGCTCACCAAGCTCGCATCTCCCTCCCAGCTCTCATCGGGGGCGTCACATCGCCCTTGGTAGCCACCAGGAGCTGATGTCGTCCCAAACAAATCAGCAGACCGAACGCCAGTGTGAAGCCCACGCCGCTATTCTTCAGCGTCTCAAACTCTCGATAGCTGTCGTACTGCCGATCCGAAAGATAATAGAGCGTCGGCTCCTTGACACCATTGAACTTCAAACCGAACGCGTTGGGATATTGCGCCGTCTTCAGGCGGAGACGACCAACAGGACAGGCAGAATCGTCAGAACGGTCGTTGCCCGGGGCCTGATCCGAAACAGTGTGAGCGGTTTTCCCTTGCGATGAACGCGAAGCGTTTGCGCGGAGATCACGCCCGGACAAGGAGCCGAAGCGCGATGACGGTTCGTCCTGACGTCATCGTGCTTTAATGCGCGGTCATCCAGGTGCGGGCTTCACGCTGGGCCGTGGCGATCTCGAACTCGGACATCTGCTCGGCGACCTCGCGGCGCAGGGCGATCGCGTCGATCCGGCCCTTGAGCGCGGCGAGATTGAACCATTTGTGCGCGGCGACAAGATTGACGACGCCGGAACGGCCGCTCGCCCAGTAAAGCCCGCGCTCGAACAGCACGTCCGGAATTGCCGTTTCCACCGGCGTCACCGTATCCAGATCGAAAGTTCCCTGAAACATCTTGCGCCTCCCCTTATTGTTATTGGCCTTGCGCCCCCGCGCGCGGCCCCGTCCACCTGTCAAACGCCTCTCGCCGATTGCCGGCTTGTGAGGCGATCATGGCCGATCAAACTTGAAGGACGGTTTAAGCGTCGCGATGAACGGGATGTAAACGCGCGCAGCACGCGCGCTGGGCGAAATTCAGGAAGCGCCCGTAAAATGGGGATTTGTCGCGTAGCTCACCAACGGTTTACCGTACGCCTTTCGCAAACCGATAACCATCGGCGCAACGGCATGCGGTCCGCAAGGAGATCGCGGACGGCCTGCGACAATAACAAGAATTTGGGAGAAGGAAAATGCCGGCAGCAGGCCGCTCCGGCTGAACGAGGGCGTCGGCGAACACGTCAGGACCAGATCCCACCGGCCAGAGTTGCGGCCTGTGGAATTGCGGACCTCTAGCGATCCGCACCGAACGAAGAACACTTGTTTCTTCTGCCGGACCGGCTTCTGGAAGCGCGAGCGCTTTTTGAAGTTCGATCCAGCCGTTTGACCTGATGTCTCGCCGACACCCTCTTTTCGTCTTCAGAGCCGTTCGGGTTGAAACGAGATCGCCCCGGGTCGCTCTAATGACGTGCCGGCAAAAAGTCGCCGGCAATCAGATCAGGCGAGATTTACTTCTTCTTCGAGACCTTGCGGGTCTTCTTCGCAGTCTTCTTCACTGCGCTCTTCGCCTTCTTTGCCTTCTTAGCTTTCTTAGCCATGTTGCCCTCCTAATGTTAGTGAGATGGCTTCGTCGTTGCGTGCACTCGGGAATTGAAATGCACGTCATCTCGAATACACCAACGCTTCGAAAAAAACAGCGTCCCGCTTAAGGAAGTGTTGACGCAGCGAAACGAGCGCGCGCGTGGCGTCTGTCGCGACAACAACGCGACGTGCTGAAATCGCGATGCGAGAAACGCCGACACCGCGGATGTCGGCGAATGTCAAGATTGCAGGAAAAGCCTGCGTTTCAGCGCTTTTTTAAAATCGCTCGCGATGTGCGCGCGACGTGAGCGAAGCGCGAGCGAACAGCGGATGCCCGCCGACCCGCCTTGTCGTGGACTCCGAGTCTCAGATTTTTGCAAGAAAAATATTTTCATCGTTAACGGGCTTCGCGCCCACGCGCGGCCCGCCGATAGCAGCGCTGTTGCGAATCGCGCGAGCGTGATTCGCAACACGCTTTCGTTCGATCGACGATGAGGAAGACGGATCGAGCCGCGCGCGAGCGCGCTTTCAGATGCCGAGCTTCGACTTCAGGAGGTCGTTGACCGCCTGCGGATTGGCCTTGCCGCCGGACGACTTCATCACCTGGCCGACGAACCAGCCGACGAGTTGCGGCTTCTCTTTGGCCTGCGCGACCTTGTCGGGATTGGCCGACATGATGTCGTCGACCACCTTCTCGATCGCTCCCAAATCCGTGACCTGCTTCATGCCGCGCGCCTCGACGAGCGCGCGGGGATCACCGCCCTCCTGCCAGACGATCTCGAACAGGTCTTTCGCGATCTTGCCGGAGATGGTGCCCTCGCCGATCAGGTCGACGATGGCGCCCAACTGGACGGCCGACACCGGCGAGTCCGTGATCGTGCGCCCCTCCTTGTTGAGGCGGCCGAACAGCTCGTTGATCACCCAGTTGGCCGCGACCTTGCCGTCGCGGGCCTGGTTGGCGAGCCTGCCGAGCACGGTTTCGTAGAAATCCGCGCTCTCGCGCTCCGCGACCAGCACACTCGCATCATAGGGCGAGAGCGCAAGATCGGCGATAAAGCGCGAGCGCTTCTGGTCCGGCAATTCCGGCAGCTTCGCCTTCAATTCCTCGACGAAGTTTTGCGAGAATTCCAGCGGCAGCAGGTCGGGATCGGGGAAATAGCGGTAGTCGTGCGCCTCCTCCTTGGAGCGCATCGAGCGCGTCTCGCCCTTGTTCGGGTCATAGAGCCGGGTTTCCTGCTCGATCTGCCCGCCCTCCTCGATGATCTCGATCTGGCGCCGCGCCTCGTACTCGATCGCCTCGCCGATGAAGGTGATCGAGTTCATGTTCTTGATCTCGCAGCGGGTGCCGAGATCGCCGCCCGGCTTGCGCACGGAGACGTTGACGTCGGCGCGCAAGGACCCCTTCTCCATGTCGCCGTCGCAGGTGCCGAGATAGCGCAGGATCGAGCGCAGCTTGGTCACATAGGCCTTGGCCTGCTCGGCGTCGCGGATGTCGGGCTTGGAGACGATCTCCATCAGCGCCACGCCGGAACGGTTGAGGTCGACAAAGGACATCGACGGCGACTGATCGTGCAGCGACTTGCCGGCATCCTGCTCCAGATGCAGCCGCTCGATGCCGATGGTGGCGGTCTTGCCGCCCTCGAGTTCCACCGTCACCTCGCCCTCGCCGACGATCGGCGATTTGTATTGGCTGATCTGATAGCCCTGCGGCAGGTCCGGAAAAAAGTAGTTCTTGCGGTCGAACACCGAGCGCAGGTTGATCCTGGCGTTGAGCCCGAGACCTGTGCGCACGGCCTGCCGGACGCATTCCTCGTTGATCACGGGCAGCATGCCCGGCATTGCCGCGTCGACCAGCGAAACATGGCTGTTGGGATCGCCGCCGAAGGCGGTCGAGGCGCCGGAGAACAGTTTTGAGTTGGAGGTGACCTGGGCATGCACCTCCATGCCGATCACGACCTCCCAGTCGCCGGTTGCGCCCTTGATCAGCTTGCCGCTCAATGCCGTCATTGCCGTTAATCCTTAGATCAGCGCGGAGACGATCCGCTCCCATTCGGCTTCGAGTGAATCCTTGGCCACCGGCTGGCCGGCCTTCCGATACCAATAGCCGGCATTGCCAAGGTCACCCTCGACGCGATGCAGATAGGCATGGACCCAGGCGGAATTGGCGTCACTCTCGTCCTGCACGATCTTGTGGGCGGCGTCCCAGTCGCCCTTCGCGGCCCACCACAGCGCGACCAGCGGCGGCTTCAGCCCGTCCGCGGGCTTGGCATCGGAGAGGCTGGCTTTGAAGTCCGCCATGCTCACCACCATTTCGGCGCCGTGAAGCGGCCGGCCGCCTGCTCGATCACCTCGCCAAGCGAGAACAGCGCCTCCTCATCGAAGGGACGTCCGATCAGCTGCAGTCCGAGCGGCAGGCCCTGCGCATCCTTGCCGGCGGGAACTGCGATGCCCGGCAGGCCCGCCATGTTCACGGTGACCGTGAAGATGTCGTTGAGATACATCTCGATGGGATCGGCGCCGCCCTTCTCGCCGACACCAAACGCCGCCGACGGCGTCGCCGGCGTCAGGATCGCGTTGACGCCCTTGGCGAAGCAGTCTTCAAAATCCTTTTTGATCAGCGTACGCACTTTTTGCGCGCGCAGATAATAGGCGTCGTAATAGCCGGCCGAGAGCAGATAGGTGCCGATCATCACGCGGCGGCGCACCTCGGCGCCAAATCCCTCGGCGCGGGTGTTTTCGTACATATCGATGATGGATCGGCCAGGCGTGCGCAGGCCGTAGCGCACGCCGTCATAGCGGGCGAGATTGGACGAGGCTTCCGCCGGCGCCACGATGTAATAGGCCGGCAGCGCGTATTTGGTGTGCGGCAGCGACACCTCCACGAGCTCGGCGCCGGCCGCCTTCAGCCAGGCCGCGCCATCGCTCCAGAGCTTCTCGATTTCGTTCGGCATGCCGTCGAGGCGATACTCCTTGGGAATGCCGATCCTCATGCCCTTTACGGACTTGCCGATCGCGGCCTCGTAATCGGGTACGGCGATATCGACCGAGGTCGTGTCCTTGGCATCATGGCCCGCCATCGAGCGCAGCAGGATCGCGGCATCACGATTGGTGCGGGCGATGGGGCCGGCCTGGTCGAGCGATGAGGCAAAGGCGACGATGCCCCAGCGCGAACAGCGGCCGTAGGTCGGCTTGACTCCGACAGTTGCGGTGAAGGCCGCGGGCTGTCGGATCGAGCCGCCGGTGTCGGTCGCGGTGGCGCCCATGCAGAGCAGCGCGGCGACGGCAGAGGCCGAGCCGCCGGACGAGCCGCCCGGCACCAGCGTGGTGTTACTCCCCTCGCGCCGCCAGGGATTGGCGACGGGGCCGAAGCACGAGGTCTCGTTCGACGAGCCCATCGCGAACTCGTCATTGTTGAGCTTGCCGAGCATCACGGCGCCGTCGCGCCAGAGCTGCGAGGTGATGGTCGACTCATAGGTCGGCACGAAATTGCCGAGGATCTTCGAGCAGGCCGTGGTACGCACGTCCCTGGTCGCAAACAGGTCCTTGATGCCGAGCGGAATGCCGGCAAGCGGGCGGCCCTCACCCCTGGAGATGCCGTCGTCGGCGGCCTTTGCCATCGCGCGCGCCTGGTCCGGCGTTTCCAGCACGAAGGCATTGAGCGAGCGCGCCGCCTCCATCGCCGCCAAGTGGGCGTCGGTCAGCTCACGCGACGTGAAGGACTTTTTCGCGAGACCGTCGCGGGCCTCGGCGATCGTCAGCGAAGTCAAGTCGGTCATTTATTGATCGGGCTGCAGAAGAACGGAGAGAGCGTCTTGTCGTTGGAAGGATCGTCCTTCTTCGGACGCGTCCTTTCATTGGCTTCGAGGGCGTCGAGCACGGCATCGATCGCCTTGTCGGGATCGGCCGGCTTGCCCTGCCGCTCCATGGCGTCGAGGTAATTCATGTAGGCCTGATAAGCCTTCTCATCGTCGCAGAGCAGACACATGGTTCATCTCGTTTGTCTGACGCGTTTACTTAGCGTCTATTCGAGGAACTTGGGCACCAGGAAAAAGTGATTTTCCGACGCCGGCGCGTTCTTGACGATATCGTCGGCGATCTCGCCGTCGGTGACGACGTCGGTCCGTTTCTTCATCGCCATCGGCGTCACCGAGGTCATGGGCTCGACGCCCTCGACATTGACCTCCGACAATTGCTCGACGAAAGCCAGCATGGCGTTGAGCTCGCCTTGGAGATGCGGAACTTCGGCGTCCGTGACCGCGATCCGCGCGAGATGCGCGATACGGCGGACAGTGGCGGCATCGACCGACATGATATATGGCCTCGAACGGGGTTTTCAGCGTCAACCCGCCGTATAGCAGAGGCCGCTTTTGCACCGCAACCGCGGCGGCAAGGCGCTTTTCAGCCCGCGAGCCGGCTCATCCGCGCCAATGCGCCGCCCGCCAGCGCCCGGGTCAGCTCTGCGGCCGGCATTTCCCGGCCCAATCTTACCGCCTGCCCGGCCCAGAGGTTGGTGAAATCGACCTTGCCGAGTTTTTCGGCAGCCTGCTTGAGGGGGCCGAGCGAGGTCGCCGAATGCGGAAAGGCCGGGGCGTCCGGCGCGATCGGCCCGACCTCGCGCATCACCCGGTTGGCGACGCCGCGGGCCGGCCGCCCGGTCATGACATTGGTGATCACGGTGGAATCGTCCATCGCCTGGGCGAGTGCCGCGCGCGCCGGCGCGATCACCTTGGATTCCGGGCAACGCAGATAGGCGCTGCCGATCTGCACGCCGGCCGCGCCGAGCGCAAAGGCCGCCGCGATGCCGCGGCCGTCGGCAATGCCGCCCGCGGCGATGACAGGCACCTTCACCGCATCGACCACCTGCGGCACCAGTGCGAACGTCCCCGGCTGCTCGGCGATATTGTCGGTCAGGAACATGCCGCGATGGCCGCCCGCCTCGGCGCCTTGCGCGATGATGACGTCGGCGCCGTGTTCCTCGAGCCAGATCGCTTCCTTCACGATCGTCGCCGACGATATCACGATGGCGCCCGTATCCTTCACGCGCTTCAGCAATCCTGCCTCCGGCAGGCCGAAATGGAAGCTGACCACCTCGGGCTTCAGCTCTTCCACCACCTCGCAAAATGCCGCGTCGAACGGCGCGCGGTTGGCGGCGTTGACGGGCGTGGCGGGATCGAGCCCGAGTTCCCGATAGTAAGGCGCGAGCCGCTTGCGCCAGATCGCTTCGCGCGCCGGATCGGCATCGACCGCCTGGTGGCAGAAGAAGTTCAGATTGACCGGAGCCGAGACGCGCTGGCGGATGATCTTGACCTGTTCGCGCGCCTTCTCCGGCGAGATCATCGCGCACGGGACCGAAGGCAGCCCGCCGCCTTGCGCCACCGCAATCGCGATGTCGGCGTCGATCACGCCCGCCATCGGCGCCAGCAGGATCGGAAATTCGATCTTGAAGAGGTCAGTTATTCTGCGATCCGGCCACATGATGTTCTCTTGCTCGCTTGTTGTTGCGGTCTGCGCGCGACTGCCGCCTGCGGTACCGTCGCGGAATTGCGGCGTCCCTCAAGGATCTGCTCGGCCTCCAGCGTGATCCGCTCGACGATCTCGCTTGCCTTGGGGATATCATGGATCAATCCAACGCCCTCGCCTGCAAACACGCCAGCAATATCGAAATTGCCCGCGACCCGGGCGGCCGCATATACGGCCGCGACGGCATCCACGTTCTGGATCAGCTCCACTTCGCGTCCCATCCAGCGGCGTGCGTGGTCGTTGACCAGGGCGCGCCCGGTGAATGGCGCCGGCCTGTCGCCGGAGCCGCGTCCGAGGATGCCAAAGCCGCCCGCCTCGCTCACGGCCGCAACCAGGCGGGCACCCGCGATCGGCGCCATCGGCGCCGACAGGATCGGGTGCGCGATCCCGAGCCGAGTCGTCAATGTCGTGTCGATCGGCATGTCCGCTCCTTGAGGTTCCGGCACGCATGATAAGCGCGCCGCCTCCCTGCCCGGCATTGAATAATCGAGAATGGTTCTGTCACAAAACCAAAATATCTGCCGCAACGCGCCACGACGTGGGGCGTACAGAGGCCAATTGCGATCCGCCGACATAAGCCGCGCACGGCGACCCCTTTCCCGGGGAAGAGGTCGCCATCGGCGGCTGCGGTGTTACGGGAGGCGGATGTCGTTGAAAGTCTCGATCCGGCGCGGCCCGACCGAGGTCGCCTCATGCGCATCCGCGTCGGCCAGATTGCCGAAATCGAGCTTGGTCAGCTTCGTCAGATCGGCGATCGAGACCTGGAAGACCTTGACGTCGGCCTCCGAGAGCTTCTCCAGCAGGTCCGCTTCCTGGATCCGGTCGATGCCCATGACGAGGTCGCGCTGACTCATCAGGAATGCGGCAGCCTTCAGGCCGTCATCACCCTTGGTGATCAGGATTTTCCAGAAATATTTGGGGACCTGAACACCGCCGAAGGTCGGATCCTTGTGCGGCCGGCCCGATGGATCGGGCAGATCGGCCCCGTCGGCGTCCGGTCCGTCAAACACCGGACCGTTCATGACGATGCCCTTCTCCTCATCTTTCAGCAGCACATCGCGGGTGTAGTCCTCAAGACCGGCCCATAGCTGCTTGCCCTGGTTGAAGGAGAAGAACTGCGGCGAGCAATTGGTGAAATGAAAGGAGTCGTCGCCGTGCTCCTTGGCTTCAGGGACCGAATCCCCCCAGGTGGCATCGAGGCGACGAACCAGATGGCCGCGATCGAACGGATTGGCGATTCTGTCCGCTTCGAAGGTCGATTGCTTTTTGTAGAATTCATCGCCGATCTGGAAATCCTTGTCGATGCGCGGGTCGCGCAGCCAGGAGTCGCCCTCGCGCTTGCCAACGTCCTGCTGCTTGCCCCCGTCGATATTGACGCAGCTAAAGAAGGCGAGCTTGCGCTCCTTGTTCATCACCACGCTGTAATTGAAATATTTCAGCTCGGTCTGACCGGAACTGCCCGTGAGCGTCGCCACTTTCGGTTTGAGCGCCGCTGGAATTTTCGGTAGCGGCACCGACAATTTTCCGGCTCCGATGAAGTTGACCTTGTATCCGGGGCGCGAACCCAGCGTGTCCTGGTTGATATGCACCGCCTCCATCACCATGCCGGTCACCGCACCGACGCGCGGACCGGCAGGAACCGCCGGAGGCGCCGCGGGCCGGACAGCCGCAGGCGCCGCGGCAGCCGCTCCCGTAACGGTGACAATCTGGCGCTTGATCACCGGCATCGGGACACGAATGGGCACCACCAGCGTGGTGGCGTCGCCGGCCTGTTCGAACCAGAAACCGTTGCCGTAGGGCGCGGGGTCGACCGGCACCACCGAAACCTTCTCGGTCGCGGGCGTCGGCACGGGCGGCGCCATCTGGTCCAGCACCGGCTTGATCACGGGATTTGAACCGACGGCCACCTTGAGGTCGGCAACGATCGCGCTCACGCGCGCGCCCTCGTTGGCGATCCAGTCGATCAGCATCTCGTCCATCGAGGGATCCCACACCTTGCCGTCCTTGGTGAGGGTACGTCCTTGCGAATCCTTTTTCGGGACGCCGCTGTGGTGTAGTGCGATCACCTGCCAGAAGCGATTGAAGGCAGGCGAGCCCGAAGACCCGGCCGTGGTGTCGGTCAGATACCAGACGAAATCGCCGACATATTTGAGCAGCTTGTTTTCGCGGACGCAAACCTGCTTGGTCTGGCCTCCGGGGTGTTGAATGATGGTGAGATATTCGCCGGGATCTCCCTTGCCGGGCTCGCCGCTCAGCGGCAACCATCCCCACTCGTTGAGGTCGCGCGCGCCGATTTGCGAGGTCGGCGCAACCGCGACGATCGAATAATCGAGCTGGTCGTTGGTGTAGAAGAATTTCTCGGGCAGGAACCCAAACCGGACCGGATTGCGCTCCATGCCAAAAATGTCGAGCTCGTAGTCGAAATCGGCGATCGAATTGGTGGCGTCACCAGGCTTGCCGAACACGTGGTGATTGGTCATCAGCAGCCCGGGACCGATCATGAAGCCCGACGCGTAGCCGACGAGATTGGCGCGCGCATCCTTCAGCTGAATGCGGCATACCGCGTGCGATGCGAGCGTGCCCTTGGCCAGGTAGTTGATGCTGTCGAGGTCGTTGCCCTGGATGATCCGTTCGAGCCCGGTCTGCACCATCTGTGCATCGTCGGTCTGCGCCAGCAACTGGCGCTGGCGCAGTTGCTTCTGCTCGACCGACAGCTTGATGGGGCCGTCGCCCAGTTTCTTGTTCAAATCGGACGGCGAGAAATTCGCCTGCTTGAAGCGCTGCTCCGAAGTCGCAATAAGATTTGGCTTGATCAGCATTTCGGCCTCCAGAAATGATCTCGTGTTTGAAAAAAAGGCGCGTCAGGTGGGCGTCGGCGGATCAACATGCCGGACCAGACGCCCGGCGTGTTCATGACGGGATGAAATCCGCGATCGCATGCCCGCTTCACGACCGTGTGACAGTTCGAACGACAATTTGCCGCACCGTTCTGAAAATCTCGCGGGATACGAAAACTACCTCCATGCGATAGTCTAGGTATCGACAACTACAGCGTCAACGCCTGAAAGCTGCGACAACGCACCGCTGGCGCCGGGCGATGGAAGCGCCGCCTGTCCCTGCCAGGAGAGGTGAAGCGAGCACTTTGCGGCCGGGCGCCGCGGTGTTATGCGCTTTGCGATGCCCGCCCTCATCCTCCCCCTGATCGAAGCCGCAGCACTTTGGCCCGCGCGCGGCGCGCTGGTCGGCCTCGACCTCGGCACCAAGACCATCGGCGTCGCCGTGTCCGATCCGGACCGCCGGCTCGCGACCGGCGTCGAGACGGTCCAGCGCAAGGCCTTCAAGGCCGATGCGGCCCGGCTGCTCACGATCGCCTCCGAGCGTCAGGCCGTGGGCTTCGTGCTCGGCCTGCCGATCAACATGGACGCCAGCGAGGGCCCCCGCGCGCAATCGACCCGCGCTTTCGCGCGCAATCTTTCCGCCCTCACCGATCTCGCCATCGCGTTCTGGGACGAACGCCTGTCGACCGCGGCCGTCGAGCGCGAGCTGATCGCGCAGGACGTCAGCCGCGCGAAGCGTGCCGCGGTGATCGACCAGCACGCGGCGATCTTCATCCTGCAGGGTGCGCTCGACCGCCTCGCCAACATCAAGAAAAGCAAATAATGGGAGTTGTGGTTGCGGCGCTGCTGCCGGTCTTCCTGCTGATCGTGCTTGGCGCGGTGCTGAAGCGCACCTTGATGCGGCTGGAGACGCAATGGCATGGCCTGGAGCGGCTGACCTATTACGTGCTGTTTCCGATGCTGTTGATCCAGACACTGGTGAAGGCCGATCTTTCCAAGGTGCCGGTCGCAGGCGTCGGCGGCGCGCTGATGCTCTCGGCGCTGGCCGTGTCGCTCATCTGTCTCGCGCTGTGGCCGCTGTTCAAGCACGCAAATGTCGACGGGCCTGCCTTCACCTCGATCTTCCAGGGTGCGACGCGCTGGCAGACCTATGTCGCGCTCTCCGTGTCCCGCAATCTCTATGGAGCCGCCGGCCTTGCGCTGGCGTCCGTCGCCATGGTGGCGATCATTCCGCTGGTCAACGTGCTCAGCGTCGCGGTGCTCGCCCATTACGCTTCGACCGAGAGGCAATCGGCGCGCACGATCGCGATGACGGTCATCAAGAACCCGCTGATCTGGGCCTGCGCGATCGGGCTGTTCATCAATGTGATCCATCTGCCCTTGCCGAAGATCTGGCACGAGGTCGCGGATGCACTCGGCAGTTCCTCACTGGCGATAGGCCTGCTCGTCACAGGCGCCGGATTGCATCTGGAGGGCCTGCTCCGGCCGAGTGTTGCCGCCGCGGCGGGCGTGCTTTTCAAGCTCGTCCTGATGCCCCTGCTCGCCATCGCCCTTGCCTTGTGGTTCGGGCTGTCCGGCACCAATCTCGTGATCGTGGCCGTCTGCTCGGCCGTGCCGACCTCCCCCTCGGCCTATGTGATGGCGCGGCAGATGGGCGGCGACGCGCCATTGCTGGCGCAGATCATCACGCTGCAGACGATCCTGGCCGCGATCACCATGCCGATCGCGATCGCGCTGTTCTCGTGAGTTAAGGCATGATCCGGAACGTATGAAGCGGTTTTCGCTCGCGACAAACACGTAGCGTTTGCGCGGAGGTCATGCCGAAACAAGAAGCCAAAGCGCGATGACGATTTATCCCAAAAGTCATCGCACCTAGCCCGCCAGATAGATCGTCTGCGCGAGCGCGCCGAGATTGTTGAGGCCGTGCAGCAGGATCGTCAGCCAGGTCGAATTGCTGCGGTAGCGGATGTAGCCGAACCAGAGGCCGATGCAGAACACTTCGCCGAAGAAGAACCAGTCATACTGCAGATGCAGACTGGTCCACGCCAGCGACGAAAGGAAGATCGCACCGGGCACGCGGAGAAACGATTCCGACCAGCCGCGATAGAGGAAGCCGCGTGAGAACAGCTCCTCACTGATGGGAGCCGCGACACAGAAGGCGAAAGCAAGCAGCCATAATGCGCCGTCGCCGCGCGCCGACTTCAGGATCTCGATCATGAAATCCGGGGTCACTTCGTGCCCGATCGCGTGCGACAGCAGGTCCCATCCCTCGACCAGCACGACGAGGCCAACCGCGCCAAGCAAGACATTGCCCCACGAGGTCCAGCGCAGCGCGAGATAGTCGGCAAAGGGAGTCCGCGTCCAGCGGATCGCAAGCCAGAGCGCGGCGAGAACCGCCGGCAGGCCCGCGATCACAGATAGCGCGATCGCCAATCCGTTGGAGGCGATCACCTTGACGGCGTCACCGAGATCGGTCCCCCCTCCCTTCATCACGAAGAAGACCACGACCGCGATCTGGCCGGCGAACATCGCGGCGAAGACGACAAGGCCCCAGAGCGCGGTGCCCCAGAATTTCCAGACGCGTGGCGCGGGCCCGGCCGGTGCGAGGAGGACCGGCGGATTTTCGGGACTGAGGGAATCCATCAGATGGCTTTCAAGGCGGTCAACAGATCAAGCACAGGGATCAATGGTGCGCGGCGATCGGGAAATCATAGGCCACCCCACCCGCGCCCGGCAGCGAAAAGTGCCACCATTCCTTCGAATAGTTCACAAAGCCTTGCTTCGCCATGGCGGCAATCAGCTCTTGCCGCCAATGGCGCTGTTCCGGCGTGATCGCGGACGACCGCGTGTGGCCCTTGAGGTCGGTGCAGTCATAGCCGGTGCCCATGTCGATGCTGCCTTCGGGCGCGCGCTTCTCCACCGGCGCGGTGCAATCGGCATAGAACTTCGCGGGATCGAAGGGCGCGGAATTGTCGGCGGTGAGATCGACCAGCGTCAGATCGAGCGCGGCGCCGGTCGAATGCTGCGAATAGGAGGCGATATAGCCGAGGCGGAACAGGTCGCGCTTGTCGATCGCGGGATTGAAGCGGTGGCCGTTATCCCTGGGATCGCGCGACCACTTGACCATGTCGATGCTGGCGCGCGCGGGCCGGTAGCAATCGAACATTTTCAGCGACAGTTTTCGCTTGGCCAGTTCCTGCTGGACCGCCTTCAGCTTGAGGCCGACCTCGCGCTTCACGATGCATTCGCCCGCCTGATAACCGTTGATCGGACGGCCGACGAAGTTGTTCGGCGTGGCGTAGCGGATGTCCTGGACGATGGAGGGATCGATGTCGCGGAGATAGACGAAGCCGCCGGGCAAGGTCTGGGCGTGGGCCACATTTGCGCACACGATTACGGTTAAGACGGCTGTGGCAAACTGTTTCAAATATCGCATGGACACTGCTTGGCGGGTCAATCGGGGCGGCTTTACGGCCATGCATTTACCCCAGGGCGGACTGACCGGGGGATAACTTTTCCGAAGGCCTTTGGGTCTTGCCCTGCCAACAATCCCCGCCTATAGCTCTCGCTTTAATGACATCCCCATCGAAATCGACCTTCGTCCTCGGTCACCGGCATCTGCTGGGTATCGAGGGGCTTTCCACTGCCGATATTACCGGCCTGCTCGACCTCTCCGAGGAATATGTCGAGCTCAACCGCCAGATCGACAAGAAACGCACGTCGCTCCGCGGCCGCACCCAGATAAACCTCTTCTTCGAGGCCTCGACGCGGACCCAATCCTCCTTTGAAATCGCAGGAAAACGCCTCGGCGCCGACGTCATGAACATGTCGGTGTCGTCCTCCTCGATGCGCAAGGGCGAGACCCTGATCGACACCGCCGTGACCTTGAACGCCATGCATCCGGACATCCTGGTGGTGCGGCACCATGCCTCCGGCGCGGTGGAACTCCTGGCGCGCAAGGTTGACGGTTCCGTGATCAATGCCGGCGACGGCGCCCACGAGCATCCGACGCAAGCGCTGCTCGACGCGCTCACGATCCGCCGCAACAAGGGCCGGCTCGAGGGGCTATTGGTCGCGATCTGCGGCGACGTCATGCATTCGCGGGTGGCGCGTTCCAACATCATCCTGCTCAACACCATGGGCGCGCGGGTGCGCGTGGTGGCGCCCTCCACCCTGCTGCCGCCCGGCATCGAGCGGATGGGTGTCGAGGTCGCGCGCGACATGCGCGAAGGGCTCAATGGCGCGGATATCGTCATGATGCTCCGCCTGCAGCGCGAGCGCATGAACGGTTCCTTCGTGCCGTCCACGAGCGAATATTTCCACTATTACGGCCTGGACCAGAAGAAGCTCGCTTACGCCAAGCCGGACGCGCTGGTGATGCATCCGGGTCCGATGAATCGCGGCGTCGAGATCGAATCCTCGGTCGCCGACGGCGCGGCGTCGCTGATCAGGGAACAGGTCGAAATGGGAGTGGCGGTGCGGATGGCGGTGCTCGAAGCGCTCGCCCGCAACCTGCCGAACGCGTGAACCGATGCTGACCGACCGCCGCCGCCCGATCCTGCTCGCCAACGCGCGCATCATCGATCCGTCGCGCGACTTTGACGGGCCTGGAGACGTCCTGATCGCGGACGGCGTGATCCGCGACTTGAGGCGCGGCATTGGCGCGGCCGGCGTGCCCGAAGGCACCGACGTCATCAATTGCACGGGCAAGATCGTGGCGCCCGGCCTGGTCGACATGCGCGCCTTTGTCGGCGAGCCCGGTTACGGCCACCGCGAAACCTTCGCCTCCGCGAGCCAGGCGGCCGCGGCCGGCGGCATCACCACCATCATCTGCCAGCCCGACACCTCGCCCGCCATCGACAATTCGGCGACCGTCGACTTCGTGCTGCGCCGCGCCCGCGACACCGCGATGGTCAACATTCATCCGATGGCCGCGCTGACCAAAGGGCTGCGCGGCGAGGAGATGACCGAGATCGGCCTGTTGAAGGCGGCCGGCGCCGTGGCGTTCTCTGACGGCGACAAGAGCGTCACCAATGCGCAGGTGATGCGCCGCGCGCTGACCTATGCCCGGGATTTCGACGCGTTGATCGTGCATCACACCGAGGACCCCGACCTCATCGGCGAAGGCGTGATGAACGAGGGCGAGTTCGCCGCCCGCCTCGGGTTGATGGGCATCCCCGATACGGCGGAAGCCGTGATGCTGGAGCGCGACATGCGGCTCGTGGCGCTCACCGGCGGGCGCTATCATGCGGCATCGGTAAGCTGCATCGCCTCGCTGGAAATCCTCAAGCGCGCGCGCGAGGCGGGGCTTCAAGTCTCGGCCTCCGTCTCGATCAATCACGTCACGCTGAACGAGAACGACATCGGCCCCTACCGCACCTTCCTGAAACTGTCGCCGCCGCTGCGCACCGAGAACGACCGCCGCGCACTGGTCGAGGCGCTTGCCTCCGGCCTCGTCGACGTCATCATGTCCGACCACAATCCGCAGGACGTCGAGGTGAAGCGCCTGCCGTTCGCGGAAGCTGCTTCCGGCGCGGTCGGCCTGCAAACCATGCTACCGGCGGCACTGCGGCTGATCCATAATGGCGAGATGGAATGGAAGACGCTGATCCGCGCGATGTCGACGCGTCCGGCCGAGCTGTTGGGCTTGCCGGGCGGTAGCTTGCGCCCGGGCGCGCCGGCCGACATCGTCGTGATCGACGCCGATGTGCCATGGGTGCTGGATCGCGACGATCTGAAATCGCTCTGCAAGAACACGCCGTTCGACGAAGCGCGGTTTTCGGGCCGCGTGATGCGCACCATCGTCGGCGGCCGCACCGTATACGAGCACGTGTAACGCGTCAGGAGCCGCTGTCATGGGACCTGAAGCCTATTATCCAATCGCTCTCCTGATCGGCTATTTGCTGGGCTCGATCCCGTGGGGCCTGGTGCTGACAAAACTTGCCGGCACGCAAGACTTGCGCTCGATCGGCTCCGGCAATATCGGCGCCACCAATGTGTTGCGCACCGGCCGCAAGGGGCTCGCCGCCGCGACGCTGCTGCTCGACGCGCTGAAGGGCACTGCGGCGGTGATCATTTCGGGCTATTGCTGGGGGCCGAATGCGGCGATGCTGGCGGGCCTCGGCGCGTTCCTCGGCCACCTCTTCCCGGTCTGGCTCAAATTCAAGGGCGGCAAGGGCGTCGCGGTCTATATCGGCATCCTGATCGGCCTGTTCTGGCCGGCGGCCCTGCTGTTCTGCGGGATCTGGCTCGCGCTCGCCTTCGCGCTCCGCTACTCCTCGGTGTCGGCGCTGGTCGCAAGCGTTATCACGCCGCTGTTTTTGTGGTGGTTTGGCCATGCCGCGCTCGCCGCCCTGTTTGCGGTGCTGACGCTGCTCCTGATCTTCATGCACCGGGAGAACATCAAGCGGCTGCTTGCGGGTACCGAGGGCAAGATCGGGCAAAAGGCGTAGCATGCAACAGCGAAGCGTATCGCTGTTTCATCTTTTCTAACCCTCACCGTCCGCGACGGCGGCTGTCATCAAATTGAGCAACGGAAATTTACTCAACCTTAGATTTTCGCAAGGCATGGCTTCGCACCGGCAACCTCCAGTAGAGTCGGAATGCGAATGTTGAAGCGCACTTTCATTGAATTTTTGGCCGACGAATCCGGCGCCACCGCCATCGAATATTGCCTGATCGCGGCGGCCATCGCGCTTGCCATTATCGGACTGGTCAATGCGCTTGGCATCAACATTGCCGAGAAGCTCACCGAAATCAGCAGCCAATTGAAATAGACGCCTCGGATGAGCCGATTTGGCGCGTCAACGGCAGGATCGGCCAATGGCGCGCGAATCACCCCCGATGACGTTGCCGGGTTGCGACACCTGCCTGGCAATCCATCAATATCTGTTCGGAACCGAGCTCCACGGCTGGCAAAACGTTCTCCTCGCTGTCATGTTGGGCTCGGGGTAGTTCGTATTTGGAATGCCTGAGATGGACGAGAAGGTTTCATCGGACGCGGATCAAGGGCTGGAAGGCAATGGCGCAGTGAAGGAAACTGCCGCTCTGCTTCGCACGGCCGCCACCGCGCTGCTCTCCGCCGCCGACATCTGGTCGACGAACGATGTCGTGACGACACGAGGCGACGCGCCCGCCGTCACCGAAACGTCCGAGAAAACGTCAGAGAACACCAAAACTCCCGAAGCCAAGCCGGTCGAGGAGGCCACGCCCGCGCGCCGGTTGCGGCCGTCGGAGGTTCTGGCGGAAGCCCGCTTCTTCAGTTCGCACGGCAAGCGGACGCAGGACAGCCTGCCCGCACCGACGCTCGAGCCGGCGGCATCCGGGCTTTCCGGGAAACCCGCGGTCCAGCCTCCACCGCTGCCGCTGGAGGCGACGGATGTCGAGCTGGCCCGCGCGCTCGAACAGCGCGCCGCAGCGGCCCTCGCCCAGGCAACAGAACAAGCCAAAGAACAAGCGAAAGAACAAGCCCAAGGAACAAACAAAGGTACAGGTCAAAGCACCGTCGAGAGAAAGCGCGCCCCAGGCCTGGCCGCCGCAAAGACTGTCGCTGGCGCTGCAGGGCGGCGGCGCGTTCGGCGCGTTCACCTGGGGCGTGCTGGAGCGGCTGCTGGAAGAGCCGGATTGCGATTTCGATTGCATCAGCGGCGCCAGCGTCGGCGCGGTCAACGCCGCGCTTCTCGCCTGCGGGCTGGTTCAGGGCGGCCGCGAGGGCGCGCGCAAATCGCTGGCGAAATTCTGGCAGCGGATGACCAACGAAACCTCGTTCCGCTCGCTGATGCTCGTCGGCGGATATTCGCCTGCCGGAAGCTCGGTCGCCTTCGGTTCGACGCTGCGCGGCGGTCATTTCGATCCATTCGATCTCGATCCGCTGCGGGAGGTGCTGGCGCGCGACATCGATTTCGCGGCGCTGGGCGCCGCCGCTTGCCCGAAATTGCTCATCGCGGCGACGCGGGTGCGCGACGGCAAGCAGCAGATCTTCGACAACGCCGCAGTGACCGCCGACGTGCTGCTGGCCTCCTCCTGCCCGCCGCTCGTGCATTGCGCGGTCGAGATCGACGGCGAGTCCTATTGGGACGGCGGCTATGGCGCCAATCCGCCGCTGGTCCGCCTGGTGCGGGACTCGCTCGCCTCAGACGTGCTGGTCGTGCAGGTCACACCTGCCCATGACAGCTACGTGCCGATCACCGCGGCCGCGATCGACCGCAGGCTCGACCAGATCACCGCGAATGCGGCGTTGAACGCCGAGCTTGCCGCGCTCGATTGGGCGCGCGAGAAAGGCGTCACCACGGCGCGTCTTCATCACATCGCGGCGGAAAACGAGATCGATGGGCTCGCCCAGCGCAACCCCGCCGATCTCGGGCGCGGCTTCATCACGCTGCTGCACGGCCGCGGCCGCTCTGCCGCGGATCGCTGGCTGCGCCGAACGGTGCCGGCGAGGCCAATGCCTGTGGAGCAAACGGAGCTCGTGGACGCCTGACCTAGAGCGCGATGAGATCAGGATGAACCGTCATCGCGCTCTAGATTCTTGTTTGCGCATGATCTTTTCGGAAAACCGCTGCACACTTTTCCGGATCATGCGCTAGGCTTTTAGCGCGGTCTCCAGGAAGCGCGCGCCGGCCAACGCCTTTGCGTCATCGCCGTAATCGGCGATGATTTGCACGCCGACCGGCAAATTGCCGTCGGCGACATGCGCGGGCACGTTCACGCACGGCGTACCCATCAGCGTCCACAGCCGGTTGAAGGTGGGATCGCCGGTCCAGTCCAGCCCTTTTGGCGCGGCGCCGGGTGCGGAAAGCGCCAGGATCACATCGACCTCGCGGAAGCTGTCGGACAACACCGCGCGCGCTTTCGCCGCGATCTCGCGCGCCTCGTCATAATCGGCTGGCGGGATGTTCTGGCTGTCATCGAGCCGGCCGCGCAACAGCGGCGGCATCGCGTCATAGTTCTCGCGATACTCCCAGGCGAAGGCCTGATGCGCCTCGAATTGCTGCACGGTGGTGTGGATGCGCCAGGCTTCCGCAATGATGTCGGGCAGCTTCAGCTCGCGCACCGACGCGCCCGCCTTCGCCGCCGCGGCGGCTGCGATCCGCAGCGCCTCGATGCCTTCCTTCTCGGGCGTGCCGGCAAATTCCTGCGTCACGACGCCGATCTTCGGCGCCTTGAGCGGACCAGCCAGCAATTCCGGCCGGCTGGTCATGGCGGCAAGCCCCCGCGCCACGTCCTCCACTCCGGCCGCGAACAGGCCGACGGTGTCGAGCGTCCAGGAAAAGCATTTGACGCCGACCGTCGGCAGCATCCGGTAGGACGGCTTGATCGCAGCGACGCCGCAGAACGAGGCGGGCCGGATCACCGAGCCGCCGGTCTGCGTGCCCACCGCAAGCGGAATCATGCCGGCTCCGACCGCAGCCGCCGAGCCCGACGACGATCCGCCCGGCGTGTGGGCGTGATTGTGCGGATTGAGCGTCGCGCGTCGGATCGTTGGCGGCAAATGCCGTGGTCGTCGTCTTGCCGACGATGGTCGCGCCCGCCTGCTTCAACAGCATCACCACAGGCGCGTCCGCGCGCGGGCGGTGGCCCTTGTAGATCGCCGATCCCATCTCGGTCGGCATGTCGGCGGTGTCGATGATGTCCTTGATGCCGACCGCGATCCCGCGCAGCGGGCCGCTCGTGCTGCGCGCGCGGATGTGTCGGCGCGGCAGGCAAAGGCGCGATGCGTCTTCTCCTGCGCGTCGATCGCGGCAAGCGATTGCGCGAGCGCGGCGTCCGGCGACAGTTCGCCCTTGTCGATGCGGCGCTGAAGGTCGGTGAGCGAGATCATGGGTTGTTTCCCTTTTGTCATGCCCGGGCTTGTCCCGTCTTATTTCTATGGGTACGGGTAGCAAGACGTGGATGGCCGGGACAATGCCTTTAAGGACGCGCTTTGCGCTTTGCCCGGCCATGACGAGGTTCAAAACCCCTTCCCCACGCGCTCCGGTTGATCCATTCTTACGCCGCAAGGAGCCAGCGTGGACGCCATCAACACCAGCAAAACTCTCACCGACGCCGAGCGGATCGACCGGCTGCGGCTCATCCGCTCCGACAATGTCGGGCCGCGCACCTTTCGTTCGCTGATGCATCATTGCGGCAGCGCGCGCGCGGCGCTGGAGCGGCTGCCCGATCTGGCGCGACGCGGTGGTGCGTCGCGCCCGATGCGGATCTGCAGCGAGGACGACGCGCGCGCCGAGCTCGCCGCCTGCGAAACGGCTCGGCGTCGCCTGCTTGCCCCGGAGGAAGCCGGCTATCCGCCGCGGCTCGCCACCATCGACGACGCGCCGCCGCTGCTCGGCGTGCGCGGCGCGCTCGACACGCTGATGCGGCCGATGATCGCGATCGTCGGCTCGCGCAACGCCTCCGGCGCCGGGCTGAAATTCGCGGGCCAGCTTGCGCGCGAGCTCGGCGAGGCCGGCTTTGTCATCATCTCGGGGCTCGCGCGCGGCATCGATCAATCGGCGCATCGCGCCAGCATCGGAAGCGGCACGGTCGCGGTGCTGGCCGGCGGCCACGACCGGATCTATCCGCCCGAGCACGAGGACCTGCTTGGCCGCGCATCCTCGACACGAAGGGCGCCGCGATCTCCGAAATGCCGCCCGGCCACGAGCCGCGGGCGCGCGACTTTCCGCGGCGCAACCGGCTGATCTCGGGTGCCGCGCTCGGCGTCGTCGTGGTCGAGGCCGCGCAACGCTCGGGCTCGCTGATCACCGCGCGGATGGCCAACGAACAGGGCCGCGAAGTGTTTGCGGTGCCGGGCTCGCCGCTCGATCCGCGCGCGGCCGGCACCAACGACCTGATCAAGCAGGGCGCGACGCTGGTGACCGAAGCCTCCGACGTGATCGCGGCGGTCGACGCCGATCATGGAGCGGCCGATCATGCTGCGGCTGCGCGAAGATGACGACGATCCGCTCAGCTCCGATCCCGGCACCAGCGAGCGCGCTCGTATCGTCGGCCTGCTCGGGCCGAGCCCCGTCGTCGATCGACGACCTGATCCGGATGGCGGACTGCGCCGGCGTCGCTGGTGCGCACCGTGCTGCTGGAGCTCGAGCTTGCCGGCCGGCTCGAGCGCCACGGCGGTGGCCTGGTGTCGCTCATTTAGATCTACCGGGCCTCATGGTGCATGGTGAGGAGCCGCGGTAAGCGCGCGTCTCGAGAGATGAGGCCCCGATCACTCCCGTTCGTTGCGGCCGTCGAACTTTTTGCGCGCGCTTTCGATTTCGAGCTTGTGCTCGAACGCCCATTGCCCCAGCGCCTGCACCGGCTTCGACAGCCCGCGGCCGAGATCGGTCAATTCGTAGTCGACGCGCGGCGGGATGGTCGGAAATACCGTGCGCGTGACCAGGCCGTCGCGCTCGAGGCCCGCGCAGGGTCAGCGTCAGCATCCGCTGCGAGATGCCGCCGATCTTCCGCTTCAGCTCGTTGAAGCGCTTGGGCCCGTCGCTCGAGCATCATGATGACGAACACGCTCCATTTGTCGCCGACACGCGCGAGCACCGAAGCAACCGCGCGGCAGTCGCTTCCCTCGTGCGCGTTGGGCTGGGGCGGCAGGGCAGGCACACGAATGTGCTCGGGTTTCATGGCTGTGCTCGGGGTTCAAAATTGTGCGTTCTTGCGAGGATTTAGGGCGGTCACTCATATAGCGCCAGTTACAAACCAATACCAACCGGTGATCCCCATGAAGCTCCTGCATATCGACTCCAGCGTCCTCGGCCCCCACTCCGTCAGCCGCCAGGTCTCGCCGCCATCGTCGACCGCCTGCGCCGGCAAAACCCCGGCCTGGAGATCGCCTATCGCGACCTCTCCTCGACCCCGCTGGCGCATCTGTCCGGCTCGCACCTCGCCGCCGCGCAGGGCGGCGCACCGTCTGCGGAAGTCGCGCAGACGGATCTCGCCGCCGGCCAGGCCGTGCTGGAGGAGTTTCTGGCCGCCGACATCGTCGTGCTCGGCGCGCCCATGTACAATTTCACCATCCCGAGCCAGCTCAAGGCCTGGATCGACCGCATCCTCGTCGCCGGAAAAACCTTCAAATATGGCGCGCAGGGAGCCGAGGGACTGGCCGGCAACAAGCGCGTGATCGTCGCGATCTCGCGCGGCGGCTTCTACGGCGCCGGCACGCCGGCCGCGGTCGGCGAACATCTCGAAACCTATTTGCGCTGGGTGTTCGGCTTCATCGGGATCAATAACCCCGAATTCATTTCAGCCGACGGCGTTCAGATCGGCCCCGAACACCGCGAGAAGGCGCTGGCGAACGCGCTTGCAGCCGTCAGGAAATTGCAGGCCGCCTGAGAGGAAATGATTGGCGCCGCCCGCCCAAATGCGGCGGGCTGGTGTCCCTTCTTAAAAACAAGCGATCAGAACCACATGCCCTGCACGCCGAGCAGGACGGCGACGAGCGATATGAGCAGGCCTATTCCGGAAAACAGCGCGATCGAAATGAGCTGGTGATTGTCGGATGCTCTGGAAGAAACTTGGGACGCAGGAATTGATGGAGAGACGCGAACGACTTTCGACATGTCGGGCTCCAATTCATTGGTCTGAAAAATATTCCCTGCCCAACCAAAATGTCGCAGCACCTGCGACAAAGGTTCAAGGCGAAACACGGTTTCCCTGAAATACGTCCTGCGGACGATGGAACCCACGTTCGCAACCAAGCCTAGAATTCGGGTCGCAAGTCGCTCGCTCTGCCGACCCGGTTCTCCGACGCCTATCCGCGATAGATCGGTGCTCCCGCAGGTGAAGCCGTGGCGCCGCCGTCGACGAACAGTTCCTGGCCCTGGATATGGGCGGCATCGTCTGAAGCGAGGAACAGCACGGTCTTCGCGATGTGCTCGGGCTCGCCGATATGGCCAAGCGGCGTGGTGCGGCCGATCCGCGCCTCGAATGCCTTTTCGGCATCGGGAGTGGCGATGGCCTGCCCCCAGATCGGAGTGCGGATCGCGCCGGGCGCCACGACATTGACGCGGATGCCGCGCGGCGAAAGCTCCGAGGCCATCACCCGCGCCATCGCGCGCACGCCGGCCTTGCTCGCGGCATAGGCCGCATAGCCGGGATTGCCGAGCACCGAGATCACCGAGCCGTTGAGGACGATCGAGCCGCCGTCATTCATATGCGGCGACCGCGGCCTGCACCGTGAAGAACACGGCGGTGACGTTGGTGCGGATCACCTGCTCGAAGGCCTCGAGCCTGGTGCCGCCGACCGGCGTGCCGCCGGCGATGCCGGCATTGGCAAAGACGATGTCGAGCTTGCCGAATTTTTCGACGCCTTTCTTGATCGCGGCCTCGAGTCGCGGGAATGTCCGTGGCGTCGGCAACCAGCGCTAATGCATTCGGGCCGAGTTCCTTGGCGGCGGCATCCAGCGTCGCCCGGTTGCGCCCGGTAATGATGACGCGCGCGCCTTCGGCTACGAACAGCTTGGCGGTTTCCAGCCCGATGCCGCTGTTGCCGCCCGTGATCAACGCCGTCTTGTTCTTCAGTCTCATGGCCCGCTCCAATATGGTTGCATTATTAAACTATATTGGCTAACTAGGGCATCTGGTTTAATATTGCAACCACACAAGACCGTGATCCGCCGGGCCGAAAGGAGTCCGCCATGAAACGAACCTCGCTGGCGCATGCCGACTGCCCGATCGCGCGCTCGCTCGACGTGTTTGGCGACTGGTGGTCGCTCCTGATCATCCGCGACGCCCTGCTCGGCCGCCGCCGCTTCGGCGAATTCCAGAAGAGCCTGGGGCTTGCGAAGAACATCCTCACGGTGCGGCTGCGCGCGCTGGTCGACCAGGGCACTTCTGGTGATGGCGCCGGCTTCCGACGGCAGCGCCTATCAGGAATATGTCTTGACGCCGAAAGGACGCGGCGTATTCCCGATCATGGTCGCGCTGCGGCAATGGACCGAGGAGTTCGACGAACATCCCGAGCAGATCGCCACCATCCTGGTCGATCGTGAAAAAGGCCGTCCCGTGAAGAAGCTTGAGCTCTACTCACAGGACGGCCGGCTGCTTGGCGCCGCCGATACGGCGTTGAAACCGCGGCCTTCGGCCAGGCGCCAGCGGCGCGCATCGGCTTGAGCAGACCTAGGACGGCCTGCGCTTGCTGCGAAGCCGGATGTGCTCCTCCGCCTCGAGCCTCGCCATCGCCAGCAGGTAGTGCAAATGGTCGAGGTTATGGCGCGCGGCGAGCGCGGCAAGAGCTGAGGGCGACTCGCCAATAAAGCTCGCGGCCTCGCCGGGGCCGCCCTCGCCCGGCGGCTCGCTCGTGTAGGAATGCGGCTTGCGGCGCAATGACGCCGGCTTCCGCTTGCGCTCTGGCTTGTTCAAATACATTCAAAACCGTGCGTAAGTATGCAGATACTATCAAAAAGTGCGCAACTTTAAGGCGGTAATGCACAACCAGTTAGATACTGGATCGAGGGTCAAAGGCCAGCTTTCACCATCTGTCCATTTGACAGGAGGTCCCCCAGAACCCATGTTCGGCGCAAGCGGCCTGTCGCGAATCCCGCGAAACGGCCCCAAAAATTCCCCGTAAGTAACTGGAATTACATGAATATCGTCATTGTGGAGTCGCCGGCGAAAGCCAAGACGATCAACAAATATTTGGGCTCGTCCTACGAGGTTCTGGCCTCGTTCGGACATGTCCGGGACCTCCCCGCCAAGAATGGATCGGTCGATCCGGAACATAATTTCAAGATGATCTGGGAGATCGACCCCAAGGCGGCCGGCCGGCTCAATGACATTGCCAAGTCGCTCAAGGGCGCCGAGCGCCTGATCCTCGCCACCGACCCCGATCGCGAGGGCGAGGCGATCTCCTGGCACGTGCTGGAGGTCCTGAAAGAGAAGCGCGCGCTCAAGGACCACAAGATCGAGCGCGTGGTGTTCAACGCCATCACCAAGCAGGCGGTCACCGATGCGATGAAGCATCCGCGCCAGATCGACGGCGCGCTGGTCGACGCCTATATGGCGCGCCGCGCGCTGGACTATCTGGTCGGCTTTACCCTCTCGCCTGTCTTGTGGCGCAAGCTGCCCGGCGCGCGTTCGGCCGGCCGCGTGCAGTCGGTCGCGCTGCGGCTTGTCTGCGACCGCGAGCTCGAGATCGAGAAGTTCGTTCCCCGTGAATACTGGTCGCTGGTCGCGACCCTGACCACGCCGCGCGGCGACGCTTTTGAAGCACGCCTCGTCGGCGCCGACGGCAAGAAGATCCAGCGCCTCGACATCGGCTCGGGCGCGGAGGCCGAGGATTTCAGGAAGGCGATCGAGGCCGCGAGCTTCACGGTCACGACGGTGGACGCCAAGCCGGCGCGACGCAACCCGCAGGCGCCCTTCACCACCTCGACCCTGCAGCAGGAAGCGAGCCGCAAGCTCGGCTTTGCGCCCGCGCATACCATGCGGATCGCGCAGCGGCTTTACGAGGGCATCGATATCGGCGGCGAGACCACCGGACTCATTACTTATATGCGTACCGACGGCGTGCAGATCGACCCGTCCGCGATCACCCAGGCGCGGAAGGTCATCGGCGAGGATTACGGCAACGCCTATGTGCCCGACAGCCCGCGCCAGTACCAGGCCAAGGCCAAGAACGCCCAGGAAGCGCACGAGGCGATCCGCCCGACCGACCTGTCGCGCCGTCCCGACGCCATGAAGCGCCGGCTCGATACCGATCAGGCGAGGCTCTATGAGCTGATCTGGAAGCGCGCCATCGCAAGCCAGATGGAATCCGCGGAACTGGAGCGCACCACGGTCGACATATCGGCAAAGGCAGGTTCGCGCGTGCTGGAGCTGCGCGCCACCGGCCAGGTCGTCAAGTTCGACGGCTTCCTCGCGCTCTACCAGGAAAGCCGTGACGACGAGGAGGACGAGGATTCACGCCGCCTCCCCGCCATGAGCGAAGGCGAGCCGCTGAAGCGCCAGGACCTTGCGGTCACCCAGCACTTCACCGAGCCGCCGCCGCGCTTCTCCGAGGCTTCGCTGGTCAAGCGCATGGAGGAGCTGGGCATCGGCCGTCCCTCCACCTATGCCTCGATCCTGCAGGTGCTGAAGGACCGCGGCTACGTCAAGCTCGAGAAGAAGCGCCTGCATGGCGAGGACAAGGGCCGCGTCGTGGTCGCGTTCCTGGAAAACTTCTTCCGCCGCTATGTCGAGTATGATTTCACCGCCGACCTGGAAGAGCAGCTCGACCGCATCTCGAACAACGAGATTTCCTGGCAGCAGGTGCTGCAGGATTTCTGGAGCGGCTTCATCGGCGCGGTCGACGACATCAAGGATCTGCGCGTCGCCGAAGTGCTCGACGTGCTCGACGACATGCTGGGCCCGCACATCTACCCGGCCCGCACGGACGGCGGCGACGTGCGCCAGTGCCCGACCTGCGGCACCGGCAAGCTCAATCTGAAGGCCGGCAAGTTCGGCGCCTTTGTCGGCTGCTCGAACTATCCGGAATGCCGCTTCACCCGTCCGCTTGCAGCGGATACCGAAGCCAGCGCCGACCGCGTGCTCGGCCAGGACCCCGAGACCGGTCTCGACGTCAACGTCAAGGCCGGCCGGTTCGGACCCTACATCCAGCTCGGCGAGCAGAAGGACTACGGCGAGGGAGAAAAGCCGAAGCGTGCGGGTATCCCGAAGGGTATCTCGCCTTCCGACGTTGAGCTCGACCGCGCGCTAAAGCTGTTGTCGTTGCCGCGCGAGATCGGCAAACATCCGGAGAGCGGTCTTCCGATCACGGCCGGCATCGGGCGTTTCGGTCCCTTCGTCAAACATGACAAGACCTATGCTTCGCTCGAAGCCGGCGACGAGGTTTTCGACGTCGGGCTCAACCGCGCGGTGACGCTGATCGCGGAAAAGGTCGCGAAGGGCCCGAGCCGCGGCCGGTTCGGCGCCGATCCCGGCAAGCAGCTTGGCGATCACCCCTCGCTTGGCGCGGTCGCGGTGAAGAGCGGCCGCTACGGCGCCTACGTCACCGCCGGCGGCGTCAATGCGACGATACCGAGCGACAAGGAAAAGGATACGATCACGCTGGCGGAAGCCATCGCGCTGATCGACGAGCGCGCGGCCAAGGGTGGCGGCAAGAAGGCGAAGAAGGCAGCGAAGCCGAAGGCCGAAAAAGCTGCCAAGCCCGCGAAGGCGGAAGCCGACGCGGACGTCCCCAAGCCTGCGAAGAACAAGCCTGCGAAGAAAGCGGCGGCCAAGAAGGCCGCCAAGCCGAAATTGGATTCCGTCAGCAAGGCGCGCGCGCCGGTCGCGGCGGACGCGAAGACCTCGGCCGCAAAACCTCCTGCGGCGGCCAAGACGACCGCGAAGAAGAGCGCCGGAAAGGCACGTGGGTAAGTGAAGCAAAAACACGACAATGGCTTTCCAACCAGGGACGCCATCGTCGCCTTCATCCGCGCCAATCCCGGAAAGGTCGGCACACGCGAGATCGCGCGCGAGTTCGGCCTGAAGAACGCCGACCGCGCGGAACTGAAGCGCCTTTTGCGCGATCTCGCCGACCAGGGCACGATCCAGAAACAGGGCAAGAAGGTCGTCGAGACCGCAGAGCTGCCGGCAACGCTGCTCGCCGACGTCACCACCCGCGACGCCGATGGCGAATTGATCGCCACGCCCGCCGAATGGGACGAGGTCGAGCAAGGCGAGCCGCCGAAAATCCGCATCCACATCCCCCGCCACGCCAGACCCGGCGCCATGGCCGGCGTCGGCGACCGCGCGCTGCTCCGCGTCGAGCGCCTTCACGAGGATGACGGCGCCGCCTATCGCGGGCGCGTCATCAAGGTCATCGACCACGCTAAATCGCGTGTGCTCGGCGTGTTCCGCGCGCTTCCCGACGGCGGCGGCCGGCTGATCCCCGTCGACAAGAAGCAGGCCGGCAAGGAACTGAATATCGCGAGGACGGATACCGCCGGCGCGCAGGATGGCGACCTCGTCAGCGTCGATCTCGTGCGCTCGCGCGGCTTTGGCCTCGCCTCCGGCAAGGTCAAGGAGCGGCTCGGCTCGCTCGCGAGCGAAAAGGCCATCAGCCTGATCGCGATCCATGCCCACGACATTCCCATGGTCTTTTCGCGCGACGCGCAGCGCGAGGCCGAGGAAGCCGAGCCCGCCACGCTGAAGGGCCGCGAGGACTGGCGCGACGTGCCGCTGGTCACGATCGATCCGCCCGACGCCAAGGATCATGACGACGCCGTGCATGCGGAGCCCGATTCCGATCCTGCCAACAAGGGCGGCTTCATCGTTCATGTCGCGATCGCCGACGTCGCCTTTTATGTACGGCCGGGATCGGCGCTCGACCGCGACGCCCTGATCCGCGGCAACTCGGTCTATTTCCCGGACCGCGTGGTGCCGATGCTGCCCGAACGCATCTCCAACCATCTCTGCTCGCTGGTGCCGGGCGAGCCGCGCGGCGCGCTCGCGGTGCGGATGGTGATCGGCGCCGACGGGCGCAAGCGCTCGCATACCTTCCACCGCGTGCTGATGCGCTCGGCCGCAAAACTCGCCTACGCGCAGGCGCAGGCCGCGATCGACGGCAAGCCGGACGATATCACCGGCCCCCTGCTCGATCCGATCCTGAAGCCGCTTTATGCGGCCTATGACGCGGTGAAGCGCGCCCGCGACGAGCGCAGCCCGCTCGAGCTCGACCTGCCCGAACGGAAAATCCTGCTCAAGGCCGACGGCACAGTCGATCGGGTCATCGTGCCGCAACGGCTCGACGCGCACCGGCTGATCGAGGAGTTCATGATCCTCGCCAACGTCGCCGCTGCAGAGACGCTGGAGAAGAAGGCGCTGCCCTTGATCTACCGCGTGCATGACGAGCCGTCGCTGGAGAAGGTGCATGCGTTGCAGGAATTTCTGAAGACGCTCGACATCCCCTTTGCGAAAAGCGGCGCGCTGCGTCCCTCGCTGTTCAACCGCGTGCTGGCGCAGGTTCAGGGCCAGGACCACGAGCCCCTGGTGAACGAGGTGGTGCTGCGCTCGCAGGCGCAGGCCGAATATTCGGCGGAGAATTACGGCCATTTCGGCCTGAACCTGCGCCGCTACGCGCATTTCACTTCGCCGATCCGGCGCTATGCCGACCTCGTCGTGCACCGCGCGCTGATCCGCGCGCTGGGGCTCGGCGAAGGCGCGCTGCCCGATAGCGAGACAGCGGAGCATCTGAGCGAGGTTGCAGCCCAGATCTCGCTGACCGAGCGGCGCGCGATGAAGGCCGAGCGCGAGACCGCCGACCGGCTGATCGCCCATCACCTCGCCGACCGCATCGGTGCGAGTTTCCAGGGACGGATTTCAGGCGTCACCCGCGCCGGCCTGTTCGTGAAGCTCGACGATACCGGTGCCGACGGCCTCATCCCCATCCGGACGCTTGGCACGGAATATTACAATTATGACGAGACCCGCCACGCCCTGGTCGGCTCGCGCAGCGGTGCCATGCACCGGCTGGGGGATGTCGTCGATGTCCGTCTGGTAGAAGCTCAGCCGGTCGCCGGAGCGCTGCGGTTCGAGCTGTTGTCGGAAGGCCAGGTATCGAAGGACCGGGTCATTCCGCGCGGCAGAAATGCAGGAGCGTTTCGCGCGGCACCCGCGCCAAGGAGCGGCCGGGCCGCAGCCCGCACGAAAAGAAACGCAAGCCGGAGAAGAAGAAATCCGGCAAGGCGAAGAAAGGCAAATCATGGAGACGGTGATCCCTCCGACCAAAGTCTGGACCCGCGAGACCGGCCTCGTCGAGAAGCGCGACGTCTGGGCCGCGCTCAGGCGCGGCTTTCGCGGCCGCTGCCCGCGCTGCGGCGAGGGAAAGCTGTTTCGCGCCTTCTTGAAGGTCGACAACAACTGCAGCGTCTGCGGGCTCGATTTCACCCCTCACCGCGCCGACGATTTGCCGGCCTATCTCGTGATCGTCATCGTCGGCCACATCGTGGTGCCGGCCGCGCTGATGATCGAGACCAATTATTCGCCGCCGGTAGCCCTGCAGCTCGCCATCTACCTGCCGTTCACGCTGATCGCCTCGCTCGTGCTGTTGCAGCCGGTGAAGGGCGCAGTCGTCGGCCTGCAATGGGCGCTGCGCATGCACGGATTTGACGACAACCCGCCGGATGGTATTCCGCCGGTGTAGGATCATACAAAAAAATCAGGGATGGAAATGAGCGACACTGCACAGGCGGCGACCGCTGAAAAGCCGGAAGAAAAGGAAGCCGATCACCATCCCTATTACCGCCCGAAGGACGCGGCGACGCTGATCCTGGTCGATCGTTCCAGCCCGACGCCAAAAGTGCTGGTCGGCAAGCGTCACGACAAGGTCGTGTTCATGCCGGGCAAATTCGTGTTCCCCGGCGGACGCGTCGACAAGGCGGACAATCGCGTGCCGGTCGCGGCTTCGATCTCGAGTGAGCTCGAGGAAAATCTTCTGAAAGGCAGCCCCAGGATCAATGCGGCGCGCGCGAAATCGCTGGCGATCGCCGCGATCCGCGAGGCCTGCGAGGAAACCGGCCTCTGCCTCGGGCGCAAGGCCGAAGGTGCTGCGCCAAAGCTCGAAGGCGCCTGGAAGCCATTTGCGGAAGCGGGCCTCCTGCCCGATCCGTCCGGCCTGTTCCTGATCGCGCGCGCGATCACCCCGCCCGGCCGCGTCCGGCGTTTCGATACCCGCTTCTTCACCGCGGATGCCTCCGCCATCACCCATCGCGTCGAGGGCGTGATCCACGCCGATGCCGAGCTCGTCGAACTGGTCTGGGTCGAGATCGGGTCAAAGCCGCTGTCCGATCTGCATCCCATGACCAAAAATGTGCTGGGCGAGCTGGAGCGCCGCCTTGCCACCGGGCCGCTGCGGCATGATGCTCCGGTGCCGTTCTTCCATTTCTATGGCGGCCGGATGCACCGCGATATTCTGGGCGAAGGGAAACGTCTCTGAACTGGAGGGTCGGATGAAGCGCTTCGTGAAGCCACTGCTCGCCTCTATCGCCACGTGTTGCCTGCTCGCATGGCCGGCGCATGCGGAACTCGACGCCGCCAAGCTGAAATCGACGATCGAGACCTCCTTCGAGAGCGACTACCCGAAGCTCGACGCGCTCTACAAGGACATCCACGCCCATCCCGAGATCGCCTTCCAGGAGGAGAAGACCGCCGCCAAGCTCGCCGCCGAGATGCGCGCGATCGGCTTTGAGGTCACCGAGAAAGTAGGCAAGACCGGGCTGGTTGCGATCTATAAAAACGGCGCCGGTCCTACCATCATGGTGCGCACCGAGCTCGACGCGCTGCCGATGGAGGAAAAGACCGGCCTGCCTTATGCCAGCCATGACAAGACGATCTTGCGAGGGCGCGAGACATTCGTCGCTCATAGCTGCGGCCACGACATCCACATGGCGAGCTGGGTCGGCGCGGCGAAGACGCTGGTCGGCCTGAAGGACCAGTGGAAGGGTACGCTGATGTTCATCGCCCAGCCGGCCGAGGAAGAGGTCGCCGGCGCCAAGGCGATGCTGGCCGACGGCCTGTTCACCCGCTTTCCGAAGCCGGATGTCGGCTTCGCCCTGCATGACGGCGCATTCACCCATGGCTACGTCAGCTACCGCGTCGGTATCGGCTCCTCTACGGTGAATGGTCTGTTGATCAAATTCCGTGGCCGCGGCGGTCACGGTTCGGCGCCGCAAACCACCATCGATCCCGTGATGATGGCGTCGCGCTTCGTGGTCGATGTGCAGAGTGTGATCAGCCGCGAGAAGGATCCAACCGAGTTCGGCGTGGTCTCGATCGGCGCGATTCACAGCGGCACGGCAGGGAACATCATTCCCGACGAGGCTCTCGTGGTGGGCACGATCCGCAGCTTCAAGCCGCAAGTGCGTGACAAGATACTGGCGGGGATCGAGCGCACGGCGAAGGCGGTGGCCGCCATGGCGGATGCGCCGGCGCCCGAGATCGACCTTGACGAGGGCGCCATGGCCGTGATGAACGATCCTGCTGTCGTTGGCAGTGCCGAGAAGGTGTTGAAGGCGGCCTTCGGCGACAAGTTCAATGCGACGCCGCCGGGCACCGCGAGCGAGGACTATTCAGAATATGTCAGCGCCGGCGTGCCCTCGATGTTCTTCAACATCGGCGTCTACGATCCCGAACGCGTCGCCGCTGCGCGCAATGGCGGCCCGCCGCTCCCCGGCAATCATTCGCCGCTGTTCGCGCCGGTGCCGAAGCCGACCATCCAGACCGGCGTCACCGCGATGACGCTAGCCGTGCTGAGCGCATTCGACCAGAGGGCGCGGGGGCAATAGTCTCGGTCCCCGTCGTCATTGCGAGCGAAGCGAAGCAATCCATGTCTCTCCCTGCGGCGAGATGGATTGCTTCGTCGCTGCCGCTTCTCGCAATGACGGTGTTGAGAGAGACCGCAAAAACAAAATAATCTTCTGATGGCGCCCCGGCGCTTCGTCCCTATCTTTTCTCCAGACGATAACCCTTCGGAATTCGCCCATGGCACCACGTCAATTGAAACTCGGCGCGTTCATGCGGCCGGTCAGCCTGCACACCGGCGCGTGGCGCTATCCTGGCGCCTGGCCGGACGCCAATTTCAATTTCCCGCATCTGAAGACGATGATCCAGAAACTCGAAGCGGGAAAGTTCGATGCGTTCTTCATGGCCGACCACCTGGCCGTGCTCAACATGCCGATCAACGCGCTGAAACGCAGCCACACCGTGACCTCGTTCGAGCCCTTCACGCTTCTGTCGGCGCTCGCGGGCGCCACCGAGCGCATCGGCCTGATCGCCACGGGCTCGACCACCTTTGACGCGCCCTATCACGTTGCCCGCCGCTTTGCTTCGCTCGACCACATCTCCGGCGGCCGCGCGGGCTGGAACATCGTCACGACCTCGAACCCGGATGCGGCGCTGAATTTCGGCCTCGACGATCACATGGAGCATGCCGAGCGCTACAGGCGGGCGCGGGAGTTCTTTGACGTGGTCACGGGCCTCTGGGACTCCTTTGCCGACGACGCTTTTCCGCGCGACGTCGAGCAAGGGCTGTATTTCGATCCGGCGAAAATGCATGTGCTCGACCACAAGGGCAAATATCTGAAGGTGCGCGGGCCGCTGAACATCGCCCGCCCCGTGCAGGGCTGGCCCGTGATCGTGCAGGCCGGCGCCTCCGACGACGGGCGCCAGCTCGCGGCCGAGACCGCCGAAGCCGTGTTCACCGGCGGCAGTCCCCTGCCCGACAGCCAAAAACTCTATGCCGACATCAAGGGCCGCATCGAGAAGGCGGGGCGCGATCCCGAGCACTGCAAGATCCTGCCCGGTGCGATGGTGTTCGTCGGCGACAGCGTCGAGGAAGCAAAAGAGAAGCGCGCGAAGCTCGACAGCCTCGTGCATTACAACTCTGGCATCGCCTCGCTCTCGATCGCGCTCGGCACAGATGCCTCCGGCTTCGATCCTGACGGACAGTTGCCGCCGATCCCCGAGAGCAACGCCAGCAAGACCAGCCGCCAGCGCTTGGTCGATGTCGCGGCGCGCGACAAGCTCACGGTGCGCCAGCTGGCTCAGCGCGTCGGCAGTTACGGCGGGCTCGCGTTTGTCGGCACGCCAAAGCTGATCGCCGACCAGATGGAGGAATGGCTGATGAGCCGCGGCTGCGACGGCTTCAACATCATGTTCCCCTATCTGCCGGAGGGCCTGAACGATTTTGTCGACCGGGTGATCCCGGAACTGCAGAAGCGCGGGATTTTCCGTAAGGAATACGAGGGCCGCACGCTGCGGGAGAATCTCGGCCTGCCCCGGCCGAAAAACCGGTTCTTCGAGGGTCAATCTGCCCAAAACGCATAGGTTTTCGCCCCGAAAACCTTGACTTTGGGCGGTTTGCGGCTAGGTTGCCGGCCAACAGCGGGCCGGTTTGGCCGGCGCTTCACCCTCCAATCCAGGCTATCCGAGGTCCAAGAACATGGCCAAAGCGGTCACCATCAAGGTCAAGCTCGTGTCCTCGGCGGACACCGGCTTCTACTACGTCGCCAAGAAGAACTCGCGCACCATGACCGACAAGCTGGTCAAGAAGAAATACGACCCGGTCGCGCGCAAGCACGTCGAATTCCGCGAAGCCAAAATCAAGTAATACGCGGGACATCGTGACTCGACGGGGCCCTTGTGGCCCCGTTTTTATTTTGCAGCCGGCCGCCGCGGCTAGTAGCCTGTCGCGGCCGGGCGGCAGGTTCGCATGATCGCACCCCTTGAAGAAGGGAACGTCGGTGGCTATTCGGTCGCCTACAGCCGCGACGACACCTACTTTCCCGTCTACATCACCGCGGCGCTGGCCGCGATCTTCGTCACGGCGAGCTGGATCACCGGCGAAGCCTATTGGCTCGTGCCCGCAGCAGCCACGGCCGCCTTCACCTATTACAATATCCCGCTGCTGGAGACCGGACGGCCGACCATCGGTGCCAACCAGTACGGCATCTTCCTGCAGGCCTTCGGGCTGATCCGCTGGCGCGCTATCGAGCGCATCGATCTCGCGGAAATCGCCGAGCGGGCGATGACGGTGCACGAGCTGCAGATCGTGCTGGCAGCGCCGCTCGGCAGCGCGCTGGTGGTCGACTGGCGCAAGCAGCCGCGCTGGCGCCTTTTCATGCGGCTCCCCTGGCGCATGAGCCACAACAACATGGTGCGGGTGAATCTGGAGCCGTTCGACCAGCCGCCGGATGCGATCCACCGCACGTTCCTGCGGATGTGGCGGTTCTACCGGAGCTAGCTCAGGAGAAGCGTTCCCACGCAGACTGTCGGGAGACCCCCAAAGCGTCGCCGATCTTTGCCCAGCTGACTTCGCGCGAACGCAGCGTCTCCACAACGAGCTGCAATTGATTGCTCTTGCCCTGGACCGTCTCCTCGATGGGTCTGAGCAGTGATAACAGCCGTTCGGATGGTTGATCCGCCAAGGGATCGGGCTCGGATCGCGCCGGCGTGCGCCCTCCCATGTAGGCTCGACAATCCTCCACGCATTTGTCGCAGATGAAAATGCGCCCGTGCCCGGCGCACAGTTTCGCAACCTCGTCATCAGCCTTCAGACAGAATGAGCAATAGTAGGATGAACGTCGCGCCACGCCTCGCTCCCGTCAGGACTTTCCTGACAGTCAGGATGTCAAGCCGCTGGCGATGATCGATGGTAGATGCGCTCGAAGCATTTCACGTTCTGACGACAAGCTGCGCGTACAGCTCCGGCCGCATGCCGTAGGTCCAGGCCACCGCATCGCGGGCGGTTTGCAAATTCGGAGGCACCTGCAGAAAGAAATGCTTGCGCGTGCCGTCGGCTTCCGCCGTCGCGTTGATCACCTCGACCGCCGCCCAGGAATCCGCATGCAGAAAATTCTTGCGCCAGAGAACCCCGGTCTCGTCCTCGGCGATGCGGATCGCGCCGCCCAAGGCCACGTAACGCTGCGGCGTCATGATCTCGATCATGCATCGGCGGATCTGGACATTAGCCTCGTCGTCGATCTCGGCCAGCGTGATACCTTCCGGATGCTCGATCAGTTCGCGCGAGACCTCGACGCCGCGCCAGGCCCATACCGACCAGCCGTCCCTGAATCGCAGCGCAGGGCCGTCCACGCAGTGCAGGCGGTCGCCGACATCGCCGCGCAGGACCTCGGGCCGCTCCGAAAGCCAGCAGGTCTGCGCATGCGGCTGCAGCCAGCCCACATTGGCCGCGAGCAATGAGAGGCCTGCGAGCGGCTCGGTCTCGGCACGGACGCCGAGCACCCGGCGCAAAACATCGCAGGTCGCAAGCCACGACAGGTCGCCCGGACCCGCGGCCGCATGGCGAAAACCCTGCCGGCCCAACAACTCCTGCAGCACACAGGACCATGACAGCGGCTCCGACCGCCGGTAACGGGCGAACAGCGAGGCATTGTCCTGCGTGACCGCGCGGGCCACCGTCTCGGCAGCGGCCGCGACCAGCGCGTCAGCGGGCTCTACGGCACCCTCGACCTCCGCCAGCATTCTCCGCGAGACAGATTTCCGTATCCGCGAAAACGCCTGCCGGTGCAGCCGATCGATCAGCTTCCATCGGACGTTGGGACCATCAGCGCGCGAGGGAATGTGCGCGGCTTGCGACATCGCAACCGGGCCTTCGCACCAGACCATCCGCGCCGGAGGCGTGAGGCCCGCAGCAGCATAAGCCAGCCGCACGCCCTCCTCCGCGGCGTCGCGATCGGCAGGCTCGGTCGAGCGTCGGATCGCGGACCAACGCGCGCGAAAACGGTTCAATTCGCTGCGCTGTCCGGCCGTGAGCGCCTCAGTCCGCGAGGACACGCGCATCCCGTGGCCCAAGCTCGCGCTGGCGGCGGACGCGATAGGTTCCGCGCGGCAGCGTGATCGGCGCATGCTCGTCATGGGTTACGCGCGCGTAGGCCGAGGCGACCTGGAGGTGGCCAATATAGAGCCCGGCGGGAATGTCGCGTGCCAGCAGCGCGTCGCGGAACATGGTCACGTGTTCCCAGATCGCATGGCGGTGGCCGGTCGCCTCGCCCTCCGCCAGCACCATCGCCACGCCTTCCAGATTCTCCTCGATGGTCCCCGACGGGGCGACGTCGGCGACGCGTTCGAGCAACAGATCACCTTGTGCGAAGATTTCGGTCATTGTGCCATCTCCTCGTGCTCAGGCTTGCCCCGCGTCACGAGTGCGGGTGCCCGGTTTTGCCTCCGCTTTATTTTGTCTCCATTTATTTTGTGCAAGCCGGCCGCCCGCGGGCACGAGGCCCGCAGGGAGCCGCTTGTGTCTCCAACTACTGCACCACCTCGCCATGCAGCGCGAGATCGAGGCCTTCGCGCTCGGTGTCCTCCGACACGCGCAAGCCCACGAACATCTTGATCACGAACAGGATGATCAGGCTGACGATGGCGTCGTAGATGAAGACGATCGCAACACCGATGCACTGGTTGACGAACTGGGCGGGATTGCCCTCAAGCACGCCCGCCGTTCCCCCAAATTGCTCGACCGCAAACACGCCGGTGAGCAGCGCACCGACGATGCCGCCGACCGCGTGCACGCCAAAGCAGTCGAGCGCGTCGTCATAGGAGAACATGTGCTTCAGTCCGGTGCAGCCCCAGTAGCAGACCACGCCGGCGGCGACGCCGATGGCAAAGGCGCCGACCGGCCCGACAAAGCCGGACGCGGGCGTGATCGCGACGAGCCCCGCCACCGCGCCCGAGCAGATGCCGATCACCGTCGGCTTGCCCTTGAGCGCCCACTCCACCAGCATCCAGCTGAACGCGGCCACTGCGGTCGCGATCTGCGTCACCAGCATCGCCATGCCGGCCTGCATCCCCGCCGTGACGGCCGAGCCGGCGTTGAAACCGAACCAGCCGACCCACAGCAGCGCGGCGCCGATAAAGGTCAGCACCATGTTGTGCGCCGGTCCGCTATCCTTGCGCGGTCCAAGCATGAGCGCGCACATCAGGCCGGCCACGCCCGCGTTGATATGCACGACGGTGCCGCCGGCGAAGTCGAGCACCTTGACCCACGCTGCGTCGTTGCCGGAGGAGAAGATCCCATCCGGCCCCCAGACCCAATGCGCGATCGGCGCGTAGACGAAGATCGCCCACAGCCCGATGAACCAGAGCATGGCCGAGAATTTCATGCGCTCGGCGAAGGCGCCGGCAATCAGCGCCGGCGTGATGATGGCGAACGTCATCTGGAAGCAGATATAGACCGCTTCCGGAATGGTCGCCGCGAGCGGATTGGGATTGCCGATGCCGCCGTGGCCGATGTCGCTCAGGATGTCCTTGAGGAACATGCGGTCGAGCCCGCCGATGAAGGGCGAGCCGGCGCGGAACGCCATGCTGTAGGTGAAGGCCGCGAACAGGATGGTGACGAGGCAGGTGACGGCAAAGCTCGTCATCACGGTGTCGCCGACATTCTTCTTGCGCACCATGCCGCCATAGAACAGGCCGAGCCCCGGCACGGTCATCATCAGCACCAGTGCGACCGACGTCAGCATCCAAGCGGTGTCGCCGGAATTGGGCGTGCATTTTTCCAGAATCTTGCCGCCGCAGGCGGGCGGACCCGCATCCTCGGCAAGCGCTGTGCCGCCCAGCGCGAGCCAGAGGAGCGCGATCCCCAATAGAACAAACGCCGATGTCAGGAGCCTTCGGCGCGCATAGGTACCTGTCTGCATTGTCGACCTCCAAGTCCCAGTGACTTTTCAAGTGATTTTTCGGTTGTTGACGCCCGTACTGACCTCTCAAGTGACGCGGTTGCAAGTGACGCGGTTGAAGGTGCTGTAGTTGAACGGATGCGCGGCGACGCGCCCGCCCTTTCGAGGGGGCGCTGACGTCAGACACAAATTTCGGGAACCTCGGCGCGCGCTGATGCCGTCGAGTCTTGTCATGCGGACGGTGGCTGCGATGAGCCTCATGGCTATCGGCCTTTCCCTGGTCTCCCCAAGTCCAAGGTCGGAAAACGTCAGCGACGGTTTCCCATTTCTTGATCAGCGATTGTTCAAGATTCGTGCCATGGAAGGCGACGCGCCAAGCCCTTGAATCCGCGCGGATTCAATTTGGCAGACACGACAGGGATTCTGACCATTGCTACCTCAAGGTGCAGTGGCCGACCAAGAAATAGGCAGTCTTTCCGGCTGAGAAGGAACTAGGCCATGCGCAACACCGGCGGGGCGGCGGTCGGGCGGATCAGCGCGAACGCGACCTGGATGATGCCGGCCGCAAGTCCGACGGCGACGCCGATGCGCCAGGCCATGTTGTAGGAGCCGAGCGCGTCGTAGATCACCCCGCCGCCATAGGCGCCGAGGAAGCTGCCGAGCTGGTGGCTCATGAAGGCAAGCCCCTGGATCATCGCCTGCCATTGCAGGCCGAACAGTTCGGCAACGGCGCCCGCCACCAGCGGGCCGACGCCGAGCCAAAGGAAACCCATGAAGGCGCCGAACACCAGCGTGGTGGCCGGCGTCGGCGGCATCATGAAATACAGCGCGAGCACGATCGAGCGCGAGATGTAGATGCCGCCCAAGAGCGCGAGCTTGTTCCAGCGTCCGCCGGCCCAGCCGAAGAACAGGCTGCCGAGCACGTTGAAGCCGCCGATCACGCCAAGCGTCTCCGCGCTCAGCATCGGGTCCATGCCGCAGATCAAGAGATAGGACGGCAGATGCGTGGTGATGAAGACGAGCTGCATGCCGCAGACGAAATAGGCGCAGGTCATCACGACGAACGACGCATTGCCGAATGCGGTCGATACGGCTGCTCCCGCCGAGACGTTGCCAAGCTGGTCGGACGACGGCTTCGGCAGCGGAACGGCGTCGATCTTGCCGGCGAACCAGGCCGCGGGCACCATGGCGAGCGCCAGCACGACAAAACCGATCATCCCTGCCCGCCAGCCGAGATCCTGGGCGAGCACCTGCCCGATCGGCGCCGACAAGAGCGCGCCGAGCGATCCCGCGGCGGAGACCATGCCAAGCACGGTCGAACGCACCGCCTCGGGCACGGCGCGCGCGGCGACCGACATCGCGATTGCGGCCGCCGTGCAGGCCAGCGAGGTGCCTATCAAGACGCCGCCCCCGATCATCACCGAGAGGAACCCGTGCGCGCCCGCCATCAGGATCAGTCCGGCGATATAGAGGATGGCGCCGGCGATCATCACCGGACGAAAGCCATAACGCACCGTCCAGGCGCCGGCGATCGGCTGCAGAAATCCCCAGGCGAGGTTCTGCACGGCAATCGCCAGCGTAAACTGGGAAATCGAGATGCCGACGTCATGGGTCAGCGGCTGCATGAAAATGCCGAGCGACTGCCGGAGCCCCATGCTCAGCGTCAGCATCAGCGAGGCGCCGATCAGGATGGGTAGAGTGGGACGCAGGGCCTTGAGCAGCATGGTTGTTGTTCTCCCTTGTCCCGGTCGTTGTTGCAAATAAACCGCACGGCGGCAGTCGCGGCGGCTTGATTACACAGGTCTGTGTAATTAGATTGGAGCTTGTCGCGCTTGTCAAGCTTGGATGTACACAGGTCTGTGTAAATGCCGCCAGCCGAAAAATCCGTCGACAAGATCGACATGAAGGAGCGGATCCTGCAGACCGCCGACCGGCTGTTTTATCTGGACGGCATCCGCGCCGTCGGCGTCGACACCATCGCGGCCGAGATCGGAATCAGCAAGCGCACGCTCTATAATCACTTCCCCTCCAAGGACGCGCTGATTACGGCCTATCTCGAGCGCCGTTTCGTCAATGCGCGGCCGTCGGACAAGTCGCCGGTCGAGCAGATCCTCGGCACTTTCGATTCGCTGGAGCGGCGATTTTCAGCCAAGGATTTTCGCGGTTGCCCGTTCGTCAACGCGGTCGCCGAGCTCGGCCCGAAAGACCGTGCCGTGAAGAAGATCGCCATTGCCTTCAAGGAGAGCCGCCGGCTGTGGTTTCGCGCGCGGCTGGAGGAGCTTGGCGTGGCAGGGGCGGACGCGCTCGCCACCCAGCTCCAGCTCCTGGTCGACGGCTCGATCGCGCTCGATCTCGTGCGCGACGACCCCGGAATGGCGCGCGCGGCGAAGGAAGCCGCGCGCGTGCTGCTGGTCAATGCGGGCGTTGATGTCGGACGACGGGCGTGATGCCTCACGCCGCCAGTGCGATCCGGATCATCCGCGCAAGATCGGAGCTGACGTAAGGTTTCGCCAGCAGCAGCACGCCGGTGTCGAGCCGGCCATGATGCACGATGGCGTTCTCTGTATAGCCGGACGTATACAGCACCTTGAGCTCCGGGCGCCGCTTCAGTGCCTCGGTCGCGAGCTGACGGCCATTCATCCCCCCGGGCATGATGACGTCGGTGAACAACAGATCGATGCGCCTCGCACTGTCGATGGTTTCCAGCGCCTCCGCGGCATTTTTGGCCGCAAACGTCTCGTAACCGAGACGCTTGATCTGCGTCACCACATATTCGCGGACCAGCGCGTCATCCTCGACGATCAATATGGATTCGTCGCCCCGTTCGGCCGCGACGGCGCCGGAACTGTCGGCTTGCGCGTCCTCCCGAGAGGTGGCCTGCGGCAAATACAGCTTCACCGTCGTGCCGTGTCCGGGTTCGCTGTAGATTTTGATATGTCCGTTTGACTGCTTGACGAAGCCATAAACCATGCTGAGCCCGAGACCCGATCCCTTGCCGACGCCCTTGGTGGTGAAGAACGGTTCAAACACCTTGTCGAGCAGGCTGCCGGGAATCCCCTCCCCCGTGTCGCTCACCGCGATCATCACGTAGCTGCCCGGGCTGGCCTCGGGATTCATGGCAGCATAATCCTCGTCGAGCACGGCGTTCCTGGTTTCCAGCGTCAGCTTGCCGCCATCAGGCATGGCGTCTCGGGCGTTGAGGGCGAGGTTGAGGATCGCGGTCGAGAGCTGGCTGGGGTCGATCAGGGCCGGCGCGGAATCATGCGCCAGCATCGAGTCGATCTCGACCTGCTCGCCGAGTGTCGGCCGCAGCAACCTCGCGGCGTCGACCACCAGCGCGTTGACGTCGGTCGAGCGCGGCTGCAGCGGCTGGCGGCGGGCGAAGGCCAGCAGATGCTTGGTCAGGTCGGCGCCCCTGGTTGCGGCAGAGTTGACCATATCGGTCATCTGGGTGAGATGCGGACGATCCTTGACGGCATCGCCGAGCATCTCGATGCATCCGATGATCACGGTCAGGATGTTGTTGAAATCGTGCGCGACGCCGCCGGTGAGCTGGCCGACGGCTTCCATCCTCTGCGCCTGCCGGACCTGCGCCTCGTTGGCTTCGATCTCCTGAAAGCGCCTGACCATGGCCTCGGCCTCGCGGCGCTGCTTCGTCTCTTCCGCGAGCGCCGCATAGGCCTGCTGAAGCTGAACGCGTGTCGGCATGGCCAGGAACCGCGGCAGCAACAGCAACAGCCCCGCCATGATGATCACCGAGATCGGTACCAGGACGCCCTTGACGGCGGCCTCCAGCCCGTAGGCCGGCACCCACAAGGTCAGGATCGCGAGCCCGCGGCCCGCCGCGCAGAGGGCCGCGAAGACGGCGAACCCCCAGAATATGACGCGAAAGACCACCAGGATTTCGTGGTGGCGCCGCCATGCGAACAACGAGAGGACGAAGGCGATCACAAGGAAGGCACAGGCGAGCATGGCGTCGGAGACGGCATTGAGCCAGATCAGTTCCGGATTCCACAGCATAGACGCGCCATGGGGGAGATAGGTCGACATGTCCAGTATATCTCCGCGAAAAACGAGACGGCGCGGGCGCAACCCGCGATTGATTCATGCGCCGGGGGCAACAGATCAGATCATTCAGTTTTCCACGAACGGCGCAAGCGCAACATCGGTCGGCGGCTATGATTTGGCGCGCGACTGGAGATGCCCGACGTGACCTGGCGGGAATAGGAACGTCTGGCCGGAGCCCGTCATTGCGAGCGCAGCGAAGCAATCCAGAAGCTCTCCGCAGCGACAGTCTGGAGTGCTTCGCCGCGTTGCTCCTCGCAATGACGGCGAAAAACCAACGGCCTCACGCCGCTTGCGCGACCACGCGGTTGCGGCCGTCGTGCTTGGCGCGGTAGAGCGCGGTGTCGGCGCGCTTCAGCACGTCGGCGATCGCCTCGCCCTTGCGTTCCAGCGTCGAGATGCCGATCGATATCGTGACCTCGATGTGCTTCGTACCCTTGTGGATTGCAAACGGCTCGCCCGCGATCGAGCGGCGCAGGCGTTCGGCGACCATGCCCGCGACATGCAGGTCGGTCTCCGGCATCACGATCACGAACTCCTCGCCGCCATAACGGCAGGCGAGATCGATGCCCCGGATCGATTTGCGGATGCGCACCGCGAATTCGCGCAGCACGTCGTCGCCGGCGTCGTGGCCGTAATTGTCGTTGATCGACTTGAAATAGTCGATGTCGAGCATCATCAGCGCCAGCGGCTTGCCGCGGTGCGAGGCCTGCTCGGCAAGCGTGCCCAGATGGCTCTCCATGTAGCGGCGGTTATGCAAGCCCGTCAGCGCATCCGTGATCGCCATTTCGATCGAGTTCTGGACGTTGTCGCGCAGATCGTCGGAGTAGCGGCGCTTCTTGATCTGGGTGCGAGCCCGCGCCAGCAATTCGTTCTTGTCGAGCGGCCGCAGCAAATAGTCGTTGACGCCGATCTCGAGCCCGCGGAGCAGCCGCGCATTGTTGTCGGGTTCGGCAATTGCGAGGATCGGCACGTGGCGGGTCCGCTCCAGCGACCGCGCCTGGCTGCACAGCCGAAGGCCGTCGAAATTGTTGAGATCGAGCGAGACGATGAGGAGGTCGTAATTGCCTTCGGCGGCGTGGAACAACGCCTCCGTCGGATTGGGCTGGACATCGACGGTGTGCTCGGCGGCAAGCATCGGCGCGACCCGCTCATAGGACGCCGGCCGGTCGTCGACCAGGAGGATGCGGCCGCCCTTGCCCGTGTCGTTCACGGCGCTCCGCTCCGGCGCCTGCACGCCGATCTCGAGCGAAGTGAGCGCGCGCATGCGCAACTCGTCCGTCATCATCTTCATCCGCGTCAGCGAGCGCACACGCGCGATCAGCACGACGTCGGACACGGGCTTGGTGAGGAAATCGTCGGCGCCCGACTCCAGCCCGCGCACGCGATCGGCGGCGCTGTCGAGCGCGGTGATCATCACGACCGGAATGAAATGGGTCGTCGGATTGGATTTCAGCCGGCGGCAGACCTCGAAGCCGTCCAGCTCGGGCATCATCACGTCGAGCAGGATGATGTCGCATTCGGCGCGCTGGCAGATCTGCAGCGCCTCGGCGCCGTTGGCGGCGGTCAGCACGTCGAAATATTCGGCCGACAGACGGGCTTCCAGGAGCTTTACGTTGGCGGGGACGTCGTCGACAACCAGGATACGTGCAGACACGAAAATAACCCCCTACCCGATAAATCGACGAACGGTCTCGATGAATTTGCCGACGGAAATCGGTTTGGACAGATAGGCCTCGCAGCCGCCTTCGCGGATGCGCTCCTCGTCGCCCTTCATCGCGAAGGCGGTGACGGCGACGATGGGAATGGCACGCAGCTCCGGATCGTCCTTGATCCAGCGCGTCACCTCGAGGCCGGAGACCTGCGGCAACTGGATGTCCATCAGGATCAGATCCGGGCGCATCCGGCGGACAAGGTTGAGCGCCTCGTGGCCGTTGGAGGTGCCGGAGGTCTGATAGCCGTGCGCTTCCAACAGGTCGCGGAACAGCTTCATATTGAGCTCATTGTCCTCGACGATCAGGACGGTTTTTGCCATCCCGCCCCTCCATCGCTTTGCTACAGGCCGACTTAAAGGTGCTTCTGTCGCGCCAGACAAGCGCGCCAACAGGTAAATTCAAACTAGCGCCAGATTCGCTCTAACCCGTTAAGGTCCGGGTTTTACTTCTGCGATGTGGTTTCCACTTGCTTGAACCCATTCGAAAGACTCGGGCATGATGGTCTGCAAATTAGAGACCATAAGTTAACGGAAAGGCAAACGGACGCTTGAAAAAGCCTGTTCAAAACCCTCGGGAAGTCGCTGAAATCGTTGCGATTTAGGCCCTGAATTTTATTGCGGGCGATCCGGAGCGTTTGGGCCTGTTCCTGGCCGAAACCGGGATCGGGCCGGACACCTTGCGGAAATCGGCCGCCAACCCCCGCTTCCTGGCGAGCGTGCTCGACTTCGTGCTGCGGGACGACGCGACGGTGAAGGCCTTCGCCAAGGCCTCCGGGCTGCACCCGACCAACATTGCCGCGGCGCACGAGGTGCTGGGCGACCCGCATTGGGAGCGCGACGTGCCGTGAGCACAGTAGCGCCAGCATTGGGCGGTGCGACCTGCTTTTGCCGGGATTGCCTCGGCGATCTCGAGCTCAAGGCCAGGCGCTGCCACCATTGCGGCTCGCCGCGGCTGGTGCGCCACCACGCCCTGCCCGCGCTTTCGCTGGCGCATATCGACTGCGACGCGTTCTATGCCACCGTTGAGAAGCGCGACAATCCTGATATCGCCGACAAGCCCGTGATCATCGGCGGCGGCAAGCGCGGCGTGGTGTCGGCCGCCTGCTACATCGCGCGTACCTACGGCGTGCGCTCGGCCATGCCGATGTTCAAGGCGCTGGCGCTCTGCCCGCATGCGACGGTGATTGGGCCCGACATGGCGAAATATGTCCGCGTCGGCCGCGAGGTGCGGCAGGCCATGCAGGCGCTGACGCCGTTGGTCGAGCCGCTCTCGATCGACGAGGCCTTCCTCGATCTGTCGGGCACGCAGCGCGTGCACGGCATGATGCCGGCCAAGGTGCTGGCGAAATTCGCCCGCGAGGTCGAAGCAAAGATCGGCATCACGGTTTCGGTCGGGCTGTCCGTGAACAAGTTCCTGGCCAAGATCGCCTCCGACCTCGACAAGCCCCGCGGTTTTGCCGTTTTGGATCAGGACGAGGCGCGCGCGATGCTCGCCGACAAGCCGGTCGGCTTCATCTTCGGCGTGGGCCCTGCGACCCAGGAAAGGCTCGCGAACCGTGGCTTCCGCCTCATCGCCGATCTGCAGCGCGCCGACGAGATCGAGCTGATGCGGCAGTTTCCGACCGAAGGCCGCCGGCTGTGGCGGCTCGCGCGCGGCATCGATGATCGGCTGGTGGTGGCGGACCGCGGCGCGAAGACGATCTCAAGCGAAACGACGTTCGAGAACGACATCAAGGATTTCGCGACACTCGAAAAACTGTTGTGGCGGCTGTCGGAGAAGGTCTCCTCGCGGCTGAAGAGTGCGGACCTTTCCGGCCTCACCATCACGCTGAAACTGAAGACCGCCGATTTTCGCCAGCGCACGCGCTCGCAATCGATCGCCGCACCGACACAACTCGCGGCAAAGATTTTCGCGGTTTCGCGCGAGATGCTGGCAAAAGAGATCGACGGCACCGCCTTCCGCCTGATGGGAGCCGGCGTCAGCGCGCTCACGCCGGGTTCACGGGCCGACGACACCGACATGCTCGACCGCCGTGCCGCGCATGCCGAGCGCGCGATCGACGGCTTGCGCAAAAAGTTCGGTCAGGCGGCGGTGATCCGGGGGATCGCTTACGATGGTCCGGAGAAAGAGGAAGAGGAGGAATGAGCCCCGTCATTGCGAGCCAACGGGTCCGCGCGAAGCGCGGCCCGATGACAGGCTCCGCGAAGCAATCCAGCAGTCTCACCTCGCGTAAAGCATGGATTGCTTCGTCGCTTGCGCTCCTCGCAATGACGAGCAAGCCGTCATTTACACGGCTTGGCGTCCTTGACGTCGAACTTGCCGAGCGCGCCGGCGATGACGAAATCATTATAGTCGAGCACGAGCTTGCGCGACACGCCGTTCTCGTAGAGCTCGAACGACATCGAATAGACCGGCGTTTGCTCGCCGTCCTTCTTCTGCGCCTCGTGGTCGTAATAGCTCACCGTCACCGGCCAGCGCATCAACGCCTTCATCTGATCGCTGGTGGTGGAGGGATCGGGCGATGCGACGGGCTTGGTGCCCGGAATCGGCTGGCCGATCACCGAGAGCGTGCTGTAGACTTTCTGGCCGTTGTCGGAGCCGTCATAGACGGTCAATTCCAGGAGCGGCTTGCCCGCTTTCGCGGCGGCGATGATGCGCTGGATCTGCTCGGTCGGAAACACGGTCGCACCGTCGAGGGTAAAGGTCTTGGCTTCCGGCTGCTTCAGCTTGACGGTGATGTGGTCGCCGCTGCGTTCGGCCATGCCGTCGACCGCGCTTGCATCGGAATCGTTGGTGCGCGAGTCGATCTTGAAGCGGTAGCTCTTGCCCTCGCCGTCCTCCCACGAGCTCGAACGCAGGTCGCTCAACATTCTCTTGCCCTCGCCGACCTCGAGCTCGGAGACCTGGCGGAATTCGGAGGTGTAGCCCTCGCAGGCGCTGCCGGAGAAATTATAGAGGATGCGGCCGCGCGCGCTGTTGACGGGATTGGAGCCGCGCGACTTCACCAGGCTCAATTCATAGAGCGCCTGATGGGGCAGGAATGGAGCGCCGGCGGCGGCTTTCGCCGATCCGCCTGCGACTGCAAAAACGGCCAGCGAAGCAAGCGAGGTCCGGAGCAATCGATCCATGAACATACCCTTGAGATGACGAAGATTCGGCAGATTAATGACGGCCCCATTGCGTCGCAACTGGGGCCGCTTCACAGAAAAGTGCGAATATAGCCAGATGAACGCGCGTTCACCCCGAAACGTCCGCCTCGCTTGCATGCGAAGGCGCGATGCGCGAAAGAAGCGCGGCTGAACAAAAAATCATCAGGATCACTTACCGGGGATCGAACATGGCGGGCGCAATCGAACAGAAACTGGCATCGCTGGGGATCGCCCTGCACGACGCCCCTACCCCCGTCGCGAATTATGTCGGCTTCGTCCGCACCGGAAACCTGCTGTTCGTGTCTGGACAGGTCTGCTTCGACCCGCAGGGCAAGCTGATTGCCAAGGGCAAGCTCGGAGCCGGCGTCAGCATCGAGCAAGGCCAGACCGCAGCGCGCGGCTGCGGCATCAACCTGCTGGCACAGGTCAAAGCCGCGCTCGGCGATCTCGACAAGGTGGTGCGCGTGGTGCGGCTCGGCGGCTTCATCAATTCGGCGCCGGATTTCCTCGACGGGCCGAAGGTCCTGAACGGCGCTTCCGATCTGATGGTCGCGGTGTTCGGCGACAAGGGCCGCCACGCCCGCACCACCGTCGGGGTCGCCTCGCTGCCAGCGGATGCGGCGGTCGAGGTCGAAGGCCTGTTCGAAGTGTCCTGAGGCCACGCATGCGAGCACCTGATTGGCTGACGGCGCGGCCGGTCGCCCATCGCGGCCTGCATGATATTTCGCGCGGGATCGTCGAGAACATGCCGGCCGCGGCGGAAGCCGCGATTACGGGCAATTTCGCCATCGAATGCGACATCCAGCTCACCTCCGATGGCGAGGCGATGGTGCACCATGACGACGAGCTCGGCCGCCTCACCGACGGCAGCGGTGCGCTCTTGACCAGGACCGCGGCCGAGTTGAAGGCCGTGCACTTCAAGAGCACCACTGAACGGATGATGACGCTGACCGACCTCTGCAGCCTCGTCGACGGCCGCGTGCCGCTAGCGATCGAGGTAAAGAGCCATTTCGACGGCGACCGCAAACTGGTGAAGCGGATGGCCGAGGTGCTCTCGACCTATAAAGGCCGTGCGGTAGGCATGTCCTTCGATCCCGACCAGGTGGTCGCGCTGCGCGAATTGATCCCCTCGCGCCCCCACGGCATCGTTGCCGAACACGATTACACCGGACAGGATTGGCCGGAAGCCTCGCCCGCGCAGCGTCACGGGATGACGCATTTGCGCCACTTCTTCCGCACGCAGCCGGATTTCGTCGCCTACTGGGTCAACGAACTGCCGTCGGTCGCACCCTGGCTTGCGCGCAATGTGTTCCGCTGTCCGCTCTTGACCTGGACGGTGCGTACGCCGGAACAGCGCGCGCGCGCCGCGCGCTACGCCGATCAGATGATCTTTGAAGGCTTTGTGCCGGGAACCTGATGCGCCTTATGTGCACTTGAAGTCTTGGGTGCAATGCACGATCTTTTGGGGCGCGCACGACAAACGAGCCTCATGGACTCAGTGGAAATCACACTCGAAGCGGTGCCCTCTGCCGGCGATGTTCCGGCGGAGGAATGGGACGCCTGCGCCAATCCGGTGCCCGATCCGAACAGTTTGAACAGCCTCGACACGCTCTCAGCCGATTCCTGCAAGAACTCAAAGCCTTATTATAACCCCTTTGTTTCCCACGCCTTTTTTGCGGCCGCCGAAGAGTTCGGGCTCGGCGATCGCGCGCACCGGCTGGGGACCGCGGCACCTGATCGCGAAGATCGACGACAGGATCGCGGGCATCGTGCCCTGCTATCTGAAATCGCATTCGCAAGGCGAATACGTCTTCGACCGCGGCTGGGCCGATGCCTTCGAGCGCGCCGGCGGACGCTATTACCCGAAGCTGCAATGTTCCGTCCCCTTCACGCCGGCGACCGGCCCTCGCCTTTTGATCCGCAACGGCGCGGATCGCGAGCAGATCGGCACGGCGCTCGCAAGCGGCCTCGTCGCGCTCTGCGGCGTCAGCAAGGCGTCGTCGGCGCATGTGACTTTCGCGCGCGAGACGGAATGGAAGTTTCTCGCCGGGCATGGCTTCCTGCAGCGCACCGACCAGCAGTTTCACTGGCACAACCAGGATTTTGCGACCTTCGACGATTTCCTCGGCAGCCTCAATTCCCGCCACCGCAAGGCGATCAAACGCGAGCGCCGCGAAGCTGTCTCCGCCGGCATCACCATTCATTCGCTGACCGGCAACGACATCACGGAGGAGGCCTGGGACGCGTTCTTCGATTTCTACATGGAGACCGGCTCGCGCAAATGGGGCCGGCCGTATCTGACGCGAAAGTTCTTCTCGCTGATCGGCGAGAGCATGAGCCGGGACGTGGTCCTCGTGATGGCCAAGCGCGATGGCCGCTGGATCGCCGGCGCGATCAATTTCATCGGCTCGGACACGCTGTTCGGCCGCAACTGGGGTGCGGTCGAGCATCATCCGTTCCTGCATTTCGAGGTCTGCTACTACCAGGCGATCGACTTCGCGATCCAGCGCAAGCTTCAAGTCGTCGAGGCCGGCGCGCAGGGCGAGCACAAGCTTGCGCGCGGATATCTGCCGCAAACCACCTACTCCGCGCATTACATCGTCGACCCCGATCTGCGCCGGGCGATTGCCGATTACCTCAGGCGCGAGCGCGCTTACGTCGCCGAGGCCGGCCGCGAGCTCACCGAGCTCGGCCCATTCCGCAAGGTCGCCGACGACGCGCCTTGACCTTTGCGCGAGCGCCATGTGAGTAGGAGAAAATACCGGGAGCCGAGCCATGACCGCCTATGACAACAACAATATCTTCGCAAAGATCCTGCGCGGCGAATTCTCCTGCCACAAGGTCTATGAGGATGAGCACGTGCTGGCGTTTCTCGACATCATGCCGCGCGTGCCCGGCCATACGCTGGTGATCCCGAAGGCTCCTGCCCGCAACATCCTCGACATCAAGGTCGAGGACTATCTGCATGTAGCGCGCGCCACCCACAAGATCGCCGCCGCGGCAAAGAAGACCTTCAACGCCGACGGCGTCACCATTCAGCAATTCAACGAAATGGCCGGCGGACAGGTGGTGTTTCACCTGCACGTCCACGTGATGCCGCGCCATGAAGGCGTTGCGCTCTTGCCGCCCGCGAGCCGCAAGGAAGACGTCAAGGTGCTGGAGGACAACGCGACCAAGCTCGCGGCGGCACTGAAGGGAGCATAACGCCAAGCACCGTCATTGCGAGCGAAGCGAAGCAATCCATCGCGCCGCAAGCGGAGACATGGATTGCTTCGTCGCTTCGCTCCTCGCAATGACGAAGAATCTACTCCGTCTCGAAATCGCCGGCCTGCGGCGGCGCGAGGGGAGTGAACTCGCAGCGATCGGGCTTGATGTCGAGCAGCGGCGTTTCGTCGAGGCAATCGAGGCCGCGCACCAATATGGTGTTGCCCTCGATGCCGACGAATTTCACGATCGAGGTCGCGATCGGGTTCGGCCGCACCGGCGAGCGCAGCGAAAACGTGCCGCGCGTGTTCTTGTTGTTCTTCGGGCTCTGCAGCACGAGGTCGCGGCGCGACTGGTGCAGCCAGTAGATGATTTCGAGATTGGAATAGAAGTCGACACCCTTGATCGCGGGCACCCAGGGCTCGAAGATTTCGAGCCGGCATATCGGCCCGTCGGCACGCCCCTGCCGCGGAGTCTCGAGCCGCGAGGTCCAGGGCGTGCGGATGCGGCCGATAAAGATCAGGCCGGCATCTTTCGTCGGAGGCACGTCGACGGCGAGCTCGCCTTCGCGGACTTCATTCTCTCTTACCATTCCATTCAATCCAGCGAGAAATTCAGCTTCTTCACCTCGTCCAGCCAGCGCGTCCGGTCGGCGTCGACGAACTCCTTCAGCGACGCCTCGCTGCGCGCACGCAAGGGCGGGAAACCGGCTTTGGTCAGCGAGGCGCGGAACGCCTCGTCATCGAGGGCGCGGTTGATGCTCGCGCTGATTTTTTGCGCAGCCTCCACCGGCATCCCGGCCGGCGCTGCGATACCATACCACACGCTGACGCGATAGCCGGGATGGCCGCTTTCGGCGATCGTCGGCAGATCCGGCAACTCGGCGATCCGCTCAGTCGAGCTGACCCCCAGCGCCCGCACCAATCCGGCCTGGACCGGCGGCAGCGAGATGCCAACCGACTCGAACATCACCTGGATCTGACCCGACAGCAGATCGGTCAGCGCGGCGCCCGCGCCCTTGTATGGCACATGGGTCATCTCGATGCCGGCTTGCTGCTTGAACATCTCACCGGAGAGCTGGCCGATGCTGCCGTTGCCGGGCGAACCGAAATTGAGCTTGCCAGGATTCTTCTTCGCATAATCGATGAACTCGGCGATCGTCTTTGCCGGTACCGACGGGTGAACGATCATGATCATCGGCACCTCGGTGAGAATGCCGAGCACGCGAAGCTCGCGGGCGGGGTCGTAGGACAGCTTCTTGTAGAGGACCGGATTGAGCTCGATGACTGACGACGTCGTGAACAGCATGGTATAGCCGTCGGGATCGCCATGGGCCACGGCCTCGGCGCCGATGGCGCCCTGCGCGCCGCCCTTGTTTTCGACGTATACGCCCTGCTTCAGGTCACGCGCCAGATATTCGGCGAACATACGGGCTTGGGCATCGGTCGGCCCGCCCGCGACATAGGGCACGACGAGCTTGATGGCACGCGCCGGATAATCGGCCGCGTATGATGCCTGCGACGCTGCGAGCATGAATGTGAGCGCGAGACCCATCAGGGCCCATTTCTTCGACATGACGTTCCCCCGGGCATGTTCTTGTTGGGGACAGCCTAGCGCAAACACACGACGCCGCAATAGCGCTCAGCCGAGCCACCATTTGCCGGCAAACATGACGATCTCGCCGGTTACCACGCCGGCGAAGATCGAGCGCCGCGTCAGCATGAACGCCACGAAGCCCGCGGCCAGCGCACCATAGCGGAGCACGGCCGGCACGCTCGCGAGCGCTCCCGGCGGTTCGACCAGGATCTGTGCGATGACACCCGCCAGGATCGCGGTCGCGACCGCCTTGACCCACTGCAGCAGGTCAGAACCCTCGTCGAGTCCGCTGCCGAGCCACAGCCCAAGCATCCGCCAGATCTGGTTCGGGATCACGCCCGCGAGCAACAGCACCACCAGCGCATGCCAGTCGCCGATGAAATCGCTCATGGCTGTTCCCGCCATTTGTGCACACCGTAAGCCACGGTGCCCGCCACCACGCCGCTGACGAGGATGTCGAGGCCGCTGTTCATCAGCGAAGCCACCGGATAGAGCACGAGCCCCAGCACCAGCGCGAGCACGTCGGCAAGCTCCCTGGAATTGCGGGCGGTCGAGAACAGGAAGGCGAGCGGGGTCAGCAGCAGGATCGCGGCGGCGAAGGTCTGCGAGAGATTGGCGGCAAGCTCGTAGCCGACGATGGTCGCGGACAGGCCGATGCACATCAATCCGCAACCGAGGCCGTGGATGAAGGTGACGCGTCGCTCACGCGGCACATGCGGCAGGAAGCGGTAGCATTCGACCCAGAGCGTCACCGCGGTGAAATGCGCAATCAGAATGAGATGACGCCGCTTGGTCTTTTCGGTGCGCATCATCGGCAGCACCGCGACCACCATCGGAAACAAGCGGATCGCGCTGATGGTCACCGCGATCGCGGACTGCACGATGCTCGCGCCGGAGGCGAGCGTCGTGATCAGGATGATCTGCGCCGGTCCCGCCCACACCAGCACCGTGCACAACAACGCCCAGCCGAGGCTGAAGCGCGTGTCATGCGCGAGCGCGCCGATGCCGATATAGGTGACGAACAGCACCAGCGAGAGGATCGTCGCACTCGTCGCGCTCATGCCCCAGGCAAAGGCGCGGACCGAGCTGTTCCATTGCGGTGAATCGAGGGGCGGAAGCCGCATGGGCGCATGTCGCGGATGAAAGCCCCCGCCGTCAACCGTCACTGCGAGCCAACGGGTCTGCGCGAAGCGCAGCCCGATGACAGGCTCCGCCAAGCAATCCAGAACTGCAAATCGGGATGGATTGCTTCGTCGCTTACGCTCCTCGCAATGACGATAGCTACCCTCTCACAAACATGTTCCGCAGCACAAAGCAGGCGCCGCCGGAGCGGCGGATGCTGTTGCAGAGCCCTTCGGCCTCGGGCCGCGTGTCGGCGCCGATACGAACCTGATAGAAGACATGGGCGCCGCGGCTGCGCTGGACCGAGCTCAAAATGCTCGGATCGCGATCGCCGATCACGCCGCTCAGATTCCTGACCGCGCGTCCGTACATCGCCAGCGCCTTGTTGCGGTCAAAGCCCGCCGCGAGCTGCACGCCCCAGGTTTTCGCCGCCGCCAGTTTCACGCTCTCTTCAAGCCGGACGACGAAGGGATTCGGCGCCTGCTTGAGCAGCGCCATCAGATCCCGGCAGGTGGTCGGCGGCGCGCTCTCGGGCGTCTTGCCGCCCTTGCCTGCCTTGGCCCAGTCTTCGACCGGAGAGCCGGTGATGGCCCGGACATAGTTGCGGGTCTCCGCCGGCATCACGCCGGTGCCGGCGAGCCATTCCTGCACCCGCCGCGGCCCTGCATTGTAGGCCGCGGCCGCAAGCCCGAGATTGCCGAACTGGCTGCGCAACTCGGCGAGGAATTCCGCGGCCTTCGGCAACGCCTTCACTGGATTGAAGGGATCGAGCAAGCCGCGCTCGCTCGCGGTCCCCGGCATGAACTGCGCGATGCCCTGCGCGCGCGTGCCGTAGCGCGTCGTTGGCCCGATGGCATCGACCTGGAAACGGCTCTCCTGCCAGATCACGCGCGCGAAATATTCCAATGGCAGGCCATTCTCCCGCGCGGCCGATTCGATCATCAGGCAGATCGAATCCGCCGTGCCGGTCTCCACCGTGATTTGCAGCGGCGGCGGTGGAACCGCGAGCTCCTCCACGCTCGGATGCACGACAATCGTTTCTTCCTCGCCCCACGCCAGACCCGGCGCCAGCAGGGCGGCGAGCAAGGCCAGGGCGGCCAGCCGCAGATTGCGCGGATTCAGTCCAGTTTCGAGAACGTGCTTAACTGACATCATGGGCCGCCCGCTGACGCACCGCGATGGATATTATGGGGTGCAGGGAAACCGCGCAAAATCCGCGAACGTTCCGCGAAACCATTACCGGATTGGTTTACGTTAACATGACATCGGGGTTCCCGTGCCCTTCTCATCCTGCGCAGGCCGCGTAAGAGTTCTTCCAAATTGGTGGAGGAAGGCAATGCAGGATCGGCGCGAAAGCGTGCGGGACAAGGTGTTCCTGGGCGGGGTGGCTGAAATCAACACGCGCGGCTCGACGATGGATTGCGTGGTGCGCAATTTCAGCGAGACCGGCGCCTGCGTCGAGTTCGATTCCTCCGCCCGGATTCCCGACGAGATGAACCTGACCATCTCGCAAAGGGGCCGCTCGTACCTCGCCCGCATGATCTGGCGGCAAGCCAACCGTGTCGGCCTTGCCTTCCGTACCATGGTCTCCGACAAGCCCGAGAGCGACCTCGATGCGCGCCTGCGCCGCAGCGAGAAGAAGAAGCGCAAGCTTCAACGCCAGATCGATCAGTTGCTCGGCCACGGCTGAGCCGCCCCCGCGCCGCCAGCGCCTGCTCGCCGAGGCCGCCCCCTATTCCTTGATTTTTCTCAAGCGTCTCTTCGATTAGCCGGCCATACTCTGGTGTTCAGGCAGTGGAGAGCAATTGCCATGCGCAGATTTGGCTTCACATTGCTGCTGGCTTGCGCCTTCACCACGACCGGCTACGCGATGGAGGATGGTCAGCAGCGAGGAAAGGCCCTGCTCCAGACCCTGTGCGCGCGGTGTCACGCTGTCGGCAGGACCGGGCGCAGCCCGCATGCTGACGCGCCGCCCTTTCGCAGCTTCGGCGACGACAAGCTCTACGACAATGATTTCGCCGAGCGGCTCCAGGGCGGCTTGAGCAGCATCCATCCCGACATGCCGACATTCCACTTCAGCCGCGACGACGCGCAGTCGGCGGTCAATTATCTCCGGTCGATCCAGGAGCACCGCAAGCCAAGGGTACGCCCGTAGGCCGCCCATACGAGACGCGTCCGCACGCACCGGCGCGCGAAACCCCGGCCGCCCTATCCGGTTTGTGGAGGAAGGCAATGCAGATCGGCGCGAAAGCGTGCGGGACAAGGTGTTTCTGGGCGGCGTGGCTGAAATCAGCGGGCAAGGCTCGACGATGGATTGCGTGGTGCGCAATTTCAGCGAGAACGGCGCCTGCGTCGATTTCGATTCCTCTGCCCGAATTCCCGACGAGATGAACCTGACCATCTCGCAACGGGGCCGCTCCTACCTCGCCCGCATGATCTGGCGGCAGGCCAACCGTGTCGGCCTTGCCTTCCGTGCCATGGTCTCGGACAAGCCCGAGAGCGACCTTGATGCTCGCCTGCGCCGCAGCCAGCGGAAGAAGCGCCGGCTTCAGCGCCGCATCGACCGGTTGTTGGGCCACGGCTAAGACCAGCGCCGAGGCCAGGACTGAGCTTTCACGCGTCCAAGATTTAGCCAAGGCGGCTCACGCTTTGGCGTTGACCACGACCGATGAATACGGTCTGTGATCGGACATGTGCTTCCCGCGATCCCGGCGCCCGCGCGCTCTCTTAACATTGATCCGCAGCATCCCGGCAGTCGTCCTTGCCGCCAGCCTCATGCTGTTGGCAGCGCCTGCGACGGCGCAGGTGACCTGGCGCATGGCCACGGAATATCCGCAAAGCAACGTTTCCGGGATTGGGATCGTCACCTTCGCCAAGCTCGTTTCCGAGCGCACGGGCGGCCTCGTCAGCCTGGCCGCTGCCTTCGACAACGAGCTGAAGATCACGTCAAGCGAGATGCCCCGTGCCGCCCGGGAAGGACGGATCGAGGCGGGCGACGCCTTTTCCGGTCCCCTGTCCAGTCTCGACCCGATCTTCGGCCTGTCGACGCTGCCTTTCACCGTGCAATCGATTGATGCGGCGCGCGCCATGAACAGCCGCGCCCGCCCGCTCTATGAGAAGGCCCTCGCCGCACAGGGCCTTAAATTGCTCTATCTCACGATCTGGCCCGCGTCCGGACTGTGGTCGGAGCACGCGATCGGAAATCGCGACGATCTGGCCACGCTCACGCTGCGAACCTATGACGAGAGCTCCACCGAGGTGATGCGCGCGGCCGGCGCGAACGCCGCCTTCCTGCCGATGAACAAGGCGCTTGCAGCCTTGAAGGAGCACCAGCTCAATGCATTTCTGACCTCCGGCGACGGCGGCGTGGGACGCAAGCTTTGGGATTTCCTGCCACATTTCACGGCGATCAATTACGCGATGCCGGTGTCGATCGCGTTCGTGCGCAGCGAGACATTCGCGGCGCTTTCTCCGGAGATGCAACAAAGCGTGCTCGCAGCGGCGTCCGAAACCGAACAGAGCCAGCTCGATCTATTGGCCAACCGCTCCACCGACAATTACGCACGCATGCGCGCCAACGGCGTCACCCTCGTCGAGCAGGCACCGGCTTCCCTGCTTGCAGCGCTCCGGGAGGCGGCGGAACGTCCTATTGCCGACTGGAAAGCGCGGGCCGGCAGCGACGCAGCCGGCATCGTGGAGTGGGCCGTTCGGCAGTGATATCTTCCGGCCCGATGTCTCAAGGCATCCGGTTTGAGAGCAAAGGGGCCTGCCGAAGCCTGTTGGAACCCTCCCTTCCCTGTGCGGTTTGACCCGTTCCGGTAGATTTGGCCGGAACGAATTGACCAAGGCTTCAACGGATGTCGTCCCCCCTTGTCGAGCACGCCGACGGCCTGCCGCTACCTCAGCGCTATCGGGCGATCCTGACGATCGCGCTCGGCATCACGATGTCGGTGATCGACGGCGCTATCGCCAATGTCGCACTGCCGACGATCGCGGCCGACCTCAAGGCGAGCCCCTCGTTTTCGATCTGGATTGTCAACGGTTATCAGCTCGCGATCACGATCTCGTTGTTGCCGCTCGCCTCGCTCGGCGAGATTGTCGGCTATCGGCGGGTTTACCTTGCGGGATTATTGTTGTTTACGGTGGCGTCCGCCTTCTGCGCGCTATCGCACTCGCTGTTATGGCTAACAGTGGCGCGCATCCTTCAGGGATTTGGCGCGGCCGGAATCATGAGCGTCAACGCGGCACTGGTGCGTTACACCTATCCGCGCACACAGCTCGGCCGCGGCATCGGCATCAATGCCATGGTGGTCGCGATCTCCGCTGCCGTCGGTCCGACGGTCGCTGCCGGCATCCTGGCGGTGGCGACCTGGCCATTTCTTTTCGCGATAAACGTGCCGCTTGGCATCGCAGCACTCGTCCTCGGCTGGCGCTGCCTGCCGCATACAAATCCGGCCGATCACGCCTTCGACTGGCAGAGCGCAGGCCTGAGTGCGGTGACCTTTGGCATCGGCATCGCCGCGATCGACAGCGTCGGCCATGGCGAACCGCTTGCCATCTGCCTGTTCGAGTTTGCGGTTGCAGCGATCGCGGGCGCAACGCTCGTCTGGCGTGAGACGCATATGACGGAGCCATCGTTGCTGCCGGTCGATTTGTTGCGCATTCCGATTTTTGCGCTGTCGATCGCGACCTCGATTGCGTCCTTCTGTGCCCAGATGCTTGCTTTCGTCGCCATTCCCTTCTACCTACAGCACCGCTTTGGCTATTCGGCAGTCAAGATGGGACTATTGATTACCCCTTGGCCGCTTGCAGTTGCGATCGCGGCCCCGATCGCCGGGCGGTTGGTCGAGCGGCACCCCGCTGGGCTTTTGGGCGGCATCGGCCTTCTGTTATTCGCGCTCGGGCTCGGCTCGCTGGCGTTATTGCCCGCAACGCCATCGGTCATCGACGTGGCCTGGCGCATGGCGCTGTCGGGCCTGGGCTTTGGCCTGTTCCAGACCCCGAACAACCGCACCATGATCGCAGCCGCCCCGCGCGAACGCTCCGGCGGCGCCAGCGGCATGCTGGGCACGGCGCGGCTGTTAGGACAGACCACCGGCGCCGCCCTGGTTGCGCTGTTCCTCGGCCGCTTCGGCAGCGAGGGCACGCAGATCTCGCTCCTGACCGCCGTCGGCTTCGCGCTGCTCGGCGCCGTGCTCAGCATGTTGCGGCTGTCGGAAGCGGGCCAACGCGGTGCCGAACGGGTGCAGGTCCGCGACGACCAGCGGCTGAAGGGCGAGTGATCCAAGCAAAAAGGCCGGCTAGCCGCCGGCCTTCTGTATTCACCTATCAAACGGTCGATCAAACCTTGACCAGGGGCCCCTTCGAGGCCGGTCCCTTGGACCCGCCCCCTCCATTCGGACCGCTGCCGCCGCCGTTCGGGCCGCTCGATTTCGGCTTGCGCTTGCGCGTCCCCGGCAGCTTCTCCGGCTTGGGCGTGACCGGGCCTTCGACGAACTCGAAGCCGATCTTGTCAAGCGCGGTCGCCTCGTCCTTGACGAGAACCACGCGGACATGGCCGCCGCCCTTGAGCTTGCCGAACAGCACCTCGTCCGCCAGCGGCTTCTTGATGTGCTCCTGGATCACGCGCGCCATCGGCCGCGCACCCATCTGCTCGTCATAGCCGTGCTGGATCAGCCAGGCCTTGGCGGGCTCGGACAGCTCGATTGTCACGTCGCGATCGGCGAGCTGGGCTTCGAGCTGCAGCACGAACTTCTCTACCACCATGCCGATGACGTCGGCGTTGAGATGCGCGAATGAGACGACGGCATCGAGACGATTGCGGAATTCCGGCGCGAACTGCCGGTTGATCGCCTCGTGATCGTCGCCTTCCCGCTTGTTGCGGGTGAAGCCGAAGGCCTGCCGCGCCAGATCGGCCGCCCCTGCATTCGTCGTCATGATCAGGATGACGTTGCGGAAGTTGACCTGCTTGCCGTTGTGGTCGGTGAGGCGACCGTGATCCATGATCTGCAGCAGCACGTTGTAGAGATCGGGATGCGCCTTCTCGATTTCGTCGAGCAGCACCACGCAATGCGGATGCTGGTCGACGCCGTCGGTCAAGAGGCCGCCCTGGTCGAAGCCGACATAGCCCGGAGGCGCGCCGATCAGGCGCGATACCGTGTGCCGCTCCATATATTCGGACATGTCGAAGCGCAGAAGCTCCACACCGAGCGACGCCGCGAGCTGCTTTGCGACCTCGGTCTTGCCGACGCCGGTCGGACCCGAGAACAGGTAGCAGCCGATCGGCTTCTCCGGCTCGCGCAAGCCGGCACGCGCCAGCTTGATCGAGGCTGAAAGCGATTCGATTGCCTTGTCCTGGCCGAACACCACGCGCTTCAACGTCTGCTCGAGATGCTTCAGCACCTCGGCATCGTCCTTTGACACGCTTTTTGGCGGGATCCGCGCCATCGTGGCGATCGTGGTCTCGATCTCCTTGATGCCGATGGTCTTCTTGCGCTTGTTCTCGGCGACCAGCATCTGCGCCGCACCGGACTCGTCGATCACGTCGATCGCCTTGTCCGGCAGCTTGCGGTCGTGGATGTAGCGCGAGGAGAGCTGCACCGCGGCCTCGATCGCCTCATTGGTGTATTTGAGGCGGTGATAGTCCTCGAAATACGGCTTGAGGCCCTTGAGGATCGCGATCGCGTCGTCGACCGTGGGCTCGTTGATGTCGATCTTCTGGAAGCGCCGCACCAGCGCGCGGTCCTTCTCGAAGTGCTGACGGTATTCCTTGTAGGTCGTCGAACCCATGCAGCGGATGGTACCCGAGGCGAGCGCAGGCTTGAGCAGGTTCGATGCATCCATCGCGCCGCCGGACGTGGCGCCGGCGCCGATCACGGTGTGAATCTCGTCGATGAACAGGATGGCGTTCGGATGCGCCTCCAGCTCCTTCAGGACCTGCTTCAACCGCTCCTCGAAATCGCCGCGATAGCGCGTGCCCGCAAGCAGCGTGCCCATGTCGAGCGAGAAGACGGTGGCCGCCGAAAGCACTTCCGGCACCTCAGAGTCGACGATGCGCTTGGCGAGGCCTTCGGCGATCGCGGTCTTGCCGACGCCGGCTTCGCCGACGAACAACGGATTGTTCTTCTGCCGGCGGCACAGCACCTGGATCGCGCGGTTGATCTCGGAATTGCGGCCGATGACCGGATCGATCTTGCCGTCGCGCGCCTTCTTGTTGAGGTTGACGCAATAGGTCTCCAGCGCCTCGCCCTTTTTCTTCGAGTCGTCGCTGCCTTTGGTCTCGGTCTCCTCATCCACCCCGCGCACGGGTCGCGCTTCGGAGACGCCCGGACGCTTGGCGATGCCATGGCTGATATAGTTGACGGCGTCGTACCGCGTCATGTCCTGCTCCTGCAGGAAATAGGCGGCATGGCTTTCGCGCTCGGCGAAGATCGCGATCAGGACGTTGGCCCCGGTCACTTCTTCGCGGCCCGATGACTGCACATGGATGACGGCGCGCTGGATCACGCGCTGGAAGCCCGCGGTCGGCTTGGCGTCGTCCGCCCCGTCCGTGACCAGGTTTTCGAATTCGGTCTCGAGATAGTTGACGAGGCTGGTGCGCAGCTTGTCGAGATCGACGCTGCACGCCCGCATCACCGCCGCGGCATCGGAGTCATCGATCAGCGACAGCAACAGATGTTCGAGCGTCGCGTATTGATGATGACGCTCGTTCGCAATCGCCAGCGCACGATGCAGGGATTGTTCAAGACTCTGAGAGAAAGTCGGCATTCGCGTCCTCTATGGTCCCCGGGGGCCATCATGATCGCCGTTGCCCCCACAGGCAACAACTACCTTTTTCACATATAGTTATACCCAGCCGCGGCAAAAGACCGGTTCCGGCGGCATGATAACGGTTCAACCGCGATTTCGATGCAAAACCCGTTCCCATTTCGACGCGGGCCGACATGCCACCGTAATTTTGCGGGACGCTGTTACTTCTTTTCCATCACGCATTGCAGGGGATGCTGGTGCTTGCGCGCAAAATCCATGACCTGCGTCACCTTGGTCTCGGCAATCTCGTAGGTGAAAACGCCGCACTCCCCGATTCCATGATGATGAACGTGGAGCATAATCTTGGTCGCGGCCTCCACATCCTTCTGGAAGAACTTCTCTAAAACGTGGACCACGAATTCCATCGGCGTGTAGTCGTCGTTCAGGATCAACACGCGGTAGAGGTTCGGCCGCTTGGTCTTCGGCTTGACCTTGGTAATGACGGAGGTGGAGGGACCGCTCGGTCCGCTGGAGCGATTTTCGTCGTTGGCCATGCGAGGCCGCGACGAGCACGTCGCGGGGCCCGTGGGCCGATCAATGCTGGAAGTCAATTGCGACATGGTACACGCGTTCGATATCCCATGGGAAACCCGGAGGCGGCCACTGGATGCTCTCCTGCCGGAGCCACCTTGGCTTCCCACCACTCCAGATCGCGTATTCCAGCCAGCCCGACCCGTCCGGATCGATAGGCTCGAATATGGGTCGATCCCCTGCCTTCCGCAAGCGCGCGGTTGCCGCCTCCGGCAGGCCCAATTCCCGACCCAACGCTCCCTTCAGGTTAATCAATTCCGGCCGATTTGACAAAACAATGGATCACCAAACCGCACAATGCAAAGTCAAGGTGCGCAATACATGAAATAAAAAAAGCCCGGCTGAACCAGCCGGGCTTTTGTCTGAAAGCAGCGTCGACGCTTAGTGAGCGCCGGCCGGCGTGAACTTCGCAACCGCGCCTTCCAGCGGCTTGACCGCCTGCTTGGCGAGATCGCCATAGAGGCCCGCGATCTTCTGCGCATCGGCGACGAAGGTCTCGTAGGCGGTCTTGGCATATTCGCTCTGCGCCTCAAGCACCTTGTCGAGCGACTTCATGCCCGAGAGCTTTTCCGCAAACGACTTGCTGTCCTCGTAGGACTTCTTGGCGTAGTCGCCATAGGCGCTGACGATCGCCGAGAGCCCGTTCTGCAGGCCGGTGGCATGAGCCACGGCCGTCTCGAAGTGCTCTTTGCCGTAATTCTGAATGTCTTCAACCTTGAACATTATGTGGAATCCTTTCCCAGACTGTCATGCAGCCGGGAGATCCCGGCTCCTTGGCTCAAAAAGATATAGTGCACCGCACAATAAAAGTCAAGAATATTGTGCGACGCACAAGACACATCCATGAAAATTCCGACAAAACACGGACAAAACACGGAGAAGACCGGGGATTTAAGCAACGGTTGCTTAACCTTTTGGCAACTCCCGCCCCCTACCCTGATTCCCGGACTTGTTCAGCTTTCCGCAAATAGACGAAAACTATTTGCGAGCAATACCTTGGCTAGAGTAGCAGCGCGAACCCGAACCGCCTTGGCCGGAGTGCCGGCTATCTCAGGGTTCAAGCAGGGAAAGATCACCGCGGACCGGGCACAATTTTGCCTCACGAAGCGGTGATCAAGTCAGAAACTGGGACGGGAAATTCATGCTTCGTAACAAATCGCGCCTGGTGCGAGCTAGCGTTTTTGGGCTGGTCACCATCGCAGCGGCGGTCATCGCGACAACCGACAGCGCCGAGGCTCGCCGTTACCAACGCCGTCACGTTGCCCATCATCATGCGCATTCCAGCGACGATGATCGCGGCAGCTATAGCCCGCAATTCGCCTCCATCATCGTCGACGGCAATTCCGGCGCGGTCCTGACCGCCACCAGCCCCGACGGTATTCGCCATCCGGCGTCGCTGACCAAGATCATGACGCTGTATCTGCTGTTCGAGCGTCTCGACACCGGCAAGATCAAGCTCGACACCGAAATGCCGGTGTCGGAACACGCCGCCGACCAGGATCCGACCAAGCTCGACCTGCGCGCCGGCCAGACCATCAAGGTCGAAGACGCCATCAAGGGACTGGTCACGCGCTCGGCCAACGACGCCGCGGTCGTGATCGCCGAATATATCGGCGGCACCGAAGAGGGTTTCGCCAGGATGATGACGAAGAAGGCGCGTGCCCTCGGCATGAGCCGCACCGTCTATCGCAATGCGTCGGGCCTGCCCAATGACGAGCAGGTCACCACCGCGCGCGACCAGTCCACCCTGGGCCGCGCGATCCAGGATCGCTTCCCGCGCTACTATCGCTATTTCTCGACGACGACGTTCGCCTTCCGCGGCCACACCATCAACGGTCACAACCATCTGCTCGGCAGCGTCGAAGGCGTCGACGGCATCAAGACCGGCTATACCCGCGCTTCCGGCTTCAACCTCGTGAGCTCGATCCATCGCGGCAACCGCTTCCTGGTCGGCGTCGTCCTCGGCGGTCGCAGCGGCGGCTCGCGCGACGCCATCATGCGCAATCTGCTCGCCGAGAACCTCAGCAAGGCCGCAACCACGCGCACCGTTGCCACCATCACCGAGCGCAACGGTTCGGAGGCTGCAGTCGAGGTCGCCGATGCCGATCCGGATGCGGCTGCCCCGCAAACGATCCAGGCCGCGGCCCAGCCTGCATCCACTGCGCCCGATCCGATGGCGCCGCCCGCGATGCGCTTGCCGGGCGCCAAGATTGCGGCCGCGATGGCGCAGGCCACCGCAGCCGTGCCGCCGGCCCAAACCGCCCGCGTCGAGCCGGCCCCGATGACCTCGGGTGTGCTCCAGATCCCGCCGCTCGCTCTCGTGCCCGGTTCGTCCGAGCCGATGAAGCCGGTCCGCGTCAAGACGGTGCAGGTCAAGGCAGGCACCGTGAAGCTTGCCTCCGCCGGCCCCGCCCACCCCGCGCCACCCGTCACCAGCGCGATCCCGCAACCCGCTGCAAGCGTGCCCGAAACCTCGAACGCCGTCGTCGCCAAGGCCACTGCAACCAGTGTCGAGCCGGCCAAGCAGGAATACGCTCCGCCTGCGATGCGTACCGAAATGCCGCCACAGCCCCCGGGCCATGGCACCGGCAATGGCGTGCTCGGCGTGTTGCCGGCCTCCAGCTTGACTGCGGCAGCTCCCGCCCCCGCGGCTGCTCCTGTCCCTGCTCCGCAAATCGTCGCCAATGCGAGCCCTGCCCCGCAGCCCGTGGTTCAGCCGCAAGCCGCCCAACAGGACAACGCCGCCAAGCCCGCCGTCGCCCACACCGGGTGGATCGTCCAGGTCGGCGCGCTCGAAAGCGAAGACGAAGCCCAGAAGCGGATCGAAGCCGCCCGCAGCAACGCCCGCGGCCTGCTCACCAAGGCCGATCCATTCACCGAGCCCGTGATCGCCAAGGACAACCGAAAACTCTATCGCGCCCGCTTCGCCGGCCTCGAGCGCGATCAGGCCGAGGCGGTCTGCCGGGCGCTGCGCCGCTCCGACATTTCCTGCATTACCGTTCGCAACTAGCTGAACCGATACAGAAAAGCGAAAAGCCCTCGGCCCCGGCGCCGCGGGCTTTTTGTTTATGCGGGCAACGGGGCCCAGGCCGCCTCCCCCATGGCTGCAAACCTCTCGTCAAGAATTTGCAGTTAAAACATTTCATAAGCGAAGGATCGACCACGCCGGACAACGGCGGGCGACGGCGGCGTTCAACAGAGGTTCGGGCAGAAGCGGCCTTTCGGTCAGTAGCGTTGTTTGGCGTTGCCGGAGTCAGTCCTTATGCGTGCGAAGCAGAGTATCCTTGGCCTCGTTTACACGGGCCGCGAGGTACGTAGAGCCCCCCTGGTCGGGATGCAGTTTCTTCATGAGGGCGCGGTGCGCGCGGCCGATTTCGTCTCGGCTCGCCCCCGCCTGCAAGCCAAGGATCTGATAGGCCTCCTCGTTCGTCATTTTGCCGCTCGCCGTCGTGCGGCGTTGCCCCCCTGCCGTATTTCGCTCCGTGTTCTCACGCCAGGCGGGAAACCGGCGGTCCAGATAGCTTTCAAGTAAGGCAACACTTTCCGCGTCGAAGCTCGGCATCATCGCCGCCAGTTGCGGCAGGTCGAATTCGTCGAGCGAGCGCCCGACATGAGGGCCCGCTACGAAACGGCCCGCGAGCTGGCCTGAGTCGTGGTCGAGCACCATCTCGATATATTGCGAGCGAACCTGCGAAGCCTGCCCCGCCGAACGCTGGGTATTGAACCCGGAAAACAGGCTGCCGAAATTGCCGAAGCCAGCCCCGAATGGCGCCCAGCCGAGCAGGCCAGCCCCGAAAATACCGAGCGGGATCGCTACCGCGAGTTCCCCCCTCAAGCCAACGAAGGCGGCAGTCGCGAGCGAAACCACGCCGCCCGCGATCTTGATGGCGCGCGCGAGCACGGCCGGATTGGCGGCGCGAAACATCTGCAGCAGCAGATAAAGAACCAGGACGGCGACGGCGCCCGCGATCAGGGTCGGCATGACCAGCAATATAAGCGCGCTTGCGTCAAAAAGCAGGGATCACTTGAGCTGACCGAGCAATTTGGCCGCCCCGCTTTCATTCGCCGAAAGCCGCTTCAGGGCCTCGCGTCCGCCGGCGGCATAGGCCGCTGCGGCGCGCAATAATTCGCGGAGCTGCGCCGCGGCGCCGGGATCGAACTTGCACCACGCTCCGCCCGTCAGGCGCGCAATCTCGCGAAACGCCTGCTCGGCGGTCTCGTCGTGTCCCTCCTGGAACATGAAAACCGGCACCTTGAGCAGACCGAGTTCGCCGGCCTTGGCGCAGAGCTCGTCGACATTCTCTTCCATGGCGTCGCCGACAAATACCACCGCGCGGACGCCGGAAGCGACCGCTTCGCGTCTTGACTCCGACAAGACCTTGCCGATCTGGGTGTTGCCGCCGCGGCAATCGATCTTCGCCATCAACTTGGCGAGATGGGCGCTGTCGGAAATCCAGGCGCTGGCGCGGCATTCGTTCAGGCCGCGATAATAGACCAGACGGATGTCGAGGCTGCCGAGCGAAGCCGCCTCGCGGAACATGTCGGCCTGCAGCGCGCACGCCATGTCCCAGGTCGGCTGTCGGCTCATCGTGGCGTCAAGCGCAAACACCAGCCGGCCGCGCGCGCCCGCCGCATGCGGCGACATCGCTCGCGCTTTTGCGACGAAGGCGGCGATATCATCGTATGTGGAGGTATGGGCTTCCGGAAGCGAACCAGCCTTGCCGGCGTTCTGCTCCGACGTCACGTCGCCATTTCTGGATTTGGTCGGCTCTCCCGGCATCGGCGCTCGCGTCGGCTGGCTGCCCCCGAGATTGCCTTAGCACAGAACGCTTAGTGCGTCAGCGTCTTCGCCGGCTTGGCTTGCTTGCCGGTCGGTACAAAGGGCGCAACCGGTCCGGGGATTGAGAATTTTTCTGCGCTGGCTTCGACCGGCGCGATGTCGCTGGCCTTATCGTCGTCGGCGAGGAATTTGTCCAGCATGCCCTGGATCGAGGCCTTTGCCTCCTCCGATCCGGTATCCCGCATGTCGTTATGCTGGAAGGCGGTATTCACGACCGTGATGCCGGCCTTGTCGCACTCCTCGGTATCCGGAACGACGCCTGGATCGGCCTTGAACTGCGGATCCTTCGAACGGAAGGAAAGGATCTTGAATTTGCCCGATGTCACGAAGGGCACGCGCAGATTGTCGAGGGTCACGACCTTCCTGACGCGATCGGGATACTGCTTGGCGAAGTACATCGTAATATCGCCGCCCATCGAGTGCCCGACCACCGTGAGATGATCATAATCCGCGTTGGGCTGGAGCTTCTCCATTTCGGCAACAGCGAATTTGATGTTGGCGACCCCGCGCTCGATCTGCGCCAGGCGTCCGACATAAAGCTCGCCGACCTTGGTAACCATCGGCGCATCGGTCGGCAGATCGTGCTGGATGCTCAGCACAAGGTAACCGCGCGTCGCAAAAATGTTCGCAAGGAAAGAATACTCGGTGAATTTGACGGTGTTGCCATGGTTGAGCACTGCGACCGGCAGCTTCAGCATGTCGGCATTCGCCTGCATTTCCCTATCGCGGCGAACGGCGATGTCCACCGCCACAGGACGGTTGCCCCGATCCGCGTCATAGAACGTAATCGTCTCGTGACGGATCGCCCATTTGCTCGCAGTGAAATAACCGAGCGCCAAAAGCGCGCCGACCGAAAGCAGAACCGCAATTCCCCGTTTCATCTTGGTCCTCGGAAATTCTTCCGGACTCCGTGGTCGCGTTCTCCTTAATATACGTCACGGCCACGTGACAGGAAGACCAAAAGTTGTGAATTGACCGCCTTATCATTGTGCGCCGCAGCTAGTCCCTGCGCAGTCACGCAAAAACGCCGGCGGCGGATTCGCCTCACCATTGGAGGCGACCGATCAAGGCCGGGTTCAAATTTTCGGTAAAATCGAGGCAAAAACCGGAACTCCGGGTCGGCCCGGTTCCGGCCATATCCGCTTGTTTTCAGCGTCGAGAGATTGCCGCGCTGCGGCACTAACGCGGTACCGAACCTTACATGCCCAGAATGTCGTGGACTTCGAGCGGCTTGTCGATCTGGCTGAACCACTCGGCCCGGTTGGCCGCACGGCGGCGGCCGCGCTCGTCGAGCGGCAGCTTGAGCTGGCGCAACAGGCTCGTCACCTCTTCCCGCGCCGTGACATGGCCGAGATTGGGCCGGGTGCCGAGGGTGGCCTCGTCGATGTCATCGAGGGCGGTCAGGCCCCGCGGGAAAAATTCGCGAAAAACCACGCGCTCGGCGAAGCCGTCGATCGAGCGGAAGCCGAGCCGGAACGATAGTTCCTTGAGCCCGTCGGCAACCAGTTGCTTGTTGCGAGAGCCGATCATCGACAGGCGGTTGCGCACCACGATCCAGTCGGTGGTGGCGCCGTCGAGCTGACGGCGCTTGCGGCGCGTATCGCGCACCATTTCAGCATAATGGCTCTCGCCGGTCACGGCATAGGTCTGGGGGTCGACCGTGCCGAGCACGTCAAAGTCGAGGAAACTGTCGTTGATCGGCGTCACCAGCGTGTCCGCCATGGAATGCGCGAGCCGCATCAGATAGCTGTCGTTGCCGGGCGTATCGATCACGATGAAGTCGAAGGTCCGCTCGACCGCGCTGACGGCATCCATGAACTGCTGCAGTTCCGTGTTTTCGTTATCCGCGATCTGCATGGTCTCGCCGAGTTTGATGCAGCGATGCACTGGCAACTCCAGGTCGAGGCCAGTCCGGCGCGCCCAGGCGGCGCGGTTGTTGATGTAGCGGGTGAAGCTCTGCTGCCGGCAATCTAGGTCGATGGTGGCGACGCGCTGACCGGCCTTCATCAGGGCGACGGCAATATGCAACGCGGTGGTCGATTTGCCCGATCCACCCTTCTCGTTGCCCAGCACGACCACATGTGCCGAGCCGGATTGTCCTTGGCTAGTCTGCACCAGCATTGTCGACCCCTGTGGATATCTTCAAATTACGCGCGCTCGCGGTCAAGCGAAATGCGCTTTACCAAACTCAAATTGCTGATCGAATAATTTAATGATGAATCCACGCGCGCCATGCGCGGTCCGTGACCGATCCGCAATCACAAGCACGCATTTCTGACGGCGGACCGATGGCAGCAATGCGACGCTCGCGCTTGGCGCTCGTACGGCCGGCTTGATAAAGTCGCCCTCCTCGTCTCCTCGCCTGAATCCAAGGCTGATGCCGCCGCAGGCCCGCCCCGAAAGATCGAACCAAGATGTCACCGAGCCCAATGATCGCCCGAACGGTTCCCGTTTTGCGCCGCGCCCTCGATGGCTATCGCGCCAGGAAGGCCACGATCGCGCTGGTGCCGACCATGGGTGCGCTCCATGACGGGCACGTGTCGCTGGTTCGGCTTGCAAAACGTCGTGCGCGGCGGGTCATCGTGTCGATCTTCGTCAACCCGACTCAGTTTGCCCCGACCGAAGATTACGGCGCCTACCCTCGCACGTGGAAGGCCGACATTGCGAGGCTCGCTGCTGAAGCGGTGGACATCGTCTGGCACCCCGACGTCAAGACGATGTATCCGGACGGTTTCGCGACGCGGATCGTGCCCGAAGGTCCGGCGGCTGCGGGACTGGAAGACCGCTTCCGGCCGCATTTCTTCGGCGGCGTCGCAACCGTCGTCGGCAAACTGTTCACGCAATGCCGCCCGGATATCGCAATCTTCGGCGAAAAGGATTTCCAGCAGCTCCGCGTCGTTGCGCAGATGGCGCGCGATCTCGATCTCGGCGTACGCGTGATCGGCTCAAAGACCGTGCGCGAGCGTGACGGGCTCGCGATGTCGTCCCGCAACGTCTACCTCTCGCCGGAAGAGCGGGGCGTGGCGCCGGAATTGTTCCGCGCCATGAAGGAGACCGCGGCGTGCCTGCGCGCCGGCGACGATCTTTCCGGGGCGCTTGCCGGCGGCACCGAGATCATCCGGCGCGCCGGTTTTGCCTTGGATTATCTTGAAGTCCGCCACGCGGAAACGCTGGCGCCGGTCACCTCGACCAAGGACGGCAAGCTGCGCATCCTGGTGGCGGCCAAGCTCGGCAACACGCGGCTGATCGACAACATGGCCGTATGAGTTCCCTCCCCTACAGCAGCCCGAGATCTCGCAGCTCGCGCCGCATCGGTTCCGGCATCGCCGCGACGCTGCCCGCGGTCGCCTTGTCGAGGTCGGGCGGAACTGAGTCATCGGTGAAGTAGCGCCAGCCCTGGAACGGGCGCATCGGGCGCGGCGATACGGCGATCACCTTGGGCTGCATCACGATGCGGCAACGCCCGATGCCGTCCTTGTCGCGGAACGGTTCGATGCCGACGATCTTCTCGCGCGCGGCGATCTCGCCGCGGATCACCCAGTACAGCGATCCGCCTGAAAGGATCTCTTCGGTCCGTTTCGGCACCATGCGGGTGATGTGAATGTGACGCTGCGGAAGACCTTTCTTCTTTGCGGTCTTCATCCGTTCGGCAACCCATTCCTTGAGTTCTTTGACGGAATCGCAGCCAACGGCAAGCTTGAGGATGTGAAGGGGCATGGCTGTTCATTAGCCGCGCCGTTCGCGCCGATCAATCATCCGATGCCGCCGGCGCTTGTGCGGCTGGGGAAATCGGGGTCGGCGCGGCCGGCGGTCGTTTCGCTGCCGGCGGTTTCTTCGCAGCCGCAGCCGCGGGCACCGGAGCCGCCGCCTGGGCAGCGCGTGCCGCAGCCGTTGGTGCCGATGCGGCAGCGGCGGCAGCGGGAGGCTTGGCTCCCGTTCCCGGTTCCGGTGTCATAATGCTGACCGGCGGCGTATTGGCCGAGCTCGGGAACTCGGCATTGGTGGGCCGGCCCGTCGGCAGCGACGGCGGCAGCATCGCCAGCGGGCCCGTGGCGGCATTCATCTGTGGCGCGTTCCAGGACGGCGAGTAGCGCGCGACCAGATTATCGAAGGCGTGCTCGTCCATGTTGGTGATGATCTGGTGATTATCCGTGAGCGAGCGGTAAGCCGCGCACTGCGTCGGCGTGCAGCGGTCGCGCGCCAGGAGGACATGCGCCACCAGCCCATAGCGATCACGCTCGATCGCCCGGCGCATCGCCTGCATCTCGCGCGACATGGTGCGTTGCGCGACGGCGGCATCGCCAAGCGCGGTCAGGCGCGTGAGCATCGCCGCGGCGTAGTTCACCGCCGCTGCGGTCGATTCCGGCGATCCGAACAGAACCTTCTCGCAAGCCTGCCCGACCACGTCGCCCGCCAGATCGTCGATGCAGGACAGCGCGGGTAGCGTCACCATGGTCGCAGGCGAAGAGCGCGTTTCGGCCGGTGCGCCGCGCGCAGCCGGCTCATGGCCGCGCAGGATGGCCGCCACCGCGATCCCGACCGCGAGCAGCGTGATGACGGTCAGCGCGCCGGTCGCGACCGATCTTTCAGCACGCACAAGCGTGATCAGGACGATGAACCCGAAGAAGCCGGCAGCAGCCAGCATCACCCATATTGGAAGGGATGACGAACGCCAGATGTGATCGAGCGATGTAGCCCAAGCCCAATTCATGCGCGCAATCCCTCACGCAGCCGTAAAGGAGACCGGCAAAATCGAATGCCGACTCCCTGGGCACTCTAACTTGCGCAGACTGTTTCTGCGAACCGGGCCTTTTGACGGCGTGGGAAAGTTCCACGTCGCCAAGCCGTCCGCGCAATTCAGTGGACCGAACAGCCGATCGCTTTGTCAGGAGACGGCGAGCTGGCTTTCCTTGGCGACCCGTTCGAACGCCTCGGTCGAGCTCTTGATGCGGTACTGGCAGTCGTCACCTTCGGAGGGAAGCTGGCGGATCACCTCATAGGTGCCGGTCGCGGCCGGCCGCGATACATTGCTGGCAGTAAAGTACACGGTCGAACCAACAGGAAATTTGTGCTTCAACGCCCTCTCCATCACACAGAGAGCCGGTCGCGCTGACAGTCCCGCTGCACGGCCGGCTAAAACCCGGTTGCGGTATAGCACGCGGCCTCGAGTTTTGGCCAGTCACATCAGGACATGGCAAATACGCAAATCACTCAGGGATTTCAGTCGGATAAACCGGATTTGGACCGCTCCGGCCCCGTTCCGGGCTACCGAACCGTGGTTTTTTTAAGGCAGTCGCGGGCCTGATCCGAACACGAGCGCGTCAGGCGGTGTGCGGCAGTTTGCCGTCCGGGCTTGCCTTGTCCACGGCCACCGGAAGCTGATGCGCGAGCACCTCGGCGACCTGGTCGATCGGGATGTTATACTTGGCGGCGAGTTGGCGGACGACATCGCTGCCCAGCACCTGCTTCAACTGATCCGCCGTGATCGGAAGGTTCTGGCCGGCGCCGATCCAGGATTTGACCTGATCGCCGAAACCCGCCTGCTGCAGCTTGGCGACGATCGCGTTCAGCCCACCCTGATTGCCGGTGCCCATCACCTCGCTCATCACCACGGGAAGCACGGCCGCGCCAAGCTTGCCGAGAATGCCCGAACTTTCCAGTGAATTGAGAATGCCCATGGCCGATTTCCTCTCCTGACCGTCGCGCGAAACGTTGCTGACAACGATTCAGCCGTTTAGCCCGCCTCCGTCAAGGCGAGATCACGCTCATAATCGTGTCGCACGTTCACACCGTCTCGAATTTCTCGATGACAAGCGTTTCGGCAAGGCCGGCCTTGGTCCATTCGGCGAATGCCGGCAGCGCCATCATCGTATCCATATAGGCCTGCACCTGCGGAGACACCCCGATGGCGTAAGTGCGGAAACGATGCACCACGGGCGCGTACATCGCATCCGCCGCAGTGAAGGCGCCGAACAGATACGGTCCGGACTTGCCGTGGCGGTCGCGGCATTCGGTCCATATCTCCTGGACGCGCGCGACATTGGCCTGCGCGTCCGCCGAGAGCGTCACCGCGCCGACCGGCCGGTGCAAGTTCATGCCGCATTCGCTGCGCAGCGGCAGGAAGCCGGAATGCATTTCCGCCGAGATCGAACGCGCATACGCCCGGGCCGCGCGGTCCTGTGGCCACAGTTTCGCGTCGGGAAAGCGCTCGGCGAGATATTCGATGATCGAAAGCGAATCCCATACCGTAACGTCGCCATCGACCAGGGCCGGCACCTTGCCCGCACGGGAAAAACTCAGGATGCGGTCCTTGTCGGCCTTGTTGTCGGTATAGAGCGGGATGAATACCTCCTCGAACGCGATGCCGGCGGCACGCATCGCCAGCCACGGCCGCATCGACCACGATGAATAATTCTTGTTGCCGATCACGAGCTTCAAGGTCATCGAACAATCCCCTTTGGCGTACTATCCCGCCGTGTTAGGCGGGCGCTTTAGCACGCGCGGGCATGGAACGCAGCATGGCTGAATATGCGGTCGATATTCTGGCGGTCGGCTTCTTCGTCCTCGAATGGTCCGTCTATGCGTACACGCTGGAGCGTACCTCCTATGGCCGGGACAGCCTGTCGGCGCGCATGCATGCCTATCGCGAGCGATGGATCCGCCGCATGCTAGACCGCGACGCGCGCATGGTCGACATGCAGATCATGATCTCGCTGCAGACCGGCACGGCCTTCTTTGCCTCGACCAGCCTGTTCGCGATCGGCGGCGGACTTGCGCTGTTGCGCGCGACCGACGATGCGCTGGCCGTGCTGAGCAAGCTGCCGATCGACATCAGCCCGACCCCCGCTTTGTGGGAAATAAAGTGCGTCGGGCTGATCCTGATCTTCGTCTACGCCTTTTTCAAATTCGCCTGGGCCTACCGGCTCTTCAACTACGTCTGCATCCTGCTCGGCGCGATGCCGCCCGCCAGCGAGCGCGACACGGCGGAAGCTGAAGCGCATGTCATCCGCACCACCCGCCTGTTCGAATCCGGCGGGCGCCATTTCAACCGCGGCCAGCGCGCTTTCTTCTTCGCGCTCGGTTATCTCGGCTGGTTTGTCAGCCCGTGGGTGCTGTTCGTGACGACCGCTTTGGTCGTCGTCGTCACCTGGCGGCGGCAGTTTGCTTCGACCGCCTGGCGCGCGATGGGCAGCTAGGGCATGATCCGGAAAAGTGTGAAGCGGTTTTCCGAAAAGATCATGCCCCAAAAAAAGCTGAAGCGCGATGATGATTCAACCTGAACTCATCGCGCTTTAGGAGTTGAAGTCGTGCGGCGTGAAGGAAAGGTCGAGCACCTTCCACTCACCATAGCGATCCGCCGGCAGCATCGCATAGGGCTGGCATGCCGTGAGCGCAGCAACGGCGCCCCGCATCAACTGCACGCCCTTCATGGAGGCGGTGCCCTCGATCAATGCGGGTTCGGCGGCAAGCCTGCCATCCGGCGTCATCTGCACGCGCAGCTTGACGGCGACATTGTCGGATGGCGAAAGCGCGGCCGGCAATTTCGAGCAGGTCTTCAGGTGACGCCGCAATGCGTCGACCATGCTCGATGCAAGATTGTCGGATGCGGGGCCGGTGTCGCCGCCCTCGCCGCGCTGGTCGCCGGCGGACACGCCGGCCGGCATATCCGCCGGCAGGCCAAGCATCACGTGATATTTGATGGTGAGATCGGGCTCGGGCGGCGTGTAGCCGCGCGAAGCTGACGGCGCAGGTGTGCCGGCCGGTACCGGAGCTTGAGGCTGGGACTGAGCCAGGGCCTCCAGGCGATTGGCGCGCGAAGCCTGCTGCGGCGGCGGCAGGCTTGCGGCCGGCGGCGCGGCTGGAGCGGCTGCCGCTGGCTTTGCCGGCAAGTCAGGCGACGGCTCGGGCGTCGGCAGCGGCTCGGGCTTTTTCTCGTCGGCAATGATGACGTCGACCGGTACCGTCTTCTCCGCCGCCGAACGGAAGGGGCGCACCTCGGTATAGATCACGACGCACGCCACCAGCGACAAATGCACGATCGCCGACAGCGTCACATCAGGTCGTATGTATTGCCGAACTTCCATCGCAGCCGATCGATGGTCGAAGCCGTCCCCGAAGGACAACATAATCTCTATTGCGGCCGCCTCAATCCCATTTCGGCGCAAATCCGAAATCGGTCATCCTGCCCTTCGGGTTGGCGAGGCGGAAGATCTGCTCCATCTCCTCGCCGGAAAGCTCGAAATCGAAGATATCGATGTTTTCCGAAAGCCGCTCGATGCGCGAGGTGCGCGGGATAGCCGAGACGTTCTGCTGGACCAGCCAGCGCAGGCAGATCTGTGCCGGGCTCTTGCGATGCTCCCGGCCGATCCGCAACAGGACATCGTCGTTCTTGATCCTGCCCTTGGCAACGGGACTGTATGCGACGAGCGCCATGCCGTTTGTCGCGCAGGCTTCCCTCACCTTCGTCTGGTCGAGATAGGGATGGTATTCGACCTGGTCGCAGACGAGCGGCTCCGGACAGGCCTTTGTCGCCTCCTCGACCAGCGCCACCGTGAAATTCGAAACCCCGATGTGCCGGGTCAGGCCCAGTTTCTTGGCATGCGCCAGCGCGCCAAGTGTCTCCGCCAGCGGGACATGCGGATTGGGCCAATGCAGCAGCAAGAGGTCGACTTCGGGCATGCGCAGCTTGACCAGGCTCTCCTTGGCCGAGCGCTCGAGATCGTGGGGCGCAAAATGATTGGTCCAGACCTTGGTGGTGACGAACAATTCATCGCGACGGATGCCGGACGCCCGCACGCCGTCGCCGACCTCGCGCTCGTTCTCATAGGCCTGAGCGGTGTCGATGTGGCGATAGCCCAGTCTCAGCGCTTGCTCGACGATGCGCGAGCAGGTGCGGCCGCGCAATTCCCAGGTGCCTAACCCGATCGAGGGGATCTTGGCCCCGTTGGCGTCGACGAAATGCATCAGCGCGCTCTCTCACCAGCCTTCGCATTATGTCCTGCCCGCAGCGCGCTGCCAACGGCGGCAGCGGCCAGGCCGGGACGATCATCCGGTCGTGGTTAGCTTTTCGCGAGTGCGGCGAAGACGGTATCAGGCGCGTGAGCGATGACGGCGAGCAGCGCGCGAGCCGGCCCGCGCGGGGCGCGCTTGCCTTGTTCCCAGTTCCGGATGGTTTCGACGGGTACGCCGAGCCTTGATGCGAATTCCTGCTGGGTCAGTTGCGCGCGGCGTCGCAGGTCGCGCACCTCCAGGGTTCCACCTTCCGCGGAAGCAAAAGCGTTCGGCGCGAGTGGGAACTCCTGCCCGTCCCGCAATTCGACAATCCGTCCGTCCGCTTTCAGCCGCAAGCGCTGCATCGTGGCTACCCCTAACCCCGCAAGCCGCCATGATGCGCCTGGCGCGTTAAGGTCCGATTAACGATAAAAGCCGTGGGTTACCCGCGGCTATTTCAGCCCGAACCAGAGCGTAGCGATGCCGAGGAAGGAGAAGAAGCCGACCACATCGGTTACCGTCGTCACGAAAGTTCCGGAAGCCACGGCCGGATCCGCCCGCATCTTCTCCAGCACCATCGGGATCAGGATTCCGCCGCACGCGCCGGCCACGAGATTGCAGATGATCGCAAGCCCGATCACGACGCCGAGCCCGGGAATCTTGAACCAGGCCACCGCGGCGATGCCGGTGATGATGGCAAAGCCGATGCCATTGACGAAGCCGACCAGGATTTCGCGGATGACGACGCGAAGCGCGTTGGCCGAGCCGAGCTCGCGGGTGGCGAGCGCGCGCACCGCGACCGTCATGGTCTGCGTCGCGGCATTGCCGCCCTGGCTCGCCACGATCGGCGCCAGCACCGCGAGCGCCACCATTTTCTCCAATTGTCCCTCGAACAAGCCGAGCACCGAGGACGCGAGGAACGCCGTCGCCAGATTGACCAGGAGCCAATTGAAGCGGCCCTTGGCGATGGTCCAGACGCTGTCGGACAGCTCTTCGTCGCTGGTGACGCCGCCGAGTGCCTTGATCTCCTCGTCGGCCTCCTCCTCGATGACGTCGACCACGTCGTCGATGGTGATGACGCCGACCAGCCGGTCACCGGCATCGACCACGGGGGCCGCGACCAGATTGTACTTACCGAACAGCCGCGCGACTTCCTCCTGCGCGTCCCCGACCGAGACACGGCGGCGATCTTCCTCGATCAATTCGGTGAGCGGAACCGGACGGCGCGAGCGCAGCAGCACATCGAGCGGAACCGCGCCCTGCCAGCGTTTGGCGGCATCGACCACATAGATTTCATAGAACCGGTCGGGCAGATCGGGCGTGTCGCGCATGAAGTCGATCGCCTGCCCGACCGTCCAGTCCGGCGGCACCGTGATGAATTCGGTCTGCATCCGCCGTCCGGCGGAGCCTTCCGGATAATCGAGACTGCGCTCGATCTCCTCGCGCTCGGACGGCGGCAGCTTCTCGAGGATCTCCTCCTGGTCCTCCTCATCGAGGCCCTCGAGCAGTTCGACGGCATCGTCGGATTCAAGCTCGCGAACGCCTTCCGCGACCGTTTCGGGTTCGAGCTCTTCGAGGATTTCCTCGCGGACGGCATCGTCGACTTCGTTCAGCGCGGAGAAGTCGAAATCGGTACCGGTCAGCTCCACCAGGCTGACGCGCTCCTCCGCGTCCAGCGCCGCGATCAGGTCGCCGAGATCGGCCTCGTGCAATTCGGCCACGACCGCGCGCAGGAACGGCGCGTCTTGGGCCTTGATGCAGCGTGTAATCTCTTCGACGAATTCCGGGCGAATTCCGCCATCCTCGTTACGCATCGGAAGCCGGTCGAGCACCGAGGCGTCAGCCGTGGGGGCAAGGTCCAAAGGTTCGGCCATGGCACACCTCCCCAGTTTGACAGATGGGTTCAACTCGTCTGAGCTATTGGCAGGCAATACCCAGAAGGTACCAGCAAGCGCAATGCCAAATATGCGCCGGCTCGAAACGGCCCGCTCTCCGACCCACGCGGTTAGCGCGGCATTGCTGATCTCGCTTGCGTGGATCGGGATCGCGCATGCGAAGGATTGTCCGCGCAAGGGGACGCTCGGCACTTCACGTATTCTGAAGGTCGATGCCGTCTCGTTTCCGCAGATCGGCTCGAAAAACTTTCCGCAGACGCTGCCGCTCAGGGATCACGAGGTCGTGCTGACCTTCGACGACGGGCCGTGGCCGCCGACGACGCCAAAGGTGCTGGCGGCGCTCGCCAGGGAATGCGTGCGCGCGACCTTTTTCGTGATCGGCAAGCCGGCTTCCGAACACCCCACGATGGTCCGGCGGATCTCGGCCGAAGGTCATACCATCGGACACCACACCTGGACGCATTTTGACTTGCAGCGGATGCCGAAAAGCAACGCCTTCAAGGAAATCGACGACGGCATTGCGGCGATCGAAAAGGCCGAGCACGGGGTTGCCACCACGACCCCGGCGACACCCTTTTTCCGCTTTCCCGGCTTTCTATCGACACCGGCAACGCTGGATCTGTTGCGATCGCGCGGAATTGTTGTGTTTGGAGCCGATTTCTGGGGTAATGACTGGGATCACATCACGCCGACTCAGGAACTAAGACTTTTGATCGTGCGCCTGAAGGCCGCGCGCAAGGGGATCATCCTGTTGCACGACTCGCAGCCCAGGACGGCCGCCATGCTGCCGATGTTCTTGCGATATCTCCGTGAAAATCATTATCATGTGGTTCACGTAGAGCCGACCGGTCCGGGCGTTGACTTTGACGGGGTACCCTGATCAGAACATAATCGCAAACCGGACGGTTGAGGGAAGCCTTCGGGCGCGGCTATTGATCGTCGGTTCTGTTGCTGGAATACAGACGGTGCGTCATGGTCGGTAATCGTTTGGCTGATGTCCGGATCGCGTGTTGGACGGTCGCTTGCGTCGCGCTTCTCGCCGGCTCAGCCGCGCGCGCCGAAACGGCTGCTCCCGCCAATAATTGTCCCGGTCATCCCGACGCGATCGGCACCTCGCGAACCCTGGTCGTCGATCCCCGTGCCCATCCGCGAATCGGCTCGATGCAATATGCGGAGACCTTGCCGCTCGGGGATCACGAGGTGGTGCTGACCTTCGATGACGGTCCGCTGCCGCGCAACAGCAACCAGGTGCTGCAGATCCTCGCCGACAATTGCGTCAAGGCAACGTTCTTTATCATCGGCGAGCAGGCCCGGGCGAACCCTGAAGGCGTGCGCAAGCTCATCGCCGCCGGCCACTCCGTCGGCACCCACAGCCAGCGCCATCCGCTGACCTTCCACAAGATGTCGGAGGAGCAAGCACGGCAGGAGATCGAGCAAGGCATTGAATCGACCAAGGCCGCGGTGACCGATCCGTCCGCGATCGCGCCGTTCTTCCGAATTCCCGGCCTGCTCAGGGCCCCGCCAGTCGAGGCCTATCTGGAATCGCAGGGCATCCAGATCTGGAGCACGGATTTCCTGGCCGACGACTGGCACCGACTCTCGTCGGCTAAGGTGTACGATCTCGCGATGAAGCGGATGGAAGCCGCAGGCAAGGGCATCCTGCTCCTGCACGATATCCAGGCGCGCACGGTCGGGGCGCTGCCGAAGATCCTGCATGACATGAAGGCGCGCGGCTTCAAGATCGTTCACGTCGTACCGTCGACACCCGACCTTGCGGCAACGCCGACCGAGCCGGAGCAATGGCAGTCCTATCCGCCGTCGGAGAACGTGCCGATCGCGCACTGGCCCAAACTGCCGAACTTCATCTACGCCGAGAGCGACGAACTCGCAGCGCCAGCGGCGTCCAATTTCGATCTGGCCGAAGGCGGCGTCTCCTTCGCGCTGGACGCGGCCGATCGCGCGCGCCGGCGCGGCGGCGTGCCGCTGCCGAAGGAAGGGCTATGGCCCAAGCTCGCCGCCCTGCCCGCGGTCGCAAGCATCGCCGATGCGTTGCCGGTACCGGCGGCAACCGTGTTCGATCTTCCGGAAAAGGCGCGCGCCGCGATTCAGCCGCTCCCGCTGCAGATGCACCACTACGCCGAGGGTGAACTCCCGGTGAGCGCCACGATCAAGACCGCCAGCGCAGGGCCGCGCGGCCGTCATGGACGGGGCGTGCGTCACGCCGCTCGCCAGGTCAGGCATGTCGCGCATGCAGCACCAGCCGGTGCAAAACGTCAAACCGTGCACCCGAGCGGAGGCGCCAAGCGCGCCGTGCACGTCGCGAGCCTGAAGAAACGCAAGATCTGATGCCGCTCCCGCGAGCGGGCGTTCAATCCGGCGCCAGCGCCTTGGCGTTATCCTTGGCGAAGATCGCAGGCACGTCGAACTTGCCGGCCTCGAGGTCATAACGGCAGTGCCAATCCCGTACCGTCTGTAACTGATGATGTTTGCGGTTGGGCTCGACCTCGCCCCACAACCCGATCAGGAGATATCGGCTGTCAGGCCATTTTTGGCCGGTCCATTGGTAATTGTCGTCGGTGCCCTTCAAGAGGCCCGAATTAATATGGAAATCCGGCTTCATGACCTTTCGCGACTCGGGCCGACTGTAGAAATAGGCCCATGCCAGATCGCTGAGCGGCTTTTTGGTCGCGGCGACAAAACCCTGCGGGCCGAGCTTGTAGAGATACAGGCTGCCCTCGCCCGAGCCGGTCTTCTGCATGCGCACCAGCCAGTTGGAATCGGCCGTGAAGCGGAAGTCCGACGGATAGTCCTGCTGCTCGGGCCCGAGCAGCGTCATGGAATCGGAGCGGCGCGCCCAGAATTGCCAAATGTAGTTGTCGTCCTTGTCGGTCTTGAAATATTGCTCGACGGTGGTGGCGCCATCAGGCGACTTCACGTTGTATTCTTCTTTGATCTTGAATTCGGCGCTCGGCCCCGCCGGCTCCGACTTCGCGGGAGACAAGCAGGCTAACAGCACGCCGATCGAGAGTGCCAAAGAGATCGTCTTCATGGGCCATCGCTCCGTCGCCCATCCCTTGGCAACAGCGGTTAGTACGCGAAACGGGCATGATCCGGAAAAGTGTGAAGCGGTTTTCCGAAAAGATCATGCCCAAACAATGAGCTAAAGCGCGATGACAATTCATACTAAACTCATCGCGCTTTAGTCCAGTTCAAAGGCGGAGCTGTAATCCTGCTTGAGATCGGGATTCTGATCGGCCTTCTTCAGCACGCAGCGGCCTGCGACCAGCAGGTCCAGCTCGTTGCCCATGAAGCAGCGGAAGGCATCCTCGGGCGTGCAGACGATCGGCTCGCCGCGCACATTGAAGCTGGTGTTGACCAGCACCGGGCATCCCGTCAGCGCCTTGAAGCGGGTCAGCAGCCGGTGAAACAGCGGATTGGTCGCAGCGCTGACGGTCTGGATGCGCGCGGAATAATCGATATGGGTCACCGCCGGGATTTCCGAGCGCGACACGTTGAGCTTGTCGATGCCGAACAAGGCCTGCTCTGCGCCGGTCATGGCACGGCGCTTGTCCTTGCGGACGTCCGCCACGATCAGCATGTAGGGGCTCTCGCCGTCGAGCTCGAACCAGTCGGCGACGTCCTCGCGCAGCACCGCCGGCGCAAAGGGACGAAAGCTCTCGCGATACTTGACCTTGAGATTGAGGTTCTTCTGCATCGCCGGCGAACGGGGATCGCCGAGGATCGAGCGCGCACCAAGCGAACGCGGACCAAATTCCATGCGGCCCTGAAACCAGCCGATGGCCAACTGGTCGGCCAGCGCCTTGGCCGTCGTCCCGACCATCGCCTCTTCATCGAGCACGCTGAAATGCGCGCCTGCCGCCGTGAGCCGCTGCTCGATGTCGGCTTGCGAGAATTCGGGTCCGAGAAAAGCGCCCGACATGCCGTCGGTGTCGCCCACCATGCGCGGCTGGCCCTTGAACTGGTGGTACGCCGCAAGCGCGGCGCCCACCGCCCCGCCGGCATCGCCCGCCGCCGGCTGAATCCAGATCTGATCGAACTTGCCGTCGCGCAGCACCTTGCCGTTGGCGACGCAATTCAGCGCCACGCCGCCCGCAAGGCAAAGATTGCGCACGCCGGTTTTGGCCGCGAGACTGCGCGTCAAACGCAGCACAGCCTCGTCCAGAACCGCCTGAATGGATGCCGCGACGTCCATGTGGAACGGCGTCAGCAACTGGTCCGGCGTTCGCACCGGCTCGCCGAACAATTTGGCGAAGCGCTCATTGGTCATGGTGAGACCGGTGCAATAATCGAAATAGGACAGGTCGAGCCTGAACGAGCCATCCGGCTTCAGATCGATCAGGTTGTCCAGAATGAGTTTTGCGTATTTCGGCTCGCCATAGGGCGCGAGCCCCATCACCTTGTACTCACCGGAGTTGACCTTGAAGCCGGTGTAGTAGGTAAGCGCGGAATACAGGAGTCCCAGCGAGTGGGGAAAGTGAATCTCCTGGAAAATCTCCAGCCGGTTGCCCTCAGCGGTCGCAGCCGACGTCGTCGCCCATTCGCCGACGCCGTCCATGGTCAGCACCACCGCTTTCTCGAACGGCGAGGGAAAGTACGCCGACGCGGCGTGGCTCAGATGGTGCTCGGTGAATAACAGCCTGTCGCCGGCGATCTCTGCGTCGAATTCCTGCAATTGCTTGCGCAACAGGCTCTTCTGAAACAGCTTTTCCTTCAGCCACAGCGGGATCGCCATCTGGAAGGAGCGGAAGCCCTGCGGCGCCAGCGCGATGTAGGTTTCGAGCAGCCGCTCGAATTTCAGGAACGGCTTGTCATAGAAAGCGACGTGATCGATGTCGGCGAGCTTCGTTCCCACCGCTTCCAGGCAATAGGCCACCGCGTGGCGCGGAAACGAAGCGTCGTGCTTCTTGCGGGTAAAGCGCTCCTCCTGCGCGGCCGCAACAAGCCGGCCATCCTCGACCAGCGCGGCTGCGCTGTCGTGATAGAACGCGGAGATGCCGAGGATGCGCATTTTTTCAGAAGAGCGTGTAGATGAACGGCGCGAACACCGTGCCCTTGGTCAGCACCACAAGCCCGCCGAACACGACCATCATGACGAGGATCGGCAGCAGCCAGAACTTTTTGCGCGCACGCATGAAGCGCCAGAGCTCGGCGACAAAATCCATCATCAGAACTGGTCTCTCATGGTTTCCGGAAGTGGCCCCGGCGGGCGGGCGATCCAGTACGTATCGGCATCCGGATCGCGCTTCAGCCTTAGCAGGTCCCTGCCCCGCATCCGCATCGCGAGCCCGGTCGGCCAGATCGTGCCGTAGAACAGCAGGCCCATCACGATCGGGTTGACGATCTTGTGCAGGAGGAGGCCGAGCTTCATCCACAGGCGGTTCAGCGGATGCAGCAACGCCGGTCTGAACGAGGCGGCCGACAGAAACAACGCCGCAAGGATCAGTTCCCACGGCCACAACCGTCCGGAATGCCAGCCATTGATGAGAGCCAGCAGCGCCAGCGCACCGGCCATGACCAGGCCAAATGTGCGATTCGAACCGGGGGGCGAAGCCTCGTCCCGGGTGAAATTCTCGTGGGTTGACTGGTTCATCACAAGTGTCGACAAGACCCCCGATTTGGGTTCGGGTGCTTTATCAGGTCAAAGGGCGAAGGTCCCGCCTTTTTGGACTTTTTTCCAGCCCATCCGCCACGGTTCAAGAGCGTTTGAAAAATGCAGGAAGTGCCGCCGGATCAAGCGACTTCGCGCCCGAAAGCGAGTTTCTGGAAGGCCGCCTTCGCGCCACACCGGATCCTGCTCAATTCGGCGATGTTCCTGTATTGCCTCGCCCTGTTCCTGATCTTCGACTTCGCCTATTCCACCTTCACCCGCGGACAGGAGCAGGCGCGCGCTGCGCGCGTCTACGACCCCATCTATGACCACGGCCTTGCCCCCAAATTCGACGGTTATGATATCTGGGGCGAAGCGCGCTACCGGCTCATCACCAACAGCCTCGGCTTCAAGGATGCTTCGACCCGCGACGTGCCACTTCAATCGCCGGCGCGCCGGATCCTCCTGATCGGGGATTCCTTTGCCGAGGGAATTGGCCTGCCCTTCGAAAGCACATTTGCCGGGTTGCTTGAACAGGCCGGGCAATCGCGGCCCGACAGGGTCGAATTCCTCGACGCCGGCGTCGCGTCCTATTCGCCCTCGATCTATTACAAGAAGATCAAACATCTCCTCGACCTGGGGCTCAAATTCGACGAGGTCGTGCTGCTATCCGACAGCTCCGATGTCGAGGACGAAGCGAGTTCGTATTTCTGCATCGACGACGATCCGAAATACGGGAAATTCTGCACCACGCCTTCCGGCGCGCTACCCGAGCCCGCGATCAAGCGGGATTTCTTCATCGACCATTTCGTGGTCACCAACCGCCTCCGCGTCACTATCAAACGATGGATTTTGACGAAGCTCGGCAACAAGCGGCACGCGATCGAGGGCGATCACAACCGGATCGGCTGGACCGCTGCAAATCCCGATCCCGCGAAATACCGGCCGCTCGGGGTCGAGGGCGGCGTCGCACGCTCGCTCGAGAACATGGGAAAGCTGTCGGACCTGCTTGCGGGCCGCGGCATTCCGCTCACCATCGTCGTCTACCCCTGGGCGCAGCAGATCGCGCAAGGCGACCGCGACAGCAAGCAGGTCCAGCTATGGCGGAACTTCTGTCCGACCCGCTGCAAGGCCTTCATCGATCTGTTTCCGGCCTTCTTCGCCGCCGCCGATCGCGACAAGGACTGGTATGAGCATCTTTACATCCTCGGCGACGATCATTTCTCCGCCGCCGGAAACCGGATGCTCTATGAGGAGCTGGCGAAGCAGATTCTTCCGTGAGGGCGCCGCTGGAGCATGATCCGGGAAAGTGTGCAGCGATTTTCCGAAAAGATCATGTTTAAAAAAGCTGGAACGGGATGACGATTCGTCATCCCGATCCAGCCTTGGATGTCTAGCCTTGGATGTCTAGCCTTGGACGATCTTGGCGACGCAAAGCAGCACCACGGCGGCCAGGAAGAACAGGTCGATGTAGGATTTGATCTCGCCGTCGCGGCGCAGCAGGGTGACATCGGCAACGGTTTTGGCCTTGATCGGCGACATCGCGCCGCCCTGGGTCACGAGCGCGATCACGCGACGCGATTCGATCTCGAGCTTCTCGATGCGCTGGAAGAAATAGAAGGAGCGCAGCGCGGTCGCCGCGCGCATGCCGGCATACAGCAGAATCGCCATCGCAAGAATGGCGCGGTTGTTGTATTTCTCGATGTAGTTCAGGCTGAGATAGACCATCGCCAGAAACGTGAAATTGGTGAGGAAGCGGTAGACGAAACTCAGGAATCTCATGCGCGTGCCCGTGCCGATGCCTTCTCAGGCCTGATTGTTCGAACGCATATCTCGGATTTCAGACCGGCCGGCAGACGCGCCGGGCCAAGTCCTGCAGCCTTGTGAAGGTACGCCAACATTGTAGCAGGAAGGCAACGGTTGCACCGAGCGCGCTCGGAGCCGCGAATTGCTCTGCCCGTTTAGACGCGAGCCGCGCGCGTTTCAACCCCGAACTTGGGCCGCGGCGCCTTTAACGCGGCTTCCGATGCGCATTCGACGCCGCTACGATGTCGATCGCAAATGTTGGGGATGGGACAATGAAACGGCGCCATTTCTTGAAATCCATCGCCGGAGCGGCGGGACTGCAGGCGCTGTCCCGATTGGCTGTTGCCGAGGCCGGCTATCCAAGCCGGCCCGTGCGCATCATTGCCGGCTTTGCCGCGGGTGGCGGCGTCGACATCACCGCGCGCCTGATGGGGCAATGGTTCAACGAGCGGCTCGGACAGGCCTTCGTGACCGAGAACCGGACCGGCGCCGACGGAAATATCGCGACCGAAGCGGTCGTGAACGCGCCGCCTGACGGCCACACGCTGTTGCTGGCAACGCTTCCCAACGCGGTCAACGCGACGCTTTATCCGAACCTGAAATTTGTCTTCCTGCGCGACATGGCGCCGGTCGCCGGCGTCATCCGCGTGCCGATGGTGGTGCTGGTGCATCCCGAGGTCCCGGCGAAATCGATGGCCGAATTGATCGCCTACGCCAAGGCCAATCCGGGCAAGATCAACATGGCCTCGGCCGGGACCGGCAGCGCGCCGCATATGGCGGGCGAACTGTTCAACTGGATGGCCGGCACGAAGATGCTGCACGTCCCGTATCGCGGCCAGGGTCCGGCGCTTTCCGATCTGCTGGGCGGCCAGGTCCAGATCCTGTTTGCCGCGGCCCCCGGAACCGTCGACTACATCAAGACCCAAAAGCTCCGCGCGCTGGCGGTGACCAGTCCCACGCAAGCCGACGTCTTGAAGGAGCTGCCCACCATCGCAAGCACCCTGCCCGATTATGAGGCAAGCCAGTGGTACGGGCTCGCCGTTCCCGTCAAGACACCGGCCGATATCGTCGAACGCCTGAACAAGGAAACCAACGCCGCCTTTGCCGATGCCGCAATGAAGGCGCGTTTTGCCGCCATCAGTGGTGAGCCGATCGAGGGAACGCCTGCCCAGTTCGGCAAGTTGATCGCGGATGAGACCGAGAAGTGGGCGAAGGTGGTGAAGTTCGCCGGCCTCAAGGTGGAGTAGCCGCGCTCAACGGCTCGATAGCGATCGACCGGGGATCGCGGTAGAATGCGCGTCGCCACGAGATGCGGGGTGAGTTGATGCCTAGAAAGGGAGTCACGGGCCACGACGCATGGGTCGTCACCGAAGCGCTGGCAACCGCGCTGGTGGCGCTCGAACAACTTCCGCCAAAACACCAGCCGCAGACCCATATGGACGACATCAGAAAACTGCTCGCCAATGGCCGCGAGCCTGCGGCCGTCAGCCTGCATCTGGCACAGGCCAAGTGCCGGCTGTTTCCCGACCTCGACCGCCTCGAGATCTACCGCGAATACGGCATCAGCAGTGACGAATACGGCTAGCGGCACGCGTTCCTGTTGACAGCGATGCTCCCGTTCAACGCTGAATTTGATTTTCCCGATTCTGGTCCGGCTTCGCGAGGCTCGCAGCCACGAATCGAACATCCGGCTCGACGCTTCTAGCGGCTGCCGTTTGGGGAAGCCGAGCCTTGCCATTGGACTGTCGAGCGGTCCGGCGACGTTTACAAGTGTTCGGTTTGGTCACGCCCGAGAGCGACCAATCATCAGCAAAATTCCGCCGATCTGCGGCAGCAGAGCCAATAGTACCAATCGCAACATCGCGAAATCATCGCCGGTTGGCTGTAGCGCGCCCCGGCTCACCCAGGCGACGATCCGGATTGCGGCCGCGGTTTGCGGATCGGCCGCCTGTTCGACCGAGCGCATGGCCACGTCCAACACCTGCCGACGATCGGCGACAGTCGCTTCCCGTTCCCGGCAGAACCTGCCGACACCACCTTTACACTCCCGGTCACGGGAAGCCATGGCGTCACCAAGCGCGGCTTGGGCGGTCTGGACGGCCGGCGTCACGCGTGCCGCGCGCGCCTGCGTTACGTCCGCGATGTTCACTGATGCGAACCCGATACCCGCCATCACCACAAAGATGAAGGTCATGAGCCACACGCCCCAGCCGGCCAGCGCGGTAGCCCGCTGTCCAGCCCCCCAGAGCCCGGCGGCGCATGACGGCATCACCAACGCAACCAGGTCGGCAGCCACGCCAACGGCGAGAAACAGCCATCCCGCCAGGTCGCTTGATCCCAGGGACCGGGCAAACCAACCATTTATGGTGATGCCGACTGCGGCAAGGCCGAGGGCAGCGGTCGATAACAGGACCGGGGCGACCTGGCGCCGCGACGGCTTGACGGGCTCGGCCAAGCGTAACGTCGCCTCGGTCGCATGCTGCCGCGTGACAGGCGGTTCGGTAGTGGCCGAATCCACCGACAAGAATTCCGGCGGTATCAGCGGTTCGGAGTATGGAGAGCCGGCATCCGCGGGGGTAACGGCCTTTGCCTTTTGTCGTTTGCGCCGCGGGTCCGCCTTGGCGCGTTCAGCGCCCCTCTTGGCCTTCTTTTTCGGCGGGACTTGATGGAGCGGAATAACAGATGCAGTAGTCTCTTCAGCCATTGGAACCGCCTATCGGTTTCGGTGGTCAGGCGCGGCGGCGTGTTGCTGCACGACGACGCGCCGCATTAATCGAATCAAAGCCTTTGCTTTTCGCATCGGATTCGTCAACGAGGCACTTGGGTGACAGCGGGAACTCAAATTTGACCCCCAGTTGATATTGCGCGCTCGTAATGCGTGCAGGCGCAGCATCTCGTCCGAGCACAGCAACGACGCGAGCTGTCGCGCCCAAGAGTTATTGGCCGCTGGCACACCTGTTCATTGCCTTATTGAGCCCTAAGACTACGTTTCAAATTATTGGGCCGTGGGGGACGAACGTGACCAAGAAAAAAGCCAACCCAGCGAAACCAGTCACACGTGTGACAACCCGACGGCTTGGGTCAAAGATGGCGGCCGGAACAGACAGCACTTCGGATCAATTTCAGTTCCGTCTGCCAGACGGGATGCGGGACCAACTGGCCGAAGCGGCGACGGCAAACGGGCGCTCGCTCAATGACGAAATCATCCATAGGCTCACGCAATCCCTGGAGCGCGACGGAATGCAGAAGAAGCTGTCGCAGCACCTCAAGATACAGGGCGACCGCCTTGCGAAGGTGGAGGAAGAGATAGCCGACCTGGTCCAGCAGCTCAGGCTAAACGATGACTAGCGACGATCCGGAAAAGTGTGCAGCGGTTTTGCGAAAAGATCATGCGCAAACAAGAATTAGAGCGCGATGACGGTTCATCCTGATCTCATCGCGCTTTAGCGTAGCGATCCAAGCTGCCGACGGAATCCCACGATGAACAAGTACCTCTAACCCCGCCGTTACGCTGGGGTCGATCGCGGAAAAACAGTCCGAAAGCAAAGTCGATAGATCCCTCAGATTGTTCGCGATGACGGCGGAGTCGTAAGGCCGATGCGCGTCGGACTCTCACGCATTCGCGTAAGGCTTGATGATCTCCTCGCCGAAGCGGGCCAGCGTCGTTTCGAGATCGGGCAGGAACGCCGTCACTGGCAGCGCAAGGCGGCCCGCGCCCCGCGCGATGCGCTCCTCGACGGCCGCGCGCGGGTCGGAGCCGGAATTCGGCAGCGCACCGGGACAGCCGAGGATCAATTCCACCATCGCCGGATCGCGGCCGGCCTGCTCGGCCGAACGGCGCACGACGTCGAGCAACGGCATGGTGTCGACCTGGGCACCGATCGAGGGGAAGAAGCCGTCGCCGAGGCGGCCGGCGCGGCGGGCGGCCGCTTCCGAGTGGCCACCGACGACGATCGGCACCGATTTCGCGACCGGTTTCGGATTGCAGCTGACCTTGTCGAATTTCACAAACTCGCCCGCGAAGCTGGCACCGTCGCTGGCCCACAATGCGCGCATGGCCGCGACATACTCATCGGCGCGCTTGCCGCGACGCTCGAAAGGAATGCCGAGCGCCTCGAACTCCTCCTTCAGCCAACCCACCCCGATGCCGAGTTCGATCCGGCCGCCGCTGAGATAGTCGAGCGTGGCGACCTCCTTGGCCAGCACCAGCGGGTTGCGTTGCGGCAGGATCATCACGGCCGTCATGAAGCGCAGCCGCGTGGTGGCGGCGGCGACCCACGTCAGCCAGATCAGCGGATCGGGAAATTTCACCGATGGACCGCCCGGTAATCGGCCGCCCGGCGCATAGGGATAGACGCTCGTGTAGTTGTCGGGAAACACGACGTGCTCGACAGCGAACACCGAATCGAAACCGGCCGCCTCGGCCAGGCGCACCAGACGGCGCGCGCCTTCGGGGTCGGAGAACGCGATGTTGCCGAAGTGCAGGGCGAATTTCATGACGGCGGTTCCTTCCCGGATCGAGCGGCGCGTTCGATCGGCGCCTTCCAAACGCCATCATGGCACGCGGCGAGGCCATCGGCGAGCCGCCGTTCATGGCAGCCTCTGCCCGCGCGCCGACACCTGTTCAAGCGACCCGGCGCTTCGTATCCTCGGGCCAGGGAGGACATGGCGATGAAGCTTGGTCTGGCAATCGGTTATTCGGGCGCACATCTGGACGTGCCGGTCGCACTCGTGCAGCGCGCGGAAGAGCTGGGTTACAACTCGGTCTGGTCGGCCGAAGCCTATGGCTCCGACGCGATCACGCCGCTCGCGTTCCTCGCCGCCAAGACCAACCGCATCAAGCTCGGCACCGGCATCATGCAGCTGGCCGCGCGAACGCCAGCCAACGCCGCCATGTCGGCCGCCAGCATTGACGCGATGGCCGGCGGCGGCCGCTTCATCGCAGGCCTGGGTGTCTCGGGACCGCAGATCGTCGAGGGCTGGTACGGCCAGCCGTGGGGCAGGCCCTACTATCGGGTCAAGGACTACGTCGCGATCATGCGCAAGATCTTCAAGCGCGAAGGACCCGTGACGCACGAAGGCCGCGAGATCAGCCTGCCCTACAAGGGCGAGGGCTCCGCCGGACTGGCCAAGCCGCTGAAGTCGATCCTGCACATGAACCCCGACATCCCGATCTATCTCGCCACCGGCGGCGAGACGATGGTCAAGCTGACGGCTGAGATCGCCGACGGCTGGCTGCCAATGGGTTTCGTGCCGGGCGCCATGGAGGAGTACGGCCCGTGGCTGGAGGAAGGCTTCCGCCGCGCCGGCAACGGCAAGAGCCTGAAGGATTTCACCATCCAGGCCTCCGTCCATGTCGAGGTCGACAACGACGTGAAAGGGGCGCTGACGCGCCTCAAGCCGGAGGTGGCGCTCTATGTGGGCGGCATGGGTCACCGGACCAAGAATTTTCACAACGACATCATGGTCCGGCGCGGCTTCGGCGACGCCGCCAAGCGCATCCAGGAACTGTACCTCGCGGGCCACAAGGACGAAGCCATCGCCACCGTGCCCGACGAGTGGGTCGATCTGAAATCGCTGGTCGGCCCACCGGCGCGCATCCGCGAACGCTACCGCGCCTGGGAGGACAGCGGCGCGGATTCGCTCAGCGTGCGATCGCGCCAGCCCGAGGCCATCGAGGTGATGGCCAAGGCCGCGCGGCTGAACTGAGTCGTGAGCGGGCGGATAGACCAGCGGAGAACAAGCGTCATGCGTCCACCCCTTCGCGTCGGCACCGTCTACGATTTCCGCAACACGCCGGAATCGGGCATGGACATGCCGAGCCTGTACGCCGCGATCATGGACCAGGTGGTCATGCTCGACGGGCTCGGACTCGATCTCGTGTGGTTCACCGAGCATCACTTCCTCGATGACGGCTACCTGCCTTCGTGGGTGCCGATGGCGGGCGCGATCGCCGCGCGTACCAAACGTGTGCGGCTATCGAGCGACGTCTGCCTGCTGCCGTTCAACCACCCGGTGCGGCTGGCCGAGGACCTCGCGGTGCTCGACAATATCAGCAATGGCCGCATCGAGGTCGGCGTCGGCATGGGCTACGCGCCGCACGAGTTCCGCGGCTTCGGTCTGCCCGTCTCGCGCCGCGTGTCGCTGACGGACGAAGGCATCGAGGTGCTGCGCCATTGCTTCACCGGCGAGAAGTTCAGTTTCCATGGCAAGCGCTACGATTTCGACGACGTGGTGATCAGGCCGCGCTACGTGCAACCGGGTGGCCCGCCGCTCTGGATCGCTGCGATGTCGGAGCCCGGCGCGCAGCGCGCGGCACGCAATGACAGCAACTTCCTGCCGCAGGGCGCGCGGTCGATGGTGCTCGATCCGTGGCGCGCGACGCTGAAGGCGTCGGGCCGCAACCCCGACAGCTATCGCGTCGGCATCATCCGCTCCTGCCTCGTGACCGACGACGCCGAGCGCGAGTGGCCGGCCGTGCGCGCCGCCGAGCGCTATCGCGGCCAAGTCTATCGCAGCTTCAACAAGGACGAGAGCGCCGCCGGCGGCGTTTCGGGCAACACGCGGGAGGCCAGCATCCCGCAGACATGGGTGGTAGGCAACGTCGAGCACTGCGTGAAGGAGCTGACATCCTTCGTGCGCGAATACGGCATCACCGACCTCGTCACCTGGGCAGTGCCGCCGGGCATGCGGCCAGAGCAGATGAACGGCAGTCTCGAACGCTTCGTGCGCGACGTGGCGCCGCGCGTCAAAGCCGCAGCCGCGGCGGCCTAGGGCGGAAGGAAGGACGGCGCATGGGTGTCGGGATCGGACTGGGCTGTGCGGAGTTTCCGTTTTCTGGCGCGGCAGCGTACTGGCGCTGGATCGACATGTGTGAGGCCGGCGGCGTGGATTCGATCTGGCAGACCGACCGGATCGTCAGCCGTCAGCCGTTCCTTGAATCGATGACCACGATGGCGGCCTTGGCAGGGCGCACGCGGCGCATGCGGTTCGGCATGAACGTCGTGTCGCTGGCGTTCCGCGACCCCGTGCTGCTGGCCAAGCAGTGCGCCACCATCGACGTGCTGTCGGACGGCCGCCTGCTGCCGGCCTTCGGCATTGGTAGCCCGCTGGCGCCCGAATGGGAGGCGCTCGGCATGGACACCAAGACGCGCGGTCGCAAGACCGACGAGTGCCTCGAGATCATCCGCCGCCTGTGGCGAGAGGAGTCGGTCGACTTCGGCGGCGCCTTCTACAAGCTGAAGGGCGTCACCATCGCGCCGAAGCCCGTGCAGCCCGACCTGCCGATGTGGATCGGTGGCTCGAGTGACGCCGCGATCCGCCGCACTGCGCGCATCGGCACCGGCTGGCAGGCTGGCGGCGACCCGCCGGCTGAGGCCGGTCGCGTCGTGGCCGCGATCAAGGCCGCCGCCACCGAAGCCGGCCGATCGATCGACGAAGATCATTACGGCGCCGGCTTCGCGTTCCACTTCGGCAGCCGGGACGCGCCCGGCGTCGGCAGGGCGATGGATGCCTACGCCAAACGCACCGGACGCGACGCCACGCACGCGTTCGCGGTCGGCGACGCCGACGCGATCCTCGCGCGCATCGCCGAATACGTCGACGCCGGCGTGTCGAAGTTCATTTTGCGGCCGATTGGCGGCGATGACGACGCCATTCTGGCCCAGACCCGTCTGCTAATCGAGCAAGTGCTGCCGCGCGCGGAGGCGCGGTGGCCGAGACGTCCGAAGGTCACCACGACCGATAGATAACGACACGAAATCCATCGCCGGCCACCTGGTCCGCGAGCAACGCCACGAGGGAGAGAACGATGCGCATCGGCGGGGCCATGTTTTTCACCGACTACTCGATGTCGCCGACCGAACTTGCGCGGGCGCTGGAGGACCGCGGCTTCGATTCGCTCTGGGTGCCCGAACACTCCCACATTCCGTTGACGCGCAAGTCGCCCTTCCCCAGCGGCGGCGATCTACCGAAGAAGTACTACGACGTGATGGACCCGTTCGTGGTGCTGGGTGCGGCCGCGGCGGTGACCAAAACGCTGCTGCTCGGGACCGGCATTTGCCTGATCGCTCAGCGCGACCCGATCCAGACCGCCAAGCAGGTCGCTTCGATCGACCAGGTCTCGGGCGGCCGTTTCCTGTTCGGTGTCGGCAACGGCTGGAACGAGGACGAGATGGCCAACCACGGCACCGCTTTCGCGAGCCGCCACAAGCTGGCGCGCGAGCGTGTCGAGGCCATGAAGGTGATCTGGACCGAGTCAAAGGCCGAGTATCATGGCGAGTTCGTGAACTTCGACCCGATGATGACCTGGCCGAAGCCGGTCCAGAAACCGCATCCGCCGATCATGGTCGGCGGCGCCTTCCCGTACGGCGCGCGGCGGGCCTTGCGCTACGGCAACGGCTGGATGCCTCACCGCTCACGCACCCAGTATGCCGACGTGCAGGCCCTGCTGCCGAAATTCCGCGAGATGGCGGCCGAAGCGGGCCGCGATCCTGCGTCGGTGCCGATCACGATCTGGGGCGCCAAGGAGAACCTCGACCTGCTCAAGCGCGACCGCGACGACGGCGTCTCACGCCTGGTCGTCAGCCTCGATTCCGCCAAGGCCGATACGATCCTGCCGGAACTCGACCGCTGGGCGACGTTGATCCGCCAGCTCGGCAGCTGAGTCTAGACGAGCGGCAAGACCTCGGCCCTGAACTTCTGCATGCCCGTGAGGACTTCGTCGGCTGTCGAACCGCCGAAGCCGAAATCGATGCAGCCGACGCCCATGTCGCGCAGCGCCCTGATGTCGGCGGCGACGAGCGCCGGCGGACCGGCGAACAGGCGATGTTCGCCATCACTGGCCTGCGCTGGCGCGGTCTCGCCGAACACCGTGACGCGCAAGCTCAGGCCGACCGCCTTGGGATCGCGCCCCGCTTCGGCGGTCATCTTGCGCAGGCGCGCCGCCTGGGTCTTGAAACGCGTCAGGCTATCGAGCGGATTCTGCGGGTTGGTACCGATCGGATACCAGGCATCGCCGATGCGGGCAGCTCGTCGCAGCGCCGGACCGCTCTCGCCTCCGACCCAGATCGGCGGATGCGGCTTCTGCACGGGCTTCGGCTCGAAACCGATATTGGAGAATCGGACATGCTTGCCGTCGAACTTCGGCGCATCCTTCGTCCAGAGTTCAACGAAGGCGCGCACATATTCGTCGGTCACCGTTCCACGCGCATCGAAGTCCGGCGCGTCGATGGCCTCGAACTCCTCGCGCATCCAGCCCGCACCGATACCCAGCGTCAGCCGGCCACCCGAGAGAACGTCGATGGTCGAGAGAATCTTGGCGGTCAGCACGGCTGGTCGATGCGGCACCACCATGACGGAGGTCACGAGACGCAGGCGCGTCGTTTTCGCGGCGATCCAGGCGATCTCCGTCAGCTGTTCGTGCCGCTCGCCGCGGGTGCCGCTGGGGAATTCCCCGGAGGCGCTGTAGGGATATTCGGCCGCGATCGCGGTCGGAATCACGACGTGGTCGCTGAACGTCGCGTAGTCGAAGCCCATCGCCTCGCCGCCAACCACGATCTTCGCAAGGTTATCCGCGGCCGACAGGGGGCCGGCGGTCGGTGCGTTGAAGCCGATCAGCATTTGTTGCGTCCTTCCTTGCATTGCATCGCTCGCGTCGATGCGACACCATGCGGCCGCCAGCGGGTGGCGGCAAGCGCGTCCCGCGACGAAATGCGACCCTCTGCGGGCGGAGACGACGGATTATGACGGCGGCCGGTAGACAGGCGACGCGGCGGCGGTTCGACGCGCCGCTGGCCGAACTGATGGCAGAAGCCGCGGCCTTGCGCGATTCCGCGCACGGCCGGCTGATCTCCTACTCGCGCAAGGTCTTCATTCCGCTCACCAAACTCTGCCGCGACGTCTGTCACTACTGCACGTTCGCGCAGGTGCCGCGCGCGGGCAAGCCCGTCTACCTCTCACCCGACGAGGTGCTCGCCATCGCGCGCGCCGGCGCGGCCGCAGGTTGCACCGAAGCGCTGTTCACGCTGGGCGACAAGCCCGAGCTGCGATACCAGGCCGCGCGCGACGCATTGAAGGCGCTCGGCCACGAAACGACGATCTCCTATCTGACCGCGATGTGCGCGCTTGTGCTGCGCGAGACCGGATTGCTGCCGCATGCCAATCCCGGCGTGATGACGCGCGAGGAGATCGCCGGCCTGCGCGAGGTGACGGCCAGCCAGGGCATCATGCTGGAGTCCACCAGCGAGCGGCTCTGCAGGCAGGGCGGCGTTCACTACGGTTCTCCCGACAAACATCCTGCAGTCAGGCTGGAGACCCTGCGTCTGGCCGGCGAACTGAAGGTTCCGTTCACGACCGGCATCCTGATCGGCATCGGCGAGACACGCGACGAGCGGATCGACGCGCTGGAGGCGATTGCCGGATCTGCACGCCGCCCATGGTCATATCCAGGAAGTCATCGTCCAGAACTTCCGGGCCAAGCCCGACACCAAGCTCGCCAATTCCGAGGAACCCGATCTCGACGACCTGCTGTGGACCATCGCGACGGCGCGTCTGATTCTCGGGCCCGACATGAATATCCAGGCGCCGCCAAATCTGTCGCCCGGAGTCTATCAAAAGCTGATCGACGCGGGGCTCAACGACTGGGGCGGCATCTCGCCGGTCACGCCCGATCACGTGAACCCCGAAGCGCCGTGGCCTGCCATTGCCGAACTCGCCCGCAAGAGCGCGGACGCCGGCAAGCTGCTGGTGAACCGCCTGCCCGTCTACCCCGCCTACGTGCGCGTCGCCGATACGTGGCTGGCTCCCGACATCGCCACCCGCGTGCGGCGCATGAGCGACGCCGAAGGCTTCGCGCGCGACGACGACTGGGCACCGGGCAACACCAAGCCGCCACCGGCGCCGCTGGTGCTCGCCCGCGGCGTCGACGCCGGAATCGCGAGAATCGTCGAGCGTGCCACATCGGGCGAACGGCTCGCCTCGAACGACATCGTGCGCCTGTTCGCGGCACGCGACGCCGACTACCGGCACGTCACGCAGGCCGCCGACGCGCTGCGACGCGCGGTCAGTGGCGACGTCGTGCGCTACGTCGTGAACCGCAACATCAATTACACCAACATCTGCTACTTCCGGTGCAAGTTCTGCGCCTTCTCGAAAGGCCGCACGCACGAGGATCTGCGCGGCTCACCTTATGATCTCGCCATCGAGGAAATCACGCGTCGCGCGATCGAGGCGTGGGATCGCGGGGCGACGGAAGTGTGCCTGCAAGGCGGCATCCATCCCGACTACACCGGCGCCACCTACGAAGCGATCTGCCGGGCGATCAAGGCGGTCGTCCCCGAGATGCACATCCACGCCTTCTCGGCTCTGGAAGTGACGCAAGGTGCGGCCACGCTCGGACTGCCGATCCACGAGTTCCTCGCGAAGCTGAAGGCGGCCGGTCTCGGCACCCTGCCCGGAACGGCGGCCGAAATCCTCGACGATGACGTACGCGCCATCATCTGCCCCGACAAGATCAACACCGGGCAGTGGCTCGACGTGCAGCGCGCCGCCCACCAGGCGGGATTGCGCACCACCTCGACCATCATGTACGGGCACGTCGAAACCTCGAATTCGTGGGCGAAACATCTGCTCGCGCTACGCGACTTGCAGGCCGAAACCGGCGGCTTCACCGAGTTCGTGCCGCTTCCCTTCGTCCACATGGAAGCGCCGATGTACCGCCTCGGCATGGCGCGCGCCGGCCCGACGTTCCGCGAAGCCGTGATCATGCATTCAGTCGGGCGGCTGGCCCTGCATCCGCTGATCCCCAACATCCAGACGTCCTGGGTGAAGATGGGGCCGGCGGGCGCCGCGGTCTGCCTGAAGTCCGGCGCCAACGATCTCGGTGGCACGCTGATGAACGAGAGCATCTCGCGCGCCGCCGGCACCCAGCACGGCCAGGAGTTTCCGCCGCACGAGATGGAAGCGCTCATCCGCTCGATTGGCCGCGAACCGATGCAACGCGACACTCTCTATCGGCCGGTGCCGGAAGACCGTCGAGCGGCATCCATGATCGCGGCCGACCTGGAGCCGATCGTGCTAACACCGCCGCGCAAGAAGGCGGCGGTCGGTTAGGCGATGCCCCGCTTGGCCAGCAACGCGGGCACGCCAAGTTCGTCGAGCAGCGTGCGGGTACGGGTGCCGGCTGATTGCGGCAGGCGCAGGAAAAGCGCCAAATCGCCCGGATGGTCGATATCCATCGCGATACCGGGCTGACGGATCACAGTCGGCTCGATGCCCTGAAGACGCGCGGCGTCGAGGTGCGGGAAGTAGCTGTTGTCGCCGAAGCGAAGCGGCACCGATTCCGGCGGCGAGCAGACGACGGCATTGGATCCGAGATCGTCATGCGCCGGCGAGATCGTGAAAGAGGGCGCGGCGAGATGCGCCGATAACACCGCGTCTATCTCGCCGGCGCGGGTGGCTGGAATGTCGCCGGGCATCGTGATCATGCCGCCACGCCCTTCGCCCGCGAGAAGGCGGCGGCCGGCGTTCACGCTGCCGGTATGTCCGTCCCGCGCGCCCCGGGTCACGATCCGCGCACCGATCTTCTCGCCAAGAGCCGTCGCATGCGGATCGAGCGTGACGATCATCACGCCGGCCAGAAGCCGGGAGCCGGCAACGGCGTCGAGCATGTCCGTCAGCATGGTCTCGGCGAGAAGACGGCGTTCCGGCGGCGACAGCAGGCCCGACAGCCGATGCTTGGCGCCGTCGAACTCCTTGACCGGAATGACCGCCCAGATGTCGCTCATCGCTGCGTGGCCAATGCGTCCGCCGCATCGAGCGTCACGCGCGCCAGCGTCTCCCGGTCATGCAGGCTCGTCATCAGGGTTCTGGCGATCGTGACCCGCGCGCCGACATTGCCGATCTCATCGGCGTCGGCGTGGTCGACGATATAGCCATCGAGCAGGTCGCCGTAGCGTGCGGCGACGCCGGCGGCACTGGCCTCGAGGCCAAGTTCGCGCATCATCTTCGCGGTCGGGCCCTTGACGGCCTGCCCGCCGATGATTGGCGACACCGCGACGACCGGTGCGCCACTGGCCTTGATCGCCTCGCGCATGCCGGGGATCGCCAGGATCGGCTCGACGCTGATGAAGGGATTGGACGGACAGACGATCACGGCCCGCACGTCGCCCGAGCGCAGCGCCGCAATGATGTCGGCGTGCGGCCGGGCGAGCGTCACGCCGTCGAAATTAAGCTCATGGACGACCGGCCGGCACTGCTGGCGCACGAAATAGTCCTGGAAGTCGATCCAGCCCGCGTCGCCGCGCACGCGGGTACGCACGCGGTCGTCGCTCATCGGCACCACGCGGGCACCGATGCCGAGGCGCCGGCAAATGTCCGCGGTCACCTCGGACAGTGTCTGCCCCAACCGCAGGCGACGGGTGCGCTCGACATGCAGCGCGAGATCGCGATCGCCGAGCCGAAACCAGTCCTCGCCGCCGAGCGCGCCGATGCTGTCCATGAACGACCACGTCTCGTCACGCCGGCCCCAGCCGGTGGCGGGATTGTCGATGCCCGCGAGAGCGTAGGTCAGCGTGTCGATATCGGGCGAGATGCTCAGTCCAAGATGCTCGAAATCGTCGCCGGTGTTGGCGACCACGAGCAGTTCGTCGGCCGGCAAGACGAGGCTCAGACCGAGCGCCAGTTTCGCGCCGCCGACGCCGCCGGACAGCGCCACGACAAGTCGTTTGCTCATCGGAACATGTCCTCGGCGGCTGGGCGCACCAGCTCGGACGCGCCATTGTCGGGACCGCGCCATGTCAGACCGCGCACGACCACGACAGGCTGGCCTTCGGCACCCTGCCCCATCACGAGCGACGCTGCAGCAGCGATCTCGTCCGCATGCCCGGTGATGCTGACCTGAAGCTCGCGGCCGAACAGATCGGGCGAGCCACGCAGATCCATCAGCGACGGGAGGCCGGCGGCACCGATCGCGACGCTGCAGGTACCGCGCCGCCAGGCACGGCCGAAGCTGTCGTTAATGATCACCGCCACTGGCACGCCGAATCTCAGCGACAGGCGCCTCCTCAATATCGCCGCGCTGCCGTCGGGATCGACCGGCAGTAGCAGTGCTCGCTGGGGGTCATCGGGCGAGGCCACGTTGGACTGGTCGATGCCCGCATTGGCCATCACGAAGCCCAGCCGGTGCTCGACAATCAGGATGCCCGGCCTTGCCCGCACGACGCGCACCGATTCCGACAGGATCAGTTCGACGAGGCGCGGATCTTTCTGGACGTTGCCGGCGAGTTCGATCGCCTCAGTCGAGGGTTCGACGGTCGCCAGATCGACCATGCGCCCTTCGGCCTTGGACACGATCTTCTGCGTCAGCACGAAGACGTCGCCGCCACGTGGCACGATGCCACCGCGCGCCAGCCCCTCGCCGATCAAGGCGACGAGATCGTCGTCCTTGCGCACCAGCGGAATGCCGGGGACGGAGAGGATCTCGACGGCGTTGCTGCGTTTCATCGGCCGGTCCCCGCGCACTCAACCGAAACGCTTGCGCAGCCGCGGCAGCACGTGCTCTCCGTAGAGTTTCAGGAAGCGCGCCTGGTCTGGTCCCGGCGCGTGGAACACCAGATTCCGGAAACCGAGACCGACATAGTAACCGATCCGCTCTACGTGCTCGTCGGCGTCGCTGGACACGATCCATCGACTGGCGGCGCGCTCCAGCGGCAGCGCGTCGGCGAGGCGCTGCATCTCGACGGGATCCTCTACCGTCATCTTTTCCTCAGGCGTCAGCGCAAGCGCCGCCCAGTGGCGCGTGTCCTCGAGCGCACGCACCTTGTCGGTGTCGAACGACACCTTGACCTCGATCATGCGATCGTAGGGCCGTGACGGATCCTCCGACGCCGCGATTCCCTCAGCGACCTTCGGTAACAGCGTCTCGGTGTAGAGTTCCGGCTTCTTGCCGCTGGTGCAGATGAATCCCTCAGCGGAGCGGCCGGCGTAACGCGCCACGAGGGCACCCGCGGCTGCGACATAGATCGGCACCGGCGTGTCGGGGCGGTCGTAGATCGTCGCCTTCTCAGTCTTGTAGTACTGGCCGTCGAAGCTGACCCGCTCCTGCGTCCAGAGTGCCCGAATCAGCGTGACGGCTTCACGCAGGCGAGCGAAGCGCTCCTTGAATTCGGGCCAAGGCTGGCCGGTCGAAGGCACTTCATTCAGCCCTTCGCCGGTGCCGATGCCGAGCACGACGCGTCCCGGGAACATCGCGCCCATCGTGCCGAACGCCTGGGCGACGATGGAAGGATGGTAGCGGAAAGTCGGCGTCAGCACGCTGGTGCCCATAACGACGCGCGACGTTCTGGCGCCCAGCGCGCCCAGCCACGTCAGAGAGAACGGCGCATGGCCGTCGATATGCTTCCATGGCTGAAAGTGGTCGCTGATGAAGACCGAATCGAAACCGACTTCCTCGGCAAGACACGAGAAGCCCAGCAACTTGCCCGGCGCGAACTGCTCCGCCGATGCCTTGTATCCGAGCTTGATCACCGCACGTCTCCTGGCTGGCGCCGATCGATGCCGACGCCATGGTACCCGTCGCGGAAATCTATAGACTAGCGGGAAACCAGCAACCAGCCAAAGCAAGGAAGCGACCATGCATCTCGGAATTGCCCTGCCTTTCGGCGACATCGGTGGCGATGGCCGAATCGTGCGCGAATTCGCTGAGCTCGCCGAGGCCGAAGGCTACGAAGGTCTGACGCTGGCGGACCACGTGCTCGGCGGCAACCCGGCCAACCCCGCCAGCGGCCGCGCGGGTGGGCTCGGCCTGTTCCACGACCCCTTCGTGGCGTTCGGTTTCATCGCTGCCTGCACGAAAAAGGTCGAACTCTCCACCCAGGTACTGATTCTCGCGCAGCGTCAGACGGTGCTGGTTGCCAAGCAGGCCGCCAGTCTCGACGTGCTCAGCGACGGCCGCTTCCGGTTCGGCATCGGCGTGGGCTGGAACGAGATGGAGTTCGTCGGCCTCAACGAGAATTTCCACAACCGGGGCAAGCGGTCCGAGGAACAGGTCCAGGTGATGAAAGCGCTGTGGGCCAATCCCTACATTACGTTCGAGGGCAAGTGGCACCGCCTCCAGGACGCCGGCATCAATCCGCTGCCGCCCCGCCGCAAAATTCCGCTGTGGTTCGGCGGCCACATGGACGTGACGCTGCAGCGTATCGCAAAGTGGGGCGACGGCTGGATCATGCTGTCTGAACCGCCCGGGCCTAAGGCCGTCGCGGAATTCGACAAGCTGCGCCGCCTGATGGAAGCCGAGGGACGCGATCCGGCGTCGGTTGGCCTCGAAGTCTGGACCTCGACCGGCACAGGTGCCGAAAAGGACTGGCGCGAGGAAATCAGCTTCTGGAAGCAAGCCGGCGTCACGCATGTCACGCTGCACAATACCTTCGGCGGCTACCACCACAAGCGCATGGCCGGCCGGAACATGACCGACCATGTCGACGCGATGCGCCGCTACCGCAACGCCGTCGCCGATCTGCTCTGAGGGAGGCGTCACACACGCGCCTCAGGTATCGGCGAGCGCGGCCAGCATGCGGTCGCGGGCGGCGAAATCGCCATCCGCGTGGATGGGCTGCAGACAGACATGCGTGGCGCCGGCCGTGAAGTGCGCCCGCAGGCCGCGCCTGATCGTGTCGGCGTCGCCCCACAGGACCATCGCATCGATGAACCGGTCACTACCGCCGTCGGCGAGTTCAGCCTCGGCGAAGCCCTGGCGCAGCCAGCTGTTGCGGTAGTTCGGCAGCACCATGTAACGCGACAGTTCCTTGCGCCCGAGCGCCCGCGCCTTTGCGGGATCGGTCTCGAGCATTACCTTCTGCTCCACCGCGAGCCACTTCGAAGGCCCGAGGACCGCGGCGGCCTCAGCCGTATGCTTCGGCGTCACATTATATGGGACAGCGCCACGCGACTTGGCACCGCTCAGCGCCAGCATCTTTGGCCCGAGTGCCGCGACCATGACCGGCAGTTCGCCGGCAGGCGCCAATTTGTTGATGCCGTCGAGATAGGCACCCATTGCCGCCAACGGTTTGTCGTAGCGATGGCCGCGCAGACCCTCGACCATCGGGATGTGGCTGACGCCGAGACCGAGAACGAACCGGTCGCCGTAGAGCGCGTTCAGCGAGACCATCGCGCGCTGCGCCGTGAAGGAATCGCGTGCATATATGTTGGCGATCGAACTGCCGATCACCAGCTTCTCGCTGCTCGACAGCAGCCAGGCCGCCAGCGACATCGACTCGTAGCCCCGCGATTCGGGGTACCACAGGGTCGAGTAGCCATTATTCTCGACCGTGCGCACGAAATCGCGCAGCTGCGATCCGTCGAGTTTATCGGTGCCGTACCACACCCCAAGGCGTCCGAGTTTCATGTCGATTTTCTCCGGTTGAAGGTGCGCTGCGAGTCGCTATCAGGCTGCGATTCCGAGAATGGTGCGCCGGGCGCGCACGACACCTTCGGACTGGATGTCGTAGGCGAGCTGGCGCAGACGCTTGCGATCGGCGTCGTTCTTCACCGCGATCGAGAATTCGCAGTTAGTGACTACGCCGCCATAGCGGTCGCAGAGCTTGCGGCCGATCGTGTCGTAGGTCGCGATCGTCACGAAAGTATGCAAGACGTCGTCGTTGATGTGCTGAGGCATCTCTTCCCAGCGCTGTGCTCGTGATAGCAGCTTCAGCCGGTCCGCGAGATCGCCCAGACCGACATGGTCGAACGCGGCGCGATATTGCGGCGTCGAGGCATAGAAGGCGATCCGCGCGCGCGCGTCGCGCACCTTGGGCACCAGCTCCGCCTCGTTGGCGGCTGTAGCGACCAGCGGCTTCATGCAGACCTGGAAACGATCCAGCGGCCGCCCCGCCTTTGCCGCACCGGCCCGCACGGCCGGCAGCATAACCTTCTCGATGTAGGATGGCGTGCATACCGGATGCGGCCGGATGCCCTCGGCGACTTCGCCCGCCACCTGACACATCATCGGGTTCACCGCCGCTAGATGAATGGGAATGTCGGGATGCTCGATCGGGCCGGGATTGAACAAGGGCACCATCAGATTGATGTTGTAATGCGGCCCTCTTACGTCGAGTGGCGTGCCGTTCTGCCAGCAATCCCAGACCGCGCGAACCGCCCTCACGTACTCGCGCATCCACGGCCCGGCGGGCGTCCAGGGCATGCCGAAACGTCGCTCGATGTGGGCCTTCACCTGCGTGCCGAGGCCGAGGGTAAAGCGGCCACGGGACAGCTTCTGCAGCGTCCACGCGCTCATCGCAGTCACGGTCGGACTGCGCGGAAAGGCGATTGCGACCGATGTGCCGAGCTTCAGGGTTCGCGTCGTCTGGGCCGCCAGCGCCAGCAGGATGAACGGATCGTCCTTGGTTTCCTCGACCACTAGTCCGTCGTAACCGATCTCTTCCAGCAGGCGCGCGTCGGCGGCGATCGAATGGAGGTCGAGCGGAATTTCGGGCGCGCGCAGGCCGGGGTCGACCTTGCCTAGTGGCAGAAGAGTTTCGAGCAGCACGGCGTCACTCCACGATGAGCCATTGCCGCAACGTATCACGCCGGCGCTCCGGGCCAAGCCGTCGCGCGACGCCCGGATAGACTGCCGACGGCGGCTGGCGGCCGCTCGCCCAATGACGATCACGATCCCCAATGCAAGACAAGCGGATCGGCGCGCATGTATTCACGGCGGTTAGCGCGCAACGACGCGCGTGACTTGGATCAGGACAAAGCGCGACCGATCACTGCGGTCGGGGCACAAATCACGTGCTGCTTGAGCCCGAGCTTGCCGCGAACGATGAGCCATAGGCTTACAATCGCGATCGCTCCCACTACCAAATTGCTTGCGACAAACAGAACAGGTGGCTCGGGCGGGGTGCCAGACTCGGTTTCGCCGTATATGGACCGAAGCGGACGCGCATTACATCGCGAAGGCTAACCGGGAGAGCTTCGCATGCCTGGGAAGCCGTTTTGATTTCGACGCAAGGCATGGGGTTGGCGCGCTCTGAGCGTCGATAACCGGCAGTATAATATTGAAATAATTAGACTTTTTAGAAACATACGGCGCCTTGTATTCCCCGTCTAAATCCCAACTTTTAACTCGCCAACTCCCCCACGATTGGACGACTGGACGATCGCGATGCCGATTAGAGCCAGGTCGACCACCATCGCCGGCACTCCAAAGGTCAAAATCAATCATCGGCGATCCCCGCGGTCCACGAACGCTTGTAGTCTTCATGCTGATTGTCGCGGAAGTCCCACCTATCGGGCCATGATCTGCGACAGGTGTTCCACAAGGGCCGGCCCGGGTTTGAATGACGCGCGGTTAGGGGTAAGTTGGTCTAGGCCTCCAAAACCTGGACCTCCGAGACGTCGGCGGGTGCTTAGCCGTTTCTCGGTGATCATGGAAATCCGTGAAGTATTGGGGGCACCGTCTGTAAAACCCTCTAAAGGGGGACTGCGTAAGGGCAAGGGATTCACGGCTTTGAGTACTGAAAATGCCCCCGACAATTCTCAGCTTTCGGTGCTGGCCGACGAGATTCGTCATTTTCGAAAGAAGAACAACTTCTCGCTCGAAATGCTGGCCGATGCGTCCGGTGTAAGCCGGTCGATGATATCCAAAATCGAACGGTGCGAGACGGTTCCATCAACCGTCGTCCTGTCGAAACTCGCGGAAGCATTGGGCGTCACGTTCTCGAAATTGATGGCGCCGGCCGTCGAAAGGGAAATTGTTCACATCCCGGCGGCGCGCCAGCCGATTTTGCAAGACCATGAATCGGGTTTTCTGCGCCGTTGCATTTCTCCCGTACTGCCCGGGCGCGGCATCGACTGGGTTCTCAACACGCTTCCGCCCGATGCCGAGACCGGGAACTTCGTGGCTCATCGCCGAGGTGTCGAGGAATACATTTACGTCCTGCGCGGAAGGATGCGCGTGACGATCGGCGATCAACGCGTCACCCTGAACCAGGGAGATTCGCTGTATTTCCAGGCGGACGCCGACCACTCGTTTCTGAACCTCGGCAAGACCCAGTGCGAATATTTCCTCGTGATCGACACCTCGAAGGTGCGCTGACCATCCACTCGCGGTAGAAATTAATCTCCTGTAGGAACAAGCGCCGGTTGCGGTCTGTCGCGGCGCGGGCCCCTCGTCCGGCCCGCAAAGCCCTCCCAAGATCCACCCTATCCGGCACCCAGGCGGCGCTGGTTCAATTTCGGCCGGAGCTGATTTTCGCAGCTCCCATGCGCTTTTTTAGGCATCACAAGCATCAAAACCAATCATTTCCTCGGTCACAGCGATAAAGCATTGCGATTTATCCCGGAAAATCCCGGCACGTCGCTTGCATCCACTATACTGGAAAAATATCCTCTTAAGAGGAAATGTTCCGCAGGCCTCTAACCAGGAGTGGGAAATGAGCATAGCTGCGACCATGGCCGACACCCGGACGGCTGGCTCGAAAATGCGATCGATCGTATTTGCGAGCAGCGTCGGCACCATCATCGAGTGGTACGATTTCCTGATTTATGCGACCGCGGCGGCCCTTGTCTTCAACAAGGCGTTCTTTCCGACCATCGATCCGCTCGCCGGAACATTGGCGGCGCTCGGCACCTATGCTGTGGGTTTTCTGGCGCGGCCGCTCGGCGGCGCCTTGTTCGGGCATTTCGGCGATCGCCTCGGACGCAAGTCGATGCTGGTCCTGACCATGTTCATCATGGGGCTGAGCACGTTCGGCATCGGCCTGCTTCCGAACTACGCATCGATCGGTGTGCTTGCACCCCTCCTTCTCATTCTGTTGCGCATTGTCCAGGGCATCGGCCTTGGCGGCGAATGGGGCGGCGCTTCCCTCATGGTGATCGAGCATTCCCCGGCCGATAAACGCGGGTTCTACGGCAGCTTCGTTCAGATCGGATTTCCGATCGGGTTGGTGCTTGCGACACTGGTCTTTGCGCTTGCGACGAAACTTCCAGAAGCCGATTTTCAGGCGTGGGGTTGGCGCATTCCGTTCCTTGCCAGCATCGTTCTTTTAGCTCTCGGCACATTCATTCGATCCAGGGTTCCGGAGACGCCGGTGTTCGAGAGAATGAGGGCCACTGACTCGTTTTCGAAGAACCCGGTTGGCGAAGCCGTCGGCAAGAACTTCAAGACGTTCCTGATCGCCGTCGGCCTCAAGCTGTCGGAAGTATCCTGGGTTTACATGCTGACCGTCTTTGTTGTCGTGTACGCGACGACAAAGCTGGCGCTGCCCAAGCAATTATTGCTCGACGCCGTCATGTACGCGGCGCTGTTCGAGCTGCTCACGTTGCCGCTGTTTGGCTGGCTGTCGGACAAGATCGGCCGGCGTCCATTGTTCATCCTGGGTGCGATCTTCACGATGGCCTTCGCGTTCCCTCTATTTTGGATGCTGGAGACCAAGAACGTTGCCATGGTGACGACCGCCATCATCATCGCCATGAATTTCGGTCACGGCATGATGTTCGGGCTGGAGTTCGAGCTATTTCCCCGAGCTGTTTGGCCCGCGTGTTCGCTATAGCGGCGCTTCGTTCGGCTTCCAGGCTGCGGCGGCGATTGGCGGCGGCTTCTCGCCGATCATTGCGACCGCGCTGGTAGGCTATTTCAGCGGGACGGCCGGCGTCTCGGTCATGATGATCGGGATCGCGCTGATAACGCTGTGGGCAGCGCTTGCCGCCCGTGAAACCAAGGACGAAGCCCTGATCGGCTGAAGCGGGATTGGTTCGACATGCTGTTCGGAATATTCATCTACGACGGTGTTGAGCCGATCGATCTTGCAACTTTCGGCGTGCTTTCCATGGCACGCCGAATAGCTCCGCACATTAAAGTCTGCACCATCGCACCAAAAGCGGGGATCGTTCGATTGTCAAACGGGCTCGAAATCGTCGCACAATTTGGAATAGAGAATGCGCCGGTCTGCGACATTGTCATCGTAACAGGTGGCCCGGGCTGGGAGGATCAATCGCGATCTGCAGCAACCCTTGCGTACATCCGAGACGTCCACACGTCGACCAAGGTCGCGTCGGTGTGTACGGGAGCCATGATCCTGGCGGCGAGTGGCGTTCTCGATGACACGACGGCTACCACCAAACGAGCCGTTGTCCCTCCCGAAATTTCGCCACTAGCACGAATGCGCGACATGTATCCTCGGATCGATGTTCGCGAAGCGCCGATCGCCGATACAGGCGAAGTTGTGACTGGAGGCGGTGTCTCACTCTGTATCGATACGACCCTTCATATCCTGGGAAAACTGCTCGGCGAACCGGTCGCTCGCGAGACGGCACGCATTCTGGAATATCAGCGGGCCCGGGAAGCCAACATGAACGTCCAAGCATTCCTCGCCGGATAAACTGAATTACCTGTCAATGGGAGACATCGTGACTACCAAATCTATCGTCAGCACCGACAAAGCAGCACCTGCGGCGGGTCCTTACTCTCAGGCAACACGCACGGAACAACTCGTGTTTGCGTCCGGGCAATTGCCGATTGACCCGACCTCCGGAAATATTCCGGACGGCATCGAGCAACAGACGCGGCAGTCGCTCGCAAATCTCTCGGCCGTCCTGGAAGCCGGCGGCGCCTCTTTCGCAAGTGTCCTGAAGACGACCGTGTTTCTCAAGAACATGAGCGACTTCGCCGTCATGAACGGAATCTACGCCGAGTTCTTCAGCGATAAACCACCCGCGCGCTCGACCATCGAAGTCGCACGCTTGCCAAAGGATGCATTGGTTGAAGTCGAAGCGATAGCGCTGCGGACGAAAGGATAATCCCGTGAACCGCCATTCGACAGATCGGCCGCCACCCAGAATGACGGAAGCATTCGAGCATCCTGCCGGATCCGTTGCTGCCAGGAAAGCTGGCGGTGCGACCCAATGGCGGGGCAAACTGCTTCACATCCATGTCGCACCCAGCGCCAGCTACGAGATGGAAGAGCGACAAGAGGCCGAATGCGTTGCCGGCCGGGGCATCGTCGGCGATCGCTATTACGAGGGAACTGGCACCTATTCACCGAAGCCAGACGTACGCGAAGTGACGCTCATCGAGCAGGAGGCGCTTGACGCGATATCGCGCAATGATCCGCCATTACAGGACAGGACGATTACGCTCGAGCCACGCGATCACCGCAGGAATCTGACGGTGATAGGCGTGCCGCTCAACCACCTTGTTGGACGTCGCTTTAGAGTTGGAGACGTCATTTTGCGGGGTGGCCGGTTGAATTTTCCCTGTAAATATCTCGAAGAGCTGCTGGGACTGCCGGTGTTCCTTCCGTTATACAATCGCTCCGGGCTCAACTGCGGCATCGAGCGCGGCGGCATCATTCGGCCCGGCAACGTCATAGAGCTGCTGGACCAATGACCGCGCGTCTCATCATGAAGTTGCGTGTCGAGAAGATGCGTTTCACAACGCCCGACGTTCTGCACATGCAACTCGTTCATCCGCTTCGACCAACTCTTCCCGAATGGTCCGCCGGCGCACACGTCGATTTGCGCATGCCGGACGGCCGTGTGCGGCAATATTCGTTGTGCGGCGATCATCACGACCGCTCCAAATACGAGATTGCCATTAAACGCGAGGCGACGGGCCGTGGTGGATCGATCTGGGTTCACGAGAACATACGTGAAGGCAGCGAGGTACACATCTCCGCGCCGCGGAATAACCTTCCGCTGAGCGTCGAAGGTGAGCGCCATATTCTGGTCGCCGGCGGTATCGGCATCACGCCTTTGCTGTCCATGGCCCGATCCCTGAAGCGCTGGGGTAAGAATTTTACCTTGCACTATTGCGCGCGATCGGCGTCCGAGGCGCCGCTGCTTGCCGAAGTCAGAGACATTTGCGGGCCGAGCCTGCAGTGCTGGTTCTCCGGAAGTGGGCCCCGCTTTGATCCGGCAGCTATCGGCCCGTACGACGAGGATACGCACATCTACATCTGCGGGCCGCAACGGCTTCTGGATGCCGTGCAATCGGCTTTAAGCCAGTGGCCCGAAAATCAAATTCACAGTGAAGCCTTTCAAATGACGGTCGACGAGAACTTCAAACCCGAGCCGTTCGAAGCGACGGTTGCATCGACGGGTCAAAGATTTCTCGTGCCTGCCGACAGGTCGTTGCTCGAGGTGTTACGTGACAACAAGTTCGTCATGCCTTCTTCCTGCGAAATGGGTGTCTGCGGCTCTTGCGAATGCGGATATCGCGATGGCGTGGTGCTCCATCGTGACAAGGTACTGCCGACATCAAGAAGGCAGGATCGGCTCATGCTGTGCGTATCGCGTGCTCGCGTGAGCGTTACGCTCGACCTCTGAACTCTGAGAGATCAGAAGGTTGCGACGGGCAAACGACGACTCCCGCATTTCGCGCGTTTCAGCAGCAGAGCATGTTCACTCCCGTCTCATGTGTAGAACGAGAGATTTATCTCCGTGACGCGCGATTGAGCCTCGCGCGCCGGCGTGTCTCCACTGGAGTGCGACGGAAGTAGAGGAAGGAGAGTACGAGGTCCCGACTTCTACGCTGGACTACGCCACTACCCTCTCGTGAGGAGGTGATGGTTTTCGCGGGGCGTTGGTTCAAATAATGATGCGACGACCGCCCTGCGCCAAGACGCGTGAGATCAAACAGGGAAGATTTTTGTGTGATTTCAAGGGGTTGTCGCGATCCTTTACAGCATAAGGTGCATTTCGAGCCCAAAAGTGCCTTTGAAGAGATGCCGCTTTGAGCGTGCGAACCCATCGGAGGACTCCCAGGCCTGCACCGGGCGTCCGACCGACCGTGGCTGATACCGACATCCTCTGGCCGTCCCAGATCCTATCTTCGATCGAAAACACGCGACGAGTTCCTGCGTGCGGTACGTTGAAGGTCCAAACAACTGCCATGCTGCAGATCCTTGGATGCCAACGACCGTTCCTGTCAGACTGATGATCGGACTGTCGATACCGAAAATAACGCAAAGATCTTGGGTTCGCCTAGAGCTGTGAAGCAAGATCGAGGTTTTGGCGGCCCTGGAGTAAGAAGACGCGCCGTTGCGAAGCCAGCAAAACAGCGCTCCTATTGATCGGCCTGATTTTTGAGGCGGCGCACGCCTTTCGAGAGGCCTCTGCCCTCCGAAGGCAAAGGTCACACGTTCGAATCGTGTCGGGCGCGCCATTTCGACGGGGCACGCTACCACGCCCTTCCCGCGGCGGCGCCCGCGTCACGAATGATTCCGGCGTCGTGCGGCTCGCCAGGGCGTGAGCCGCGGAATCCAGCGCGGGACGTTGGCCCGGAAATCCTCGTACTCCGTTCCGAACCCGCGAACGAGCACCGGCTCCTCGTACCCCACGACAAACGCGTGGAAGGCGAGCCACACCAACACACCGTACGCAAGAAGGCGCTGGTCGCCGAACAAGGCCGCTTGGCCCAGAATGACGGCGACAAGGGCAACGTAAATAGGATTGCGCACGTAGCGATAAAGACCCGTCACCACGAGGTTCTGCGTCGGTGCGATCGGCGCCGGCGTGCCCAATCCTTGCAGCGCAAAGCGCGCAAACGAGTCGATAAGCCCGGGCAGACCGGCGACGATCAACAGGATCCCGACGGCGCGCGTTGCGTAGAGATCGAAGAAGGGCGGCCGAAACTCCCAACGCGTAATCCACCAGGGAACGAGCCCCGCCACTGTGCTGGGCGCAACCGCAAAGAAGAGGGCGGAGCCCAATATCGCGATCGTTTTCGGCACGGTACCTCCTTCCCGTCCTGTCGCAAGGTTAGTGCAGCCATGTCCGGTCAGCGCGTTCAACGGAAGTAGGCGGTGGCTCCATCCAAAATCCGGGGTGATCATCGTAGCAGTATCGGCGGTTCACGAAACCCCCGGGGCACCAGTCGTGCAAAATTGAACGTTGCATCATAGCGTCACGGCGAGGCAGTATTGCCCATCTTCATCGACCGTGCCGCGCCAGCCCCGACATCGAGGCGCCGGCTCACGCACGCCAACAACTATCTGATCGTTGAATCGCGACGGCCTTGCGAAAGCGTCTCGACCAAGCCCACAGTCCAGCACATCGGGCATCCGCGTAGCGCGACGAGGGCGGCAACGCCCGCGCCCAAGGATAGCCAAGGGTGCGCGGTCTGGTGGACGATGGCCCAAGCGAGTAGCGCCGCCGCAGCTGCGCCGCGCATCAGGTGTGCGCCCAGGAAGGCGCTCCCGAACATGCCGACTCCACGAAAGTAATTCATGTGCTCTCTCGTCCGCTGTCCTTTGTGCCGAGCAGGTATTCGCGCACCAATGTGCGGGCGCGGCGCAGGCGGCTTTTGGCCGCTTCGCGCGTCACGCCGAGCCGCCCGGCGATTTCCCCAATCGTCAGATCTTCGAGATCTCGCAGCAGCAGCACTTCGCGATGGGACGGCGAAAGCAACTCGATCGCATTGACCAAGTCCATGCGTAACTCGTCCGGCGGGACCTTTGCGAGCTCGCGTGACTCTTCCAGGCTGGCGAGCTCCTCGACTCCGCGCATCAGCATCAGCGCCGGCAGCATGCAAAGGCGCGCGATGACGGTCACCAGCCAGCCGGCGAGTGCGGCTGGACTGCGGATCGTGCCCACGCGCCGGTACACGACGATGAGTGCTTCTTGCACCACATCTTCGATGACCGAGGTGCGGTGGCAATGGCGCCGGGCGTAGCGTCGAATGTCCGGCTGCAGCGCCACCAATAGCTGTGTCAGCGCGTGCCGGTCACCCGACTGTGCCGCGAGCAAGAGATCGTCTGATACGCGCGCCAAGGCAGTCACCCCTTCAGTGGCTCGCGCCCGGCGATGGCGCAGGCAGGGCAATAGCCGAACACGCCGGTGACCAGCGTCACGACACCCGCGCCGCTGAGCAGTAGCCCGAGCGGCGAAGCGTGCAGCGCAACCACGCCGCAGATGAGCATCAAGCCCCCGCCGATCAGCCTGGCCGCGCGCTCCCACCCGCCAACGTTCTTCCTATACCACATGGTTCTGTGCTCCGGTTCGTGACGCGCCGCTATGGCGCATTCACCCAGACAAGAGGGCGCAAACCCGGCGCCGGGGTCGCGGCACAAAAAATAATTTGAGGGGGGTGGCAGCTTCAGCAGGCTGGCGTGGGCGTCGGGCGCGGGCCTGGGCCGCTGAGGAACGCCGGCATCGGGTCGCCGGCCAGCAGCCATCATTGCACGACGCCAAAGTGGTTGCCCAATACCGATCGACCATTTGGCGACCGCCCAATGACAATCACCATGGTCCAAATCCAACTGCGCGATTGCGATTATGCGATTGCGATGCCTGGAATGGCCCATGGGCCGTACCCGGGATTGATCGAAATGGCTGCTGCCATCGAAGGGCAACCGGGCCACCCGCGACATTCGAAAGACGGCCGCCCATGAGGCGTAGCGCAAAATCGCAGTCCGTCGCAGGTTATCCGGCCGGATCGCTTCGGCGGCTGCTACGTCATAGCGCCGCAGCGAAGCAATAGTGCCCATCTTCATCGGCCATGGCGCGCCAGTCCGGCGGGCGTGGATGGTATTTCGCGGGCTATAATAGCCGCGCGGTGGAAGGCCGCTTGCCGGGGTTTTTCATCCAGTCCAGTGTATGCCTGCCATTGTTTGTCGGCGCGGTCGCTGGGATCGCCATGCATCGATAGCGCAGTTTGAGCCAGCAACAACACTAGTGGCACGAGGTTCGGCGTGGGCCTGAAACTCAACGGGCCGTAAGACTGAAGTTCAATTTCACGCGCGAGGATTTTGCCCGACGGCCGTAAGGCGAGCCGCCTTCCGGTCGATCACGTGCCACACCTCTGTCCGACCCGCCCCCTTCACGTCGATCGATCCCAGCGCCTCGCAGTCAAATTCGTCCTTGATCAATTCGTAGGTGCTGCGCGTGATCTGAATGCATTGGCTGCGGCCGTGAGAACTCCATGCGGCTGGCCAAGTTGACCGCCTCACCCCACAGGTCGTAGATGAACTTCTTGCGGCCTATGACACCCGCGACCACGGGGCCCGAGTTGATACCGATGCGGAACGATAGTTGACGGCCGCCGAACCGACGGGCTCCAATTTCGGCCCGCATGTCGAGCGCAAGGTTGACCATGGTGCTGGCGTGGTCCGATCTCGGCCGAGGCACCCCGGACGCGACCATGTAACAATCGCCGATCGTCTTGATCTTCTCCAGATCGTACTTGTCGACCAGATTGTCAAAACATTGAAATACCTCGTTGAGTAGGTCGACCAACTCCAGGGGCGTCATGTTGGCCGCCATCGGCGTAAAATCAACGACATCGGCAAACAGGATGCTGGCGGCGGAAAACTGGTTGGCGATCGTCTGCGGCGTCACCTTAAGGATCGCTGATATCTCTTTCGGCAGGATGTTGAGCAGCAGCATCTCCGCACGCTCCTGGAAGAAATTCCGCCTGCCGACAAAATAATAGAGAAGCCCGAACGTTATGGTTATCACCATGCCTACGTTGAGCACGAAGAACCATCTTACAAAGGCGTCCGGCAATTGAGTGAGAGGCACATACGGTTCGAGAATTGCCCCGGCAATCAGGAGCGCGACGAAGCCCGCGATCCAAAATAGCGTACGACGCAGTTCATCAAGCAGAAGAGAGCCAAGGGGAGACAGGGCCGCCCACGTGATGACTGCACTCGACTGTCGAAAGCCTCCCAGGCTCATCATCACGAGCCACGGCAAGATCAACACAACGAGGAGTTGGGTGAAGCGATAAATCGCGAGGTTGCGCGTGCGCGCAAAGATCAAGGTGTTGATCGGCGTGAAAACTGAATAGAAGCCGGGAACAGCGGCCGCGAGCGGTGCGCCGGCGGCGAGGTAGATCGCACTCCACGCGATGGTAAACGGCAGAGTTCCGGCAAAGAGCGCAACCGCGACTCGTTTGCGCAAGGCTGTTTCGTCGCTATCGCCGGCCTCAAGGCCAATATGCCGGGCGAGGGCAAACAGTCGCTCGGCGCGGCCGGAGATCCAGTGGCGGACAGCCTTCTGCATAGCCAAGCCCCTTCGCGTGCTCTTTAGCGCGTCGCAGCCCCCTAAGAATGGCATCTTTCAGCATTCCCCCATAGCACCATGCCTGGACGAAGGCTGCGCTCATGAATATGACCGCGAGGTTCGGCTGCCCTGTTTAGATTAGCCCATCGCTGACGGCGGCGTACGAGGAACGGCCGCCTTGCGCTAGAAGTTGCCGTGGTCACGGTGCATGAGCGCCGCCTTGACAAGATGATCCTGCGGGCGCCGGCCGACTGCGTCGTCAGCATCATAGCGGCGGAGTTGGGCGAGAATGTTCGCGCGGGTCAACCGGTCCTAATGGTCGAGGCGCAGGGCGAGCAATGGCTGTCGTTCAACGCGCCAGATCATCTCGGCGGTCGTGCGGTAGGAAGGACGGTCAATGTGATACGAAACGGCGCCAATGTCGCGACCAAAGCCGTCGTCACCGAACTGCGGCCGCTCGGCGTGTTCGCACCTGGCAGGCCGGGTGATCGAGGATCATGATTGCAATACGCTTCGCTTCCATCTCGATCCGCAGGGAAAGCCGGTGGATCTCGAGCCGGGCATGACTGTTTGGATTGAGGATTGATACCGACGGCTCTTACGTCGTGCGGCGCGTGCGGCCTCACGGCCGGCTGGTTTTCGCAGACCCGCAATGGCTCACAGCCTTTAACAACACCTAACAGGCGATTTGCCGGCATTTTTGCCAATATTTGGGCGTCCTCTGGTGCGACGTACTGCCGAACGGTTGCTCGTGCGTACGCGAAAGAAATCTGTTGCGGTCGCGTCTACGATGCAAATTGAATTCAAACTCAGGGAGTTCGACATGAGCAATATGGTTACTAAGGCGCGCGAAAAAGCGAGACTGAATGTCCCCGGTCTTCTGGCCGCCGGCATGCTGCTGGCCCTCCCCGCAGCTTCCGCCGCGGAGCCGCCCTCGATCGCCGAGCAGATCGCCAAGGCCTACGGCCTCGGTTCGTGGGAAAAGGTCGAGACCCTCCGCTACACCTGGAATATCGAACTTCCAGGTGGAAAGACGATTTCCAACAAGTGGGAATGGAGCCCGAAGACCAACACCGTCTCCTTCGATGGCAAGGACAAGGCGGGCAATTCGGTCAAGGTCACCTATCAACGCTCGCAGCTCGACAGCCAAAGCGACGTCGTGAAGAAGGAGGTCGATCCGCAGTTCGCCAACGACCAGTATTGGACGCTGCTCCCCTTCCATCTGTTGTGGGATGGGGCGGCGCCGACCGACGACGGTCAACAGAAACTGCCGATCGGCGACGGGACGGCACAGCGAATCGCGATGAAATACCCGTCGGAGGGCGGCTACCAGCCCGGCGACACCTGGGACCTCTACATCGGGCCCGACAAGCAGATTGTGCAAATCACCTATCACCGAGGCGCTCCCAACCCTCCGCACCTCGTCAGCGCCAAATATGCGGACTACAAGAAGGCAGGCCCGCTTCTGTTCTCAATCGATCACCCTGGCGTGGTGGATGGAAAGGACTTCAAGATCACCTTGTCGGGTGTGTCGGTGAAGTTGACGGGATCCGACAAGTGGCTCGACGCCGAATAAGGGCTAAGGCGCACCGCCTGATTGCGGTGCGCCTGGTCAGCCAGTGCCCACGCAGAGTAACGATTCGATCAACCGATACGTAAAAGCAGCCATCCGATCCCTTGGGAGCACGTGCCGATGCCCACCAATCCCTTCATCGATATCTGGCATTTCCTGACCGGGAATACGAACGATTATCTGCATCAGGGAAACTGGCGCTATGTGATCCTGGCGCTGTTCTGGATCCTGCTGCTCGCCGGCACCGCGATTGCCTTCAAGAACTGGCAGGAAGATCCGGAGCAACGCACGGGCCGGCATCTCGGCATCTGGCTGATCCGGATGCTGATCGGCTGCATGTGGTTCCAGGGCATGTTGTGGAAGCTGCCGCTGCCCGTATCCGACGGTCTGCAATACTGGACCGAGCAGGAATCGACCAATGCCGCGTTCGAGTTTCACCGCACCTTCCTGAAGGATGTCGTGCTGCCGAACATGAAGCTGTTCGGGCCGATTGTCTTTTTGGCCGAGCTAGTATTCGCAGGCTCGATGCTGCTCGGACTTTGCGTGCGATTGGTGGGCGTACTTGCCGTCCTCTATACGCTGCAGCTCTGGCTCGGCCTTTACGGCAATTCGTCCGAGTGGCCGTGGACCTACATGTTCCTGGCGCTGTTGATGTTCTGGTTTGCGTTTGAAGCCGCTGGCCGCAGCCTTGGCTTCGATGCGTGGCTGCGCCGCTCGGTGCCTGCCGTGCGCGAGGGGAAGGGCCTTGTTGGCTGGTTCTTCCACGTCACGGGTTAACCGTTGTGGTACAAGCGGAGAGCATGATTGTTTTGGTCCGCGCTGTGATGCTTGTTCTGGCACTGGGCGCTAGTTGCGCCCATGCCGCTGACATCGAATACCTGGCTCCGCCGGGAGTGCCCGCCAGGGAATTTCCCGCACCTAAGCGCCCGGTGGCGCAGATCGTCAGCCCAAGCCGTTCCGGCGAGGAGCATCGCGACTCCCTGGATGAGAATGGCGAGATCGTCCGCCTTCTTGGACTGAAGCCGGGCATGACAGTCGGCGACATCGGTGTCGGCAGCGGCTACCATACCGTTCGGCTCTCACCGCTCGTCGGTCCCTCCGGCTCCGTCGTCGCGGAGGACGTCACGCGGGACTATCTCGTCGAGTTCGCAAAGCGAATCCAACGGCTGAAACTGAAGAATGTCGTCTTCGCGCTCGGCGAACCGCACGACCCCCGCCTGCCCGCTTCGTCGCTCGATGCAGCGATCCTGGTGCACATGTATCACGAGATCGCCCAGCCCTATGCCTTCGTTTACAACCTTGCACCCGCGTTCAAGCCGGGCGCGCGGGTCGGCATTGTCGACCTGGAACGACCGACGGCGGAACATGGCACGCCAATCGCACTGCTACGTTGCGAGCTGGCCGCGGTCGGCTATCGCGCCATCGCCACCTATCAGCTCGCGGGCGATGGCGGATATCTCGCGGTGTTTTCGCCGCCCTCACCGGCGGATCGAAAACCTCCCGGAGAAATCGTTGCTTGCGAGGACGATGCCGGCAGGCGCTGATCACTGCTATCGTGTCCGCGAAGTTTCGCCACGCAGCTCGAACGCGAGGCGAATAAATGTCGTCGAGATGGACAAGGCCGCCTTGATGACGGCAACCAAATTGCCGGATACCTTGGACACACCGCCAATCCGGCGCCGCTGCCCGACCGCGATCTCCAGCGCCGGCAAGCGCGCGGCGGCGACCCGCATCAGCATCTCCAGATTCCAGCCATAGGTCTCTTCCTTCATGCCGAGACGCCTAAGTTCATCGCATCGGATGGCACGAAACGGCGACAGGTCGGTGAAACCGGCGCCATAGACGAGGCGCAGGAGCAGCCCGCCGACATGACCGGCGAGAAGCTGCTGTGGCGAGAGGCTGCCGGGCTCGCGCGCCCCACGCACGCGCGAGCCGAGCGCGAAGACACACTTCCCGGCTGCGATCGGAGACACCAGATCCGGAATGCGCTCCGCAGGATCGCTGCCATCTCCGTCGAGGAATACGACGATCTCGGCATCATTGCGCACGGCGGCGATGCCGGCCTGGATCGCGCGGCCATAGCCGCGTCGCGGCTCGACAATCACACGAGCGCCCGCGGCCCTGGCCCGCTCGACGGTGCGGTCCTTTGAGCCGCCGTCGACCACGACGACCTCGTCCACGTTCTGCGCCAGCACAGCGGTCACGACCGATCCGATCGCCGTTTCCTCCTCTAGACAGGGAATGATCGCCGAAACGACGGTCACTTCGCTCACAGGCTCCAGCGCAGGCCGCAATTGGCGCAGCTTTTCGGCGGCTGATCTGATAGCAGCGCCGCGCGAAACTCGCGATAGGCAGGCCCGTTCCAGATTTCCGGCAGCGATTGCCGGCCCGCATCGCCGAGCGTGTAATTCTCGTAGCCATGCTGCGAGAACGGCGCGATGCAGCACGGCAGCGCGCGGCCATTGGCCGTGAGATACATCAAGGACCACGGCCGCCGGCACAGCGACCAGGGCGATCCGTCGCCACTGCCCTTGAGACTCAATCCCGGCTCGGTCGCAGCCCCCGACGCGCTGAAGGTCAGGCCAAGTGAACGTGCCAGATCTTCGGCCTCTCTCAGATAGGCCGCCTCGCCTTCCGTCAGGCTTTCGAACAACGCCTGATCCGGACGCGCCTTACCGATCGCCCATTCATCGAAGAACACGAGCCGCTGCAGATAGACCTCCTTGACGCCGATCTCGGCTGCAACTTTCACGAAGGCCGGAAGCTCCTCGACCGTCTCCTTCAGGCCGGTGAGCCAGATCGAAACCTGCGGCTTGGTATGTCCTTCCCGCTCCTGCAACTCGCGAAAGGCGCGCACATTGCGGGTGATACGGCCGAAATAATCCCTGCCGCGAATCGCCTTGAAGCTCTGGCGGTTGGACGCATCGAGCGACACGCGCAGTTCATCGAGCCCGGCGTCGATCAGGGCGCGGCCGTTGCGCTCGCCCAAGACCGTCCCGTTGGTGTTGAACAGCACGTAGACGCCACGGTCCTTCAAATATCTGACCATCCGCGGCAGGTTCGCCACCAGCATCGGCTCGCCAACGCCGTGCAGCACCGCGCGCGCGAGATCGCTCGCCTGATCGACGATCGAGGTGAACAGCTCCCAGCTCATGTCGGTCGGAGGCTCGAGCTCCTCATAGGTGCGCGGACACGTGGTGCACAGGAGATTGCAGCGGTTGGTCACTTCCAGATAAAGGCAGACCGGCGGCCGTTCCGCGACCTCGGTGCGCGCGCCCGTGACCAACTCGTGATAGCGGCGCGGATCGAAGCGCGCGGGAATGACTGGTGCTTCGGAACTACTCATGGCGATGGCCTTGCTTCGGCGGTCCGTGGCACGCGGCTTCTCCAGGTCGCAAAGGCCCAGGCCAGCACCAGACCGCCAAACAGAATTGATTTTGTCATCATTCTGGGGATGTAGAAATCCCAGTCGAGCTGCTCGGTCAGCAACAAAGCAGCGATCGAAACAAACCAGTTCGGCAAGGAACCGCACAGCGCGACGAACGGCGTGACGGCCAGAAAGTACCACGGATAGTTGGGCGACAATAACAACAGCGTGAGGAGTAACAGCCTGTTGATGTCGGCAAGACGCGAGGCGATGGGGCGATCGCCTCTGCGCGCCACAGCCAGCCCTGCAAACAACAGGACCAGCGCCGCCGTTGCGACGTAGAAGACGACGTCGCCGTGATGCTCGCCAAACACCAGCCGCCAGAGCGCCAACGGCCAGAGATCGTTGCCGGCGCTGATCCCTTCTTCCCGCAGATAGCCCTGGGTCAGAAATCCGAGCACGCCCCAGCCCACGGACAGATAGGGAAGATAGCAAAGCGTGATGATGGCGATCACGACAAGCGGCATTTTCAGATCCCACGGCCGCCAGATCCCTGCAAGCACCGGCGCCACATAAGGCTTCACCAGCACCGAAAACGCGATCAGCGCAGCTCCGCGGAGCGCGTGGCCGCTCAGCGCTATCCACAGGCCAAGCAGCATCAGCGCTAACATCAGCGCGTCGACATGGCCGCTACTCGCAATCTCCCACAGCGGAAGCGGATGCCAGAGATAGGCGACCACGCGCGTCACCGGCCAATTCATGCGCCGCAAGAAGAGCGCGATGATGGCGACGGTGACGGCCTCGCAGCCCACCAGCGCAAGGCGCATCACGGTGACGTTTTCACCGATCCGCGTGACGATGAGGAAAAAGAATTGCGCCACCGGAGGATAGATGGTGACCGCGGTGGTCGCCCGGTTGATATGGGGAAAGATCGTGCCGTCGCGCAACGATGCCAGCGCCGGATCGGCCGGAACATAGCGATAGGGATTGATGCCGGTGGCCTGGACCTTGCCATCCCAGACATAGCGATAGATGTCACTGGAAAGCAGCGGATCGAACAGCAGCACATAGGCCCGCAGACCGATCGCAACGCCAAGGATCAGCCAGAGCGCGCGCGTGGTCGGAGTACGCTCGGCCTGGGCTGTCGCGGCGATGGTCAACAGACCCGCCGGCATGGTCAGTGCCATGAACGCATTGTCGCCGAGACGCTCGAAGGCAAAGGGAGTCGCGAGCGTCAAACCGACGACGACGGCGCCGATCGCGGTCAATAGGATAAGCGGAGACACGTTGTCGACCGTGCGCGCCAACCAGCCATTTGGGCGGGCATCCAGCATCGGCGCTCAAGCACTTATCTGCGGCGCAGCCTTGAGGAAGGCGCGGCTCGCCGCGGCAAATCCGCCGCCCTGAAAGCGGGTCGAACGGCCGAGCAGCTCCTCCTGCAGCCAGCGCAAGGTCTGGACGTCGTCGACATCGTACCACTCGGCGAGCAGCGTGGTGGCAAGCCCGATTTCGGCGGCGCGCTCGCAGGTAGCACGCGCGACTCTGTCCGTTCCCCATGCGATCCGCTCGAACAGTTGCGGATGCGGATGCTTCAGGCCGATGAGGTAATAGCCGCCGTCGCTGGCCGGCCCGAGCACCATGTGGTCGCCGGGCTGACGCAGGATCTCGATCGCCTGCGTCAGCAAGCGAGGCGGCAACGTCGGGCTGTCGCCATTGACGAGCAGCATGCAGTCATGCCCCGCCGACAGAAACGCGCGCGTCGCGCCGGTCAGCACATGGCCGAGATCATCGCCAGCCTGCAGCAACAGTCCGAACCCCGGCGGAAGCAGCTGCCGCATGACGCCCTCGGTACCCGCCGGAGCATAGACGCCATAGCCGCGCCGGCCGAGCATCTCGGGCACCGCTTCGATTGCCGCGGCGACATCGCGCAGGAAGCAGGCCGATAGTTCGCAAGCGGCCGCTGCTCCAATGGCATGCGCAAGCCGTGTCTTCGAGCGGCCGGGTTGCGGCGCCTTGCAGACGATTCCGATCGCCGCGCCGCCGACCTCCATCACTAGGCAAACCTCATCATGCCATTGCCGGTCATTGGTAGCGTTCTCCTCGACGGCGGGCAAGGGCTGCGGATACGGCCCGGAAGGAGGAAGGTTTCACCGATGTCAAAAAAGATTTTTCGCCGATGTAACAAAATGCCTCTACACGGGCCGGGCTGCGGCCTTTCCGACCCCCAATTCGCGGCTCAAAATCATATCCGCCCTTGCCAGCGCAATGCCCTGCGTGGCGACGCCTCGCAGCGCGACGCGCCGTATCATTCCCCGCAAACATTGGGTATCAGGCAGAGCCGAGGGGGAAATAGTCATTCCGAGTTCGCGAGCGCGCCTCACTGCGTGTTGAGATTGGAAGTCAGACGCTTTCGCGAGGTTCTTCAACGGTTTTTCCGACAAATCGCAGCGAAACACCCCCATGGATTTCAAAAGACAATCTTGCGCTGTCGGAACGCCTTTGAGGCTGTTGCTGCGGAGGTCGCGCGGGTTGCATACCGTACGTTCGCCTTCGCCAATCCAAAGGACATCTTCGCGTCGCGATGCTGCTGCATATCGTGGGCACCGTAGGGCTCGAACCTGGCGAACTCATCCAAACAATTCTCCCGCGGACTTTTTAATTCCCCTTCAGCCAGATCAAAGTCATGAACCAACCGGACCGCCCGGGCTGGGCTGCAATTTGCTCTCCCAGCCGTACCGTTGCTTATGGTGTGACTATGTTGAACCAGAAATGCTGGTTGAGATCGACGAGGTAGCTCATGAACTCCACGAACTTTGCCGGGTTGCCTGTGAATTTGACCAGCCCGGTCTTGACCGCGTCCTCGAACAACAGCTGCTTGGTCAGGACCTTGGTCAAGGTAGCTCGTTCAACGGTTACGGTGACATCGGCTTTGGCGTCGGTGTAATCGGGCCAGTGATTGAGCACAGAGTTCTCGAGGAAGAGCGCGTGCTTCTCGTTGATGTCCGGGAATATCCAGTTGATCGCAAGCGTCTTGCCATCCACCTTCTTGGCGTCTAGCTGCACGCCCATGTAACCGAACAGCAAATCCGTCGACATGTTGGCAATGATGTCGGCACTTGCGGGAGTGCCTGTCGCCTGCTTTCTGACGCCGTGTCGGAGTTCGTCGGCACCGGTCAAATAGAAGCCGCGCCAGGGGCCGGATTCCGCCTGATAACCCATCTGTTCCAGGATATCCGCCTGAAGGTTTTTCGCCTCCTGATTTTCGGGCTGAGCGAATACCAGATGGTTCACTACTTCGGCGCCCCAGCGGTAGTCACCCTTCTGGAGTGCCTCGCGGCCGAGCTTCATGACAGCGTCGGGACCGCCCATGGCTGCCACATACTTGCTTCCGATTTCAACAGGTGGCAACGGGTTCAAAGTCGCCGGGTTGCCGTCGAAATATCCCAGGTAGAAGTTGTAAACTGCCCGCACGTCGTGGCTCTGGGTGCCGTAATAGCCTCGGCTCGCCCACTGGCTTGCAAGCGACTGCGGAAGCGTCACGAGGCTTGGCAGTTCGTCCATGGTGTAACCCATATTCGCGTAGTGCAGGGTTTGGTCATGCATGAACTTGTAGGTGTCGCGCTGCACCTTGATCAGCTGGGTAATCTCGGCATTCCCCCAGGTGGGCCAGTGGTGCATAGTGATCTGCACCGCGTAATTGTCGCCCCACATCTGAATGGCTTGGTTCAGGTACATCGGCCACAAGCGGGCGTCGCAAGTCTTGGCGCCGCGCAACGTGTAGAGATTGTGCATCGTGTGCGTGGCGTCCTCGGCCGTATTGATCAGCTTGAATTTCGGCAGATACCACATCATCTCGGATGGAGCCTCCGATCCCGGCGCCATCAGGAACTCATATTCGATGCCGTCGATGACACGTTTCTCACCCGTTTTGGTGATGAGGTCGGTCGGCGGAATGAGGGTGACCGTCCCGTTGGACGTCGTGACTCCAAGGCCAGCGGTAACCGTCCCTTGCGGGCCTGGCGCGACCAGATTGCCGTACATGTAGGCGGCACGGCGACCCATTGCGGTGCCTGCGAAGAGATTCTCGGCAACGAAATTCTCGAGAAAACCCTCCGGCGCATAGATTTTGACCTTGCCTGACTTCACATCCGCCTCGTCCACCACGCCTCGGACGCCCCCGGCATGATCGATGTGCGAGTGCGAGTAGACCACGGCCACGACGGGTTTCCTGGGCCGGTTCTGGTAGTAGAGGTCGAGCGCTGCGCGCGCCGTTTCCGCGGAAATCAATGGGTCGTAGATTGTGATACCCTGCTCTCCCTCGATAATGGTCAGGTTCGACAAGTCCGCCCCACGCACCTGGTAGACGCCGGGAACGACTTCATACAGGCCGGCGTCCATCAGCAACTGCGACATACGCCAAAGACTGGGGTTGACGGTGTCCGGGGCGGCCGCGCCATCCTGAATGAAACTGGTGTACCTAGAGAGGTCCCACACGACCCTGCCACTGTTGTTCTTGATAACGCCGTTGTCCGGCAGCCGTGCAATCAAGCCGCGCTTGGCGTTTGCGAAATCCGCCTTGTCCGACCATGGCAGTGAGGCCGTCGAGTTCTTGTTGAACTCCAGGGTGGTTGGCGAGGCCGGCTTAGGTTCGCCCGCAGTCTGCGCGTGGGCGGCAGTCACCGCGAGCGCCAATGCGAGCCCCGCTGCCGTGAAGCTGAATAAACACTGGGTGGAGGCGCCCTGCAGCGATTGCCGGCTTGGAAGGGTGGGACGTGTCATGTGCCCTCCTGCATCGCAATGAGCTGCAATTTCACCCGTTTGAAGTAAGGCAAACACCTCGTAACCGTGCCACTCGGGCCACCGTCCGGGCCAACTCACACCTGTTTTCAGGTTTGATTATCGCGGGCCGGTGCACTCGCGCTATGCAATATCGGCAGTCCCGGGATTCAGCTCGATCAGTGCGCTGCAGCGTGGTCAAGTGCGGTTCGCCGTGCCCCGTCCCTTTCCACACCGACCTCGGGTCTAACAGTTCAACTAGGTAAGTGACCTTCCCCATTTTTCTTGAAGCGCTTCGCATGGCACGATCGCAATGCATGGATCCGTCGGTTTGAAGCGGACATGGACGTTCGCAACACGCTACATGGCAAGACAACAACGTCCGCGCCTGGCAAGGGCATGATATATTCGTAGTGAAGGCTGCTTTATAATCAGCCCACACGTAGAGGGTCGTTAGCCATGCGGTACCCTTTATCAAGCATAGTCATAATCATTTTCCTCATCCTGCCGAATCTGGTGATGGCAGGACCGGCGTCCGAGCAGCCCACGGCGCCCCAGGTTCACGAGGAGATGTGGGCGATTCCCTCCTCGCCTGTGCCGATGCTCGCTTATTTGATTCGCCCCATCGGGGGCGGTCCATTTCCACTCGTTGTCATGAACCATGGAGTTTCGTTGGACGCGACGGGGCGAAGCTACTTTCCCGTGATCGAATTTCGTGACGCCGCACTTTGGTTTGCGCGACAGGGCTACGTGGTGATCGCACCTGTGCGCCCTGGATACGGTGCTACGGCAATCGAGATCCCCGAGCGCGGTCTGTTCGGGCTTTTTTTCTCGGGCGTGGGAAAATGTTCGGATGCTGAGTTTCGTGAAGCGGGGCTTGCCGTCGCGTCGATTGACAAGTGGATCATCGACTACATGTCAACTCAGTCCTTTATCAAGCGCAATGAGGTCATCATTGTCGGCCAATCGGGGGGCGGTTGGGGGGCGATTGCGCTGGGCAGTCAAAATCCGGAATCTGTGCGGGCGATCATCGGCTTTGCAGCCGGCCGCGGTGGTCATCTCAACGGAAAACCCAACAACAATTGTGCCCCTGATCAGCTCGTCGCTGCCGTTGCCGAATTTGGCCGCACGGCGCGCGTTCCAATGTTATGGATCTACGTCCGTAACGACAGTTATTTTGGACCTGATCTCTCAAAGCGGATGGTGGAAGCGTTCCGAGCCGCAGGCGGAAATGTCGAATATCGTCTGTTATCCGAGTTCGGGGAGGACGGCCATTTTTTGATAGATTCGGCCGAGGCCGTTCAACTCTGGGCGCCTCTTGTCAGCGAATTCCTGGCCAAACATCGTTGAAAAAGGGATTGGTTATGGACATTCGGCATCTGTACCCATCGGCAAGATCAGCCCGGTATCGATTCCTGGCAGCTGGATCACTCGTAGCGTTGATGGCGACCCCAGCGATGAGGGTCGACGCGCAACAACTGGTGCCATTTGGCGACGTCCCCGCGACCGAGAATTTTTCTGAGGCAGAGATTGCTACTCGGGGACAACAGCAAGGTCGCCCGCTAACGTACACGCCGTGGCGCAAGGTATGTTTCAAGGCCACCCAGGACGCCGGGTCGAAAATGGTTTGTCGCACGACCATCAACGGTAAGTGGGACACAGGTCAGATCGCCATCAGAGTCGATCTGATCGAACGAGAGGGCGATCCTGTCGCTCGTTTGCAGATGTTCCTGCCTCCTGGATCATTCTTGCAGCCCGGCATCAAATTGACTGTCGACAAGGGGGCGCCCATGCAAATTCCCTATGTCATCTGTCTAACCAATGGTTGCGTAGCCGGAAGCGCGGCGAATGCGGCCTTAATTCATGATCTGGAGTCAGGTCAGACGCTGACCTTGGAGTCCGTCAATTCGAATGTTGTCGGTGTGACCAACTCAATTCCCCTCAATGAGTTTGCCAAAGTTCGCCAGGGAGCTCCCATGCAAATATTCGAGCAAAAGCTCGAAGGGGATTGGGAGCATTAGGCCGATAATACAGACAAAGCGAGCGCAGGTTGTTTTGTCGCTTAGCGGAAATTTTTCCGCGCGGCCTTCTGGGACATCTGCAACACCATCGGGAGTGAAGCAGACGTCGTCCGCCGGCGAACGGGTCGCGTGCGAGAATCACTCGTACTCTAGCGTCGGCCGCCCATCAGGCGCAGCATCATCATGAACAGGTTGATGAAGTTGAGGTAGAGCGAGAGCGCGCCCATCACGGCCTTCCGACCGGCTGAAGTAGCGTCCTCGCCCCGCTCGTACATCCCCTTGATCCGCTGGGTGTCATAGGCCGTCAGGCCCGCAAAGACGCCGACGCCGATAATGGAAATCATCCAGTCCAGCCCGCTCGATCTCAGAAACAGATTGACCAGGCTTGCGATAATGACGCCGATCAGGCCCATGAAAAGGAAGGTTCCGATTCCCGACAGGTTTCGCTGGGTAGTGTAACCCCAGATGCTGAGTGCGCCGAAGGCCGCCGCCGAGATAAAGAACACCCGCGTGATCGAGGACTCCGTGTAGATGTGGAAGATGGTCGACAACGAAATCCCGACAAGGGCCGCATAGAGGAAAAACAATCCTCGCGCAACTTCCACCGACAACGTGTTGATCCGGGCACTGATAAAGAACACTAGTCCCAGCGGTGCCAGCATGAACACCCACATCAGCGGACTTTGAAGTAATTCAGGGCCGGTGAGCTGGTAGGTCAAAAACGCGGCAACGCCGGTCAACCCAACGCCGGCGGCCATGTAGTTGTACACGCGCAGCATGAAAGCGCGCAGGCCGACGTCTATCGCCGTGGCGCCGTTTGCGGAGAGGCCGGGCACACCTGCATTTCCATCGTAGTTCGACATAGGTCGTATCCTTGATAGGCTCCTGCGGGAAATAGCGAGCCGCTGCTTAGCGCCGATAACTGAGGCAGACGATCGCACGTTCCGCAGGTCGAGCGCGGAATATCGGCAGCTTCTCCAAAAGACTGCGACCTTGATCGCCCTGGCAAGTTAAAGCGGAACCCTGCGCGATGCTATGCGATTTCGGCAGGAAGCGGTTAATACCGCCTCATACGGCTCGATTGTGCCGAAGGTGCATAGCGCGGGTTTACCGATTTTGCGAAAACACTATCGACCGAGTATTAACAGCTTCATGCACGCAGCTTGCCTCGAGGGGTGCCGGAATGAGGAAAATACTATTTCTTGCAACGATAGCTCTCGCGGTAGCGAGTTCAGACGTTCAAGGTCAAACAGACCTCACTGCGTACGCCGATGCCGAAGGGTACATTGACGTGCAAGCACTGACCTGTGCCGCGCTTGCAGGAACCTGGCAGGGAGATGCCGATAGGCTCACCACCTGGTACAGTGGCTGGTACAACGAACTCGCGAAGAAACATTTCTTCAACATAGCCCGATCGAAAGAGCTTGAGCATGAGGTGATTGTCTATTGCAAAGCAAATCCGCAAATTCGCATCATCGAAGCGTTGGATGTGATGTTTAAGCAAGAGAAGCTTCGGGCTGGATTTAAATGAACGAGCCTCTGCACGACGCAACTTAAGTATTAAAAATCAGGACCGAAGACGTCGTTATTGAACTGTGCCCCCGCGTCATCGTTGTCCATGCTGTTGATCATGTTCTGCTCGGGATCCGTGAAACCCCCAGACGACAGAACGTCCGCCGGCAATGCCCCAAAACTGGCTCGGTATTTGTTCATTGCATCCACGCTCCCGACATAGGCACAGGTGCAAGCCGAGGGATCGGCGTAAACGTAGTACGGGCGACCTCCCTTTTGCCGCAACAAGAAGCGATTTGCTGGAAAAGACATCAAACGCGCCATCATCGCCGGCGTGGTGGCGGCAATGGGATTGAACCCCGACGAGATCAATAATTGCCCTGTCGTTTGCTGAGCGTGGCCCGAGGGGCTGGTAACAAGCTGGGTAAGCAGAACGAATGAGACGACGCTTGCGCGAGCGCGTATCGGCCGGTCGGTCATGGTGTCTCCCAACTCATTCAAATTTGTATCGGAGGCGCGAGCTATTGAGCCGCCTGGGCCTCGATTGTCTGAATGGCGTCGACGCAACCCTTCGAAGCCGTCGACTTATTCGCCATCAGACATGCTGCAATTCGACCTTGGCCCGGCACCGTCTTGCCGCACACGCCCGTTATTTCAGCCTTGCAAGCGATTATCGCGTCCTTCAGGCTGTCAAGGGAGGCCTGGACGCTCGACGCCGCTTCGCCCAGTTCGTAATCGCACTGGGGACTGATCTTGTCCTCATGGGCCTGCATGCAATAGATCATGCGGCCTTCTCCGGGCGTCACTGTCTTGCAGTATTTCTTGATGTCCTTGGCGCAGGCGGACTCGAGCCTTGCTACTTTGGCGGTCAACTTTTCCACGATCGATTTCGCGACGTCCTGCTGCGCGGACGTTGGGCCGACCGGCAAGACAAACAGCAAAACCAGCAGTCCGAGTTTGGCCAGCAAGTGCATTGCAAGTTTCATTGAACATTCCCCCGATCATTAAATCGAAGCCAGCGGCTTCACCGAATTGGCGGCATGGAGCTGTAACCACGGTTGAGCGGCTGGCATTGTGGCCTTCACTCTATTGCGCCGACGCAAGTGTGAGACCCGAAACGCCAAGAGACAGGTTGATTCCGACCGATCCTTCGACGGAGAGCGGCTGCAGGGCGATTGAACGCCCCGTTCCACCGAACAAAAGATTGGCGCCTACGCCAACGCCTAAGCCGACCGATCCACTGGCGCCAACATAAGTACCGGCAAGCTTTCCGCGCAGGGGCCCCTCGCCCGGCGCAAATACGCCCCATGCCATTACCCCGCCGGCGGTGATGCCGACATCGAGACCAATTGTGTTCATGACGCCGACATAGGCTTCGGGCGGGTACGGACCGTTCGGGACGAAGCGGCAGGCCATCCGTTGCCGCGACCCAAAGAGCAGACCAATCGAGGGCGCCATCTTGCAGGTGAGTACACCGGCGTTGGTCCCCGGCGGCGACTGAGCGTTCGCGGGTGAAACGCATGTCACGGCAAACCCAACCAGAACCAGCAAAACGGTATGTTTAAGCATGACCGGCACCCCCAACTTGGAATTGAAGTTTTTCAGCCTGGCGACGGGATGACTATGCAACTTCGGCCGATTGTTCGGGCTCGGCCCATTTCATGAAAATGACTATCGTGGTGCCGCTGCAAACAGAGGCGTTCCTGCGACGGTGTTCGCCAGGCCCGGCGAACACCCAATGGCGCCGAATTCGCATAGCCAAGCTTTTGCATACCTTCATACGATGCGGCTGAGATGCCGCGAACAAGGGCCGGGTCTGAATAGTATCCTCATCGGCTGGACCCGACTGATTGACAGTTCACCCTCAATGTCAGGGATTCGTCGGATACGAAGCGACGCCCCTCCTACCCGGACTGAACAGATGATCCGAGCATTATTGTTGGCATTGCTTGCGTCGGTCGGGCCTTGGATGGCCATCGCGTCGGCTCAAACCGGTATCTCGCAATACCCGTATTGCGTACAGGGCGCAGATAATCCCGGCTGGAGCGGTTGCTCCTACAACACCATGGGGGCGTGCCAAGCAGATGCGTCCGGGACCGATTCCGAATGTCTCGCCAACCCCTGGTATCGAGCCGGTGGAAGCGCAGCGCCACAGCCTCAGGAAGGACCGATTGGCGCCAATGATCCACTCCCCGTTGGTCCGCCTCCAAACTAATTTGCGGCTGTCGAAAGCGTCTCCGCGACGCCGACACTCGGAGTTGCAAAAGAGTAGAGAAAGTTGGCGGAGGAACACGTCATGAAAAAGGCAGCATTCGTGCTAAGTCTCGCTCTTTCCGCACTCGCGGTCTTACCGGCTGTCGGTGCAGAGCAATTCCAATGCCCTTTGCCTTCCAACCCCAATAACCCAGCCAGGCTCGAGCAGATCAGAGGCCTGCTTCCTGATGTAAACACGATGACGAATATCGAACAGCTCAACACCGTCATCACGACACTTCGGCGCGATGGCATGTCAAAGAGCTTGACAATCGACCATCTTGTTGGCGTTTACTGCCCAATGGTCGTCGGAGAAACGCCGCTCACCGACGCAGAGAAAGCCGCCCTTGTTCGACGCTTCACCGGGCGGGTGACGAGGTTGGTTTATAGCCTCGAGAGTGGCTTGGATATTATCATCAACGTTCCGCTAACGCCTGATGTCGTCGACGCGGTCAATAGCCTGGCAAGAAAGCAAGGCCTTTCGGGTCCGGCCTGGATCGCGATGACGATCGACTATGCCCTCCAGCAACAGAGTGCTGCGCGGCCTCAGTAGAACTCACTAACGAGCGTTTCGTTCGCATCCCGCCCGAATCAAATTGGTCGTCTGGCTTTTGCCCCGACGTGAGGCTGGAATTAACGAGGTGGCGATTTGGACGACGCCGATATCGATATCTCTTGATTCTCAGGGTGGTGGGCGAGGAGCGTTTCCTCGCAGTCGTGTCGTCTTGGTAGTATAGGTGCATTCGGCGGCATACGGATTGATCTTCCTTTGGAACCAGATGGCTTAAAGTTTTACGCCGACGCCGAGGAAGTTCTGGCGAAGTTTCGGAGGCGCGGGACACCAATGGTCCTTCGCGAGCTTAACGAACGCCGAGCCGTTCGCGTTCAGCACCATGCGACACATCGTTCTGCGCGTGCATAAAGCCACCGGCGAGGTAGACTATGTTGAAGCACTGGCTCATCGAGCTCATTGGTCACGCTTCCGGACTCAGCGACACACAACTTGGGCAACTTGAGAAATCGTTGCCAGCGAGCAAGGCGCTGATCGATCTTCTCCTTCGAGCGCAGCCGATCATCGAACAGGCGCAAAAGCTGTACGCGGAAGCCGAGCCGCTGATCGATGAAGCAATGAAAGAGTGGCAGACTGTCGGCCCCGCGGCGCAAATTTTGATCGATGTCATCGGGCATCATGTCAACAAAGGTAGTTCGCCGACAGAGGCCGCTGAGGCAGTCCGCGCAGCGCTTAACGGCTCAATCAATAGCGTCGCCCAGGATCATTGGATCGATCAGCGAATGAGTTGCGTAACGGTGTTTGGGGGAACTGGCTTTGTTGGCCGTCGCGTCGTGCGCCATTTGTGCGAGTTTGGCGCCATGGTGCGCGTCGCCTCACGGCATCCTAGGGGAGCTGAGGGCGACGACGTCAAACAGATCGCCGCCGACGCACATGACGAGCGCTCGGTGGAGGCCGCCGTTGCGGGCGCCGATGGCGTGGTCAACGCGATCAGCCTGTACATCGAGCACGGAAGCGACACATTCCGTTCGGTTCACGTCGAGACGGCCGCTAGGATCGCGAGCGTAGCGCGGCGGGCCGGGGTTAAACGGCTAGTTCACCTATCGGGAATTGGCGCCGACGCGGCCTCGCGTTCGTCATATATTCGCAGTCGCGGCGAGGGCGAGGCGGCCGTGCGGGCGGCATTCCCCGGCGTGGTCATCATCCGTCCAGCGGTGATGTTTGCGTCGGACGGCGGCTTTCTCACGACAATTATGAGCCTGCTTCGGGTCCTGCCGGCTTATCCGATATTCGGCGACGGCAGGACGAGGCTCCAGCCAGCGTACGCGGATGACGTTGCTGCGGCGATTACACTAATCCTGCGGCAGAACAAAAAGCCGTATCCTATCTACGAACTGGCCGGTCCGCGCGTCTATTCATACGAGGAGTTGTTACGAACCATTGCCCATAGCGCAGGCTTGCGGCCGGTGCTGATGCGGATACCGTTTGCCTTGTGGGACATACTTGCCGGCGTCGCTGAAGTCTTGCCGCATCCGCCCCTCACCCGCAATCAGGTCGAACTTATGCAGATCGACACTACAGCCTCGGACAACTTGCCGGGGTTCCGCGTACTCGGCATTTCGCCGCGATCGCTCGAAGAAGAACTCGAAGCGATGCTCAAGCAAAGCAAATGAGGAAATTCAGCAAATTGCAGAGGAGCCCCTACCAGCTGGAGGCTGGAAACGCCGTTCGAGTCTGATCGCGCGACGGCGACGCGAAGCAATATCTACAGCGCTGAAGGGCCCTCCGGCGGTGCATCATTCGCAAGCAGACTTGCCGTCTGCGGGCTCGAATTGCCGTCTGCGAACCTCGGAGAGATCTCTCTCGAGGAAGAAGTTGAGCAAAGTTCGAATCACTGCGACGATCGCGAGGCGCATCAGCTCGTCCCAGCTTGGAGCGATTGAGGTCGCAAGGATATCGGCGGCGAGCTGGAAGGTGAGGCCGGCGACCAGCCACCGCGCATAATGCAGCCACACGTCTCGCCTTTCATGTCCGGTCGCAGATGGCAAGAGCATGATCCGCAAACCCTGGACAAAGGCTTGGATCGTCCCGACCGCTATGATGACCAATACCATTGCATCGATGACCAGCACCGTGCCATTAGTGATTGCGACGAGCCATTCATGCATCGTGGGCACCTCGGAACATCTTCGAACGTCCTCTCGACCCGCGAGCCAGCACCGGATGACCGCAAGCACGTCGTCGGCTCCGACCGTAGGCCGAGATCCTTCGTCAACGTTCGGGTCGGGCGGTCGTCTTTCATTTTAGCCCAACCTTCTTTAGCCGTCCTCAAATCATCAGACCCACAACCGCGCGCGCTCCTCATGCGCCGGCTTGTCGATTATCGCGCACCGTACCCTCCAGCATGCCGGGCGCGAAACGTTCCGTCAGCACCGGCCCGAGAATGGATGTGGCCAACATTAACACGAGCACCGCGTTGAGCATCGTGCCGTCCAGCATTCGTTGCCCGGCCCCGTTGCGCGTGTCGTAGGCGACCACCGCGGCGGCCAGCGTTGCGGCCACCTGCGGCAAGGTGAGCGCCCACATTGTCGATCTTGCAGCCGGCGCGTAACCCCAGAGGCGGGCCCCAACCGCCGCGGCGATCCACTTTCCCGCGAGCAAAGCCACGACGATCCCCAAGGCCCCATCCTGCTCAATGCCCAGGCGCCGGCGCGACTGAGCCCGATCAGGATCAGCGGCACGAAGATGGCGATCTCGATGAGCTGAATGGCAAGCCTTTCCGGTGAGAAGCCGGTCGTATACATCGAGACGCAGACCGCGAATACGACCAGTGAAAGTGTGTCCGACAGCACCGTGGCGCCGATCGTCACGACGATCGGTTCGAGCCGAATGACACCCAGTCTCTGAACTATTGGTACACTCAGCAACGTGTGGGATGCGAGCAGCGATCCGACGACGATCGCCGGAATGACCGCATAGCCAAAACCGAGGCCCAGCAAGGTGCCGAAGAGCAATGGCACGGTGGTGGTAAGAAGCCCGAAGATGATCGACCGGGCCTGGGCCTTGCGGAAGAGGGCAATGTCGATCTCGAGCCCGGCGGAAAACATCAGCAGCAGCTTGCCCAGCTCGGCAAAGAAGTCCGCAATCGGCCGATGCTCACCGAAGAAGCCCAGCACGTGCGGCCCCAAAGCGACCCCGAAAAGCAGCAGGCCGACCATTGGCGGCAGTTTGATGCGGGCCGCCAGCCCGGGAACGCCGACGATGGCCGCGACAACGATCGCGAACTTAGCCAGATCCGGCAGCGCCAGGACGTGTGATCTCATCTCGTCGATCAAGCCCGTCACGTTGCATCCCTCGCTCACATCGGCGAAAGCCGATCCGAGCCTTGTCCGCCGAGCTTCAGTCCGACGGTGACTGCGATGTAGCCCAGCACGAGACTGATCACGACATAGACGGACGCGACGACGGCGCTTGCCGTCGAGGCCGACATCAGCACGACTGCGCCATAGACAAAGCTCGAAAATGTCGACAGTCCGCCCGCAATGCCGGTGCCGACCAGCATCTCGGCACCTTCGGACACGATCTGCCTGCGATGCAGCGCTGTGACGAGACCGAGCAGGAATGCGGCCACGAGATTGGCGACGAGAATGTCCAATGGGAAATTGTCCACCAGGTTCGGCACCATCAGCATGGTGAACTCGCGCAGCATGGCACCCAGGGCGCCGCCGACAAACACCGCCATGACAATCTTGACCACGGCAAGTCCTCCTCAGCCCGGCGCGCGGGCAAGCGTGCTGCCGAGCGCGGCGGCGAGCTGACCGACCAGGACTGATAGCAGAAGATAGGACGCGGCTGGCACGCCGCCTCTCTTTCCGGCCAGCTTGGCGGCGTCGAGTTGCATGCTGCTGAACGTCGTGTAGCCGCCGAGCACCCCCGTCAGAACACCGGCATTGAGAGCCGTGCCATGGCGATCGCGCCAGTCGACCTTGAACAGGACGGAAAGGTAGCCGATGGCGAAGGCACCCGACACGTTGATCAGGAAGGTGCCGACGGGAAAATCGCCGTGATAATGCTCGCCGATCACGCGCCCGGTCAACCAGCGCAGCAGTGATCCCAGGCCACCGCCCAGACCGACCCACATCACATCCAACGGCGTCATCCCGGCTACTCCGGTTCTGAACTGGCCTTCCCGATCATTTTTGCAGCCGCAACAACTCTCAACAACCTCCTGCTGGCTCTCTGGAGGTAACGAGCATCTCATCGCGCACAGCGCTCCAGGATAAGTCTCCCAATCCGCCCGGCTATGCAAATCCGGCATGAATGAAAAAGGAATCGAGGCGTGCGTCTCTAGGTTTCCACCTGCTTGAGGCGTGTTCTTTCGCGCTCCAGAGTGAGCTCCCGCAACGAATCGTAGATTGGCGGGTCGCGCATCAGCGTTGGCACCAGCATGGCCGTGAAACAGGCCCCCAACATCGGCAAAAGCATCGTGACGTTTGCCGTCATCTCGACGACAAGGACGATGCCAGTCAGCGGGGCGCGGACGACACCGACGAAAAAGGCGACCATCCCGACAACGGCGAATCCTTCAGGTTGAATGTTCAGATCTGGAAATACGAGCTGGCAGAGCTGACCGAAGAACAATCCCAGTTGGGCTCCCAATACAAGCATTGGGGCAAACAGGCCCCCCGGCGTCCCCGCCGCATACGATACGGAACCGAGCCCGAGCCTGAGCAAGAAAAAGAGCGGAAGCAGGCCGAGCGTATCCGCCCCGAGCAGAGCGCGCTGCGTAATCGGATCGCCGCCACCTACAAGATCGGGCGCGAACCAGGCGAGAATCCCGACTGCCCCGCCGATAAGTCCCGCGCGCAGCTCGACGGGCCATCGGTCGAGTTGGCGCATCGTCGCAATGGTTCCGAGCAGCAACCGATTGTAGACAATCGCCGCAAGCCCGGCGACCGCCCCAAGGACAAAGTAGAGCGGCCTCGTTGCGGCACCAGCATAAGCCAACTCTCCAACATGGAAGTCTGCGGCATCTCCGAGGAGCACACGCGACACCGAGATGGCGGTCGCCGACGCGCCAAGCGCCGCTATCGCAACGCGCAGCTCGAATCGTCGCACCAATTCTTCCAGGACGAAAATGGCTCCGGCGATCGGAGCGTTGAAAGCAGTGGCCAGGCCTGCCCCGGCGCCTGCGGCAAGCAACACTCTGCAGTCGGGCCAGCCGCGTCGAAATTCCTTGCCGATCAGATGCCCAATGGTCGCCGCCATCTGAACGGTCGGGCCTTCGCGGCCGAGCGCCAGCCCCGAACCGATCGCCAGCACCCCTGCAATGAATTTCACCGGTATGATGCGAAACGGCGCCTGCGGCACTTCCTCGTTCAGCACCGCCTCGACGTGCGGGATGCCGCTCCCTGACGCGTGAGGCGAGTAGCGGCGAACCAGCCAGGCCGCCACCGCCGCCCCGGCGGCACAAGCGATGCTGAGGACCAAAAAGCCGGCGAAAGCTTTCGAATGCGCCCAGACGATGAGGGCATCGCGAAACCTGTCCGCCCGTTCAAGCAAGAGCAGGAAGAGCGCTCCTACGAAACCTGAAACCGCGCCAACGATCAGCGCCAAGACAGCAAGCACCAGGATGCTGCCATGGTCGCTGTCTCGGTCGCTCGCAGGTTTCTGCTCGGGTGTCATTTGCGTTCCGATGCGCACCAATCTCACAGAGCACGATCTCGCCCCGCTGGCCCGGCCGCCGCCGAAAATTCCGGCTTGGCGGCCAGGTCTCGATCCCCGAAGCAGTGAATACCCCTCGGGCCGCTCCCGACAAATCAATCACTTGGGGTCTTTGCGTCCCTCCAGTCGGCGAAGTTGGGCTAGCGGTTAGCGCTTGAGGAAGCCTCCTGGAGATGCCGGAGTACTTCGTCCAGATTGAATGCTGCAGGTTTCTGCCGCGGCGGGAATTTCACGAACTCCGGGATTTGTTGGGCAACCAACCCCTGCATTTCGTAGAGGATATAGGCGTGCGAAATAAGCCAGTCCCAGTACGTATTCGAGTTCTCGTCGGCCCGCTCAAATGGGTCACGCCGGAGGTGGAACATCTTGGGAGCCCGCAATTTTACGAATGGCTCGAACCAGCACAGGAGCTGTTTGGCCCTCTGTTCCATCAGCACGACTTTCCAGTCGCCCATCCGGATCGCCAGGATGTCGCCGTCGTCACTTATATAGAAGAAAAACTTTCGAGGTCCCTCCTTCGCTGCCCCCGTCATATACGGCAGCAGATTGTAGCCATCGATATGCACTTTGAACGTCTTGTCTCCTACCTTGTGGCCTTGCAAGAGCTTCGACGTAATGTCCGGGTCTCCCGCGGCAGCTAGCAGCGTAGGTAGCCAGTCCTGGTGCGAGGCGACGTCGTTGAACACCGAGCCTGCCTTGATCTTGCCTGGCCAACGGACGAACACCGGCACACGCCATCCGCCCTCCCAATTGGTGTTCTTTTCGCTACGGTATGGAGTGATACCGCCATCTGGCCAGGTGTTGTAATGGGGACCGTTGTCGGTGGAGTACATGACGATCGTATTGTCAGCGATGCCTAGCTCGTCGAGCTTCGCGAGCATCATGCCAATGTGCTCGTCATGCGCGACCATCACGTCATTATATTCACCCTGGCCGCCGCTCTTGCCCTTGTGCTTCGCCGCGCTGTGTGTGCGGAAATGCATCCCGGTGGTGTTGTACCACATGAAGAACGGCGTGCCATTCTTGTGTGCGTTGTCGATGAAGCTCAGGGCGTGCTGGGTGACTTCTTCATCGATTGTCTCCATGCGTTTTTTCGTCAGCGGACCGGTGTCTTCGATCTTCTGGCTTCCCTTGCCGTCGGACCAGCTGTGCAGCACGCCGCGCGGACCAAACCGCTCCTTGAATCTCGGGTCCTTTGGATAGTCCGGATCCTCGGGTTCCTCCTCGGCATTGAGGTGGTAGAGATTGCCGAAGAACTCATCGAAACCATGCAGCGTCGGAAGGAATTGGTCCTTGTCCCCGAGATGATTCTTGCCAAACTGACCAGTGGCGTAGCCGAGCGGCTTTAGCAACTCGGCGATCGTCGGGTCTTCTGCGTGGAGACCGACATCGGCTCCGGGCATTCCGACCTTGGTCAAGCCGGTGCGGATCGGGTTCTGGCCCGTTATGAACGCCGCACGGCCTGCAGTGCAACTCTGTTGGCCATAGTAGTCGGTGAACGTCGCACCTTCGTTGCCAATTCGGTCGATGTTGGGGGTCCGATACCCCATCTGGCCGCGATTGTTGTAGCTGATATTCCACCAGCCGATGTCATCGCCCCAAAGAATGAGGATGTTCGGTCTGTCAGTCTTAGCCATTTCAAATCTCCTCCTGTTGGTATTGCAGTTTCAGGCGTAGTTGAGAGGCATGACTCCGCGCATTATGGTCGCTCTGCTGTCGACGGCGGCGCGCTCGTTGGGGTGTAGCTGCGCTGCTTACCGCGAAACATCCAGTAGACGACCGCCGTGTAGGCGCCGATCACCGGCAGTACGAACAGTCCGGCACCCCAAAACAGGAATGACAAGGAAGCCTCAGGCGCTGCCGCCGCGGCCACCGTGACGCTGTAGGGGATCAAGTACGGCCAGAACATTACCGCGAGCGAGAGAAAGGCGGCGACAAAGAGCACGACCGTCATGGCGAACGGCCATGAGTCGCGAAGCTGACGCGCACCCGAGAAAATGCCAACGATCGCGATGATGCCGATCAGCGGAAAGACAAAGCCCCAGGAGCGGTCGAGGAAGAGGTTTCCAGTCATGCGGGCCCGATCGATGAAGGCCATCACGACGGCAACGCACAGGACCGCAACAAGCGCACCGGCAAGCAACGGTACGCGACTGCGCGCCCAGCTGCGTAAGGGATCTTCGGACTTGAGGACCAACCAGCCCGCTCCCAGCAGGGCATAACCAAGCACGAGGCCGATCCCGCACAGGAACGGAAGCCCCGCGACCCAATCGAACGAGCCTCCGGAAAATTGGCCGTTCAAGACAGGTATTCCACGGATCATGGCTCCGACCGCAGCACCTTGGACAAAGGCCGCAACGAGCGAGCCGGCAGCGAAGCTGCGATCCCAGAATGCTTGTGCAGCGCCCCGAGCGCGAAATTCGAACGCGACGCCGCGGAATATCAGCGCCAGGAGGAGCAGCAGCACCGGGATGTAGAAGGCCCCCAGGAACACTGCGTAGACGGCGGGGAACGCTGCGAACAACGTGGCGCCCACCACGACCAGCCAAGTCTCGTTGCCGTCCCAAAATGGAGAAATCGACGCGATCATTTCATCCCGCAGCGCCGCGTCTTTGGTAGCGCCAAAAAGGATGCCGACGCCCAGGTCAAAGCCGTCCAGGACGACATAGGCGAGTATAGCTACGCCGATCACGGCGACCCAGAACAGGGCTAGCGCTGAGGGGTCCGTCGCACTCATCGGGGATCCTCCGTGGATGATTGCATGGCAACAGCCAGCGGCCGAGCCGGAGTCATTTTCGCCCGGTCCGACGCATCGCGCCCGGGCCCATCCCGCAAGAGCCGGTAAATGAAAACTAGACCAAAGCTGAATATGATCGCGTAGGCGATGACGTAGCACGCCAGCGAAAACAGCACGTCACCCGTGGTCAAAGACGGCGTTACGGCATCCTTCGTGCGCAACAGGCCGTAGACGACCCAGGGCTGGCGGCCGACTTCGGCGGTAAACCATCCCGCCAGCACGGCGATGAAGCCGCTCGGGAAGGACAGAAACGCCACCCACAGAAACCAGCGAGTGCTCTCAAGCTGGCCGCGCCAGCGCAGAAAGCTTCCAAACCAGGATACCGCGAGCATGATCAGGCCCATTCCCACCATGATGCGGAACGCGAAAAAGGGAATGATCACCGGTGGGCGGTCTTCGGGCGGGAAGGTCTCCAAACCAATCTCGCGCGCGGTCCAATTGCCGGAGGCGATGAAGCTGCCGAGCTTGGGGATTTCGATCGCAAGGAGATTCCGCTCCTGGAAAGGATCGGGCAGAGCGATCAGCACCTCGCTTGCCGGCTGCTGGCTCTTCCAGCGCGCCTCGATAGCCGCGAATTTGGCCGGCTGGTAGTTGAGAACGTAAATGCCGGTAAAATGACCGAACACCATTTGCACCGGGATCATCACGGCAACGAGCCCGAGCCCCCAGCGCAGCATGGTGCGCGACTCCGGCACGTCCTTGCTACGCAGCAGGTACCAGGCGCCGGTGGCCGCCACGCACATGCCGGTCGTCAGGAAGGCGGCCAGCAGCATGTGCGGCCATCGAATCCGCATGATGGGTCCAGTCGTGATGGCCCACCAGTCGGCGGGGATAATCCTGCCGTCGACGATCGTGTGACCGAGTGGCACCTGCATCCAACTGTTGTTGGCGAGGATCCAGAACGACGAGAACATGGTGCCGAGCGAGACCATGCAACAGGAGAGAAAGTAGAACCAGGGCGGCACGCGGTCGCGACCGAGGAGCACGACACCGAAGAATGTTGCTTCCAGCATGAAGGCCGTGAAAGCCTCATAGCCCAGCAACGGCCCCTGGATCGATCCGGTGCGCTCGGCCATGACGCTCCAGTTGGTGCCGAACTGGAAGGCCATCACGATGCCGCTGACCACGCCCATGCCGAACGACAGCGCGAATATCTTGAGCCAGAAGTCGAAGATCCGCCGATAGAGCCGGTTGCCGGTCAACAGCCGCACGCCTTCGAGGGTAGCAAGCCATGCAGCGAGCCCGATGGTGAAGGCCGGGAAGATGATATGGAAGCTGATGACGAAGGCGAACTGCACCCGCGACAGCAGAACCGGATCGAGCTCCATAACTAGGCTCCTATGGGTTCGCGCGGCGGCCGGCGCCGCCGTTGGCTGCTTCAGTTGCCTTCGATGCCCAGGATCGCGATCTTCGCTCGCCTGATTTCAACCGGAAACGCGGGGGATACATAGCCGGTCGCTACCGCGACTTTCTGCGCGCCATTGGCTGTATAAGTGATCACTCCGCCACCGATCGCGCCGCCGATCTTCTTGCCCCACAGCTTCTGGCCGGTCGCCGCGTCAAGCGCATAGAAATTGCCGCCCATGTCGCCAAAGAACACAAGGCCGCCCGCGGTCGGCGTCACGGCGCCCGTGATCGGATAATTGGACTTCAGCCTCCACTTCCATACCCCCGTGTCGGCGTCGACGGCGTGAAGCCATCCCGCCCAGACGCCGTCGGCGCGCGTGAACTCTCCGAACACGTCGGCCGGATTGAGAGACTTCTCTCCCGTCCATATTTGTCCGGCCGAGCTCGCCACAACTTCTTCCCTCGTCTGCAGCCTCACCGTCGTGCACCATTCGACCTGGCCGGTGAAGATGAAATTGGTCAGAGGGTCGTAGGCCGGGCTGTTCCATTCCTCCCCGCCCGCCGCGCCGGGACAAAAATGGACGTCTTTGTCGACAGCGAAGGGCTCTTGCACATTCTCGATTCTCGTCGCCGGCGTCCGGTACAAGAGCTTGTTGTCGGCAAGATCAAAGCCGTAAAGGTGTCCGTCCTTCGGCGCCACCGCCATGAGCCTCTTGCCCCCCCTCGTCTTGATCAGAGCCGGCGGGTTGGAGACGTCCCAGTCGTGCCAATCCCTTGGCACTAGCTGGAAATGGTGCTTGTACGCGCCGGTCCTGGCGTCGAGGACAACGACGGAGCCGGTGAAGAGATTGTCCCCCTGGCGGACGCTGTTGTCGTAGTCGGGCGCGGGATTGCCAACGGGCACATACAAGAGCCCGGAAGCCGGGTCCAAGGTCGTAGAAGTCCAGGTTCCCCCGCCGCTGATCGGAGCGCCAGGCACGTTTTTCCAGGTCGAAGTGTCGAGCGGCGTGGCGCCCTCAGGCCCGCGAACAGCATCGCCCTCGGTCTTGGGCACGAGGAAGAATTGCCACACAATCTTGCCGGTCTTGGCGTCGAGCGCGTACATGTGCCCTTTGGCGCCCTTGAAGTCTCCGCCGGCGTTGCCGACGAAGACGAGGCCCTGCCAGGCGATCGGTGCCGCTGGCACGTCTTCGCCTTTTTTCGCGTCCCCGATCGTCGCCTCCCACAGCCGCTTGCCGGTCTTGAAGTCATAGGCCAGCACGCGCCCGTCCTGGGTGCCGCGGAACAACATGCCGTCGAGGTACGCCGCGCCCCGATTGGTCGGCAGAATGTAGGCCGGATATTCCTCGTGCGTGCGCCAGTTCTCGGCGCAGGTCGCCGGGTTTATCGAGAAAATTTCGAATTCGGTTGTACCGATGAGCGCGCCCTCGACCATCAGAAGACCGGTCTCGAAGGCCGTTAATCGTCCTGTGTCGTAGGTACACAGCACCTTGAGCTTGCCGACATTCTTCGTGTTGATCTGGCTGAGGTCGGAGAAGCGCTCGGAAGTGAGCGTCTTGTTGTAGCTCGGCCAGTCCGCGGCGGCCGGCGAGGGAGGAGCCGCCGGCGCGGGCGCCGCAGCGCCCTTGTAATTCGGGTTCGTTTCCGTCGCTACGGCACCCCGACGCGCAAACAGCGACAGGATTTCGCCGCGCACCTCGCCGAGGTCCACCTCGATTCCGACCTCGTCCGCAAGCGCGGAGGTGACTCCTCCGCCCACCACGCCCGCGTTTAGCGCAAGGAGCACGATGCTAAAGAGTTCGAGTCTGCGATTCATTTTGCGCCTCTCTTGTTTGCTTACAAGCAGGTTTGCCACTGTCGAGGGGCAACCGCCCTTCGAAGGTAAGAGCTTCGCTTTCATGCTCATGCTCATGAACCTGTCTTTGATGGTCGGGCTTGAGACGGTCATTGCGGAACCCCTTTACTCGAAGTTTCCCCGGTGGCTACACAAGGCGCAGCAGCACGGCAAAGAAAGCAAACACGCCGATGCCGATGAGGAGGATGGCGATGGCGATAACCGGCGTATGCATTCCCTCCCTTGTCAGTCCGGCAATTGGGGCGAACGTTTCGCTCCAAAGGTAACGAATGCCCCACAGGTACTGCCAAACCGAAATGAGTAGCGACAGGACGCCGCATGAGATCAGCGCCAGCCCGAGGTCCCGCGGTGCGTTTGGATAAGCAGCAGGTCGGGCTCCGGGCATCTGTTCGAAACGTACGAAGAACTGGACGATTGCAAAGCCGAAGCCGATCAGCGCGACTGCGGTCCGTATCCACGACATCATCGTGCGCTCGATGCTCAGGCGGGTGCGGATCCAGCCGAAGTGGCTGTCAGAGGTTACTCTTACCTCGAACCTTTCAGCGCTTGGGGCGGAGTGTGGGTCTGCCATGCCGGGCTCCTTATGGCTCACGATTCATGTCGGTGCCCTCACCGCGCGATCCACGGATGCGCGAGCGCGCGACGCGCAGGACGAGCCCCCGGATGATCAGGTACGGGACAAATGCGAGCAGCAACGCGATGACGAGCGCCTCATTCGGATAGAATGTCTTGAGCACGATGAGCTGGTAGATCACGTCCATCGCCAGCCCCAGAAGAATGATTCTGGCGGTCGCGTTCAATCCCTCGCGCAGCCGTCCAACGCGTTCCTGCGGATTGCGCAGCACCGTCATGAAATACGGGGAACGACCGGCCCGTGCGTCCTCGCGTCCATCGTGGATAGCGGCGATCGCAGCCATCAGCGGCTGCAGCAAGAAGCGGAATCTCATCGGCTCGTCCGGCCGTTCGACCAGGTCGTGCCAGAATCGTCGTAAGGCATCGCCCGTAACACCGTGCCACACCACGCCGGCGACGATCAGCACGACAGCGAGCACGAGGACCAGCTTGGCCAGGATGCCCAGTTCCTGCGGAGTGGCATCGCTCATGCGAACTCCTTCATCGTCTGGTCCTTCCCATCGCCGCGTCCGCAACGCAATTTGGGACGCCACGCCGTCGAACGCGGCGCAGTCTGTGGGACATGCTCGGCGTGGACTATGCAAATCCGGCATCTTTCGAACGCGGACGGAGATTTTCTTTTTTGAAGGCGCCGATTGTCCGACGCTGTGCGCAAAGACGTCGATGGTGCCGCTCCGAGTGATTGCGGCGCTGGAATGGGGCCTATCCGTTATCTGCGCTTTGCGCAGAATGCACCTTGTCCGCCGTGCGCTCTTGCGAGAGATCCCTTACTGTGACTGCAACGCGACTTGCCACCATCCTGACTGTCTCGACATAAACCAGCCGGAAGCGCATAGCGCGCCAACAAGGTTGGCAGTAATTCTGAATTGCCAAAAAGGCTGATCCCAATCGTGAACGGGAGGCATGTACTGGGCCAGCAACTTCACCAGCAGGAGTTACGGTATGCCACTCATCAAAGATCTCCTTGAACGACCGTTCGATCAGGCGATCACATCAAAATACACGGCGATGAACGGGCTGATTTATTTGGTGGCGGGAACCTCGGTACTTATTTGGCCCGGAATGGTGCAGACCATTTTCCGGGATGCGGCGTTCGTTGGAAACGAGGCCGCACTCATCCGCGTCATGGGCATGACCGTGATGGTCATTGGCTGGCTTTATTTGTTCGGTGGCCTCTCCGGCGGCAGACGGATCGTCGCCGCCAGCGTATTGGACAGATTGGTGCTCGTTCCCTTGGTGCTCGTACCCTTGGTCATCGCGGGAGTTTTTCCGCATTTTCTGCTGGCGTTTGCGGTTCTCGACCCGACGCTCGGCATTGGCGCTTGGCTGCTTCTCGGTCGATCGGACCGTCCCGGATTTCACTCGACCGCCGGTACGCCATCGCTGTAGCTCGGGGAAGCGCGAAGTCCAGCGAGTGCCGATATTGCGGCCAGGAGATCAGATATGAGCGATCCGGCTCTGCCATCGTTCCGCTACCGCCTGGAACAACAACCGCCGCACACGAGCTGTGGCGGTCTCGTACGGGGCGCATCTGTCCGGCAGTTCCCTGTTAGCCAGGGCATCGCCGGCGCCTCTATGCGATCTCTCTCCGCTCGCCGTGTAGACCGCGCGCGATGCCATGAAAGCAACGCCGGTGATGGCGAACCAGATGCTTGCCGTCGGCCGCACCATCTGGGATTGGGCCATCCCGGTTGATCTCGCCAAGGCCAACCCGTTCGACAAGGTGAGAGATCTCGACGTTCCCGACCGCGGGCATGTGCCGTGGCCGGCGTGGGCGGTCGACTACGTCCGCGGGCATGCGCGGCCCGACCTGGTGCGGATGGTGCGGCTCGGGTCATGATCTGCCAACGCGGCAGCGACATGATCCGGATGGGTCCCGAGCACCGTGAGGACAACGGCATCTGGTGCCGCCCGCAGAAGACCCGCAAGCGCCGCCGAGCCTTTCGTATCTCTCTCGCGACAGCCGACGCGCTCGAACTCGATCGCTGGGCCGAGTCGCCGGTCACATTCACAAACAGCCGTTGGAAAAATCCGATCGCGCGCCACCGCAGTGATCTTTACCTCTACTCGCCGAAGGGTGCGCAATACACGCCCGGTGGACTGCGCGCGCGGTGGGGCCGATGGCTCGCCGACACTGAGGAAGGCCGCGTCATCTCGGCGCTGGAAAGAGTGGGTAGCCGCCGAGGTCAAGAAGTACGATTGGGACATAGAGCCCGACGACGCTGACCATCCGACCATCCACGGCCTGCGCAGCACCGGCATCCTGGCGCGCGCCGAGCAAGCCTACGAGGTCGACCAGATCGCCAACGACATCGGCATGTCCAGGCAGAACGTCGAGCATTACATGCGATTCCGCGACCAGGTGAAGACCGCCGACGCCGGCCAGAAGCGGCTGAAGCTGGTGTCCAAGGAGGACTAGCAGGCTGTTGAAAAAGGACCGGCGACCGTAATTCATTGGCTCCGATGAGAATCGGAGATGGTGTGTGCGCGGCGACGACGATCGAACGGGCGAGCTTTTCAGCTATGTCGATCTTGAGGCGCGGGTTCGGCGGGATCATCCGCTGCGTGCGATCCGAGCGATCGTGAACGAGGCGCTGGCGGCGCTGGAGCGTGAGTTTTCGGCGCTGTATTCGCGGATCGGGCGGCCGTCGATCCCGCCGGAGAAGCTGCTGCGGGCGATGCTGCTGCAGGCGTTCTATTCGATCCGCTCGGAGCGGCTGTTGATGGAGCGGCTGGAATACGACCTGCTGTTCCGCTGGTTCGTCGGGATAGGCGTCGACGATGCGGTCTGGGATCACTCGGTGTTCTCGAAGAACCGCGACCGGCTGCTGGAAGGCGACATCGCCGCGAAGTTCCTGGCGGCGGTGCTGGCGCAGCCGCGGGTGAAGAGGCTTCTGTCGACGCGACCACTTCTCGGTCGACGGCACGCTGATCGAGGCCTGGGCCTCGATGAAGAGCTTCAAGCCGAAGGATGGGTCGGGCGAACCGCCGGCCGAAGGTGGCGGGCGCAATGGCGAAGCGGATTTCCACGGCGAGAAGCGATCGAACGAGACGCATGCCTCGACCACCGATCCCGAGGCCCGGCTCTACCGCAAGGGCAAGGCAAGGAAGCGAAGCTCTGCTTCATGGGGCACGGGCTGATGGAGAACCGCCATGGCCTGTTGGTCGACGCCTGCCTGACGCTGGCCGACGGGCACGCCGAGCGAGTGGCGGCGCTGCACATGATCGAGCCCCGTGCCGACCGGCCGCGGGCGATCACGCTCGGCGCCGACAAGGCCTATGACGCGGAAGACTTCGTCAATGAGCTGCGCTCGATGAAGGTGACGCCGCACGTGGCGCAGAACACCAACGGACGCGCTCGGCGATCGACGGCCGCACCACCCGGCATGGCGGCTACGCCGTCAGCCAGCGCATCCGCAAGCGGATCGAGGAAGCCTTCGGCTGGATCAAGACCATTGCCGGGCAGGAGAAGACAAGGTTCCGTGGCCGGGATCGTGTCGGATGGGCCTTCACCTTCGCAGCCGCCGCCTACAATCTGGTGCGGTTGCCGAAGCTACTGGCGGCGCCGACATGAGCACGCCGGCGAAATGCCAGCTCGTCGGCCACTGGCAGATTGTCGAGGCGGACATTTGGGATCGCGACTATCTCGACCTTTGCGGGCGAGCCACAATGACTATCACCAAACGCGGCCACGGCGAAATCGCTTTCGGCGCGCTCCAAGCGGGCCTGGACATCGACTATAGCGGCTCCTCGATCGACTTCACTTGGCAGGGCTTCGACGAAATGGATGAGGTCTCCGGAGACGGTTCCGCCGAACTCCTCGACGACGGTTCCATAGAGATCGAATTCGCCTACCACAATGGCGACGAGGCCGTCCTCAAGGCCATCCGGTGCACTTCTTCAACAGCCTACCGTGAACCAAATCACCGCTATATCGCCCTCGCCGCAGCGGCAGTTTCGCAAAATTTGCAAGACCATTCGGAAATCTTGCAAGACTTTTGAGAAAAGTGCAGCGAAATCAGGTAGTTATTTGGGGAATGGTGTAACGATAGCACAACAAACTCTGACTCTGTTTGTCTTGGTTCGAATCCAGGTTCCCCAGCCAGAAATTTCAATGACTTAGAGGCGATTTCTGATCGCAGATCTTCCAGAAATTCCGATTGGGAAGATCATGGGAAGATGAGATGCCTCAGGATGAGAAGGCTCGGGAGGGTTGGGCGAAGCGAACGGCGGTCCGCCTGGTCGACGGTATCCTCGGTGCAACGGAATGGTCGGCAGGACCACATCCGACACCCGATCAGGTTGCCTTGCTTCGGGAGATCGTCCGGCGAGCGCTGTCGCACATGCGGAGCTCGGGCGATGAGGCCCGGGACTTGGTCTGCGTCGATGTGGAGGATCTGGAGCATCCGCATCCTAGCGGGCTGAAAACTCAGAGGCCACCAACTAAGATCGGTATCAAGCCGTCTGGCAAAATGCGCGCTGCGGAGCTGGCTGCACGCGCGATCGACGGGATTGCTGATGCTGGGGCGACGCCCGAAGAACGCAATCGGCGAAGGCTGCGGCTTACGAAAGGGCCGCTTGAATTTCGTGAGGATCGCGTCGATCAGCCAAAACTGAAGAAATAAAACGAAGGGCCATATGGCCGCCAAGACGGAAGAACAAATCGCCAAGGAAAACCGACTGCGCCTATTCAGGGACGATGGCGCGCGTGCGATGGAGGATGCCGCGAGCGAGGCTATCGCCGTTCGCAAGAACATGGCCCGTCTCCGGGAACTAAGGTTGGCGAAAGAAGTGGAAACGGCTTCCGCCTTGGAAAGCCAGCCCGCAAAGGCCAACGCAAAAAAGCCGTCGAAATAGGCGCGGGACCGAAGCCCCGCGCTTGTCCTTCAGGACAATGGAATTTTCAGACGCCTCTAGTGTCAGATGCTCGTATGGAATGGGATCGGGCAAGGCAGGAGTTTGAGGCTCGGTTGGCGCGCCGCGCCCTTGCCATGGACTACCAGGACGGCCAGCCGCCCAATGCGCGGAACGTTGTTCTTGTCGCAAAAAGAGTGATCGCTGCGTTGCAGGCTGCACAATTGCTTCCGACGGACTGAGCGCGGGACCGAAGCCCGGCGCCTGCGACCAAAAAAACCTACGCTGACCTGACCACCACCCGGTGAGATCAGGGTGCAACAAGGCCTTTAGGTCAGTTCCACTGCTTCTCCCAAACTCGAAAAAGACGGATCTTCAACGCGCGGTTGTGGAAGGAGCAGCGCAGATGCATGAAGCAGAGATTGGATGGATCGCCGCGATCGTCGTTGGCGGCCTGGCGGGTTGGTTCGCTGAGATGTTCATGAAAAGTGGGACTGGTATCCTCATGAACATTATTCTCGGGATCGTCGGGGCCGCACTCGCAAATTGGCTCATGGGGCTTGTTGGCTTGGGCCTCGGCGGGTGGATTGGTTACCTGATTACAGGCTTTATCGGCGCTTGCATTATCATCGCACTCTGGCGAGCGATCAGAGGTCGTCAGGCGGTCTGATATTTCCTACGCGCTAAGCACACACAAAAACCCGCCGGGTGTGGGAGGGCCGGCGGGCCACTTGTAACCAGTGCCGCGGTACGCGATACAAATCCGCGACAGATTTTCGATATCAGCAAGCAGTTGATTTCAAGTTACCGCTTCAGCCTCCTGCGATGGCTCGCCAGCCGCGCACTCCTGTTAGGGGCGGCGCTGCTGCACCAATTGTCCTGCAATTGTGTCGCGCGGCAATTTGGTAATTTGACTCTTGGAGGTTTGAGCACTTTGCTGATTGGCATGACCTGCCACCGAATTTTCATCCAGCGGCAGTTAGAGTCTCGTGGGGTTTTACGCCGGTTGGCGCGGTTGGAGCGACGGGCGATCAGGCGGAGCTGGTCGGGGTTGCGCAGCCGAGCGCCCGTTGCGGTGAATGTGGCGGCGTAGGCGGCGGGGGTCTGGTATTTCAGCGAGGAGTGCGGGCGCTCCCCATTGTAGTCGGCGACCCATTCGACGACCTTTGACCGTGCATCGTCGAGGTCGAAGAACAGTGTCTCGTTCAAGAACTCGTCGCGCATCCGGCCGTTGAAGCTCTCCACGAAGGCATTCTGGATCGGCTTGCCCGGCGCGATGAAGTGCCAGTCGATGGCGTTGTCCTTGCACCAGGCCCACATCGCATTGCAGGTGAACTCGGTGCCGTTGTCGGAGACGATCGAGCCCGGTCTGCCACGTCGTGCCAGTATCGCCGTCAGCTCCCGCGCTACACGCCGGCCCGAGATCGACGTGTCCGGGATCGCGCCCAGACACTCCTTGGTGACGTCGTCGACGATGTTGAGGACGCGGAAGCGTCGGCCATTGGCGAACTGGTCATAGACGAAGTCGAGCGACCAGCGCATTCAGGCCTCGCTTCCAGAAGGATCGGCACCCGGACGCCAACCGCCTTGCGGCGGGCGCGTCGCTTGCGCACGGCGAGCCCTTCCTCCCGATAGAGCCGATGGACGCGGTTGATCCCTGACAGCTCGCCCTCCCGCCGGAGCAGAATGAACAGCCGGCGATAGCCGAACCGGCGACGCTCATTGGCAAGCTCGCGCAGCCGTGCCCGCAACTCGGTATCCGGCGGTCGGCGAGACCGGTAGCGAACCATCGTCCGGTCCGCGCCGATGATCGAACAGGCCCGCCGTTCGAAAGGCCCATGGCGGCCTTCCAGGTACACGCTGGCG
>CAWHQY010000077.1:0-28955 GCA_963831505.1 uncultured Alphaproteobacteria bacterium | reverse complement strand
CCTGTTTTACGCGACGGACCTTGTCCGGCCGCACGCCGGCGCGATTGTGGAGCACACGGTCCACTGTTGCGAGACTTACCCCTGCCTGGCTCGCGATGTCCCTCAGGGTGAGCGGGGCGTTCGCTTCCTGTTCCTTCGATGCCTCCACCGTACAGAGGTCTTTTGAGGCACGCAACTCATTTTGGAGCTCCACGTCTCCCCACCAGCTAAGACTGCGCCGCCGAACCCGAAGTTCACGGTGTTCGTTAAGTCCGATGAAGCATCGGCGTGCACTTCAGGAGCACTACGTCAGTGGATGGCGGCTGGCTCTGAGGATGCGCCGCACGGCCTGCGCCGATCCCTTGCTCACTTGGCGCAGGATTATGCGCAAACAAGAAGCCAAGGCGCGATGAAATCATCGCGCCTTGGCTTGGACGGAAGGCATCACTCAGCATTCGCCCGCTCGAGCGGCGCCGCAGCGACATTTGCCTGCGTCCGCCCCTTGGCCGTCGTCGTGCGGCGACTGCGCTGCACCAGGTACTGGTCGGCGAGCACGCCGATCAGGATGACCGCGCCCATCACCGCGAAATTGAGCGAGGACGGAATGCCGAGCAGGTTGACGAGGTTCTGCAGCACCTGCAGCAGGATCGTGCCGAGGACGACGCCGACGATCGAGCCTTCGCCGCCGCGCAGCGAAAAGCCGCCGAGCACCGCCGCGGCGATCGCGTAGAGCTCGTAGAAATTGCCGTGCACCGCCGGCGAGATCGAGCGCGTGTACATCGCGCAGAGATCGCGGAGATCGCCGTCAGCACGCCGCAGATGACATAGGCCGCGATGACGACGCGGTCGGTGTCGGATGCCGGAATAGCGCGCCGCCTCCTCGTTCTTGCCGACCGCGAAGAGATAGCGGCCGAACACCGAGCGATGCAGCACGACCCAGGCGACCGCTGACGATGACCAGCGCGATCAGGCTATGGGAGCGAGCGTGGCACAAGCCGCAGCACGTGCGCGAGCCCGGCGGTCAGCCATTCGAGCGTCGGGAAGCTCTCGCCGAAGCCGAAGCCGGCGGTCGCGTCCTCGGTGTAGTAGCGGGCGACGCCGCGATAGATCAGCAGGCCGCACAGCGTCACGACGAAGGGCTGCATGCCTGCATCCTGGTGACGAGCAGGCCGTGGATCAGCGCCGATCGCCAGCCCGACGAGCGATGATGACGGCGAACGCCAGCGACCCAGTTGACGCGTGATTGACGATGAGGTCGATGAACAGCGACGCCGAGCAGCGCAATCATCGAGCCGACCGAGAGCTCGATGCCGCCGGTGACGATGACGAAGGCCTCACCGATCGAGAAAATGCCGAACAGGCCGATCTGATTGGCGGTGTTGGAGATGTTATCGGGCAGCAGGAAGCGCGGATTGATGATGACGACGGCGCCGACGACCAGGATCAGGACGAGCAGGCCAGGTCTTTCTGTCCGATCATGCGATAAGCAGGCCGAGGCTCTTTCTTGAGCATATCGGCTCGCTCGTCTGCTCGAGCGGTCCTCCGATCGCTCGACTGGCCGACGGCCAGCTGCAGCACATTGTGCTCGCTGAACTCGGTGCGATCAAGAAAGCCGCTGATCCCGCCCTCGTGCATGACGGCGATGCGGTCGCTGACGCCGATCACCTCCTCCATGTCGCTCGAGATCATCAGGATGGCGACGCCGGCATCGGCGAGGCCGCGCATCATCTCGTAGATCTCGTTCTTGGCGCCGACGTCGATGCCGCGCGTCGGCTCGTCGAAGATCATCACGTGCGGCTTCATCGACAGCCACTTGGCGAGCACGACCTTCTGCTGGTTGCCGCCCGAGAGCGTGCGCACCTCGGTCGTCACGTCCGGCGAGCGGATCTTGATGCGCTCGCGCTTCGCGCTCGGCGTTCTCGATCTCCAGCGCGCGGTGCACGAGCCTGAAGCCGCGGAGTAGGACGCGAGGTCGGGCAGCGAGATGTTCTCCGCGATCGACAGGTCGAGCAGCAGGCCCGCGCGCTTGCGATCCTCGGGCACGAGATAGATGCCGCGTGTCGATCGCCGCGCGCGGCGTGGCGACCGCGATCGGCTCGCCGTTCGAGGCGTATCGCGCCGCCGAGCAGTCGGATCGATGCCGAAGATCGCGCGGGCGAGTTCCGTGCGTCCGGAGCCGACCAGGCCGGCAAGGCCGAGGATTTCGCCGCGCGCAGCCGACAGGCTGACCGGCTGCGTCCGGGATAGGTCGTCGGTCGCGGCCGTCGACGATCTCGAGCACGCTATCGCCGGGCGGCGCCGCGGGCGGGATGTAGAGCGCCTTCAGATCGCGACCGATCATCAGCCGGATCATCGCGGCCGTGCGTCGATCTCGCCGCGTGTCGAGCGTGCCGACCAGCGGCCGTCGCGCAGCACGACGACGCGGTCGGCGCATTGCTCGACCTCGTTCAGGCGGTGCGAAATGAAGATGACGCTGACGCCATCGGCCTTGAGGTCGGCGATGACGCGCATCAGGCGATCGGTCTCGGCGAGCGTCAGGCTCGACGTCGGCTCGTCCATGATGACGAGCGCGCGACATCGAGCGACAGCGCCTTGACGATCTCGACGCAGCTGGCGCTGCGCGATCGACAGCTCGGCGACGCGGCGTGTCGGGCGGAAATCGACGCCGAGCGCGGTCGAGCAGCGGGCTGCACATGAGCGTGCAGCTTCTTGCGGTCGACCAGCCTCAGCGGCCCGCCGTAGAGCGGTTCGCGGCCGATGAAGACATTGGCGGCGACGTCGAGATTGTCGAAGAGGTTGAGCTCCTGGTGGACGAAGGCGATGCCGGCGCGGATGGCGTCGGCGACCGTGAGCGACGCGTCGCTCGACGCCGTCGACCGGGATCGTGCCCGCGGTCGGCGTCGACCACGCCGCCGAGGATCTTCATCAGGGTCGATTTGCCGGCGCCGTTCTCGCCGATCAGGCCGATGACCTCGCCGGCGCGACCGACAGCGCAGACGTCGATCGAGCGCGATGACGCCCGGATAGGATCTTGCTGATCTCGACAAGCTCGAGGAACGGCGCGGTCATCGCGAAGGCAGCCTTCCGTTGTTGCGCGCCGAGGCCAGACAGTCGGGCCGGCGCCAGGCTAGCCTTGCGCCGGCGAACCGGCTTCACTTGCCCATCATCGTCTTCAGATCGGCCATGAAGCCGTCGACGTTGCTCTGGTCGATGACCTTGGTCGGGAACGATGATGATGCCGTTCGGCGGGAATGCCCGACTTGTCGCCCTCGAGAACCTTGGCCATCAGCTTCATGCCCTGATAGCCCCACTCGAACGGCTGCTGCACGACCGTGCCGACGATCGTGCCTTCCTTGACGCCGCCGAGCGTGATCGGATCCTCGTCAAAGCCGATGACCTTGATCTGGCCGAGCTTGCCGGCCTCCTTCAGCACTTCGTAGATGCGCGGCGTGTTGTAGGAGTAGAAGCCGACGAGGCAGGTGACGTCGGGCGTGGCGGCGAGCGCGTCCTCGACGTTGCGCTTGGCGCGGCCCTGGTCGATCTCGTCGCCGCGCACGTCGATCAGCTCGACCTTCGAGCCCTTGATCGTCTCCTTGACGCCCTGGATGCGCTCCTTGGCGTTGTCGGCGCCGAGCAGGCCGACGAAGCCGATGCACTTGCCGCCGTTCGGCAGCGCCTTCAGCATCAGCTTGCCGGCGTCCTCGCCGAGCATCGATGTTCGAGGAGCCGATATAGGCGATGCGCTTCGACTGCGGGGCGTCGCTGTCGGTGGTGAACAGCGCCGATCTGCGAGGCGATCTTGTTGAGCCGCTCGGTCTGGTTCTTCGGATCGACGGCGCTCACCATGATGGCCGTCGTCGCCGGCCGCGACCAGGTCGTCCATCACGCGCTGCTGGACCGCGGCCGCGGCCTGCTCGGGATATTTGAACTGAAGGTCGTAGTTGGGCAGCTCGCCCTGCGCCTTCTTCACGCCGGCCTCGGCGATCTTCCAGAAGTCGGACGCGCCGTTGACGACGAAGACCAGAGACTTCTTGTCGGCCGCGTTCGCGAGCCGACGCGATCGCCATCGCCAGCGCAACGGACACACCTGCAACCAAGAGACGCTGCATCACAACCCTCCCTTTATGTGGTTGGCCATCTGTGCGGCCAACTCTTCATATTGTCATTTTGTTGAGCGAACGACCCATTTCTCGGTCGAGCAGAAGAAGCCCCATCCGCACTTGCCGAAGAGGCGCATCGTGAGCTCGGTCCCGCGAAGAAGAAAAATGAGGCACGCACCTCAATATCAGAAGCGCGCCGGGCATGCAACTGCAGGGGCGCAGGGTCGGTCGAGCAGGACCGGTTGGCTTCTTCGCTCATCTTGGCTGCCTGGTCTTTGGAAGTAACCGACGAGGACAGCGAAGAGAACGCCACACTAGAAGGCGAGGAAGAGGTCCTTTCAAAGAAAAACACAACATAATCAACGCCAAGCCACGCCGCACACTCAAGAGGTCCAAGGTTCGATCCTTTGTGCGCCACCATCATCCTCATATTCAATTACTTAACGCATCCACTCCCTTGAAGTGGGCCCGCCTTATTTGGATTCGCCGTTCGGACCCCTGCGCTTCGACTACGCCATTCCTCCGACTAAGGGGAAATACGACGTGGTTCAGTCGTTCAAATCCGGTGACGGCACGTCTTTTTGAGATTGTCGGCTGAACAACTTTCGGTGCACAGGTGCGAGAACAATTCATCCTGAAGTAATCGCGCCTCGGGCTCGATCAGTGATCGAGACGATGGATGATGAGTTTGCGGCGTGGACGGCCTCCGCAAGCAGGATTTCCAGAGTGACGCGCGGTCTCTCAGCCGTTCTCGCTTCGGCTATCGCCGCCAACCTGCGTTTGATACGAACTGGTTGCTCTTGCTCCATGGCCAATCTGCCGGCCCGAAATGTTGCCTGAGGCAGTCTGGGCTTGGTGAGTGCATCGTCAACAAATGGAACCCTTGGGTTCCTGAGAATAAGCGCATTGGTGCTGCCTTTGCTCAGACCGAAGTACGCGGCGAGCGTGGGGCGTAAATGTCGGTTTCGCGTCGGTTTGTCCCGGTGCCAGCTACTTCCGGTCTTCCCCGAAAAACGGACGTGATCAGATCATCTCTCTCCCGGCCACCACGTTGATGGTGGATCACTCATTGTAATCGAAATCTTGCGGTGCCTCAGCGCAACCAAGTGGCTCCTCTTGTACGCATAGCCGCGCACCTGCGAGCAGTCCTTGCACCGCATGTTACCGCTCAAGTTCGTGGATCGGTGTCGTCTTCGGCCTGCGAACCACATCGAGCGCAACGGTCTGGTGCGTGTCGCAGCCGAGGCACCGCACTTCGAGATAGTGGTAGCCCGCGTTCAACGCGTCCCCCAATGTCGGTGACGGCTGCGCAGGTCCACGGAAGCCCAACATCCGCTTGTTCCACGCCTCCACCGCCAACCTATCGGCTTCCTTGCGGGCTTCCTTGGCGCGCTCTGTGGCCGCACGAACGGATGCGCCGTAAATCGAATGCCGGGATTTGGTGGACATCCGACATGATCGCCCCGAAGGCGGCCTATGGGAAGCCGCTAGGGTTTGCGAGGGTGGCCTGTGGGACCACAGGGCGTCGTGGGTTGAACGCCTCGTTTGTCAGATGCACAGGGATAGCCACATCCACGACTTCTGCTTTCACGTCAGTGACGAACAAGCACACGTTCACTCGGAAGGGGCGCGCCGTTTGCGTGGTGTTACCTTTGGGTACGCAAGAGGAAGCCGCAACAGCCGCTCAGTGCGGTTCACTTCGCCCTTGGCGTACTTGCTAGCCGGAAGCGCACCCGCGAGCGCCCCAGTGACCTGTATCGTCTTGTCGGGCTTTTCTCGATGGTGATGCATCAGGCTCCGAGGCCACGCGCCGAAGACGTACTTGTATCGCCTAACATTGCTTTTTTGACGCTTCGCCGTTGGAAGCAGCGGCTGCCGAGCGAAACGCACCTGCAGACGAGTCAGAAGGTTCGGAACGGCCCGCTCGTCTGCGAGAAATTTCCCCAGACTAAAACCCAGACTAAAAGCAAGTTTTAGTCTGGGGCGATTTTGGGTCGCACTGGAAATCGATGACATTTTAATGAGATAGATGGCGCGCCACAGCCGATGAAGATGGGCACTACACCCTCCCTATTCCCCTATGATGCTGCAGCCCGCGATCCGCTCCGATTGGCAAGTCTGCGATGCTCCGCCATGTAGCACTACGCATCGTGGATCCCCCGATGTTGCGGGGCGGTTCGCTTATCCCTCAATAGCGGTAATCTCGATCAGCCTCTCTGATAGCGATGGCCAAGAGGCGACAATGGTCAGAGCTTGGAGCCGCCGTCGACACGCAGTGTGTCGCCGGTGATCCAGCGCGCCTCCGGGGAAGCGAGGAACGCAATTGCATCGCCAATATCGTCCGCTTGCGCGATCCGCTTCAGCGTCTGCAGGCCAAGCGTGTAGTCACGACCTTCATCCGTCTTGGCAAAAGATGACATTTCGGTCGCGACCACGCCGGGGGACACGGCGTTGACGCGAATCCCGCGGCCGCCGAGCGCGGAAGCAAAGTGCTTCACCAGGGTGTCGATCGCGCCCTTGGTCGCGGCATAGGCGGCCAGCGTGCCGACCGATGCGTGCGCCGCCAGCGAGGACAGCAGCACGATGCTGCTGCCCTCGTGCAGGATCGGCAGCACTTGCTGCACCAGAAAGAACGGCGCGCGGACATTCACTGCGAACAGCCGGTCAAAATCCTCAATCGTCGTCTCCTCGATAGTGGCTGCCTTGGCGATGCCGGCATTAGCCACCAGGATATCAAGCCTGTCACCGATGATGGAGCGGACCTGACGCGCCAGCTTGTGCGCGCCGTCGGGCGCGGCGAGATCGGCGCCGGCGGTGTCGGCCCGGCCGCCGAGCTTGCGGATTTCGGCGGCGACCGCCTCGGCTTCCTTGGCGCCGGTGGCATAATGCACCAGCACCTGTGCGCCGGATCTGGCGAGCGCCAGCGCGGAGGCGCGGCCGATGCCGCGCGAAGCGCCGGTGACGAGCGCCGTTTTTCCCATGAGGTTGGTCATTGGTCTTCTCCTTGTGTTGCGAAGCGCTGAGGCCGGCACTTCACGTCCATCCTTCCTGATCTAGGAACCTCTCGACCTGGGCCAGAAAGAGCTTCGGATACTGGTAAAATGGAGCGTGGCTGGAATCCGGATAGATAATGAGCTGCGCGTTCGGCAGGTGCTGCTGCAGGGTGAAGCCGTTGATCGTCGGAATGATCAGGTCGTTATGGCCATGCACGACGAGCGTCGGATGATGAATTTCACTGAGGTAATCTAGAACGCCATCGAACTTCTCGTTCGACTTGACGATCGCTTGGAACTGGGTAGCGGCGGATGTCTCGCTGACCTCGGGGCTGCGATCCCGGCGGCGGTGCTTGCGCTCGAGGTAGGCGAGACCAGCCGCACGGCCGGCAGGTGAAGACGAGAAGTGCGCGGCGATCCAGAGATGTTCGGGCGGATCATAGGTCGCGGAAAATATCTCCGCCGATTTGCTGGCGGCGGTGTCGGCGCCACGCGGCCCGGTGCCGATCAGCACCAGCTTTCGGACCACATCCGGCGCCTGCACGGCGATCTCCTGGGCGATCTTGCCGCCGATCGAATATCCGAGGACGTCGGCCTTGCTGATCCAGAGCGCCTTGATGAAGGCGATCGCGTCCCTCGCCATCTCGGGGAAAGTCGGCGGTACCTCGCCCGAACTCGCGCCGACACCCGCGTTGTCAAACAGTACCACTTCGCGGCGCTCGGCGAGCCCGTCCGTTATCACCGGATCCCAATGATCCATCGTGCCGCGAAAGTGAATGTTCATCACGATCGGCACGCCGCCGGCTTTGCCGAAGTGCCGATAGGCGAAACGGATGCCGTTGGCCTCAACAAATTGTGTCGGTGCGGTCTGGTGGGTGTGAGTGGTCATGACAAAACTCCAATGGCTTTCAAATGAAGGAAATAGGTCAGCTTGCGGTCTTGCCGCCGTTGACACGGATGATCTGGCCGGTGATGAACGAAGCCTTCTCCGAGGCGACGAAGGTGACGGCCTCGGCGATTTCTTCGGGCCTGGCGCCGCGTTTGAGCGGCACCGCGGCATAGAACGCGGCCTTCTTGTCCGGCGAGCCGGTCAGACGATCGAGCATCGCGGTATCGGTCGGTCCCGGCGCAACCGCATTGACGCGGACGCCGAACGCGGCGGCTTCGAGGGCTGCGGATTTGGTCAGGCCTTCGACCGCGTGCTTGCTCGCGGTGTAGAGCGCGAGGTTCGCAGCACCGCGCTCGCCCATTGTGGAGGAGATATTCACGATGCTGCCGGCGCCACGCGGCTGCATCACCCGGAGTTCGTGCTTCATGCTGAGCAGCGTGCCCAGCACATTGGTCTCGAACATCGCGGCAAAGCTCTCGGGCGTCTGCTCGGTCACCGGGCCGGGCTTGCCTTCGGTGCCGGCATTGTTCACGGCAGCATCAACCCGGCCGAAACGCGCCACGGTCTGATCGACCAGACGACGGATATCCTCTTCGTGGCGGACATCGGCCGCGATGAAGGCGGCCTCCGTCCCGAGCCCGCGCAGCTCAGCCTCGAGCGCCTTGCCTTCGGCCTCGCGACGGCCGGAAACGACGACAATGTCGCCTTGGCGGGCGAAGGCCAGCGCGGTGGCGCGGCCGATGCCGGTGAGGCCGCCTGTGACGAGAACGACCGATTTTGACATCGAAATTCTCCCTGATTCCGGCGCGGGCGAGGCCTTTCCCTGCCGAGTGGGCATGGTTGAGGCTGAACGCTCATGCCGTGTTGGCCGTAGCTTGTCGTAGGCTGGCGCGTTTGAAAAAGACTTTGTAAGCTCCATTCCATACTTGGGAGGCATGGAATGGAACTCCGCCATCTTCGCTATTTCATCGCGGTTGCGGAGGAAGGCAGCCTGACGGTCGCCGCCGAAAAGCGGCTGCATACCGCGCAGCCCTCGCTCAGCCGGCAGATTCGCGGTCTCGAATATGAAGTCGGCGTGCCGCTACTGACCCGCAGTGTGCACGGCGTGGAGCTCACGGCCGGCGGCCGCGCGTTTCTCGACCATGCTCGCCTCGCATTGACGCAATCGGAAGCAGCGATCGAAGCCGCGCGCCGCGCCGCGCAGCCGGCCAAGCAGGTGTTCGCGATGGGTTTCACCACCGGCCAGGAAGTCGACTGGCTGCCGCGCGCCACTAGCCTGCTGCGCGGCGAGCTCGCCAATATCGAAATAAGGGTGTCCAGCGACCATTCGGCGACGCTGGTCAACGAACTCGTGCAAGGCAAGCTCGACATCGCTATCGTCCGGGCGGAAAAAATCCCGGAGATCGAAATCAAGGTGATCGCGCAGGAGCCGCTGGTCGCGATCCTACCCAGCGACCACAAGCTCGCGCGGCTCAAGACAATCGACGTGAGGGACTTCGCCGACGAGACCTATATCGGAATCTCGAAGGTGCCGCGCGTGCTGCGCGCGCTGATATCTGGCTATCTGGCTCAGAAGAAGATCGAGCTCACGCCGTCATTCGAGATCGACAATTATGCGATGGCGGTTTCGCTGGTGGCGTCCACGCGCGGCGTCGCGCTGCTGCCAGCATCGGCGCGGCACTTCCTGCCCTGGTCGGTGGTCAGCCGGCCACTGAGGGGCGAGGCTCCGACCATCGACGTTGCGGTCGGCTATCACAAGGCCAACAGTTCGCCAATCCTTAGGGGGTTTTTGTCACGGATCGACGATCTTGCCGCGGCGGGATGATCATTCGCGTCGATTTTGCGACGTCTGCTTTGGATTCTGCTATCGACAATACCGGACATTGTCACGTCCGTGGCGACGGTTGGCAATAGCGGGTGAAGCTTGGTGAAGATGCGCTTGGCGCGCCCGGAACGATTCGAACGTCCGACCCTCAGATTCGCAGTTTGAGTGGCGCTTGTACACCGGAAGTTGCTAACGGTGCCGAGTGAGCGCGGGAACGTCAGGCTAAGAGCTCGCCAAGAGCGCTTCCGGTCTGTCCGATTTGCACTCTAGAGTGCGCGGGAGTTAGCAGCGGCATCAGAGAGCCTTTTGTTTGGCACCGTAAGAGATTTAGATCAGCGCATCCCGGGCAATTGGGCCATGCGCATATGGCGTCGAAACAAGTCAGCAGGAAACTCATCAGCTACCACAGAAGCAGCGTCTTCCTGGTAAGCCCGCGTGGACACCAAGGTCGCGCCATGGAAATGCCTATCTCGCTCAGCGGAGCTTGATCCGATTATGGCGGAGATTATCGAAGCACATGCAGGAATCATGGTTGACAATGATAACAACAAGCGGCGTCGCCTCGTCGAGTTCAAGGACGGTTGCCGCTATGGCAAATTCGGAAAGACTAAGGCTTATGAGCTGATCGCCCACAAGAGGATCAGGGCCTACAAGATGGTGGGCAAGACCATGATCGACCTCGAGAGCGTGGATGAATATCACGCTTCGCTGCCACGGGTCGAAACGAGAGCGAGCTAGGCCGCCGATCTCCGAAGCGAGACAGCGGGCGCCCTGTCGCGTGAGCTGTCGAGGCGATGCGACCAATGCTACGCTAGCTAAACGCACGTACTCGGCCCAATAGGCCGCAAGGTTATAGATACCGCGAGGCTTGTTCTTGTCGCCCTTGCCAAGCAAGCGCCTCACCACCTCGTCGCGCCGCCGCGCTTATTTCTCCGTGTCGTGAGCGCATTCGACATCCACTACGTCGCGCGATCAGCGCTTTTCGACGTCAGTCTTGTGCCAACCGCAACCGAGTTGACCGCCGAAGTCGTCCAGTACGAAGTAAGTGTCTCGCTTGACATCGTCGGGGCTAATGGATGGGGTACGTATGACAAGACCCGTCCTTGACCTCCCGATATTGAGTTAGGTCGATCCCGCAGCAATTCGATCAGAGCCGGGTTCGATTCCAGTCGGACGACTGTGGTGACCGGAACGACATGGGCCGTGCCTGCTGCCGCCGTGCCTGCTGCCGAGGAGCTTGCTGATTTATTTTTGCGAGCTAATGCCGAGCATCACGTTGCTGGTATTTCTGCTGGTATCGGCAGCAATCGGCGACAAAAAAAGTTTTTCATTCAATTGCTTATGGTATTAGGCGATTGCCGGCCAGGGGCACCAAGACAAATAACTCCAGCAAATACAATTACTTACCGGATCAGCTCGATTCCTGATTTTCACGAAAATTTCCGTCGCGCATTGAAGAAGGCACGCACAGGTTCATCGCAGCAAATCCAAACGTGACGTGCGTTTGCGAGGACAAATCCGTGCCCGTCATCGCGCGCTCACATTCGCTTTCTTGACACGACTTCAATCTCGAAAGCGCGGTTGTTCTGCGTGCGCTTGCTCAACCCCAACGCCGGGTTATCCGGCCAATTTGTTGGTATCTTTGTTGGTAGTTGATGGGGGTGTTGGTATCTCGATTTTTGGGGGATCGAGCCCACGCCGGTCAAGAACGACATGGCGAGCGAGGTGGCACGACCCAATAGCACGCAGCTAAATTCGGATTGATGCGAGTTAAACGAAGGCACTCAATCCCGTAATGGACTTGCCGACGATCAGCGTGTTCATCTCCCTGGTGCCCTCGTAGGAGTAGATCGCTTCGGCATCGGCCACGAAGCGTCCGATGTGGTTCTCGAGCAGGATGCCGTTGCCGCCGAGCAGTTCGCGCGCATAGCCGACGGTTTCGCGGCATTTGACCGTGCAGAACGCCTTCGCGAGTGACGCATGCTCGTCGCGCATCACGCCTTCGTCCTGAAGCTGGGCGAGACGCAGCATCATCGCCTGGGTCGAGGTGACGTTGCCGAGCATCCTAACCAGCAGGTCCTGCACGAGTTGGAAGCCGCCGATCGGCCTGCCGAACTGGGTCCGCTCGGTCGCATAGCGGAGCGCGTGTTCGTAGGCTCCCATCTGGCAGCCCACGGCGAACCAAGCCACCCCAGTACGGGTCATCCTCAGAACCTTGGCGGTGTCCTTGAAGGTGTTGGCGTTCTGCATCCGATCGGCCTCGGGCACGCGGCAGTCGCTCAGGGTGATCAGCCCATTCTGCACGACCCGCAATGCCATCTTGGTCTTGATCTTCTCCACGGAGAAGCCGGGATTGTCCTTTCCGACCACAAAGCCTTTGACCTCGTTCGAGCCCTCCTCGCGCGCCCAGATCACGTTGATGTCGGCGAAGGTGGCGTTGCCGATCCATTTCTTCTGGCCGTTGAGGATCCAGCTGTCGCCCTCGCGACGGCAGGTCGTCATCATTCCACCCGACGTCGCCGATCCTACCAGGGGCTCCGTCAATCCGAACGAGCCTATCTGCTCGAAGCGCATCATGGGCGGCAGCCAGCGCTGCTTCTGCTCCTCGTCCCCGCACAGATAGATTGAGCCCGCCGACAGGCCGGTGTGCACGCCCCAGAACGTCGCGACCGATGCATCGACCCGCGCCAATTCCATCGCGACGAAGCCATTCAGCAGCCAGCTGCCGCCGGCAGCGCCGTATCCCTGATAGCCGACGCCCCCGATACCGACTTCGGCCATCTTCGGAATGATCTCGAAGGGAAATGCATCCCGGCTCCAATAATCCTCGATCACCGGCGCGATCACGCCTTCGGTAAACTCGCGAACATTTTTGAGCAGCGCCCGCTCACCGTCGTTCAGCACGGCAGCTATCCTGTAGAAATCGCCTTCGATTGGAGGCGGAGCGTAGTCCGGTTTCCCGGCTGGTTTTGCCTGCTGAGTTGCCATTATTTCCTCCCTTCTCGCTGCGCTTGGACGCCGCGACGTCCTCCGAACGTGGAAACGAGATCTCTGACCCAACTGGCCAATCGTGAAAGCGGAGATGATGGCTCGACACGCCTGTTCGCGTCGGCCAGAAATGCCTCGATGACGGCGGCGGTTTCCGCCGGCCGCGTCACGATGAACAGATGCCCGTCCTCGATCATCCGAAGCTCGGCGTTCGGGATCAGGCCCGCCAGGATGTGACCATTGATCGGAGGGACCAACGGATCGTCGCGCCCCATCAGCACGAGCGTCGGCTGCGGCAGCGACCACAGCCACGGCAGGCTGGTCCAGCCGCTCATCGCAAGAAGCTGATACAGGTAGCCCAGGTTGCGCGCGCCATGCATCGCGGCCGCATGCCGGCCGATCAGGGATGGGTCGTCGCGAAAGGCTCCTCCGTAAATATCCGCCGCTATCCTGTTCATGTAGTCCTTGTCGGTGTAGCGGCGCGGCGTCGCCATTTTCCACAGCACCGCGGGGCTCGCCGGCACCATCGTGAAACCGGGAGCCGTCGCGGCGAGCACCAGCCGTCGGCTCAGCTTTGGATATTGATGCGCGAACTGCTGCGCGATTCCGCCGCCCCAGGACACGCCGGCGACGTCAATCTCTGTGTAGCCGAGATCGGCAACGAGACCGGCGGCAAGCCGCGCCAGCGTTGATGGGCGATACGGCAGGAACGGCCTGGGCGAACCGCCGACGCCAGGCACATCAAAGATGATTGCCGTCGTGCTCGTGAGTGCTTCGAGGAACGGCTTCGCCAACTCCCAATTGGCCCCGATTCCGTTGAACAGCAACAGTGGCGGCCCGCTGCCGCTACCGTGCCTGACGGCAACCTGGAGCAATTGCCCCTCGACCGTGATTTGCCGCGCCTCGATCTCCGGCGCCGCGCCTCGGTCCCCTTCTGCAGGATCGTTAGTCAAAGACGTAAGTCCCCGGAGCAGCAGCAAGGACGGGATGGCGTTCACTTCCCAGCGACGCGGCCGCCGCAATCTCTTCACCCGATCGTGCGTGCAGCCAATCGCGCCAGTCGAGCCACCAGCTTCCCTTGCGCTTCTCGGCCGCGGCCAGGAACGCGTCCGGGCCAGCTGGATTGACGGATCCGATCATGAAGGAGGCCTTCGGATTGGTCGGCGGGTTGATGAGGCTCTGGAGATGGCCGCTGTTCGAAAGCACGAAGGTCGTCGCCTCGCCCATGATTTGCGCGGTCTTGTGCACACCCTTCCAGGGCGTGATGTGGTCTGTCATGCCAGCGACCACGTAACTGTCGACCCTGGCTCTGCTCATGTCGATCGTGTTGCTGTTCAACGTGAGTTTTCCGGCGTTGACGAACGGGTTCGTGAAATAGAGATCCAGGTAATCGCCATGCAGACCGGCTGGAAGTCGGGTCGTGTCGGCATTCCAGTACAGGATATCGAAGGCCGGCGGCTGGTTGCCGAGCAGATAGTTGTTGACCCAATAATTCCAGATCAGGTCGTTCGGCCTCATCCACGCGAACATTCGTGCCAGTTCGTGGCCGTCGACGATGCCGCGCAGCCGGGAGGTTTCCTTGGCCGCGCGCATCGTCTCCGGCGTCATCAGACAGCCAAACGCGCTCTCGTCGGCGGTGTTCGGATCGAGCAGGCAGACCGCGAGCACCATATTCCTGATCTTCTGTTGCCCCGCGCTTCCGAGCGTCGCGAAATAAGCCGTCGAGGTGATGCCCCCGGAACAGGATCCCATCATCGAGATATCGTCGTTGCCGGTCACCTCCCGCGCGGCATCGACAGCTTCATCAAGCGCTGCGACATAGGTATCGAGGCCCCATTCGCGATGCGCCGTCGTAGGATTGCGCCAGCTGACGCAGAATACCTGAATGCCGCTGTCGAGCAGAAAGCGCACCATGCTTTTGTCAGGCGACAGATCCAGCGCGTAATATTTGTTGATCTGCGGTGGGGTGATGACCAGCGGTCGCTTTCTCACATTGGGCGTCGTCGGCGAATACTGTATCAGCTCCAGCAATTCGTTACGGAAGACCACCGCACCCGGCGTGGTCGCCAGAGTTTCGCCGACCTTGAACGCGCTCTGATCCACCATCGACGGCATGCCTCCGTTTTTGGCGAGATCATCGAAGTAGTTCTTCAGCCCGGACCACAAGCTTCGGCCGCCAGTATCCACGAATTTGCGCACCGCCGCCGGGTTGGTCAACATTGCATTGGTGGGCGCGACCGCATCGATCAGGATTTCCGTGACCAAATGCGCCCGCGCCTTGTCGATGTCGCTCAGGCTCGTCTTGTCGACGAAGCCGCTAACTGCATCGCCCCAGGCAAGATAGGCCTTGAGCATCCCGCCGTGCAGTGCACTCTCCTTCCAGGTGGCATCGGAAAATCGTCTGTCGCCCGCCTGCGGCACACGCTCAGACTTGCCGGCGGCGATAGAGCCGAGTTCGCCGAGGAAAGAGAGCCATTGCTCGGCGGCGACCTTTGGCTCGTTGACGATAGCCTTGAACAGGACGCCGGCGCTGTCGACGAGATCCTGCCCCCGGATGCCGACAAGGGGATTGAGTGCCAATGTATTTCGGGATGCGTCTTCGGAGACCTCCTCCACTGCGGGAACTTGCTCGCGATTTTCCGTGCTCATGGCCGTCATGCTCCCTTGGCGGGAATCAGAAGCGCCAGCGTTTCGGCGATCAGGGCGGGCTTCTCGGATCCCTCTACCTCCAGCGTGTTCTGGGTCTTCATGATCACCTGTCCACCTTCTCTCGGCTCGATTCCGGCAAGCACGACGCGCAACCTTACGCGCGCGCCAGCCGGCACCGGTGCCAGAAAGCGGACCTTGTCGATCCCGTAATTGAGCCCGGCGGCGGCATCGCTCGGGATGACGCCGACCTGCATCGCGAGCGGCGCCACCATCGCCAGCGTCAGATAGCCATGCGCGATCGGACCGCGGAAAGGACTTTCCCGCTTCGACCTCTCAACGTCGACATGGATCCATTGACGATCGCCGGTGCAGGACGCAAACGCATCGATCCGTGGCTGATCCACCGTGACCCAATCGGAAAGTCCGAGTTCATGCCCAACTCTTTCGCCCAAGCCGGCAAGGGTGAGGTTGCTCACGTTTTCCTCCTCGATCTTTCGTGGCGGCGTTCGAACAGCTAGATGTCGCCGTACCGTTCGCGCAGCTCCTTCTTGTTGATCTTGCCGACGCTCGTCTTGGGAATGCTGTCGATGAAAAGGATCTTCTCCGGAATTCCGTATTTCGAGATGATGCCTTTGTCGGCAAACACCTTGAGGTGGTTCTTGATAACCGTGTCGCTGACGCCATTCGCATCGGACGCCCGCTTGACCACGAGCGCGAGCGGCCGCTCACCCCATTTCTCGTCCCTGACGCCGATGACGGCCACCTCCGTAACGCCGGCGCATTGCGAGATCAAATCCTCGATCTGCAGCGACGAGACCCATTCGCCGCCAGTCTTGATGACGTCCTTGATGCGGTCGGTAATGTGCACAGAGCCGTGCGCGTCGACCACGGCGATATCACTGGTGTGCAGGTAACCCCCGGCCCAGAGTTGCTCCGAGCCTTCGGGATTGTTGAAATAGCCCTGGGTGAGCCACGGCGCCCGAATCACGATCTCGCCGGGAGACTTGCCGTCATGGGGCACGCTATTCATGTCGGGGTCGACGATGCGCAGATCGACCAGCGGCCCGGCGATGCCGGCCCGGGCACGAAACTCGACCTCCCCGTCCGGATCGCCGCTAAGGTCCTTCGAACGGACATGGGATACCGCGGCTAGCGGGCCGGTCTCAGACATCCCATAGCCTGCAAAGATGTCGATGCCCGCAGCAAGCGCCCGCTTGGCCAGCGCCTTCGGCAAGGCCGAACCGCCAATCACCATCTTGAGGCCCTTCAGATCCACATCCGCCTTGGCGGCGGCGTCGAGCAACATCTGCAGAATGGTCGGCACGCCGTGGGTGAAGGTAACGCCCTCATCCTTGATCAGCTTGACCAGCATGGCCGGCTCGTAGCGTCCGGGATAGACCTGCTTGACGCCGGCGAGCGTCGCGGACCAGGGAAAACCCCAGGCGTGGACGTGAAACATCGGCGTGATCGGCATGTAGACGTCATCACGCGAAAAACGTCCATGCAGCCCCGCCATGCCGAACAGCGCCAACCCGCAGATCGTGTGCAGCACGAGCTGGCGGTGGCTGTAGTAAACCCCCTTGGGCAGTCCGGTCGTGCCGGTGGTGTAGAAGGTGGTCGCCTGGGTATTCTCGTCGAAATCAGGAAAGTCGTAGTCAGGCGCAGCCGCGGCAAGCAGGCTCTCATATTCGCCGATGAAGGACAGACTGCCAGTCTGCGGCACAGTTCGGTCCGACATCACGATCAGCCGTTTGACCTTCGGCAATTGGGCCTTCAGCCCTTCCAGCAATCCGACGAACTCATCGTTGAGGAGAAGCGTCGAGGCGCCAGCGTGATCGATCGTGTAGGCGATCTGTTCAGGCGACAGGCGAACATTCACCGTCTGCAGCACGGCGCCCATCATCGGGATCGCGAAGAAAGCTTCGAGAAACCGGTGGCTGTCCCAGTCGAGGACGCCCACGGTGTCACCGGGCACAACCCCCGCTTTGCTCAGCGCCGACGCGAGACGGCCTATCCGCTCCTTGATCTGGAGATAGGTGAAGCGCCTCAGATCGCGGTAGACGACCTCCTGATCCGGCGCCTGCACGCGCGGCGTGTGCCACAATTGCTTGAAGATCAGAGGATATTGATAAGCTGATTTGGTGGTCTGAATCAGCCTTCCCACCATGGCGGCCTCCCTCGAATTGTCTTCCTCCGGCCGTTTCTCGGCGTCCGCCATTCTAAGTGAGCGGATCGCTTGGTCTGCCTCGCACGGCACGACATCAGCCCCAAGCCTCGCGCGCAGCCCGCTGCTTGTGAAGGTCTGAAACGGACGACGAGCGGGTCCGAGCCGGACAAGCTGCCCCTTATCGGGGGCCGGGTCTTGAATAAAACTGCTGCATTTTGGAGCCGGGAGCCCCAGTTGCCGGAGCTTACGGGCGATCGGGAAAAACTGTTATCCTGCCTCGACGACAAGTGACAGAAGCTTCGAACCGTTGGTGTTCAAAGGCAGGTTCAGTTGCGCGACTCCAAGCAGCCCGAGAGCTCTTCCGCTTTGCGCTCCATCTCGAGCAACGCAAAGGAGAGGCCGATCGTTGGATTGGCCGAGCGCGTTTACGAATCGACCAAACTTGCCGCGCTATTCGACGTACTCGTCGACCGAGGTTGCCCAGCCGCCGAAATACTGAGAAACATCAACCTGACCGTGGACGAGGTGCACTCTCCGAAGTCAAGAATTTCGCTCGCGGAATTGATGACGGCCTGCAGAAACGCAATTCGGCTCTCGCGCGACCCGCATTTGCCATACCGCATCGGTACATCGATCCACATCTCCGCCTACGGCATGTACGGCTTTGCCATCCTTTGCTGCCCCGACTTTCGCAAGGCGATGGCTTTTGCCGAACTTTATCACGCGCTCGCGGCACCGCTGGCAACAATCGAATTCACCGAGAAGGATGGAGTCGCGAGCTGGGTCATTGAGCCCAATGCGCGCGCCGCAACCGATCCGCACGTCTACCGCTTCATCACCGAGATGCAGATCGGCATTCACATATCGCTGATGCGGGATATCATGGGGCCTGCGTTCACTCCGGATCAGATCAGCCTGGCCTATCCGGAAGCCCATGACTTTGGCCTGCCCGCGGACCAGATCGGATGTCGTCTAAGTTTCGCAAACAGAGCAAATAAGATCATTTTTCGGTCGGCATGGCTGGACCAAGCTGCAAATCTAGGCAACAAGACGACATACCCAGCGGTCGTGGCCCTCTGCGACGACCTTCTCGATGATTTGAAATCCCGAATTGGAGTAGCCGGAGAGATTCGCGCACTCCTGCTCCGGGATTTCACCAACCCTCCGACCCTCGCCGCCATAGCGAAGATCCTCCAAGTAAGCGATCGCTCGTTGCGACGTCAGCTACGGGAACAAGGCATTTCTTTCCGCGGCTTGCTGGATGAACTTCGAATGCAAATCGCGCTGAAATACCTGCGCACGACAAGGCTCGCAAACGAGGATATTGCGCTGGCGCTCGGATTCAGTGATGCCGCAAATTTCCGCCGCGCATTCCGCCGCTGGACCAACAAGTCACCCAGCGAGATCAGAGACGAATAGGTCGAATTGACCTGGCTCGCACTTTGTATGTCCTACAAGAGATGGTGGCCGGCGGCTTGTCCTCCATCGACGTGGAGAACCTCGCCGGTCACAAACCCAGCGCCATCCAAATATAGCACCGCCTCTACAATGTCGGAAACATCTCCCATCCTGCCCATCGGATGGAGTGCCGCCAATCCTTGATACGCCTCGGGCGGATGCATCGGGGTCTTGATTATTCCCGGCGAGACGGCGTTCACGCGAATTCCGGTCCTCGCATACTCGATGGCGAGCGCCTTGGTTGTTGCACTGAGTGCCCCTTTTGTGAGAGAGGCCAGGGCGGCCGGGACACTGCTCATTGGCTGGTCAACAAGACTTGTCGTTAGCGTGACTATATGACCGCGCCCTTGTTTGCTCATTAATTCCAGCGCGCGCTGGGTCATGTGAAAGAATCCCGTCACGTTTGTCGCAATGTAGATTGCGTAGTCGTCCTGCGAATAAAGAGCGAATGGCTTTGCCATGAACATGCCGGCGTTGTTTACCAGCGTGTCGACACGACCGAAACGCTCCAATGCCGCTTTAAACACCTTCTCGGCTGTGTCTCGGGCCGCGACGTCACCTTGCACAGTCACGACGTCATTGTCGGCGACCGGCTTGATCGACCGCGACGTCGCAACAACCCGGTAGCTCCGGTCTCTAAACGCCTGCAGGATGCCGGCACCAATTCCCTGCGATGCTCCCGTTATCACGGCTACTTTTTTCTCTGCGCTCATGATCCTGCCTGTCAATCAAAGACGCCAAGTTCACTTGTCTCGTCAAGGAAGCTCAGACATCCCTTTCGAGCCTCAATTGCGACAAGAGGTGCGCACCATGCCCCGGCGAATAGGTCGCATGCTTGAAGACAAGGCCTGACGCGGGATGCTCCATCTCTTGTTATAAGCCAGATGCGCTACGTCGCTCCGCTTGCAGCAAGCGGATCATAGTTGCCTTGCCTGAACATCGCGTGTAGCTGCCGCCGCCTGATGCCCATATTGCCGCCATCGAAGATCGGCAGCGCGAGTGCATCCTGCAGCAGACGAGCGAACGGAGCTTCATGGTCATAGCTGTCGATGCCGACCACGCGCATGAGATCGGTAATCACGCGCACCGCGGACTCGGAGCCAAAAATCTTTGCCTGGACTGCAAGCTCTTCAGCCGCTGGTGACTGGGTGTCAAGCGCATGGCAGGCACGCCAGCCAAGATAGCGCGCCGCTTCGATCGTGGTCTTTGCATCGGCTAAAGCGTATCCGACCGCCTGGTGCTCGATGATCGCGTGGATGCCGCCGCGCTTTTCGGTGCGAGCAAAATGCAGCGCAAACTCGAACGCCGCGCGCATCAACGCCACGCCGAAGATGCCGACAAGCGCCGCGGTTCCCGTAAACGCCCCTGCCGTCAGCGCGAGCCCCGAGCCTTCCTGTCCTAGCAGATTGTGGTGCGGTGTCGCGACATTCTGGAAGCCGAACTGCGGCACGAGATGCGCCCGATGACCGATCGTGTCGATCGCACGTTCGAATACAAGGCCGGTTACCGGTCCTTCTACCGCAATGATGGAGATCGCCGCATCAGGCGGCGCCGCCGGATCGGTTCGGCACACAACGCACAGAACATTGGCGCCTTCACGGTTCCAGCCTGTGGCCGAGGACACCCATTTCTTGCGGCCGTTGATCACCCAGTTGTCACCCTCTCGCCTGGCCGTCGTTCGGACGCCCTCGCCGGGCGGAGGCGAGGCAGCATTGGCACTGCCGCCGGGTTCGCTGGAGCAGAATCCGGCAAGCGGCGCGCCGCCTGTCTTCAGAAATGGTACGAGCAGCCGCTTGCATTGGTCCGGCGTGCCGCCGAGCAGAATCGGCAATAGACCGAGCACAGTGCCAAGCATCGTGAGCGTCACGCTGGGGTTCACGCAGTAAAATTCTTCGGCCAGGATCGCCAAATCTATCAGCCCGGTATTTTCGCCACCCGCCGGCGCCGGGATACACTTGCGCAAATAGCCGGCGGCCACCATCGCCTCATAGGTCGGCTTCGTTGCAAGAAAGCGCTCTTCCGGAGTTGCGAGCAACTCGGCGCTTCTGGCCTCGGCAAGCACCTCTTTCGCGAATTTGCGGGAAGCACGCTGCAACTCACGCTGTTGCGCTGTAAGCGTGAAATCGATCGCCATCACGATGCCCTCTAACCCAGGTGTCGGCCGTTCGGCCAACGGCTATCCCAGCTACGAGAGAAAATCTTGGACGGCAGCGCCCGATTTTTTGGCGTGGAGTGAACCGGACTAATTAGCGTGCCGCGGTCGCGCGACGAAACTCCCGCGGGGCCAAACCATTGCAACGCTTGAACAGGCGATTGAAATGCGAGATATCGCGAAAGCCTGCAGCAAAGGCGATCTCGGCAATGGTCTTGTGAGCGGAGTTGTGATCCAGAAGCTTGCGCGTACACGCGGCAATCCGCTTCTCGTTGACGTGCTCACCTACCGAGCGGCCTGTTGTCGCAAACAGGCGGTGCACATAGCGCTCCGAGCAGCGAAATCTCGCAGCCAGTGCTGCCGCGCCTAGATCAGGGTGGTCGCTGTGACGATCGATATGGTCAAGCATCACCGAAAGCAGCGCGGGAATATGCACACGCTCCATGGGCACATCGGCGAGAATTTCAGGCACATGCGAGATCAGATCGACTACGTGCGCTCCGATCAGCGCCGAGGTCTTTGGGAGTTGACGATCACCCAGGCAGAGTTCAGCATAGCCGGCTAGTGTTCTGGAGAAGGCACGGCCGGTTCCGGTCGCGGACAGGTTGAGCCGTGGGCGATCGAGCAGCCCTTTAGGCAGCAGCCGGCGGGGCATGGCAAAGCAGAACAGCTTGAAGTCGTGACAGTTGGCGATTTCGAACGGCTCCGTTGTATCCGCGAGCGCCAGATCACCGGGCGCACTCATCTGCTGGTGACCTCGCTGCGTGGTACGCCCCAACCCTTCAAGCTGGAGGTTGACGAAGCAGAGATCGTCCGTGCTCAAGGCAATATGCGAAGCGAGGCGAAGCACGGTGTGCCGGGTGGCTGTGACCAGCGATATCTGGATCGGAGCGGCGTCAACCCTCGAGATTGCGCCTTCAAAGGACTGGTCGGCAATCCTGCGCGGCTCGAGTCGTACGAAGGCAGCAGCAAGGTCGTCAGCCCAATTTCCAAAGGGCTGATCCGGACGTCGCGGCTTGGTCGACCATTCCATGAGCACCCCAAACAAAGTACAATTGCAAAGGGTCCGGCAGGTGGAGGATATCGCGAGTGGAAACGACGGTCAAATTTCGCTGATTGCTGCATTCTCCAGTAAATTTCTTGCTGGCTCCGCGCTGGCGCCCGGACCATGCAGCATCATCAATCGATAGGGATTTGTATCGGCGACGTATCCGAACAGATCGATGAGCGATGAAGAACCCGCGTCTTGTCCAGGCGGACCCCATGATCGCGCGAATTGAAGGCAGCACGACTGCACCTGCAGGCCATACGCGTCGCGTGAGTCAGAGCGAACGTGCACGAACCGGGAAGCCTACATTTAAGACCGCAACATTAGCCTCATTGCAGCAGAGATATCCAAGCAGCCGGAAGCATCCTCGGTTTTGATAGACAACCGATAGACGGCTCTCTATCGTAGCACCGTGGCGGCTCCATGCTGTGCATCGATCGAGATCGGCCGAGATTCATCAACCAAAGCACAAAGAGCGGCTAACCCGGGCAAGAGCTAAATGGAGTCAGGCATGGATGTGCCGACCTCTGGTAAGGAAGTTCAAGGTACGTCCGACGCACCAAGTGACGGACCAGGGAAGAATGCGCGTACCGCGACGCGTACTCCCTCCATCATTGTTGGTATCGTTGCGGCGGTCGTCGTCGCGCTTTCTATTTTCTATCTCTTGCGACCGGAACCGCTGCTCGTCCAGGGCGAGGTCGATGCAACACGGCTCGACATAGCCGCGCGCGTCGACGGACGGGTCAAGGAGATACCCGTGGAACGTGGCCAGAACGTTCCTGCGAACGCTGTGCTGGTAAGGATCGATAATCCGGAGACTGTCGCAAAGCTCGAACAAATGAGAGCGGCGACGGCCGTTGCCGAAGCCCAGCTTGCCAACGTACTCGTCGGAACGCGTGTGGAGACCATTGCCGCACGGAAAGCGGAAATGGAGCGCGCGCAGGCGGCTCTGGTTCTGGCGCAGAAGACGTTCGACCGCACGCATACATTGACCGAGCAAGGCAATGCGCCGCAAGCCCGCCTCGATCAGGTGACCGATGCGCTGCACGAGAGCGAACGGGCAGTCGATCAGGCCAAATCGGCCTACGACCAGGCCGTCAATGGCTACACAAAAGAGGAGCGGGCTATTGCCAAGGCCAACGTCGAAAAGGCCAACGCGGATATCCAGAGCGTTCAATCGATCATCGATCAACTCCAGGTCTATGCCCCGGTCGCTTCTCAGGTCTACCAGCGCAATGTGGAGCCGGGCGAGTATGTATCTCCCGGCGTGCCGCTCGTTACCTTGATCGATCTGGCCGACGTCTGGATCCACTTCGATCTTCGCGAGGATCTCGTCAAGGGATTGAAGGTCGGCGACCGGTTCGATGTCCATATTCCGGCCCTCGCTGACCGCCGCGTCACGGTCGAGGTCAAGCTTATTGCGACCAAAGGCGAATATGCCAGCTGGCGGGCTACGCGCGCCTCGGGCGATTTCGACTTGCGAACGTTTTCGATCCGCGCCTACCCCGTCCAGCCGGTGCCCGAGCTGCGGCCGGGAATGAGCGCCTATCTCGACTGGCGGACGCGGCAATGATGCCGGCGTCGAAACCCGGATTTTGGCTGGTCGCACGACGTGAGTGCCGGTGGCTGTTTCGCGATCGTGTCGCGCTGCTACTGATTTTCGGCGTACCCCTCTTTGCGTTCGTTGTTCTCACGACTGTCTTCAGCCATCCGGTCATCCGGGGGCTCGGCGTGACGGTCGTCGACGAGGACAAGTCGGATGCGTCTCACGCGCTGGTGGAATATGTCGCGGCGTCTCCGAGTTTGCATATCGTCGACCGCGCCGGTACGCTGTCCACGGCGGTGCAGGATATACGGTCCGGCAAGGCGATCTCGGCCATCTATGTCCCGCCGAATTTCGAGCGCGACCTGAAAGCCGAACGCCGCCCGCAGGTCGTTGGCTTTTATAACCAGCAGTTCCTGACCCCGTCCGGCATTGCATCCTCGGGCCTCAGCGATGCGCTATCCGCTGCGGCAGCAGCGGCCGCCCCCGCCAAGCGCGCCGCCCCTGCCCCAGCTTCCATCGGAAGGCTGACCGGGGAGACCATCGCGCTCGTCAATCCGCAAAAGAACTATGCGCAGTTCCTGCTGCGTGCGCTGCTGCCGACGATCATCCATGTGGTGATCACGCTGGCCGCAGGCTATTCCGTCGGATCCGAATTCCGCCGTCGCGACGCGCGCGCCTGGCTCGAAAGCGCCGGCGGCGATCCGATCGTCGCGCTGGCCGGCAAGCTCGCGCCGCTGTTTGGCATCTTCTTCCTGATCATGCTGGCTGAAGTGCTCTTCCTGGAGGGCGTGCTGCAAATCCCCTTCAGGGGAGACGTGCCGTTGATGGTCGCCGCTGGCTCCCTCCTGATTATTGCCTACCTGTCGCTCGGCGCCTTGCTGCAGCTCCTGACGGGCGACCTGGCGACGGGGCTCGGACTTGCGGGCCTCATTGCCTCTCCGGCATTTGGCTACGCCGGCGTCGGCTTCCCCACGGTTGGCATGAATACGTTTGCCCAAGTCTGGAGCGCTATCCTGCCGCTACGGTGGTACATGGCCGTCCTGCTGGGACAGGCGGCGCGCGGATTGCCTGTCTCGGATTCCGCCGTTCCCTTCGCTGCGCTCGCGGGCCTGACGGTGCTTTTCGCCGGCCTCGCATTGCTGCGCATGGCGAGTCTAAAGCGCAAGGGCTGGTTTGAGACAGCGCGACCTGCCGAGCAATCCGAAACAGAGATAACACCGCGAGGCGTCGGCGACGCCTTCAAGGCAGAGTGGCGGCGCGTGCTTGGGACGCGGAGTGCCTTCAGCCTCTTGTTCCTGGCTCCCCTGATTTACGGCATCTATTATCCGCAACCTTATCTGAACCAGATCCTTCGCAAGCTCCCCATCGCGGTCGTCGACAACGATCAGAGCGATCTTAGCCGCCGGATCGTCGAAACGCTGGATGCGAGTGGCGCATTGAGCGTTGCGGTTCGCACCCGTACGCTTGCCGAGGCGCGCACCGCAATCGATCGTGGCCAGGCCTTTGCCGCCGTCGAAATCCCCCCAGGCACCGAACGCGATGTGCTCAAAGGCATCACCGCTCACATCCCGATCTACGCAGATGCCACCTACCTGTTCATATTCAGGTCGACCGCAAGCGGCGTCGCCACGGCCATCGGCGCATTGACGTCCGATCTCGTTTCACGAGGCGCACGTTCCGATGGAAGCCTTGTCAAGGCGAAATTGGCGGGCTCGAGCCCGGCCGACGTTCTGCTGCAGCCGATCTTCAACCCGGTGGGCGGCTATGCAAGCTACATCGTCCCGGCGGCGTTCATGCTGATCCTGCAGCAAACCCTCCTGATCGGTGCGGCGATGTTGACCGGTACTGCCCTGGCGAAAGGCGGCGGAGCATTCGCCGGCGTGCTCGGCCGCGGCATCGCCCATCTGACCATTTACCTTCCAGCGCTCGCGCTCTATCTCGTCGTGCTGCCGCGCATCTACGGCTTTTCGACGCTCGGCCATCTTCCACAGCTCTTCGCGCTCGCTGCGGTCTTCTTGCTTGCGACCAGCTTCATGGGGCAGGCTGTCGGAGCCTGGTTCACGCGACCGGAGAACGCGACCATCCTCCTCCTGGCAACGAGCCTGCCTCAGTTCTTCATGGCCGGCTTCGCGTGGCCGCGCGAGGCAATCCCCGACGCGGCCCTTGCGCTCGGTCGGATTTTCCCCGCCGACTCCGCGATTGATGGCCTCGTGCGCATCAACCAGCTCGGCGCCAGCATTTGGGAGGTCGCGCATGATTGGTTCGCCCTGTGGTGTCTGGCCTTGGCCTATTTCGCGCTCGCCGTGATCTCGGCGTTTGCCGTCAAGAGAGGACAGGGACATGCGCAAAGCTAGGGCGATCGTTGCGATCCTGCTCGTGCTTGTTGCGGGCGCTCTGATCTACTTCGGGCGCCGTTCCGAGTTGTCGGCCGCAATCATTGGCGTCGTGCGGACGACCGAAGTCAGGGTGGAGCCGGAGGTGAACGGCCAACTCATGTCGATTGCGGTCGGGAAAGGCGCGCGCGTACACGCGGGCGATGTCCTGGCGCGGCTCTCCGCGGTGGAACTGACGGCACAGGTGGACCAGGCGCGTGCCGCCCTCGCCTCGGCGATCGCGAACCGCAACAACGTCTATGCCGGCGTTCGTCGTGAACAGGTCGACTCCCTGAAAGCCGCGATCGCCAAGGCAAGCGCCCGCCTCGACTATGTGCAGGCCCAACTGACAAGGACCAGCACGCTGGCGCGCCAGAGCTTTGAATCCCAGCAGGCACTTGACCAGGCCGAAAATGACGCAGCCAGCGCACGTGCCGATGTGGCGGAGGCCCAGGCGAATTACGATGCGGCCGTAGCGGGCCCGACCCGGGAGGAGCGCGCGATCGCCGACGCGCAGGTGCAGGCCGCGGCCGCCGCGGTCACTGTGCTCGAGCGCCGCCTCGACAAGATGATCTTGCGTGCTCCGGCCGACGGCGTGGTCAGCGTTGTCGCCGCCGAGGTGGGCGAGAATGTTCGCCCGGGTCAACCGATCCTGATGGTCGAGGCTGCGGGCGGGCAATGGCTCTCGTTCAATGTGCGCGAAGACCATCTCAATGATCTCACGATGGGAAAAATGGTGGGCGTGATGCGGAACGGCGCCGAAGGCGCGATCAAATCCGTGATCACCGAACTGCGGCCGCTCGGGGTCTTTGCCACCTGGCAGGCCGAGCGGGTAATTGGCGATCACGACCGCAATACGCTGCGCTTGCGCCTCGACCCGCAGGGAGAGGCGGCAGGCCTCGAGCCGGGTGCGACCGTCTGGATCGAGCATTGACAACAGGGCGCTGGCGGTCCGTTCCATAACGGTCATTGGCCGGCTCCGCGCCTGAGCCGCCCCAACGCTACGCACGGGGGTGGGAAATCGCAACAAATCTCAGGGTTAGCGCAGGCCGGACGACAAGGTCCCACCATATGCAATCGAGCGAATGGAGGGTCACTCATAGCCGGAGCGGCTAATCAGAGGCGGCAACGCGAACAGGCCGAAAGCAACCATTCCCAACGCGACGGCAACGAAATTCCATGTGACGTCGGCCTTCAACCAGACCACCACAAAGCCTCCAAGCACCGCGATAGCGGCCCTGAGCAGGGCGGCGAGGACGGAGGCTTCCATTCGTCTGGTCGCCTGCCCGACGCAATAAAGAACATAGCCGAGCCCAAAAAATCCAAAGAATGGTCCGACGCGGTGCAGATATTCCGCGCCGACTTTCAGCACGTCAGGGTCCTGGGAATTGCCTGAAATGAATCAAATCTCCAGTATGTCCCGACCCAGGTTCTTGCCCGACAACTTCACTTTGGCGTTGATCGGGACGCTCGTCCTGGCGAGCCTCCTACCATGCCGCGGCGCGGCGCTGGAGGCCGTGGACCATCTCACCATCGTCGCCATCGCCGCGTTGTTTTTCCTGCACGGGGCAAAGCTGTCGCGCCAGGCCGTGATCGCGGGGAGCAAGTCATTGGCGCCTGCATGCCATGGTGCTGCTGACCACATTTGTCCTGTTTCCACTGTTCGGACTCGCACTCAAACCGTTCCTGTCGCCGCTCGTGACGCCGACGCTCTACGCCGGCATCCTGTTCCTCTGCACCCTGCCGTCCACGGTCCAATCCTCGATCGCCTTCACGGCCATCGCGAAGGGTAACGTTCCGGCGGCGGTCTGCAGCGCCTCAGCCTCCAGCATCATCGGCATCTTCGTCACGCCGGCGGTCGTGAGTCTCGTGATCTCGAGCCATGTCGGATCGGGCTCGGCCTGGCGCACCCTCGGCGAAATCGTGCTGCAGCCGTTCGTGCCGCTTGTCTGCGGACAGATTCTACGGCCGTTGATCGGCGGATGGCTCGAGCGTAACGAACGCACCGTCAGCATGGTCGACCAGGGCTCGATCCTGCTGATCGTCTATTCAGCCTTCAGCGAGGCAGTCGGCGAAGGCCTCTGGCACCAAGTCCCGCCTTCGGCGCTGGCAGGGCTTCTGGTCGCTGACGGCGTCCTCCTGGCCGGCGCGCTGATCACCACCGGGCTGGTCAGCAAATGGCTGGGCTTCGGTCCGCCGACCAGGTGACCATCGTGTTCTGCGGCACGAAGAAGAGTTTGTCTCAGGGCATCACCATGGCCAAGGTGACCTTCGCTTCGCACGCCGTGGGCACAGCCGTCCTCCCTCTCATGCTCTTCCATCAGATCCAGTTGATGGTCTGCGCGGCGCTGGCCCAGCGGTGGGGTCGTCGCGCGGAGCCCTTTCCATCCCTGGCTTCGGTAGGCGAGGAATCTCTCCTGCCACACTGACGGGCTCCCGCCCATTATCGCGCATTCGCCGCGGCTTCACTGTCAGACTGGCAGTGCAGCTCGTGGCGTCTTGATAGTCCGCCAAGAGCCGCCGTTCGTGCTCGATCATTCGCGGCCTAAAATGGACGCCAATCAGGCTCAAATCCCGAGAGCGACTCGAACCCGCGTGCGCTCGCAAAGTCGCTTTCTTTCGGTGTGGATTCTCGAAGCACCAATGTTGGCATTCATGTTGGTATCGAGATTGCCCGACCAGAAAAGCTAAATGCAATCAATAGCCTGATTGGCCAATTTAACGCCGGCCAAGGCACCAGCGTTCGCTCGCTTCGCGAGCTACGGCTGGCGCGGCGACGCTTGCGCCAT
>CAWHQY010000076.1:0-33354 GCA_963831505.1 uncultured Alphaproteobacteria bacterium | reverse complement strand
CCGACCGATTGTCTCGGCCGCCATGATCGCGGCGGAACTAAAGATCACGCCCCGTGCGGCGCAAAACCTCGTCGTCGAGTTCGGCCTGCGCGAGGCAACTGGGAGAGGGCGGTATCGCGCCTGGGGCATCCTGTAGGACGCCGAGTTAGTGCGATGCCTCGCCACGAAGCAGATGCCGATAGCCGTGCTCGGTTATCCAGTGGGCGCGGGCGAGATGAGTTTTCCAGGCGCGGCGGGCGCGATCAGGCGATCGATCGGGATCAAGGTGCAGCACGATTTTCGCGACCTCTTTCCAATCAGCGCCATTGGTTTCGGCGTCGAGCAGGCGCAGATAGGTGACCCGGTGCCGCTCGTCATAGTCGGTCAGAGCGGGCACAGTCGGCGCCACGTCGGCGACATCTGGGTCGAGCGGGGTTTTTTGCATGCACGATCCGGAAACGAGAGCTTTGAGGTAAGGATACCGCGGTCAACACGTCATAGGGCAGTCCTAAATTGCGCACCACGTGGTTCCCGATCAGCATCACCAAGGCTGCGGGTCGGCGCTGAAGAAGCGCGGCAGGCCCGGGCTGGCCCAAAAGGAGACGGCGAGCAGGGCGATATCGAGCAGGGGGATTTTGAAGATACCCCGGTCTACGCGATGAAGGCATGATGAGGTCTACGATACTTTGGCTGTTAACACCAACCCGGGCTCGCTCGACCGGACCAACCAATCAGCCGGGAAAGTGCGTGGCAGCAGATGGGGGCGCCAGATGCGGATTTATACCGAGGTCGTCGACGGCCCCTTGGCGTTGCGGATGCGACGCCTCGATGCCGCGCGTGAAGGCGGCGACTGGCCGCCAGATCCTGACGCTCCCGCTTCTCGCCGCACGGCTCGCCGGCGGCTTTATCGTACCGGCAACGCAAGAAATCTTGTATCCGGCCATAAGGCAGGCGCTCGAGGTCGGCGGATACGAGGACATCGACAAGGTTTCCCAACTGCCGGGGATGCCGGTGGCCGTGCTATCCGCGCTCCGAGACTGGTGGGACTGGCGGTCCCGGCTTCATTGCCCGACAATGCTCGTCTCAGGGACTTGCATTTTGCTCGAGCGCCGCGTCCGAGGCACCCTGCCGTCCGGAATGCTGTCGCCTCCCGATCTGGTCAAGGCAGCCCTGGCGCGACTTCACTTCGCGCCGAAGTTGGTCGGCGCCATCACTGTTCAAGACATTCCGGATATCAAAGCGGTTTGGCGTCCGCTCGTTCGGGCGCTGTGCGATGTCGTGCCAGTGCGATGGATTGGATCACAGCAAAGCCGGCGCGACTGGTTCACCGGAGAGATTGAAACGCGCTCCTGCCGATGCGCAGCCTCGCTCGATTCGGCCGATCTCTGTGCCGACCCGCGAAACGAGGTGAGGCAAGCCCTGCGCTGGGCGCGCGCGTTTGTCACGGACGGGAAAGCCGCTCCCCATGAGATTGCAATTACGGCCGCCTCGCCGGCGGCGTGGGACGATACGTTTCTGGTTTTCTCGCGCGAGGCGAGCCTTCCCGTGCACTTCACACACGGCATTCCGGCGCTGGCGACCCGCGAAGGTCAGGTCTGCGCTGCCGTCGCGGACATCCTTCTTCGGGGTCTGACGCAGGAGCGCGTGCGGTTCCTATTGGCCCGTCTGCCGCGTAGCCGCAGCGAATGAAAGCTGCCCGGCGACTGGGCCAAAGGGCTGCGGCGGCGCGCTGCGCTGACAACCCACGGATGTGGCGACACGCCCTCGAGCAGGCGCGAGGCGAGCGGGCTAACGGCGACCTCGCGGAACGCGTATTGCTTGCCGATACTGGAAGACCTTGGCCGTGGTATTGCGTCGGCCGACGCGGTCGGACCGCCGCTCTTGAAAGGTGCGGCGCTCACCTTGTGGCGGATGCGTTGCGCATGGCGCCGCCGCAGGCGATCGAGCTATCACTTGCAGGCTCTGCGTGTCGACGATGGACGCGAGCCTGGAAACTCCATCGTCTGGGGACCTGCCCGTCACCTGGCGGCAGCGCCTCGCGCGTATGTCCGCCTCATCGGGCTGAACGCGAACGCGTGGCCAAGACGGTCGAGCGAAAATCCATTGCTACCGCACCATCTGCTGGGAGACCTCCGCCTGCCGTCCGCGGAATGTAGCCGACGACGACTTGATGATGCATGACATCATCGTCGGCCAGTCGGAGAACTACACGCTTTCACGCGGCCTACAGGAGTGCGACTGGCTCACTGCAGGCAGCCAGTATCTTGTGGCGGCACGACCACGAGCGCGTCGTGGGGCGTAGCGCGATACCGGCACACGCCTTTAGCGAAAGCGATCGGCTCTACGCCCGCGCAGCCGACGCAGGCAAGGATCCCCAAGTGCGCGCAAGTCGTGCCTGCTGGCGCGCTTGGAACAGCGAGCAGCACACCGCGCATGATGGCTTGGTCCGCCCCGATCATCCGCTCATTGTCGACGCCCTCGCCGAAGTTCAATCCACGACGTCTCTCCATCGACTTCTCTGCGATCCGCTGGGATTCGTCTGGGAATACGCACTTCACTGGCGCGAACCAAACCTCGACGCTCAGCCGCTCGCGCTCGATCATCGCGCGTTCGGCGAACTCGTTCACGCGCTCATCGGGGGCGTGTTGCGGGACGGCGCACCGAAGAATGCCGAAGAGATCGACATCGCACTCGATCGAGAGGCGGCACACCTAGCCGAAAGCTGGCCGATCACCAGGGCCGTTCCACCCGGCCTTCTCTGGCGTCATACAGTGGCGATGGCCCACGAGCGCGCGCTGCGAGGCCTCACAGATGCTCTGGGTGAACCGCGCGGCACGAGCTGGACGGAGCTTTCCTTCGGCGAGCCACGCGACGCGACCTCACCCGTGGACGACACTCGCGCCGGTCCCGATCGGGCAGACCGGAATTACCTTCCGCGGGACGAATTGATCGACTTGACGAAGATGCGCGCGCGCGGCTGCGGCAGTCATCACCGACTACAAAGTCGGGACGGCGCCTGAGCGAAAGAAGCCGGTCGTGTTCGATCGCGGTGCTGAACTCCAGCGCGTCTTCTACGCCCTCGCCGTGCGGTCGCTTCTTCCTGAGCGTTCGGAGCGTGAGCTCGCAGCTGACGTACCTGAAAGCACGACCCTGCGCGAACGCTAAGCCTGACCAACGAGGAGCTTGAGAAGGCCATTGACCAGGCGGTCGCCTTCACCGCGGCGGGCGCTCAGCCTGCAACGCAGTGGCCAGATTGCGCCCGGGCCCGCACCCGTATTCTTCGATCCGCTTTCTATTGCCCTGCCGGCAGACCTAGATTCATACCGTCGCGTCAAGCGTCGTCTATTTGCCCGGTGAACGGCGCGCTCGACAAGCTTTGGAGCAGCCCGTGAGCGTGCCAGACCTCGAGGCCCGCAGGCGCGCACTCACGGATTTTGAATCCAACATCCTGGTCGAGGCGGCGGCTGGCACCGGCAAGACGTCGTTGATGGCCGCCCGCGTCGCGATGATGATCGCAAACGGAATTGATCCTGCGAAGATTGCCGCAATCACCTTCACCGAGCCTGCGGCGAGCGAGCTCGAGGCGCGGATACGCTGGACCATCGACGAGCTTCGCCATGGACGGCTGCCGCCTGCACTCCCCGGGATTCTCTCGACTGCCCTTAGGCGCAGCCGAGCGTGCGCAGCTTGATGCGGCAGCACCACGTGTCGGAGAAATCACGCACCACCACTATTCACGGCTTTTGCCAAGGCATTCTTCGTTCGCACGGTATCGACGCCGGCCTTGACCCTGGTTCGCGTGTGGTCGACGAAACCATTGCCGATGCCCTCTTTGACGAAGTGCTTGCGGCGTGGCTGAAGGAAATGCTGGCGCGGGGCGACGAACAGGACGATCCGGTTGCCGTTCTCGCAAAGGACGACCCACTGGGTGTTGTCGAGCGCGTCCGCGAACTTGCCAACCTCCGGCGAAAGCATCGCAGCGCGACCGTGCCGGCGTCGGATTTCTCAACTCGCCCGGACCGCACGTTCGCCGACGCCGTCACCGCATTTTCCCGCTGGCATGCCGCGGGACCAGGAGAGACGTGGACAGCAGACCTCATCGCCGATCTCGAGCGCCTTGCTGCGTTCTTCGACGGTGACCATGCCAATGCCGGGTTTTCCGCGTTGTGGCGCCTGACCCAACCGCCGCGCATCAGCATGATGCGGCAGAAGAGTATCGACCTGCTGCCCTATGACAGGATGCGCGCTGGAAGAAGGCGCTCGGCGAGGCGGACGGACGGCGTCGCGGCACAGGAAGCAGCGGAACACTTCGAGAAGGTTCGTGCGGCGTATCGTACGCTGATTGGCTGCATCGCGCAAAGCCTGGTGCATGAGCTGGCCACGCACCTAACCGATGTGATCGAGGCTTACGACCGGCGCAAGCGCGAAGCGGCCGTTCTCGATTTCGATGACCTGCTGCGGCAGGCGCGAGCGCTGATCTGCGAGAATCCCGACATTCGCGCTTGGCTCGCCGGCCGCTACGCGTACCTGCTGGTCGATGAATTCCAGGACACCGATCCCGTGCAGGCGGAAATCGTATTCTGCATAGCCGCGCGCTCGCAGCCCGAGACTTGGAGCAGTGCAGTCTTGCGCCCTGGCGCGCTGTTCCTGGTGGGTGACCCCAAACAGGCGATCTATCGCTTTCGCGGCGCTGACGTCGAGTCCTACGCGCTCGCGAAGTCCGTCATTGCAAAGGCCAAGAATGGCTGCCTGCTTGCTGTCACTGCGAATTTCAGGTCCCGCCCGGAGGTCATCGCGCACGTCAACCGCGTGTTCCAGGACGTTCTCGGAAAGGCGGGACAGCCGGGCTTCGTACCGCTCGCTCCGACCCTTGCACCGCCCCCACTGCCTTTCGCTGCGGCCGCGAAGCTGACAATCGACGTTCCGCGGGACGCGAACGCCGAGGAACAGCGCGAAGCGGAAGCGGCCGCCGTCGCCGAGCTGTGCGCGCGCCTGATCGGCGCCCTGAAGATCTGCCGACCGGATGGGACGGAGCGATACTTGCGCGCAGGCGACATTGCGTTGCTTGCGCCGACCCACACCGATCTCTGGCGCTACGAGCGCGCCCTTGAAGGACGGCGCATCGCGGTGGCCTCTCAAGCGGGTCACGCGCTATTCCGACGCCAAGAGCTTCAGGACATCCTCGCTCTTAGTTCGCGCGACTTGCGGACCCCCTGGACACGTCTGGCCTTCGGCGCGCTCATGCGAGGTCCCGTTGTCGGTCTGCGCGACGAAGACCTTCTTGATATCACGGCGGCGCTCTCTCCCGACCAGGACGGTCGTCGGCGCTTCCAACTGCGGACGTCGCCGGACGAGGTCATCAATCCCCTCGCGAAGGATATTCTAGTGAAGCTCCAGGCGCTTCATCGCCTTGCCGCCGAACTCACGCCGATGCAGCTCGTCGCCTTCGCGATCGAGCGCCTGAACTTAAGAGTGGTCATGGCGGCTCGGCACGGCCAGCGCAACGCGCGCGCGCTCGCGAACCTTGACGCCATCGTCGAACTCGCCAGGCCCTACAACGTTGCTGGCCTCCGCGCCTTTGCGCTCGATCTCCAACGCGGATGGCAGAGCAAGCGCCGGCATCCGGAAGGAAGGGTCGACGCGTCCGAAGACTCGGTAGAGATCGTCACCATGCACAGCGCCAAGGGTCTCGAATGGCCGGTCGTCATCACGGTGAACTCGTCGACCCGCTTCAAGCCCCAAGACCAGTTTGTCTATCGGCAATCCGACGACACAATTCACTGGATCGTCGGAGGCATCGAGCCGCCCGCACTTGCGGCCGCCCGCGAAGAGGAGGAGTTTCGCGAGGCACGGCAGCGCGAACGGCTCTGGTATGTCGCGACGACGCGCGCCCGCGACCTGCTGGTGATCCCTGACCTGCCAGGCGCTCCCTCGCGCTCATGGTCAAGGGTGATGGATCTCGGGCAAAAGCAACTTCCCGAGATCCGAGCTGACGTGTTGCCTGAGCCGGTCCCGAACGTTGTGCAGTCCGTCGCTAACGATCAGACCGAGACCGTATTTGCCGCCGAGGGCGAGAGACTGGCGGGTGCCTCACCGCCCATCGTATGGGACCGCCCGAGCGAACGCGATACGGATCGTAGCGCCGAGATCGTGGATGCGTTCGTTGTCGACGACGCGTCCGATGTCGCTGCCGCGAGATTGATGGAGCGGGCGCGCTGCGCGGTACGATCCTGCACAAGCTTATGGAAGAGCTCCTCACTGGTGAGCTCGGCTCGTTCCGAGACCAGGCTGCAGCGCGCGCGGCCGAGCTACTTGCCCAGCTGCAATCGAACTTCCGCGGCGAGACGGATGAAGGAGGACCCGACGCGCTCGAAATGGCGGAGACGGCCCTGCGCACATTAGCTCTGCCTGAACTCGCACCCTTCCTCGCGCAACTCGTACCCTGAAATCCCGCTCTGGGCGGCAAACCCGCCGCGCTACCTCGCCGGTCGCGCAGACGCGGCCGCGATCGAGGGAGAACGCATTGCGCTCGTCATCGACTGGAAGTCGGACGTGAACCCGACCGCGGCGGCCCACGGTGCGCACGTAGCGCAGCTGCGCGACTATCTTCGCGTCACGAATGCGCCGAACGGGGCGCTGTCGTCTACATGTCCGCAGGCGCAAGTGTCCTGGATCGAACCCACGTAGCGCTCACCATGGCGGATTGAGTATCGGCGAGGCCGAGCAGACCAGCACCCGGCGCGACCCGCGCGTCATCGCGACGTAGAGATTGCGCGCGTTGAGAGCACCGGCATTGAGGACGACCGAGATGTCGGCTTCGAGACCTTTCAGCAACAGGGTGCTTCCGACGGAACGCCTGGCGAGCGGCCGGCCGATGAGCCTGGACTGTTCTCGTATCGTCACCGTCGCGTCTCGGAAGGATGGCCCGCCCGGACGAGGCCGCAAGTTGCAGAGCCCGCTGTGCTGCCGCCAGAACCGCAGGACGGTAGCAGCGGACGCCGCCCGCGCGGTTGATGGCGGCGAGGAGATCGGCGACATCTGCGAGCGACCGCGACGCCTCGAATCTCACGGCCGTCTGCTCGATGTCGGAAAGGGCCCGCCCGAGTTTTCCGGCACTCGCTGCCGCAACCGACCGCACCAGGTCGTCTGCAGAAAAGGCGCTCATCAAGTTCTCTGCGAAATCGGCCACGACGGAGAGCGCCTCCGGGTCTGGCGAGGTCGAGCGCACTGCCGAAATCAGTGAGATCGCGCAGGTCCACGGCCTCGACCGTCACCGCTCCCTCGACTTGCCGGGCGAAACGACGCTGCCCGCGAGGGTCAGTGCTGTCGCCGATGATCAAGACCTTCGTCTCGCCCGGCGCGTCCACCGCGGCTGCCGCGTGCCGCAGCGCATCGTCCTGCCGGCCATCGAGCTGAATCCACTGCACGCCGCCGGGTGCGGTCCGAAGATCGATCGGTTTGCCTGCCGCAAGGTCGGGCCGTATCGCCAGCAACCAATTGCCCAGATCGTGCGCTCCTGCGTTGTTCCACCGCCAAGGGGTCGTGAGTTCTCCCGCTATCGGGAAGAACGGCACGTACGTCCGTCTGCCAATCCGCCAACGGATCGCGCACCGAATCCAAAGATTGACTGAAAGGGATCTCCAACGATGGCCGTGGGCAGGCTTTGAGCCAACCAGGTTACGAGGGCGTGCTGGCGGATCGAACAGTCCTGGTACTCGTCGACAAATAGGCGTTCGAAACTGGCGGCGAGGACGTCATGTAGATGTCCGGCGGCAACGAGCCGCGCTGCGGTGTCACGGATGGCTTCGTAGTTCGGCCGGGCGCCGTTACGATTCGCGGATCGTGTCCGGCTCGCTGCGGAAACGTCGAAATCAGCCTGATCGCGAAGCCGTCCAGCGTCGTGGCGCGGTAAGCGCTCGGCTTCACACCAGCCCTTTCGAGGCGGCCGCGAAGCGCGGCGACCCCCGCGTTGGTGTGCGTCAGCACCAAGATGGGCTTTGACCCGTCATGCCGCGCGAGAGCATCGGTGATGAGCTGGGTCTTGCCGCAGCCGGCTGGTGCTATCACCAGCCCACGGCTTATCGTGCGCAGGTCGATCTCAGCGGCCGCCATCTTCGACCCAGTCCAGAACGCCGTCCATGACGGTGGTGAGGCTGGCATCAGCCTCGCCGTAGGCGGGTCCGACGATAGTCCGACCCGCCGTCTCCATCGTGCTGATGGTCTTCAGCCATCCAAAGCGCGCCGCCGCGTTCCCGAGAAGGGTGCGACTATCGGGAGCTGAGGCCGTCTATCAACGCCTCGGTTTCCAGATCGTCGAGCGTCTTCGCGCCATTGGAGATTGTCTTGATATGCGCTTCGATCAACGTGCGATCCTTCACCTCAATAGCGAGCTCGAGGAGTTCGCTCACGGGACCGTCCGGCAGTGCGGCGAACAATTCCTGTTCGAGCGCTCGCCCGCCGCCCCATGCGAACACCTTGCCGCCGCCCGCGATAAAAGCGGCTTCGGCCGGTGCTGGAGCGGGCTTGTCGCTGTCTCGCAGGATGGCCGTCCGGTAGCCAAGAGACTGCAGAGCGATCGCGCGGCTGAAGGTTTCATCGCCGTTGCCGTTGACCAAAGTTGCGCCGCAAGCTGCCAGCGATTTTTCGCCGACAGCAGTGAAATGCTGATCCAGACCGCGCATCAGGCCGATTTCGCTTCCGCCCTCGCACACCACAATCGACGAGGCGAGCAAGGCATGGGCGTGGGCGCGGATCGTGCCCTGTACATCCCCGGCGTCGCTCGCGCGGCGGACGGTATGCTGCCCGCCATTCCTGCGGACGATATGAAGCTGGTGTGCGTTCAACTCGGTGACGGCGATCGGCGAGTGGCTCGTAGCGAAGACCTGCAGCGGCGGCACGTCTTCCTTGGCTCCCAGCGCGCCGAGCAGTCGAATGATCCGATGCGGTTCGAGGCCGTATTCCAGCTCGTCGATCAGAAACGTCGTCGCCTTCTCGGCCGCCTTCCGCTGCAGGGCGGCGATCAGCAGCCGCGACGAACCAAGACCGAGAGCACGTAGCGGCACCCCCTCTTCATCATGGAGCGAGATGGTGCCGCCGGTGAACGTGACCGAACCGGCATCGATCAACGCCTGTACGGCTGCTCCAACGGGTACGCCCATATCCCCGGCCGCGTCCGTGACGACCTTGAGCGGTTCCTTGAGTTCTTCGAGTTCTTTTTGGTCGAAGGCGTCGCGCATCTCACGAGCCGCCCGCGTCAGCTCCTTTGATGTGTTCGTGTTGCCATCGGTGAGCTTGGTCAGCACAGATCCTCGCCGCCACGTCAGATGCATGTCCCCGGTGACGCCAAGCCTGGCGGGAGCGATACGCGTGCGATCGGCCCAGTTGAGATTGCGTGTCCGACCTGCAGCCTGGGCACGCGGCGAGACAAGCGTCCATTCTGGCTCGAGGTCGTCCTGCACAGTGAGCTGCAGCGTCAGCGCGGTTTCGAGCCCGGCGCCGGGTTCCGGTTCCACCAACCCGGTGGCCACATCGAAGCCCACGAGGAAGTCGCCATAGGTGTCGATGTTCTTCAGAGGGTCATCGAGGGCGCCAAGAGTCAGCGCAATGCGGATGGGTCGGCCGAAATCAAGAGCATGGAAATCGGCGTCAGTGAAGGAAAGCGATCGGCGTGCGCCAAGACAAAGATCGATGGCAGCAAGGATCGTCGACTTGCCGCTGTCGCCGGGCCCAATCAGGCAATTTATACCTGGACCAGGCAACCAACGAAGGCCCTTCACCGCCCGAAAGTTCTCGATCTCAAGCACACGGACCAGCGCCATACTACTTCCCCGCTCGTTCGCCACCGGGAGTGTCCCACCGAATAGGTGGATTCAGTCCCGGTCCAAACCCCCGTGTGTCAGCGCGGGCGACCCGGCTGACTTGACTTACAATGCAAATGCATTACATGGGGGGCGTGACGATGCAAGGAGCCGGTAATGGCCAAGACCGCTGAAATCCTCGAAATCCCCGCGACCATCACGGACGCGCGGTCAGACGACCGTGCCGGCCGCTATCCGCAAGATGCTCGCCCTCGGCAAACGCGACCAGGTCGTGTTTCGCGGGCTCGCCGACGGCACCGTCGTGATCGCGAAGAAGCAGACTCGGCGCCGAAGACGGCGATCCGGTGATCGGCAAGTTCCTCGAATTCCTGGCCCGCGACATGGCGAACGAGCCGGCCCGGATTCGGCCGGTGCCGAAGTCGCTGATGGCGCGCGGCAAGGCCTTGGTCAAGGGCGTCAAGGTCGACCTCGACGCGCGCTCTGCCGGATGACGAGGCGTGAGCGACGACACCTTCGAGATCAACGGTTGGACGATCTATGCGCATCCGCTGTTCCTCGACCAGCTCGAGGCGATGATCGAGGCGGTCGAGAAGGCGCGCAAGAAAGACCCCACGGGATATAAGAAGAAGCGCGCCGCAAAGCTCCTCGCGGCCGTCCTGAAGGTCGCGTTCGAAGATATCCCGAGCGACCCAACGCGCGACGTTTATCGACAGGGCGGCACGCTCGGCGAAGAATACAAGCATTGGTTCCGCGCGAAATTTCTGCAGCAGTTCCGGCTGTTCTTTCGCTACCAGCAGTCAGCGGACGTGAAGATCATCGTCCTCGCCTGGGTGAACGATGACTCGACGCTGCGCGCCTATGAGAGCGCCAACGACGCCTACGCCGTGTTTCGAAAGATGCTGAAGCGCGGAAATCCGCCAGACACGTGGAAAGAACTCGTGGCGACAGCGTCGAGTGATGACGCCAAACGACGTTTGTCTCTGCTCAACACGCGGGAGATAAGACTGGGTCGCGCCCAAAGGCTGGTGAGTGGTGACGATCACAGGGGAAGCGGCATGGCCGAAAGCTGGGATCGAACGCGAGAGCGTTCGTGCTGCCGCCAACGTCGATGGCAGGTGCTCAGATGCTCCCCGGGGAGAAAGTCTTTCGAGAAGGCCAACGTGTCCTCGCGCATGTCGTGCAAGGCCTTGAAGCCGAAACAAAAGCGGCCGATCCATGTAGCTCCAAAGGAGACGGTGCAACATGCCGACGATCCAGCTCTCCGCAACCCCGAAAGGCAATGGCTATCAGGCGACCGTGCCATTCCCAGACAGGGTCTCGATCAGTTCGGAGGAAACCTATCCGACGATCGCGGAAGCCTTAACCGCCGCGGCGATCAAGCTGCTCGACATGCCCGAGCGTTTGGCGACATTCGACCGAACAGGCGCGTGATCAGCGCCTGTTGGCGAGTTCGATCAGCACGTCGCCGTGGCACGCGAGCGGTGCGCACCAGCAAATGAGATCGGCCGCGTAGCTCATCGAGCGCATTCATGAGCGCAGGTTGCGCGCCGATCCACGCGCGATATTTCGCGATGACGTCGGCGCGGGAGCCGTCGCATTCGATGGCGAACGGGTTGCCCCATTTGCTCGGGCGGCCGATGAAGAGCTGCGTCGCGCTCGAGCGCTTGCCGACTTTCCGCGCGTTCAAGACCTTGCACATGAGCGTTCTCCTTTCCGCTCACGCTCAAAGGCCCCGCCTCGCGGCGGGGCCTCCTTGCGCAACCGCTCAGTCGCGGTTCGGGCGAGACCAGATGAGCGAATAGCCTTCCTCGCCTTCGACCTCGACCAGCGTTGCGTAGATCGGAGCCGGGAAGCTCGGGTCGTCCAGCTTGACCGAGTGATACTCGCGGCCCGTATCCTGGGACTTCTTCTTCCACACGGCGCCAAACTCGATGTTGGCGCCCGCGAGGATTCGGAAGTCGGGGGACTTGTCCGAGGTGCGCTCGGCCGGAACGATCTTCGCCTTCACGGTGCCGAGAGCGAGGGTCTTGACGGTGCCCACGAAGCCGTTGCCGTTCACGGTGAAGTTGCCGATGGTAGCCATGTTCGTGTCCTCTTTCGTTTCTCGGGCCGCGACCATCGCGACCTCGATAGCTGTCGTTGACCGGAGGCGATTGGACCGCACCCGCAGGGACGACACGCAGTAGAGGGCGGCCAGGGCGAGGCTTTCTTGTCTCGCGAGGAATGGGCGCGTAGCGGCCAGGGGAAGAAAGCTGAGCGCAGCCGTTGCGGTCTTGAGATCGAGGCGGAGCGCAGCGACGACGGCCTTCGGTTAGACATGCCAAATCGAGGACGCATTGGGCGCGTCAGGCCGAACGATGGGGACACGACTGAGCGACAGGCACGCCACACCGCATGGCGACGGTCCCCGCGCACGGTCCTGGGCACGATGAAGGCGACCCGCGCATGGGCCGCTGAAGGTTTTCCCGGCCCCAGCAACCACGACAGGCCACGGCGACGCCGATCGCAATGCACCAGCCTCGGCCGCCGCCGGCGCGGCCGCTCGAAACGCAGCGTTCCGCCGAGCGAAGCGACCCGCTCCTGCATGCCGAGCAGTCCCATGCCGGCTTTTGGCGCGAGACTGCCGCCGGTCGCCTCGCCGTCGTCCTCGACGCTCAGCACGATGTCGGCCGCGTCCTGCCTCGAGACGCAGTTGCACGCGCCTGGCCTGGGCGTGCTTCGCCGCATTGGTGATCGCCTCCTGCGCGATGCGATAAAGACTGGCGCAGACGCTCGGCGGCAAATCGTCGACCTTGCCGATGACGGCAATGTCGAACCGGGTGCGGCCCTTCTCGAAGCCGTTCCAGCTCGCAACCAGGCTTTCGAGGCTGAGGGTGAGGCCGAGTTCCTCGACGTCGGGCGGACGCAGCCGCACCAGCGCGCCGCGCAGCGTTTCCATCATGCCCGCCGTCGTGCGCGAGATGCCCCGGCATTCCTCGAGCAGCGGCGGACATTCGCGCTCCGCCGTATGGGCGGCGGCGGCGGCCTGCGCCGCGATGGCGGTGAGCGACTGGCCGAATTCGTCGTGCAACTCGCGGGCAAGATGGCGCCGCTCCTCGTCCTGCACCGCGATCAGCTTTCGCGTCAGCGCGTTGCGTTCGGCGAGCGTGGCCTGCAGCTTCTGCGCCAGCGTGTTGAAGACGTCGGAAATCGCCGACAGTTCCGCGAGATCGAAACGCGGCAGGCGCGCCGACAGATCGTTCGCCGCAAGCTGCTTCAGCCCGGCGCGAATGACGCGCGTCGGCCGCAGCGCGCGCGCCAGCGCGGCATAGACCGCAAGGCAAAGCCCGGCCAGCGCGAACGCCATGATCGAGAGCAGGCGGCTCGCCTCGCGCCAGCTCTGGCCGATCTGCGTGGCGGGATCGAAGGTCGCGACCGCCACGCCCCGGGCCTTGCCCTCGATCGAGCAGCGGCATCGAGATCGGTTCGCCCGGACGAAAGATGGCGCGATAGAGCGCGGCGAAACTTTCGGGCGCGGCGATTTCGTCGGCGAGTGCGCCGCTGCAAACGCCCTGGCGAAAGGTCGCCGACCTTGTCCCGATAGGCGATGCAGAGGCCCGGCTCCATCAAGGCGTCGCGACCCGTTGCAAATCCGGCGTTCGGCTTGGGCGACAGCGAGAACCATTGCGCCTGCGCCTGCTGCAGCGAGATATCCTTGGCGACGATTTCGGCGATGCGGCTCGCCTTGGCCCTGGCGACGCGGTCGCTGTCGAACAGGGCGTAGGCCGCGACCGCGAGGAAGCAAACCGCCGCGAGCGCCGCGACGCGCAACGCCAGCCGCAGCTTCAGATCGATGGCGCGCGCGCGGGCCCGCCGCGGAACTCAGGTGCCTGTTGCAAGCTCCCTCCCATTCTCCTTCGCATTTAGAAGCAAATTTCGTCGGGAAGAAAGCGCGGCGAGGCAAGATCGGGCATTTCACCCGGTCAATCCAGGGAAAGTCTGCCGTTTCGCGACGGCGCGCGGATCGGGCGATATGGCGACGATTTGGCAACTCCGAGGGTTCGATCCATGCGCGGCATTGCTTTCATCCTCGCTCCGGCGATGGTTCTGGCAGGGCTCGCGGTCGCCGCGGCGGCCGAACCGTCGCGCCGCCGCCGATCAAGACTCGCGGTCTTTCCGTTCGAACTGGAGGATTTCAGCGCCGGCGCGGCCTACATCCCCCCTGACGACATCGACCGCGAGCAATTGCGGCTTTCGACCGAAGAGGCCCGTCGGCTGATCGCGGAATCCGGGCGCTACCAACTGGTCGACGTCGGCGCGGCGAACGACGAAGCGGCGAAAGCCGGCAAGTTGCACGATTGCGACGGTTGCGAAGCCAGGATCGCCGCCGGCCTTGACGCCGACCAGTCGATGATCGGGATCGTCACGCGCATCAGCCGAACGGAATACGCGGTGACCTACAAAATTCGCGACGCCCGATCCGGGGCGCTCGTCGACGTCGAGCAGACCGACCTGCGCATGGGCGCCAACGTCGGCCTGGAGCCGCGGCGCGCGCTGGCTGATCCAGCGCCGTCTGCTGGAACAGGCGAATAGCGACGAACTCGAAGCATCGCAACGTGGCAAACGACAAAGGGAGCTCATCTCGATGGAAAAGCCGATGAAACTACGTCAGTGGGCCTCGCTTTGATCGCCGCCGCCGTTCTCTGCGCCGGTCCTGTTCGGCAAGGCCGGGCGCAAGGCGAGGCGCCGGTGCTGGCGGTCGCCGAAATCCACTATGTCGACACCTCGGGCGAGGTCATCGATCAGAGCGCCGACCATTTCCGGCGCCTGCGCGAATTCGAAGCCGTCGTTGCGCAGCGATCTGGCGGCGAGCGGAAAGATGCGAAACGTCGCCCTCGATTGTCCGCCAAACGCCTGTTCGGTCGGCGACATCGATGCGGATCAGCTGCTCGGCAAGGCGCAGGCGGCCGGCGCCGGCTATCTCCTGATCAGCAGCTTTCACAAGATGAGCACGCTGGTGCAATGGGCGAAATTCGACATCATCGACGTGAAAACGCGGAATGTCGTGTTCGATCGTCTCGTCACCTTCCGCGGCGACAACGACAAGGCCTGGCGCCGCGCGGAAACCTTCGTTGTCCGGCAAATCCTGGATCATCAGGAACCGTGAGGCGGCTTCATGCGCCCCGCGGCAGCAGGCCTTCCTCGATCGCCTTGATCTGCAGCGCCGCTCGTTACGGCCAAAGCGATGCTAGGTCGCGGCGTCTGCGGCCGACCGGGCTGTAATCCACAGGAACCGGGCCTGCTCATTGTGCTGATCCATCACCTCGGAGCACTCGATGGTGAAACCCGCACCTTGCAGCAGCAAAAAACATCTCCGTCCCCAACCACTCGTTCGTCCAATCGCACGAGGCGTCTGCGGAAGACGTGAGTAGTTTATCCCGGCACCTGCCGGGGATGCAGTTCATTTGCCAGCTTTTTTTCCAAAGTTTCGGATGCCTTCCACGTTCTCTTCGATCCTCTTGCGAACCACGTCGAAGGCCTCTTTCTGAGATTGGGTGGTCATCTCCGCTAGTTCTCGCATGTTAGCCAGGGCCTTTTCGAAACCCTCTTTGGCGAGATCCGCGCGCTTCTTTTTGGCGTCTTCCTGGCCAGCATCGGCAACCACTTTCTTCATCGTTTCCTGGAGCATTTCTGCTTGCCGACGAACGAGGCGCTGCCAGCCCTCGAAAGCGATCCTATTCGCTTTGGCGAGAGCTTCGATGTTCTTCCGTTCACGGTCCACAAGCGCCGCGAAGTCGACGCCTGGAAGTCGGAACTGGCTCATAAGTTTGGTGAAGTCAAAAACCGGCGTCTCGCCAGCGGCGCCCTTTTCAGTCGGTTTGATGTCGTTGGACACGGTGGTCTTTTCAGTCGGTTTGCTGTCGTTGGACACGGCACTCTTTTCAGCCGGTTTGCTGTCCTTGGACACGGTGCCCTTTTCAGTCGGTTTGCTGTCCTCGGACACGGTGGCCTTTTTCGTCGGTTTGCTGTCCTTGGACATGATGTTTTCCCTCGGGTTGGTCGAATGTCCTCGCGAGTTAGTCGCGGCAAGCCATTGCGGGTTGATGCAGATCAATCGTCAGCCGTTTACTGGGCGCGACGTGCAAAGGCGCACGTTGCGCCTTTGCGAGGAGATGAGCGATGGGAGATGCTGGAGTGGGCTGGATCGCAGCCATCATCGTCGGCGGGATTGCAGGCTGGCTGGCAGAGCAATTCATGAAGAGTAGCATGGGACTGATCATGAATATTGTGCTCGGTATTGTCGGCGCGGCGATTGCCAGCGCCATTTTGAGCTACTTCGGCATCGTCCTTGGGGGATGGTTCGGCTACCTGATTTGCGGCTTCATCGGCGCGGTCTTGCTGATCTGGATCGTCCGCGCCGTACGGCCAGCTTGAGGACATAAAGGTCACGTCAACTATGTAGGTCTGCGACAGGCACGGCAGCGGCTGGCGCCAGTCGTTGAGTGGCAGATCGACGTCAATCCTCATCGTCGCCCTCGACAATTTGCCGGATAGTGATGCGGATGGATCGCTTCGGCATCGCGATAGTCGTTCTTTTCACCTTTGGAATACGGCCGCACGTATTTCGCCGGCATCAGCCGGGCGTCGTGGCCGAGCGCCTGAAGTTTGCGGCTCGAGATGATGCGCCCCGGTGCAGGCCTCCATGCCGATCAGGCACGGCGGCAGGTTGGCAAGCCGCGCTTCCACTTGGCCACGCGACCACTTTTGGCGCAGCACCAGGGCTCCACGCCGATCTTGGCCAACGATGTGGAACGAATTCTTGCCGATATCGATGCCGATCACGGCGACTTTGCTGTCGAGTTTCTGGGACATGGCGTGCTCCTTTGTCTTCGGTGCCCCCTTGCCAGTTTGGCTCGCTGACAGGGCTGGAGCACAGCCGGACCATCCCATTCTCGGACATTGGCCCTAGCCCGATAGCAGCCTGCCATGCTTTGATGAACTCGGTTGATTTTCGATTTCAGGGGCGTTTTTTGACTGAAGAACGGGTGGAACGGCGCCTGGCGGCTGTTTTGGCGGCGGACGTCGCCGGCTTCTCGCGCCTGTCCGGCACGGACGAGGAGGGAGCGCTGGCGCGGCTGAGAGCGCTGCGCGCCGAAGTCATCAATCCCGAGGTGGTCGCGCACAATGGCCGCGTGTTCAAGCACACGGGAGACGGTTTCTCGCTGAATTTCGTAGCGTTGTCGCGGCAACCCGGTGCGCACTCGAAATCCAGCGCACATCCGAGAGCCGCAACGCAAGCCTTTCCTCCGAATCGGCGGCTCGATTTCAGGATCGGCATCCACCTGGGCGACGTCGTCGCAGAGGCCGACGGTGATCTGATGGGCGACGGCATCAATCTCGCCGCCCGCATCGAGGGCGTCGCGGCAGTGGGCGGCATTTCGCTCTCTCATGCCGCCTACGAGCAGGTTCGCGACCGACTCGACATTGCCTTTACCGACCGCGGCGAAGTGCTGCCAAAAAATATAGCGCGTCAGGGGATGACTGCCTCCGCCAGTTCCGGCCAACTTCGCGACGCAATCGAATGACGGCAATCTACCGCTACCGCCAGGAAAGGCGTTTCGCCAAACCGGCAGCGGCGATATGGCCGTTCATCTCCGACACTGCCCGCCTTTGGGAGTTGAGTGGCTTCGCGCCCTTCCGGTTCGAGGAACGGGTCGACGGTGAGGGCCGTGTCCACCGCTTCGTCCATGGCAAGGTCGGACCCTTTCCGGCGCGATGGGAGGAGGATTTCGGCGAATGGCAGGAGAATCGCCGCCTTTTCCAAGTCCGGCAGTACCGAAACGGCCCGATGCGGCGGTGGGAGTGGGCCTGTGAGCTCATTGCCGAAAGCGCGGGCTGTCGGCTGGTGGTGACCGGCATGGCCGAGCCCGCCGGTCTCCTCGGATTCGTGGGGACGCATGCTGGTGTCTTCGACGCCGAGTTCGGCAAGGCCATGGCCATGATCGAGCGGCTCATTCGCGAGAGCGACGGTCCCGCGCTTGTCCCGGGCTGGAGCGCTGAGGACTTGGTGGAGCCCGCCGCCCGCCAGCGGCTCGACGCGCTTGGCGCGGAACTCTCGCTTAACCCTGCCTCGCATGATCTGGCGCCGAACCTCATCGATTTCTTGCGGCATGCGCCGATCGTCGATCTGCGCAGCATTCGCCCGATGGCGCTGGCGAAGCTATGGTCCGTCCCGCCGGACCACGCAGTGGAGCTGCTTCTGGCGGCGGTGCGGATCGGCATCGTGGCGATGGGATGGGATCTGTTATGCCCGCGCTGCCGCGGTGCGAAGTCCCGCGTAAGCCGACTTCACGAACTGCCGAAAGGGGCGCATTGCTCCTCCTGCAACATCGACTACGAGCGCAATTTCAGCCGCAATGTCGAACTGACCTTCCATCCCGAGCCCTGGATTCGTCCGCTGCCGGACGGGGAGATGTGCGTGCTCGGCCAGGGCGCCGCGCGGCACATCAAGTTTCAGGGCGAGGTTGCGGCGCAGTCGGCCAAGACCTTTGATCTCTCCTTGGCTCCGGGCCCGTACCGCTTTCGGACCGTCGAGGCGGGCGCGGAAGTTGATCGCGAAATCGGCGCCGACGGCGTCATCCCGACGCTCGTGGCGCGCGGCCGCGACATTCTGCTTGAAGGGGTGAATGGCAGGGATGAGCTCGTGATCCGCAACGAGAGCGACAGGCCGCTCGTCTTCGTCGTCGAGGACCGCAACTGGGCTCAGGACGCGCTGACCGGCGAGCGGGTGATCGCCATGCCCGCCTTCCGTCGGCTCTGTCCGGAACAATTGCTTCGTCCGGGCGACAACGCCGAGATCGGCTGGATCGCAATCATGTTCACCGACCTGAAGGGCTCGACCGAACTCTACGATGCGCTGGGCGACGTCACAGCCTACAACCTCGTGCGCGACCATTTCGCTTTCCTGTCAGACCGGGTGGAGCGCAATCATGGCTTCGTCGTCAAGACCGTGGGCGATGCGGTGATGGCCGCCTTCTCACGTCCCGATGACGCAGTCCGCGCGGCGCTCGCGATCCAGGACGATGTCGCAAGCTTCAACTCCGCCCAGGGCGGAGGCACGAGTGCGACGCCCATCGTGTTGAAGCTCGGACTTCATGCCGGATCGTGCATCGCAGTCACCACCGGCGACGTGCTCGACTACTTCGGCGCCACCGTGAATATCGCAGCCCGCCTCGAACATCAGTGTCGCGGCGGCGAGGTGATCGTATCAGAAGCCGTGGCGAAAGACGCCGAAACGGAAGCGGCGCTGGCGGATCGGGAGCGGCTCGAAGAAACGGCGATGTTGCGCGGCGTCAGCGCGCCGGTTCGGTTTGTTCGGGTCGCAGTCGGCGACGTCAGTGACCGCGTCCGGCGCGCTCCATAGGCGTCAGAAAGGACGCCCGACTTTCGGCGGGCCCTAGAGCGCGCCTCTGGGCCGCGGACGCAAGCGGGGGCCGCTATTTGCGCGTTGCCAGGTTGGCCGGCACGCCCGCGTTGCGCTCGACCATGGCGTGATCTCTAGTGCGGATAGGGTGATCGAATAACCTAGCCTTTGTTGCGCTGCATCAGTCAGTTGCTGGCACGTTTGAGACATGCCGGGGCGGTCTGACGATGTCCGTTGATCGGGGTAGAGCAGAAGTCTCGTTTCGGGGCCGTCAGGACCGTTGTTGACCCTGGCTGTGTGAAAACGCTGTGCTCCTGCTATGATTCTCTCGTGATTCTGCGGGGGGAGCTGATGAGGCGCTTCGTTGAGCAGGCCGATCGTGGGCAATGGACGCTATTGCCCGAATGCCTCGATGATTTCATTGACGAGGGCAACCCTGTTCGGGTGATCGACGTGTTTGTCGATGCGCTCGATTTGGCAGAGATGAGCTTTGAGGGGGTGGAGCCGGCGGCGACAGGTCGGCCATCGTACCACCCCTCGGTTCTCCTCAAGCTTTACATTTACGGTTATCTGAACCGGGTGCAGTCGAGCCGGCGGCTCGAACGCGAGGCCGGACGCAATGTCGAGGTGATGTGGCTGCTGGGTCGGCTCGCACCTGATCACAAGACAATCGCAGACTTCCGCAAAGACAATGGCCTGGCGCTTCGCAAGGTATGTGCTCGCTTCGTCGAACTCTGCCGCGAGATGGGCCTCCTCGCGACGGCGAGCGTTGCCATCGATGGCAGCAAGTTCAAGGCCGTGAACAACCGGGACAAGAACTTCACGCGGGCGAAGGTGGAACGGCGGCGTGCCCAGCTGGAGGAGAGCGTCGCGCGCTATCTGAGCCAACTTGACACGGCCGACCGGCAGGAGCCGACGGAGGCACTGGCCGCGAAGGTGACGAGGCTTACCGAGAAACTGACGAAGCTGAAGGAGGAAATGGGCAAGCTTGCCGTTTACGAGAAGCAGATGCTTGCTTCGCCCGACCAGCAAATCTCGCTAACCGATCCCGACAGCCGTTCGATGGCGACGAGCGGGCGTGGTTCCGGCGTCGTCGGCTACAATGTGCAGGTCGCCGTGGATACCGAGCATCATCTGATTGTGACGCATGAGGTAACGAACAGCGGCTCAGATCGGGCGCAACTGGCCAATGTGGCCAAGCAGGCCAAGGCTGTTCTCAAGACCGAGACGCTCGAGGCCGTTGCCGATCGCGGCTACTTCAGCAGCCTGGAGATCCTCGCATGCCACGAGGCCGGCATCACGGTAACTCTGCCCAAGCCGCAGACATCGGGTGCCAAGTCAGATGGCCGCTTCGGCAAGCAGGACTTTGTCTATTTACCAGAGGAAGACGCCTATCGCTGTCCGGCTGGGGAGCAGCTGCCGTATCGCTTTACGAACGAGGAAGATGGCAAGCGGATAAGGCGCTACTGGACCACAGCCTGTCAAAAATGCTCGCTTAAATCGCAGTGCACGACAGGGCCAGAGCGGCGGATTCCGCGATGGGAGCATGAGCATCTGCTCGAAGCTGTGCAGCAGCGCCTTGATGCAAACCCACAAGCCATGCGCCAGCGTCGCGAGACGGTCGAGCATCCGTTCGGCACGATGAAGGCCCGCATGGGGGCGACACACTTCCTCACCAAAACGCTTCCAAAAGTAGCCGCCGAGATGGCTCTCTCGGTCCTGGCCTATAATCTGACCCGGGTCATGAACATCGTCGGGATCCGGCCGCTGATGGCTGCGATCGTGGCCTGAAACCCACTCGGGCTTTTGCTCCCAGTACTGACGTCCCTTCTCAACCCGTTTTTACACGACCAAGACCCTAACCGGACATTCTCGCGTTTGGAATGCCGTCGAAAATCGATTACGTTGTTCGGATCACAGAGACAGGACTGGCAATGAGGCGACGAGAGTTCTTGAGTTTCATCGGCGCGGCGACGGCGTGGCCGGTCGTGGCGGGCGCGCAGCAATCAAAGATCCCGAAAATCGGTTTCCTAAGCGTGAGTACCCGTGCGGGGTGGGGGCCTTGGGTTGCTGACTTTACAAAGAGACTGGGTGAGCTTGGATGGATAGAAGGCCGCACCGTTGTGATGGAGGTTCGCTGGGCCGATGGGCGAAGTGACCTCTATTACGAGATTGCAACTGAACTCGCGCGGCTTAAGGTCGACGTGATAGTGTCGGGTGGCGCAGCCGTCCCGGCAATTCGGCAGGCCACTTCAACGATCCCAGTCGTCTTTGCGTTGGCAAATAATCCGGTCGGCTCCGGAATAATCGCCAGCCTGTCGCGCCCGGGAAACAACGTCACTGGCTTGTCCATCCAATCTGCCGATCTCACCGGAAAACGCCTCGAGTTGTTACGGGAAATTCGGCCCGATCTCCGACGATTGGCTATCATGGCGAACGGTGGATATCCCGCAGCTGTCCTCGAGATGGAGGAAATGCGGACGGCGGCTCATGGTCTCGGCATCGAGACTGTTAACTTGCCGATCCGCCGAACCGAAGATGTCGCTCCTGCCATCGACTCAGTTAGAGGACGGGCTGACGCGCTTTATGCTTGTGCCGACGGACTCATGAACACGAACTGGGTTTACATCAGCAACCTGGCTCTCGCCGCGAGACTGCCAACAATCCATCCGACCCGCGGTTATCTCGAACAAGGCGGCCTAATGTCCTACGGGCCGGACAACGCGGACTTGTTCCGGAGGGCTGCCGGTTACGTCGACAAGATATTGAAGGGCGCAAACGCGGGGGACTTACCGGTCGAACAGCCGACCAAATTCGAATTGGTTATCAACCTCAAGACTGCAAGAGCGCTTGATCTCGACATCCCGCCCTCTGTGTTGGCGCGCGCCGATGAGGTGATTGAATAACGCCGCAACTTCCGAAATTGGCACGAAAGCGACATGCCAGTCGTCCCGGACTACTTCCGATCTCGGGGGGCAAAGCGGACTTCCCAGTTGCGCGCCCGGACTTCTCGAGCTCGACCCAATGGACATTGGGCCTATCAGTGATCCCATGCCAGTCGTCCCGGACTACTTCCGATCTCGGGGGCAAAGCGGACTTCCCAGTTGCGCGCCCGGACTTCTCAGTTTGACCCTGACCGGACATTGGGCCTGATCAATATCTGAGGCCGATCCCGAGGCGCGGCCAATCGGCGAAGTGGACGGCGAGACGCACCCGTAGCTCAGCTGGATAGAGCACTACTGGCGAGCTCGACGAGCACGGCACCTCGCATTGTTGCTGGCTTTCCGGCAGCGAGGATGGCGGCCATTGCCGGGTTGCCCTCTGCTTCCAGCGCCACGATAGCTTGTCGAGCCCAAAGGTAAGACGCCTGAAAAATCTCCGTATGGCGGTCGAAGTCCGTCACATCGATCCCGAGCGGACAGGGCGGGCGTATTACCAGATCGAGTGGTCCCGTCGGCAACGTATCGTAGCGCTGATGCGCCACGAGGCTTCGCCACAGCACGTTGACGGCACTCGGCGCGGCGGGAAGCAGCTTCTTACGAAACGGCATCAGCATTGCCGCGACCAGCTCAAGCCGTCCGGGCAACGCATCATACGCGACATCAAACAGCTCAGCCGCCGGCTCGCCGAAATGCACAACCAGATTGGGGCCACTCTTTAGTTGATGCATCGGTGCCAGCGGCACATTATCGATCAGGCATCCATCGACAAGCATCGCACCTTCCGGCGTGTAGAACGGCGGCAATAATCCAGGAATTGCGCTTGAGGCACGCACCGCCTGCCACAGCGATCCCGAGCGGATCAATTCCAGATTATGGGTCGAAAGATTGGTTGCGACTGCCGCGAAAGGTCGCCAGCAATCCTCGATCCGGCAGTCGTGGCCGAATTGACGGGCGAGCGCCCGATCGAACGCCTTATGATCCAGCAAGGCGTAACGCGGCCAGGTTGGCCGCCGGAAGCTGCGACTCCTGACGAAAATATCGTGCGTGCCGCGCTCAAGATCCTCGGCTTCGAGGTTCTTCGCAAATCCGGCCGCCATGGCAGAGCCGACACTGGTGCCGATAAAGATATCGAATATCACGCCAAGCTCGCAGAAGGCCTTGTAGACCCCCACATGCGCCGATCCAAGGCTTCCGCCGCCGCCGGCGACGTATCCAATCGCGCGACCCGACAGGAAACGGACCAGACTGTCGAAATCAACTTGATCCTCCAGAGCGACATGGTGATGCATGAAGGAGGGCAGCCGAGCAAGCCAGGCCGCGGTTCCACTGACGTGACTGCTCCGTCGATCATGAACGCGAACGAGGCGTCGCGCCGACCTTGGGTGAACCTCGCAGGCAAAAGCCTCGACATCCGTTAAGGGTCCCACCGGCGCATCGCCACGGCACCCGAACACAACCATGTCGGCCTGGCGGATAGCCTTGCGTGTCCAGGCATTGGCATCGTGATCTCCGAGGTAAACTACCAGCGGCGCGGCGTGTTCTAGTCTGTTGAGCCATTCAGCGACATCGGGCGCATCCGGGGCTCGCCCGGGAAACTTGGAATTGACGCGGGCGACATCGACGATCTCCGCATCGGTGGCGGCGAGCCCATCGCGCATTCGACGATCAAAGGCGCCAGGCAACAGCTCGCGTCCACCTTCGATTAGGGCCACCGTTCTGGCCTTTGGCGACGCGCGAAGCGGCGCGAGGCGCGCCGTCTCCTTGCCAAAACGGAGCGCGAGCGCCGCAAGTACTGCCTCAACAATGGCGGGGGCGTCCCTGGCAAGCTTCTGGTAGGCTGTACGTGTCAACACGAGCACGCTGGTGTCGCGGATGGCAATTACATTGGCAGTGCGCGGGACATTTGCGAAGAAGCCGATTTCACCAACCAATTCGCCGGCACGGAGCTCGGCGAGAGGTTCGAGCTCGCCATTTCGGCACACAGCTAGCGCACCGTGCAGCACCAAAAACAATGAGTCCGAGGGGCCCCCTTGGGCAACGAGCCTTTCTCCCCGCACCAGATCCAGGCGAACCATTGCGTTCAGAGCCGTCATCCGCTGTTCCGAACTGAGCGTTCTGAACAGAGCGAAGTCCTCAGATAGGTTCCCCCACGCAAATGTCGCGCTCGCTTCATTCATTGGCGACATCCAGTTCGACTGCACGGCCCCGATGTTAATGCCGGGTCGCCTCGTCTGCCAGAATATAAGGGTCAGCGCGCCAGCTCTTCGCAATGCATTTATAGAAGCACTGCAACATAGATCGTGAAGCTATCCTGCCTTTACGACGCTGCAACCTCGGTGCCCGCTTTCGACTTTCATAGACCGCCTCCGTTCGCAGCGGCGCTTGAGTCTGCTTGTGGCACAAAAGCGAAGTGCCGGCTGCGTCGAGCGGTGTCCGAGTTTAAGTGCAAAGCGGAAGATATATACTCGTACTGAGTTCTTCTCACTTTGACCATTGCCAGCATGTCCGATCACGGGTGATTAGGGCAGTCGCTCACAACCGGGAGAGAAGCTCCGCCTTCTTGGCTGCGAATTCTTCCGATGAGAGAATACCCTTGTTGTGCAATTCGGCCAGCCGCTCGATTTTAGCGAAGATGTCCGTTTCCTGGGCGCTGCCGGGCCGATACGGCTCGCTAGCAGGCGTCACCTGCGGTTCTTCCGGAGCCTTGGTTTGCACGCCGTCCACCGAGACGACCGGCAGAGTTGAGACACTAACTGTCCCACGCTGGCTGGTAAGGGTAAGCGAGCCGCCGCGCCCCTGCTGCTGAGAGACGCCGCTGATCTGGTGATCTAGCGTGTCGTAGACGGTCACGTGTCCATTCAGCTCTACTGCCAGCCGATGCATTTCGTTGAAATAAGCATAGCGGACTTGGTTCTGCGCGCCAGTCCCGTTGGGAAACCCTAGTTCCGCTGGCCACCATTGACCTGAGGATTGGCCGGGTGTCTCTGGTATGAATAGGCTGACCGAACCTGTATCCAGGAAGTCGTGGACTCGCTCCCGCTGGCCGCCGCCCTGCCTCTGTGACTGTGACTGAAAGCCCGCGGGGAACGGCACGAAGGGTTGCATAGCCAAGATTTGTGACAGCTCGGAACACAAGCCGTCGACCTTCGCCTTGAGGCCGTGATTGAACATGTCGCCGACCATCGTCATGCCGCCCGGCATCCACTGCCCGGCACCACCTAGTTCGCGATGGTCAAACTGCGCCATCGTGCCTTTGCTGTTCAGGAGGGCCTGCAACAATGTCATCACCGCGTCGGCACTGACTCCGTAATGCTGAGCCAGATCGTTTATTTTCTGCAAGCCTTGGTCGGTTAGGCGGGGCAAGGAGTTGTTCCTTGGGGCGGGAAGATATGACCAGCCGCGCATAGTAGAAACCGAGTCCGTTGTCGGTGCAAGAACGAACATGACGGGGTCCTTGCGCCGTGTGGCAGTTTGGCCCGTTAGCGACATGACGACAGGTGGCGAGAATGTCTGCTCGTTGGGCTAAACCGGAAATCGCGGTCACAGGGTCATAACGACGCGATTGACCACAAGCGACATGGAAGCGCCTTCCTTGCCAACGGCAATCGCTGGCTGGGCAGGGAGCGCTGCCGAACTATCGGACTTTGAAGCCGTATTTCACAACGTCGCTGTTGCCTATCGCCAATCGTTGAAAGTCGCTCCATAGTCCCGTTTCGCGCAGTCGATTGCCGATCGAAGGTGACTATGATGACCAGTGCATCGCCAGATATTGTAATTGTGGGCGGAGGCATTGGCGGCGGTGCGCTGGCGACCGTGCTCGCCCGCGAGGGTATAGAGATCGTCGTGCTCGAACGCGAGACCGTCTTTCCCGATCGGGTTCGCGGAGAATGGATCGCTCCCTGGGGCGTCGCGGAAGCGAAGCGGCTCGATCTGCTCGATCTGCTGAACGGGCACGGCGGCCTCACCATCTTGCGCAACGTTCTGTACGATGAAATCTGGCGCCGAATGCCGCCGAGCAGCATGCGATGGATCTGACCGTGATGCATCCTGAAGCCCCAGGAGCGTTGTGCATCGGTCATCCGCTGATGTGCAATGTCTTTCACGACGCGGCCGTTGCGGGCGGCGTTCGGTTCATCAGGGGCGTCGAGAACATCGGGGTGACGCCAGGCACGCGGCCTTCGGTGTCCTTTGTCCACGACGGCCACGACGACGCTGTCGCCCCGCCTTATCATCGGAGCCGACGGGCGCAACTCGCAAGTCAGGACGCGGCTTCAGTTTCGCCTCGAAGCCGATCCGCCGCATAGCATTACCTGCGGCATGCTGGTGGCCAATGTGCCGGATTGGCCGCGCGATGTGCAAGCGATCGGAACCGAGGACAGGCTTCACTATTTGGTCTTCCCGCAGGGCAAGGATCTGGTCCGCCTCTATGCCTGTTACGATTTTGTTGACCGCGCACGATTTTCCGGCCCGGACAAGCAATCCCAGATGCTTCGCGCCTACCGGTTGAACTGTTTGCCGCTCGGCGAGGCGATTGCAGCCGGCACGCCGGTTGGCCCGCTGAACGGAGTTTCAAACGAGGATCATTGGATCGACGATCCGACGGCACCTGGCGTCGTGCTGATCGGCGATGCCGCCGGTCACAACGATCCCATCACGGGACAGGGCGTCTCGATTACGTTTCGGGATGTGCGATTGATCAGAGACATCCTACTCTCGGGCGTCGACGACTGGAGTCAACGCGACTTCGCACCCTATGTCGGGGAACGGCGTGAACGGATGCGCCGGCTGAGAATCGCAGCCCGTCTTGCAAGGCAGCTCAGGGTGGAGTTCGGTCCGGAGGCGAAAGCGCGCAGGGCCCGCGTGACTTTCCGTGCGGCCGAGCGGCGCCTCTCGCCTTACCCAGCTGTCCTAATCGGTCCCGAGCGCTTACCGCCGGAAGCTTTCCTGCCAGAGACGATTGAAAAGCTGTTCGCGGCGTGAAATCACCATTTCCGAAAATGCCCGCTTTGGCACGAAATGGACATGACGCTGCTCCTCGAATGTCTGCTGTTGAGGGATGATCGGACCTAGCTTCGACGCGGCCGAAGGTCCGTTGATGACCCTGGCTGTGTAAAAACTCAAAAAATCGAAACGCGATGAGAATGATATTTTTCAATTCGACTTCTAAGTTGAATTCGCTTGCAAGTTGGGCGACCAAAGCGGTCTTGGACGAATAACTTCCCATTGCGGAAATCGTGCCTGCTGGTGAGCAGTCGATGTCTGCGTCGCAAAATAATTCAGTGCCGCGAGAGATCCTTTGCCATAAGAACCAAGTCGTAGTAGCGGCCAGCTTGCTTCAGAGCGTTCTTCTCCACGCCGTACTCCAGGAAGCCCAATCTCGCGTAAAGACCCCGCGCCTGTTCATTGTCCACCACCACGCTGAGCTGGATCAGCTCAACCTGCTGACGGGCGTGATTGCATACCGCTTCGACCAACCGTCGACCGACCTTGGCATTCCTTGCGGCGGGTCGAACGTACATTCCCCAAAGCGCGCCTTTGTGAGCTTCTTTCTGGCCCTGTTGGACAGCAAAGCCGACAATGCCGACGAGCTCTGTGTCGCGGAACGCGCCGAGCACTGTAGAGCTGCCGAGCCGATCCGAGAACAAACTCAGCGGCTGAGCATCTTCAACCTCGAAGGTGCTACCGAACGCTTCCGGGTTGGCTTGGAGAGCCTCCAGTCGAATGTCTCGATAGAGGACAGCGTCCTCCCGTGCGAGGCGACGTATCTCAATGTCGTCGTCGGTCATCCTTCGTCTTCACCAGCAGGCAGGGAATATTCCTAGTGAGTTGCACAAGATAACTTCTGCGACACCGCAAATCCAGAGAAGCTCGACTTCTGATTTTGGCACATCGCGTCATTTCGGTGCGGTGCGGAATTTGGTCGTAGGCACTCTGGAATTGGGTGCATTGGCAGATCGTTCATCTAGGGTTCAGACTCAATTGATATTAGCTACAGACCCTAGTCAGGGAGGTTTGACATGAGTGCAATCATCAAGTCGGAAACGATCTCTCGCCGAAAGGCCCTTTCACTGATGGGATTGGCGGCTGCGTTCGGCCTCGCGGCGGCCCCTACGGTACTAACAGTATCCGATGCTGAGGCTCAGACCGCTGCGGCTCCGACCGCTGCGGCTCCTACTGCTGCGGCTCCGACCGCTGGCATGGCGCGGCGTCAGGCGCGGCGCATGAGCGCGCACAGAGCGGCGTCAGGTGCGGCGCACAGCGCGCACAGAGCGGCGTCAGGTGCGGCGCACAGGTACAACTACCGGTGACAGGTACAACTACCGGCGCAGCTACGGGGCAGAAACAGTAATTCCACTGGCTCGGCGAAGTCACTTGCTGGTGGCGGATTGATGGGAGAGCTACCAGATTAAGGCGTTCAAATGCGTCGATAAAGGTGCGATGTCGCTTAGTGGCACCTTTGAGACATGCCGACGGACGCCGAGAATGCCCGGAGTTGGGGGCAGACCGGAAGTAGCGGCTGACTGTCGAAACGGCGCGAATGACCCCACACGGACGTGACGACCCCGCGCGTTTTTGTATTGGCCGCGTCGGCTAAGCCCCAGCTTTCGAAATGGCATTCAGCAAGACATGCTGCGCAAACGGCTTGCGCAAATAGGCCGAATGCACCCGGCGTCCATCGCTTGGTTACGCGTGGCTTCGTCGTCGTTCGCAGTCATGAAGATGACGGGCCACGTAGACCCCGATGCAGCAAGGCGGCGCTGCAACTCGATTTCCGAAATTCCCCCGAGGTGAATGTCAAGCAGCAAGCAGGTTGCAGTCTGTACGCTGTCGCTCTCCAGCAACGCCTCGGCCGAGACGAAAGTACGGCTCTCGATGCCGTGGTGCGCTAACAGCCGTGCTACGCTCTTCAAAAGGCCCGCATCGTCATCGACCACGATCACAACTGTCCGCTGCGCCATCATATCCGTGTCCAGCCCCCTAGACGTATCTGGCCTCCCAGGGTGTCGGCCGACCGTTGATCTGGATCAATACAATCTAGTCCGCCATAACAAGCGATGAACGGATCGTCGCCTGTTGAGGCAGTAGGACTAGGCGCGAACGCGGTTGTGTGGCTTGCGCATATGCTCTTCCGTTGATGGCACAAACCGGCGGTCAGAGGGCGGGCAGAGCATGTCCGCTCTGCCCGGGTATTTCAGACATCAACTTGTTCCGCTATTGCCAGGGCGTCATCGACCTCGATGCCGAGATATCTGACCGTGCTTTCGATCTTGGTATGTCCGAGCAAAAGCTGGACGGCCCTGAGATTTCCGGTCCGCCGATAGATCAGGGTCGCTTTTGTGCGTCGCAGCGAATGCGTCCCAAACAGCCTCGGATCCAGTCCGACGCTGCCGATCCACTCCGACACGAGGCGAGCATATTGGCGGGTTGTCATGCTGCGGTTGGGACCGCGACGGCCCGTGAACAAGAACTCGCCGGGCCTTTTGTTGGCGGCCTTTAGATAGTCATCGACCGCCTGGCGGGTCTGCTCGCTCAATTCAAATCTGACCGGCCGCCCAGTTTTCCTTTGTCGGACCGTTGCGCGATCCGCCGTGTAGCCGCCGGCGGCGACATCCTCGACCCGGATGGCGACGACATCACAGCCGCGAAGCTTGCTGTCGATCGCCAGATTGAACATGGCGAGGTCGCGAGTGCGGCCTTCGATCTGGAGCTTCGTCCGGATCGACCAGACGTGTTTGGGTCGCAGCGGCGGCTTTGCCCCGGTCAGCTTGCCCTTGTTCCACGGCACTCGCTTGGGCGCGGGGGTCGCATTCACTTGATCCTGCATGGCCATACTCCTCGGCTCGGTTACAGAGGACGAGAAGCATGTGCCGCCGGATTCGGCGTTGGAAATCAGGTCGGTTTTCGGGCCAAAGCGGACTTCGCGTCCGGCCCAGCGGCAAACGACCTGTAGCGTTTGACCCAACTGAGACATTTTCTCACACGGCGCGCCGGTCGCTAAGTGGTGGGCTTGGGCATTGCAAAAGAGGTGTTCTCGGCGGGGTCAAATGCGGCGACGCGAGTTCATAATGCTTGCAGGCACAGCGGCGGTGTGGCCGCTCGCCGCAATGAAGCTGAGCTTGGTGTGGAAACTTCGTTTCTGGAAGAGTAGCGTTCACTTATCGTCGGCGCCGGCCGCCAGCATAGTCTGACAAAGCTTGACCGGCGCCACGGCCTCAAGACTGGGTTCTGGTCATCGCAGGTGTCCCCAGCGTGGCTGGCTGCCGCGACCACGACGTCGGCCAAATGCGCTCATGCATTTTGTACTTGAACTCAACGGGAGACTGGCCATGAACCGCAGGAAGCTCCTCAAGGCCGCCGGCCTTACCGCTGCCTCCACCGTAGTCAGCGCGCCCGTCATCGCACAGTCCGCTCCCGCGCTGCGCTGGCGGCTCGCGACCTCGTTCCCGAAGAACCCTCGATACGCTCTATGGCGCTTGCGAGATGTTCAGCAAGGCGATCGCCGATCTCTCGAGCAGAAATTCCAGATCAGTGTCTTTGGCCCGGGTGAAATCGTGCCGGCCTTTCAGGTGTTCGATGCGGTCGCGAACAACACCGTCGAGATGGGCAACTAGCGCATCCTACTATTACATCGGCAAGGATCTGGCGTTTGCATTCGGCACGGCCGTTCCCTTCGGCCTCAATACGCGGCAGATGAACGCGTGGCTCGCCTATGGCGGCGGCCTCGACTTGCTCAACGAGCTCTATCGACCGTTCAACGTCTACGGCATCCCTTTCGGCAATACGACCGCGCAGATGGGCGGCTGGTTCCGCAAGGAGATCAAGACGCTCGATGACCTCAAAGGCCTCAAATTCCGTGTCGGCGGCGTGGCGGGGCAGGTGCTGAGCCGGCTCGGCGTCGTGCCGCAGCAGATTCCGCCGGGGGACATCTATCCTGCGCTTGAGAAGGGCACGATCGACGCCGCCGAGTGGATCGGCCCCTATGACGACGAGAAGCTCGGCTTCCTGAAGGTCGCGCCCTATTACTACTATCCCGGCTGGTGGGAGGGATGCGCCAACGGCTTCCTCTACATCAATAGCGCGAAATGGGCCGAGCTTCCAAAGATCGTATCAGGGACATGGTGACGATTGCCGCCGGGCAGGTCGCAGCGGATCTGACCGCCAAATATGACACCCGCAACGCGCAGGCGATCAAACGGCTGGTCGCGGCGGGCGCGCAGCTTCGGCCGTTCTCGACGGAAATTCTTGACGCGTCGTTCAAGGCGACAAACGAGCTTTTTGCCGAGGTTTCGGCGAAAAATGAAAAATTCAAGAAGCTGTATGATTCGATGACCGCGTTCCGCAACGAGCAATATCAGTGGCATCAGGTCTGCGAAGCCACCTACGACAATTACATGATCCGCCGGATCCGCAGCTGACCTGGTCTCTTGTCTGTTTCGCCAAAGTAGAAGGGCCGCCCATTTGGATATTCGCACCGGACGACCCGTCACGTTCAGCACTGCTCGCCCGCGCCGATGAGGTGATCGAATGACGTTGCCGTTTGCTGCGGTGCATGAGTCCGTTCCTGGCACAAAACGGACCAGTAGGTCCGGTCTTGCGATGTCCGTAAATTGGGGAGGACCGGAAGTAGCGGGCGGGCCGTTAAACCGACGCGAATGACCCATCTCCGACTTTTGGCTCTAGCCGTCTGGCGCCTCAGTATGGTTTGATAGTTGGAGGCGAGATTTTCCGATCGCGAGGCTTCAATTGACCGGCAATCGGGTCGAGCGGCGACTAGCAGCTATTGTAGCCGCTGACGTGGCTGGCTTTTCGCGCCTAATGGGCCTCGACGAGGTCGGCACCGCCCATACCCTCCGCGAACACCGCGCCGCCTCCGATGCACTGGTGACAAAGCATGGTGGCCGGATCGTCAAGACCACGGGCGACGGCCTGTTGCTGGAGTTTCCGTCGGTGGTCGATGCGGTTGAATACGCGGTAGCTGTGCAGGCCGTAATGGCCGAGCGCAACGACGCCATTCCGCAGGACCGGCGTATGCTCTACCGGATCGGGATCAACCTCGGAGACATCCTGATCGAGGGCGATGACATTCTAGGCGACGGTGTCAACGTTGCGGCACGGCTCGAGGGCATCGCCGAACCTGGCGGCATCTGCATCTCGTCTTCGGCTTACGACCAGGTTCGCGGCAAAGTCGCAGTTGAGTTCGCCGATCTGGGCGAGCAGAGCCTCAAGAACATCGATCGCCCCGTGCGCGTCTACGCAGCAAGATCGAGGGATCATCTTGGGATGGCTACGCCAGTTGTATTTACTTCGGTCCCTGACGCCAAAAAGCCACTCCCGCTCCCCGACAAGCCTTCCATCGCCGTGCTGCCGTTCCAGAACATGAGCGGCGATCCCGAGCAGGAGTACTTCGCCGACGGCATGGTCGAAGACATCATCACCGGGCTGTCGCGTTCAAAATCCCTATTCGTTATCGCGCGGAATTCGTCCTTCACCTACAAGGGCAAAGCGGTCGATATCAAGCAGGTCGGCCGCGATCTTGGCGTTCGCTATGTGCTCGAAGGCAGTATCCGAAGGGCAAGCAATCGCATTCGCATTACGGGCCAACTGATCGATGCGGTAACCGGCGTCCACCTCTGGGCAGATAGGTTTGAAGGCGGAGTTGAGAATGTATTCGACTTGCAAGATCAGGTTACAGCAAGCGTTATCGGCGCAATCTCGCCCAAGCTCGAACAGGCAGAAATAGAGCGATCCCGCCGTAAGCCGACAGAAAACCTTCAGGCTTATGATTACTACCTGCAAGGAATTTCATGTCTTTATAAATCTACAAAAGAAGCGAACGAACAGGCTCTTGAGCTTTTTCACAAGGCGATCAATCTCGATCCCGAATTTGCCTTGGCGGTTGCGCAAGCTGCCGCTGCTTATTCGCAACGAAAAGCTATGCGTCTGGGCGAGGATCGCGCATCGGAGGCAGCACAGGCTGAGCTGTTGGCAAGAAAAGCATTAGACCTCGCCAAGGATGATCCCGCAGTTCTCGTGCATTGCGGGATGGCGCTGGCATTCGTCGTTGGTCATCCGGAAGAGGGAGCGGCGTATCTAAAAAAGGGCACTGATCTCAATCCAAACTGGGCACCTGGCTGGTATTGGCGCGGATGGGTACAGCTTTATCTGGGCGAAGCAGGAGCAATCGAGCATTTTCATCGGGCAATTCGTCTCA
>CAWHQY010000075.1:0-41625 GCA_963831505.1 uncultured Alphaproteobacteria bacterium | reverse complement strand
CACTTCCGGGCAATGGACCGCGGCGCCGGCACGAAGCTTACGTATCACATTCGACTTTCCGACGCGGCCTTCGCTGTGGAGCCAGGGGCGCACCGCTGTGCGATATCGGTTGGCCGACCGAAACGACGGCGATCGGTTGAATGGCGCGCGCCTCATTGCCGGGCAACCTGGAAAGGATGATCGAGAGCTTGACCACTCCGGCACGCGGCACCCATAGCGCCGCGCCCAGCGCGACATACGCAGCCGAAGTCCACAGCGCTTGCCAATTGTGAAACCCCTCATTGAGGGAAATATAGAGCGCCGAGGTCACGAGCAGACCGGCAAACGTTGCCTCGGCAACCTGGTCCGAGTCCAGCTTCCGACGGTTGAGCAGCGCTATTGTGCAGATGGGCAGAATGACCATCGTCAGGCCGGCAAACGGGAAGTCGCGCCCGCGCGGATCGAACACGAGGCCAAGCGCGGTTTCCGTTGCGAGCAGCGTCGTGACGATCAGGATCAGCCCAAGGATCGGCCGCGGCACCGATCGGGACCTGCTCTCGCGCGGACCGATCAATTCCGCGAAACCCGGCAACGGACGACCCGACACCAGCGCATGGGAGCCGAACAGCGGCGCAGCTATCGCAGCGGCCAACAGGAGACCCTGGTTGAACCAGCCGACGAGGCCATAGCTTTCACAGAGCGCCTTCTCCACGCTCACGCCCAGCAGACATCCGCCCACAGTAGCGGACGCCGCCACGCCAACCCACGGCGCCAAGCCCGTTGGCGCCAAACCCGTTTTCGATGGCTCCCGCCCGCGCGAGAACCACGCCGCGGCGAATATGCAGGCGCTGAAAGCCAACCCCGCCGCGAGCTGCAGCTTCCAGAACGGATAATTGCCGACGGGCGATCCCGGCGGATATTTCAGCTCACGACTTAAGCCATCCAGCAAACCCCAATGGCCGCCGGCCGTTCCTTCCCATTGCTGCTTCCATGGTTCGTCATAGGCCTCGAACAGGTTGACGCGAATATTTTCCCGTCTTGCCAGCTCGACGAGCTCGGAGAGGAAACGTGCCTGGTTGATGCGGGATGGAAGCGCGCCGTCGCGCATGCGCCCCCCGCTTGGCCAACCGGCCTCGCCGATCAGGATCTCCTTGCCGGGGAAGGCGGCAGCCAACTGCCTGTGGATTCCGCCCACATGCGCCGCCGCATCTTCGGCGCGGACCGGAACGTCCTCCCAATAGGGCAGGACATGAACGGTGACGAAATCGACCTCCTTGCCGACGTCGGAATAGCGCAGCCAGAACTCCGAGACATCGGCATAGCTCACGGGAATGCCGACGCGAGCCCTGGCGGAGCGGATGGTCTTCTGCAGATCGCCCGCGGTCATATCGCCCCGCAGCAGCACCTCACTGCCGACGATGAGCGCGGTGATCGTTTCCGGGTAATGCTTTGTCAGCGATACGGCAGTGTCGATGAGGTCGGCATTTTTCCGCGGGTCGCGTCCGATCCAGACACCCAGAATGACCTTCAGTCCGACCTTCGCGGCAAGTGCAGGCACCTGGTCGAGCCCGTTCTCGACCGAGTAGATGCGGATACAACCGGATAGACCGGAAAGTGTGGTGAGATCTTCGGCGATCTGTTCCGGGGGGATGACCTCGCTGGAATTCCAGGGGGTCTGACCAACCCGGAACGGCGCGTAGGAAACGCAACCGAGCTTGCCGGCGGGATCGATGGCTGCAACTCGCGCCGGCCACGCCATCCAGCACCACGCCACGGCGATCAGGCCGAGCGATAGGACGAAAAGCAGGAGCTTCGTGCGAAACGCCACCGCCACGGCGGCAGTCATCCGATCCGCGCCGTCAGATCCGATCGGGCTGGGAGCATAAAGCTGCATCACGCGGCCCCCGGGTCCGTCGCGCCCACCCACGCGCATCCGCCTTCAGGCGCCTTGCGGGCGTTGACCGTGCAGCCGCGGTACCCACCCCTGGCTTTCGATGAATCTAAGCGCATATGCCGTTGGTCCCGGTTGATCTAAGTCAAGCTACTTGTCGGCGCAAAAATCCGGCGTCCGCGCAAGGAGGACAACGAAAGTCGATAAATCATCCCGGAGGACGCCCCAGCCCATGGATTTTCATGGATGAATTTTCATGCATGTCGGTAATTTTAGTGCCCTTTACGCCCGGCGAGGCTCCAATTATTTTAGCCAAATTCTCGAAGTCGCCGCCGCGCCCCGTGCCTCGTTCAGCAAGTTAACCCGCGTCTCCATGCTTCGGCAATCTCAGAAATCGCCATGAAATCGCCATGCATAACCGCCTCGCGTTCTTGAAGGCCCGTCTGCTCCCGCCGTCCCGATCGCGCTGCGAGAGGTAGCCATCCGATAATCCGGCGGGGCGACGGTGCGTTGACGCCGGATCGCTGGGCGAGCTTAATGAGACAGCGCCTGCGGCAGCTATATGGTTATCGACCGCAAGCAGGAGACATTGTTCGTGCTGCTGGAGCAGACGCCTTCGGAAATGTCAGCGCATCCCGGGTACCTTCGGGCTGCTCATCCCATGAGACGATGGCAAACTGAAAGCATCGCACTGCGCTGCCTTGCCGCGGCAGCGTTGGCGATTTCGCTGGTCGCCGGCTGGGCGTTTGAGCTGCGCGCCGAACCTCAAACGCCGGCCGCGGGAACTCTTTCACCCGCGGCCCTGAAGCAGCTTGACGACACCATTCGCCATGAGATCACGACCGGCAAGATTCCCGGCGGCATTCTGCTGATCCAGCAACACGGCAAGCCTGTCCATTTCGAATGCTTCGGCGTGCGGGACCCCGACACGGGGCTGCCGATGACGCCGGACACGCTCTTCCAGATTTATTCGATGTCGAAGGCCGTTACGTCGGTTGCGGTGATGATGCTGGTCGACGAAGGCAAGCTGGCTCTCGACGACTCCGTGTCGAAATACATTCATTCCTTTGCGGACGCCAAGGTCGGCGTCGATATTTCCGATGAAGCAGGAAAGTATCCGCTCAAGCTCGAGGCGTTGAAACGCCCGATAACGATCAGGGATCTGTTGCGGCACACCTCGGGTATCACCTACGGCTTCTTCGGTGAGACCCAGGTGCAGAAGCTCTATGCGAATCCCCTGTTGTATGCAGGAGAATTCAACAACGCGGACTTCGCCGACCGGATCGCAATGCTGCCACTTGCCGATCAGCCTGCAACGCGCTGGAATTATGGCCATTCAACCGACGTGCTTGGCCGTGTCGTCGAGGTGGTTTCGGGGCAGACGCTGTACGAATTCGAAAAGCAGAGATTGTTCGATCCGCTCGGCATGTCCGACACTGCGTATTTTGTCGCGGATAAAGCGAAGTGGCCGCTGATCGCCAGGGGATATCCTGTCGATCGCTCTCGAGTTGCCGGAATCACCGATCCTGCGTTGCCGGGGCGCTGGGAGTCCGGCGGAGCGGGCCTGGTCTCGACGATAGGGGACTACGCCCGCTTCCTGCAGATGTTGCTGAATGGAGGTGAACTGGACGGCAAGCGATACCTCAAGCGTGAGACAGTCGCACTGATGACATCGGATCAGATTGGGCCGGAGACCGGGATCATTCATGATCCCTTCTATTTTCCGAACCCCACCAGCGGCTTCGGTCTTGGCTTTGCCGTGCGCACCTCGCCGCCTCCGAATACGAACTGGCCGCTCGGCGAATACCGTTGGGACGGCGCCGGCGGCAGCTTCTATTTCGTCGACCCCGTGGACGACATGATTGGAATCTTCATGGTGATGGCGCCCACACAGGGTGGACGAATCCAATTGAACCTGAAAACGATGATCTACGAGGCGATGGGAAGGGGCCTGCGCAAGGATTGAAGAAAATTCCGATCAGCCGCGACGTCTCGCGCGATCGTCTCGATAGAACGATGCCCTTAGCTTGGGCACGTGACGTTTCGTATCGAGTACACGCCTTGGACCACTCACCCCACCGTAAAGCGCGCCAATGCCGCACGATCCACCTCGATGCCGAGCCCGGGTCGGTCCGGCACGCGCACGACGCCCCGAACATGCTCGATCGGCTGCGTCAATAACGCCTGGCGGATCGGGTGTTCGGTGCGGTCGAATTCGAGCATGGGCTCGGCGGGCTTAAGCGACGCCGGCGTGTGCGACGGCAGCACGGCGAGCAGTTGCAGCGATGCGGCGATCGCAATCCCGGTGCCCCAGACATGCGGGTTGTACCTGACGCCAAAGGCTTCCGCCATGTCGGCGATCTTCTTGCATTCGGAGAGGCCGCCGGCCGCGCAGGTGTCGGGCTGGACGATGTCGACGGCGCGCGAGGCGAGGAGTTCGCGGAAGCCGAAGCGGGTGAATTCGCATTCGCCGCCCGCGACCGGAATCGAGATCGCCGCCTTCACCGCGCGATAACCCGCGATGTCCTCGGGCGGCACCGGCTCCTCGAACCAGCCGATGTCGTGGTGCTCGATCATGCGGCCGAGCCGGATCGCGGCGACGGCATCATAGGCATGGTTCGCATCGACCATCAGTGCGACGTCGTCGCCGATCGCGTCACGCACCGCATGTGTCATCGCGGCGTCTTCCTCGACGCCGAAGCCGACCTTCAGCTTCACGGCGGAAAAGCCGTCGGCGACATAGGACGCCGCTTCCTCGGCGAGATATCTCGCGGGATTGCCGGACTTGCGCCGGTAGAGGCCGGTCGCATAGGCCTTCACCTCGGTGCGCAGAGGGCCGCCGAGCAACCGATAGCAGGGCACGCCGAAATGCTTGCCCTTGAGGTCCCACAGCGCGATGTCGATGCCGCTCAGCCCCTGGATCACGACGCCCTTCTGGCCGTGGTCACGAAGTCGCGCGTAAATCATCCGCCAGAGGGGATCGGTGCGGAGCGGATCCTCGCCGATCAGCCACGGCGCGACGCTGTTGACCATGGCCGCCGTCATCCGCGCCGGGCCGTAGCATTCGCCCCAGCCGACAAGGCCCGTGTCGGTCTCCATCTCGACCACCAGTGCCGTGCGCGTATCGTACCAGGCACGCGAATAGGCGAACGGCTGCGAGAGCGGTGCTTCGAGGACGTGGGTGCGGACGGAGGTGATACGCATGGCTCTCTCCATCGTCATTGCGAGCGAAGCGAAGCAATCCATGCCTCGATTCGGGGAAAGATGGATTGCTTCGTCGCGATGCTCCTCGCAATGACGGAGAATCAATTGACCGAATTGCTCAGCACCACCTCGATCAGCTTCGCGCCGGGCCGCTTGAACGCATCGGACAGTTTCGGCTTCAGCTCGGCGGGATCGGTGATCCTGATCGCCTCCAGTCCCATCGACTTCGCCAGGCCGGAGAAATCGACCGGCGGGTCGACGAAATCCATGCCGACATAATGGTCGTCGCCGTGGAAGGCGAGCAGGCGCTGCTTGATGATGCGGTAGCCGCCATTGTTGCAGATCACCACATTGAGTGGCAGCTTGTGATGCGCGGCGGTCCACAGTGCCTGGATCGAATACATCGCGCTGCCGTCGCCGGAGAAGCACACCACCGGCCGGTCGGGATTGGCGAGGCTGACGCCGACCGAGGCCGGCAGGCCCCAGCCGATGCCGCCGGAGGCCAGCGCATGATAGCCATAGCGGTCGCGGTGCGGGCGCAGCGAGAGGAGCTGGCGGCCCGAGGTCAGGCCTTCATCGACCAGGATCGCCTTGTCGGGCATCGCCTCGACCAGTTGCAGCGAGAGATAATCCGGATCGATCGGGGATTTTCCGGACGCGTTCGAAATCCGCTCGATCAGCGGCTTGCGGCGCGCGCTCCAGTTCTTCGCGGCGAGCTCATCCAGCCCTTTCTTCGCGCGGCTTTCCAGCGCGGCGCCGCCGGCCGCCTTCAGCGCGGGAATAAGCGCGCGCAGCGTTTCCTTCACATCGGCCTTCAGCGCGATCTCGGCGCCGTAATTCTTGGCGAGGTCCCAATCGACCAGGCCGATCTGCACCATCGGCATGCCGTCCGGCATCGGATCGACCTCGCTGTAGACGGACATGCGCAGGGGATCGGCGCCGAGCACGATCATGAGATCGTAGGGCGACAGCACCTCGCGCACCTGCTTCTGCAGCCGCGACAGCGCACCCATGAAGCACGGGCTTTCGGAAAGGAAATGCGCGCCATAGGGCGTCGAGCACTGATAGGCCGGCGCGCCGAGCGTCTCGGCAAGCTGGGCTGCCTCCGCGAGCGCGTCGCTTTTCACGATCTCGTCGCCCGCGATGATCACCGGGTGCTGGGCTTTCAGGATGCGCGCGACCAGAGCCTGCAAGGACTCATCCGACGGTCTTACGCGCGTATCGACGCGGGTGGAACGTCCGAGCTCGATGCCGGCTTCGGAATTGAGGATGTCGCCGGGGAGCGAGATGAACACCGGCCCGGTCGGCGGCGTGGTCGCGATCTTGGCGGCGCGCCGCACGATGCGCGGCAGGTCCTCCAGCCGCGTCACCTCGACCGCCCATTTCACGAGCGGATCCGCCATCTGGACCAGCGGGCCGAACAGCACCGGCTCCATCAACCCGTGGCCCTGCTCCTGCTGGCCCGCGGTCAGGATCATCGGGGTGCCTGTGAATTTCGCGTTGAACAGCGAGCCCATCGCGTTGCCGAGCCCCGGCGCAACATGGACGTTGCAGGCGACGAGCTTTCCCGAGGCGCGGGAAAAGCCGTCTGCAATCGCGACCACCAGGCTCTCCTGCATCGCCATCACATAGGTGAGGTCGGAATGGTCCTTCAGCGCGTGCATGATCGGCAATTCGGTGGTGCCGGGATTGCCGAACAGATGGGTGATGCCCTCGTCCTTGAGCAGCGCCAGGAAGGCCGAACGCCCGGTAATGCGATTCTTCATGTTTCCTCCTTCCGCGAGGCTCGTTGGCGCGCGGGTGAGGCATCATGCTGATCCCGACGCGGAGATCAATGGAGGAGGCTCATGGCTGCATTGCTGTGACGCCGGGGCGATCCTTCGGCCTCATGGTTCGAGACGCGTGGCGTTGCCACGCTCCTCACCATGAGGGTCTAACTTCGTGCCACTTGTTACGACCTCATCCTGAGGAGCGGCCGTCAGGCCGCGTCTCGAAGGATGGGCCACAACGAACACTGGCGCTCCAACGCTTCGCAGGTCATTTGCGTCGCTCAGACGTCTTCGCGACCGAGCTCGAAGGGGTCTTCGCAGCATAGCGTTTTCAAGCGAAGTGCGAAGCGGTTCGCGTGAAGAAAACGCGTCAATACAAGAATCAGAGCATCGGTTCCGAGAACCGTTGCTCGGCGCGGCGTTTCTTCTTCGAGCGCTGCCAGACCACGCCGGGAAAGCCCTTCAGCGGCACCAGCGGCTCGCCGGTATAGGCCCATTCCTGCAGCTCCTCGATGGCGATGTGATAGAGCGGCTGACGGCCGGTGCGGCCCGAAAACAGCGCGCGCGGGATATTCACCATATGCGGCGAGCGCGCCCGTTCGTAGAACAGCGGCGTGCCGCAGGTCGAGCAGAAGCCGCGCGCAGTCCTGTCCTTGTCCTCGTAGCGCGCGATTGCGGTCTTGCCCTTGATGATGCGAAAGCGCTTGCGCCAGCTTCCGACATAGGTGGCGTATGCCGCACCATGGGCGCGGCGGCTTGCCACCGAATGATCATGCCAGGCCCAGCGCGCCGGCACGTCGATCTCGAAGGCGACCTTGCCGCACAGGCATTGGCCGGATGCGATTCCTGCTGCTGCGGCTGGTTTGGCCATCTATATCTTCCTGCGTCGTCATTGCGAGGAGCGACAGCGACGAAGCAATCCAGACTATTTCCGCGGAAGCAGTTCTGGATTGCTTCGCTGCGCTCGCAATGACGGGATTATCTCACGCCGGCGCCATCGCGTCTTGGAAAGGATAATCGGTGTAGCCGGCCACGTCGTCGCCATAGAAAGTCTTGCGGTCGTATGGCGGCCGTGCTGCAGGCGGAGCGGCAAATCCGGGTTGGAGATGAAGATGCGGCCAGACGTCGACGACGGCCTTCGTCACCTCCATCAAAAACCGCGCGCGGTTCTCGATCGATCCGCGCGCTGCGCGTAATATTGCGCGTTCAGCGGCCGCGGCGCGAGCGAGGGCTTCGCCGCGCGCATCCGCGTCAACGGCGCCAATGCGACGCGGTGCTTGAGCTGGTACGGACCAACCTTCAGCGGTGAAAACAACTGCGGAAAGTTCATTGCTGCCCCGATCTTACGGACGGAATAGGTGAGGCCTTCATCTTGTTCGGAAATGCCTTCGATGGCAATGTCGGCACCTGAGCCGCGACAGCAGGTCTTCGATGCAGAAATCAGGCACAAAGCCGCTTCCATCTCTCAGCGTCCGCATCGACCTCGATACCGAAGGGCGGATCGGGCCGGGCAAGATCCAGCTTCTGGAGAAGATCGACGCATGCGGCTCGATCTCGGCGGCCGGCCGCGCCATGGACATGTCCTACAAGCGCGCCTGGGATCTGGTCGACGAGATCAACCGCATCTGCCGGCGGCCCGTGGTCGAACGGCAGACCGGCGGCAAGAACGGCGGCGGCGCCGTGCTGACGCCGTTCGGCACATCGCTGGTCGCGCGCTACCGCAAGATCGAACGCGATGCGGCGAGCGCCGTGCGCAAGGAGCTGGCGGCGCTGCGCAGCGACATCGGACGGCCGAAGAAGGTTTTGGGGCGGTAAAAGAATTTTGGGCGGTAAAAGAAAATGGCGGCCCAAGGCCGCCATTTGCAGCTCACTTCTCCCTCTCCCCGTTCTTACGGGGAGAGGGTTGGGGTGAGGGGCCATCTCCCCCAATCTCGAAGCTCGAAATATGCGGAAACTCCCCCTCACCCGCGCCTTCGGCGCGACCTCTCCCCGCAGGCGGGGAGAGGTGAAGAAACAACTCAGGCGGTCTTGACCCAGACGGCCTTGACGTTGAGATACTCTTCCACGTGCTGCTTGCCGGACTCGCGGCCGTAGCCGCTCATCTTGTAGCCGCCGAAGGGGACGGCCGGGTCCATCGCCTGGTAGCAATTGACCCAGACCGAGCCTGCGCGCAGCGCTTTCGCGACCTGGTGCGCCTTGCTGACATTGGTGGTCCACACGCCGGAGCCGAGGCCGAAGGTGGTGGCATTGGCGCGCCGGATCAGCTCGTCACTGTCCTTGAACGAGATCGCGGAGATGACGGGACCGAAGATCTCCTCCTGCGCGATCCGCATGTTGTCCTGGACATTGGCGAACACCGTCGGCGGCACGAAATAGCCTTTCGACAGCGCCCCTTCGGTCAGCCGCGCACCGCCGGCGAGCGCTCTCGCGCCTTCCTTCTGGCCGATGTCGAGATAGCCGGAGACCCGATCAAGCTGATCCTTCGACACCAGCGGACCAATCTGGGTGTTCGGATCGAGGCCGTTGCCGACCTGCAGCTTCTTGCCGAATTCGGCGACGCGGCCGACGAACTCGTCATAGACCTTGCTCTCGACAAAGAGCCGCGTGCCGGCGCTGCAGATCTGCCCCGAATTGGCGAACACCGCCATCGCAGCCCCCGGCACCGCCGCATCCAGATCGGCGTCCGCGAACACGATGTCCGGCGACTTGCCGCCGAGCTCGAGCGAGACGCGCTTGAGGTTGCCGGCGGATGCCCGCACGATCGATTGGCCCGTGACATGCGAGCCGGTGAAGGCCACTTTATCAACGCCCGGATGCGAGGCGAGCGCGGCACCCGCGGTCTCGCCATAACCCGGCACGACGTTGACGACGCCTGCGGGAATGCCCGCTTCCATGCAGAGCTCGGCAAGGCGAAGCGAGGTCAGCGGCGCTTCCTCCGCGGGCTTCAGCACCACCGTGCAGCCCGTTGCGATCGCAGGCCCGATCTTCCAGACGCTGGCGCCGAGCGGGCCGTTCCAGGGAATGATGGCGCCGACCACGCCGATCGGCTCCTTCAGCGTGTAGGAGAAGATTTCGCCGGGCAGCGAGTTCTCAATGGTTTCGCCGTGAATCGCGGTGGCCTGCCCCGCGTAGTAACGCAGCATGCCGAGCACACGCAGCTTGTTGCCGCGGGTTCGGCTGATCGGCGCACCCATGTCGAGTGTGTCGAGCTGCGACAGCTCCTCGAAATTCTTCTCGACGAGGTCGGCAAGCTTGAGCAGCAGGTTCTGCCGCTCGAACGGCCTGACCTTGCTCCAGGGACCCTCGAAGGCGCGACGGGCGGCGGCGACCGCGCGGTTGATGTCCTCGGCGTCGCCCTCGGCGACGGTGGCGAGCAATTCGCCGGTCGCGGGATTGAGCGTCTCGAATTTCTTGCCGGAGGCGGCGTCGACCCATTTGCCGTCGATCAGCATTTTCTTGTAGGAGCCATCGGCATAAGGATGGCGCGTGATCGGAATTGCCTGTGTGACGGCCATATTGCTCTACCTTTCGTGTTTCGTGTCGATCGATGTTGTGGGGGATCGTTATATCCGTCACTTTACAGCGATGACGCGGAACCGTAAAGCCGCGCGGCCGTCGCGTCTTGCGAAGACCTCCCATGCAGTCGTGGCCATGGCGGCCATGCAGGCGCCATCAATTCATGCGTGCCATGTAGTTCCTGAACGATCCGGAGAAATGAAGATGCCACTCGAAGCGATGTCGCCCAATAACGTCGCCGTCGTCACCGGCGGCGCCTCCGGGATCGGACTTGCCGCCGCGATGCGATTCGCCAGGGCCGGCATGAAGGTCTGCATCGCCGATATCCGCGGGGAACGGCTGAAGGAGGCGGAAGCGAGGCTGGCGCAGGCCGCGGGCAGCCTCCGTCAACGTCATGACCGCGACCGTCGACGTCAGCCGCATCGAACAGGTCCAGGAACTGGAAAGCGCCGTTCAAAGGCGCTTCGGCGGCACCGACATCCTCATGAACAATGCCGGCATCCAGCCGGGCAGCAGGATGTTCGGGCCTCATGAAAACTGGCAGCGCATTCTCGGCGTCAATCTCTGGGGCGTGATCAACGGCTCCCAGGTATTCGCGCCGCATATGATCGAGCGCGGCCGACCGGGCCTCATCATCAACACCGGCTCCAAGCAGGGCATCACCACCCCGCCCGGCGATCCCGCCTATAACGTCACCAAGGCCGGCGTGAAAGCCTTCACGGAGGCGTTGCAGCACGAGCTGCGTGGCATGGACAGCAAAATCAGCGCGCATCTGCTGATTCCGGGCTTCGTCTTCACCGGGCTCACCTCGCGCGGCCGCACCGAGAAGCCTGCCGCCGCCTGGACGCCGGAGCAGACTGTCGACTTCATGATCGAGAAGCTTGAAGCCGGCGACTTCTACATCCTCTGCCCGGACAACGACGTGCCGCGGCAACTCGACGAGCGGCGCATTTTGTGGGCGGCCGGCGATATCGTCGAGAACCGGCCTGCGTTATCACGTTGGCATCCGGATTATGCGGACGCGTTCGCGGCGTTCGTGAAGGGGAAATAACCGCCGCCGTTCCAGCGTAACGCCTACAGCGTCTCCTGCTTGTGGCCGCAATTCTTGCAGGCGAATTTGACGCGGGCAGTGCCGCGTTCGGCCGAAAGCCGGTTCGGCGCGCCGCATTTGCCGCAGACCGCCTCGATCCGCGTATTGCCCTGCTTGACGGTCAGATTCCGCTTTTCCATGGTTTCGCGGATCAGCCGCTCGGCTTCTTCCCGCATCGACTGCTTCGACATCCGCGATAACCCTCAAATGTGAGATCGCGGGCCTTTTACCCCAGGCATGTGACGGTTTACCAGAGGGGAACCTCAGGTTTCGACGATGACGTAGCTGTCCTCGACATGCACCTGAAACGTCTCGGCGACGTAGGGCCCCTTCTGCAACTCCTCGCCGCTTTCGACCGCGACCGGATAGGAACGCACCTTGAACCGCTTCGGGTCGAACCATGACTGGCCATTGCGCATGTCGAACTCCCAGCCGTGCCAGGGACAGCGCAAGAGCTCGCCGATGCGGTCACGATTGTAAACGCCGGGCTCGGGCGAGGTCAGCCGCGCCACGCAGGCCGCCTTGTCGAGCGGCGCGCCCTCATGCGGACAGCGATTGAGCAGCGCGAAGAACTCGCCATTGACATGGAACACGACGACATCGCGGCCGTCGATCGGCACCACCTTGTTGCCGCCGGGCGGAATTTCCGAGGTGCGCGCGACGATATGACGGGTCATGGCGTCAGTCCGGTAAGGCCGCCGATGCGGCGATGTCCGGAAAGTCTAACGCGATGACACCGCGCGGCGCAATCAGCCGCAGGACACCGGTTCCGCTGCTGACGGGCGGACCGACTGCCGCACCACCGTCGAGAAGCGCGGGCTCGCGATTCTGCCCCGACGCCCGGCCATGCCGAGCTCAAAACTGTCGGCGATCCGCCGTGCACGGTCGATGAAATGCGTTGCCGCCGCGGGCGGGCACAGCTCGTTGGCGGTAGCCTCGAAGATCGCAATCCAGCGGTCGAAATGCTCCGCCGCGACGGGAAGCTCGAGGTGCGCCTGCATCGGCTGGCCATGATAACGCCCGGTCATCAGCGCCACCGACGACCAGAACGCGCAAAGTTTTACGATATGCGCTTCCCAATCCTCGATCCGCGCCGCAAACACCGGCCCGATCAGCGGATCGGCCTGCACGCGGGCATAGAAGGCCCGCACCAGGCGCTCGATCATGGCGTCGTCGATCCCGGTCTTTTCCATGAGATCGCGCGTGATGCGGGCGCGGCGCTCGGCGGCACCCTCGGGGTCGTCTACGACAGCCATGGCCGGTCCTCGTCCATAAGATATATTTTATGTATATCTTTTAGACCAGGCCCGCAAGAGCGGCGTTTTGCGAAGCCGGCTGGAACTGGTTTAATGCGAATGCGGCAGGCCAGTCGCCTTGTGGCGCTTGATCGGCGTGGAGGAAGGAGATGGAAATCCGCAGAGACGACCTTTCGAGCGCCGCGACACGGGAATTGCTGCGCCTGCATCTGGCGGGCATGCATGCCAATTCGCCGCCCGGCCATGTCTTTGCGCTCGATTTGTCCGGCCTGCAGGCGCCCGGTGTAACGGTCTGGAGCGCCTGGAAGGGCGCAACAGTTTGCGGAATCGGCGCGCTGAAACAGCTCGATGTCGGCTCCGGCGAGGTCAAATCCATGCGCACCCACCCGGATCACCTCCGCCAGGGCGTCGGCGCGGCGATACTGGAGCACATCATTCGGGAGGCTCGCGCGCGCGGCTTTCGCCGGCTGAGCCTGGAGACCGGCCGGGGGCCCGCCTTCGAGCCCGCGCTTGCGCTCTATCGCAGGCGCGGCTTTGTCGACGGCGGTGCTTTTGCGGACTATGTGGGCAGCCCGTTCAACCAGTTCCTGCACCTGGTGCTCGGCAACTAGGCATGATCCGGAAAAGCGTGAAGCGGTTTTCCGAAAAGATCATGCCCAAACAAAGAGCTAAAGCGCGATGACGATTCATACTAAACTCATCGCACTTCAGGCCGCCGGCTTGATGCCGAAATCCGCAGGCCGCAGCAGCAGGTCGGCCAGCGTGTAGCGATCGAGCGTGCGCATGAAGGCATCCATCGCCTCATGCAATACGCCGCGCAGCCGGCAGCGCGGGGTGATCAGGCATTGATTGCCGCTCTCGAAGCATTCGACCAGCGCGAAATCGGGCTCGGTCGAGCGCACGACGTCGCCGAGCCTGATCTTCTCGGGCTTCCTCGCCAGCGACAGGCCGCCGTTCCGCCCGCGCGTGGCCTTGAGGAATCCCGCGCGGGTGAGCTGGTTTGCGACCTTCATCAGATGCGCGCGTGACAGGCCGTAGAGCTCGGCGGTCTCCTCGATGGTGACGAGCGCGTCCTTGCGGGCGGCGGCGTACATCATCAGCCGCAGGGCGTAGTCGGAGAAATGGGTCAGGCGCATGGGCGGGCTCCGTATCCAGCGCATAAACATATATCATACATATATGTTATCTGACAAAAAACATCCCGCTCTTCGAAGAGCGGGATGCGGTCTGGCCCCTCATCCTGAGGAGCGGCATCTTTGCCGCGTCTCGAAGGATGAGGCCAGAGCGGTGGCCTCATGGTTCGAGACGCGCGTGCCGCGCTCCTCACCATGAGGATTAGACAGCAAGCACGCCCTACAGCTTGTAGACCGCGCGGGCGTTGGAATTGAAGATCTTCCTCCGCTCGACCTCGGTCAGCGGCGTCTTGAAGGCGAAGCGCGCGTCGTCGTAATCCCAATGCGGATAGTCCGACGAGAACAGCAGGCGGTCGACGCCGACCCATTCGATCAACTGGCGCAGATGCTTGCCTTCGTCCGGCTCGTCGATCGGCTGGGTCGTGAACCAGAAATGTTCGCGCACATATTCGCTCGGCTTGCGCTTGAGGTGCGGCACCTCGCTGCGGAAGCGTTCGAAATGCTGATCCATCCGCCACATCGCTGATGGAATCCAGCCGAAGCCGCCTTCGATGTAGACGATCTTCAGTTTCGGGAAGCGCTCGGGCACGCCTTCGATCACGAGGCTTGCGAGATTCGCGGCCATGGTGTGCGCGTTCGACTGGTGCTCCTCGCAATAATAGGACGGCCAGCCGCCGCCGGTCGGCGCGTGCCCGCCATAGCCGCCGACATGGATGCCGAGCGGCAGGCCCAGCGCCTGCGCCCTCTCGTAGATCGGCCAGTAGCGGCGGCGGCCGAGCGGCTCGTTGGCGCGCGGCGAGATGTTGATCTGGATGTACTCGCCGGTCTTCGCGCAACGCTCGATCTCTTCGAGCGCGGCCACCGTGTCGTCCTGGCTGACCAGGATCGAGGCCTTCAGGCGCGGATCGCGATGCGCCCAGAACGCCAACTGCCAATCGTTGATGGCGCGCTGGATCGCAGCTCCAAATTCGAGATTCTGCTGCGAGAAGATGAAGAGATCGAGCACCTGAAGGATTCCGAACTCGACATCGTAGGGATCGAGGTGCTGCTTCTGCATGAAGGCGAGATCGGAGCCGGGCACGCCGCCGGTCGGCGGCCAGGCGTCGCGCCGCGCGATCAGGGGCGAGGAACGCGGATAGGGCGTGGTGCCGATATAGGGCGTGCGCAGATGGTCGCCGTAGGTCTTCAGGTGTTCCTGCCAGCGTTTCGGCAGGAATTCATTGAGGTCGGCGCGCGAATGCAGGCTCGGATGAACGTCGCAATCGATGATGCGAAGCCTTGTTGCGGCCGTTGCCTCTTTCTCGAGTATCGGGCGGTCGATGACATCACTCATGCGATCCTCCTTGAATCAATTCAGCTTCAGCCGCGGAAAGGTTTCCAGCGGGTTGTCGGCGCACATGCGCGACACGATGCTTTGCGGCAGATGCGGCGGGACGGGATTGTCGCCGTCGAACTGCCAGTGCGGATAATCGGACGCGAACAGGAACATCTTGTCGGAGCCGATCTGGTCGATGACGTCGGCCACGCCAGTCGCATCGGGAGGGCCGTCGAACGGCTGCATGGTGACGCGGACGTGGTCGCGAATGATGGAAGCGGGCTCGCGCTCGACCCAGGGCACCTCGACGCGCACGCCGCGCCAGGTCTTGTTGGCGCGCCACATGAAGGCGGGCAGCCAGGTCACGCCCGATTCCATCAGCACGACCTTCAGGTTCGGGAATTTGCCGAACACGCCTTCATAGATCAGGCTCAAGATCTGCGCCTGGAACGCATGCGCCTCGACGAAATAATATTCATAGCGATACGACGGCCAGCCGATCGAGCTCGGCGCCTGCCGGTACGAACTGCCGGCATGGATCGCAAGCGGCAGCTTGTATTTCTCCGCGACCTGCCAGACCGGCCAGAACTGCCGGCGGCCGAGCAGCGTCTCGCCCTGCGCCAGCACCAGGATGGAAACGAAACGGTTGTCGCTCGCGCGGCGCTCGATCTCCTCGATCGCCAGATCCGGCGCCTGCATCGGCACCAGGATGGAGGCGCGCAGCCGCGGATCCTGCGACAGCCATTCGGCCGCGATCCAGTCGTTGATCGCCTTGCAGAAGGCGGACGCCATGTAGGGATCGTAGACGGCGGAGGCCCCATAAAGCACGTTGCAGATGGCGTGGCTCGCGCCGAGCTGGTCGAACGCGCCGCGCTGGACCATCTTGAGATCGCTTCCCGGCTTGCCGGCAGCGGGCCGCCAGTCGGGCCGGCCCGAGAGCGGCATGTTCGGCGGGTAACTCGTGAGATCGAGGCCGTCGATCGCACGGCTCACCACCTGCTCTTTCCAGTGATCGTCGAGATAGGGCAACAGCGTGGTGCGCGTGCCGCCCACCGCGGGATGGATGTCGCAGTCGATCCGCGTGGCTGTGGCCGCCATGGGTTTCCTCGGGATGTCATTGGCGGCGCTTCGTGCCGCAGGCCAAATGTGCCGTCGCGGGCCCACAAGCGCAAGCGAATAGCTCGGGGACCACCTGCCAAATCAGACTTCCAGCCATTCCTTGCGCACAGCGGAATTGGCGCCGAAATCGGCCGGCGTGCCCTGGAACACGATGCGGCCGTGGCCCATGACATAGAGCCGGTTGGAGATCTTCAGCGCGATCGCGAGCTTCTGCTCGACAAGGAGGATCGCGACCCCACGGCGGGAGATTTCGGCGAGCAGTTGGCCTACCTGCTCGACCAGTTTCGGCGCCAGCCCCTCGGTCGGCTCGTCGATCAGGATCAGGTCGGGATCGCCCATCAAGGTCCGGCACATCGTCAGCATCTGCTGCTCGCCGCCGGAGAGCACGCCCGCGGCGACGCCCTGCCGCGCTTCCAGGTTGGGAAACAGCCGATAGACGTCCTCGAATTTCCAGCGGCCGAATTTGCCGGTGCGCTTGAGGCCAAGCTCGAGATTTTGCCGGACCGTCAACGTCGGAAAGATCTGGCGGTCCTCCGGCACATAGCCGATGCCGCAATGCGCGACCTGGTCCGGCCGCAGTCCGGAAATGTCCCGGTTGCGAAACCTGATCATGCCCTGCGCCGGCACGAGCCCCATGATGGCCTTGCAGGCGGTGGAACGGCCAACCCCGTTGCGGCCCAAGAGGCTCACAATCTCGCCGTCGTCAACGTTGATGTCGACGCCATGCAGGATGTGGCTCTGTCCGTAGTAAGCGTGGAGATTTTCGACTTCGAGGATCATGCTGCGAGGCTACCGAGATAGGCTTCCTGCACCGCCCGGTTGGCGCGCACCGCCTGCGGCGGCCCGGAGGCGATCACCTGGCCGTAGACCAGCACCGTGATGACGTCGGCGAGATCGAACACCACCTTCATGTCGTGCTCGACCATGACCAGCGTCTTGCCGCTGGAGACGCGGCGGATCAGCCCGACCGCGCTGTCGGTCTCGGTGTTGCTCATGCCAGCGGTCGGCTCGTCCAGCAGGATCACGGACGCGCCGCCGGCAATGGTCATGCCGATTTCGAGCGCACGCTGGTCGGCGTAGGAGAGCAGGCCCGCCGGCGTGTCGCGGCGGGAAATAAGGTTCAGTTCCTCCAGCATCCGGCTGGTCTTGTCGTTCAGCTCGCGCTGCCGCCACAGCGGGGTCCAGAACGAGTAGCGGTAGCCCATGCTCCAGAGCAGCGCGCACCGCAAATTCTCGAACACCGAGAGGCGATGGAAGATCGAGGTGATCTGAAAGCTGCGCGACAGGCCCATCCGGTTGATCCGGTGCGGCGGCATGCCGTCGACGCGCTCGCCGTTGAGCAGGATCTCGCCCGACGACACCGGAAAGCGGCCGCTGATCAGGTTGAACAGCGTGGTCTTGCCGGCGCCGTTCGGCCCGATGATCGCGTGCCGCTCGCCCTTCCTGATGTCGAGATTGACGCCGCGAATGATCTCCGTCGGCCCAAAGGCCTTGTTGACATTGCGGAGACTGAGCGCCGCGTCCGTCATGCGGCGCTCCGCTCCGGCTTCAACTCGGCCATCAGCCCATCCCACACGCGACGGAACGACCGCGCCTCGAGCGCAAACCAGAAAGTGCCGACGGCAAGACAGACAAAGGCGGCAATCCACGGCAATGCCTCATGCTCGTCGATCTTGCTGCCGAACAGCACGAGTGCCTTGCCCTGCGCGGCTCCGATGGTGAGGAAGGAGGCGAGCTCGACCACGGCGACAAACCCGAGCACCATGACGAGCGCGGGCACGATGACCCTGAGATACGGCACGAGCAGCCGGCCGAAGCGGCCGGCGCGCATGATCGGTTCGTGCGCTGCGATCAGGCCCATGATGCCCTGCGGGGCGAACATCACCATGGTGATGAAGAGCACGCCGACATAGACCAGCCAGGAATTGGACATCAGGCTGACGCCGCTCTGCAGCAGCGTGATCAGCACGGCGCCGAGGATCGGCCCGCCGAACGCGGCGGAGCCACCGATATAGGCCATCAGCAGCGCATTGGCCGACAGGGGTGCGGCGAGCGCATCGAAGGTGACGATTTCATAGGTGATCGCGTACAGTCCGCCGCCGATGCCGGCGAAGAAGCCGGACAGCGCGAACTGGAGGAAGCGCACCATGCGCGGGTCGTAGCCGACGAACTGCACGCGCTCGAAATTGTCGCGCGAGGCGTTCGCCATCCGCCCGAGCGGCGTCCGCGTCAGGAACAGCATCAACAGCGCCGAGATCACGGTCCAGGCCAGGATCAGATAATAGACCTGGATCGAGGGGCCGTATTTGAAGCCGAACAGGCTGTGGCCGATCATGCGATTGGAATTGACGCCGCCCTCGCCGCCGAAAAAGTGATGGAACATCAGCGCGGCCGTGGTCATCAGCTCGCCGATGCCGAGCGTGATCATCGCAAAAGCGGTGGCGCGCTGCTTGGTGGCCATGTAGCCGAACACGATTGCGAGCGCGAAGCCTGACAACCCCGACAGCACCGGAACGAGCTCGAGCGGAATCGGCAGCGAGCCGCCGCCTGCGAGGTTGAGGAAGTGGATGGTGGCGTAGCCGCCGATGCCGAAGAAGACCGCGTGGCAGAAGGAGAACAGCCCTGACTGACCCAGCAGCATGTTGTAGGACAGCGCCAGGATGCTCATCATGCCCATCTGGCTCAGCATGGAGACCACAAAGCCGGACTGGCGCCCGGTGTGATAGTTGTAGAACACCCAGGGCATCGCGATCGCTGTCATCAGCGCGATGAGCCAGACCCAGGCTTGCATCGACGCACGCCGCTTCATGTGTCACGCGTTCCCATCAGGCCGCGCGGCCGCACCAGCAGGATCAGGATCATCAGCACAAAGGGCAGCAGCGCGCCGATGCGCGCGACCGGCACGGTCATGAACTCCGTGAAGAGATTGTCGCCTGAGAGGGTGACGCCGAGCGGCTTCAGCAAATCGAGCAGCGAGGCGTTGATCACGACCGCAAAGGTCTGGATCATGCCCATCAGGATGGACGCAATAAAGCATCCCATCAGCGATCCGAGCCCGCCGAACACCACGACGACAAAGACGATCGGCCCCATGCCATCAGCCATGCCGGGTTCCGTGGTCTGGTAATTGCCGCCGATCACGCCAGCAAGCCCCGCCAGCATGCAGCCGCCGGCGAATACGAGCGTGAACACCATCGGCACGTTATGGCCGAGCGCGCTCACCATCTGCGGATGGGAAAGCGAGGCCTGGATGATCAGGCCGACCCGGGTCTTCTTGAGCAAAAGCCACGTCGCGAGCAGCATGCCCGCGGAAACCAGCAGCATGAAACCGCGATAAGCCGGAAAATACTGGCCATAGAAGGTGAACAGCGGGAAGTCGAGCAGCGGCGGCACCCGATAGGCCATCGGCAACATGCCCCAGGTCATTTGCACCACGCGCCCGATGATGAAGACGAGACCGAAGGTGAAGAGTAGCTCGGCGATATGGCCGTTGGAATGGACGCGGCGCAGCCCGAAGACCTCGATGGCGGCGCCGAGCAGGCCGCACAGGATGGGTGCTACGATCAGCGCCGGGAAGAAGCCGACATACTGGCTGATGGTGAAGGCGAGATAGGCGCCGATCATGTAGATCGAGGCGTGCGCGAAATTGAGAACGCCCATCATGCTGAAGATCAGCGTGAGCCCGCTCGCCAGCATGAACAGCAGCATGCCGTAGACGAGGCCGTTGAGCAGGGAAACGAGGACGATTTCCATGCGAGTGAAGTCCCCGCTTCCCGATGCCCGCCCCTTATTCCGGCCGCTTCATCTTGCAGATGGTCGGCAGTGTCAGGTCGGCGGTAGACGCCGTCATGTAGTTCTTCCAGCCGAAGCCGGTGTGCTCGGAATCATACTTGACGCCCTTCGAGAAGACACCGGCGTAATAGGGCATCAGGAGCTGATGGTCGTCCTTGCGCATGATGACCTCTTGTCCGAGCAGGTCCTTGCCATGCATGTCCTCCAGCGCCAGCGCGACCTTGAGCGGATCGGTCGAGCCCGCCTTGTTGATGGCGTCCGTCACCATGTCGATCATGGTGACGAAGTTGAGAGCCGAGAAATCGGTATCGTGGCCGCTAGTCCGCCATTCATTGGCGAATTTTTCCGCGTCCGGCACCTTGAGATCGACCGGAACGTTGCCGTTGAATTCCATGATCGAGGTTAGCCGATTTTCGCCGGCCCCGCCGATCGCGGTGGGGCCGCCGATCAGGTGCGACAGGAAGGTGTCGAAGCGGACGTTGAGGCCGGCATCGTTCGCAGCCTTGATCAGCAGATTGAGGTCGCGGTTATAGTTGCCGGTGACGACGCTCTCCGCCCCCGACGCCTTGATCTTCGCCACATAGGGCGCAAAATCCTGGACCTTGCCGAACGGCATCAATTCGTCGCCGACGATCTCGATATCGGGACGCAGCTTCGCCAGCCATTTCTTGGAGTCCTTCTGGATCGACTGGCCGAACAGGTAATCCTGGTTCAGCAGATAGACCTTCTTCAATTCCTTGGGCAGCGCCTTGATGCGCGCGGCGGCGCGCATGTCGACGGACCCTGCGAAGCGGAAATGCCAGAAGTCGCACTGCTCGTTGGTGAGCTCGGTCGCGAGCGCCCCGCAGTTGAGATAGAGGATGCGGTTGTCGGGATTGCGGGCGTTGTGCTTCGACACCGCGTCGATCAAGGCCGCGCCGACATTGGAGCCGGTGCAGTGCATCACGAACGGAATGTTCTGGTCGATCATGCTCTTGAGCGCGATCAACGCTTCGGCCGGCTGCAGCTTGTCGTCGAACGGGACCAGTTCGAACTTGCGCCCGAGCGCGCCGCCCATGGCGTTTTTCCGTGCGATGATAAATTGGAAATTCTTCAGGAATTCGTCGCCACCCGAGGCGAACGGGCCCGAGAACGGATCGGTATAAGCGAGCTTGATCGTCTCTTCGGCCAAAACCGGCCGGCCGGAAAGCAATAAACCAAGGACAGCAAACGAATAGCCAAGCAGCCGCAGACCGCGCATGACGTCCTCCCTATGCCCTATCCTTGTTCGGATAGATGTCTTTCTCGTTTGGTCAGAGTACATAGCACCAAGGTCGAGTCAATCGCCGGAGGTCTGAGCCGCGCGACGATCGGCTGCCGCGATTTGCAGTGCTTGTCATCGGCTCTGCTTCGGTCCGTTCATAATTGTGGTGACAAATCGATGCTATGCGGCGGCGCCGACTGCTCCTACGAACCGGCGAATTAGGGATCATCCGCCGACCCAGGCCGCTGAGATGGTGGCGCGGCTCACTCGCCAGTTGGCGGCGCGTCGGCGGGCGGGGTCGGCGAAGTAGCCCGCGGCGGTTTCGGAAAGGCCCGGTCGAGCCGCGCCGCGCTCTCACGCAGCATGTCGGCATCGAGCTTGCCTTGCGCGGCCGCCTCCGATGCGCAGGCGAAGATAGGATAGAACTGGTCGCTGTCGAAGGCGACCAGCAAGAGATCGACGCCCGCATTGAGCGCCTCGGCCACGGCGGTGCAGACATTCCTGCCATAGATCGCGCCCATCACGAGATCGTCGGTGATGATGATGCCCTGGTAATGCCACTTCTTGCGGATGATGCCGTCGATCACGGCCTTGGAATGCGAGGCCGGGCGGCCCGGGTCGACCGCGGTCAGGCTGACATGGCCGACCATCAATTGCGCGCTTGTGCCTGCCAGCACGTCCTTGAACGGACGCCAGTCGGACGCGTCGAGCTCATCGACGGGCGTATCGAGATCGGCGCTGACGATGTGAGTGTCGCGGCGCACCCGCCCAAGTCCCGGAAAATGCTTGATCGTCGCGCCGACGCCGGCGGCCTCGAGCCCCCGCACATAGGCCAGCGCGACATCGGAGACGACGGCGGGATCCTCCGAGATCGCGCGCTCGGCGGTCATGGTGTTGAAATCGAAACGATTGCGTTTCGCCTTTGGCTTGAGGTCAAGCACCGGCGCGAAATCGAGCGTGATGCCGAGCGAGGCCAGCTCGCGGCCATGGGTGCGCCCGAACTCCTCCGCTTTCTTCGCGCGAACGTCAGGCGACAGCTCGGCCAGCGTCGAGAGCGGCGGCCGCCACGTCAACGGGGGCGACAGATGCGAGACCACGCCGCCTTCCTGGTCTGCCGCGACGATCAAAGGCGGCAGGCCGGCGCGCCGGCGACGCTCCTGCAATGCCGCGATCTCCGCCTTGATCACGGGCGGCTTCCGGTGCGCGACATTGCCCTTGCCGACATAGACACCGGCGATCAACCCCTTCTCGGCAAGCTGCGCGACCTCATCGAAGGAGGAATAGCCGACCATGAAGTGCCGGCCGAGACTCTGCGCCAGCGCCGGCTCGGTCTGCAGCACCTTACGTTTGGTGATCTCGAACGATTCCTGCGCCGACAGGATCGACAGCGGCGGCAGCAGCCACAGCACCACGAGCCATCGCCCGGCGAAACCGGCCTTTCTCGGATATCCCCACCTCAACAGCAGCGCGATCACCACCAGGCTTGTTGCAAATATCACGGCGATTTTCGGACCGCGCAACGATAGCAGAAAAGGATGGTTCCTGCACACGCCGGCAAGCGTGAACGCAAACCCCGAGAGCCAGGCGAGGAGCAATGGAAGCCGTTTGGCGATTCGCATGAGGCACCGCAATCGTGATGTTGCGGCTGTGCCAACTATCAATGCCAGGAGCGCGATTCCAGCGCGGAAATGCGTCTGCACAAACTCTGCAAAACAATCCTGAAGGCCTGCAAAGGAGGCTCCGAGGAATTGCACGATCGCCCGTCATCCTCGGTCCTGCAAACCCTTCACGCAGGAATCGACATGACAAGCCTCGCTTCCCCGCTTCCCGATGTTCAATCCGACAACCGTCAACTCCTCCCGGTCAAGCTGGCGCTCACACTCGGCCTCGCCGCCTGCGCGGACTGGCTGTTCTGGAGCCAGCGCATCGGCCTCTCCTTTGTCCTCTTCGCCGTTGCATTGTTCGCAAGCTCCTGGCTCGGCAATTTCGCCGGCTTCGAGCGGCGGCGGGCCGCGATCGCGGCCGTCGTCCTCCTCGCCGGACTGGTCCCCGCCGTCGAGGAGCTCAACACCTTGTCGTTCTTCCTCGCTGTCGCGGCCCTCGTCGTCAGCGTTGCTATCCTCACCAATCCTGACTTTTCGCGGCTCACCGATGGCTTGCGCGCCTTCCTCGATCTCTTCCTGATCGGGCCGTTCCGGCTCGTCGGCGACGTCATCCGCATGACCAATATCCGCGCGCTCACCAGCGGCCTCGCCCTGTGGTTCGTGCCGCTGCTCTTCAGCGTGATCTTCGTTGCGCTGTTCGCCTCGGCCAATCCACTGATCGAGCGATGGATCCGGGAGCTCAATCCAAAGGACGCGACCTCGCAGATCAACCTCGCGCGCACGCTGTTCTGGGCCTTCGTGCTATCGACGGTCTGGCCGTTCATCCATGTGCGCTGGCGGCGCCGAAAGGAACGCATCGCCGCCGCGCCGCTGCCTGTCGTCGAGACCGCCGAGGAACGATCGGACTTCTCCAGCCTCTTTGGCGCGGAGACGATCCTGCGCTCGCTGATCCTGTTCAACCTGTTATTCGCGATGCAGACCGCGCTCGACCTCGTCTATCTCTGGGGCAACGCCAGGCTTCCGGACGGCATCAGCTACGGCGATTACGCCCATCGCGGCGCCTATCCCCTGATCGTCACGGCCCTGCTCGCCGCAGGATTTGTGCTGGCGGCGATGCGGCCCCAAGGACCTGCGGAGAAGTCGGCCGTCATCCGGCCGCTGGTCTATCTCTGGGTCGGACAGAACGTGATGCTGGTCGTGTCCTCGATGCTCCGGCTTTATCGCTACATGGAGATATATTTGCTGACCGGCTGGCGGATTGCCGCCCTGGTCTGGATGCTGCTGGTCGCGATCGGCCTGTTGCTGATTGTGGCCCGTATCATTCTGAAACAGTCGAATGGCTGGCTGGTCCGAATGAACCTGATCAGCCTTGCGGCGACACTCTATTTATGCGGGCTGATCAACTTTGACGCCATGATTGCGGATTATAATATAACCCACAGCAAGGAATCCTCGGGCAAGGGCGTGAACCTCGACATCAACTATCTCTACAGCCTCGGGCCGCAGGCGCTGCCGGCGCTGGACCGGGCCCTCCTGCTACCCGGGACGAGCTACCCTGTTTGCGGCCGCAACCGGCTATTGGGCATCCAGGCCGCCGACATGACTTCCTGGCGAAGCTGGGGCTTCCGGAGCTGGCGCCTGCAGCGCTATCTGGATGCCCACCAGGACAAGCCTTCGACCGCGGGATGAACTTGGAGACCTGCCGGAGACCGACGTGACTCACCGCATCCTCGCCGTCGACGACGACCTGCACATCCGCGAAGTCATCCGCGTCGCGCTGCGCAAGGCCGAGATGACCGTGACCGAGGCCCGCGACGGCAAGGAGGCGCTTGCCCGCTTTGCCGCCGACAGGCCCGATCTGATCATCCTCGACATCGGCATGCCCGAGCTCGACGGGCTCGAAGTCTGCCGGCAGATCCGCAAATCCTCCGACGTGCCGATCCTGTTCCTCACCGCGCGCGACGACGAGATCGACCGCATCCTTGGGCTGGAAATCGGCGGCGACGATTACGTGACCAAGCCGTTCAGCCCGCGCGAATTGATCGCGCGGGTGAACGTGATCCTGCGGAGGGTCACCGTACGCGAGATGGAAAGGCCGCCGCAGGCAGCCCTTGAACAAGGCGCGCTCTCGATCGATCCAACGCAACATGTCGCGGCCTTCGCCGGCACGCCGCTTCGCCTGACCGCGATCGAGTTCGGCATCCTGAAAGCGTTCCTGGGACGGCCGACCGCCGTGTTCAGCCGCGAGCAGATCATGAGCGCGGCCTATCAGCTCAACATCCAGGTTTCCGACCGCACCATCGACAGCCACATCCGCAACATCCGCGCCAAGCTCGCGGCCGTGAACTGCGACAGCGTCATCGAGACCATTCATGGCGTCGGCTTCAGGCTCGGCCGCTGCGAGAAGCAGGCATGATCAGCCAGGCCACGCGAGAGAAATGGCGGCCCTCGCTCGGGCTGATCGTGTTCGCGGTGCTGGCCTTTGTGATGGTGCTGCCGCTGGGCGGCCTGTTCTTCTTCCGCCTCTACGACAACCAGCTCATCCGCCAGACCCAGGCCGAGCTGATCGCGCAAAGCCAGGTGCTTTCGGCGATTTTCGCGCGCGAAGTTGAAGCGCACCGCGCCGGTGGCATCACGCTCGGCGCCGAGATTCCGCCGGAGGCACGGCCCGACCCCTCGGACAAGTTCGCGCCGATCCGCCCGGCGCTCGATCTCGCCGGCCATGAGTTCTTCAGGCGCCGGCCGGACGCGTCGCCGGCGAAAACGCCCGTCGATCCCGCTTTTGTCGCGATCGGCGCCACGCTGATGCCGCTGATCGTCGAGACGCAGAAGGTGACGCTCGCGGGCTTTCGTATTCTCGATCCCCATGGCATCGTCATCGCCGGACGGGACGAGGTCGGGCAATCCCTCGCCGACATCGAGGAGGTCGCTTCCGCCTTGCGCGGGCAATACCGCGCGGTGCTGCGCACCCGCGTGCCCGACAAGCCGCCGCCGCCGATCTATTCCTTCAGCCGCGGCATCGGCGTGCATGTGTTCTCGGCGATGCCCGTGATCGTCGACAACCATGTCGCCGGCGTGATCTACACCTCGCGGACGCCGAGCAACATCTTCCAGCACTTCTACCAGGAGCGCATCAAGTTCGTCCTCGCGGCGATCGCGGTGATGCTGGCGACGCTCGCGATCGGCTTCGTGTTCTCCCGCACCATCACCAGGCCGATGTACGAGCTGATCGGCCGCGCCACGCGCATCTCGCGCGGCGACCGCGACGCGTTCCGGCCGCTCAGCCATTACGGCACGCGCGAATTCGCGCAGCTTTCACGAAGCTTCCTCGACATGGCCGAGCAACTGTCGCGGCGCTCCGACTATATCGCGACCTTCTCGGCGCATCTGACCCACGAGCTGAAATCGCCGCTGACCTCGATCAAGGGCGCCACCGAATTGCTGCTGGAGTCCGTCCAGAGCGAGAAGGACACGCTGACGCGGATGGAGCAGAAGAATTTCCTGCGGAACATCCTGGGCGATGCCGACCGGCTCGAGATCATGACCCAGCGCTTGCGGGAGCTCGCGCGCGCCGAGACCGCACCGCAGAACGAGCGCGCCGAACTTGGCTTCGTGGTCGGCGGGCTGAAGAGCCGGTTTCCGACGCGAACGATCTCCGCCAGCGGCTGTCTCGAGCGTTCGATCGGCATGTCCGCCGAGAAGGCGCTGATCGTGCTGTCGCATCTGACCGACAACGCCATGCGGCACAACGCCAGGAGCATGCGCCTTGAAGCCTCCGGCGGGGACGCGACGATAAAGCTCACGGTCAGCAACGACGGCGACCCGATCTCCGAGCCCAACCGCGAGAAAATCTTCGACGCCTTCTTCACCACGCGCCGCGACACCGGCGGCACCGGCATGGGCCTTGCGATCGTGAAAGCCGTCATGACAAGTCACGGCGGATCGATCAGATTATTGCCGGCCGATCGCGGTGCGGCATTCGAGCTGGAATTTCCGGCGGCGTGAGGACGCCAAGAGCGCGGGTGCGGCGGTAGCCCGGATCGCGGACCGCTTTGCCGGCCGGCCCGCGCCGAGCGATTGCCGCGGCTGAAGTCACCGCCCTTTCAGGCCAGCACCGGCATTTCCACATATGTGGAATTTTCCGCCGCGCCTTGGCGCAGCCTCCGATCCCGCCGTAACCTCCATGAAAAGCTTCCGGCCGCGGAAGCGTCACGGGAAGAACGTCATGAAGGTTTTCGTCTTTGACCTGCTCGCCTATGGCGAACAGCTCGATCATCTCAAGGTCGGCAGCGAGCTCCCCTACCCGCTCTCGAACCGCTACTTCAAATCCGACGTGGCGGTGCGCACCTATGCCGAGCATCTCGAAGCCTGGGAAGAGATGGACCGGCTCGGCTATGACGGCGTCGGCTTCAACGAGCATCATTGCTCGCCCTACGGGTTGATGAACTCGCCGAACCTGATGGCGGCCGCAGCCGCGCAGCGCACGAAGAACCTCAGGCTCCTGATCTACGGCAACCTGTTGCCGCTGCACGAGCCGCTGCGGCTTGCCGAAGAGCTGGCGATGATCGACTGCCTCTCCAACGGCAGGCTGATCTCCGGCTTCGCCCGCGGCATCCCGCGCGAATACCAGGTGCACAACGTGCCGCTGAAGGATTCGCGCGCGAGGTTCGAGGAGGCCTATGAGATCGTCACGCGCGCCTGGACCGAGGACATCTTCTCCTATGACGGAAAATTCTGGTCCTACAAGGATGTGGCGATCTGGCCGCGGCCGGTGCAGAAGCCGGGACCGGAAATCTGGATTCCGATCGTCGGCAGCAAGGAATCGATCGAGTTCGCCGCGAAGAAGAATGCGGTGATCACGCCGGGCCTCGCCCGCGGCGGCTTGCAGGAAGACATCATCCGTTATTTCGCGAAGTGCCTCGCCAATCATGGCCACAAGATCACGCCACATCATCTCTCGATCGCGGTGTCGGCCTATGTCGCCGACAGCAAGGCCGAGGCGGTGAAGGAATTCGCGCCGTACCACCTCTATTTCAACCGCACCCTGTTCAGCCACGGCAATTTCACGGAAACCGCCAAGCAGCGCGACGCCGGTTACGTCTCGCAATCGTCCACGGATTATGTGCGGCCGGAAAACATGAAGGCGGCGCAGGGCCTGCGCGAAGACTACCGCAACATGACCATGGCCGATTTCGAGCGGCAGGCGGAGCACATGCCGCTCGGTACGGCGAAGGAAGTCACCGAGCGGATCATTTCCGCCGCGGAAGCCGCCGGCGCCAACCAGGTGCAGATCAGCCTCAATCGCGGCGCGCTGCCGCATGAGATGTTCATGGAGCAGATCCGCCGCTTCGCGCGCGAGGTGCTGCCCGCGCTGCAGGCCCATGAGGTGCGCCGCGTGCCGCTCGGCGAGGAGATCGCGGCCTGAAGCGCGATGAATCATCATCGCGCTTCGGCTTGTTGTTTTGCGCATGATCTTTTCGGAAAGCCGCTGCACACTTTTTCCGGATCATGCGCTGGCGCTTCGGACGGGACTTGACGTAACATAACGACAAGAGTGCTTGCCCAAGGCACCTCCTTCTAGTTTCACGGGGAGGCATTGATGAGCGGGGAATTGAAGTCGCCGGTCGAGGAGGCGCTGGAGAACCAGCCGTTCGGCGCGTTGCAATTGCGGGTCGTCTTGCTCTGCGCGCTGGTGCAGGCCTTCGACGGCTTCGATCTCGGCACCATCGGCATGGCGGCGCCCTCGCTGTCGAAGGCCTGGGGCGTGGCGCCGCCGCAATTCACCATCGCCTTCGTGATGTCGAGCGTCGGCATCCTGGTCGGCGCGCTGCTCTCCGGCCCGCTCGGCGATCGCTATGGGCGCAAGCCGCTGCTCGTTATCAGCGTGGCGTTCATCGGCCTGTTCTCGGTGCTGTCGGCCTTCGCCTGGTCGGTGCCGTCGATCACCGCGATGCGGTTTCTGACCGGCATCGGCATCGGCGGCGCCATGCCCGTGACCGTCGCCCTGACCGCCGATTACAGCCCGATCAGCCGGCGCGGCACGCTCTTGATGCTGATGTTCTGCGGCAACACGATCGGAGGCTTCCTCGGCGGCCAGCTGGTCGCGCAGATTCTCCCGATTTTCGGCTGGCAGAGCATCTTCCTTTCCGGCGGCATTCCGCCGCTGGTCCTGATCCCGTTCCTGCTGCTCTATTTGCCGGAATCGCCTCGCTTCCTGATCGCGCACCGCGCCGACGCACCGGCGACGCTAGCGATCCTGCGAAAGCTCAATGTCAGCACGCAGGCCGCCGCGTCCAAGCTCGTCGACGTCGCCAAGGGCAATCCGGTGCAGCAGCTCTTCACCGGCGGGCTGGCGCTGACCACCATGCTGGTCTGGGTCGTGTTCTTCGCCAACCTCCTGAACATGTACCTGTTCAGCTACTGGATGCCGACGGTGCTCAATCTCTCCGGGCTCAAGCCCGAGGTCGCCGTGTTCTACGCCAGCATGTTCCAGCTCGGCGGCATCCTCTCGTGCCTGCTGCTCGGGCCGATGATCGACCGCTTCGGCGCGCCGAAAGTCCTCGCCTGCAGCTTCGCGTCGGGTGTGATCTTCATCCTCGCTGTTGGGTTAGGCAATCTGCCGGTGCCCTTCATCGCGATCCCGATTCTCGGCGCGGGCGCGGCGATGATCGGCAGCCAGCTCGGCGCGAACGCCATGGTCGCCGCGCTCTATCCGGCGCGCATCCGCTCGACCGGCGTCGGCTGGGCGCTCGGCGTCGGCCGGCTCGGCGGCATCGCCGGTCCCGCGATCGGCGGCACGCTGCTCGGCCTCGGCCTCCCGCCCAAGGAAATCTTCCTTTGCGCGTGCGGCCCTGCGCTGGTCGCAGCCGCCTGCACCTTCCTGCTGACGCTGAAGGCGGCACGCAACCGCCAGGTCGCCGCACCGGCAGCAGAGCCGCAAGCACGGACCGCATGAGAACGAGGCGCCGGTGAACGCATGAGGGATTTCGCCGGCAAGACCGCGTTCATCACCGGAGGCGCCGGCGGCATCGGCCTTGCGATGGCGCGCGCCTTTGGCCGTCGCGGCATGAAGGTTTCCATCGCCGATGCCGAGGCGGAGACCTGCGCGAAAGCTGTCGAGAGCTTGCGAGGCGAGGGCATCACCGCGATCGGCAGCGCCTGCGATGTCAGCGATCGCGCCTCACTGGCGGAAGCAGCGGCGAAAACCCTTGCCGAGCTCGGCAAGGTGCATGTCCTCTGCAACAATGCGGGCGTATCGCGCGCGGGTCCGATCGAGACCATCGCCCCGTCCGATTGGGATTGGGTGATCGGCGTCAACCTGAAGGGCCTCGTGCACGGGCTGCAGCTCTTCCTGCCGCACATGAAGGCGCATGGCGAGGAAGGCCACATCGTCAACACCGCTTCCGTCAATGGCGTCGCCGGCGCCCCGCTCGCCGGGCCCTACAGCGCGACGAAATTCGCCGTCGTCGGCATGTCCGAAGTGCTGGCAGCGGAATTGGCGGACACGCCGATCGGCGTCAGCGTGCTCTGCCCGAGCTGGGTCAGAACCCGGATGCTCGACAATGGCCGCAACCGCCCGGATCGTTTCGGCGGGCCGATAAAACTCGACGCCGACAGCGCCAATGCCGAGCGCAACGCGCGCTACGCCAGGGCGCTGGAGGGCGGGCTCGACCCCGCCGATGTCGCCGAGCTCGTGATCGGCGCGATCGAGACGCGGCGGCTGTTCGTGTTCACCCATGTGGAGACCCGCGCCGCGGTCGAGCGCTGTCACGAGCTGATGATGCAAGGATTTGCGGCGCTCGAGGATACGCCGCGGCAAAAGGCGGGATAGGAGCAAGCGATGGAATTTTCCGGCAAGACGGCGTTCGTCACCGGCGCCGCCAACGGGATCGGGCTCGGCATATGCCGGGCGCTGGCGCGGAACGGCGTCAACCTGGTGCTGGCCGATATCGAGCAGTCTGCGCTGGAGAAGGCGCGCGAGGAGCTTGCGACCTTCAACGTCCGCACACGCGCGATGCAAATCGACGTGTCGGATACCGCCGCCTTCGAGCGAGCGGCCGACGAGGCCGAAGCCGAGTTCGGCCACATCCATTTCCTGTTCAACAATGCCGGCATCACGATGGCGCCCAAGCCGCTGTGGGAGGTGACGCCGGAACAATGGGAATGGATTTTCGGCGTCAATATCTTTGGCGTCATCAACGGCATTCGCGCGCTGGTGCCGCGGATGAAAAAGCACGGCGAGGCCGGCCATGTCGTCAACACCGCCTCGATCGGCGGGCTGCAGCTCAATCCGAAGCTACGCAACGGCTCCTATGCCATGACCAAATACGCCGTCGTCGCGGCCTCCGAAGCGCTGGCGCTCGATCTGGAAGGCTCGAACCTCGGCGTCTCCGTGCTGTGCCCGGCGATCGTCGCGACCACGTTATACGCCTCCGCGCAACGCCGCCCCGAGCGGCTCGGCGGTCCGTTCGGGCGGCCGAACCCGGAACACGCCAGGGCCTTCCACGCCGCCGGGATACCGCCCGACGATGTCGGCCGGCGCGTGCTCGATGCGGTCGCGAGGGCTGAGTTCTTCATCTTCACCCACGAAGAGCCGCGCGAATGGATCGAAGCGCGACACAAGCGGCTGATGGCGGGGTTCGACTCGATCGAGCACTACAATGCGCGGGAGCGCGGGAGGTAAGACATCGCGGGCGCGCTGCCTCCTCTCCCTCTCCCCGTTCCTTACGGAGAGAGGGTCGGGGTGAGGGGCTGCTTCCACGAGTTCGACTCGCGGAGAGTCCCCCTCACCCGCGGCGCAAGAGCGTGCCGACCTCTCCCCGCAAGCGGGGCGAGGTGAAAACTCACCCCCTAATCCCCCTCGCCGGCGAAATCCTTCAGCCGCGCCTGCTCGGCGCGGAAGGCGGCGAGGATTTTGGTCAGGTTCTTCTCGACCCGTTCCTGCGGACCGGCGATGCCGATGGCGAGCCGCCGGTGGTTGGCCGGCGTCGGCACCATCATGCCCACCACACCGACACCGCGCGTCACCATGCCGCGCGACAGGCAATAGCCGTCGCGGCGCACCTGCTCGATGCCCTTCTCCAGCCGGTTGAGCGAGGAGAGGCCGCGCTCCATCTTCTCCTGCCGGATCGTGCGCCGGTAGATCCGCGCGATCTCCTCGTCCCGCAGGTCGCTGAGCAATGGCCAGCCGAGGCCGGAATGCACCAGCAGCACCCGCGTGCCGACATGGGTGAAATATTGCAGCGGCTCGCGGGCGCGCAGGATATCGACGATCTCGACATAGATGTCGGTGATGGTCCCGAGCAGGACGGTCTCGCCGAGCTTGCGGCCGATCCGCCGCACCGCTTCCTGGATCGGTCCGCCCTCATAGCTCGCCGAATCCACCCAGCCGCCGAGCTGCGACAGTTTTGGCGTCGGCAGATAGGCGCGCGAGGTACTCTCGAAGGATAGGTAGTTCATCTGCGCCATGGTCTTCAGAAGCGCCGCGGCGCTGGAAGTCGGCATGCCCAGTGCGTCGGCCACATCCTTCAGCCGGAGCGGACATTGCCGCTCGCGGAACAGCTCCAGGATATCGAAGACCCGCCGCGCCGACTTGATCAGTCCGTCCGACATATCAGCTTCGCCATCACGGCGCGTGTTCGATATGCGCCCGGATCGAATGGGTTTCGTTGTCGATCCAGCCGAATTTCTGCACGGCTGCGATCATGCCGGTCAAGCCATCCTGCCACCACGGCTCGGACTTCATGGCTCAGCTTCCTGCCGCCTGCGCCATGGGCCCGCGCGCCATCGGCAGCACCTCGCGCGCGAACAGGCCGACCGAATGCATCACCTCTTCGTGGGTGAGCTCGCCGAAAGAGAATTGACCGATGAAGTAGTTCGCTCCGGCCTCCGCCGTCATGGCGCGCACGCGGTCGCGCACCGTGGCCGGCGAGCCCGCGATGCCGCCGCCATTCTCGACCAGCGTGTCGAAATCCTCGGGCATGCGGGCAAAGCGCGGCTGGGTGCCATGCAGCTTCCAGAGCTTCATGAAGCTCGTGTGGAATTTTGGCCAGGCGCGGCGGCCGAGCGCCATTGCTTCCCGGTCGCTGTCGGCCACGACGACAAAGCGGTTGATGCCGAGCAGCGGCAGCGCCGCCAGCGAGTTCCCCGCGGCCAGCCACTCGGCGCGGTAGCGATCGGTGATCTCGCGCACGCGGGCGACTGGCCCGGCGCAGACGATGTTGATCCTGTTTTGCGCCGGCCATGCCGCGCCTTCCGGCACTGGCACCGCGTACCACAGCGGCGGATGCGGCAATTGCGCCGGCTTCAGGTCGATCGGCACCTTGCTGAACCGGTAGTGCTTGCCGTCGAAATTCACCTCGTCCCTGGTCAGCGCCTGCATGATGATTTGATAGGCTTCGACATACATCGCCTGCGCCACATCCGAATCGACGCCGAAATAATCGAGCTCATGCGGCGAGGCGCCGCGGCCGATGCCGACCTCGAGCCGGCCGTGGCTCAGATGGTCGAGCATGCAAATCTCCTCGGCGAGCCGGAGCGGATGATGCGCGGGCAGCACATAGACCAGCGCGCCGAAGCGCAGCCGCCTGGTGCGCTGGGCGACCGCGGCGAGGAACACGCTCGGCGACGGCGTCAGGTTGAGCGGCGTCGAGTGGTGCTCGCTCATGTGATAGGTGCGGAAGCCGCTCTTGTCGTAGAACTCGATCAGCGCGAGGCGCTTCTCATATTGCTCGGTGAGCGAATAACGGCCATGATCGTTCTGGTCGAAAATGCCGAACTGCAACGCGTCAAACGACGCTGCCATGACGCCCTCCCGGAAGCTCTTTGTTGGCGGCGCGGCCGCGTGTCCGAGAGTGCCCTCAACCGGCCCATTCGCGCAAGGGCGCCCGCGCATGCCCGCCGCGCGGAATTGCAGGATTTCTTTGCCCGATTGACAGGCGAATTTCGTCTCATAACAATCGCGGCGAGCGGAGACGAACCAGCGTGACGGCGAGCGAACAAGAACATCAATGCGACGTGCTGGTGGTCGGCTCCGGCTGTGGCGGGCTGTCCGCCGCGGTGACCGCAGGCCATCATGGGCTGAAAGTCCTGATCGTCGAGAAGGAACCGCGCTTCGGCGGCACCACTGCGCGTTCCGGCGGCTGGCTCTGGATTCCCGGCACGTCGCTGGCGAAAGCCTGGGGCATCGTCGAGGACAAGGAACAGGCGCGCACCTATCTGCGGCATGAGGCCGGCAACGGCTTTGATGCCGCGCGAGTCGATGCGTTCCTGAGCAACGGCCCGGAGGCGGTCGACTTCTTCACCACAAAGACCGCGGTGCGTTTCGACATGCCGCTCACCTTCCCCGATTATCACGCGGAGGCGCCGGGCGGCGCGCAGGGCGGCCGCTCCATGGTGACGCGTCCCTTCGACGGGCGCGAGCTCGGTGCGCATGTCAAGGACATCGGCCGTCCCCTGCCCGAGCTCACCGTGTTCGGCATCATGCTGGGATCCGGCAAGGACATCGTGCATTTCATGCGCGCGACCAAGTCGCTGGCCTCGGCGGTCTATGTCGCCAAGCGCCTGTCGAAGCACGCGATCGACGTGATGCAGCACGGCCGCGGCATGACGCTGACCAACGGCAATGCGCTGGCCGGCCGGCTTGCGAAATCAGCTTTCGATCTGAACATCCCGCTGTGGCTCTCCTCACCCGTGCGCGAATTGATCGTGGAGGACGGCGCGGTGCGCGGGGCGGTCGTCGAACGTGACGGCAAGCGTGTGCGCGTCGCCGCAAAGCGCGGCGTGGTGCTCGCCTGCGGCGGCTTTCCGCATGATGTCGCGCGGCGGCAAAAGATGTTTCCGCACGCGCCGACCGGCACGGAGCATTATTCGCCGGGGCCGACCGGCAACACCGGCGACGGGCTGCGGCTCGCGGAGAACGCCGGCGGCCGCGTCGAGGATACGCTGCCGAATGCGGCCGCCTGGGTGCCGGTGTCGATCACTACGCGCAAGGACGGGTCGAAGGGCGTGATGCCGCACTTCATCGACCGCGCCAAGCCGGGCGTGATCGCTGTGACGCGCGAAGGCGTGCGCTTTGCCAATGAGGGCAATTCCTACCATGATTTCGTGCAGGACATGGTGAAGGCGGCCAAACCCGGCGAGGAGATCGCCGCGCACCTCCTCTGCGATCATCGCACGCTGCGCAAATATGGGCTCGGCTGCGTGGCACCGTTTCCGATGCCGATCGGAGAATATGTCCGCAACGGGTACCTCAAGCGCGGCGCGACGCTGGCGGAGCTGGCTGGGCAAGCCGGCATCGATGCGAAGGCGCTGGAAGCCACTGTTGCGGAGTACAACAAGAACGCCGCCGAAGGCCGCGACCCCGCTTTCGGCAAGGGCTCGCGCGCCTATAACCGCTACCAGGGCGATGCGCTGCATGGACCCAATCCCTGCATCGCCCCGCTCGAGCACGGACCGTTCTATGCGATCAAGCTCGTGATCGGCGACCTCGGCACCTATGCCGGCATCAAGACCGACGAGCATGCCCGCGCGCTCGACTCCGACGGCCGTGTGATCAAGGGCCTCTATGCCGCCGGCAACGACATGGCGAGCATCATGGGCGGCAATTATCCCGGCGCCGGCATCACCCTCGGCCCGGCCCTGACTTTCGGCTATATCGCCGGAAAACATCTGGCGCGTGCGAATTTGTAAACCCATCTATCTGCGTGGTCGCACCCGGGATTGTCGGCATGGCAAATGCCGTCAAATCGCCCAATCTTGGATCGATGGTTGGGTAGCTCGGCAGCGCAAACGCGGTCCAAAAAATGATAAAATGCCTGGCATTCTCGCTTCTGATGACGCTCGTGGCCGCCTCCGGGCTGCCCCACGCAACGCAACGCCTCGATGACAATCTGATCAGGGTCGGATTGGACGACGATCCCCGCGCGGCGCCCGCGCCGATGGCGACGCCTGCTCCTGCTGCATCGACTAACTCGTCCGCCTCGAGCGATCCTGCCTCCTGCACCGGCGTCACCTTCACGCGCAGCCTGAAATATGGCGGCGACGCCATGAATGTCCTTGACGTCGCGAGCGGGCAGACAAAATCCGGCGCCAAGCGCCCGGTGCTGGTATTCGTGGCCGGCGACAGTTTTGCGGGCGGCGGCGACGCCCCTACCGTGAAGCCGCTGGTCGAGCAGGCGATGTGCTTCGCAGCGCGCAACGGGCTCGTGGCCTTCAACCTGTCGTACCGGCTTGCGCCGGCGGCGACCTGGCCTACGGGTGCGAAGGACGTGTCGGCGGCGATCTCCTGGATCCATGAAAACGCCGACCTGTTCGGCGGCAACCGGCAGGAGATCATCCCGATCGGTTACGGCACCGGCGCCTTTCATCTGGCAAGCTTCCTCGCGCACAAGGAATTCCAGGAACGGGACGACTACGTCGCGGGCGCGGTGCTGGTGTCGGGAATCTACCACCCGACCACGGATGTCGGCGAAGGCGAGCGCGCCTATTTCGGCACGGACACCAGCACCTATGACAGCCGGTCGGCGATCCCGGGCCTCGCCGCGATCGAGGAACCGATCCTGCTCGCCTGGTCGTCGGCCGATGCGCCGAGCTTCATCGCCCAGGGTGAGAAGCTGAGGGAGCAGCTCTGCAACGCCGGACATTGTCCGCGGACCGCGATACTGACCAAGCGGGGCAGCCCGGCCTCGGTGTTCGATCTCGACGGCGAGAGCGGCAACCTGCATGACCGCCTGCGCCAGCTCATCGGCCAGATCGACGCGCGGGGCCTGCCGTAAGGCGCGCCGGGCCGCGATTCGTCCGAACCGTTGATTCCGATCAACAACGAGCGCCCGCCGGCATGGCTTGATGGGCCAGATAGCCCACAAGCCGATCAGATGTGGTGGACAAGATGAGAGAACGGGACGAACGTAATGCCGAGCATGCGCGCACTCGCGTGGCCAAGCCGGTCAGGGACGGAAGCGTTGAAGAACGCCGCCTTCAGGAGGCGATCGAAGATGACGAGGTCCGGGAAACGTTGAGGGTTACGCACCCGCGCAAGCCGGTTGCCGAGGGCGAAACGTAGCGCAGGAGTAAAGGATCCCGGCATTTGGTGCGAAAGATCGCGGAACCAAAAGGACCAGACGACGGCCGGGGGCACTGGCACCGCGATCCGTTGCTATGGCCTTTCGCCGGCACCAAGCTGATGCTGGATGCCTGTGTGTGGTGGCTTGACAGCGATACTGGATCACCACCTCGCCCGACCGGAACAGAACTGGCCTGGACAACACCCCAGACGATCGCCCTTCAGCTCCCCACCATGCGCCTGCGCGATTTTTCATCGAAAGCCGGCGGAAACCCGGTTCTCGTTTGCGCGCCCTACGCGCTGCATGGCGCCCTGATTGTGGACTTCGCGCCGGAGCACAGCATTGTCGAGGCATTGCAGCGCGAAGGATTGGGCCGCGTCTATGTCACGGACTGGCGCTCGGCAGATGCGGACATGCGCTACCTCACCATCGACAATTACCTTTCCGACCTCAACGTCGCGATCGATGAAATAGGTCCGCCGGTCGATCTCGTGGGTCTCTGTCAGGGTGGATGGCTGTCGCTGGTCTTTGCCGCCCGCTTTCCGAAGAAAGTCCGGCGGCTGGTTCTCGCCGGCACTCCCGTCGATGTGTCGGTTCCGTCGCCGATTTCGCAGGCGGTATCCGCTCTCTCGCCGGACGCGTTCGAGAGCATGGTTGGCGCCACAGGTCTCGTGAGCGGCCGGAAGCTGCGCGACACCTGGGGCCACCAGCCGAGCTGGCAGGAGGCGCTGCAACGGGACCTCATTGAAGAGAGCGACACCGGTCGGAGGTTGATTGAACGCTTCGAAGCATGGAACGACGCGACCCTGGATTTGCCAGGTACCTATTATCTGGAAGTCGTGAACGCGATCTTCCGCGAGAACCGCATTGCCGCGGGTCAGTTTGTTGCCCTCGGCCGTCGGATCAAGCCGGGAGATGTGGCCGTGCCGGTATTCCTGCTGGTCGGGGCGAATGACGAGATCGTGCCCCCGGCGCAGGCATTCGCCACCGCGTCGCTGCTACGCATGCCGGCGGAGCAGATCGAGACCGGCTGCGAGCCCTGCGGTCATCTCGGTCTGTTCATGGGCCGTCACACGATCGCCGGCGCCTGGCGGCGGATTGCGCAGTGGCTCGGCGGCACCTCGGGTAGGATGACGCAAACCAGAGCAAGCGCAGGATTGTAAGGGCGCATCGCGCGCTGGTGAATTATCCCGCTGCCAAGATTTGCGGAAAACCCACGCCATAGGTGCGCCATCACGACCGTTGCGCAGCGATCGACCGCGCGATACTGAGACCCGAAAAGCAATGAGTAGCGAGCACACCTCCCTGGCGGCCCTGATCGAACGCGGCGCGGATTCCGCGACCGGATTCGTGTTTGACGGCACGCCGATCTCCCGCGGGCAATTCGCGCAAAGGGTCGGCCAGGCGGCGGCGTGGCTCGACGCACACGGCATCGGCCGCGGCGATGTGATCGCGGTGTGGCTGGTCAATCGGCTCGAATGGGCGGCGCTGCTGTTCGCCGCAGCCCGGCTCGGCGCCATCGTCGCGGCAGTCAACACGCGCTATCGCAGCACCGAGGTCGAGCATCTGCTGCGGCTGTCGGGCGCCAAACTGCTGGCCGTCGAGGCGCAGTTTCGCTCGATCGATTTTCCGGCGATTCTCGCCGGCATCGACAAGGCCGCCGTTCCCGCGCTCGCACGCGTGGCCGTGGTCGGCGCGGGCGATATCGCGACCCAATGGCCGGCGGTGCGGTTCGATGCATTCGAAGCGGATCATCCGCGGGCGCCGCCGCCCCATGACGATATCGATGCGCCGGTGCTGCTCTACACCACCTCGGGCACGACCAGGGGACCAAAACTTGTCGCGCATTCGCAAAGAACCCTCGCCGGCCACGCGCTCTCGGTCGGCAATGCCATGGGACTGTCGGCGGAACGCCATTCGCTGCTCGCGATGCTGCCGTTCTGCGGAACGTTCGGCATGAGCGCCCTGCTCGGCTTTTTCGCGGCCGGCGTGACCGTGCATACGCATGACGCCTTCGACGCACCGGGGGCGCTGCGGACGCTGCAGGAACAGAAGATCACGCACACCTTCGGCTCCGACGAGATGCTCCGCCGCATGCTGGCGCTGACGGATGCGCCAAAGCCGTTCCCGCATTTGCAGGTGTTCGGCTTTGCCGCCTTCCAGCCGGGCTGGCGCCAACTCGCCGCCAGCGTCGAGAGGCGCGGCGTGCCGCTCTACGGGCTCTACGGCTCGAGCGAGGTGCAGGCATTATTTTCGATCGGGCGTGCCGGCGATGGCTTTGCCGACCGCATCGAGTGCGGCGGCTGGCCGATGTCAGAGGATGCCGTCGTGCGCGTGCGCGATCCTGAGACCGGCGAACTGACAAGGCCGGGCGAGCTCGGCGAACTCGAGATCCGCGCACCGTCGCGCTTCCTCGCCTACTTCAACAACCCGCAGGCGACCGCGGACGCGATGATGGCGGACGGCTTCTTCCGCACCGGCGATCTCGGCCGGCTCCGCGGCAACGGCTCGTTCATCTACGAGACGCGCGCCGGCGACGCCATGCGGCTCGGCGGCTTCCTGGTCGCGCCCGGCGAAATCGAGGACGAATTGAAATCCTGCAGCGGCGTCGACGATGCGCAGGTGGTCGAAGTCGACCTCAGGGGCCAGGCGCGCTGCGTCGCCTTTGTCATCGCCAATCGCACAGCGAAGCCCGCGGAAGAGCAACTGACCGGGCATCTGCGCGAACGGCTGGCCTCGTACAAGGTCCCGGCGCGCATCTACTTTGTCGATGCCTTTCCCGTCACGGAAAGCGCGAACGGCGTGAAGACCCAGCGCGGGCGGCTGCGCGCCATGGCCATGGAGAAGATCGCCGCGGGCGGCTGATCACCCGCTTGCCGCCACAAGCTGGGCGATCGTGACGATGACAAGTTCCGCAGGTTTCAGCGGCAGCTTCACCCGTAGCGGCTCGTCGTTAGGTTCGAACACCACCCATGTCGTGCCGGCCGTTGAGCGCACCGCGAGGCGCGGCCCGCATCGCTCGCCTGACCGGCCACAAAACAGGCAAAATCGAGAGCGCAGATGGCGGCCTTTGATCCTTCTCAACAGCGCGTCACCAAAATCGGTCGAGACTGCTTCCTGACATAGCAGGGAGACAGTTCATGACCGCGATCGACGCGCCGCCGAGCACCGCCGACGCCAAAGCTCCGCTACCCGCGCGGCTGCCATGGCTGCGCGCAAACTGGGGCCTGCTGCTCGCCATTGCGGCCCTTGTCGTCGTCATCCTGCTGCCGACTCCGGAAGGGCTGTCGATCGCGGGCCAGCGCATGCTGGCCATCCTCGCCTTCGCCGTCATCGTCTGGATGACCGAGGCGCTCGACTACGCGGTCTCGGCCATCATTATCGCCGCGTTGATGGCGTTCCTGCTCGGGCTTTCCCCCAACCCGGCCAATCCGAAGGTTCTGCTCGGCACCAGCGCCGGGCTCGGCCTCGCCTTTTCGGGCTTTGCCAATACCGCGCTGGCACTGGTGGCCTCCGCGCTGTTTCTGGCGGCGGCCATGACCGCGACCGGCCTCGACAGGCGAATTGCACTTGCGATCCTGTCGCGCGTCGGCGGCGAGCTTCATCACGTCGTCGTCGGCGCCATCCTGGTCGGCTTCGTGATGGCGTTTCTGGTGCCTTCCACGACCGCGCGCGTCGCCTGCCTGGTGCCGATCACGCTCGGCATCATCGCCGCCTTCGGGGTCGACAAACGCAGCGCCTTCGCCGGCATGCTGATGATCACCACCGTGCAGACCGCCACGATCTGGAACGTCGGCATCAAGACCGCCGCGGCGCAGAACATGGTCGCGATCGGCTTCATCGAAAAGACCCTGCAAAAGTCCATCACCTGGCTGGAATGGTTCATCGCCGCGGCGCCGTTCGGCATCCTGATGTCGATCGCGCTCTACTTCGTGATGACGCGGATGATGCCGGCCGAAGTGACCGACATTCCCGGCGGACGCGAAGCGATCCGCAAATCGCTCGCCGACCTTGGGCCAATGAAGACGTCCGAGAAGAAGCTGCTGGCGATCTCGCTGGCCCTGCTGCTGTTCTGGGCCACCGAAGGCGTGCTGCACAGCTTCGACACCTCATCGACCACGATCGCCGCGGTCGCGCTGATGTTCCTGCCGGGCATCGGAATCATGACCTGGAAGGAAGCCCAGCCGAGGATTCCGTGGGGCACGATCGTGCTGTTCGGCATCGGCATCAGCGTCGGAACGGCACTGCTGCAGACCAAGGGCGCGTCCTGGCTCGCCGACCTCGCGGTCGTCGAGTTCGGCCTCAAGAACGCCACCGCGCTGTTCATTCTGGCGCGTGCTGACCCTGTTTCTCACCCTGATCCATCTCGGCTTCGCCAGCGCGACCGCGCTCGCCTCCGCCATGATCCCGATCGTCATCGCGGTGCTGCAGGGCGTTGCTACGCCCGGCATCAACATTGTCGGCATGACGATGCTGCTGCAATTCGTGGTCTCGCTTCGGCTTCATCCTGGTGGTGAACGCGCCGCAGAACATGGTGGCCTACGGCACCGAGACCTTCGATGCGAAGGATTTCGTGCGCACCGGCCTGGTGCTGACGGTGATCGCGCTGGCGCTGGTCATGCTGCTCGGCGTGACCTACTGGCGCTGGCTC
>CAWHQY010000074.1:0-17149 GCA_963831505.1 uncultured Alphaproteobacteria bacterium | reverse complement strand
CTCCCTCTCCCCGTTCTTTACGGGGAGAGGGTCGGGGCTGCTTCCACGAGTTCGACTTGCGGAGAGTCCCCTCTCACCCGCGGCGCAAGAGCGCGCCGACCTCTCCCACGAGCGGGGCGAGGTGAAAACTCACCCCCTAATCCCCCTCGCCGGCGAAATCCTTCAGCCGCGCCTGCTCGGCGCGGAAGGCGGCGAGGATTTTGGTCAGGTTCTTCTCGACCCGTTCCTGCGGACCGGCGATGCCGATGGCGAGCCGCCGGTGGTTGGCCGGCGTCGGCACCATCATGCCCACCACACCGACACCGCGCGTCACCATGCCGCGCGACAGGCAATAGCCGTCGCGGCGCACCTGCTCGATGCCCTTCTCCAGCCGGTTGAGCGAGGAGAGGCCGCGCTCCATCTTCTCCTGCCGGATCGTGCGCCGGTAGATCCGCGCGATCTCCTCGTCCCGCAGGTCGCTGAGCAATGGCCAGCCGAGGCCGGAATGCACCAGCAGCACCCGCGTGCCGACATGGGTGAAATATTGCAGCGGCTCGCGGGCGCGCAGGATATCGACGATCTCGACATAGATGTCGGTGATGGTCCCGAGCAGGACGGTCTCGCCGAGCTTGCGGCCGATCCGCCGCACCGCTTCCTGGATCGGCCCGCCCTCATAGCTCGCCGAATCCACCCAGCCGCCGAGCTGCGACAATTTTGGCGTCGGCAGATAGGCGCGCGAGGTACTCTCGAAGGATAGGTAGTTCATCTGCGCCATGGTCTTCAGAAGCGCCGCGGCGCTGGAAGTCGGCATGCCCAGTGCGTCGGCCACATCCTTCAGCCGGAGCGGACATTGCCGCTCGCGGAACAGCTCCAGGATATCGAAGACCCGCCGCGCCGACTTGATCAGTCCGTCCGACATATCAGCTTCGCCATCACGGCGCGTGTTCGATATGCGCCCGGATCGAATGGGTTTCATTGTCGATCCAGCCGAATTTCTGCACGGCTGCGATCACGCCGGTCAAGCCATCCTGCCACCACGGCTCGGATTTCATGGCTCAGCTTCCTGCCGCCTGCGCCATGGGCCCGCGCGCCATCGGCAGCACCTCGCGCGCGAACAGGCCGACCGAATGCATCACCTCTTCGTGGGTGAGCTCGCCGAAAGAGAATTGACCGATGAAGTAGTTCGCTCCGGCCTCCGCCGTCATGGCGCGCACGCGGTCGCGCACCGCGGCCGGCGAGCCCGCGATGCCGCCGCCATTCTCGACCAGCGCGTCGAAATCCTCGGGCATGCGGGCAAAGCGCGGCTGGGTGCCATGCAGCTTCCAGAGCTTCATGAAGCTCGCGTGGAATTTTGGCCAGGCGCGGCGGCCGAGCGCCATTGCTTCCCGGTCGCTGTCGGCCACGACGACAAAGCGGTTGATGCCGAGCAGCGGCAGCGCCGCCAGCGAGTTCCCCGCGGCCACCCACTCCGCGCGGTAGCGATCGGTGATCTCGCGCACGCGGGCGACTGGTCCCGGCGCAGACGATGTTGATCCTGTTTTGCGCCGGCCATGCCGCGCCTTCCGGCACTGGCACCGCGTACCACAGCGGCGGATGCGGCAATTGCGCTGGCTTCAGGTCGATCGGCACCTTGGTGAACCGGTAGTGCTTGCCGTCGAAATTCACCTCGTCCCTGGTCAGCGCCTGCATGATGATTTGATAGGCTTCGACATACATCGCCTGCGCCACATCCGAATCGACGCCGAAATAATCGAGCTCATGCGGCGAGGCGCCGCGGCCGATGCCGACCTCGAGCCGGCCATGGCTCAGATGGTCAAGCATGCAGATTTCCTCGGCGAGCCGCAGCGGATGATGCGCGGGCAGCACATAGACCAGCGCGCCGAAGCGCAGCCGCCTGGTGCGCTGGGCGACCGCGGCGAGGAACACGCTCGGCGACGGCGTCAGGTTGAGCGGCGTCGAGTGGTGCTCGCTCATGTGATAGGTGCGGAAGCCGCTCTTGTCGTAGAACTCGATCAGCGCGAGGCGCTTCTCATATTGCTCGGTGAGCGAATAACGGCCATGATCGTTCTGGTCGAAAATGCCGAACTGCAACGCGTCAAACGACGCTGCCATGACGCCCTCCGGGAAGCTCTTTGTTGGCGGCGCGGCCGCGTGTCCGAGAGTGCCCTCAACCGGCCCATTCGCGCAAGGGCGCCCGCGCATGCCCGCCGCGCGGAATTGCAGGATTTCTTTGCCCGATTGACAGGCGAATTTCGTCTCATAACAATCGCGGCGAGCGGAGACGAACCAGCGTGACGGCGAGCGAACAAGAACATCAATGCGACGTGCTGGTGGTCGGCTCCGGCTGTGGCGGGCTGTCCGCCGCGGTGACCGCAGGCCATCATGGGCTGAAAGTCCTGATCGTCGAGAAGGAACCGCGCTTCGGCGGCACCACTGCGCGTTCCGGCGGCTGGCTCTGGATTCCCGGCACGTCGCTGGCGAAAGCCTGGGGCATCGTCGAGGACAAGGAACAGGCGCGCACCTATCTGCGGCATGAGGCCGGCAACGGCTTTGATGCCGCGCGAGTCGATGCGTTCCTGAGCAACGGCCCGGAGGCGGTCGACTTCTTCACCACAAAGACCGCGGTGCGTTTCGACATGCCGCTCACCTTCCCCGATTATCACGCGGAGGCGCCGGGCGGCGCGCAGGGCGGCCGCTCCATGGTGACGCGTCCCTTCGACGGGCGCGAGCTCGGTGCGCATGTCAAGGACATCGGCCGTCCCCTGCCCGAGCTCACCGTGTTCGGCATCATGCTGGGATCCGGCAAGGACATCGTGCATTTCATGCGCGCGACCAAGTCGCTGGCCTCGGCGGTCTATGTCGCCAAGCGCCTGTCGAAGCACGCGATCGACGTGATGCAGCACGGCCGCGGCATGACGCTGACCAACGGCAATGCGCTGGCCGGCCGGCTTGCGAAATCAGCTTTCGATCTGAACATCCCGCTGTGGCTCTCCTCGCCCGTGCGCGAATTGATCGTGGAGGACGGCGCGGTGCGCGGGGCGGTCGTCGAACGTGACGGCAAGCGTGTGCGCGTCGCCGCAAAGCGCGGCGTGGTGCTCGCCTGCGGCGGCTTTCCGCATGATGTCGCGCGGCGGCAAAAGATGTTTCCGCACGCGCCGACCGGCACGGAGCATTATTCGCCGGGGCCGACCGGCAACACCGGCGACGGGCTGCGGCTCGCGGAGAACGCCGGCGGCCGCGTCGAGGATACGCTGCCGAATGCGGCCGCCTGGGTGCCGGTGTCGATCACTACGCGCAAGGACGGGTCGAAGGGCGTGATGCCGCACTTCATCGACCGCGCCAAGCCGGGCGTGATCGCTGTGACGCGCGAAGGCGTGCGCTTTGCCAATGAGGGCAATTCCTACCATGATTTCGTGCAGGACATGGTGAAGGCGGCCAAACCCGGCGAGGAGATCGCCGCGCACCTCCTCTGCGATCATCGCACGCTGCGCAAATATGGGCTCGGCTGCGTGGCACCGTTTCCGATGCCGATCGGAGAATATGTCCGCAACGGGTACCTCAAGCGCGGCGCGACGCTGGCGGAGCTGGCTGGGCAAGCCGACATCGATGCGAAGGCGCTGGAAGCCACTGTTGCGGAGTACAACAAGAACGCCGCCGAAGGCCGCGACCCCGCTTTCGGCAAGGGCTCGCGCGCCTATAACCGCTACCAGGGCGATGCGCTGCATGGACCCAATCCCTGCATCGCCCCGCTCGAGCACGGACCGTTCTATGCGATCAAGCTCGTGATCGGCGACCTCGGCACCTATGCCGGCATCAAGACCGACGAGCATGCCCGCGCGCTCGACTCCGACGGCCGTGTGATCAAGGGCCTCTATGCCGCCGGCAACGACATGGCGAGCATCATGGGCGGCAATTATCCCGGCGCCGGCATCACCCTCGGCCCGGCCCTGACTTTCGGCTATATCGCCGGAAAACATCTGGCGCGTGCGAATTTGTAAACCCATCTATCTGCGTGGTCGCACCCGGGATTGTCGGCATGGCAAATGCCGTCAAATCGCCCAATCTTGGATCGATGGTTGGGTAGCTCGGCAGCGCAAACGCGGTCCAAAAAATGATAAAATGCCTGGCATTCTCGCTTCTGATGACGCTCGTGGCCGCCTCCGGGCTGCCCCACGCGACGCAACGCCTCGATGACAATCTGATCAGGGTCGGATTGGACGACGATCCCCGCGCGGCGCCCGCGCCGATGGCGACGCCTGCTCCTGCTGCATCGACTAACTCGTCCGCCTCGAGCGATCCTGCCTCCTGCACCGGCGTCACCTTCACGCGCAGCCTGAAATATGGCGGCGACGCCATGAATGTCCTTGACGTCGCGAGCGGGCAGACAAAATCCGACGCCAAGCGCCCGGTGCTGGTATTCGTGGCCGGCGACAGTTTTGCGGGCGGCGGCGACGCCCCTACCGTGAAGCCGCTGGTCGAGCAGGCGATGTGCTTCGCAGCGCGCAACGGGCTCGTGGCCTTCAACCTGTCGTACCGGCTTGCGCCGGCGGCGACCTGGCCTACGGGTGCGAAGGACGTGTCGGCGGCGATCTCCTGGATCCATGAAAACGCCGACCTGTTCGGCGGCAACCGGCAGGAGATCATCCCGATCGGTTACGGCACCGGCGCCTTTCATCTGGCAAGCTTCCTCGCGCACAAGGAATTCCAGGAACGGGACGACTACGTCGCGGGCGCGGTGCTGGTGTCGGGAATCTACCACCCGACCACGGATGTCGGCGAAGGCGAGCGCGCCTATTTCGGCACGGACACCAGCACCTATGACAGCCGGTCGGCGATCCCGGGCCTCGCCGCGATCGAGGAACCGATCCTGCTCGCCTGGTCGTCGGCCGATGCGCCGAGCTTCATCGCCCAGGGTGAGAAGCTGAGGGAGCAGCTCTGCAACGCCGGACATTGTCCGCGGACCGCGATACTGACCAAGCGGGGCAGCCCGGCCTCGGTGTTCGATCTCGACGGCGAGAGCGGCAACCTGCATGACCGCCTGCGCCAGCTCATCGGCCAGATCGACGCGCGGGGCCTGCCGTAAGGCGCGCCGGGCCGCGATTCGACCGAACCGTTGATTCCGATCAACAACGAGCGCCCGCCGGCATGGCTTGATGGGCCAGATAGCCCACAAGCCGATCAGATGTGGTGGACAAGATGAGAGAACGGGACGAACGTAATGCCGAGCATGCGCGCACTCGCGTGGCCAAGCCGGTCAGGGACGGAAGCGTTGAAGAACGCCGCCTTCAGGAGGCGATCGAAGATGACGAGGTCCGGGAAACGTTGAGGGTTACGCACCCGCGCAAGCCGGTTGCCGAGGGCGAAACGTAGCGCAGGAGTAAAGGATCCCGGCATTTGGTGCGAAAGATCGCGGAACCAAAAGGACCAGACGACGGCCGGGGGCACTGGCACCGCGATCCGTTGCTATGGCCTTTCGCCGGCACCAAGCTGATGCTGGATGCCTGTGTGTGGTGGCTTGACAGCGATACTGGATCACCACCTCGCCCGACCGGAACAGAACTGGCCTGGACAACACCCCAGACGATCGCCCTTCAGCTCCCCACCATGCGCCTGCGCGATTTTTCATCGGAAGCCGGCGGAAACCCGGTTCTCGTTTGCGCGCCCTACGCGCTGCATGGCGCCCTGATTGTGGACTTCGCGCCGGAGCACAGCATTGTCGAGGCATTGCAGCGCGAAGGATTGGGCCGCGTCTATGTCACGGACTGGCGCTCGGCAGATGCGGACATGCGCTACCTCACCATCGACAATTACCTTTCCGACCTCAACGTCGCGATCGATGAAATAGGTCCGCCGGTCGATCTCGTGGGTCTCTGTCAGGGTGGATGGCTGTCGCTGGTCTTTGCCGCCCGCTTTCCGAAGAAAGTCCGGCGGCTGGTTCTCGCCGGCACTCCCGTCGATGTGTCGGTTCCGTCGCCGATTTCGCAGGCGGTATCCGCTCTCTCGCCGGACGCGTTCGAGAGCATGGTTGGCGCCACAGGTCTCGTGAGCGGCCGGAAGCTGCGCGACACCTGGGGCCACCAGCCGAGCTGGCAGGAGGCGCTGCAACGGGACCTCATTGAAGAGAGCGACACCGGTCGGAGGTTGATTGAACGCTTCGAAGCATGGAACGACGCGACCCTGGATTTGCCAGGTACCTATTATCTGGAAGTCGTGAACGCGATCTTCCGCGAGAACCGCATTGCCGCGGGTCAGTTTGTTGCCCTCGGCCGTCGGATCAAGCCGGGAGATGTGGCCGTGCCGGTATTCCTGCTGGTCGGGGCGAATGACGAGATCGTGCCCCCGGCGCAGGCATTCGCCACCGCGTCGCTGCTACGCATGCCGGCGGAGCAGATCGAGACCGGCTGCGAGCCCTGCGGTCATCTCGGTCTGTTCATGGGCCGTCACACGATCGCCGGCGCCTGGCGGCGGATTGCGCAGTGGCTCGGCGGCACCTCGGGTAGGATGACGCAAACCAGAGCAAGCGCAGGATTGTAAGGGCGCATCGCGCGCTGGTGAATTATCCCGCTGCCAAGATTTGGAGAAAACCCACGCCATAGGTGCGCCATCACGACCGTTGCGCAGCGATCGACCGCGCGATACTGAGACCCGAAAAGCAATGAGTAGCGAGCACACCTCCCTGGCGGCCCTGATCGAACGCGGCGCGGATTCCGCGACCGGATTCGTGTTTGACGGCACGCCGATCTCCCGCGGGCAATTCGCGCAAAGGGTCGGCCAGGCGGCGGCGTGGCTCGACGCACACGGCATCGGCCGCGGCGATGTGATCGCGGTGTGGCTGGTCAATCGGCTCGAATGGGCGGCGCTGCTGTTCGCCGCAGCCCGGCTCGGCGCCATCGTCGCGGCAGTCAACACGCGCTATCGCAGCACCGAGGTCGAGCATCTGCTGCGGCTGTCGGGCGCCAAACTGCTGGCCGTCGAGGCGCAGTTTCGCTCGATCGATTTTCCGGCGATTCTCGCCGGCATCGACAAGGCCGCCGTTCCCGCGCTCGCACGCGTGGCCGTGGTCGGCGCGGGCGATATCGCGACCCAATGGCCGGCGGTGCGGTTCGATGCATTCGAAGCGGATCATCCGCGGGCGCCGCCGCCCCATGACGATATCGATGCGCCGGTGCTGCTCTACACCACCTCGGGCACGACCAGGGGACCAAAACTTGTCGCGCATTCGCAAAGAACCCTCGCCGGCCACGCGCTCTCGGTCGGCAATGCCATGGGACTGTCGGCGGAACGCCATTCGCTGCTCGCGATGCTGCCGTTCTGCGGAACGTTCGGCATGAGCGCCCTGCTCGGCTTTTTCGCGGCCGGCGTGACCGTGCATACGCATGACGCCTTCGACGCACCGGGGGCGCTGCGGACGCTGCAGGAACAGAAGATCACGCACACCTTCGGCTCCGACGAGATGCTCCGCCGCATGCTGGCGCTGACGGATGCGCCAAAGCCGTTCCCGCATTTGCAGGTGTTCGGCTTTGCCGCCTTCCAGCCGGGCTGGCGCCAACTCGCCGCCAGCGTCGAGAGGCGCGGCGTGCCGCTCTACGGGCTCTACGGCTCGAGCGAGGTGCAGGCATTATTTTCGATCGGGCGTGCCGGCGATGGCTTTGCCGACCGCATCGAGTGCGGCGGCTGGCCGATGTCAGAGGATGCCGTCGTGCGCGTGCGCGATCCTGAGACCGGCGAACTGACAAGGCCGGGCGAGCTCGGCGAAATCGAGATCCGCGCACCGTCGCGCTTCCTCGCCTACTTCAACAACCCGCAGGCGACCGCGGACGCGATGATGGCGGACGGCTTCTTCCGCACCGGCGATCTCGGCCGGCTCCGCGGCAACGGCTCGTTCATCTACGAGACGCGCGCCGGCGACGCCATGCGGCTCGGCGGCTTCCTGGTCGCGCCCGGCGAAATCGAGGACGAATTGAAATCCTGCAGCGGCGTCGACGATGCGCAGGTGGTCGAAGTCGACCTCAGGGGCCAGGCGCGCTGCGTCGCCTTTGTGATCGCCAATCGCACAACGAAGCCCGCGGAAGAGCAACTGACCGGGCATCTGCGCGAACGGCTGGCCTCGTACAAGGTCCCGGCGCGCATCTACTTTGTCGATGCCTTTCCCGTCACGGAAAGCGCGAACGGCGTGAAGACCCAGCGCGGGCGGCTGCGCGCCATGGCCATGGAGAAGATCGCCGCGGGCGGCTGATCACCCGCTTGCCGCCACAAGCTGGGCGATCGTGACGATGACAAGTTCCGCAGGTTTCAGCGGCAGCTTCACCCGTAGCGGCTCGTCGTTAGGTTCGAACACCACCCATGTCGTGCCGGCCGTTGAGCGCACCGCGAGGCGCGGCCCGCATCGCTCGCCAGACCGGCCACAAAACAGGCAAAATCGAGAGCGCAGATGGCGCCCTTTGATCCTTCTCAACCGCGCGTCACCAAAATCGATCGAGACTGCTTCCTGACATAGCAGGGAGACAGTTCATGACCGCGATCGACGCGCCGCCGAGCACCGCCGACGCCAAAGCTCCGCTACCCGCGCGGCTGCCATGGCTGCGCGCGAACTGGGGCCTGCTGCTCGCCATTGCGGCCCTTGTCGTCGTCATCCTGCTGCCGACTCCGGAAGGGCTGTCGATCGCGGGCCAGCGCATGCTGGCCATCCTCGCCTTCGCCGTCATCGTCTGGATGACCGAGGCGCTCGACTACGCGGTCTCGGCCATCATTATCGCCGCGTTGATGGCGTTCCTGCTCGGGCTTTCCCCCAACCCGGCCAATCCGAAGGTTCTGCTCGGCACCAGCGCCGGGCTCGGCCTCGCCTTTTCGGGCTTTGCCAATACCGCGCTGGCATTGGTCGCCTCCGCGCTGTTTCTGGCGGCGGCCATGACCGCGACCGGCCTCGACAGGCGAATCGCACTCGCGATCCTGGCACGCGTTGGCGGCGAGCTTCATCACGTCGTCGTCGGCGCCATCCTGGTCGGCTTCGTGATGGCGTTTCTGGTGCCTTCCACGACCGCACGCGTCGCCTGCCTGGTCCCGATCACGCTCGGCATCATCGCCGCCTTCGGGGTCGACAAACGCAGCGCCTTCGCCGGCATGCTGATGATCACCACCGTGCAGACCGCCTCGATCTGGAATGTCGGCATCAAGACCGCCGCGGCGCAGAACATGGTCGCGATCGGCTTCATCGAAAAAACGCTGCAAAAGAGCATTACCTGGCTGGAATGGTTCATCGCCGCGGCGCCGTTCAGCGTCCTGATGTCGATCGCGCTCTACTTCGTGATGACGCGGATGTTGCCGGCCGAAGTGACCGACATTCCCGGCGGGCGCGCGGCGATCCGCAAATCGCTCGCCGATCTTGGGCCAATGAAGACGTCCGAGAAGAAGCTGCTGGCGATCTCTCTTGCGCTGCTGCTGTTCTGGGCCACCGAGGGCGTGCTGCACAGCTTCGATACCTCGTCGACCACGCTTGCCGCGGTCGGTCTGATGTTCCTGCCGGGAATCGGCATCATGAGCTGGAAAGAAGCGCAGCCGCGGATTCCGTGGGGCACGGTCGTGCTATTCGGCATCGGCATCAGCGTAGGCACCGCGCTGCTGCAGACCAAGGGCGCAGCCTGGCTCGCCGACCTCGCGGTGGTTGAGTTCGGGCTCAGGAACGCGACCGCGCTGTTTATCCTGGGCGTGCTGACGCTGTTTCTCACCCTGATCCATCTCGGCTTTGCCAGCGCGACCGCGCTCGCTTCCGCCATGATCCCGATCGTCATCGCGGTGCTGCAGAATGTTGCCACCCCCGGCATCAACATTGTCGGCATGACGATGCTGTTGCAATTCGTGGTCTCGTTCGGCTTCATCCTGGTGGTGAACGCGCCGCAGAACATGCTGGCCTACGGCACCGAAACCTTCGACGCGAAGGATTTCATCCGCACCGGCCTGGTGTTGACGGCGGTCGCGCTGGCGCTCGTCATGCTGCTCGGCATGACCTATTGGCGCTGGCTCGGTTACGTCTGATGACGACTGTTCTTGAGCCTGCACTCCGCGGATTCCTGGACCATCCACAGGGGGGCCCGGAACAGTCCGCCTACGCCCTGCGGGCTTTGGCGAGACAGCCTTCGCTCACTTCGCTACGATAGAGGGCAGGATGGCTTGCCGAGCCGTAGCTCGCGAAGCGAGCGAAGGCTGGTGGGCACGACAGGGATCGAACCTGTGACCCCTACCATGTCAAGGTAGTCCGGAACACGAATTCTCGCAGAAAATCAAAGAAAAAAGGCCAGTAGATGTGCAAACAGAGTAAGAACAAGATCGGAACGAAAGGCTATTTGCTGTTGACGTGCTGTTGACGGGCAGCGGCTGTCGAAGTTGGCTTCTTCGCCAATTTAACCGGCGGCGTCTTCACACGCGACAGGTCCATGGACGCAATCCGCCTCATCCTTTTGACGTGTAGAAGCAGCCACAATTTTGAGTAGTATCATTAGTTAGTCTGCCGCGAATACTGTGGTCCAACTAACTATGCAATTTGTTGCCAATGGCCCAGACGTCCCTGATTCTCTCTTACAAGCGCACGAGGACGGAAGGGTCGTTTTCTTCTGTGGTGCAGGCATCTCCTATCCTGCCGGACTACCAGGATTTAAGGGATTGGTTGACGATATCTATCGTCTCGTAGGGACACCACGATCAGCCATTGAGCAGGATGCCTATGACCGCAGTCAGTATGATGCTACGCTGGATCTGCTGGAGAGGCGCCTTCCTGGACAGCGAATCGCCGTCCGACAGAAGCTCGCGCAAGTCTTGAAGCCCAAGTGGCGTCGCAAAGGCGCCACCGACACACATGACGCTTTGTTGGAGCTTGCTCGGAGTCGCGACGGAGCGATTCGCCTCGTAACCACGAATTTTGATCGTGTTTTCGAGAGAGTTCGAAAGCGGCCAGGTAGGGCTTTCCAATCCTATGCGCACCAATGCTGCCCATACCTAAGAACAGCCGCTGGAACGGGTTGGTCTATTTGCACGGCTTGTTGCCGCTTGCAGACGACGATAGCGCGCTACATCGGCTGGTGCTCACCAGTGGCGACTTCGGTCTCGCTTACCTGACAGAACGCTGGGCGGCTCGCTTTGTGAGCGAGCTATTCCGCAATTATGTGGTTTGCTTCGTTGGATATAGCATCAACGACCCGGTGCTTCGCTACATGATGGATGCGCTGGCCGCCGATCGGATGCAGGGCGAAACCACGCTGCAGGCGTATGCGTTGGGCGATTGTGCACCGGGCCAAGAAGCGACCAAAACAATCGAATGGGAGGCGAAAGGCGTCACTCCCATACTTTACTGCCTTCAGCATGGCCATGTCCAGATCGACGGGGTCTGAGAAAAATACATCGTAGTCGCGCAAGAACGTTACCCAACCTGCAAGGTTTGTATCGACTTTGAACGTGTGCATATTGGCCAGATCGACCTGCCCTCCGCCTTCGACTTCGAGGAGCTTCTCTTTGGAGCGTCCTTTGTCGATAAGCCTCTCGATGACCGTTTTGATGCGGCCCCAGCCGCCGCCCTTCCGCCCTATGTCGAGATCGAGTAACGTTGCGTGAGGTATCGAGAGGCCGGCAAGTAGCGTCCAAAAATGCTGCACATGACGGCCGCCGAGGGGAACGATGGCGACGAATGATAGATCGACGAGGAGGCCCCTCGCCTGCGCAAGCCGTGGCAGAACAATGCGCTCCGAGTCACCCTCAACCAGCACAACGAAGCGTGCAAAGTAGAGTTCGGGAAACGCAAGCATCGCGCCTCGTACGAACTTGCCGGCCTCTTCATCGTCTGTCGGGATGTCGATCGCTTTGACATGGGTTTCGCGGGTGTCGTCGTCGCAGCGGCAATAGCGCACTTCCGTGGGCTCGACCCGACTGAGGACCGACGGTGCGTGGCTTGTAAATAAGGGCTTGAGCGCTATCGCCCTGTACGATGGAGCGTACCTGTCGAACGATCCGGGCGAGAAAGTACGGCGATAGGTGGTTTTCGGGTTCCTCGATAGCGAAGACGCTCAAGGCAGGAATTCGGAGGTCGTCGGCGCGAAAGCCCTTGACCTTGCCTGACACGGCGTCACGCTCGAGATCAAATACTGCGGCGGCAAGTGCAAAATAGAACAAGGATTGCTGCCCGTCGCTCAACACATCCAGACCGCGTTCGATTTCGCGTGGCCCTTGCTCAAAAAGAACCTGAACTTTCGCGACTGTTTCCTCGAAACGTTGGCTAATCAGGGCAAGGCTAGGATCCTTGTCGGGGGCATTGTCGTGCAGTTCATACCAGCGGCCAGCGAGTGCACTGGTAATGGCTTCGATCGCCGGCTCGGCCGTGAACGCGGTCGCGAGTTCCTTTGTTGCATCCTGAATTGATTTCCTCGTTCCTTTCGACCATTCAATCGCGCGAAGAAGGCGCGCGGCAAGGGCGCCCGTAGAAGCTTCTATTTGCGCTTCGGCGTCGCGAGAGGCTGGGGTGTAATACACATGGATCAGGCCACGATCGACCGCCGTGACCGGTGTCTTTTGCTCGTTGGTGAATGCATCGTCGAGAGTCGTAATCCAGAACAGGTCCTGCGTGACCTCGCCTTCTGCCGTTCGATCGTCGGTCCATTGTGCGTCCAACCGCGCGCGGCAAACCGGCGTCGCTTTTGGCTGCTTGATTTGCATGTGCTTGAAGACCGGTGCGATGGTCTTCGGTGTAGCCGTGCCCTTCGCCAGTTCGGGCAACGCGATGATAATTTCGATCGAAAGATCACGCGTGGTGCGGTCGTCGGGTGGTACGTCTTTCGGCAGGTGAAAATCAGAGCGCTGAATGGTTGCACTCAGGCTCCCCGGGTGCGAAGTCGCGCTAGCCGCCAACTGGTGTAGCTCGGGTTTGTCCCCGAGAGCTGATCTTCTCAAGGCAATTGTGTTCTTCGGCTCGGGACTAGAGGCGAAGAACCTGGAGAGGACGGCCGCATACCGCGAAGCGAGGCAATTGTACGATCTGGCGCTGGCCGCCTTCCGGAAAAGACGAAACCGGGAGCGTTACACTGATTTCCTTCAACGGAAAGAGCGGCAACGGTTCCGTCACACTGGTCCGGGTGGAATGCATTAGACTGGCCGCCAGGAAATGGAAGCCGTTCACGCATTGCTTGCCGGTGCAAACCCTGAAGGCGTCGCTTCAATCCTCCGCACGATGTAGACGCAATTGAAGCGCTAGCCATAGTCGCTAAAGTCCAAGGTGCGCAAATAGTGACCAAATCCACGCAAATTGCGCACGTAGCGCCTCCGCGAGGGATATAAGTATCGGCTTTGCGTCGACCAGAAACGCGAACATCGCCGCCGCTAACTTGTCTGGGTGCTCAATAAGTTTCTTGATGCCATCCTTCACGACAGCATCACGCGCGATTTTGCAGATGTCGCTGCCTTGTTTCAGGACATATTGACCGATAGCCGCTAAAGCGCCTCTTATCCAGGAGTGCTTTACAGATATAAGTCCCTGGGTCCCTTCCACGACCGCATTGGCGGCAGTCTTTTCGATTGTTTGAGCAACGTCGAGGGTCTCTTGATCGAAAATTCGCGTGGCATGAGCGAGCCGCTGAAATGAGGGATCGAGAACTCGATCTCTTAGCGCATCCAAAGACTCTGAAAGTTGACGATAGCGATCCAACTCCGTGGCAAATATGGATGTATCGGGAATAAGGGCAACCAAACCAGCATGAGCGATCGTCAGCGACTGGACTGCAAAAAGTTGATCCGGACTGAGGGCTGGATTGCGCTGATCGCACCTGTCTCCAGGCAAATTCCCTGCTAACAGGGAATTTTACAGGGAAATTCGCATTTTTCCGACTCTGAAAGCCTTTTTCGCGACGAGAAGCTCCAGTGCTGCAGGCACTTCTTATTCAATTCCCTAACGAAACAAACAGGGAATTGTCTATGGGGAACAGGGAATTTGGCGCCCGGTAACAGGGAAATCGGACCCGGAGAAGCCGGCGCCCTGCTAGCAGGAGGTCCGCTTTAGCCTCAAATTCGGAAATCAGCGACCCGTGGCGACGATGGCCACCCCGGAAACCAAGAGAAGAACGAGCACCACCTTGCGGAATGCGACCTCATCTAGTTTACCGTAGAGCGACCAACCAAGAAGCGTCCCTGCGACAAGCACCGGCAGGCCGATCAAAAAGAGCCGGGTCGTTTCCGGTGTAACCAGCCCCATCCCGCCAAAAGCCAGTAGCGACAAAGCGAAAGTTGCGACTGCGGTCGGCTGCGATACCGCGCGATGCTCATCGCGGGGCCAACCGCGCAACAAACACCACAAGGTCGGAAGGATGCCACCAAGTCCGGTAGCACCGCCAAGCACTCCATTGAGAAAACCAATGCCAGCATCCCCGGTCCGTCCCACGCTTTTCAAGTCTGGCATTTTTGGTCGCAGCAGATTGTAAAGGCTGAATGCGATCAGCAATATTCCGACACCCGTCCTCAAGTGCACAGCCGATGCCAATTCAAGAATGGCGATGCCTGCGGGTATTCCGACGGCGCTTCCAATGACAAAAGGTAAAAGCCGTGAGGGGATTATTGTGCGTCGCAGCCTCCAAGTGGAATAGCCCTGTACCAGTAGCGCGTAAGCGACAATCAATGTCGTCGTCTGCACGGGCGTCAGGGCAAAAAGCCAGATACCAGCAGCGACCATGCCAAAAGCAAAGCCTGCAAGCCCGGTTACGAATGCGGCGGCGAAGGTACCTATTAGGAAGATGGCGAGATCAAACGGAACAGCAAAGCTCATGACGATGCCCCTTGTTAGCGAAATGGATTGATTTTGGAGGGAAGCGATGACGCAGGCAGTCAGCCGTGCGTCTCTTCGGTTCCGTCGCGACACCAGCGATACAGCGCGTCATAGACTGACATCGCAGCTTCAAGCTGGAGCACATCGTCCCTGTACATTCGGGAATAGCCCAGCGAGATCGCGAGCAGTCCGCCCGACTGGGATGTTAGATCGGGCTGCCCCGTGTCAGCGCCACGAATGATCGCTGCGAGCCGCGACAACGGCTCGGTCTTGAGATTGAACTCCTCAAGCATCACGTCAAAAGTACAGGCGTCACCTCGATCATTCCAAATGCCATGCCCGGTGTCGAAGGGAGTTGCTGCGAACCGCTCGGCAACAGAACCGACCTCCGAAGGAGTAACGAACAGGAATATCGCTGTCGGATCGATAAAGCGACGGATCAACCACGGGCAGGCTATTCGAACGATCTTTGGCCGCGCTCGCGTAACCCAAGTTGTCCGACCAGCTTCGTCGCGGTCTGGCAGCCGGTTCGTGCTCAATTGCGGTTGGTTGGCTTTGCACCATGCATCGAAGCCGCCCGCAAGCGTCTCGGCGCGGATGCCTGCTTGCCGGAGCCAAGCCGCAGTCCCTTGGCTGACATTCCCGCCATTCTGACAATAGACAACTACGTGTCGGCCAGAAAAGTTGTACGCCCAACTCGATATCGTCTGGGAATTCATTCGGCGCGCGGTCGGCAGTAAGCTCCGGTCATTGTCACTGCCGTCACCGTCGCTTGGACGAACATCAATCAGCGTCGGTGCGCCGGGCAGGCCAATGATACGGGATAACTGTTCTACCGATATTTCGGTTGGTGACGGCATGGCGTCCACCTCTTCGTCGAGGGCGTGGACGCGATATTTGGCTGCCGCCTCACGGGGTCATCGCGGTAATCCCCAGAGACACATGTCGTACCGAAATTGCGTAAATGTCAATCCGGTTGACTTCTCTTATGGGTCGTTAGCGCCGGCCGAATCCCGGCTACGGCAAAGGCACTGTCAGCGCATCATACTCGTACAACCAGTCGTATCGTTTCTTCACCAGCTCCGGCTGGAACTCGCGCTCCACATAAGCCGCCGCGCCCTCCAGAGTCCCCAACGCTGGATTGTGGAATCGTTTCGTATTGTCCGATGAACCCCGCACGATAGCCGCTGTCCGTTCCAATCGAGCGGCCTCGTAACGTTTCAACGCGCCCGCAACATCGGCCCCGTCCAGACAGCGAGCGATCACGACGGCGTCTTCCAACGCCATGTTAGCGCCCTGAGCGAGAAACGGCAGTGTCGGATGGGCCGCATCGCCCATCACGCAGACCCGTCCCTGAGCGTAGTGGTCCAGCGGCTCCCGTCCCAGAAGCGCCCATTTATACGGCGTATCGATGTTGCGAATGATCGTCTTTACATCCTCATGCCACTTCGCCAGATCGCGCAGACACTCCTCATGCGTCCCCGGTTCGGTCCAGGACTCCACTTGCCAGTCATCGCGCTCGATCACTCCGACGAAGTTCAGGATTTCGCCGCGCCGGAGCGGATAAGTAACGACATGCCCACCCACGCCGATCCAGTTCGCACCGACCAGCCGACGCTGATGCGGCGGCAAGCGCTCCATCGGCACCAGCCCGCGCCAGGCCACGATGCCGGTAAACCGAGCCGACCCCTGCCCGAAAATCTGCTGCCGCACCTTCGAGTGCACCCCATCCGCGCCGATCAGCACATCGCCCGTCACATGCTCGCCATTGGCCAGATGCAGCACAACGCGATCATCAGACTGCTCGAACCCGACACATCCAATCCCCACCTGAATTGCATCCGGCGCAGCCGCCTGCACCGCATCCAGCAAAACCCTATGAAAATCCCCCCGATGGACCATCCAGTAAGGCGCGCCGAAACGTTCGACCGAGGTCTCCCCCAGATCGAACATCTGCCAACTCTGCCCGGTGCTTCCCAGCCGCATTTCCTTGCCGGTCGCAGCGCAAACGACTTGCTTCATGGCCGCTTCGAGCCCCAGCGCAATCAGCAACCGCGTTCCGTTCGCACCGAGTTGCACCCCGGCCCCGACCTCCCGCAACTCGGAGGCCTGCTCGAACAGCCGCACCTGATGGCCCCGCTGCATCAGAGCCAATGCCGCCGTCAGCCCGCCAAGCCCCGCGCCCGCAATCAGCACATCCGCCATTTGATCGGCTCTCGCCTTGCCATAGGATTGCTCCCTCTTGCGCAGAGCACTGCCTGTTTAGCAATTTCCGGGACTGTGAGAAGTGGCCCCTTCCCAACCTTGCCCGAATGAACGAACAATGCCGCTTCGCGCGTCATGCCATCTCACGTTCAACCGACGCTAACAGCGCATGAC
>CAWHQY010000073.1:0-31264 GCA_963831505.1 uncultured Alphaproteobacteria bacterium | reverse complement strand
CGGAAGTCGGGAACAGCCCGCATTCGTTGGCCAAGTGGTCAACTCCTCCAGCTTTTCCATATCGTTCGCCAGATAGCGAATGGATCGCGACGGCTAGGACGATGTCGCGTGGTCAAAATTGCTCAGACAGCGAGACTGTAGTGTGTCAGCCTTGAATGGCTGTGGAATGCCGGGAAGCCATGCCGTCGGTGCTCGCCCGGTTGGCGAGGGAGCTTCGTTCCCCACGCAAGGCTCCTTCTCTCGTCAATTCTTGCAAAACCCCTGGTGGCGCGGCGTTTTATTTCGGACGTTCGCGGCCTGATTGGCTAGAGTCGGTGTTCCCCTGAGGGACCAATTCGGACGTGGCAAACAACACCAATCAGACTGCATTTGATCCCAAGGCGTTTCTCGCCATCGTGGGTGACGGCAAAACCATCCTTGAATTTCGCAAGGAACAGGTCGTTTTCGCCCAGGGAGACGCGGCAGACACGGTCTTTTACATTCAAAAAGGCCAGGTCAAGGTTGTTGTCATATCTGAACAAGGGAAGGAGGCGGTGGTCGGGATTTTTGGGCCCGGTCAGTTCTTTGGCGAAGGCTGCATGAACGGCCATTCGCTGCGCATCGCGACCACGACCGCAATGGACGACTGTCTGATCACCGCGATCACGAAGAAAGCGATGCTCGCGGTGCTTCACGATCAACCCAAGTTTTCCGAGCTGTTCATGGCCTACTTGCTGACCCGCAACAGCCGGATTGAGGAGGACCTGATCGACCAGCTCTTCAATTCTAGCGAAAAACGGCTAGCGCGCCTGCTGCTCCTGCTGGCGAATTTCGGCAAGGAGGGTAGCCCTCAGCCGATCATTCCCAACATCAGCCAGGAAACCCTGGCCGAGATGATCGGCACGACCCGGTCCCGCGTCAGCTTCTTCATGAACAAGTTCCGCAAGCTTGGCTTCATCAGCTACAACGGAAAAATCGAAGTCAACAGTTCGTTGCTGACTGCAATCTTGTATGACAAGCCCGAGATCAAGCGTGAGCCGTAACAGTCTAACCCTGATTTTCGCCGCCGATCCACAATGGATCTGATCAGCGCGCGTGAGGCGATACGCGCTTCGTTTTTTTCATTTCCTTCTCGACGTGGTCGCAGTTGAAGCATTCGAAGGTAATGACGTCGAAAGTCAGGCGAGCCGTGCTGATACGTGTGAGCGCCATCCGAGCTTGGCACTTTACGCAAGTGGATCGTAATCGCGCTGGATGCGCCGTACATCGGTGAATCTGACATGGTCACATTTCCTTGATCGACCGAAGCAATTGGCTCCGTCGCCGGCACAAAGGGGCAAGCGGGCGATGAAGTGCGAGACTACACAAGCGACTGCAGCAACGCTGGTCAAAAACAGTTCACATTCTTCCGTCACTGCCAATCATGGAGAAAATACCAACGCTTGAAATGGCACCTCCCGATGGCATGGGAACATTCGCAGCCCTGAACGCTTCCTTCATCTAGCGAGCTCCAGTCCGTCATCGGCTGACGCTTGACACCCGGATATCTCGAAAGGACTACGTAATGCGAAAGACCGCGATCTACCTGATGAGCGCTGCCGTGTTGACCGCTGTTGCGCCGACGAGCCCGGCTATAGCGCGCGACCGCACCGACCGTGTCGAGTTGACTGCCAATCAAATGGCGGACAGGTCGGATGCGCGGATCGCCAAGATGAAGGTCGATCTGAATCTCACCGCCGACCAGGACAAGAACTGGGCCGGATTTGCCACCGCGATGCAGGACATGAACAGGAAGCAGGCCGATCGCCGGATTGCGATGCGGGATGCTCGAGCCCAGCAACAGGGCAGCGTCGATCTGCTCGATGAACTGCGCAGAAGCGCCGATTTCCCAGATCGAGTATGCCAGCGAGCGGAAGAAACTCGCTGACGCCGCTCAGCCGCTCTATGCAAGTCTCAACGAGCAACAGAAGAACCGCTTCGCCGATATGCTGTTTGGCGGCGACCGTGATCGCGACAATCGTCGCATGGATCGAACGTCGGACTGAGCGAAGACACGGAACGTTGATGCGACGGAGCCAGAGCAGGGTGGCGCGCCTGACTTGACATGGTTCCGTCGCCGCAATCGCGCCGAGCAGAATCTAACCGGGCAGCTAGTCGGCGCATCGGCGGGCTCTTACCGCGCGCGACCGACTAAACAAGGAGATCGTCAATGCGGGCCCATCAGATAATGACGCGAAGAGTGCTGACGGTGGTTAGGTACTTCCATTGCGCAGGCTGCCCGCAACATCATGCTGCAAAAAATCACGTGAGTGGGCTCCCGGTGGTGGACCATGCCGGAAAGCTGGTCGGTATCGTTTCGCAAGGTGATTTTATCCGCCGTGCGGAAATTGGGACCCAACGAAAGCGTCCTCGCTGGCTGAAGATCCTCCTCGGTTCGGGGACTGTTGCAACCGACTTCGTCCATGAGAGCGGACGCAAGGTGGAGGAGGTCATGACGCTTGAGCCCTACACCGTGACCGAGGATGCCGCGCTCGAAGAAGTTGTGCAGCTGATGGAGCAACATCACGTCAAGCGGCTTCCTGTTATGCGCGCAGATCAGCTTGTCGGCATTGTAACGCGCTCCAACCTGCTTCAGGCCGTTGCGGAATTGGCACGCGAAGTCCCAGACCCGACCGCCGACGACGATCACATTCGCAACCATATCATCGCATCGATCGAGAAGGCGGACTGGGGACCACTCGGGCTCGGCGTCATTGTGCGTAACGGCCATGTGCATCTGAGTGGCATCATTACCAATGAGCGGTCTCGCGCGGCGGCGATAGTGGCTGCGGAAAACGTTTCGGGCGTTACGAAGGTTCACGATCATCTGTGCTGGGTCAACTCGATGTCGGGAGCCTACTTAAACTCCCAGGAGGATGAAGCGTTGTTGAGAGCTAACTGAGTTGATCCCAGCGTCGCCCGGCATTTCAGGCCGTCGGGACGCTTGACCGGCAGAAAAGGACTTATTCCATGACAGAGCACTATCATGCGGCGATCTGGATCGATCACCGTGCAGCGCGCGTGTTTCATTTTCGGCCTGACCGATATCGAAACACTGGTTCTGCACCCGGACAATCCGACCCGGCATATCTATCATAAGGCGAATTCGATCGGCAGCGGGCACGCATCGACGAGCCCGGACTACCTTCGCGCCGTCGCCGAATCAGTTTCAGACGCTGGCTCGGTTCTGATTACCGGGCCCGCCAATGCAAAGACCGAATTGGCCGAATTCATCCGCCTGCACGACCCCAAGCTTGCAAAGTTGATTGCGGGCGTGGAGACGGTTGATCATCCAAGCAACGCTCAACTCGTTGCTTATGCTAGAAAATACCTCGAAGCGGCCGACCGGATGGTGCCCTGATTGATCTTTGCTGCACTCAACGCAGCCAATGAGCTGCCGCAATTACGGGCAGGTTGTTTTCGCCGCCGAACCTCAAACTGAGCAATATTGACCATCGGTTCGGCGGCCCAAAGCGCATGATGCAGTCATCACCGATCCTTCCCGGCTGTTACCGGTGACTGAGGGCATAGCGCCCTCGCCTGGAGTGAAGGGGAGCATCATGCCCCAATCCGAGCAGTCACAGGCACAGTGTCGATTGGCGAAGGTTTCAGCAGAGGCTCTGCCGGGCGGTGCCCAATTCAATTTCTGTGCATTTGAGCTGGCACGGTGCGATGACTGCCCGAGTGTAAGCGGTCCGGCAAATGCCTCTGAAGCTGTCAATGATCCAATGAGATCAGCACTCTTGAGCGGCTGGCTTCGTGGCGAGTTACATGGACCGAGTTAAAGCGAGAATTTTACCGGAAATTGTCATCGTTTTCGGCGTGTTGTTAATGGGTAATCCATGCAATGCCGCGCCTAGCGTCGCAGCTGGCAAGGCATTTGCGCAGGCGAACTGTTCGCATTGTCATTCCATCGATAAGTTCACACCGAGTACCCTGGCCATCGCCCCGCCGTTCCGAACGCTTCACGAGCGATATCCGGTCGAATCCCTCGAGGAAGCGCTTGGCGAGGGTATTACGACCGGTCATCAGAACATGCCCGAGTTCAAGCTGGACCCTGGGCAAGTCGGCGATTTCATCAGTTTTCTGAAATCGCTTGAGCCATAGCCAAGGAGGGGCATTTGGCGGTTGGTGTTCGTCCGTACCCGTCGCAATGGGAGCGGTATATCGTCCTCGGGGAGGACTGGCGGATATTTGTCCGGCCGATAAGACCTGATGATGAGGACTTGATCCGCGATCATCTCACTCACGTGACCAAGGAAGATTTGCGGCTTCGCTTCTTCGATTCGATCAAGGAATTCTCGCATCAGTTCATAGCCAAACTGATCGATCTCGACTATGCGCGTGCGATGGCATTTATCGCCATTGATGAAGCCACCAAGGAGCCGCTGGGCGTCGTGCGATTGCATGCCGACCCAAGCCACGAGACCGGCGAGTACGCAATCCTGCTGCGATCGGACCTCAAGGGCAGGGGGCTGGGCTGGTCCTTGATGCAACTGATCATCGAGTACGCCAAAGCGGAAGGTCTCAAACTGATATCCGGTCAAGTTCTCCAGGAGAACACAGTGATGCTCAAGATGTGCCGGGAATTCGGATTCGAAATCAAGACAGATCCGCAAGATCGCGGTTTGCGCGATGTCACTCTGACGCTCGAAGGCCGTTAGTCAGCGATATCGTCGGCGTATGACGAGCAATCTGCTCATCTTCCTGCGAAGCGAAAATCGTCACAAGCGCGTTCGATGGCGCCGGCCTGCAGCTCGCCAATAGCATGTATTTTGCTGAGCCTTCCAATGACCTATGGTCAGAAATGCTCACAATAAAAAAAATAAATGGAGCAGGATCAAGCAACGTCGCGGACAAGGGATGGTTCGTCTGACGTCTTGTTAGAAACGGGCGTGATTTTAACGCGCCGACCCTAAAAGCGGTTCTGCGTTCGTACGCCATAATTCTCGAATTCAGATTGGTTCACCACCATGCCCGATGGCTCCACCACCGCTCATATCTATCGTCCAAAAATCGTCACTGTGCTGGCGGAGGGATATAATCTCGACTGCTTTCGCCGGGATATGTTGGCCGCACTTACCGTCGCGATCGTCGCTCTCCCGCTGTCGATGGCGATTGCTGTTGCCTCGGGCGTTTCGCCGGAACGAGGGTTGTATGCCGCCGTCATTGGCGGTTTCCTGGTATCGGCGCTAGGAGGCAGCCGTTATCAGATCGGAGGTCCCGCCGGCGCGTTTATCGTTCTTGTCGCAGCAACCGCCTCCAAATTCGGCCTGGATGGGCTTCTGCTTACGGTTTTCCTCTCCGGATTCATGCTGACCCTGATCGGGCTGCTGCGGCTTGGTTCGCTCATTCGCTACATTCCGCATGCCGTGACCGTTGGCTTCACCTGCGGGATTGCGGTCACGATCTTTGCCAGTCAGCTCAAGGATCTCGGCGGCATGAAATTGCCCGGCGCCGAACCTGGCCAGCTGTTGCCCAAGCTCGTGATGCTCGGTCAGGCGTTGCCGACCCTCAGTCCGGCCGCGTTCGCCGTTGGCGCGAGCTCCGCCGCCTTGATCTTCTTGCTGCGACGCTTGCTGCCGAACTGGCCGGGAATGTTGATCGCCGTCGTTCTTGCCTCTGTAGTCGCATGGCTGTTCCATTTGCCGGTCGAGACAATCGGCAGCCATTTTGGCCAACTCCCGGATGGCGTGCCGTCTCCCCGATTGCCGTCGTTCTCGACTTCATCCGTGCTTGACGTGTTGCCGGCTGCGCTCTCATTCACGCTTCTTGGGGCGGTCGAGAGCCTGCTGTCCGCCAAAGTGGCCGACGGCATGACAGGACGCAAGCACCGCTACAATATGGAGGTCGTAGCGCAAGGCGTCGCAAACGTCGCTTCTGCCATATTCGGCGGGATCAGCGTGACCGGAACCATCGCGCGCACGGCCACCAATATTCGTGCCGGCGCATGCAGCCCGATCTCCGGCATAGGGCATGCAGTCTTTATCCTGGTTTTCATGTTGGTCGCAGAACCGTTAGCGAGCTTCATCCCCTTGTCGACGTTGGCCGGTGTACTCGTGGTGGTGTGCTGGAATATGGCAGAGAAGGAAGATTTCCTTCTCCTGCTTCGCGATTGGCGCGGCGCCAGCGTGCTGCTGGCCACCTTCGGCCTTACGCTCATCGAGGACCTTACCTTCGGTATCATCGCGGGATGCACACTGGCGGCGGCGTTCGCGGTCTTCGACCGAATCAAGCGGCGACAAGTGCATTCCTGAGAAATGCTCGAGTCAGCTAAGGCGTACGAATTTGTTGTGATCGAAAGCAACCTCTGTGGAGTGGCCGGTTCTGGCGCGAAGCGGTCGTTCGCCACAATGCAAATGTCGGCTAAGCGCCTAGAAGCCGATATAGCGCTCCAGGCCGTGGCGAGCGCCCCATCGCGACCGACCGACTACATTCGCAGTGATCACATCCGTTCACGTATCTCACGGTTCAACCTCACGACGCCTTGACTTGACGCCATGCACGACACGCATCACCTTCAATTATAGATGATGATAATCATGTAAAGGGTGAATTCGTGGCAACAACAAGCGTGGTAAACGTGGATGATGCGCCTGTCGCATACCGATTGCACGGGCGCGGTCCTGCTGTCGTGCTCGTAAACGGTACTGCCGCCTTAGACGTGCATTGGGGCTCGGTAATCGGGGAGCTCAGCCAATATCGCACCGTTATCAGTTTGGACTACTCGGGCTCAGGAGACACGACGGATGACGGCAGCGCACTTACCCTGAAAAAACTTGCGCGGCAGGTAAGGGAGGTGGCCCGCGCCGCAGGTGTGGACCGGTTCGATCTGGTCGGTCATTCCCTGGGAGCGGCGATTGGCATTCAGCTTGCGGCCAGTTCCCCGGATCTGGTTCGATCCCTCATTGTGGTCGCCGGCTTTTCGCGGCGCGCAGAGCCGCGGCTCAAGCTTCAATTCGAGCTCTGGCTTGACCTGCTCCGGACCAACCGCGACGCATTTCTGAGGCTACTCCTGATCTCCGGACTCACGCCGGCGATTGTTTCGAGCGTGGGCGCTTCGACCATCGAAGCCATGATCCAAGGGTACATGCCTCTCGCCAATTGGGAGGGGATTGCACGTCAGGTCGAATTGGATCTGGCTGTCGATGTAAGCGAACAAGCCAGAAGCGTTACAAGCCCCACGCTTGTAATCAACTATGCTCACGATCAGATCGTCACGCAGACACCCGAGTTGGCCGCGAGCATTCCCGGCGCGATGTGCCGAAAGATCAGTGCCGGGCACCTGGCCTACTTCGAGGGAGCCGATGAATTTCTCTCCTTGGCTACCGAGTTTCTGCGCCGTCACGACGCGTGAAGGCGGTCAAATGATACGAGGTTAGTATGAACCGTCGCTATATGATGAAGCTGGCTTCCATGGTCATGCTTCCGATGATACCGGGAGCAGCGATGGCAAGTTCGAATAGCCAGGCACCTCCATTGAGGTACAAGGTATTCACCGTCACTCGTCCGGGCCTGAACCGCGATGTGCCACCCGGCAAGGAGCCCCTGATGTGGGTGGCCAATTCGGCGACGCTGATCTACGGAGAGCAAGACGCGGTACTCGTCGATACCTTCCTTACGGTAGAGCAGTGCAACGGTTTGGCAGACGTCATCGTTGCGAGCGGAAAGACGCTAAAGGCAATTTACGTCACGCATGCGCATGGGGATCACTTTTTTGGGATAAAGGTCCTGCAGGATCGATTCCCAGACCTGAAAGCACTGGCGACACCCGATGTCGTCGCAAAAATGAAGCTTCAGATTACGCCCGAAAAATTGAACAGCCGATGGCGCAAGCTGTTCCCAAATCAAATTCCAGATCTCATTTCCATAGCGGATCCGTTGGAAGGCAATGAGATTGATTTGGAAGGACGCAAATTAGTCGTTGTACGAGTCGGGCATACCGACACTGATGATACGACGTGTCTTCACGTTCCATCCATCGAATTGGTCGTCGCCGGCGATGCCGTCTATACATCGGCATTCATCCCGTTTCCTCAACGAGTTGAACCGGCAAACCAGGCTGGAATGGATTGCCGCGCTTGACAAAATCGACGCGCTGAAGCCGTCAGCGGTTGTTGCGGGACATAGAATTCCTCGGCAACGATGACAGCCCGAAAAATGTGGAAGAAACGCGCCAATACATCCGCGACTTCATTCGATTGAATGACGCGACAACAACCGCTCGCGAGTTCTATGACCGGATGCTGGAGCTATACCCTGATCGCGCCAATCCCGGCTCGCTTTGGAGTGCTGCCGCGGCTGCCAAGGCTGAGAGATAATGCTGCACGCGAGGAAAAGGGGCGGGTTCGTCGGCCCTAGCTCTGCGGTCGGCTGACCTTCGCCGCCTTTGGCTTCAAAGGCGGATTTTGGCGCAAAGCGGCCATTTGGTCGAACAGTAACGTCGGCATACGACCACTGGCACTCCGGCATTTGTCATTCGAGCGGATAGTGAGGCCTTCAACCATCCGCACGTGGGCAATCGCAAACCCGCGCTTCAGTTCTTGCGAGCCGCGGCCGGCTGACGTTTTGAAGTGGCGCGTGGCGGTTCGAGGAAGACCTCCTTCACGTGGTCATCGCTTAGCACGACGACCACGAAATTGAGCTGATCACCTTCCTTCACCAGACCTCCGCTGATGGCCTTTCCAGCTGCGGCTTTCTCAGCGATCGCCACGGCGTCCGATAGCTCCTGTTTGACCGATCTCAATGCGTTGATGTTGTCCCGTTCTTCCATTTCAAGCTCGTTCAGGGACCACGCGGTCTCGGGTCCGGCGGTCCTGCCCCGTACGAACATCAATGACGTTTTCCCATATCTCTTTGTCTTTGACGGTCCTCACCCGATAAGAGGGATTGTCCGATGTATCGAACGATATCGCGGCGGTCCGTGACCCCGTATGCAATCGTTCGGCAATGGCGATCGCCTGGATGAGCGAAAGCGGCGCAGCACGGAACGCCGCAAGGAAACGCTGATCCGACTCCGTGTTCGTCTCACGATGAACTGGCGCGCTTTCGGCCAGTGGAGCTCAACGATCCATCGTTGAGTTCAGCCATGGCGGCGCAAGGGACAAGCACGAGGGACAGCAGGAGGATCCCGATGAACGTTTGTTTCCTCTGCATCGCACCAATTGGACGGCTTGCTAGGTTCATGAGATGAGCGTTGGGTTTGAGTAATGGACAATAGAGAAGTAGCTTTCGCCGCACGGCACTTTGCAGTCGTAGAGCGGCATCTGGCGCACGATCCTTGGACCGCGATGGTCACTTCTGCCGCCCGACATCAGGCCACAATGCTGTGGCAAATATCAGTGAGCGGCAGGCGAGCGAAGGCGGAGCTTTCGTGCTGCACTGGCCGGGCTTGCCCGGCCCCGAAGCCGCAGTGACGACAGTCGGCTTGAGGGTGGTAAAGAACGCAAGGAAGAACAACGCTCCGATTCCGAACGTAAAGAGGCTGAGAACTTGCTTCATATTGGCTCCTATGCATTTTCCAGTTCGCGCTGAGGGGGCGCATCAGTTGAAGAGACAGCTTGCATTTCGGGGGCAAGCGGATTTTCGTGAGTGTTATCCGTTGCGGGCGCCGGCTCCTTGATCCGGAACCAGGCGACATATAGCGCCGGCAGGAACAACAGCGTCAGCACCGTGCCAACGATGATGCCGCCCATCATCGCGTAGGCCATCGGTCCCCAGAAAATCTCGCGAGCGATCGGGATGAGGGCGAGACTTGCGGCAGCCGCGGTCAGCATGATCGGCCGCATGCGATGCTCGGTTGCTTCCACGACCGCGTCCCACGACGGGCCGTCCTTCCTCCTTCAGCTGTTCAATCTGCACAATCAGGATCACCGAGTTGCGGATCAGAATGCCGATCAGCGCCAGCACACCGAGGATCGCAACGAAGCCGAGCGGAGCTCCGCTTGGCAGCAGGGCCATGACCACGCCGATCAGGGCGAGGGGCGCGACCGCAAACACCAGGAACAGCCGATGAAAGCTTTGCAGCTGAATCATCAGGATGGTCGCCATGATGAAGAGCATGAGCGGAACGACTGCCGCGATCGGGGCCTGGCTCTTCGCGCTTTCCTCGACCGAGCCTCCGATCGCGACCGAGTATCCGGCCGGCAGTCCTTTTGCGAACTCGTCCACCTTCGGCGCGAGCTGATCCACGATTGTCTTCGGCTGCACGGTATCGAGGATGCTTGCCTTGAGCGTTATCGTGGGGATTCGTGATCGCCGCCAGATTGTCGGCTGCTCGATTTCGTAGCGCAACGTGGCCACCGCGCCGAGCGGAACCGATTGACCGCCCGAGCCGATCAATTGCAGGTCGCGCAGCGTATCGATCGATGCGCGCTCCGGTGCGGTCGCGCGGCCCATCACATTCACCAGGTAAATGCTGTCGCGCACCTGAGTGATCGAGGAGCCGGCAAGGACGCCATTCAACGTCGTCGCAATGTCCTCCGAGCTCACGCCAAGCTGGCGCGCCTTGTCCTGCAGCACATCGACCTTGACGACGCGCGCAGGCTCCATCCAGTCGAACACGACATGATCGAGGTGCGGATTGGCGCGCACGATGCCGGCGAGGCTTTGGGAGAATTCTCTCACTTTGGCGATATCGGGCCCGCTCAGCCGATACTGCACGGGACGCCCGACCGGCGGTCCGACCTCGAGCAGTTTGACGAACGTATCCGTGCCGGGAAATGTCTTCTTCAGATAGGTTTCGAATTGCGCCTTGGCGCGATCACGCGCGGCAATGCCGCCCTTGGTGACGACGACCATCTGGCCGAACCAGGTGTTCGCCGTCTGCACGTCGAACGACAGCACAAATCGCGGAGCGCCGGTTCCCACATAAGTCGACCAATGGTCGACGGCGGGATTGGCCTGCAGCTGTTCACGCTCGAAGCGGGCGATCTGCGCATTGGTTTCGGTTATCGAGGCGTTCTGAGGCAGGTTCCAGTCGATGACCAGTTCGGCACGGTCCGACGACGGAAAGAACTGCTGCTGCACGAAGTTCATGCCGAACAGAGCTAGCGCGAAGGCCGCGACCGTCACCCCGACGGTGATCCAGCGATGACGCATGCAAACCAGAAGCAGGCGGGCGAACGTCTGCCCAACCCGGCCTTTGGATTCATGATGACCTTTGATCCTGGCGGGCAGGATCGTGACGCCAAGCAAGGGCGTGAACAGCACTGCGACAATCCATGACACGAGCAACGAGACAGCAATGACCACGAACAAGGTGTAGGTGAATTCGCCGGCATTGCTGGTGTTGAGGCCAATCGGGATGAAGCCCGCTACGGTGACCAGGGTTCCCGTCAGCATCGGAAACGCCGTGGAGGTGTAAACGTGTGTTGCGGCCTTCTCCAGGGGATCGCCCACTTCCAGTCGTGCCACCATCATTTCAACGGCGATCATGGCGTCGTCGACCAGAAGACCGAGCGCGATGATCAGGGCGCCGAGCGAAATGCGCTGCAGCGATATTCCGGCATATTCCATCACCACGAACGTGATCGCCAGAACCAGGGGGATCGCGATCGCAACGACGAGGCCGGCGCGAAGGCCAAGGCTCAAGAAGCTGATCCCAAGCACGATGATCACCGCTTCGAACAGAGCCTCCGTGAAGCCGGACACGGCGTGCTCGACGATAACGGGCTGGTCGGCGACGAGATGAACTCCCAGGCCGATCGGCTGCTCGGCCAGGATCTTCGACATTTCCTCTTTCAGCGCCTCGCCGAATTTCAGCAAGTTCGCGCCCGACTTCATCCCGATCGCGAGTGCGATGGCGGGCTCGCCGTTGAAGCGAATCAGCGTCGTCGGTGGATCGGCGTAGCCGCGCGTGATGGTTGCCACATCTGTCAGCGGGAAGAACCGGTCGTTGACCCTGAGATTGATCGCCTTCAGGCTTTCCTCGGATGCGAACTGACCGTTGACCCGCACGCTGATACGCTCCGGTCCCTCCTGGAATACGCCCGAGGGCGCGACGGCGTTTTGCGCCTGCAGCGAGGAGACGATGGAACGGGTGTCGAGTCCGAGGGCCGCGATCTTTCGGGTCGAAAATTCCAGAAAAATCATTTCGTCCTGCGCGCCGAGAATGTCGACCTTGCCGACATTCGGGACGGTCAGGACTTTTGCGCGAATGTCTTCGACACGATCGCGCAATTGCCGCTGGCTCAGGCCGTCGCTGGTGAAAGCGTAGATGTTGCCGAAGACGTCGCCGAAGCGGTCGTTGAAGCCCGGCCCGATCACGCCTTGCGGGAAATCGCCCTTGATGTCCGCGATCATGTTGCGCACGCGCGCCCAGGTCGGGGCGACGTCGGCGGCCTTCGTTGTGTCGCGCAGATAGACGAAAACGGTGGTTTGGCCCGCAACAGTGACGCTCTTGGTATAGTCGAGCGACTCCAGCTCTTCGAGCTTCTTCTCGATCCTGTCGGTGACCTGGCGCGTCATTTCCTCGGGCGAAGCGCCCGGCCATTGCGCCCCGATCACCATGGTCTTGATGGTGAAATCAGGATCTTCCTGCCGCCCCAGCTGCAGGTATGCGAAGAGACCCGCCGCCATGAAGGCGATCATGAAATACCAGACGAGCGAACGATGCCCGAGGGCCCAGTCGGAAAGGTTGAAGGTTTTCATGGCGTGGCGTCCTGTTCGATGCGGACTTGCTGTCCTTGTTTGAGGCTGTGGATTCCGGCAGTCACGATGCGCGCTCCGACGGAGAGACCGCCGGTGACGCGGATGCCTCCTTCGTCCTCGGAGAGATCGACCTTGTGCAGCGAAACCGTGCTCGTGGGAGCGTCGATGACCCAGACGAAAGTCTCGGCGCCCTCTTTGAGGACGGCGGACGCGGGCACTCGGAGAGCTGAGCTGTGACCGTTGCTTAGACTTGCCGTGATGGTGCTTCCGAGCCGGAAGCTCTCAGGCGGATCATTCAAGGCGATACGAACGCGGCGCATGCGCGTCACTGGAATCGGCTTGCGGCGCAATTTCGCGAATTTGGCCCTGGACTTGAACGGCAGGAAGCAGCTGCAGGCTGACGGTGAACGGCAAACCGACGGTCAAGGGTGCGGGGAAGTCCGCGCCGATATCGACCACAGCCTCCCGGACGTCCGGTCGCGCCACGGTCACGACGCTCTGACCCGGCGAGACGACTTGTCCCACCTCGGCGCTCACGGCCGTGACGACGCCGCGCGAAATCGGCCTTCACCTGGGCATAACCCAGCTGCTCGATCGCCTTGGTCAGGTTCGCGCGGGCGCGAGCGGTCGATGCTTGTGCGCCCGCGCGCACCTGCTCTGCATCGTCAAGCGTCTGCTTCGTCGTGGCGTCGGTCTTGATCAGGATCCGTTTCCGCTCCTCGGTCCCGATTGCGTTTTCAAGCAGGGCCTGGGCTTTCGAAAGGTCCGCTTTCGCTGACCGCACCGCGAGCTCGAGGGCAGTGGGATCGATTGCGGCAACCGTCTGCCCCTCGGCCACCAGATCTCCGACGTTGACCGGACGCGCGATGAGGCGCCCCAGCACGCGGAAGCCGAGATTGGTCTCGTAGCGGGGCTGGACGGTTCCAACCGCCACCGTGCTCGCCGATTGCGGCCGGTTGCAGGACGGCCGACAGCACGGGCCGGACGGGCTCCGGAGCCTTCGCCTCCTGCTTGCATCCGGCCATCGCCAATGCCGAAGCGATGGTGCTTGCAACGACAAGAAATCGCGTTCTCATGACCGATCTCCAGCCAAATGTCACGGGCTGGCCGGAGCTCAGCAGCTTGCCTCCGTCGATGACGACGCGGTCTCCGGCCTCCAGCCCTTGCTTGATCAGCACCGCTCCGGCTTCGTAGGCGCCGACAATCACCGGCTTCAGCGACGCTGTGCTTGTCTTGGGATCGACGATCCAGACCGCGGGCTTTGAGCCCGTTGCCGTCAGCGCGGTCCACGGCACGGTGATCTCGGTGGCGGCTTTCGTCCCGGCGGTGCCGGCGATGGCGCTTCCGAGCGTCATCGCAGGTGGTGGATTTTGGATCGCGACTTTCACGCGAACCGTGGAGCTCTTGGGATCGACGGCGGGCGATATCTCCCTGACGTAGCCGACGGCGGTGACGTCAGGACCCGAGACCAGCGCCAGCGACACGTGGCCGTGATCCACATCGCCCAAGAACATCGACTCTGGGACATCGAAGATGGCATCACGCTCGCCATCCTGCGCCAGCGTGAAAACCGATTGGGCCGCCTGCACGACTTGCCCGACCTCGAGGCTTCGCGCTGTAATCACACCCGCCGCGCGGGCGTGCAGTTCGGTATCGTCGAGCGCCTCGCGGGCCCTTCCCAGCTCCGCTTTTGCCGATTCAAGCGTGCTTTGTGCGGTTCGCAATTGCTCCTGCGCCTGGTCGTAGGCGACGCGGGTGGTGAAGCCGGAAGAGATGAGAGAGGTCTGCCGATCAAACGTGGCTTGGGCCACGCGCAGCTGGGCCTCCGCCGCGGCCACCGCCTGCGGTCGCGGCGTCAAACTCGGCCTGCTGCTCGGCCGGATCGAGCCGTGCCAGGAGCGTCGCCGGCATTGACGTGGGCGCCGACATCCACCAGCCGCGCGAGCACGCGTCCGCTCACCCGAAACGAGAGGTCGGCGCGGAAGCGCGCCTGGACCTCGCCGGTCAGCGTGAGCGAAGCCTGTCCGTCCTGCGGCTGCACAATTTCGGTGTGCACCAACGCGGCACGCTCCACAGGATTGGTGGAGTGGTCGTTGCAGGCGCCCAGTGGCGTCGCCAGAAGCGCGACCGCGAGTGCGGCATTCATGTGCCTCAGCAGCGCGGGCGGATGGGGTGAGAAAGGGGGCACAGCGGGTTTCCTGTTTATCTAAACTATACCGTATAGTTTATTTACTGGAGCGTCAAGTCCAAAATTTGACCTGACGGGCAAGTTGCGCGCGGCCCAAAGGACAGGCGCCCCGGTCCAAGACCGAGGCGCCAAAGGGCCGTCGCCTCAATCAGTTTTCATGACAGACCAGAACACGCCTGGTGCCGTATCGCCTGTATGCGGAGACGTAGTAGCAGCCATCGTCGGAAGAGGCATCGGCTCTGCCATAGGCGTAAGCCGCCGTCGCCGCCGCCGCATAGGCGTGCCGGTAGCCACGGCCATAGCCATAGTTGGTGTAACTATTTCGACTGTAGCCGTTAGCGCTGTAGGCCGCGGCGCGACCCTCGATGCCGCGAAAATTGGCCTGGCCGCCGCGATCGAGACCATGCAATCCGCCAGCACCATCGAGACGGGCGGACCACCGGCGAACTCGCGCGGAGGTGCGCCCGCGCCGCCACGGGGCGGAAGGCCAGCGACAGGTCCGGCCGAAGGACCACCGAGGGGAGGACCGCCGGCGCCCAGACCCGGAGGAGGACCACCGGCACCGAGGCCTGGAGGAGGACCAGCGAGCATGGCGGAGGACCCGGAGGAGGGCCGAATTGCGCCAGTGCGGCAGTGGGCGCTGCGATGGCGGCACTGAGCAACATGCTCGCGGACAGGGTGACAAGAGTTCTTTCGCGACATTGTGTATATCCTTCGATCTAGAGCTGTGGCTGAACGGTGATGGGATTTGCCCGCTCGCCGACGACTGGCGCGGAAGGCAGCGAAGGCATGGCCTTCGATCGACGACCGGTTCTGGGGCGGCGGGCGGCGACCGCGCGATTGGCGTGCTGCTCGCGCTGGGTCAGAGGGAAGTCCAGGAGAACGAAGTCCATATCGTGCCGAAGGTGCGATCGATCCGGCCACCCAGGCTGCTTGCCAGCTCGCCGACGATCCGCAGGCCGCGACCAGGCTTGATCCTTCCAAGGCCCGATCCGTTGTCGGTGACTCGGCAGTTCACCCAGGAACCGGCACGCATCAGCTTGATTTTGATTTCGCCGTCGCGGCCATCGAAGCAGGCATGGCGGACCGCGTTCGTCACCAGCTCGTAGACGGCCAACGCCAGGCGCCAGCACCGCTCCGATTCCAGCGGCAACGTGTCGGTCGACAACAGAAGGTGGATGTTCATGCGATCCAGCTTGCACCGGCTCATCGCCAGGCCCAGCTTGCGAAGCTGTTCGCCGGCGTCGACGAAGCGCGTCGCGATCCGGCATTGTCAGAATGCTGTGGACCTCGACATGCTGGTGAAGCAGGTCGACGACATTGCTCAGCTCTTCCTTGGCGTCGACGTTGTCCGTCCAGACGGCCTTGAAAGTGACGAGGTTGATGACCGAGGCGAGCTCGTTCTTGATGCGGTGATTCAGCTCGTCCAGCAGGGTTCGTCCCTCCAGGGCGGGCGGATGGGAGATGGAATGGGGCACAGTGGTCTCCTGATTAATATAAACTATACCGTATAGTTTATTTTACTTGCACTTTGATCGAGAACATGTCAAGCCGGAATTGTCAGCGAGCTTGGTCGCTCGCAGCATCGTGAATGCAGGGGTGAAAGCAGATGGTGAGCAAGCACAACGATTTGAAACGGCCGCGTCCAGGGAAGACCGCCCAAAGACCTGGCGGGCGACGTCAAAGCGCGGATCCTCGATGCGGCTCAGCGGGTGTTCCTCAAGAAAGGCTATCAAGGCGCCAGTCTCGATGAGATCGCGGAGGTGGCGCCGGCAAGCAAGCCGACGATCTATGCTCACTTCCCGGGGAAGGAGGCGCTCTTCGAGGCGGTTGTCGCCCGCGTCCTCGAGGGATTGACGAATTTCGAGGGCTTTGAGCCCAAGGGACGCACGGTGCAGGACAAGCTCGCGAGCCTCGGCAGCGAGGTCGTCGAACGATTCATCGAGGAGACGCTCGGCATCACGCGCGCCACAATTGCCGAAGCCGACAGATTCCCGGCCTTGAGCCGCCATGTCCACGAGGCCGGGCGCGACCAGGCAGCGGCTGCTGTTTCCCATGTCCTGAACGATGCTACCCACACGCTTTCGCGCGGCTCAAAGGGCCCCTTCGGCCCGAAACGAAGCCTCACCACCGCGCAAATTTTCATGGATCTCATCCTGCTCCCAATGTTGATGCGGGCTCTGATGGGAGAGGGCGCGAAAGACCTGCGCAGTGAATTGCCCGCTTTCGTGCGCGAACGCGTCAGCTTTTTCCTGGCGGCTTGTGAAGCGGATTGGGGAAAGTGAGGCCTTGCGCGCCAGCGACGCGAGCGTTTTGAGCGCCTTCTCAATCGGCGAGGCTCCCGCTCTGCACCTGGGGAGCAGGCGGTCAAACACGGCCTGGGGGGTGCCATCTCGGCGAACGCGTCGAAGGCTGGGCCGCCAGAGCGTTCGCTTCCGCCACGTCGTCTCGCGTCGGCTTTCGCTCGTGCCAGCGTCGAACGCGTGTGTCCAACACCACACGTTCAGGCCATTTATGATCCGTATGGATCCGAATGTTGATCTTCTGATCGAGCGGAACGTCAGACTGCGGAGCAACCGGCGCGGGGAAGCACCAGTTCGCGGCAAGAAGTGCCGCAAGAAGAAAGCTTCCCTACCCACCCGAAATACTGAAACAGCGGCATGGTCAGAGAGCCTCAGCGCCGATGAGACGATTGCAATTCGCGGCGGCAGGCCTCGCTGAAATCGCGCAACGGATCCATCTCGTTGATCAGGTCGGGCAGATCGACGAATGTCCTGTTCGGCGAAAGATAGGTTTCGAGGATCAACCGACCCGCCTTCTCGGCCGCTTCGATCACGGCGTCGCTCGAAAGGATCTTCATCCGCGCGATGAGAGCGTAGAGGTCGACGAGTTTCGAGACCTCGGACTTGTCGTTGACGAGGGCGTCGGCGTACAGCCTCGATGCTTCTTCAATGAAGTTCTTGTAGAGTTCTTCACGCTGGGACGTGGCCCGCAGTGAATGGCGGACGCGGTCCTTGCGACGCTGTGTCACCCAGCCGGTGACAATCGACGCCAGCGTTCCGGAAGCCGACCCCGAAAACGACGCAATCGCGGGAATGTAGAACATATCCATTTTTGCTATCTCCTTATTGCTGGCTCACTCGGCCTCTGTGGACGTCGCGGGTCGAGTTGGTCGTCAGCGGTTCCCTGGGTGCTCTGCTGGCCAGAAGGCCGGCGCTTTGTTCGAACACCGATCGGCATGCGTCGCTGAGATCGGACATGTTCTGTCTCAGGCAGTGCTCGACTCTCGTGGGATCGGGAATGTAGCCAACGCAGAAGCGGAAGGCGTCGGGAGCGCACGCCGCCCTCTGCTCGGGGGTGCCGCGATTCTCCTGCGCAGAGGCGGTTGTCGCGCAAAGCAACACTGCCAGCGCTTGGATAGGAAGTCTGATTTTCGAAATCATGTCGGATCACTCCTCTGGTTGATCTCTGCGCAAGAAGGCTGGATTTCAGCGACTTGCCGCGCTCACAAAAAGCTGAGCGGGTCGCTTGAGCTCTTCTCCTTGACAGCCCGTTCGTGCTTATTCAAACTATACGGTTTAGTTTAGTTCCTCGGGACAGAATGTCAATCTCTTTTTCCGGCCAGCAGAACACTGGCGCTGGATCGGAGATCGACAATCCCGAGGGTGGTCCGAAATCCTCAAACGAAGAGCACACAATGAATTTTCAGCTTCAACCACACCTCATGGCGGCGAAAAGAAAGCTGCCGTTCGAATGCGTCACGCTTGCTCTTGCAGGGCGGCGGTGCGCTGGGGGCATATCAGGGCGGCGTCTACGAGGCGCTGGCGGAGGCCGATATCCATCCGAACTGGATCGCCGGCATCTCGATCGGTGCGATCAACGCCGCCATCATCGCAGGCAACCCGCCCAATTCCCGCGTCGACCGATTGCGCGAGTTCTGGACGCAGGTGACTTCGAGCGCGCCTTGGGATTGGTCAGGCAATCCATTCGTTGATCTCGCCCGAAGCGACGACGCGCGCAATCTCCTCAATCAAATGAGCGCCGGTCTGGCTGCCGCGTTCGGCGCAACCGGATTTTTCTCTGCGCGGGCTGTGATGCCCTGGCTGCAACCGGGCGGCACGATGGCTGCGACCAGCTTCTACGATACCAAGCACCTCAGGCAGACCCTCGAGCGCCTGGTGGATTTTGATCGTCTCAATGCCGGAATGACGCGCTTCAGCGCGGGCGCGGTCAATGTCAGGACCGGCAACTTTGTCTATTTCGACACCAGCACTCACAAGATCGCCCCCGAGCATGTCATGGCGAGCGGGGCACTGCCGCCCGGCTTTCCGGCCGTCGAAATCGATGGCGAGCAGTACTGGGATGGCGGCCTTGTATCCAACACGCCGCTGCAATGGGTAATCGAGAGCAACCCCCGTCGCGAGGACACGCTCGCATTTCAGGTTGACCTCTGGAGCTCGCAAGGCGCGCTTCCGCGCAACCTGGCGGAAGTCGCCACACGTCACAAGGAAATTCAGTTTTCAAGCCGCACGCGCGCGAGCACCGAACAATTCAAGAGCGTGCACCGGGTGCAGCGTGCTCTTGCGGCTCTTCTCCGCAGGCTCCCTGCCGATCTTGAGGAGAACGATGATCTGAAGATCCTGAAGTCGGTCGCCAGTGACAAGGTCTACAACATCGTCCACCTGATCTACCGGGCTCGGAATTACGAAGGTCACTCCAAAGACTACGAGTTTTCCCGTCTGTCGATGCAGGATCATTGGCGTGCGGGCTATCACGATGCCGTCCGCACGCTGCGCCATCCCGAGGTTCTTGCTCGCCCCACGAGCCTTGACGGCGTCTTCACGTTCGATCTCGAACGCGACGGTCGTGAATAACAATGAGCCATTGCTGAACACAGAGAAGGATCTGAAAATGCGCGAAGAGGAAATACTGCGAGCGGGCGTTCGCGATGCCGCTGACGAGCCCGTCATATCCGCCAGGACCGTACCGGTTCGTCAACCGCGAATACCTGATCATCACTTACCGCACCGATCCGGTGAAGCTTCGCGCGGTGGTGCCCGGGCCCCTCGACATCGACAGCCACGAGGCGCTGGTGAAATACGAATTCATCCGCATGCCGGACTCGAACGGCTTTGGCGACTACACCGAGAGCGGGCAGGTGATCCCGGTCTCTTTCCGCGGCCGGAAGGGCAGCTACACCCACTGCATGTTCCTCAATGACGAGGGGCCGATCGCCGGCGGTCGCGAGCTCTGGGGCTTTCCGAAGAAACTGGCGCAGCCGACGCTGCGGACTGAAGTCGACACGCTGGTCGGTACCCTGGATTACGGACCCATTCGGGTTGCCACCGGCACGATGGGCTACAAACACAGCCAAGCCAATCTGTCGCAAGTCAGAGCTTCGCTTGCGGCGCCGAACTTCCTGCTCAAGATCATTCCGCATGTCGACGGCACGCCACGCATCTGCGAACTGGTCGAATATCATCTCGAGGATGTCACGATCAAGGGCGCGTGGACCGGGCCTGCGGCGCTCCATCTGTCGCCTCATGCGTTGGCACCCGTAGCTGACCTGCCAGTTCTCGAGGTGGTGTCCGCGATTCACATACTGGCCGACCTGACGCTCGGGCTGGGCAAGGTCGTGCACGACTACCTCCAACAGCCAAGCCGACGTCTCGTCGCAAGCCCGCGAGATGAGTCTGGTCGGCTGAATATGAAGGCATGCAACAGACAAAGAAGGAGAGTGAATTGAGTATTCTGAAGGGCAAGACGGCCGTTGTGACCGGCTCGACAAGCGGAATAGGCCTGGGGTGCGCGCGGGCATTCGCAGGTGCTGGCGCCAACATCGTGCTCAACGGGATTGGGGCACCGGCCGATGTCGAAAAAGCGCGGTCTGCAATCGAGAACGATTTCGGGGTGAAGGCTATCTATTCGCCCGCGAACATGGCCGAGCCAATGGAAATCGCCAGCATGATCTCGCTCGCCGAGAAGACGTTCGGCCGCGTGGACGTGCTCGTCAACAATGCCGGCATCCAGCATGTCTCGCCAATCGAGGATTTTCCGGTCGAAAAGTGGGACGCAGTCATCGCAATCAACCTCTCCTCCGCATTCCATGCGATCCGTGCCGTTACTCCTGGCATGAAGCAACGAGGCTGGGGCCGAATCATCAATACGGCGTCGGCGCATTCGCTGGTCGCATCGCCATTTAAGTCCGCCTACGTCGCAGCCAAGCACGGCATCGCGGGTCTCACGAAGACAGTGGCGCTGGAGCTCGCGCAATCGCGAGATCACCTGCAACTGCATCAGCCCCGGCTATGTCTGGACTCCCCTGGTGGAGAAGCAGATCCCGGAAACGATGAAGGCACGCAACATGAGCGAGGATCAGGTGATTAAGGACGTCCTGCTCGCGGCCCAACCTACGAAGGAATTCGTTACCGTCGAGCAGATAGCTTCGCTCGCACTGTTCCTGTGCAGCGAGGATGCCGCCCAGATCACCGGCGCCAATCTCCCCGTAGACGGGGGCTGGACGGCCGCATAGGGCCGCTCGGCGGATCCCGAACATCCTCGCCCGTGGCGAAATGGCGGTTGGCCTCCTGGTGCCCGGCAGTCGTCGGATTCTTGGGTCCGTTCCTGACTTTTTGGCTAACCTGCCAAAAGTCCCCTCTTGGGGCGACATCGACCTAGTAGCGTAAATCAGGGAAGGGCGAGTATGGCGGTAGCGGACCCTCCGCTACCAAGGCTAGGATTTCGTACGCCGACCTGCGATTTTTTCCAGCTCTTCTGCGATGCCCGCCCATCTATTCGTGAGACGGCAACAGTCAGTGTTTGTAACCGACTCGCGATCCTGCGGGACGGTGGCTGCGGGACGAATTGGCCCGGTCCTTCCAATCTGATCCGGCAGGCATCGGCATTGCATCATTTGACGCCATGCGGAAAGTGGTTGCAGGTCAGATCGGTAGAGGGTCTGCGGCAAACCCATCGATCACGAAGAACGTCGAGCCCGCTCGGCCGGATCGCCACTGCCAGACGGCCCCCTCCGGAACGAAAACCAAGCTGCCGGCGCCCGCTTCGAAGGCGCGCTGATCCGCCTGCCCCTCGACCGCGCCCTCGAGGACGTAGAGCACGCGCTCTTGGTTCTCCAGTTGCCTCGCGCGCCCATGGGCGCCGGCAACCGCAACGACGCGATGGATCGCAAGGTGCTGCGCGCCTGCGGTCGCGGTGTCCACAATGGTCTCAACCCGCGCGCCCTCGGTGCCTTCCCAACAGACGGGTACCGGCGCGACAGCAGTCGTTACCGGTGGCCGAGGCTCCGGCTGCGGATGCGCCGGGTTGTGCACGACGACGGCCCGCGGATTCTCCTGGTAAGGTGGCGCGTAGACGACGAGCACCTGCGCCGGTTCTTCGCTGGTGACTGTGAAGGAGTGGAACACGCCCTTCGGGCTAAAGCCCCAGTCGCCTGCACTGAGGTGCCGCTCTTGCCCGTATACCTCGCTGACGCCGGCGCCGCGCAGCAGATAGGAGGCCTGTTCGAGGGACGGATGGGCGTGCCGTTGCGCGCCGTGTCCCTTGGAGATGGTTCCGATCAGCACTTCCAGGCGCCGCGCGCCAACAGTGTCGCGGCTGATAATACGGCGATTCGAAGTACCCGTGTGATTGGCCGGCTGATAGGGGGCGACCTGATCGGGGTAGACGACGTGAGGCGAGGTGTTCATTGGCCTGTTCCTTGGGTGGGTCCATTGACGGGGCGAACGAGAGACAGGAGGGCAACCGGAATGCGCACCGGCATTGCCAGGAGAATCTGCGCCATGCCCTTGCCCAGCGCATCGTTGCGCAGGGACTTCATGCCGCCGCCGCCGAGCGCCTGCTCGCAAACGAAATTGAAGGCGTGGATGCCTGGCACTTCGTAGCGCGTGACGGGGCCGCGGACCAGATGCGCCAGGTGCTGTGCGACGCGCTCGGGCGTGAGCTGGCCGCGAAGGAACGGCAGCAACTGGAGATGCCGCGCGATGATGCCGATGTTCGAGTTATCGCCCTTGTCGCCGCTGCGGCCCCAAGCCACGCGGATCAGTGGAAGCTCGATCGCGTCCATGCCGGATTCGGCGACGTCCGAGGGCGCAGCGGACGCGCGCGGCGCCTCCACGCCCTGCGCCGTGCCCGCGGGCACGCGAACATTCAGAGTGCGGCCGTCGATGAGAACCCGCGGCTGCAACCGGGATTTGTCGAGCAGGAACGCGTATTGACGGATGGACGGCGAAGCGGAAGCGCGGCCGCCCCCGCCCGTCGTGCCGGGCGCCCAGGACGTTCCCGCCGGGGCCACCTCGCGGGCCAGCAGTTCGAGTGCCGCCTTGTCGCGGTGCGTCGCGGTGAGCCGTAGCACCGCTTCGCGCGTTCCGCCCGCGCGCGCATGGGGTCCGTAGCAGGATTCCGCGCCGAGCATCTCGATCATCGTCTCGGTATAGGGCGGGAGTCCGCGCGCGCTTAGCAACTCGCTGGTGCGCTCGAGAATCGCCTCGCCGGTCCGCCGGGCCTTGGCGTCGGCATCGAAGCCGACGATGGTCAGTTGCGCGGAGAGCTTGAATCCGTCCACGTACGTGGCGCAGACCTTGTACGTCGAGGTTGGCGCGCGACCGCGGGCACCACTCACGCTGACACGGTCCGGCCCTTCGGCGTTCAGCGTCACGCCAGTGAAGTCGCAGGTGACATCCGGCAGCAGGTAGGCGGAGGGATCGCCGATCTCATACAGTATCTGCTCCGCCAGCACTGCCGGTGCGACGAGGCCACCGGTTCCCGCCGGCTTCGTGACAGTGAAGTCGCCGTCGAAGCTGCATTCAACGATCGGGTAGCCGATGTGCGCCCAGTCAGGCACGCAATCCCAGTCGGTGAAGAGACCCCCGGTAGCCTGACAGCCGCATTCGATGATGTGGCCAGCAAGACTGCCTGCCGCGAGTCGATCGTGGTCGTCGACGGACCAGCCGAACTCGTGCATCAACACGCCCAATGTCACGGCAGAGTCGACGCACCGACCGGTGATCACCACGTTGGCCCCCGCATCCAGTGCCGCCTTGACCGGCAAGGCACCGAGGTACGCATTCGCCGTGACGACGCGCTCGGGGAGTGGCACGCCGCTCTGCAGCTCGCGCACGGGCTCGTTCGCCTCTCGCAGCTGCGGGATGAGTGGCATGACGTCGTCACCGGTGACCACCGCGATCTTCACGTTCACCCCCAGTTCCTCGGCGAGGGTCTGAAGTGCCGCCGCGCAGGCCTGCGGGTTGACGCCGCCCGCATTGCTGACCACGCGGATCCCACGCTGGACGACGTCTTTCAGGACGGCGCGCATGGCCACGGTCACGAAGTCGGTCGCGTAGCCGAGCGCGGCGTTCTTCTGCCGCGCCGCGGCCAAGATCGACATGGTCAGTTCGGCCAGATAGTCGAAGACCAGATAGTCGATTTGCCCGCTGGCAACGAGCTGCGGCGCACCCACGCTGCTGTCGCCCCAGAATCCCGAGGCTCCACCAATGCGGACGGTTCGTTGTTGCGGCGATAGGTTCACTTCCATCTCCTCGTCAATTGCTCGTGCGTCATCAGCGTCCGGTCCAGTTCGGCGCCCGCTTTTCGCGGAATGCGAGCTGCCCCTCCGCAGCGTCTTCCGTCAAAGCAAACAATGCGATTTGGCTCTCGGTGAAGCGCATCGACTCTTCGAACGACATCGCTTCGATGGCCTTCATCGTGTACAGGCCGCGACGGATCGCGGCCGGCGACTTGTCCAGAAGACGGCCCAGCAGGGCCTCCAGGCCTGTATCCAGGTCGTCGGCGACCGTATTGACCAGCCCCCAGTTCAGCGCCTGCGCTGCGGAGATGGGTTCGCCCGTCAGGCACATCTGCGCCAGTGCGCGCCGAGGCAGCAGATGATGGAGTACGCTCAGGACCTGCGCCGGGAACAGGCCGACCTTCACCTCGGGCAGGCCGAACACCGCGTGCGGTGCTGCCACGGCGAGATCGCACATGGCCAGCAAGCCCATGCCACCGGCCATGCAGGCGCCGTTCACGCGGGCGACCAGCGGTACAATGCTGCGTCGCGCCAGCCTGAGCAGATCGGCAAGAGCTGCATAGGGCTCGGAATGGTCGAAGCGAAAGGCCGTGCCGGCCGCAAGGTCGGCTCCCGCGCAGAAGGCCTTATCTCCGGCGCCCGTGAGGACGACAGCCCGCACGTCGCGTTCATGCTGGACGCGCTCGATCGCATCGCAAAGGCCGCTGAGCACGCCGGGACTGATCGCGTTGCGACGCGCCTCCCTCGATATCGTGAGCCAAAGGACGCCGCCGCGGCGCTCCTCGAGCAGTTCTGAAGAAGGGTTGGTCATGAGTTCCCCGGATGCGGATCGAAGGCGAAGCGAGAAATGAGCTCAGGCGGCTTGCGGCGGCTGGAGCACGACCGGCCGCTGGAATACGATGTTGTCGGCCACCAGTTGATGGATCCGCTGCTCGCCGAGCCCCGCCTCACGCAAGACATCGACCGTGTGTTCGCCGAGCGCGGCCGCCGGATGTCGATTGAGCGGGACGGTGCCTGACCACTCGCTCGGAACCGCGGTCTCGCGGATCCTGCCGACGATCGGATGCTCCACCTCCGTGAAGAAGCCCGTGGCGGCCAGGTGCTCGTCCTCGAGAAGTGATTCCAGCGTGTGCATCGGGAAGATCGGAATCTCGTTTTCCGGCAGGAGCTCGAGCCATTCGCGCGTGGTCCGCTGCTCGAGTTCTTCAGAGACCAGCTGGTAGAGCTCGTCGATGTGCGCCGTGCGGTTACGGATGTCGGCGAAGCGCGGGTCCGTCTTCAGCAGATCGCCCTTGCCCACCGCCTCCAGGAAGATCTTCCATTGCCGGTCGGTGTAGATGAGACAACACACGTACCCGTCCTTGGTCTTGTACGGACGGCGGTTCTTCGCCATCAGCCGTGGATACCCGAACTCCCCCTGGCTGGGAACGAACGTGTGACCGTAGAGGTGATCGCCCAACACATACGGCACCATCGTCTCGAACATCGGAATGTCGACGCATTGCCCCTTGCCGGTCCGAGTTCGCGCGTAGAGCGCCGCGGCAATGACGCCGAAAGCGTAGAGGCCTACCGAGCGATCGGCGATCGTCAGCGGCATATAACGCGGTTCGCCTTCAGCCTGCTGACCCATCACCGCGGCCAAGCCGGTCGCCGCCTGCATCATGTCGTCGTATGCGGCCTTCGGACCGTAGGGCCCCTTCTGCGAGAAGCCGACCATGCTGGCGTAGATGAGCTGCGGGTTCAGTTCGGCCAGGCGCGCGTATCCGAGGCCGAGCCGCGCCATCGCCGCGGGTCGGATGTTGGTGGCAAGCACGTCCGCAGACTTCGTGAGTTCGAGCAGCAACTCCGCGCCGGCAGCCGACTTCAGGTCGATGACGATGCTGCGCTTGTTGCGGTTGAGGCCAAGAAACAGCGGCCCCAGACCATGCTCGCCGTTCGGCCCGAGTGTCCGGGTCGAGTCTCCACCAGGCGCCTCCACCTTGATGACATCGGCGCCGAGGTCGCCCAGCATCTGTGTCGCAGAGGGCCCCATGAAGACGGTCGTGAGATCGAGTACCTTGATGCCTGACAGCGGTCCGGAAAATTCAGTCATTTGGTTTACCTCCCTCGGCGCGCGAGGCAGCCGCCCCTTGCGCATTCACCTGGATTTTACAAAGTGCGCCGCGTTGCTGTTTCTCGCCGGGCTGTTCGCGGTCAAGTTCGCGGTGGGATGACCATCATCCTTCTTATCGCCACCTGAGCAGGCGGTTCTCCAGCGAGGTCATGCCCCAGCTGATGCCAACGCCGATCATCGACAACAGGAAGATGATGCCGAACACCCCGTTGGTCTTGAAGCTTGCGGCGAGCACCGACAGCGTCTGGCCGAGGCCGTGTTCGGAGGCGAAGATCTCCGCGCCGATCACGCCGAGCAGGGCGAAGACGAGGCCAAGCCGCAGGCCGTTGAAGATCACCGGCACGGCGCTCGGCAGCACGAACTTGCGGAAAATCTGGCTTTCGCTGGCGCCGAGCGTGCGGGCGAGCGTGATGTGATCGGGATTGACGCCGCGCCCGCCGGCCACCGTAGAGGTCAGCACGATGAAGAACGTGAGGCTGAAACCGACAGCGACCTTGGAGCCGAGTCCCGAGACCGAACCAGATGATGAACAGCGGCGCAAGCGCAATGCGCGGCATCGCGTTCAGCGCCGTGAAGATCGGGTTGAACACCGCTTCCGTCGATGGGGCTCGTGACGAACAGCATGCCGACCAGCACGCCTGCGACACTGCCGAGCACGAAGGCGATCATGGTGCCGCCCATCGACCAGTAGAAGTCGTTCAACAGGCTCTGGGTGACGAACACCTCCTGCCAAAGATACTGCACGATGCCGGTCGGCTTGCCGATCAGGATCGGGTCGACCAGTTTCGAGTTGGCCGCCCACTCCCAGAAGACGAAGAACACGGCAAGAAACACCAGCCGCGCCGCCCAGATCTTTCCAGATCCCCACATGCGTTCGTCGGTCATTGGCTCAATCCCTCTTCAAGCTGGCTCCACACCTGGGAGTAAAGCTCGTGATAGTGTGCTTCCTTCTGCAGCGCGCGCACCGAGCGCGGCCGGCCGAGCGTGATCGGAACGTCGGCAATGATGCGCCCCGGTCGTGAGCTCATCACGATGACGCGGTCGGACATCGACACGGCTTCTGACAGGTCGTGGGTGATGAACAGCACAGTGCGCCGCTCGCGCTGCCATAGTGACAGCAGCACGTCTTCCAGCTGCAGTTTCGTCTGCGCATCGAGTGCGCCGAACGGCTCGTCCATCAACAGGATCGGCGAGTCCAGCGAGAAGGTGCGCGCCAGCGCCACGCGCTGGCGCATGCCATGCGACAGCGCCTTCGGATAGGCGTCCTCGAAACCCTTGAGGCCGACCTTTTCCAGCAGGTCGAGCGCTCGGGCGCGGCGCTTCTCCGCCGGCACGCCGCGCACCTCGGTGCCGAGTTCGGCATTGCCGAGCGCCGTGCGCCATGGCGCGAGTGCGTCGCGCGCCAGCATGTAGGCGACGTCGTGGCTGCCCGTGACTGGCGGCTTGCCGTTCACGAGCATCGTGCCGCGACCCGCGCTCGACGGCAAAAGGCCGGCGGCGAAGTTCAACAGCGTGGTCTTGCCGCAGCCCGAGGGGCCGACGATCGAGACGAATTCGCCGGGAGCGATGTTCAGCGAGAATTCCGACACCGCTGTCAGCTTGGCGGTTTCGAACACCACCGACACCTTGTCGAAGATGATCGAGCCCGGCGCAGGCTTTGCTACGGTACCGGCGCTGGCTCTCGTCTGCGTTGGGTTCATGGCCATATTCATGGTTTGCTCTTTCACTCAAGCCCGCATCAAGGCGTCTGTGGCGCCTTGTCCCACAGCACCCGCTTGGCCTCGACCTTCACGTCGATGATCTTGTTCTCGAGGCTGAAGTCCATGATCTCCTGCAGCGCCGAGACCTTGACCTTCAGGTCCTTGCTGTAGGCGGGGATCACACTCTTGATCCAGTTCCTGCGTATCTCGTCGGCGCCCGCCATGTCGCCGAACGAGATGATCGGCGTGTAGATCTTGACGAGCTCGTCGAAATTCTTCGGATCGTTGAACCAGGCGGCCGCGTCCGTCATCGCCGCGTAGAACGCTTCCATCAGCTTCGGGTTACTCTCCACCATCTCCTTGCGCGCAGCGAAGACGATGTTGGCGCCGATCGTCGCTTCCAGCGACTTCGGACCTTCGCCGATTGTCATGTCGATCACCGTCTCGCAGGTCTTGTTGAATTGACAGATCTGCGTCAGCGGCTGGTACATGATCGCCGCATCGATCTGCTTGCCGATGGCGAGCGCGGTGTAGGTGGTGCTCGGTGCGCCCACTGCAACATACGTCACATCGTCCGGCTTCAAGCCGGCGTCCTTGAGCATGGCGTTGAAATACTTCTCGTTCGAGCTTCCGCGCGCGGCGACGCCGATCCGCTTGCCCTTGAAGTCGTTCATGATCGCCGGATAGCCCTTGTCGCGGCTGGGCATCGGCACGTCATTGCGCACGCTGATCGACAGCACGTTCGCCGGCATGGCGGTGCCGACAATGACGACCTCAGCGCCCGCCGCCACCGCTGCGCCGACGAGATCCGCGCCGCTATGCGTGAAGTCGATGCTCTTGCCGACCAGCGCCTGCAGGCCGAGCGAGGTCGAATTGAGTATCTTGATCTCGCACTTGAAATTGTACTTCTCGCAGAAGCCTTTCTCCTTGGCGATGATCGCATGCATGTTGCCGGTCGTACTGGCGTAGTTCTGGATGCCGACCGTTTCGCCGTTGGCGCGCGGCGTTTGTGCCGCAGCGCAGCCTGAGATGGCGGCAAGTGCGATGGCCGACGCGGCGCACAATGTGAATGACTGGTTTTTCATGTTTCCTCCCGTTTCGATATTACAACTGCCTGCTTCAATCAGATGAACTGGTTCACCTCGAGCATGTTCGCAGAGGGATCCTGGAGATAGATCTGATACATCCTGTCCATCGCATACACTTGGGCATCAGATATGAGCACGCCGTCCCGTTCCAGGCGGGCCTTTACGGCATGCACATCGCGCACCGAGAATGCCGGGTGTCCGCCGATTGTCGGGTTGTGCTCAAGGCTGTACCGGGTGGGGAAGCCTGGGTCGGCGCGAACGATGTGTATGCCGCGGTTGAAGTCGCCAAGTGACAAAAGCGAAACCATCGACGGATCTACGACGACGTCACCAGCAGCAGCCGGAGCTTGCCAGCGGCCTTCGGTCATGCCGGCGATTTCGACATAGAATGCGGCTGCTTCTCGCACATCGCAGGCCTCTAGATTGACATGATGGATCCCCCAGCCCCAGTCGTGCACCAAAGACTGAATGGCTTGGTCTGTTGGCCCACCCGTCGATCTCTGACAGAAGGCCACGACATTCATCGCCGGGTCGATCGTGTAAATGGCGGATGCGTCAAAGTCGCCAGGCAAGGCGTGCACATAAGGTATCGCCGCTCTGTCCAGTCTGCTCGCGATTCCATTCAAGTCGTCAGTGTCGAAAGCGACATGGCGAGTGCCTGCCGATCCGTGCAATTCCGACGTAGTTCGGTTGAGCAGCCTCGGCGGCTTTCTGATTCGCAAGCCTCGACTGCCGCTGCCGAAAGCGATCGTCTGATCGGCGACTTTAACGGCTCGGCCTAGTCCGATATAGGATTCAAAAAATTTCTGTGCCTCCGCCAGATCGTGCGTTGCAAGGGACACTCGATGGATCGCTGAAATCGTCACTGCAACTCCTCCTGACCATATTGTTTGATGTAGCTTTGGACTGATGACACCTCGGCCAGTAGCCAGCGACCGGAAGCGACAACAGTAAGTTCCTGGTTGGATCGTCGGCGCGACTTGCCCTGTTGGTGAACCGGTCCAGCCTGGAAAGCGACGCGCCGAGGTGATCTGCGGCCATTGATCCCCAAAAGTAGACCGGCAGCCAGTGGCTTGACGCATCGTTCCGCTGTATGGAACGAGGGAGAAGCGCGGCTTAAGGGCTAAACAGCATGATTGAGGAGGACGCACATGAGCTTCCGGATCCCCCGTCGAGTCGGTTCGACGCGCCTTCGCGCTTCTGGAAGAGCTGAACCGCCAGCGCATCAACAGTGTTCAACATCTGCACAAGGCAACCGCTCTTCCGAAGTCGACCATCGTACGCCTGCTGGAGACTCTTCGGCTCCTCGGCTACGTGGCGAACGATCCACGACAGGGCGGCTACCAGGTGACCTCGGGGGTTCGCACACTAAGCTCAGGCTTCCATGGTGATCCGCTGGTGGTCGAGGCGGCTCGTTCCTGGGCGATCGAATTCACCCGCCGGCACAAGCTTCCGATCGGCATTGCCGTGTTCGATCGGGACGCCATGGTTGTGCGATTCTCGACAACGCGGGAAAGTCCGATGTCACCATTTCACGCGACCGTTAACATGAGGCTGCCGCTTCTGACGCGTGCGATGGGCCGCGCCTATATCGCGTTCTGTCCCGCAGCGGAGCGCAAATACATTCTTGGTGTCCTCGCTCGCTCGGCTCATCCCGAGGATCGGGCCGCACGCCATCCGGAGGAGGTTCGCGAAATCATTGCGCGCGTGCGGCGCAACGGCTTCGCGGAACGATCGCCTGATGTCCAGCCGAGGTCAGCGAACACCTTCAGTGTTCCCATACGCCACGGGCGCAAGGTTCTTGCCACCCTCGGAGTGAGTTACTTCATTTCGGCAATGCCGAAAACGAAGGCGATAGCATCTTACGTCCCTCCGCTTTTGGATCTGGCCAAGAAGATCGAAGCGAGCGTAGCTGATCTCACAAGAGTTCAGTGAGCAATTGTCTGCGCTGAAGGAGCTAGGCGC
>CAWHQY010000072.1:0-48751 GCA_963831505.1 uncultured Alphaproteobacteria bacterium | reverse complement strand
GGCAAAAACCGCGTGCGCCGAAAAACTGATTTCGTGAACCGATTCAGGCTGATCGGCTGCTCCGCCCTTCCGGCGCGGAAAATTTCTCTTTACGAAAATCAGAAATAGTGCATTGTTGTCGCATCCTCAGCCGCCAGAGGGGCGCTACGCGATCGTCACGGGTGTTGGCTGCGGGATGCGATGGACGCGTTGATGTCGCGAGACGAGCGAGATCGAGGCGGACGGCAAAATCGCGTGGTCCTGATCTCCCGACGCTGGGATCAAGCTCGTGGAAGATTTCGCGAGCGACGGGGGCTATCAAGCCCGGCACCCCGGGGAGAGCGCGTATAAGCCGTAACACCATTGCGCAGGGAAGGCCGGAATGTTCGGCGTACCTGTGGTGACTGCCGCCTGCTTTTTTTGTTGCAGGCGGGCCATGGGTGCGGCCTGCATCCGGCTTTCCCTGCGCCCTCTATCTTTTTCGAGGGGCACGAATGACGCAAAGCCCGGGCATTTCGTGCCGCGGGAATGCGGACGCTCGTCATTGCGAGGAGCGTAGCGACGAAGCAATCCAGACTGTCTCTACGGAAACATTCCGGATTGCTTCGCTTCGCTCGCAATTGCGGTGTTGCTGTTTGAAATTCGAATCAGAGAAAAACAGAAAAACAGTTCGCCTGCTAGCTCCGAAAATCGCGCACGCGCTTGACCATCTGCTCGACATGCGCAATCGGGGTTTCCGGCAGGATGCCGTGGCCGAGATTGAAGATCAGCCGGCCCTGGCCGTAATTGGCAAGCACGTCGTCGATGGCGCGCTCGAGCGCGGTGCCGCCCGCGATCAGCGCAAGCGGATCGAGATTGCCCTGCACGGCGACCCGGCTCTGCACGCGCTCGCGGATCAAGGACGGCTCGGCCGCCCAGTCGATGCTGACGGCATCCACTCTCGTTGCGCCGACATAGGCCGGCAACAGCGCCCCGGCGCCGCGGGGAAAGCCGATGATCTTCGCATCCGGTACTTTCGCACGCACGCCTTCGACGATGCGCGCGGTCGGCGCGATCGACCAGCGCAGGAATTCGCGCGGCGGCAGCACACCCGCCCAGGTGTCGAAGATCTGCACGCAGTCGGCGCCGGCGTTCAACTGCCCGAGCAGGTATTGAATTCGAGTTCTCGACCAGCGCGTCGATGATTTTCGAGAATGCCTCGGGGTGGCGATACGCCATCATGCGCGCCGGGGCCTGATCCGGCGTGCCCTGGCCGGCGACCATGTAGGTCGCGACCGTCCATGGCGCGCCGCAGAAGCCGATCAGCGTCACGTCAGGCGCGAGCCGGCTGCGCACGCGGCGCAGCGCCTCATGGACCGGCTCGAGCTTGCCGAAATCGGCTTCTGTCGCCAGCGTCGCGATCTTCTCCGGCGTATCCAGCGGATCGAGCCGCGGGCCTTCGCCCACCTCGAACCGCACCGAGCGCCCGAGAGCATAGGGAATGACCAGGATGTCGGAGAAGATGATCGCGGCGTCGAAGCCGAAGCGCCGGATCGGCTGGAGCGTGACTTCGGCGGCAAAATCCGGGTTGAAGCAGAGGTCGAGGAAGCCGCCGGCCCTGGTGCGTACCTCGCGATATTCCGGGAGGTAACGGCCTGCCTGCCGCATCATCCAGATCGGGGGCACTTCGCGTTTTTGCCCGCCGAGCACGTCGAGCAGGGGTTTTTTGCTGTTCTGGGTCAATGAGACATTCCCCGGCCGTCGTCGGATTTGGCCTCTGATACACGCCCCAACCGGCTTGGCAAGGAGGGAACTGAAGCAAATCCCGGGCGTTAATTCGAAATGGAGGGCATGTCATGGCCAGGAAATTCGATCCCGCACCCCACGATCCGCACGCCGTCGACCCCGAAGAGGCGGCGCAGGCCGATACCGAAATGCACGCCAGGCTGGAAGCGGGGCTGATCGACAGTTTCCCGGCTTCCGATCCCGTCAGCGCCGCGCAGCCGTCGCCAACCAAACACGACGGCGACCGAAATGCACACGCGCAGAAGAACGACCCGAACGCCTCGCTGTGGGACAAGGTGAAGGCGGTTTTTCGATAGGCATGCCAATGACGTTTACCCCGTTCAACCGCGCCGCCAATGACTCACCGCGCAGCGGCAGCACCAAGCAAGCCGCACCGCTCGTCTGGTGCATGATCGTGGTCGCAGTCATTGCGCTTGCGACGTATTTTGCGATGACGATCTAGGGCGCCTCAGTAATGCGGCGGGCGCTCGTTTGCGGGCGCCGTCGCGTTGGCTTCCGCTTCCTGCAGCCGCTCGGTCAGCGCTGCGAGCCGGCGCGTCAGCGTGTCGATCTGCTTCCATTGTGCGGTGATGGTCGCATTCAGCTGCTCGATGGTCTCGTCCTGATACATCAGGCGCGATTCCAGCGCGTCGACGCGCTCGCTGAGCTCTTTCTCACTCATCGGCGATGCCTTCCTCGATGCTTGCCTTGACGCGCTCGCGCAGGCCGTGGCCGAGCGCGACGCGATCGTCGAACACAAAACACTCGCCGCGCCAGCGGCTCTCGGTTTCCGGCACCTCTTCGAGATATCTCAGGATGCCGCCCTTGAGGTGATAGACTTCCGCAAAGCCTTGCGCGAGCAGTAGCGAGCTCGCCTTCTCGCAGCGAATGCCGCCGGTGCAGAACATCGCGATCTTCCTGTGCTTCGCGCGATCAAGGGCTCGTGCAGCGAACTTCCTGAATTGCCCGAAGCTCGCGATGTCAGGGTCGAGCGCGCCCTCGAACGTGCCCATCGCGACTTCGAAGGAATTGCGGGTGTCGATCACGATCGTATCGGGAGATGTGATCAGCGCATTCCAGTCGCGGGGCTCGACATAGATGCCGACCTGCCGCGTCGGATCGGCATTGGCGTCGCCGAGCGTGACGATTTCCTTCTTCAGGCGGACTTTCATCCGTCCAAAGGGCATGGCTGTCGCGCGCGAGAATTTCAGCTCGAGACGGTCGAGCCTTCCGCCGAACAGCGCGCCTTGCTGCAATTCCGCGATCAGCGCATCGATGCCGTCATCGCTTCCCGCCACCGTGCCGTTGATGCCCTCGGCGGCGAGCAGGATGCTGCCTTTCAGTGTAAGGTCTGCGCAGAACGCGCGCAGGGGTTCGCGCAGCTCCCGGAAATCCGGCAACGCGGCGAATTGATAGAAGGCGGCGACTTTGGTGGACATGGCGGCGGTCTATCAGGCGCCTATTCCCGGGGAAACCCTGCAAATCCCGCATTGGGCCCTGGTATACCAAGGCATTGCCCAGCCCCTCATGAATATGCCATGTAACGCCGCGTTCCCCGGGCAAGCCCAGCAAAACGACAAAGTGAGCGATTTCGCATGAGGAATTTCCATTTCGCCGGCCGGTCCACGGTCCACGCCCAGAACGGGATGGTGTCGACCTCGCACCCCCTGGCGGCGCTCACCGGCGTCGAGGTGCTCAAAGCCGGCGGCACTGCGGCGGACGCGGCGGTGGCGGCCTGCGCGCTGCTCGGCGTCATCGAGCCGCAATCGACCGGCATCGGCGGCGACTGCTTTGCGCTGATCCAGCCCAAGGGCGAGGGCAAGATCGTGGCCTATAACGGCTCGGGCCGGGCGCCTGCCGCCGCCACGGCCGGCTGGTACCTCGAGCGCAAGATCCATTCGGTGCCGCTGACCTCGGCGCATGCGGTGTCCATCCCCGGCTCGGTCGATGCCTGGGAAGTGATCCTGCGCAAACACGGCAAGTTCGGGCTCGACACGTTGCTGCAGCCCGCGATCAAGGCCGCCGAAGAGGGCTACATCGTCGCGCCCCGCATCGCCTTCGACTGGAAGAACCAGTTCGAGAAACTGAAGAACGGCACCAACACGCCTCGTTACCTGTTGCCGCACGGCAAGCCGGCGGTGGCCGGCGACATCATCCATCAGTCGGAGCTCGGCAAGACCTTGCGCGCCATCGCCAAGAGCGGCCGCGACGCCTTCTACAAGGGCGCCATCGCCGAAGACATGGTCGAGACACTGCGCGGCATCGGCGGCCTTCATACGGTCGAAGACTTCGCCGAGCACACGACCGAGATCACCTCGCCGATCGGCACCGTGTACAAGGGCCTCGATGTCTGGCAGTGCCCGCCGAACGGGCCCGGCATCACCATGCTGGTGATGCTGAACATCCTCTCGCGCTTTGATCTGACGAAATTCGCGCCGCTCAGCGTCGAGCGCTTCCATCTCGAGGCCGAGGCCGCGCGCGTCGCCTACATGATGCGCGAGCAATATATCGGCGATCCCGGGCAGGTCGATGTGGACGTCGTACGCATCCTCGCCAAGGATTTCGCCGACGAATATGTCGGCAAGATCCGGATGGACGGCATGCTCGATCTGCCCAACGTCGCGCCGCCGATGAATCCCTCCACCGTCTACATCACCGTGGTGGACAAGGACCGCAACGTCTGCTCCTTCATCAATTCGATCGCGCATTCCTTCGGCTCGGCAATCGTCTCCAACAAGACCGGCATTCTGCTGCAGAACCGCGCCGGCGGCTTCCGTATCCAACCCGGCCATCCCAACTGCATCGCGCCGCGCAAGCGGCCGCTGCACACCATCATCCCGGCGCTTGCGACCAGGAATGGCCGCGCCGTGATGCCGTTCGGCGTGATGGGCGGGCAGTATCAGCCGGTCGGCCAGACTCATGTGCTGACCAACATGCTCGATTATGGCTGCGACGTGCAGGAGGCGATCGATATGCCGCGCGGCCTGCACTACGAAGGCGTCTACCAGCTCGAGGACGGCGTGCCTGCCGCGACCGTGGAAGGCCTGAAAAGGCTCGGCCACAAGACCACCAGCGTCGTCGGGCCTCTCGGCGGAGGGCAGGCGATCTGGATCGACTGGGACAAGGGCACGCTGACCGGCGGTTCCGATCCGCGCAAGGACGGCTGCGCGCTCGGCTATTGAGCGTGCCGCGTCTCTGTGCGATTGGTCTGCCCCTCACAGGGAGCGCCGAACATGCAACGCCGCCGGTTTCTCGAACTTTCGCTTCTTCTATTGGCTGCGCCGGCAGGCGCGTTGGCCCAAGGTGCAGGAAAACCAATGACCACAGCTTCAGGACTGCAGATTATCGACACCAAGGCCGGTACCGGCGTTTCGCCGAAGCCGGGTCAGACTTGCGTGATGCATTACACCGGCTGGCTCTACGAGAACGGGCAGAAGGGCAAGAAATTCGACTCGTCCGTCGATCGCAACGAGCCGTTCGAGTTTCCGATCGGCCAGAAGCGCGTGATCGCGGGCTGGGACGAGGGCGTTGCCACCATGAAGGTCGGCGGCAAGCGCACGCTGATCATTCCGCCCGCGCTCGGCTATGGCGCGCGCGGCGCCGGCGGCGTGATCCCGCCGAACGCGACGTTGATGTTCGACGTCGAGCTGATTTCGGTAAAATGAGGGCAGGGGCGTATCGTGAAGGTCTCAGTCCTCGACGATTACTTCGACACGATACGCACCCTCGATTGCTTCGCGAAACTGAAAGGCCATGACGTCACGATCTGGAACGATCATGTCCAGGACGTCGACAAGCTCGCCGAGCGGCTGAAGGACACCGAGGCGCTGGTCTTGATTCGCGAGCGCACGCAAATCCGCACCCCCCTGCTGGAGCGCTTGCCCAGGCTGAAGTTGATCAGCCAGCGCAGCGTCTTTCCGCATATCGATATCGACAGCTGCACGAAGCTCGGCATCGTGGTGTCATCGAGCCAGCACGCGGATACGCCGTCCTATGCCACGGCAGAGCTGACCTGGGGACTGGTGCTGGCCTCGGCGCGGATGATCCCGCAGCAGGTTGCCTCCCTGAAGGCCGGCAACTGGCAGTTCGGCGTCGGCTCGACCGTGCGCGGCAAGACGCTCGGCATCTACGGCTATGGCCGGATCGGTGCGGTGGTCGCGGGCTATGCCAAGGCGTTCGGCATGAAGGTTCTGGTCTGGGCGCGCGAGCCTGCGCTGGCGAAGGCGCGAGCGGACGGCTACGAGACCGCCGCAAGCAAGGCAGCGTTCTTCGAGCAGTGCGACGTGATCTCGCTGCATATGCGTCTGGTCGACGCCACCCGCGGCATCGTCAAGGCCGAAGATCTCGCGCGGATGAAATCGACGGCAACGCTGATCAATACCAGCCGCGCCGGCCTGATCGAGCCGAACGCGCTCGTCAATGCGCTGCGCGCGGGAAGGCCCGGCCATGCCGCGGTCGACGTGTTCGAGAAGGAGCCGCTGCGCGACACCGACGATCCCCTGCTCAACATGGATAACGTGATCGCAACCCCTCATATCGGCTATGTCTCGCGCGACGAATACGAGATTCAATTTGCCGATATCTTCGATCAAATCGTCTCATGCGCTGCGGGCACGCCGACTAATGTCGTCAATCCGGACGTGCTGGGCCACCGCCGCAAATAACAGCACAAGAAAAGACCGGCCGCGAACGACCGGTCCTTTCCTTCCTCAAGCTCCGGGGACTATCAGAGCTTCTTGTTCGCGGCGGCGGCTGCGCGGTCGATCGCTTCCTTGGTGGCTTCCTTGGCATCGCCCAGCGCCTGCTGGCCCTTGCCCTTCACCTCCTGGATCGCGCCCTCGCCCTGCAGGCGGTCGGAACCAACGGCCTCGCCAACGCCTTGCTTGGCCTTGCCGACGGCTTCGTTGGTCGCGCCCTTGATCTTGTCGCTGGTGGCACCCATGAAATTTCTCCTCTATGAACGTCACCGGGACAACCTCGCGCGTGCAAAATGGTTCCTGAATGGACTGGCCTGCGCGGGGGTAATTCTGTAGCGTCGTCGTGAGGAACCTGATTGAAAGCCTGCTCATGTCTCACGATCACACCCATTCCCATTCCCATTCGCATCATCATCACGACGAGGAGCGCTGGAAGCATGACGGCGTCCGCGTCATTCCCGGCAACCAGCTCGATCCCAACGTGCCGTCGACGGCGGGCATGGACCGCAAGGCCGCGATCAATTTCGCGCGCGTCGGCGCGCAAAAGCTCTGGGCCGGCACGGTGACGATCAGGCCCGACGCCAAGACCGGCGCGCATCATCACGGCCATCTCGAAAGCATCATCTATGTGGTGAAGGGCAAGGCGCGGATGCGCTGGGGCGAGAAACTGCAATTCACCGCGGAAGCGGGTCCGGGCGATTTCATCTTCGTGCCGCCCTATGTGCCGCACCAGGAGATCAACGCCAGCCCGGACGAGATTTTGGAGTGCGTGCTGGTGCGCTCGGATGGCGAGGCGGTCGCGATCAACCTTGACATCGAGCCGGTGGAGAAGCCGCAGACGGTACTGTGGGTCGATCCCGTGCACCGGCATCCGGATGAGAAGAAACAATAGCCGCAGCGTCATTGCGAGCGAAGCGAAGCAATCCATCACGCGGCGAGCAAAGGGTGGATTGCTTCGTCGCTTCGCTCTTCGCAATGACGAAGAACGGCCATTGCAGGGGAAGCTCATGACACTCGTCCGCTACGAAAGCAAAGACCACGTCGCGACCATCACCATGGATCGCGGTTCCAGGCACAACGCGCTCAATAACGCCCTGTGCGATGAGCTCCGCGAGACCTGGCTGCGTTTCCGCGACAGCGACGACCGCGTCGCGGTGCTGGCCTCCTGCGAGGAAGCCTATTTTTGCGTCGGCGCCGATGTGAATGATTTTCCGGTCAACATGTGGCACGCCGTGCCGGGCCTTGGCGTCGAGCTCGACAAGCCGGTGATTGCCGCGACTTCCGGCTGGGTGGTCGGCGGCGGCGTCGTATTCGTGCAGATGGCGGACCTTTGCGTGGCCTCCGAGACCACGCGCTTCAGCTACCCCGAGGCGAAGATCGGCACCACCGGCGGCGGTATCTCCTCGATCGTCTCGCGCATGCCGCACAAGATCGCGATGGAGTTTCTGCTGGTCGGCGAGGAACTATCGGTCCAGCGCGCCTACCAGATCGGCTTCGTCAACCGGATTGCGCCGAAGGGCCTGCATCTGGTGCAGGCGCAGGAGATGGCGGCGAAGATCGCCGGCAACGCGCCGCTGATCGTGCAGGGGCTGAAGAAGCTCGCGCGCGACGCCATGCCGAAAGGCCCACTGGAGACGGTCGCCGAGGTGCGCCGCATCCTCGATCCGATCCGAACCAGCGAAGACCTCAAGGAAGGCGTCAAGGCGTTCGCGGAGAAGCGCAAGCCGAGATTTACGGGGAAATAGTCTGCGCTCTGAGCGCCGCTCCTCGCCGTCATTGCGAGGAGCGCAGCGACGAAGCAATCCAGACTTCCTTTTCGGCTCTGGATTACTTCGCTTCGCTCGTAATGACGTTACACAAACACGCCGTGATCGATCGTCCCGGTCGGTACGACGTAGCCGTAGCGCGTGTGGGACGGCTCAGGCCCGGCCTTCTCATACTTCTCCTTCATCAAGGCGAAGCGGTCGCCCTTCAATTCCAGCATCGCGCGCTTGGGCTGAATGTTGTAGAGCCGCGCATTGTTGTCGCCGAAGATCGCGGTCTTGACCGGACCGTCGGCGGGGCCGAGTGCGGCGTAGCCGAATTTCTTCTGCATCGCTTCCGGGATTTCAAGCCGGCGCAGGCCCTCGATCTGCCATTGCGGCGCGCCGGTCCACAGTGAATCCGTGCCCCAGCAGACATGATCGGCGCCAAGCCCCTTGATCAGCGTCCCCATCAGCGCGGCGCAGACATTTGGTTCTGCGACAAGCGTGGTCGCAAACAACTGCCCGACGTCGCCATAAACGTTGGTTACGCCATACTGCGCCGGGATGTCGGCGAGATCGCTGGTCCAGGCGATGCGGCCGGTGCGCTCGAACTCGGCCAGCGCCACCTTCGGGTCGCCGCCGACATGGCGATAGGCCGAGTGATAGATCACGAAGTTGAGCTGCGGCCAGTCCTTCGCCGCCTGGCCGACATCGGCGACATCGGCGAAGCCGCGCAAATGCGGGTACTGCTTCTCGAGGCCGGGCGGGAAAAGCCCCTTGTGAACGCAGACATTCTTGATGCCCGCCTTCACCATCTTCTCATAGCCCTTGTAGGCGACCTTCTCGTCGTCGAGCCGCCAGGGGTAGCGGCTGACGTCCTTGTGGGTGTTGTCGCCGATGGTGTAGCCCTTGCAGGACTCCGGCTTCAGCGCCAGCGCCGCGTCGAGCTTGTCGAGCCAGCCGGGCTGTCCGGGCGTGAAGATAGCGTGGCAGAACACGCGACGGGAGCCGGCCTCGTCGTTGATCTTCTTGCGCGCATCCGCCATCTGCTCGTTGGTCAGGAACCAGTCCTGCTCGATGTCCGACGGTGCCGACGAGATCAGCGAGATCTTGGTGTCGAAGTCGAGAAACATCTCCTTCTTGTAGTTGTTGAACTTTAGGTCCTCGATGGTCTGCTCGTGCTCGGTGAGTTGCTTGTTCCAGCCGGCCTTGCCGACGGCTTTCCGCATTTCCACAAAGGTCATGATGCGGGTGTCGTCGCGCAGGAAATGGGTGTGCATGTCCATGATGAACTGGTCTCTCAGCGCGTTCGCTCGTTCCTGCGCCATCGCGGGCGTCGCGGCTTCCGCCGGTGTCACGTCGAACAGCGGCCCATAGACCTGGTTCATCGCCACGAAAGAGGCGGCCATGCCGGCCGCGGTCTGGAAGAATTTGCGGCGGTCGAGGCCCTGCTTGCCGCCGAGATCGTCGGCCATCGCGAGCAATCGCTGCTCGACCTCGCGCTGCCGCTCGTTCTGCGGGTCGGGATAGAACTCGTCGCTGGCGACGATCTGGGTCGGGATGGGCGTCTGGTACTGACACAGTTCTGACGGCATCAGCGCGGCAAGTTCTTCTTCGGTCAGATTGCTGCTCACGGCTTCTCTCCCTGCTGCAACCGCCGGATGTTTCCGGTTCGGGCGCCACAAGCCTAATCCTGCTTTTGCCGTAAGTCAGCCTGTTCCGCGCGTTTCACGGGCGCGATGGTGTTCGCGGTGCAGTGCACAGTGCTTTTAAACGCGCCCGGCCGCTGCTAGAATCTATTTATCGCTCGAAAATTACAAATGACCGGTCGAACACTGGCGTAAAAGGGGAAACACCATGACTCATCTGGAGAATTCGTTTGCCCGCCGCACCGTCATCAAGGGCGCCGGCCTCGGCCTGATGGCGGGGACACTGGCGCCCGCGCTGCCGGCCAAGGCTGACACCCCTGACAACAGTGAAATCTGGAGCGGCGAATATTGGGCCAAAAAGGGTGACGTTCCCTTATGGATGTTTCGCAAGCGCCTCAGCGCGCCGAAGGCCGGCGAGCCGGCGCGGCCGGTGGTGTTCTTCGTCCACGGCTCCTCCGTCACTTCGCGCGCGTTCGACCTGCACGTGCCGGGCAAGGGCGAATATTCCGTGATGAACGAGTTCGCCCGCTATGGGTTCGACTGCTGGACCATGGATCACGAGAACTACGGAAAGTCCGGCCGCACGAACGGCAATTCGGATATCGCGAGCGGCGTCGAGGACCTGAAAGCCGCCGCCGACGTGCTCGCGCGGGAAACCGGCCAACACAAATATCATTTCGTCGGCGAATCCTCCGGCGCGCTGCGTGCCGGCGCGTACGCGATGGCCGCGCCCGATCGCATCAACCGGCTGGTGTTCGCCGCCTTCACCTACAAGGGCGAGGATTCGCCGACGCTGAAGAAACGCGCCGAGCAGGTCGAGTATTATCGTTCGCACAACATGCGCAAGCGCGACCGCGACATGATTCGCTCGATCGCGACCCGCGACAAGCCGGGCACATCCGATCCCGCCGCGGTCGAGGCACTCGCCGATGTCGAGATGCAGTTCGGCGACCAGATCCCGACCGGCACCTATCTCGACATGACCGCCAATCTGCCGGTCGTGCATCCCGAGAAGGTGCTGGCGCCGGTGCTTTTGGTGCGCGGCGAATATGACGGCATCGCCACCGTGCCCGACATCGAGGAGTTCTTCAACAAGCTGCCGAACGGCGACCGCCAGTTCATCATCCTGCCCGGCACCGCGCATTCGTTGACGCTCGCGATCAACCGGCAATTATTCTGGCACGTGTCGCGGGCGTTCCTCAACATGCCGGGCCCGATGGCGACGTGACGGGCGTCGTCATTGCGAAGAGCGTTAGCGACGAGGCAATCCAGACCGGCTCCGCGGTAAGGCTCAGGATTGCTTCGCTTCGCTCGCAATAACGATGGGGTAGCGGCCGGCTTTTTGGCCAAAATAATTACGTCGGCCATGTCGGGATTGCCTCACCGCGTTCGTCCTTGGGACGGAACCCGGTGAAAAAGGAACCCTTCATGGCCAAACTGATCTTCGTCAACCTGCCCGTCAGCGACCTCGCGCGCGCCAACGCCTTCTATCAGGCGATCGGCGCCGTCAAGAACGAGCAGTTCTCCGACCTGACCGCCTCCTGCATGGTGTTTTCCGACACCATCCACGCGATGCTCCTGACCCACGACAAGTACCGGCAGTTCACGTCGAAGAAGATCGCCGACGCCAAAACCACGAGCGAAGTGCTGATCTGCATCTCGGCCGACAGCCGCGCCGAGGTCGACGGCCTGATCGGCAAGGCCAAGGCCGCCGGCGGCGCGCTCGATCCGACGCCGCAACAGGATTTCGGCTTCATGTATGGCCGCAGCTTCGAGGATCCGGACGGCCACATCTGGGAAGTGATGTGGATGGACGCCGAGGCCGCCGCGAAGGCCATGGCCGAACCGGCCAACGCCTGATCGAAACGCACGGGAGCCAACCAATGTCCAAGATTACACCCTGCCTGTGGTTCGACGGCGAGGCGGAGGAGGCCGCGAATTTCTACGTGTCGCTATTGCCCGACTCGAAAATCGAGACCGTGCAGAAGAACAGCGTCGATGGGCCCGGCGGCAAGGCCGGCACGGTGCTGGTCGCGGAGTTCACGCTCGCCGGCCAGCGCTTCATGGCGCTCAACGGCGGCATGCGCTTCGAATATACCCACGCGGTCTCGTTCAAGATCGATTGCGCCGACCAGGCCGAGGTCGACCGGCTCTGGGACGCCTTGCTCGCCAATGGCGGGCAGGCCGAGCGCTGCGGCTGGCTGAAGGACCGCTACGGCCTGTCCTGGCAGATCGTGCCGACGGCGTTGCCGAAATATCTTGGCGGTGCGGATCGAGCCGGCGCGCAGCGTGCGATGCAGGCCATGCTAGGCATGGTCAAGCTCGATATCGAGGGCCTGAAGAAGGCGTATGAGGGCGCCTAGCGCGGTTCGGGTCGCCAGAGCGCGGGCGACAGCATGATGACGGCGCAGATCGTTGCGTAAGCGGAGAGCGATGCCGTCACCATGGCAGCGAGCCCCGTCATGCCTGCGCCGAAACTGGCGACGGCGATCCAGCCGCCGCCGGCCGCGATCAGGATGCGGGCGAACGAGGCCGCGAGCGGTCCCATCGCGCGGCCCGTGCCCTGGGTGGCAAAGGAAGCGACAAAGCCGAAGCCGAGCGCGCTGTAGGCCGGTGCCACGATGCGCAAATAGGTCGTGCCTTCGCGCACGACGTCCGCGTCCTTGCTGAAGAGATGCAGCCAGGCGGTCGGAAACACCGCGACGAAGAGACCGATCGTGCCGGTGAAGACGAGGCCGACGATGGCGCTGGTCCAGCCGATTTTTCGCGCCCGCGCGGTTTGGCCCGCACCCATGTTGACGCCGACCATGGTCAGCGTCGCGGTGCTGATGCCAAACAGCAGAGGAATCATGATGTAGTCGAGCCGCGAGGAGATGCCGTAGCCGGCCAGCGCCGACGTGCCGAACAGTCCGACCGCGCCGGTGACAAGGATCACGGTGAGGTTGGTCAGCGCCGCATTCACGGCGGTCGGCACGCCCACCTTCAGGATGTCGTTAAAGAGGCCGAGGCGCAGCCGAGCGAAGCGGAAGGTCAGGCCGGAACGGCCCGAAGCCATGTAGCGGAGCAGGAACAGCATCGCGCCGGTGTAATAGAGGCCGAAGGCGATGCCGGCGCCAGCAATGCCGAACCGCGGAAACGGTCCGAACCCGAAGATCAGGATCGGCGAGGCTGGAATCGTCACGATCGCGCCGACCAGCGTCACCAGCGCCGGCACCCTGACATTGCCGGAGCCGCGCAGCGCCGCCGCCTGCAAATTGACGATCCATACCGGGATCGCGCCGGCGAAGAGAAAGTTGGAATATTGGACGGCGGCATCGAGCGCATCGCCGCGTCCGCCGAGCAAGCGGTACAGCGCCGGTCCGCCCAGCGTCGCGCCGAGCGTGAACAGGCCGCCGAAGATGATGGCGAGCACGATTGCATGAAACAGCAACGCGTCGGCGTCGTCGCGTCGGCCCGCGCCAACGGCGCGCGCCACCGAGGAGGCGACGCCGCTGCCGAGCCCGCCATTCGACATCATGGTCATCAGCATGAAGATCGGGAACACCAGGGCTGCGCCGGCGAGCGCGTCGGTGCCGAGAAAGCCGACATAATAGGCTTCCGCGATGTTCACCGCGGTCTGCGCCACCAGCACGGTCACCGTGGGCAGCGCGAGCTTGAGCAGGGTGGCCAGGATGGGAGCGGTCAGCAGTGCCGCGCGGGTCTCATCGGCCCTGGTACGTGCGGCGGCAGGGGCTTGGCGCGGGGCCGTCACCGCTACGGGCGTCTTTTCGACACCGAGGGCGGTGGGCGGCGCGGTCGCTTCTTCGAGTGCCATGATACGTCCTGTTCTTTCCGGATCTTGCGCTGCCCGGTCGCATTTCTATTGAATTACGATCATACTGCACTATTATAGTTATAATTCAATAGGCGGGTTGCGACGATCTTGTGACGGCCCGCAGATTGAGCAAGGATCGCCGTCCGGAGGATTGGCGGATGCGCTACGAAAAGGGACACAAGGAAACCACGCGCCAGCACATCATCGATGTGGCCTCGGCGCAGTTTCGCGAAAGCGGCGTCGCCGCGGTCGGTCTTGCCGGCATCATGAGCGCGGCGGGCCTGACCAACGGCGCCTTCTATACTCATTTCGAATCGAAGGAGGATCTGGTCCGCGCCGTGCTGCTCCATGCGCTCGGCCGGCGCGAGCAGCGGCTGCGCGCCAATCTGGAAAACGATGCGGGGCTCGAGACCACCATCCGCGATTACCTGTCGCCCCGGCACCGCGACGGCGCGGGCACCGGCTGCCCGACCGCAGCCCTGGTGGCCGAGATCGCGCGGCATCCGCGCGCGACGCGCGACGCCTTCACCGACAAGATTTCGGAGATCATCGGCCTGCTGGCCGCGCAGATCGGCAAGGGGTCGGCCGCCGAACGCCGGAAGAAGGCGATCGCCGCCTACGGCATGATGGTGGGCTCGCTGCAGCTCGCGCGCGCCGTCAACGACAGGAAGCTGTCCGACGAGATCCTGGAGAACGCGGCGGACGCGGCGCTGAGGCTCGCTGGCGAAGCCTGAGATCCTCGGCTAAAGCGCGATATCTTCGCGCTTTAGCTTTTTTGTCTGGGCATGATCTTTTCGGAAAACCGCTTCACACTTTTCCGGATCATGCCCTAATAATTGATGCGCAGTCCGAGGCCGCCGTGAATGGTGTTGCCGACCGGCTGCGGGCCGGCGGTGCCGTTGACGAAGACATCCGCGACCCAGCCCTTGGTGATGCGGAAGCCGAGTTTTCCGCCATATTCGAACCAGGCCTGGTTGCCCATGGTCGGCGTGATGATGCCGTCGCCGGTGACGGCCGCGACGATGCCGGAATGGCTCGCAAAGGACTGCACGAAGGCGCCGTTGACGTTGCCTTCCACGCTGGAGCCGAACAGATGGGTCCACTGCCCGCCGACCTTGACCAGGTTGGTCCGGTCGGTGCCGGTGGCGATGGTGGCGTCGAAGGGATTGAACGCCGACGCCGGATCTGCGTAGCCCGCGACCCGCTGCCATAGCTGCCAGATTTCGACGGAGCCCGCGATCTCGTCGCGCGGCGACAATCGGCTCATCCATCCGGCACGGCCGTAGACGGCGTAGTTGGAGCTGTCGGTCGAACTGTCGAGCGATACGGCGCCGAGACTCGTCACATAGCTGCGGCTGTAACGCACCTTCTGGAACGGCGACACGATGGTGCCGATGTCGAAGAACGGCCGCGACGATCCCCAGTCGACGAAATCGTAGCGCAGCGCGAAGGCGCCGATCGGCGCGCTGGTCACATGGTAGCCGCCCTCGCTGTACTGGGTGTAGGCGAGCCCCGCGAGCAGGGACAGATTATTGGTAAGCTCCTTGCGGCCATGCACGCCGGCGGTGAACGAGCCGACGGAACCGAAGGCGGAGACGCAGTCGCTGCAATTGATCTGCTCGTTGACGCCGAGCAGCACATTGCCGAGCACCTGGTTGGTGATCATCTGGTTGAAGCGCTGATTGGCGAGGCCGTTGATGGAGTTGCCGCTAGAGCCGCCATCCGTCGGCGTGGGGGGCAGGGTCGGCGCGGGCGTAATGATCGGGCAGTCACTGTCACAATCTATCCCCGACTGTGCCACTGCCGGATGCGTCTGCAGCGCGACCAACGCAAGCGACGTGGCCGCCACAAGAACGGCGGAAGCAAGGAGGCGGCGCGCAATCTCGATCATGGTCAGCGTCCGCACAGCATGGCGTTGGGATCATCGGGCGTGGCGGCACTGGCGAGGTCGGTGACCGTGCAAAGCCCGGCCGCCGCAGCGCAGGTCGCAGAGAAGGTCCATGGCGGCGTGCCTGACTTCTGGATCGTGACCTTGCCGTTGGTCAGGTTGATGATCGCGGTGTCGCCGGGCTCTGTCAGTTGAATGCACTGGAAGCTCAGCGTGCAGACGCTGGCGGCGCCTTCCTGCAGCACGACGGTCGAGCTGCCGCGCTGCGAGAGGATGTCGAGGATGGTTCCGCGCACGCCGATGGCCGCAAGCGGCGTCGTGATTTTGTAGGCGGTCTTTTCCGAATGCCCGGTGACGAAGCGGAACGCGCCGGAGGTCAGCCGGATCGCGATGTCGCGATAGGAATGCTCGCCGTTGAAGACGGACCGGTCGAGCTTGAGCGATGCATTGGGACCGAGCGAGAGATTGGTGCTGTCGGCCATCACCAGACGCGCGGCGCTGTCGCCGCCGGTGCGCACGGTCTCGTCGCGCAGCACGCCATCGCCCACGTTGATCTGGGTCGTCTTCGTGACGTTGACGACTTCGTTCTTGACCACGGCGGCTTCGCCGATGCGGGTCTGCGCATGCGCGCGAGGAACCGCGGCGCAGGCGGCAACAACAAACGCAAAAGCGAAACAAACGCTACGACGCCACTTCAATTTACCGACGGATCGAATGCCCCTTGTCGTAACCGATCGAGTGCACAAACCTTGTGGTATATTTATCACTAGCACTGCCCTATGAACCCGAGGCTTGGTGTTTTTGAAATCGAGACGCGTTCAATCTAGTGGACGAGAAATTTTTCGGCGATCAAACTCCCTCGGATTGGAACGACATTCATTCAGTCTGGAACGACGTAACTCTCGTGAAATTCCCGCATGATTTCAGATTTCGATCTCCCCCGTTTCCGTCCACTCCATTGCGGCCGGCAAGACCAGCCTCATTTCTGCGATTATTTTTTTAACCGCGCATGCAGCGTTGCTGATCGGCATCGCCACGCCGGATAAATTCGTCTTCGACGAAGTGCACTACGTGCCGGCGGCGCGGCAGATGCTCGAAGCCGTCATGCCGCAGCCGATGCTCAACCCGATGCATCCGCCGCTTGCAAAGCAGATGATTGCGTTCTCGATTCGCGCCTTCGGCGACAATCCGCTGGGCTGGCGCTATCCGGGCACGCTGTTCGGCGCGCTTGCGGTTGTCGCGATCTATCTCTGCGGGCTTGCGCTGTTCAGGCGGCAGTCGCCGGCGCTCGCGGCCGCCCTGATCGCCTGCTTCAACCAGATGCTGTTCGTGCTGGCGCGCACGGCGATGCTCGATATTTTCGCGCTCGCCTTCTCCTTGTTCGGGATCGCTGCCTTCCTGTTCGGCTTTCGCCAGGCGCGCCCGCATCTCTCGTTCGCGCTCGCCGGCACGGCCTTCGGCTTTTCAGCGGCCTGCAAATGGAGCGGGCTGTTTCCGCTCGCCACCTGCATCGCGGTCGTTGCCGCGATCCGGCTGATGCAGGGCTGGCGCACGCAGTTTGCCGATGCGAGGGAAACCGACTGGTACAAGCCCGGCCTCTGGCCCGATTTCAGGGCGCGTCATTTCGCCCTCTGCTTCATGCTGCTGCCGGCGGCGGCCTACCTGTCGAGCTTCGTCGCGCTCTACGGTTTTTCGATCTCCGATCTCCTGGAGGCGCAGCGGCGAATTTTCTCCGACAACACCACGACCGCGATCGCCGGTCACACCTATATGAGTTCCTGGCCGTCCTGGCCCTTGCTGGTGCGGCCGGTCTGGTTCCTGTTCGATAATCTCGGCAACGGAATCATTTCGGCGGTGGTATGCCTCGGCAATCCGCTGGTGCTGTGGCCGGCGCTGCCGGCACTCGCGGTCTGTGCCCGCGATTTCATCGTGGCACGGCGCACCGATGCCTTCCTCGCGCTCGCGTTCCATCTCGGGCCCTGGCTCGCCTGGGCGCTGCTGCCGCGCACCCTCGGTTTCATCTATTACTATCTGCCGTCGGCGACGACCGCGAGCCTTGCCCTGGTCTATGCCCTGCGCCGCGAGGGCATGCCGCGCTGGCTGTTATGGGCCTTTGTGGCGGTCGCAGCGCTCGGCTTTGCCGCCATGCTGCCTGTTTCGGCGGCATTCATTGGAACCTCGATGCAGACCTTCCAGCGATTGATGATCTTCCAGAACTGGATTTGAGCCGTGCCCCGCGGTGACCGCAGGGGCGGAAGCGCGTTGCTCGCTTGACGCCCCTCGCGGGCCTCGGCAACTTGGCCGTGCACGGAATTCGATTTACCGCTTCGAATGGGAACGACCGGCATGTGGGCCTTTTTCGATCGCTTACTGGATTCGTCGACGCTGTCTCCGCACGGGATTTGCCTGTTGTGGGAACCGGAACTGATCTGGCTTCACGTTGTTTCCGACGCGGTCATCGCGGCCTCCTATTTCTCGATTCCCGTGGCGCTGTCGATCTTCGTCTCGAAGCGGCGGGATGTCGACTTCGGCTGGATCTTCTGGGCTTTCGCGCTCTTCATTATGGCCTGCGGCTTCACCCATGTGCTCTCGATCGTCACGCTGTGGGTGCCGGTCTACGGCATCGAGGGGCTGATCAAGGCGATGACGGCATTGGCTTCGATCATCACCGCCGTGATCTTGTGGCCGCTGCTGCCGAAGGTGCTGGCGCTGCCGTCCCCATCGCAGCTTCGCTCGACCGAGCTCGCGCTGGCGCAGGAGGGCCTGCAGCGGCGCGAGGCCGAAGCCATGCTGCGTCATTCGCAGAAGATGGATGCGATCGGCCAACTGACCGGAGGCGTCGCGCATGACTTCAACAATCTGCTCACCATCATCAGCGGCAATCTGGAGATCGCCGACCGCAGCCTCAAATCCTGGGGCGAAACCTCGCGCGAGCGGCTTGCGCGCGCCATCGCCAATGCCGCCGGCGGCGCGCAGCGCGCGGCGATGCTGACCCAGCGGCTGCTGGCCTTCGCGCGGCGCCAGGCGCTCGATCCGAGGGTGTCGAACGTCAACCAGTTGATCGGCGGCATGGCGGATTTTTTCAAACGGACGCTCGGCGAGAACATCGAGCTTGATATCAAAGGCGGCGCCGGGCTCTGGCCGGTCGAGGTCGATCCGAGCCAGATGGAGGCCGCGATCCTCAACCTCGTGGTCAATGCCAAGGACGCCATGGCCGGCAGGGGCCGGCTGACCATCGAGACCGGCAACACCTTCATCGACGCCAGCTACTCGCAGCAGAATGCCGCCGTACCCGTCGGCGAATATGTCCAGATCGCGGTGAGCGATACCGGCTGCGGGATGTCGCGCGAGGTGCAGGAGAAGGCCTTCGACCCGTTCTTCACCACCAAGCAGCCGGGGCAGGGCACCGGGCTTGGCCTGAGCCAGGCCTATGGCTTCGTCAAGCAGTCCGGCGGGCACGTCAAGATCAACAGCGAAATCGGCGTAGGTACGACCGTCAGGTTCTATTTGCCGCGCGCGCAGGCGGCGGCGGCAATCGAGGAGAGCGACGGCGCGCCGGTGGTCGGCGGCAGCGGCAGCGAAAGCATCCTGGTGGTCGAGGACGAGGCCGACGTCCGTTCCTATCTGGTGGAGACCCTGCGCGATCTGAATTACCGCGTGACGGAAGCGCCTGACGGCACCGCGGCGCTGGCGCTGTATGATTCCGATCCGTTCCGCGTCGACCTGTTATTGACCGATATCGTGATGCCCGGAATGAACGGGCGCCAGCTTGCCCGGGAGATGCAGGACCGTCTGTCCAGCCTGAAGGTGCTGTTCATAACCGGCTATTCGGGCGACGCGGTCGTGCACCAGGGCCGGCTCGATTCCGGCGTGGCGCTGCTGCAGAAGCCGCTGACGCAGGCGGTGCTGGCCACGAAGATTTGCGACATGCTCGACCGGCATTGAGCCGCAAAAATCCGCCTGCCGCGAAACGGCAGGCGGATTGGCGCTGGGCACGCCTTAACTCAGGTGAACGCTTACTTGGAAGCGGTCGTATCGACTTCGGTGTTGACCACCTGGACGCGGCGGTTGAGCGGATCGGACGGATTGGCCGCATCCTTCAGCTTGGTCTTGCCATAGCCGACGGTGACGAGATCGCTGGAGGCGATGTGATATTTGTCCACCAGGACGCGCTTGATGGTATCGGCGCGACGCTCCGAGAGATCCTGGTTGTAGGCCTCGCCGCCGACGCCGTCGGTGTGGCCCGCAACGACGAAGGTCGAGCCCTTCAGCTGCGGATCGCTCAGTGCCTCGCCGAGGTGCTGGACCGCCGGCATCGAGGCCTGGCTGATCGAAGCGGAGTTGTAGTCGAAGTTGATCTCCAGATCGATCTTCGGCTTGTTGGCGGTGATGTCGTCGAGCTGGGCACGCTCGTCCGTGGAGAGCGACCGGGTCGAGCGGTTGCGTACGCTGTTGATGAACGAGGTCTCACCCGTCCTGTTCGGGCTGGCCGACAGGCCGCGCGTGACTGGCGCCGCCTTCAACGCGTCGACGATGCTGTTCTTGCTGGGAGCATTCTCGGCTGCGAACGCCAAGCCCGCCGTCATCGACAGCGCGGCGCCAACGGCAATCGCCTTGAGTCCGAAAAATCTAACGAAGCTGGTCATTGTCAAAATCCTTGGTGTTACACGCCTGATGGCGTTTGGATGCTCGCAAGCTAGGTCGGGTTCGAACACTTGGATGTGATGTGCGTCACAAGACAAAAAACGCCCTGATTATCGGGGCTTATGCTGTGCCCCGGTCGTTGCCTTGTCCAGTCCCGGCAGTGGTGTGGGCGCACCTTCCGGCGGCTATTTTTGACCAGGCCGGTCGCGTCGCGCCGGCGTTGAAACGGGTTCGATGCCCACCGAACCTTACGTGATCTAGATCACAGTCGCCGACCCGGTTCCCAATCACATTGGTATCCGCAGATCGGCCATTACGGCCTGATCGTACCAGTTCTCGGGGGAGGTTGGTCATGCGCTTCTTGTTTGTATTCATTTCAGCAGCCACGTTTTTCCTTACCGGTACTGCCGCTTTCGCCGACAAGCGGGTCGCCTTCGTGGTCGGCAACGCCGCCTACAAGAATGTCCCGGCGCTGCCGAACCCGGCCATCGACGCGCAGACCATGGCGAGCACGCTGCGCAATGTCGGCTTCGATGTCGTCGAAGGTATCAATCTCACCCGCGACAGGATGTCGGAAAAGCTGCTCGACTTCGGCCGCAAGGCGGAAGGCGCCGACGTGGCGGTGTTCTATTATGCCGGCCACGGCATCGCGGTGAACGGCACCAACTATCTCCTGCCGGTCGACGCCGACCTCAAATCCGAGATGGACGTCAAACTCGGCGCCGCCATCAACGTGGACAATACGCTCGAACAGACCATGCAGGACGCCAAGGTGAAGCTGGTGTTCCTCGATGCCTGCCGCGACAATCCGTTCGCGGCCAAAATCCGTTCCGCCAGGGCTACCCGGGGCGTGACAGTCGACTCCGGCCTTGCGGCGATGACCTCCGGCACGGGCACGCTGATCGCGTTCGCGACCGGCCCCGGCCAGACCGCGCTCGATGGCGACAAGGGAACCAACAGCCCGTTTACCCGCGCGCTGGTCGCCAATATCACGAGGCCCGGCGTCGAGATCCAGCAGGCGATGACGGCGGTGCGCGCCCAGGTCAACGAGGAGACCAACAAGAACCAGTTGCCATGGGGCCACACCAACCTGATCGGCAGCGTCTATCTCAACCAGGCCGCACTGCCGGCCGACAGCACCAAGGCCGAGGCGCCGGCCGGCACCACGGCCGCCGCGACGCCCGCTTCCGACGTCGAGGTCGAGTTCTGGCGCTCCGTGAAGGACTCCAGCAAGGTCGAAGAGCTCAACGCCTACGTCACCAATTTCCCGAACGGCGCCTTCAAGGCGCTGGCGCTCACCCGCATCGCCGCGCTGCAGGGCGAGGCGAACCCGACCCGCAATCTGACCGCCGACCCGGCGCTGAGCGATGAAGCCGACCAGGTCTCCGAGGACCAGATCGGCCTCGACCGCGGCAAGCGCCGCGACGTGCAGCGCCGCCTCACCAGGCTCGGCTTCGATGTGCACGTCAACGGGAAGTTCGACGACGAAACCCGCAACGTGATCAAGCGCTGGCAGGCGGTGCGCGGCTATCCGAACAGCGGCTACCTCAGCAAGGCGCAGCATGCCGCGCTGCTGTCGGAAAACCTCGCCTCGCGCGTGCCGGATGAAGACACCTCGTCCTCGTCGTCGAATGACGAGCCTCGCCGCGTTCATCGTTCCAGCAGCAGCGGCGGTGGCCGGCATTATCGCGGCGGCGGTGGCGGACCGGGCGGGTTCTTTGGCGGCATGATGGGCGGATTGTTCCGCAGGTGAAGTCTGCCAAGCCACTTCCTTCACAACAAAAGGGGACCGAAAGGTCGCCTTTTCGTTTCGGGTTTTCGTTCGAGTAATTGGTTCTCGCGGCTTGTGTTCCCCGGTCCGGCCGGCGTCTCAATGGGGTCGCGCCCGCGACGAGCTGTGAACAACAAATCGGCGAGATGCGTTTCTAGAACACAGCCTCAACAAGAAAAGCTAATAAAAAAGCGAAGCAGGTGCCGTGATTCCGTCAATAAAACGAAAATTCGAGTACCACGGGCATCGTGCCGGCGCGCCGGACCGGCCCATCATGATCAATTCGATGCCGATCCTGATCGGCGCCGCCCTGATCGCTGCTGCAATCCTGCTGTCCACATTGGTGACGGCGCTGGGTACGCGCTACATCGGCTTCGAGGGTTCGACCGAGGAGAGTGCCTGGCTGATCGATCGCCTCACCGGCCATGTCTATCGCTGCCAGGCCTCGGCGCGCGGACCTGCAGCCTGCGACACCGATATTGCGACCGGCAGCATTGCTCCAAAGCCAAAGCCTTGATCATCAAAGCCTTGAACGCAAGCCGCCCGGCTAGACGTGGGTCGGAAGTTCGGCCCCGGGGCGACCGTTGCGTCGCAGCAAAAAATGTCTTCTTCCCGAAACGTTTGCAGTGGAAGATACGTATCTACTTTGCCAGCAGCACGCTGGCTTCCATTCCCTGGGAGGGTTTCAGATGAGATTTTTGCTTGCTGCCGCCGTGGTCTCCGCCTTTGCCGTTTCGCCGGCTTCGGCCGCGATGATGAAGTGCACCTCGGACAACATGATGAAGTCCACGAGCATGATGATGACCATGCCCGAATCTCCGGGCAAGATGGCCGCCAACAAGGAAATCGGCATGGCCAACACCGACATGAGCATGGGCAAGATGGGCAGCGCCTGCGGCCATTACATGAAGGCGCAGAAGGCCGCGATGATGAAGTAAGGGCGACCGCAAGCCACCTTCTGATCCAGCCGCGCTGCTCGAAAGGCAGCGCGGCTTTTTCTGGCGCATGATCCGGAAAAGTGGGCACCGGTTTTCCGAAAAGATCATGCGCAAACAAAAGACCACCGAATCCGGTTAAAGTTACGCGCCATGTCCCGCGCGATTCAACTCCATCCCCTGACGAAACTTCAAGCAAGGCGCATCTGGATCGGCGCCCAGCGGCTCGACACGCCGGCGCCGTTCGGCACCGGTGCGCCGGCCGTGGCGGAAGCCATCGCCCATCTCGGCTATGTGCAGATCGACACCATCAACGTGATCGAGCGCAGCCATCACCACATCCTCTTTACCCGTATCCCCGACTATCGCCGCGCCGATCTGCGCCAGGCCCAGAGCCTCGATAGAAGCGTGTTCGAATACTGGACGCATGCGCTGTCCTATGTCGCATCCGCCGATTTCCGCTTCTTCATTCCCGACATGAAGCTGCACAAGCGCGAAGGGCATCGCTGGTTCGCCAACGTCAAGCCATCAGACACGCGCAAGGTGATGCGGCTGTTGCGCGAGGGCGCGCTGACCATCCGCGACATCGAGGACGATGTGCTGACGGAGAAGGAGCATCTGTGGGCAAGCCGCAAGCCCTCGAAACGCGCGCTGCAGCTTGCCTTCTATACCGGCGCCGTGACGGTCTCCGAGCGCAACGGCATGCTCAAGACCTACGAGCTGATGGGCCGGCATTTCGGCTGGGACAAGCCGCCGAAGTCGGCCACAACAGGCGAGATCACCGCCTACCTGCTCGACCGCGCCCTGCGCTCGCAGGGCGTGGTTTCGCTGGAGTCCGTCTGCCATCTCGACGCCCCGCGCAAGCAGGCGGTGCGCGCCCTGATCCAGCGGCGGGTGCGGCACGGGGAGCTCGTGGGCGTGGCCCTCGAAGGCGCGGGCAAGCAAGAGCATTGGGCGTCGCCGGAAGCGCTGGCCGAGGGCCGCGAGGCGTCCGGGCTCGTGCATATCCTCTCGCCCTTCGATCCCCTGATCATCCAGCGCAAGCGCACCCATCTCATCTTCGACTATGAGCATCGCTTCGAGGCCTATGTGCCGAAGCCCAAACGCAAGTTCGGCTATTTCGCGCTGCCCGTGCTGGTCGGCGAGGACATCGTCGCCGCGCTCGATCTCAAGACCGACCGGCAGAACAGGAAGCTCCTGATGCAGAAATGGAATTGGGTCGGCCCGGGCAAGGCGGCGAAAGGCGAGGCGCGGGCGGCGTTGAAGCGGCGCATCGAGGAAGAGCTGCATCGCTTTGAGCGGTTTCAGCTCGGCGAGTAAGCCATCGATCCCGAGAAGCGGCATCGATGCCAGCCTTGCGCTGGAAGTCTCCGGCGGAGACCGCTTCAGCGGATGCCCTTGATCAGCATCTGGCAGGTATCGGCGACGAACGATTTGGCGTTGGGCGGAGACACCTTCAGGCGCTTGTGCAGAATTTGCGTGATGACGCCCTGCAAGGCTGCAACGTACACGGCGGTACGCTCGATCACGATGTTGGGCGCCATTCCGGTGCCGGCAAAACCCACCGCAAAGACCTGCAGCGCATTGATGACGGCGGCTTCGAGATCGGGAAACTCGTCCTCGGTGTTGATTTCGGGCGCCGCCCATCAGACGAAACAGGTTTGCGTGGTCCCGCGCGAACAGGAAAAAGTCGATGCTGGCGGCAATCAGCGCCGGTTCGCCGGGGGCCTTTCCGGCCGTTGATTTCTTCAAGCGCTGTCCGAGCTGCTGCCAGCCACGTTCCGCCACGCGCGCCAGCAGCGACAGCTTGTCGGGAAAATGCCGGTATACCGCGCGGTGATTGACGCCGGCGTCGCTCGCAAGCTCGCGCAGGCTGATTGACTCGACGCCCTCGGCTTCCAGCCGGTCCAGCGCCGCATCGACCAGCGCGTCCGGCAGATTGCCATGACGAAAAGTATCGCGTTTTTGCGGCGGCTTGCCGGCCATCTCAGCGTCCCCACTGATTTCGCAGACGAATTTATCACCCCTTGACGATGAAGCGAAGCTTTCCATATATGTCTCCATTGGAGACATAAGGGGTAAAATACAGCCCGCAACCCAATGAGCCCGCGGGCCGCCTGAACAGGCTTTTCTCTGGTTGGAATTAAAGGAGTTATCATGACTGACACCGCCGCCAATCGGCCCGACTCGCTCGATCGTCCGGACATCATCGTCTTCCCGCCGGTCATCCCGCTTTCGGCGCTCGTTATTTCATGTGTGCTGCAATGGCTGATGCCGCTTGGCCTGGTCGACGACATCGACCACGCGTGGCGGATCGGATGGGGCGTGATCCTGTTCACCGGGGGCATGCTCACGACGATCGTCGCCAGGCGCACGTTGCTGCGTCACGGCACCAACGTCAATCCGCGGCAACCGACCACGGCGCTGGTGACCGAGGGCATCTTTCGACGGACCCGCAATCCGCTATACGTCGGAATCATCGCAACCCAATACGCGGTCGCGTTGATTTTTGGGCTCGACTGGTTGCTGCTGCTCGTCGGTCCGAACTGGGTCGTTCTGCATTTCGCCGTCGTGATCCGCGAAGAGCGCTACCTCGAACGCAAGTTCGGTGACGCGTACCGCCGCTACAAGGAGCGCGTCCCGCGCTACCTGTTCGGTAGCTAGCCGCCAGCGCGCAAGGTGGACCCGGATCGCGCCTCCGGCGCGGGCCGGGTCGCAACTCCCTCAACATTCCCTCGGACGATCGAAAGACTGCACATGATCACGTTGCTTTTTCGCATCAGCGTTTCCCTCGGGCTGGCCGGGATGGGACTCGGCATCTTCATGGGGATACGCCAGGACTTCGCGCTGGCGCCGGCGCATGCCCATCTGAATTTGCTCGGCTTCGTCGTCATGTTTCTGTCGGCGCTGTACTACCGCGTTCATCCGCAAGCCGCGGCGAACCCGCTTGCGCCCTATCAGGCGATCGTCAGCATTGCCGGCGCGATCGCATTTCCGGTCGGCATCGCCTGCGTGATCCTCGGCGGACATGAGCGCTTTGAGCCCCTCGTAGTGGGGGGCGCGCTTACGGTCTTGCTGGGCATGGCGCTCTTTGCCTTCATCGTTTTCCGAACCGGCGGCCTGGAGCGCGCGGCCGAACGAGTTCGACGAGTTAGCCGGAAACGACCCGGTTACCATCACGAAATCCTGACTACTGATGAATATTGACTTTCGTCAGTAGACATATGACACTCTTCCCAAGGCTCAGCCAGAGGAGTGTCCGATGTTGGTCCGGTCTGTTTTATCGAGTTATTCTAGGCTCTTAGCCGGTGTTGCGTTGGCGTTTCTGGCGGTCGCACTGGCCGGTTGCAACGACAAGGTCGCGGAAAAGCCAGCCCCGTCGCGGCCGGTTCTCGTTGCAACCGCCCATTATGAAGCCGAGACGCCGGAGCGCAGCTTTGTCGGTACCATCCGTCCCCGGATCGAGGCCGACATGGGCTTCCGGGTCCCGGGCAAGGTTGCGAAGCGCCTGGTCGAGGTCGGCCAGACCGTCGAACTCGGCCAGCCGCTCGCCACCCTCGATGAAGTCGACCTGAAGCTGCAGGCCGAGCAGGCGGTTGCCGAATTCAATGCCGCGACCGGCGTGCTGGCGCAGGCCGGCGCTGCCGAAACCCGCGCTAGGGACCTGCGTGCCAAGGGCTGGACCACCGATGCGCAGATGGACCAGGCGCGGGCGGCGGCCGATGAAGCCCGCGCGCGGCTGAACCGCGCCGAGCGGTCGGTCGATCTCACCAAGAACTCCCTTTCTTATGCGACGCTGGTTGCGGATGCCCGCGGCGTCGTCACCGCAACCCTGGTCGAGCCGGGCCAGGTCGTCGCCTCCGGCCAGACCGCGATTCGTGTCGCGCGCTTTGCCGAGAAGGAAGCGGTGGTCGCGATCCCCGAGACGCTGGTCGATCGCGCCAAGACCGGCTCGGCATCGGTGACCCTGTGGTCCGAGTCGAACAAGAAATATGCGGCCAAGCTCCGCGAGATTTCGCCGAGTGCGGATCCCGCGACCCGCACCTATCTTGCAAAATTCTCGCTGCCCGGCGCCGGCGACAATGTCGAGCTCGGCATGACCGCGACCCTGACGCTGTGCGACCAGAAGACCGCGCGCGTCGCGCGGCTGCCGCTGTCGGCGCTCTACAATGCCGGCGACAAGCCGTCCTTCTATGTCGTGGACGACGCCGGCGACGTGTCGCTGAAGCCCGTCACGGTGAAATCCTACGAGAGCAACGATGTCGTCATCACGGGCGGCGTCGATGAGGGCGCCAAGGTCGTGGCGCTCGGTGTGCAAAAGCTCGATCCCGGCCAGAAGGTCCGGGTGGTGTCGTCGTTGTCGTTCTAGTGGAAGCGTCGTTGCGAGCGAAGCGAAGCAATCCAGAAATCTATCCGCGCTGAAAACGTGGATTGCTTCGTCGCTTCGCTCCTCGCAATGACGGTGAAGACAGGTTTTCGATCTGGAGGGTGCGATGAAGCGTTTCAATCTTTCAGCCTGGGCCGTGAGCCATCCCGCGCTGGTGCTGTTCCTGGTCGTGGCGCTCGGTGTTGCCGGCTTCTTCTCCTATCAGAAGCTCGGCCGCGCCGAGGATCCCTTCTTCACGGTGAAGGTGGTCAACGTCTCGGCGATCTGGCCGGGCGCGACCGCCAACGAGATGCAGACCCAGGTCGCCGATCCCATCGAGAAGAAGCTGCAGGAACTGCCGTACTTTCGAGAAGGTGCAGACCTATTCCAAGCCGTCATTCACGGCGATGCAGGTCACCTTCCGCGACTCCACGCCGCCGAAGGACGTGCCGTATCTCTTCTATCTCCTGCGCAAGAAGACTCGTCGATGTGCAGGGCCAGCTTGCCGGCAGGGCCTGCTCGGCCCTGTCGTCAATGACGAGTTCTCCGACGTCGATTCCATCCTCTACATGATGACCGGCGACGGCGCCGATTACGCCCAGCTCAAGAAGGCCGCCGAAGGCATGCGCCAGCGCCTGCTGAAAGTGCCCGGCGTCACCAAGGTCGATCTCTACGGCACCCAGGACGAGCGCATCTTTGTCGAGTTCTCGCACGCCAAGCTCGCAACGCTGGGCATCACGCCGCAGGCGCTGTTCGATTCACTCGCCAAGCAAAACAACGTCGTGCCGGCCGGCACGGTGGAAACCTCCTCCCAGCGCGTGCCGCTGCGCGTCACCGGCGCGCTTGATGGCGCCAAGGCGGTTGCCGAAACGCCGGTCGAGAGCAACGGCCGCGTCTTTCGGCTCGGCGATATCGCGACCGTGACGCATGGTTTCGTCGATCCGCCCACCTTCAGGGTTCGGCAGGAAGGCAAGGCCGCGATCGGCATCGGCGTGGTCACCACCAAGGGCGCCAATATCCTCGAACTCGGCAAGGACGTGTCGAACGCGACCGCCGATTTCATGAAGGCGGTGCCGCAGGGCATCAATGTCGAGCTGATCGCCGACCAGCCGAAGGTGGTCGAGCACGCCGTCGGCGAGTTCGTGCACTCGTTCATGGAAGCGCTTGTTATCGTGCTGTTCGTGTCCTTCCTCGCGCTCGGCTGGCGCACCGGCATCGTGGTCGCGGCATCCGTTCCGCTGGTGCTCTCCATCGTCTTCATCGTGATGGAGGCGATGGGGCTCGCCCTGCACCGCATCACGCTCGGCGCGCTGATCATCGCGCTGGGCCTGTTGGTCGATGACGCCATCATCGCGGTCGAGATGATGGTGGTGAAGATGGAGCAGGGCTGGGACCGCATCAAGGCTGCGTCCTTTGCCTGGGAATCCACCGCGTTCCCGATGCTCACCGGCACGCTGGTGACGGCCGCGGGCTTCCTGCCGATCGGCTTTGCCAATTCCGCCGTGGGTGAATATGCCGGCGGCATTTTCTGGATCGTCGGGATCGCGCTGGTCGCGTCCTGGTTCGTCGCGGTGATCTTCACGCCCTATATCGGCGTGAAACTGCTGCCCGATATCAAGGTGCATCACAACCACGATCCCCACGCGATCTACGAGACCCGCGTCTATCGCGCGCTGCGCTCGGTGATCCAGTGGTGCGTCAATCACCGCGTCAAGACGGTGCTCGCCACCGTCGCGGTGTTCGTCGCTTCGATCGCGGCCTTCGGCCATGTGCAGCAGCAGTTCTTCCCGCTGTCCGAGCGGCCTGAGCTGTTCCTGCAACTGCGCCTGCCGGAAGGCACCGCCTTCAACGTCACCGAGAAGGCCGTCCAGAAGGCCGAGACGCTCCTGAAGGACGACAAGGACATCGGCACTTACACGTCCTATGTTGGCCAGGGCTCGCCGCGCTTCTGGCTCGGCCTCAACCCGCAGCTTCCGAACGAGGCCTTTGCCGAGATCGTGATCGTCGCGAAGGACGTCGAGGCCCGTGAGCGCATCAAGGCGAAGATCGAGAATGCGGTGGCCGACGGTGCGCTGTCGCAAGCGCGCGTCCGCGTCGACCGCTTCAATTTCGGTCCGCCGGTCGGCTTCCCGGTGCAGTTCCGCGTGATCGGGCCTGACACCAGGAAGGTGCGCGAGATCGCCTACCAGGTTCGCGACATCATGAAGCAGAACCCGAACATCAGGGAGGCGCAGCTCGACTGGAACGAGCAATCGCCCTACTTGAAGCTCGTCGTCGACCAGGACCGGGCGCGCGCGCTCGGCCTGACCCCGCAGGACGTCTCGCAGGCGCTCGCCATGCTGATCTCCGGCGCGCAGGTGACGACCGTGCGTGACGGCATCGAGAAGGTCGGCGTGGTCGCCCGCGCCGTGCCGTCCGAGCGGCTCGACCTTGCCCATGTCGGCGACCTCACGGTCACCTCGCGCAATGGCGTTGCCGTGCCGCTGCAGCAGATCGCCAAGATCGAATATTCGCACGAGGAGCCGATCCTGTGGCGGCGCAACCGCGACATGGCGATCACCGTGCGCTCCGACGTCAAGGATGGCGTGCAGGCGCCCGACGTCACCAACCAGATCTGGCCGAAGCTCGCCGAGATCCGCGACCATCTCGAGCCGGCCTACCGGATCGAGCCGGGCGGCGCGTTCGAAGAGTTGGCCAAGGGCAATGCCTCGATCTTCATCCTGTTCCCGATGATGGTGATCGTGATGCTGACGCTGCTGATGATCCAGCTCCAGAGCTTCTCGCGTCTGCTGCTGGTGTTCCTGACCGCGCCGCTCGGCATTGTCGGGGCCTCGCTGGGGCTGAACGTCGCCAACCAGCCGTTCGGCTTCGTGGCGCTGCTCGGCCTGATCGCACTCGCCGGCATGATCATGCGCAACACCGTCATCCTGGTCGACCAGATCGAGACCGACGTGACGCACGGCATGACGCGCAAGGAGGCGATTGTGGAGGCGACCGTCCGGCGCGCCCGGCCGGTGGTGCTGACCGCGCTCGCCGCGATCCTCGCCATGATCCCGCTGTCGCGCTCGGCCTTCTGGGGCCCGATGGCGATCACCATCATGGGCGGTTTGTTTGTTGCAACCTTCCTGACCTTGCTGTACCTGCCGGGCCTCTACGCCCTCTGGTTCCGCAAGAGTCTCGACGAAAGCGGCGCGGACGAGCAGGTCGATCTCGCGCCGCAGCATTACGGCCCGCCCAGACCCGTATTTCCGCTTGCCGAAGCGGCGGAATAATTGAACATTGAGTGTGACGATGACGCTGGTTGCTGAACATGTCGAGCCTGACACGCGGGAGCGGATTCTCGTGGTGGCGGAGCGTTTGTTCCGGCAGATCGGCTATCAGAAGACGACGGTCGCCGACATCGCCAAGGAATTGCGGATGTCGCCGGCCAACGTCTATCGCTTCTTCGATTCGAAGAAGGCGATCCACGAGGGCGTGGCGCGGGCCCTGATGGGCGAGGTCGAAATCGAGGCGCGGCGGATCGCCTCGGAGACCGGTCCGGCGAAACCCCGGCTGCGCGAGTTGCTCAAGACCATCCACCGCATGAACTCGGAGCGCTATGTCGGCGATTCCAAGCTGCATGAGATGGTCGAGATCGCGATGGAGGAAGACTGGGACGTCTGCGTCGCCCATATCGAATGCGTCACGGGTATCATTGGCCAGGTCCTCGCGGATGGCATGGCCTCGGGCGAGTTCGAGGCCCCCGACCTGACGCTGGCGGCGCTTTGCACCTGCACCGGCATGATCCGCTTTTTCCACCCGCAGATGATCGCGCAGGCCGTCAACAAGCCGAGCGCCACGATCGACCAGATGATCGATTTCCTTTTGCGGGCCCTTGAGCCGCGCATGGCGAAATAGCCGCGCGGCGGATTTTCCCATGTGGTCCCTGACCGGAAGGATGACGCGCGCGTGACCGCAAGAGATCTGCATTTCTACGAGCCCAAAAACGGCCACGGCCTGAAGCACGATCCCTTCAACGCCATCGTCGCCCCGCGCCCGATCGGCTGGATCTCCTCGCGCGGCTCCAAAGGCAACGTCAACCTTGCGCCCTACAGCTTCTTCAACGGCTTCTGCTATGTGCCGCCGATCATCGGCTTCTCCTCGACTTCCTGGAAGGACACGGTCCAGAACGTGCAGGAGACCGGCGAGTTCTGCTGGAATCTCGCGACCATGGATCTGGCGAAGCACATGAATGCGACGGCGGCCCATGTCGCGCGCGACGTCAGCGAGTTCGAGATCGCAGGCTTGACACAAGCCCCGAGCAAGATCGTCAACGTGCCGCGGGTCGCCGAAAGCCCGGTGTCGTTCGAATGCAAGCTGACGCAGATCATCCAGCTCCAGGGCGCGGACGGCAAGAAGGCGCAGGCCTGGCTGACGCTCGGCGAAGTCGTCGCCGTCCACATCGACAAGGCCATGATCAAGGACGGCGTCTACCAGACCGGGCTTGCGCGCCCCATCGTCCGCGCCGGGCGCAAGGGCGACTATTTCGAGATCAAGCCCGAGAACATGTTCGAGATGGTCCGCCCGGACTAGCTCGCTTTCCCTCTTCCGTCATTGCGAGCCAACGGGTCGCGCGAAGGCGTGCCCGATGACAGGCTCCGCGAAGCAATCCATAGCCCCGCAAACGAAAGAGTGGATTGCTTCGTCGCTGGCGCTCCTCGCAATGACGGGAAGCAAACGGGCACCGCACCATTGCGGGCCTTTGCCACGTCCTGTCATGAAAACGCCACTCGCAACCGGACGAGGAGCGGATTAACCTGCGGTTGCCAGGCCGGATCAACGGCCGGCGAACACAGTGGGAGGATGCGATGACACGCCACGAGCGGCGCGATCCGACAGTCGCGGTTTCACGACGAACACTTGTCCAGGGGTTGGCGGTAGGTGCCGGTGCTGCTGTCGCGGGAATGAGCGGGGCGCTGGCCCAGAATGCGCCTGCAGCGCCGCCGACAACGATCACCACCCCGCCGCGCGACTTCAGTCCACGGGGGGCCCCGACCACCTATTTCTGGGATCCCGACATCATCGCGGTAGATCCGTCGTTCAACAACCTCGCCCAGCCCAACACGTCGATCAAGCGCCTCTATACGGGAGTGTTGTGGGCGGAAGGCCCGGCCTGGAGCGCGCAGGGCCGTTATCTGCTGTGGAGCGACATCCCCAACAACCGGCAGATGCGATGGTCGGAGGACGACGGCCATGTCAGCGTCTTCCGCGCGCCGTCCAACAACTCCAACGGCAACTCGTTCGATTTCCAGGGCCGTCAGCTCTCCTGCGAGCATCTCACCCGGCGTGTGGTGCGCTATGAACATGACGGCACCGCGACCGTGCTCGCCGACTCCTACAACGGCAAGAAGCTGAACTCGCCGAACGACGTCGTCGCCCATCCCGACGGCAGCTACTGGTTCACCGACCCGCCTTATGGCGGCCAGCTCTATGAGGGTGAGCCCGACGCCGGGGGAGGCCCGAGCAACGCGGCCGGCAAGCTCAACCCGAAGATCGGCCAGCCGGCCGGCTTCGTGCCGGGCAAGCGCGAATTGCCGACCAATTGCTACCGCATCGATCCCTCCGGCCGCATCGATCTCGTGGTGAGCGAGGACCAGGTGCCGGATCCCAACGGCCTTTGCTTCTCGCCTGACTACAAGAAGCTCTATGTCGTCAGCACCGGCAAGGGACCGGGCGACACCGGTCCCGGCGGCAAGGGCGACGTGTCCGTGTTCGACGTCGGCGCGGACAACAAGCCCACGAACCAGAAGCAGTTCAGCGACTTCATGATCGACGGCGTGAAATGTGGACCGGACGGCATACGCTGCGATGTCAGCGGCAACGTCTGGTGCTCGAGCAATGCCGGCCGCGCCGTCGGTTACAGCGGCGTGACGGTGTGGTCGCCGGAGGGCAAGCTGATCGGCCGGATTCGCCTGCCCGAAGTGTGCGGCAACGTCTGCTTTGGCGGCCCCAAGCGCAACCGGCTGTTCATGGCCGCAAGCCAGTCGCTCTACGCCGTCTTTACCGCCACGCAAGGTGCGGGACCGGGGGGCTAAAGGCGTTCCGCACCTTGCTCGATACGACGACCAGGCGCCGGCGCGACCCGCCGGCGCCCGATCGTTTCGATCCCTCGGTGTGCAAGCATCATCCGCGTTGGCCGCCCGCCGGCCACCCCGCTACGCGATTGTCGCACCTTGCTTTTCGGAACTGAGACGGCGGCCTGCCGTTAACAATCGGCACCTCGGCCACGTCAATTTCGCTTTATTTTGCGAGCGAAGTGTTCACCGGTGACCGGCAATTTCCGCTAGGATCATCCCACCCCGCGCCTCCGATTCACGAGGACCCCGCCATGAGCTTCCGCCGCGACTACATCACCAAGCCGATCTTCTCCTGGGCGCGCGGCGTGCTGCCGTCGATGTCCGACACCGAGCGCGAGGCGCTCGAAGCCGGCGACGTCTGGTGGGACGCCGATCTCTTCACCGGCAATCCCGACTGGTCGAAGCTCCTGGCCTTCCCGCAGGCGACCCTGACCGATGAGGAAAAGGCCTTCCTCAACGGCCCCGTCGACGAGCTCTGCGCGATGCTCGACGACTGGAAGATCAATTGGGAATGGCGTGACCTGCCGCCGGAGGCCTGGGAGTTCATCAAGGCGAAGAAATTCTTCGGCATGATCATCCCGAAGGAGCATGGCGGGCTCGGCTTCTCGCCCTATGCGCATTCCGAAGTCGTGCGCAAGATCTCCACGCGCTCGCTCGCGGCCGCCGTCACCGTGATGGTGCCCAATTCGCTCGGGCCGGGCGAGTTACTGATGCGCTTTGGCACGAAAGAGCAGCAGGAGCGCTGGCTGCCGCGGCTCGCTGATGGCCGCGACATTCCCTGCTTCGGCCTGACGAGCCCCGAAGCGGGCTCGGACGCCGCGTCGATGATCGACTCCGGCATCATCTGCAAGGGCAATTTCGAAGGCAACGAGGTGCTGGGCCTGAAACTCAACTGGCACAAGCGCTACATCACGCTTGGCCCAGTCTCGACTCTTCTGGGACTCGCCTTCAAGGCCTATGACCCCGATCATCTCGTGGGGCAGGAGGCAGAGCTCGGCATCACCGTGGCGCTGATCCCGACGCATCTGCCCGGCGTCGAGATTGGTCACCGGCATCTACCCTCGATGCAGGTGTTCCAGAACGGCCCGAACTGGGGCCGCGATGTCTTCATCCCGCTCGACTACATCATCGGCGGGAAGGAGCGACTGGGACAAGGCTGGAAGATGCTGATGACGGCGCTCGCCGCCGGCCGCGGCATTTCGCTGCCGTCGCTCTCGGCCGCAGGTGCCGCCTATGCCGCGCGCACCACCGGCGCCTATGCCCGCATCCGCGAGCAGTTCGGCATTTCCATCTCCAAGTTCGAAGGCATCGAGGAGCCGCTCGCGCGCATCGCGGCTACAGCCTACCAGCTCGACGCCGCGCGCCGGCTGACCTGCGCCGCGCTGAATGCGGGGCATCATCCCGCCGTGATCTCCGGCATCATGAAGCTGCAGGCGACCGAACGCATGCGCATTGCGATCGACGACGCCATGGACATCCATGGCGGCAAGGCGGTGATCGACGGGCCGCAGAACTACATGGGCAATCTTTACCGCGCGGTGCCGGTCGGCATCACCGTGGAGGGCGCCAACATCCTGACCCGCAATCTCATCGTGTTCGGGCAGGGCGCGATCCGCGCGCATCCCTATCTGCTCGACGAGATGAACGCGCTGCGCGAGAGCGATCACGACAAGGGACTGGACGCCTTCGACAAGGCGTTCTGGAAGCATGTCGGCCACAGCCTCACCACGCTGTTCCGCGCCTGGGGCCGGAGCTGGACGTTCGGCGCGTTCACCTCCGTGCCCGATGTCGGCGATGCCGCGGGCTTCTACCGCCAGCTCTCGCGCTATTCATCCGCCTTCGCACTCTGTGCGGACATGGCGCTGCTCACCCTCGGCGGCGCGCTGAAGCGCAAGGAGATGCTGTCGGCACGCTTCGGCGACATCCTCTCCGAGCTCTATCTGCTCTCGGCCGCGCTGAAACGCTGGCAGGACGAGGGCCGACAGAAAGAGGATTTTGCCGCGCTGGAATATTGCATGGCGGCGGGCTTCAGGACCATCGAGAACCGGTTGGCCGAAATTCTGGCGAACCTGCCGAACCGCTTTGTCGCTGCCATCCTGAAATTCGTGGTCCAGCCGTTCGGCGCGCGCGTGCTCGGGCCTTCCGATCGCGTCGTGCAAGCATGCGCTCAGTTGATCATAGAGCCTTCTGCGGCGCGCGAACGCCTGACGGCAGATCTCTCGCATGTCGATGACGATGGCGGCCTCGCACGGCTGGAGACGGCCTTCGTGCTGGTCACCGGATGCGAGGATGTCGCGAAGAAGCTGCATGCGGCACGTCTGCACGACCCCAAGGAGGCCGTGAAAAAGGGCGTCATCACCGAGAGCGAAGCCGACCGGCTGGCGCAAGCGCATGCCGCCGTCGTCAAGGTCATCGAAGTCGACGATTTCGCGCCGGAAGCGCTGTCGCCGATTTACAAGAAGTCGGCCAATGTGCATCAGTTCTTCCAGGAACTGGGTGAGCAGAGGGCGGCGAGCTGATGGCGCGGCCAGTCTTTATCGTCGACGGCAGCCGGACGCCGTTCCTGAAGGCGCGCTCCGGACCCGGGCCGTTCACGCCGGTCGATCTCGCCGTGCAATGCGGAAGACCATTGCTTGCGCGCCAGCCGTTCGCGCCTGATACCTTCGACCAGGTCATCCTCGGCTGCGTCAATGTCATCGCCGACGAGATGAACCCCGCGCGTGTCGCCGCACTTCGGCTCGGCATGGGCGAGGCCATGGTCGCCTTCACCGTGCAGATCAATTGCGGCTCCGGCATGCAGTCGATCGACACCGGCTACCGCTACATTCGCGAAGGCGCCGCAGACCTGATCCTCGCCGGCGGCGCGGAAGCGCTGAGTTATGCGCCGCTGGTCTGGCCAGCGCAGGGCGTGCGCTGGTTTGCGGGGCTCGCGGCTGCCCGGGGGATCGGCGCGAAGATCATGGCGATGCTGAAGGCGCGCCCGAAATATTTCAAGCCGATCATCGGTCTCGAGCGCGGCCTCACCGACCCCATCACCGAATTGAACATGGGCCAGACCGCCGAGGTCGTCGGCCATCTCTTCGGCATCACCCGCGAGCAGTCGGACGCCTATGCGGCCGAAAGCCATCGCAGGCTCGCGCATGCGCAGAAGGAAGGCTTTTTGAATGGCGAGGTCGAGACCGCCTTTGCCCGTGATGGAAAATTCTACGATCACGATGATGGCGTGCGCCCGGACTCGACGAGCGAGACGCTGGCGAAATTGCGCCCCGTTTTCGAGCGGCCGTGGGGCCAGGTCACCGCCGGCAACTCCTCGCAGATCACCGATGGCGCGTCCTGGGTCATCCTCGCCTCCGAAGAAGCCGTGGCGAAGCACGGCTTGAAGCCGAAGGCCGCGATCCTCGACAGCCAGTGGTCAGCGCTCGATCCCTCGATCATGGGGCTCGGCCCGGTGCTGTCGGCAACCGCGCTGCTCAAGCGCAACGAGTTGACCTTGCAGGATATCGAGACCTGGGAATTGAACGAGGCCTTTGCCACGCAGGTGCTCGGCTGCCTCGCGGCCTGGAATGACGAGAAGTTCTGCAAGGAGATTCTCGGCCTCGACGGCGCCGCGGGTCAGATCGATCGATCGAAGCTCAATGTCGATGGCGGCGCGATCAGCCTCGGCCATCCCGTCGGCACGTCGGGCAACCGTATCGTGTTGCATCTGATCAATGCGATGAAGCGGCTCGGCACACGGCGCGGCATCGCCACCGAATGTATCGGCGGCGGGCTGGGCGGCGCGATGTTGATCGAGGCGGTGTGACCATGGAATCGAAGGTCCTGGACGTTCTCGACGACCGCGTGATCGAGCTCGGGCCGAAGCGCGATGCGACGAACCCCTACCGGAATTTCAAGCTGACTCGCGATGCCGATGGCGTCGCCTGGCTGTTGTTCGACCGCGAAGGCGCCAGCGCCAACACGCTTTCGTCCGACGTGATGGAAGAGTTCGACAAGATCCTGGGCGAGCTGGAAAGCCAGCGGCCGGCTGGTCTCGTCATCCGCTCGGCGAAGACGTCCGGCTTCATCGCCGGCGCCGACGTCAACGAATTCCGCGGCGCGACCGATCCCGGTGCGGTCGAGAAGGAAATAAGCCGCGCACATGCCGTCATCGATCGCCTCGAAGCGCTGCGCGTGCCAAGCGTCGCGGTGATCCATGGCTTCTGCCTGGGCGGCGGGCTGGAAGTGGCGCTCGCCTGCCAGATGCGGATTGCGATCGACGGCGCGCGCTTCGGCTTCCCCGAGGTGATGCTTGGCCTGCATCCGGGCCTTGGCGGCACCGCGCGCTTCACGCGGCTGGTCAATCCGCTGCAGGCGATGACGTTGATGCTCACCGGCCGCAATATCGATGCGCGCCGCGCAAAGGCGCTCGGCCTCGTCGACGCTATCGCGCAGGAGCGGCATGTCAAAAATGCCGTCAGGGACGCCGTGTTCGGCCGGCTCAAACGCGCGCAGCCGGGATTGCTCAACACCATCCTCAATTCGGGACCGGCTCGCGGCTTCCTTGCTTCCCGCATGCGCCGCGAAGCCGCGAAGACCGCGCCCGCGGAACATTATCCCGCGCCCTATGGCCTGATCGATCTCTGGGAAAAGCACGGCGGCGACAAGGCCGCGATGCTCGCGAATGAAAAGACCTCGTTCGCGCGTCTGATGGTGACGCCGACGGCGCAGAACCTGATACGCGTCTTCTTCCTGCGCGACGAGATGAAGAAGCTCGCAGGCAGCGGCAACAAGGTCGCGCACGTCCATGTCATCGGCGCCGGCGCCATGGGCGGCGATATCGCGGCCTGGTGCGCCAATGAAGGCATGCGCGTCACGCTCGCCGACATGAAGGCGGAGCCGATCGCGGGCGCGATCAAGCGCGCGGCGGAGCTGTTCGGCAAGATCATCCGCAAGCCCACGGAAGTGCGCGATGCGCTCGATCGCCTCGTGCCCGACATGGGCGGCGAGGGCGTGCGCAACGCCGATCTCATCATCGAGGCGGTGCCGGAGAAGCTCGAGCTGAAGCAGAAGGTCTATGCCGGCCTCGAGCCCAGGATGAAGCCGGGCGCGATTCTCGCGACCAACACCTCCAGCATTCCATTGCAGGATTTGCGCACGACACTGCAGCGGCCGGAACGGCTGCTCGGGCTGCACTTCTTCAATCCCGTCTCGCGCCTGCAACTCGTCGAGGTCGTCAGCCATGACGGCAACGATCCGGCGCTATTGAAGGAAGCACTCGCCTTTGTCGGCGCCATCGACCGTCTGCCGTTGCCGGTGAAGAGCTCGCCCGGCTTTTTGGTGAATCGCGCGCTGACGCCCTACATGCTGGAGGCAATGGTGATGCTGGACGAACGCGTCGAGCAGCGCCTGATCGATCAAGCGGCGGAAAAATTCGGCATGCCGATGGGGCCGATCGAGCTTGCCGATCAGGTGGGCCTCGATATCTGCCTCGACGTCGGCGACATGCTGCGCTCGAAGTTCGGCGATTTGCTCCCGCCGACGCCGGCCTGGCTGCGCGAGAAGGTCGCCAAGGGCGAGCTGGGCCGCAAGAGCGGCAGGGGTTTTTATACCTGGAAGGACGGCAAGGCCGAGAAGACGCCGCTGCCCGAAACCGGTCCGCGCGTCACCGACGAGATGATCGACCGCCTGGTGCTGCCGATGTCGAATGTCTGCGTCGCATGTTTGCGCGAAGGCATCGTCGACAATGCCGACGTGGTCGACGGCGCGATGATCTTCGGCACCGGCTATGCGCCGTTCCGCGGCGGCCCGCTCAATTATGCGCGGACGCGCGGCGTCGAGAACGTCGTCGCGACCCTGCGCCGGCTCGCGGATAAATTCGGCGGCCGCTTTACGCCCGACGCCGGCTGGGAGACTTTCAAGTGACCGACACGCACGTCCACGCGCCGCCTGCGACCGGGACCGAGCCGCAGGGCCAGCTCTGCACCCGCACGCTCGCGATGCCGGCCGACACCAACCAGAACGGCGACATCTTTGGCGGCTGGCTGCTCAGCCAGATGGATATCAGCGGCGGCGTGTTCGCCGCCAAGGTCACCAAGACGCGCAATGTCACGGTCGCGATCGAAGCGATGAATTTCCGCAAACCTGTCTATGTCGGCGATCTCGTCTCCGTGCATGGCAGCCTGGTGCGCGTCGGCCGCACCTCGATCACCGTGCATCTCGAAGCCTGGGTGACGCGCCGCAAGGAGACGCAGGCGATCCTGGTGACCGACGGCAATTTCACCTATGTCTCGATCGACGAGCAGGGCCACCCGCAGGCGATCAAGCAGGACGGCACGCTGTTGACGACGTGACGCTCTTCCGTCATTCCGGGGCGATGCGAAGCATCGAACCCGGAATCTCGAGATTCTCGGTGCGCAAATTGCGAACCGTTCACTCGTTTCACCACGCCCCGGAATGACCCGAGAGCGGCCTTTGGCCGCCCACCTTTCCGCCGATTTGGCGGAGCACCATGTTGGTGTCCGTGTGAGGAACGAACAGGCAGTTGCCTCGTTATTTGCCCGGACCGTGGAACGAGAGCGGGCAATGTCAGACTCCTACATTATCGAAGTGTCCTCACAGGCCGCCGGCATTGTGGTTCGCGATGCCAGCGGCTATCGCTTTTTCGCCGCGGCGCAGCCGTTTTACCGCCTCGACGGCCGGCTGTTCCGCCACGTCGCCGACGCCCAGCGCGCGGCGGTGCAACTCGCGAACGGCGATCCGTCGCTCGCTGCCTAGCGAACCGCCTTCGTCCTAAAGCGCGATGAGTTTGGGATGAATCGTCATCGCGCTTTAGCTCTTTGTTTGGGCATGATCTCCGCGCAAACGCTACGCGTTTGTCGCGAGGGAAAATCGCTTCACACTTTTCCGGATCATGCCCCTAGGGGCCTTGATGGGTCAGGCGTCGGGTACTCACATCCAGACGCCCTGGACCCCGGACCACGCGGCAATCAGGCTGACCACCAGTCCGATTGCGGCGAAAATGGCGACGTTTTTGAAATCTTCCGATCTCAGGGTTTTCAGGAGCTCGTCTCGGGCGCGGATGGCCGTGGTCGCAATCCGGCTGGGCAAGTTGCTGTCTGCGTAAAGCGCTGCCTGTCGTCTTTTGTGAGCCATGGGAATGGTGGTGGGCATCAAGTATCCTCTCGTTTAAAAAATGCGGACTTGCCGCAGCGCTGGCCAAATCAGTTTCTGCTCGAAATCTCCCTTCCTCTTCCGCCGAAAGAGAAAGGCCGCAAAATATATGTCGTTTCACGAATCTCGCGACTTTAATCCGGTGCCGGTGCAGCCGACTGTGATCTCCCTCATAATGGAACCGCAACTGCGCGTGTTTCGAAGATGAAATGTGATGGGGTGCCGGATTGCGCGTAGCGAGGCGGGGAGGGAGGCGAAGCAGCGTGAACTGTCCTTAACTCTGTAGCGATTTGATGGCGGCTTTGCTGCCAAAACGCCCAACTCCGCGTTGACCCCGTCCACAAACCGCCGTTACCTTCATGGCTCCTTTGAAGGGGGACGCCGCCATGGCTGGACTCTCGCATCGCCAGACCGAAATCCTCAACATCGCCCGCGCCTCGGGCCGGGTGCTGGTGGAAGATCTCGCCCGGCGCTTCGAGGTCTCCGCCCAGACCATCCGCAAGGACCTCAACGATCTCTGCGAGCAGCGCGTGCTGACCCGCATCCATGGCGGGGCGATGATCGCCTCGGGCGTCGAAAACCTCGCCTATGAGGCGCGCCGCTTCGTCGCCGCCGAGGAAAAGAAGGCGATCGGCGCTGCGGCCGCTGCCCTGATCCCGAACGGGTGCTCGCTCTTCATCAATATCGGCACCACGACGGAAGAGGTAGCAAGCGCGCTGACCTCGCACGAGGACCTGCTCGTCATCACCAACAACCTCAATGTCGCGATGCTGCTGTATCGCTATCCGCGGATCGAGGTGGTGGTCGCGGGCGGCGCGGTGCGCCGCGCCGACGGCGCCGTCGTCGGCTCGACCGCGACGCAACTGATCGGCCAGTTCAAGGTGGACTACGCCATCATCGGCGTGTCGGCGATCGACGAGGAGGGCGCGCTCCTCGACTTCGACTATCGCGAGGTGCAGGTGGCGCAGGCGATCATCGCCAACGCCCGCAGCGTCATGCTGGTCGCCGACTCCACCAAGTTCACCCGCAGCGCTCCGGTGCGCATCGCGCATATGAGCCAGATCAACACTTTTGTCACCGACTCCGCACTGCCCGCGGGCCTCGCCAACATCTGCCACAGCCGCGGCATCCAGGTGATCGAGGCGATGGACAAGCCAGCCGCCGATATTGACGAAGGCGAGGCGGGAGATGATGCGAACGCACCGATTCCGATCCGCCGGGCCTGATCCATCCGATCTTGGTACGCCTCACTTGCGCTTGCGACGGAGCGCGCCGTCGCCGCGAAACACCGGTTCCGACGAAATCTTCCCCCCAGTTCCGTTTTCATTTGCTTTCGTTTTTCTTTGTGATCTAATCTAAAACGAAAGTTAAATCGCCCAAAGTGAAGGCGAAGCGCCGGGGAAGCGTCGTTTGGATCGGATTTTCGACCTCGCAATCATTGGAGGGGGCGTCAATGGCTGCGGCATCGCGCGCGATGCGGCGGGCCGTGGAAACTCTGTTTTCCTGTGTGAAATGAATGATTTGGCGAGTGGGACGTCGTCCTGGTCGACCAAGCTGGTGCACGGGGGCTTACGCTACCTCGAATATTTCGAGTTTCGTCTGGTGCGTGAGGCGCTGATCGAGCGCGAAATCCTCTGGCAGGTCGCGCCTCACATCATTCGCCCACTCCGGTTCGTGCTGCCGCACCACGCGGGACTTCGCCCGGCCTGGCTCCTGCGGCTCGGCCTGTTCATGTACGATCACATCGGTGGCCGTCATCTGCTGCCGTCGACCCGCTCGGTCGATCTCACCATTGACGCCGTCGGCCGCCCGCTGATTCCCGGCCGATACACGCGCGGCTTCGAATATTCCGACTGCTTCGTCGATGACGCGCGCCTCGTGGCGCTGAATGCGCGCGACGCCGCCGACCGCGGCGCCGACATCCGCACCCGCACCCGCGCCGTTGAAATCCGCCAGAGCGACGGCATCTGGCAGGTGACGACCGAGCACACGATCAGCAAGCAACGCGCGACGATTCGTGCCCGTGTGCTGGTCAATGCCGGTGGTCCCTGGGTTGAGCAGGTGCTGAACTCCGGCGCCGGCGTCAATGCGAGGGCCAAGGTGCGGCTAGTGCAGGGCTCGCATATCGTGGTGCGCAAGCTCTACGAGCACGACCGCGCCTACATGTTCCAGAACGCCGACGGCCGCATCGTGTTCGTCATTCCCTATCAGGATGATTTCACCCTGATCGGCACCACCGACCGCGACTATCACGGCGATCCTTCCCAGGTGAAAGCGACGAGCGAGGAGATCAAGTATCTCTGTGATTCCGTCAGCGAGTATCTGGCAAAGCCGGTGAAGCCGGAGGACGTGGTCTGGACCTATGCCGGCGTGCGGCCGCTGTATGACGACGGCGCGAGCGAAGCCAAGGCCGCGACCCGCGATTACGTGTTCGAGCTGGATACGCCGGGCGGCGCGCCGCTGCTCTCGATCTATGGCGGCAAGATCACGACCTATCGGCGCCTCGCCGAAGAGGCGCTGGAGCGGCTGGCGCCCTATCTGCGCAGCGCCAAGGCGCGCGAAGGCTGGACCGGCAAATCGCCGCTGCCCGGCGGCGATCTCGACGTCTCGGCGCTGCCGGCGCTGTCGGCGGAACTGCAGCGCAATTATCCGTTCCTTTCCGTCGAGCATGCGAGCCGGCTCGCGCATGCCTATGGCACCCGCGCGGCGAAACTGCTCGGCAGCGCCAAATCGTTGGCCGATCTCGGCGAATCCTTTGGCGCCACGCTGACGGCGGCCGAAGTCAACTATCTGATGTCGTTCGAATGGGCTGTGACCGCGGAAGACATCGTCTGGCGGCGTTCCAAACTGGGCTTAAGGCTCTCAAAGGACGAAATCGCCGCACTCGATCGTTGGATTGCGGCCAACCATGTTTCGCATGAAAGTCCCCTGCTGGAAGCGGGAGGACGGACATGAGCGTCACACTCGACCATGTCACGCGCACCGTCGATGGCGTGCAAACCATCCGAGATGTGGCGCTGACGCTGGAGAAGGGCACGCTCAGCGTGCTGTTGGGCCCGACCCTGTCGGGCAAGACCTCGATCATGCGCCTGCTCGCCGGCCTCGACAGGCCGACCACCGGCCGCGTGCTCGTCGATGGAAAAGATGTCACCGGCTTTGACGTGCGCCGGCGCTCGGTCGCGATGGTCTATCAGCAGTTCATCAATTATCCCTCACTAACGGTCTACGAGAACATCGCCTCGCCCCTGCGCGTGCAGGGCAAGCCGAGAGCCGAGATCGAGCGGCGCGTGACGGAAGCGGCAAGGCTTCTGCGGCTCGAGCCGTTCCTGAAACGCACGCCGCTGCAGCTTTCCGGCGGCCAGCAGCAGCGCACTGCGATTGCGCGCGCGCTGGTCAAAGGCGCGGATCTCGTGCTGCTCGACGAGCCGCTGGCCAATCTGGACTACAAGCTGCGCGAGGAGTTGCGCGCCGAATTGCCGCGCATCTTCGAGGCCTCCGGCGCGATCTTCGTCTATGCCACGACCGAGCCGTCGGAGGCGCTCCTGCTCGGCGGCAATACCATCTGCATGTGGGAAGGCCAGGCGCTGCAGGCCGGCGAGACCGCCAAGGTCTATCGCCATCCCGATACGCTCCGCGTGGCGCAGGTGTTTTCCGATCCGCCGCTCAACGTCGTGGCGATCGAGAAGAAGAATGGCGCGGTCGAATATGCCGGCGGCATCAAGGCGCCTTCCTCCGGGCTCTATGCCAAGCTTGGCGACGGAGTATACCGCGTCGGCTTCCGCGCGCATCAAGTGGAGATCGCCAACGGCCAGGCCGGCCGCCACGCCTTTCCGGCGACCGTGACGGTGACCGAGATCACCGGCTCGGAAAGTTTTGTGCATTTGCACCGCGATTCCTCCGATTGGGTCGCGGTGCTGCATGGTGTGCATGAGTACGAGCCGGGCCGGCAGCTCGACGCCGTGCTCGATCCCGACAATGTCTTCGTGTTCGATGCGGCCGGCCGGCTGGTCGCGTCTCCCGGCGGCGTAGCGTTTTCAAGCGAAGTGCCTGGCGGTTCGCGTGAAGAAAACGCGTCAAAAAATAAGAGCACTTGAGGGAGATGCAGCATGGCACGCATTGACCTCGTCGATCTCGCCCATTCCTACGGCGGCGAACATGCGCCGACCGAAAGCTTTGCGCTCAAGCCGGTGACCATGACGTGGCGGCAGGGCGGCGCCTATGCGCTGCTCGGGCCCTCCGGCTGCGGCAAGACCACGCTGCTCAATCTCATCTCCGGAATCATCACGCCGACGCGGGGAAAAATCCTGTTCGATGGCGCCGATGTCACGCCGCTGTCAACGCAGAAGCGCAACATCGCGCAGGTGTTTCAGTTCCCGGTCATCTACGACACCATGACGGTCGGCCAGAACCTGGCATTTCCGCTGAAGAACCGCGGCGTGCCAAAAGCCGAGATCGACAAGCGCGTCGCCGACATTGCACGCCTGCTCGATCTCACGCCCGATCTGAGGCGCAAGGCGACGCGGCTCACAGCGGATGCCAAGCAGAAGATTTCGCTCGGCCGCGGCCTCGTTCGCTCCGACGTCGCCGCGATACTGTTCGATGAGCCGCTCACCGTGATCGATCCCGAGCTGAAATGGCAGCTGCGCTCGAAACTGAAGGCGCTGCACCGCGAGCTCGATCTTACCATGATCTATGTGACGCATGACCAGACCGAGGCGCTGACCTTCGCCGACACGGTGGTGGTCATGCATGACGGCCGCGTGGTGCAGAGCGGCACGCCGGCGGAATTGTTCGAGAAGCCGGCGCACACCTTTGTCGGCTATTTCATCGGCTCGCCCGGCATGAACATCGTGCCGGCGGTCGTGGACGGCCGCGAGGCCAGGATCGACGGCCATGTCATCGGCCTGCACCGGAACTACGGCGTGCTGCCGAAGGATGCCAAGATCGAGATCGGCGTGCGGCCGGAATTCGTCGATGTGGCCGCCCCCGCATCGGGCCTGTTGTCCGCCACGATCGAGCGCATCGACGATCTCGGTCGCATCCGCTTCGCCCGCGTCCGCGTTGGCGATGCCAAATTCGCCGCGCGCGTGCCGCCGGGCTTTTCCGTCCCCGACAAGACGGCCGGTCTCGTGTTTGATCCCGCCCATGTCCACGTCTATGCCAACAGCGTCCTTGTCGAGGGGAAGGCGTGATGGACAAGACGATCAATCAAAAAGCCTGGTTCCTGGTGCTGCCGGTGTTCCTGGTGGTCGCCTTCTCCGCCATCCTGCCGCTGATGACGGTGGTGAACTATTCGATGCAGGACACCTTCGGCAACAACCAGTTCTTCTGGAATGGCGTCGGCTGGTTCAAGGAGCTGCTCGATCCCTCGACCGATCTCGGCGGCCGGTTCTTCGCCTCGCTCTGGCGCAATCTTTTCTTCTCCTTCGTCATCCTCGCAATCGAAGTGCCGCTCGGCATTCTGATCGCGCTGTCGATGCCGCGCGACGGCTGGCAGGTCGCGGCCTGCCTCGTCATCCTCGCGTTGCCGCTCCTGATTCCGTGGAACGTGGTCGGCACGATCTGGCAGATTTTTGGCCGCCCCGACATCGGGCTGCTCGGCTATGTCTTGAACGGCATGGGGCTGAACTACAATTACGTCTCCAACGACCTCGATGCCTGGGCCACCGTCATCGTCATGGACGTCTGGCACTGGACGAGCCTCGTCGCGCTTTTGTGCTACGCCGGCCTGAAATCGATCCCCGATGCGTATTATCAGGCAGCCCAGATCGACGGCGCCTCGCGCTGGGCGGTATTCAGGGCGATCCAGTTGCCGAAGATGAACCGTGTGCTGCTGATCGCGGTGCTGCTGCGCTTCATGGACAGTTTCATGATCTACACCGAGCCGTTCGTCGTCACCGGCGGCGGCCCCGGCAACTCGACCACCTTCATCTCGATCGAGCTCGTCAAGATCGCGCTCGGCCAGTTCGACCTTGGCAAGGCGGCTGCGCTCTCGCTGGTCTACAACCTCATCATCCTGATCGTGTGCTGGGTGTTCTACACTGTCATGACCAATGCCGGCGCCGACCGCTCGCGCAAGGAGGGAGTCGCATGAACTATTCGATTCCCGGCCGCCGGCTCATCCTCGTGCTGTTCTTGATCTTCCTGCTGTTGCCGATCTACTGGCTCGTCAACATGAGCTTCAAGACCAACAGCGAGATCGTCACCACCATGACGCTGTGGCCGCATACGCCGACCTTGCAGCATTACCGGCGCATCTTCACCGACGAGAGCTGGTATTCCGGCTATATCAACTCGCTGGAATATGTCGTCATCAACACCATCATCTCGATCTCGGTGGCGCTGCCGGCGGCCTATGCGTTCTCGCGCTATCGTTTCCTCGGCGACAAGCATCTGTTCTTCTGGCTGTTGTCGAACCGCATGGCGCCGGCCGCGGTCTATGCGCTGCCGTTCTTCAACCTGTATTCGGCGATCGGCCTGTTCGATACGCCCTGGGCGGTGGCGCTGGCGCATTGCATCTTCAACGTGCCGCTCGCGGTCTGGATTCTGGAAGGTTTTGTGTCCGGCGTGCCGCGCGAGATCGACGAGACCGCCTTCCTCGACGGCTATTCCTTCCCGCGCTTCTTCATGAAGATCCTGGTGCCCCTGATTGCGAGCGGCATCGGCGTCGCCGCGTTCTTCTGCTTCATGTTCTCCTGGGTCGAGCTCCTGCTCGCGCGCACGCTGACCTCGGTCAATGCCAAGCCGATCTCGGCGGTGATGACCCGCACGGTCTCCGCCGCCGGCATGGATTGGGGTCTGCTCGCAGCCGCTGGCGTGCTCACCATCATCCCCGGCGCGCTCGTGATCTGGTTCGTCCGCAACTATATTGCGCGCGGTTTCGCGCTCGGCCGCGTGTAGGGAGGCACCCATGGAAAGTATCGCATGGATGGCCTGGACATTGCCGACCGGGATCTTCTTTGTGCTGTTGGCGTCGACGCTGGCGCTGATGACTTACCTGGCCGCGGTCTATCCCGAGGCCGAGCGCGTCGGCGTGCTTCGCATTCCGACCACCCGCGGCGACCGGCTGTTCGTATCGCTGATTCTTGCCGCGGTCATTCATCTGCTATGGATCGCCTTTGTCGGTACCGACGGGATCGCGACGCTGCCGATCGGCGAGGAGGGTTTTGAGATTTCGAGCATCTGGCTCGCAACACTGATTTCGCTTGCAACGGGCTTTGTGGTTTTCCGCACGGTCTGACGGAAGCGAAAAAGAGCAGATCCGGGGTCAACCCGGGCCTGATTAGTCTGTCGCTGCAACGGAGGAACAACATGCGACACTTGGAAAGAACGAAGGGGTCCTTGACCAGGACCCGGATGCTCATGATGACCAGTGCCTTCGCTCTGATGGCGGCTTCGGCTGCGATCACGGCGCCGGCCTACGCCGACGAAGCGGCCGCCAAGAAGTGGATCGACAGCGAATTCCAGCCGTCGACCCTCTCCAAGGACGACCAGATGAAGGAGATGCAGTGGTTCATCAAGGCTGCTGAACCCTTCAAGGGCATGGACATCAACGTCGTGTCGGAAACCATCACGACGCACGAATATGAGTCCGGTACGCTGGCAAAGGCCTTCACCGAAATCACCGGCATCAAGGTGAAGCACGACATCATCCAGGAAGGTGACGTCGTGGAGAAGCTGCAGACCCAGATGCAGTCGGGCAAGAACGTGTACGACGGCTGGATCAACGACTCCGACCTGATCGGCACGCACTTCCGCTACGGCCAGACCATCGTTCTGTCGGACTACATGACGGGCGAGGGCAAGGACGTCTCGGACCCGATGCTCGACGTCAACGACTTCATCGGCAAGTCGTTCACGACCGCGCCGGACGGCAAGCTCTATCAGCTTCCCGACCAGCAATTCGCGAACCTCTACTGGTTCCGCTACGACTGGTTCACCAACCCCGACTACAAGGCCAAGTTCAAGGCCAAGTATGGCTACGATCTCGGCGTCCCCGTGAACTGGTCGGCCTATGAGGATATCGCCGAGTTCTTCACCAACGACATCAAGGAGATCAACGGCGTCAAGGTCTATGGCCACATGGACTATGGCAAGAAGGATCCCTCGCTCGGCTGGCGGTTCACCGACGCATGGCTGTCGATGGCCGGCAACGGCGACAAGGGCATCCCGAACGGCCTGCCGGTCGACGAATGGGGCATCCGCATGGAAGGCTGCCGTCCGGTCGGCTCTTC
>CAWHQY010000071.1:0-58439 GCA_963831505.1 uncultured Alphaproteobacteria bacterium | reverse complement strand
CATTGCCGTCGCCACCGTACAGCTGTGCCGCAGGCAGTGCGCCGTTGGTTTCGTCGAGTTTGATCGTGTCGTTGCCGCCGGTGCCGAATACCTGGATCAAGAGGCGTTGGCGACGGTCGACGTACCGCCCGTGATCGCGACGGCGCCGCCGTTGACGAGAATGTTACCGGCCGCGTCACGGCTTATGACGATGCTGTTGTCAGCGTTATCATCAAATACCGACAACAAGCCGGCGCCCGAGGAAAAGTTCGCTTTGATAGCCATGGAGGCGTCCTTTCGAAAAGCCGATGGTGAGTGCAAATGCGTAAGCCGACTTTGGGGAATGATGATTTCGTCAGGGGTTTCGGTTCCACCCAGCTTCCCGCAACTATTGCGTCTCAACTGACGCGTGCGTTGCATTTGCGGTTGGACCCAGAGTGATGGCCCCGCGCTACAGAAGAATTTCAAATATGAGGAATCGTATTATAGCCGTAACGTACTGGGTCTACGCAGGCAGCGCGCCAAGGCAGCGGCGAGTTCGTTGCTCGCCAGTGGCCAGCGCAGCACCTCGGAAATTCCAGCCTCCGCCAGCGCATCGACGCTGACTTCGATCGAGGACGCAGCGGCAAGCAGGATGGGCCTAAACCGTCCGATCTCACTGAGGGAGCGTGCCAGCTCCATGCCTACGTGGGTTTGCGATCCGCAACTCACCAGGATGACATCGAATCGTCCGTCCGGCTCTGAACGGCACGCTACCAGTGCATCGGCCGAGTGCTCGAATCCAACGGGTTCGTATCCCAGCGCTGCCAATCTTTCCTCGTCCTGCAGCAGACGTCCTCGCTCGCTTTCGACGATCAATATCGTCTGGCCGCGTCCAAGGGGGAAGCAAAGCCGGCTCGTCCATCGCGACTCCACCCGCGACCATTGCTGGCAGCCATATCTCGAAGCGACTTCCATGCCCCGGCCTGCTCTGCACTCCGATGGCCCCATCGTGATCGCGAACTATTTCACGAACTGTTGCCAGCCCAAGACCAGTCCCGGCCACACGGGTGGTGAAAAATGGTTCGAACATTCGTTGCGCAATGTGCGCATCAAAGCCGCGCCCGCTGTCGCTTACCGACAGACAGACGTAGCGGCCCGGCGAAAGTTCGGTGTCGCCGATTTGCAGGAAATCAGCCACCTCCTCCAACCTCGCGCCTACGTAGATATCACCTTTGCCATCCATCGCTTGCGCTGCGTTGGCGCACAGATTGAGAATGACCTGCTGGAGCTGCGTGGGTTCGCCTGATACGGCCAGATCGGACGAAACGTCATCGAAGACGAGCTCGGCGCCTGACGGTAAGGAGGCGCGGAGAAATGAAGCTGCCTCCTCAAGCAGATTGCGCATCCGGACCGCACGGGCAGGCGCATCGGTCCGCCGTCCGAACGTGAGAATATTATCGACCAGATCGCGCCCGCGCTCCGCCGCACGGCGTATCTCGTCGACATGCTGCGCTGATCTGCTTCCGGGCGCGAGTTGCGGCTCAACCATTTCCGAATAGCCGAGAATGGCGGCGATGATGTTGTTGAAATTATGCGCGATTCCACTAGCTAGTGTTCCGACCATTTGCATTCGACGCGCTCGCTCCAGTCGCATCGTGAGCTTCGCCCTGTCGCGCTCAAGAAATTCGCGTTCGATCGCATTGGCGACCGCGTCGCCGGCAAGCCGAACGATCGGCACTGGAGAAACCTTCCCTCGTATTGGCCGGAAGGCGTCAAAACCCATGATGCTTCGGGCACGTCCCGGTCGGATCAGCGGTACGGAGGCCCAAGCACGCACCCCGGCGGCTGTGAGCGCATCCCTCACTGGACTAGGCTGCAACGCCGCAACATCCGGAATGGTGACACTCTCGGTTTCAGCCACGCCGAGTTGCTGAGCCAACGTCAGCGCTTGGTGAGGCCAGCCCGGCGGGAACGCTTTTCCGTCCCTGGACCAAGTGTACACCCGGATGGGTTTTTCACCCAACACCACATACGCGCGTTCTGCGCCGATCGTCCGGCTGAACTCGCCGAGCACCTGTTTCAGTCGAGACGCCGTTTCGGCCGGCGAGCAATTGATCAGACGCGTCGAATTCTCCGCTATGACATGCTCAAATGCGGCCCGGCGTCGCAGCGCGATGGCTCGGGAACGCAACCGCAGCCCCAAAAGCACAATCATGAGAACTGTCAGTAGCGAAACCATGTAGAGCAACAGCCTATAGCGCTGTTCCACCGCTTCAACCCTGGTCCGGTGGTCGGAAAATAGCGCACGGGTCTCCCGGAGCGGCTGTTCGCCGGCCACCGCGATGAAAGCCCTCAGAGTTTCGTCAACTGCAGGAAGCAGATCATAAAGCAGGCGAGCATGCGACAGCATCGCCGCTGCCACTTGCGCGTCTGGTCCGACGGACGGCGCCTGCTCCGCGAATTCTTCGATCCGTTGATTGAGCGCCCTGAGCGCGTCGGACGAGTTGTCGCGCGAGAGATACAGGATGGCCGCTGCCAATGCGCCTGTTGCCGGTGCGAGCTTCGCGTCGCGAGCGAGGAATGCCGAATTTGTGCTCATGAGGCCAACATAGGAGAGCGAGTTCTGCAGGAGGGCGTTGTTGGTCTTGAAACGCTCCATCAGTTCATTCTGCTGGACGACCGTTGCCGAAAGACGATCAACCACGCCCTCATCGAGGCGTTGAGCACGCGCGTGCGATCGGAGCCGCGCGACCGCATCCTCCATCGCCTGCGCCGCACCGACGAGTGAGTCGTAATCGCGAAGCAGACCGGCCCGCGCCTGTAGAACATCGCGATGAAGAGAGGCTTCGGCGAGCGCGTAATCGTCGAAGGCCTGAAGCGTCGCCACGTAAGCGGGCGCGTCCGTATCTATCCCGCGTAGCAACAGCCAGGTCAGCAGCGCGAGCAGCAGGGAAACTCCAACGGCGCCTGGCAAATTTCTCATGGCGGCGCAGCGCCGGTGCCTGACGCGGAGGTAGCCGGCCGCAGCATCTGCCCCTGGTAGGCGCCGGTCAGCGTGCAGAGAAAGGCGACGACGGCTGCGACTTGTTGATCAGTCAGCACGCGGTCGAGCTGCGCAATACCCATCGCTTTCACGGCTTCCGGCAAGGTAGCCGCGCTGCCGTCGTGAAAATAGGGCGCAGTGGTTGCCACGTTTCGCAAGCTGGGAACTCGAAGCACCTGCGGTTCCGGCGAGCCCAACGGATGGAAAATGCCGTGGCGCTGGAACAGATTGCCGCCCACACCGACGCCTTGATGGCAGCTGATGCAGCCGAGCGATTTGAAAACCTGATAGCCGGACAGCTCTTCCGACGTAATGGCATCACGTTCGCCCGCAAGCCAGCGGTCGAATCGGGCGCCTGGTGTTACCAGGGTCCGTTCATACGTCGCGATCGCATCCAGCACGGCAGCGGCGTCGGGCTCCCGCCTATAGGCATCGCGGAATTGCCTCACAGCTTCGGGGTCGGCGCGCAATTTGCCCGCAACCTCGTCCGCACTCGAAGCCATGATGGCGGGATTGCGGAGCGCATTCTCGGCAGCTTCCTCGAGCGAGCGAAAATTTCCCTCCCAGTTAAAACGAAAATTCAGGCTTACATTGAAGACTGTCGGTGTGTTGAGCCCCTTCGGTTGCCCTTTCGGGGTATCGTGGACATTGGCGCTTGCGCCATTGGTCGCTATATCATGACACGAGGAACAACTATGCGTGTTACCATGAGACAGGCGCGGATCACCGAACAAGCTTTCACCGAGCTGCACACGCAACGGATCCAAGGCGCGAGCTGCAGGGATCGGCGTGATCGGCTCCTTGCTGTCGCGGACCTCGACGATCGGCGACTGAGCGGTGGCCGGCGAGCCGGCGTAGAGCCAAACAAGGGCCAGCGCGAGATATGCAATCCCGCATCGACGCGCGGCCGCGGTCATCGCCAGCAACATCAATGAAGGACCCGGCGAAATGAACGGTTCATCGGTGAATGATCCTGAGCCCCGCGGGAGCGTCGATCGCCAAGTATGCGTTCTCGTCGTGGAGGACGACCCCGCCCTGCAACGCATGATCTTAAACTATTTCCTGGAGAATAACATCCGCACCCTGGTGGCATCCAATCGGCAGGACATGGTCGATCAACTTGGCGGCACCAAGATAAACCTGGTGATCCTCGATCTTCGATTGGGCCAGGAGGATGGTCTGGATCTGCTGCGAGAGGTCCGATTGAATTCCGACGTGCCCGTCATCATTATCACCGGTCATCGCCGCGACGACATCGATCGTGTCGTTGGCCTCGAGCTCGGCGCCGATGACTACCTGACGAAGCCGTTCAATTTGCGCGAGCTGCTCGCGCGTGTGCGCGCGGTTTTGCGGCGGTTCGACGTCGGACGTGCAGCGCCGGCACGCGAGCCCGAGCGCGGGAATTTTCAATTCTCCGGTTGGCGGCTTGACCGCAGGTCGCGGCAGCTCACCGATCCGGCCGGCGCGCTGGTCATGTTGACCAAGGGTGAATACGCATTGCTGCTCGCGTTTCTCGAAGCGCCGCAGCGTCCGCTCAGCCGCGAGCACCTCCTGCAGGCGACCCGTGTTCACGAGGACGTCTTTGACCGCAGCATTGACGTGCAGATTCTTCGCCTGCGGCGCAAGCTCGAACGTGATCCGAGCGCACCGCGCGTCATCCAGACCGAGCGCGGTGTCGGCTACGTGTTTGCCGTTCCAGTCGATCGCGCCTAAGTGGCGCGTCTGTCGCGATGAGTTCGTGCGAGCTGGGCGGTCAATGATATTCAGAAATTGCTTCACGAGATTTTCGAACCATTCCGGGTCCTTGATTTTCGGGAAAATGTCCGACTCCCTCACGTACGCCGAATCTAGCCTGCGGGACGATGTTGGTCACCTAGAAGACACCCACCTCGAATCCGCTGCCGCAGATGATGGCAAGCAGCGACAGCAGGAGACCTATTCCCGAGAAGATCAGGTTCGCCTGCAACGAGGCGTCGTCGCGAGTGGGTACGTTCGGCTTCAGGAAGCTCAACGAGTGTAACGATGTTTCAGGTCTCGCATTAGGCATTTGCGGTCTCTTTCTGTTTCGGCGCCTCGCCAAAATACACAATCGGTCGAATATGGCGGGGTCAGAAACTTCCTGGCCCTGCTGTATGTGCTTGGTTGCTTTCCTCAACGTTGTCTAGCCGATCAGTGGAGATGCAAATCCTGCGACGACTTTGATCAAATCGGCCTGGCGATTGGTTTTCGTTTTTTCGAACAAGCGACTCACATGCACCTTGATCGTGGTCTCTGCGGCACCGAGGGCGGCCGCAACTTCCGGTATCCCGCCGACGTCCACAAGGGCAAGCAGGACTTCGCAACTCGGTCGGCGTGAGCCGATAGCTAAGGCCGATAACTTCCGAAGCCGATGGTGTTTTCAAGCTAACCTTGCGGGCGAACAATGCCGCCACCGCCCTTTCCCTATCACCGGCATGCAGACGAACGTCCGACGTCAGCGGCAACAGGTGAACGACGTAACGTTCTCCGTCGGAGGCGATCAACGGCAACACGTTGCCCTTGATACAGGGCGTAGCGTCGCCCCGCTCGGCCGCTGCGAAAGCATCGCGCAATGCTTTGTTGATCTGTTTCTCGCCTGTAACGAGTTCGCCCCTTCTCAAACGCAGCACGTTGCCTTCGCCAAGAATGGCTTGCCCCGCTGTGTTGGCATGGATGACATGTGCTTTTGCGTCGACGAGAAAGAGGCCGACGCTAAGTCCGTTGAAGACTTCGCAAAACGCGTGCTGGAGATGGGCTATCCTGCCTATCAGGACAGTGCGACGGACATGAGGGACCAGAAGAGAGATCCGCCGGCGCATCTCGTCGTCGACCATGCCGTCTGCCTTGCTTCGGACGACACTGAGCAAAACGCAACTTTTCCGCGATTTCTCCAGCACGACGCTCGCAACATCGCACCACCCTTGGGGAGCCGCCCATTCTTGATGGAAGCGCCCTTTGCAGTACTCCTCGTAGGACACGATATCCGGAAGACTAGCGACTTCCCCGACTTCGAGAAGCGACGCTACCGCAAGGGGATCGAATTTCGAATATGTCTCCGAATAGAGCCGCATGGCGCGCGGATTAATGCCGAATTGATATTTGGCTTTCACGCCCGCACTTGCTGCATCCTTCACGACAAGAACAACTGCCCGGCCACCCACAAATTCTGCTATCTCTTCAAGAACAACGCTCCACATCGAGTTGTCGAGAGATGCCTCGTAGATGTTTCCGATCAGGCGTTGCGGTATAGGCTCGCTCCCCGAATCAAATCGACCGATCCTGCCGACCGCTGGATACTCCGCGATCTCCTGAGCGACGGGAGCTGTATTTTTTATCATTTTAAAAGCGCGTCCAAAGAATCCAGGCCAGAACCTAGTGTGATGGCCCCGCGCTACGGAAGAATTTCAGGTCAGGAGAATCGTGTTACAGTCGTAACCGTTTCCATCGTTGAAGATACCATCGCGCGCGGCGGCAGTCGGCATCTCGAAGTGCGTCAGACGGAGAGATCGGCAGGCGCCGTTCGGAAACTAGATGTTACGGAATAAGTCGGCTAATGGCCGACTTGCAACGGCCTTACTCGCTCATGCCGAAAGTGGAGCCTGTCAAGTTCGCGAAGGTCCTGCTCAAGCCAGCACGGCCAGGTCCGATGGAGCAGAATTGCCCCATGCCGAGTCAACTCGTCCTAGCTCTCTAATCCCTTTCTTGCGGAATGCGGGAGACCTCGCAGCACATAGATCGATGCGCCGTGGTACCGCTGATGGGGTCGCGTGCTGTCGGGTCGACGATCAAATTGTAGTTTGACCCCTTTGGACTGAACGGGTCATAGCTTGGCGCGTTAGCATCAGGGGCCGCCTGCCACCAGCCATGCTCGCCCACGACCACACGCGAATCGATATCGCCGTTGAGCAGCGCTCGCGCCCGCATCGCGCCTGCATGTGTCTCGACGCTTATCCAATCTCCGGCAACGATACCACGCGCGGCCGCGGTCTGTGGATGCAACATCACCTCTGGATCCATTGCACGCCGGCGCAAACTAGGCAGCGCGCGATGCTGGGTCTGGCAAAACAGTGTGGGCTTGGCGCAGGTCAGCACTAGCGGGTAGCGCGCCGCCTCTGGAACCGGCGGGGGCACAAATTCTGGCATCGGCGCATAGCCTTTCGCCTGCAGTGTGTCCGACCAGAGCTCCACCTTGCGTGATGGTGTGGCAAAGCCACGTGCATTGCCTGCCTGATCCGGCTCAGCGTGCTTGGCGTAGCTCGTCGTGAGCGGCACGCTGATGCCCCTCGGCTCGGACCGCAGCGCTTCCAGGCTCAACCCGCTAGGTGCAAGCTGGTGACGGTAAGCCGCCTCAACATTCCCGTTCCAGAAATGCTCGCCAAGCCCAAGTCTCCCCGCGAGATCAAAGATGATGTCCATGTCTGACCGCGCTGCGCCGGGCGGCGGTGTAACAGGCTGGCGGAGCTGCACCAAGGATTGGGCCTCGGCGTTGATCTCGAAGCCGAAACGCAGTGCCTCACGCTCGAAACAAGAGGCGACCGGCAGCACTATGTCGGCAAGCTCGGCCGTCGGGTTCATGAATAGATCAGCGTGAACGTAGAAATCGAGTGCGGCGAGTGCTCGTCGCCCGCGCAGTGGGTCAGAAAATGCGAGCAGCAAATTCGACCCAAACCCCACTAGTCCGCGTATAGGGTAAGGATCGTTCTCCAGTACTGCGCGATAGAAATCCTGTGCGGAGACATTGTTCCATTTTGCCGGCCCGAGCGGACGCTTCTCCACCCCAACCGCCGGCGCCATGTGCCGTGCGGCAGGCAAGTCCTCGCCACTAACCACCGAGTTGGGAACGGAGGGAAACAACACGTTGCCACCACGTTGGTCAAACGAGCCTGTAAGCGCGTAGAGGAGCGCCATCGCGCGCGCCGTCTCGGTGGTGTTGGCATGGTGCTCGTGTCCGCTCCAGGCATAGTAGGAAACTGGCCGCGAATGCCAGACCAACCGCGCCGTCGCCTCCAACTGGCCAGGCGCAATCCAGCAGATCTCCGCTACGCGCTCGGGAGTATATCGAGCACAAAGGTCAGCGTAGTGCGCGAACACAGGCCGGCAGAGCAGTACTCCTTGTTTGGTTGTGACCGCGACTTCGCCTTCAAGGGCGAGATGCTCGACCGGCGCGGTATACCGACCCGTAGCTGGGTCGTAGTCGACGGGTTGGCCCGCCAATCCGTCCCAGGCCACGAAATGCCCGGCATCCCCCTCGTTGGCAAGATCAGCGGCGCGCAGGAGCCGGCCGGTATCCGAGCGAACGAGATGAGGAGCGTTCGTCCACGACCGCACGAACTCGCGGTCGTACCAGCCGTGGCTGATCATCACATGCGCAAGGCCGAGCGCGAGCGCCCCGTCGGTACCAGGGCGAAGGCGCAGCCAGACATCAGCCTTGCTGGCGAGCCCGACATGGCGCGGGTCAACGACGATGAGCTTTATGCCGCGCTTGAGCGCCGCGACAGTTGCTGTCGCATGCGTTAGACGCGTGTAGGAAGGATTGTAACCCCAAAAGATCAGGCAACCGCTGTTAGCAATGTCCGCCATCGCGCCGCCACCGCTGCCGGTGGCGACGCTTGCAACACCGAACGCGTAGCGGGTGGCAAAGCCTCGGCCCCATCCACACATATCGAGCGCCCAAACGAGGTTGGGCGTGCCGAATGCATTCATTAACCGGCGATGAAAGGGTGCTGAATCGCCGATTGCCGAGGTGGAGGGCGAAGACTGGCTGAAAGCCACACTACGTGGTCCATACGCCTCCGCCAGCCGTCGCAGTTCCGCCGCTGTTGTGTCCAGAGCTTCGTCCCAAGAAATCTCCGCCCAACCTGGGTCCGCCTCGCCCTTTGGCCGAGTGCGGCGCAAGGGTTGGGTGAGCCTCTCCTTGCTATAGACCAGCTCCGGAGCGGCACGCCCCTTGGCGCATAGAGCCTGGCCGGTCGGATGTGTGGGGTCGGGGTCGAGCCGTGTGAACCGACCGTCCTCAACACTCGCGATGCTGCCGCAGCGGGCGATGCACAGGCCGCAAAAGCCGGGGACCTTTGTTAGCGTCGTTGTGCTCATCGTTCGTTTTTCCGCCAAGCCAAATTCATCTCGCGCCGATGAGACCGGGTGTGCGCCCCCTGTCGGCAGAAAAATAATACCCGAATTGGAGGCCGCGACAATCGCGGTTGCCGGTCGACCGACCTTTCCGTGTCGCTAAGTATCCGAGCCAACGGCCTTTTTCCCAGCCGCTTAATGGTGATTGCTACTCCATTGAGTGACTGCCTTCAAAAATATCGCCTCGCAGGTCCGCGGAGCTCCTATCGCCAGGGATTGACCTACCCCCAACCCCGGTGGGTCGCACGACCCCGGCAATCACCAACGAACCAAAGTGGCAAGCTGAACGTTTGCGCACTTCACGGTGATCTGAGACTAGTCACAGCGCTTTAGTGCTATGTTGGGCTGGGGCATGTGCGGTCCGAGAGCGTGTCCGACAGGCCGGAAAAGAGCGCTTTTACGGTAAGAGACCTGCTGATTGCGCTGGCAATCGCGGTGGGGATGTTGCTTAGCGTTGACGGACCCACCTCGGCGCAATTTTTTAATTTCGGCGGATTTCAGCAGCAGCAACGCGGTGGCGGTTGGTTCGGTGGCGGCTGGTTTGGCAACGATACGTTTGGGCCGTCTCAGCCGCGCGCGCCCCCGCCTCGGCAAGCCCGACCGCCGGCGCGCGAGGATTATTCAAGGGCGCCGCCGTCCGAGAAACGCGATACTGTCCCGGAGCGCCACATCCTGGTCCTTGGGGACGGCATGGCGGACTGGCTCGCCTATGGTCTCGAAGACGCCTATGCCGAACGGCCTGACATCGGCGTGATCCGCAAGGCCAAAAACACCTCGGGTTTGATCAAATACCAGCCCAAGGGCGACCCTTCCGATTGGGCCGCCGCGGCCAAAGTCATTCTCGCGACCGAAAAGCCAGACATTATCGTGGTGATGCTCGGCATCAACGACCGCGTTTCGATTCGCGAGCCCGTCACAGAAAAGAGTGACAAGCCCGCCGATAAGAAGAACAACAAGGACGCGCACGTCAAAGGCGAGGCCAAGTCGGACGGCAAGGTCGGCGCCAAGCCGGAAGTGGCGCAGAAGCCGGAGGTTGATACCGAGCTGCCGCAGGACGATTCCGACATTGCCAGGGCGCCGCCGGCGAAGAGCGCACGCTCGCCCAACGGCCTCTATGAGTTTCATGAGGACCGCTGGAGCGAGCTCTACTCGAAGAAGATCGAGGAGATGATCGCCGTGGGTAAGTCGAGGGGGGTGCCGGTGATTTGGGTCGGCCTTCCCGCGATTCGCGGGCCTAAGGGCACCTCGGACATACTGTTCCTGGATTTGCTCTATCGAGAGGCTGCCGGCAAGGCCGGCATCACCTATGTCGACGTCTGGGATGGCTTTGTCGATGAAGGCGGCCTCTTACTGCAGAAGGGGCCGGACTTCGAAGGCCAGATCCGCCCACTGCGTTCTTACGACGGTATCTTCTTCACCAAAGCCGGCGCGCGCAAGCTCGCGCATTATGTCGAGCGCGAGATCACGCGCCTGCTCGCGACGCGCTCGGGTCCCATCGCATTGCCGAGCGAGCCTGCCACACCCGATCTCAACGCCGTGCCCGGTCAGCCCGCGCCCCGTCCGCTGGCGGGACCAATCCTGCCGCTGACGGCGCCGTCGCTTGTCACAGATCAATTGCTCGGCGGCCCGGGAACGCGGCCCGCTGCGGTCGATGCGCTCGCCGCGCGCACGCTGACCAAGGGCGAGGCCCTTAATCCTCCGCCTGGCCGCGCCGACGATTTTACCTGGCCGCGCCGCGAGGTCGGGGGCGAACGGATCAAAGGCGAGGCGCCGATGGCATCGGAATCGCCCAACAGCTTGCGCGATGTTCGCGCCCAGGTGACGACGCCGGCATCGCAAAAATTGAAAAAGCATCCCCGCTAGGAGTTTGGCTAACCTACCCCCATCCCGTGGATCACGGGCGCTCCGCAATCACGACGAACCAAAGTGGATTCTTCTATTTAGAGCGGTTTCCGGTCGGGTTGAATTGGGGATTCCCTAAGGCCAACCGATGCGCGAGTTTATCGGCATTGATTCGATCTCGGGGGGGACCAATGCCGAAGCCGTATTCGCAGGAGTTGCGTATGCGGGTAATCGAAACAGTTGAGGGCGGGGCATCGCGGCGCGAGGCGGCGGAGCTTTACGGGATCAGTCCCAGCGTGGTGGTGATCTGGATGCAGCGTTGGATGGCGAGCGGTAGTATTGAAGCCAGGCCGAGCGGTGGCAGCACCTCGCCGCTTGATGAACATGCCGAGTTTCTCCTCGGACTGACCGTCGAGCGGCCGGATATGACGCTGGATGAGATTGTTGCGGCTATGGCGAGAGCTGGCATCGCAGGAAGTCGCACAGCGGTCTGGCGGTTCTATGAACGGCACGACATCAGCTTTAAAAAAAAGCCTGTACGCGGCGGAGCAAAAGCGCACAGAGGTGGCTCGCGAACGGCGGCGTTGGATGCGACGGCAAGGCATGTTTGACCCGGCCCGGCTGGTGTTCATCGACGAAACCTGCACGAACACCAGTATGGTGCGCTTACGCGGGCGCTGCCCGCGCGGCGAGCGGCTGATCGGCTATGCTCCACACGGCCATTGGAAGACAATCACTTTCGTGGCTGGCTTGCGGCATCGCGCAATGGTCGCGCCGTTCGTGCTCGAGGGCGCCATGAATGGACCGCTGTTTCTCGCTTACGTGCAGCAATGTCTTGCTCCTACGCTCAAGCGCGGCGATATCGTGGTGATGGACAATCTTCCAGTCCACAAGGTCGCTGGCGTCGAGGAGGCGATCGAAGCGGCAGGCGCGAGACTGCGCTATCTCCCGCCGTACTCGCCCGATCTCAATCCGATTGAGCCGGCCTTCAGCAAAGTGAAGGCTCACCTGCGCAAGGCGGCTGAGCACACGATCCCGCGTCTGGTGCGCAGGATCGGGCGCATAGTTGCCGATTTCCCGGCAAGAGAATGCAGGAATTTCTTTCGCCATGCTGGCTATGTTCAAACCTGAACGGAATCTGCTCTAATTCCAGATTTTTGCGTATGAACCAGGACTGCGAGAAGGCTTCTGCTTCGCTCGTGTCCTGGGATTTTTGAAACTCGTGGAACAAACCAAATTCCATCTCTCTTCCCACCGATCGCCTTTTTTTGACACCCATAGTAACGGACTTCGGAAAGGATGGAAACGCCTGTGAGGGGCTTGCCCTTGAGAGCCGACATGTGGATGAGCGCTGGGTTTGTTCGGTACGTCCGCTTCGGGTCCATAAACAAACTCGCCGAGCTTGAAATGAGATGTTCGCTTTCCCCAAGAAGCAGACATCGCTTAGCAATTCCGCTGAAAGCCACCCCCTCCTTGAATTTCGCGACATTCTTTTTCCAACGCACATCACGTCGGCGAATGACGCTGAAAATTAATGCCCCAATTGCTCGACCAACCCGTTTGCTCTTCATCGCCGGCCGCCGCTAAGTATCCGACAAAGCGATTGTTTTTCCGGGCTTCGAGTTCGGCGTAACGACGCGATCGGCTGACACAGCCCCAAGACCGCTTGCTGGCTGAAAAAAAATCTCTGAATGAGAGCTCCCATGGTTTTTTTTGCGGGCGCTAGTTGCGAAAGTTTTCATACCCCCCACCCCTAATCGGATCAATGCCATACGCCGCGCATGAGCAGACGCTGGTACGCGGGCGAAAGGTCGCCGAGGATTGCCCCCACACTCGTCCGGAGGCAAACGGGGAAGTCACTCTAACCAACTTGCTCGATCAGCTCGTCGGCACTGGCCAGCAACGCCGGACGAATGGAAAGGCCGAATGCCTTGGCAGTCTTGAGGTTGATAACAGTCTCGACTTCGAGAGCTGCTGGATAGGCAACTCGGAAGGTTTGGTGCCTTTCGCGATGCGATCAACATAGGCTTGGGTGTGAACCAGGGACTCCGGTCCGAGGGAATCAATCGCCAGAGTTTTGACCGTTCCCCTCGACGGCATCATCCTCATACTCATCGGCCGCGAGCTCGAGCAGCGGCAGCTGATCGGGAGGCGGAGCGGATATCCGGCTGCGGCTTGCTGGTGTAAAGCCGAACTCGGACGCAATGCGCATCATAAGTTCTGCTTGCCTGTTGGCAATGGAGAGATACGGCGACTGGATCGGATAACCGGTCGGCGACTTCACCATGGTGCCATACTTCTGGATTTGCCCCATCGCCTCTGCCCAAAGGCCGTAGGCACCGCAATAGGTCGCAAGGGCGCCGCGATCGAGATGAGTGATCAAGTTCAGCTTTGCGAGCTCTGCAGTAAGGCGCATCCATTCTTGCCGTGCGAGCGGACTGAGCTCCGGTGGACAATCCGGAGCCGCTGGTTCGGGCCTCGGCTCGTGAGCATTCAGAGGACGCTTCCCAGGATTGCCGGTTAGCGCCTTCATCCTCGTTGGTTTCGGACGGCGACCACGCATCAAGGGGCCTCCTCACTCGCTCGCGCGTCGGGCGCAAGAGCGTCGAAAAGTACGCCATCAGTTTTCGCGCCGGGCCCTTTCGCCCGTGAAGGCTTGCCAGCGACGAATGGCGAGGTCGACGAAGAGCGGATCGATCTCGACGCCATAAGCAAACCCTCCCGCAGGATTGCGCCGCGATCAATGTGGTACCGCTACCAAGAAACGGTTCGTAGATCGCTTGTCCAGGACTGGAGTTGTTCAGCATAGGCCGGCGCATGCACTCGACCGGCTTTTGGGTCGCATGTTTGGTTTCGGCATCCTGCCCGCCGCTTCCGATAGTCCATAGAGTGGTCTGCTTGCGGTCGCCGGTCCAGTTGCCCTTCTTGCGAACCGCGTACCAGCATGGCTCGTGTTGCCAGTGATAGTCACCCTGGCTCATCACGAGCCGCTCCTTGGCCCAGATGATCTGCGCCCGGATCGTGAAGCCGACTCTTGGCGAGGCTATCGGCAACGATGGTTGAGCGCAGAGCCCCATGCCAGACATACGCAATCTCGCCAGGAAATAGGTCCCAAGTTGACGTCCAATCCGCGATCTCGTCGTTGCGGATCTTGCCCTTTCGCGCCGAATTGTTGACGCCGCGGCGATGGCGCCATTCGGGGTCGTATTCGACGCCATAGGGTGGGTCCGTGACCATCAGCTGCGGCACGGTGCCAGTAAACAGCGCTTTTACCAGGTCTGCATCCCTGCTGTCGCCGCAGGCCACCCGATGAGGTCCAAGTTGCCAAACATCGCCGGTTTGAGATACCGCGACCTCCGCTAGCTCGGGGATATCGTCTTCGTCGGTTAGACCGGGCTCTATCCGCGAAAGGGCGGCTCGACAATTCCTTGGCTGTAAAGCCCAGCGCGGAAAGATCGGCACCCATGCCTGAGAGATCGGCGAGTTCAAGGCTGAGCATTTCTTTGTCCCAGCCGGCGTTCAGGGCTATCCTGTTGTCCGCAAGTACCAGCTGCCGGCGCTCAAACTCAGTCAGATTGCGCAATACAACCACAGGCGCCTCGGTCAATCCGAGTTTGCGCGCTGCAGCCAGTCGTCCATGACCGGCAATAATGTCGCCGGTCTCACTGACCAGGATCGGATTTGAGAAGCCAAATGCCCGAATGCTGCCGGCGATCTCAGCGACCTGGGCCTCGCTATGGGTCCGCGCATTGCGCGCATAGGGGATCAAACGAGCAAGGGGCCAATATTCGACTTGAAGCCGCGGTTCGTCGCTCGATGCGTCGTATCCATCTTGTTCTATCATACTCTTTCCCTATCCAGCCTTTGCCGGCTTCCCTGAAAGCGCATCAGCGCACACTACCCATCACGCGCAGGGCCTCAGACTTCATGAGCTTCGATGCAAAAGTCGCCGCTATTTTCCCGTTAGAAAAGGGCAGTTGAGACTTAGGTTCCTCTCTGTGTCACTTCCACTGAATGCCGCGACGGACCAGCTCTCGAAAAATGCAGGCGATGCCCGCTCCTCTCCGCTTTAATTCTGATTTAGTCGCTGCGTCCTGCATCGACGCATCGAGCACTTCGACAATCACGGCATAAGCAGGTGTTGATCGGAACTGACGCAGCAAATCATCGTTCCACCTCTTCTGAGCAGAAATCTCTGCAGCTTCTTGCGATGACGGAGGACCAAGGTAAAGCGAGCGCGTACGATGGCCCCCAATGTGCCTATCGCCTTTATTGCCAAGCACAATTTCCTCGATTTCTGCGCGTTGCTGAATTGAGGGTTTAGCAGCAGCAACATAGGTTGATTGGAAAGTGTTGCTTGGATAGGTTTGAGTGACCGGCTCGTCACGGCCAGGGTGACTGGGTTGGCGTTCTGAGGGTGACTCCTTTGTCAGCTCAAAACGTTGGCTCCACTGTTTACGTGTGTCTCGATATTGTCTCTCAAGGTCGCGAAACATCTCCCAATTGGGCTCGTAATGATTGCAGCGGTTGTGGCCGCCATGCTTTCGCTTTACAAACATCTTCTGGGAGACGAGGCGGTTACCTGCCCGAATGATGGTCCGCTTGTGCAATTGCAATACATGTGCCGCAGTCTCGATTGAAGGGTCGCAGCGGGCCGTTTTTCGATTGAAACTATCAATCGCAAACGCAGCAAACTGCTTCTCAGTACCGTTGAGCCTTCGCGACAGCGCAATATGTTTGAGTGCTAGGGTCCGGACTCATTAAATCCACCATACAAGAGCTGCGGCGAGACAGACAGAGGCCAAGTAATTCCGAGCCGACCTGTCGTAGCGGGTTGCGATGCGTCTGAAGTCCTTCAGCCTGTTGAATGCAGCCTCGATGCGCCAGCGCAGCTTGTAGAGGCGCTTGCTGAAGCGGAACGGTTGCTTTCTGTTGCTGCGGTTGGGAATGACCGGCTTGGTTCCGCGCTCCTGCAGCTCGTCGCGCAATTCAGCGCTGTCGTAGGCCTTGTCGCCAAGCATGCGTTTCGCTGGCTTCACTCTGCGGAAGAGGCGTTCCGCGATCGGGCAATCGTGTGCTTCGCCGCCGGTCAACAGAATGGCGATGAGGCGTCCTTTAGCATCTGCGAGTGCATGGATCTTCGTGTTGCGCCCTCCGCGCGAGCGGCCAACAGCCTGCTTCTGCTCCCCCCTTTTCCGCCCGATGCCGAGCGGTGCGCTTTGACGTGCGTGGAGTCGATCATCTGCGTGTCTGCGGATCGTCCGTTCCCGGCAAGCTCCCGGAACAGGTTTTCCCAGATGCCACGCCGCGCCCAGCGCACGAAGCGGTTATAGATCGTCGTCGGCGGACCATAAGCTTCCGGGCAATCGCACCAGCGGCAGCCGCACTTGAGCACGTGCACGATCCCGCTGATCACGCGCCGGTCATCGGCGCGCTCGACGCCGCGCACATCCGTCGGCAAATGCGGTTCAATCCGCGCCCATTGCTCGTCGCTCAGCCAGAACAGATTCCTGCTCATCGGTCCTTCCCCCAATACGAATCAATATCGTATTGTCCGAGCAGAAAGATTAATGAGTTCTGACCCTAGTAGGATATCTCTCGGCTCAAATGGCATCTGACCAGCGTCTTTCTGAACGAGAGGTACCCTCTCGCAAGGCGCCGAATCAGTACGTCACAGACCACTTTTTGGCAGGATCTAAACCTGTTCAAAAATCAGGAGGTTTTCCGCCGAGCACGTTTTCGAGTTGTTGCTTTCCTCAAGGCCGAAACGGCATCGAAATTCATGTTAGAATATATGTGCCGTAGCTCCTCGATTTCTCCCTCCAATTCCTTTGGGGTAGCATTTTTCTTCATTCGACGACCAATCTTGGCTTGCAGTGCCTCGGCGCGTCGCCAACTTTCAACGTAGACGGCGGTCGCCCTCACTTGATCTTAGGGGAAGTAATATTCCGAAATCAGCTGTCGGGCGCGGGATTTTCGAGGCCATGGAGCCGCAAAGGTCTTTTGCGGCGAGTGACAGTGGCGGAGCGAGAGAGATTCGAACCGCCGGTCTGGCAACTAACACCGGTGCTCAACCTGACGACGCAATTGGAAATGCACACGCGGACCAAGAGCACTGCTTTGCTGTGAGCTCTCAACGGGGCCTCACACGAAATTGACGAGAGTAGCTCCTGATCTCGCAAGCTCAGCCCGAAGCGGATTCGAACCGAAATAATGAAACATTTGCTTGGTATATGGGATGGTATTCCTGGTTGTTGGTGACCATAAAGTTTTATTTATCAGATGCTTGGAAGTCTTCTTTGATGCCGGCCAGGGCACCAGCTTGCGCCATCTTAGCGAAACGAGCGAAGGCTGCCCGGCGAAGCCATTTGGCGAAGCCGGGCGCAGCAAGAGCGAAGACGGACTGGCGCAGCGATACGATCGGCCGAGATTGGCAGCACGACGCCAAAACCTGTATGCTGTCGCCGTCATCCACAGAGCGACGGCCATGACCGATCTCAACTTTGAAGCCGCCCTGAACGAGCGCGTCGACGACATGCTCGATGCCTGCACCAGATGCGGCAAATGCGTCGAGGTCTGTCCGAGCGTGGCGCCTGCGAACCTCGCCGGGGCCTCGCCCACCGATGTCATCGCGGGCGTGATCGATCTCGTGCGCACCGGCGACGGCCCGGAAGCATCCCGGAAATGGGCGTCCTCCTGCATGTTGAGCGGCCATTGCATCGAGGCCTGCGACGACGGCGTCAATCCGCGCTTCCTGCTCGCGATGGCGCGCGGCGCGATGCGGCGGAAGGAATCCGACCTGGCCACGCGGCGCCGCGCCGGCGTCACCAGATATCGCGAAACCAGCCGCGACGTCGCCACGCTGTCGCGGATGCAGCTCGACCACGCCGCGCTGGAGCGGCTTGGCCAGGGCGCCGCCTCGCTGGCTTCAACCGGTGAGATACCTGACTTCGTGTTCTATACCGGCTGCAATGTGCTCAAGACGCCGCACATCGCGCTGCTCGCCCTCGACATCATGGACGTGCTCGGCATCTCCTATTCGGTGATGGGCGGCCCCAGCCATTGCTGCGGCGTCATGCAGCTTCGCACCGGCGACGCCGAGATGTCCGGCCGCATGGGCACGAGCTCGGTCGACAAGATGTCGAACAGCAAGTCGGGGGTGCTGTCCTGGTGTCCGAGCTGCTACGTCCAGTTCAGTGAGACGACGCTGCCGACGATCGAGCGGCAGCGCGGCTCAAAACCGTTCGAGATGACGCCGTTTCTCCGTTTCCTGCGCGGCCGGCTCGAAGAGCTGCGGCCGCATTTGCGCGAACGCGTCGAGATGCGCGTCGCATTGCACCGGCATTCCGGCGTCGCCGGAATTGTCGAGGCGGTGCTCGAGCTGTTGCAGGCGGTGCCCGGCATCGAGATCGTCGATCTGCAACAACCCTCGGTCGGCCTGCAAAGCGCCAGCATGGCGGTGCTGCCCGATCACAAGCGCGAGCTGCAGCGCGCAGAGCTCGAAGCGGCAGGCCGTGCCGGCGTCGATGCACTGGTCACGATCTACCACTCCGACCATCGCGAGCTCTGCGCGCATGAGCGCGATCAGCCGTTCCGCATCGTCAATGTGCTGGAAGTCCTCGGCCAGAGCATGGGCCTGCATCACCATGACCGGCACAAGGAATTGAAAATCACCCAGGACGCCGATCTGATCGTCAGCGAATGCGCGGATCTGATCGGCGAGCATGCGCTCGATCCCGCGGTCGCGCGCGAGGTCGTGGTCAAGGCGATGCTGGGCGATCAGCCCTTGCCGCTCAAGGCCGGCGCGAAGCGTCCCGCCGACGCACGGCCGGCATAAGCGTCACTAATTCGGATTGGCCGGCTGCGCCTGCCTGGGGCCCGCGGGTGCAGGCTCGGCCGCCAGCGACGGATCGGTCGGCAATATCTGGGCGCCGGCGGCGTGGGTGACCTGGCCCGTCGTCGTGTGCCTGGCCTCGTCGGCCGATTTGATTTCCGGCGGATGCCAGCGGTCGCGGATCTCGAGCGTCAGCACGACGGCGCAAGCGAGCGCGATTATCGCTGAAATCAACGCGATCTGGGCCCGGTTGATGTGCGGTCGCTCGTGCACGTCGCTGATCCCTGTCTTGTCCTAATTGATAACTGGAATGCCGTCCCGAAGTTCCGCCTCTGCGGCCCTATCAAGGGCCCTTCAGCCAGAGCGTCAGGATTTCGCGCACCGTCCATCCGCGGCCACGAAAATTGTCGATCCGCCAACGGCCATCCTCGCGGATGAAATCATAGGTCATGACCCGCAGAGGGCCTCGCTCGCGATAGATCAGTTTCATCGTGAGCACGGCCGCGCGCTCGCTTCGGCTCCTTGTCTTGATCTCAAAACCCTTCAACTCGAACGCATTGGTGTCGGTGGTGAGATCGAAATCAATGGCGCCAACCTCTCCCTCCGGCGGCTTCTTGCTGTCCGATTTCGCCCACAGCGCAAGTAATGATTTCGAGAGATATTTGCCGCGCCGGTTGGTCTCGAGCCAATCCGCGGTCGCGCCCTTGACCGCTTCCTTGTAGATGCCGGTCAATATCTCTGCAGGCTGCGGATCGGCATTCGCGGCGGCCGCGAAAACCGTGGCAACAAAAGCGACAAGCAGAAAAAGGAAGGCTGCGTCACGGATCAACTTCGACATCGCAGTTCGCGACTTCCCTTGGACAACCACCGCTGCTTTGACGGCGCCGCGCGAGAAATGGTTCAACACGCCGCGGATGCTACCTGGGACGCTTGCCCCGCTCAGCCTTCGGGATCACGAACTTCAGGGCGGACCAGACCTCGTCGACGGCGCAGACCTTGACGTCGACGAGACCGAGCGGGAGTGCCGTATCGCGGACCACGACGTCGCTGAGATCGGTTGCCATGCCCGAAGATTTCTTCGGCCATGAGACCCAGATCATGCCGTCAGGTGCGATGGTCGCGCGGAAGCGGTTGAGCTTGCCGGCAAGGCCTTTCGCTTCGGTGGCAAACAGATGCACCAGGTCGAGCGTCGCTTTCGGCTGCGTGACGATCTTCGCACCTTCGGGCAATCCGCCGACGAGCTCACGATAATCCGCCGGCGCCCCGTCCACAAAAATGCGAAAGCCCGGCTTGAGGCCGAGCTTTTGCGAGAGCGGTTTGCCGGAATATCCGGCCATGGCGCGAAGCGTTCAGGCCTGCGGCTGCGGCTCCAGGCCGGCGTCCGGATCGGGCCGCGGACGCGGCTTGCCGGCCGGGGGCACGGCGGAAGCGCGCGGCGTGGTCGGCTCCAGCACCAACTCGCGGTTCGGCTTCTTGCCGTTGAGAAGATCCTTGATCTCGTCGCCGGACAGCGTCTCGAACTCGAGCAGCCCCTGCGCGATCTTCTCCCAGTCGCCGCGATGCTCAAGCAGGATGCGACGCGCCTCCTGCTCGCCATCCTCGACGAGACGGCGGATTTCCGCATCGATCAGGCGCGCGGTCTCCTCGGAGATGTTGGTAGAGCGCGCCACCGAATGACCGAGGAACACTTCCTGCTCATTGCTCTGGTAGCGCACGCGGCCGAGCTTGTCGGACATGCCCCATTCCATGACCATGGCGCGCGCCAGATTGGTCGCCTGCTGGATGTCGCCGGAGGCGCCGTTGGTCACCTTGTCGGGACCGGAATTGAGGATTTCCGCCTCGCGGCCGCCGAGCGCGATCGCAAGCCGCGACACGCACCATTGCCGCGTATAGCCGATGCGGTCGCCCTCGGGCAGTTGCATCACCATGCCGAGCGCGCGTCCGCGCGGAATGATGGTCGCCTTGTGCACGGGGTCGGAGCCGGGCACGTGCAGGGCCACGAGCGCGTGACCCGCCTCGTGATAGGCGGTGTTGCGTTTTTCCTCTTCGGTCATGACCAGCGACTTGCGCTCGGCGCCCATCATGACCTTGTCCTTGGCCTCTTCGAACTCGGACTGGGTCACCATGCGCTTGTTGCGCCGCGCCGCCGTCAGCGCCGCCTCGTTGACGAGGTTCATCAGGTCGGCACCCGAAAAACCGGGGGTCCCGCGCGCGATGGTCTTCAGGTTGACGTCGGGCGCCAGCGGCACCTTGCGGACGTGAACCTTCAGGATCTGCTCGCGGCCGACGATGTCGGGGTTCGACACCACGACCTGGCGGTCGAAGCGACCCGGGCGCATCAGCGCGGGATCGAGCACGTCGGGCCGGTTGGTAGCTGCGATCAGGATCACGCCCTCATTGGCCTCGAAGCCGTCCATCTCGACCAGCAACTGGTTCAGCGTCTGCTCGCGTTCGTCATTGCCGCCGCCGAGGCCGGCGCCGCGATGACGGCCGACCGCGTCGATTTCGTCGATGAAGATGATGCAGGGCGCATTCTTCTTCGCCTGCTCGAACATGTCGCGCACGCGGGAAGCACCGACGCCGACGAACATCTCGACGAAGTCAGAACCGGAAATGGTGAAGAACGGCACGTTGGCTTCGCCCGCGACAGCACGCGCGATCAGCGTCTTGCCGGTGCCGGGAGGGCCGACCAGGAGCACACCGCGCGGAATGCGTCCGCCGAGGCGCTGGAATTTGCCGGGGTCGCGCAGGAACTCGACGATCTCCTGCAGGTCCTGCTTGGCTTCGTCGACGCCGGCGACGTCTTCGAACGTCACGCGGCCATGCGCTTCGGTCAGCATCTTCGCGCGCGACTTGCCAAAGCCCATCGCCTTGCCGGCGCCGCCCTGCATCTGACGCGACAGGAAGATCCACACGCCGATCAGCGCGATGAACGGCAACCAGGAGACGAGCAGCGAGACGAACCACGGCACGTTGTCGCCCGGCGGCTTCGCCGTGATCGAGACCTTGCCGTCATAGAGACGCTTGACCAGCGTCGGGTCGCTCGGCGCGTAGGTCTGGAAGCTCGAGCCGTTGGTGAAGGTGCCGTGAATCTCCGGCCCCTGGATCACGACGTCGCGGACATGGCCCTGGTCGACTTCGGTCAGGAGCTGCGAGAACGAAATATCCTGGGACGAGGTGCGCTGACCGGGATTCTGGAACAGCGTGAACAGCGCCAACAGCAACAAGACGATGATAACCCAGAGGGCGAAATTGCGCAGATTGGCGTTCATCGATTTTCCTTCGTGGTCGCGCGGATCGCGGCCTTTTTGTCCTTATGGACCTATCCCTTGGCAGCCACGAGGGAATCCCCCTGCTCGACCACATTGCAATTTAGGTGCCGCTCGCCTCGATGCCAAGGGAACCACGCAGGACTATTTAGCGCATCCAGGGACAATTCCGTCGCAAAAAATGATGCTGGAAGCGGCCTTTTCTGAGGTGGTTAAGACTCCCGACGGGATTAGTACGCAAACGACGGTGTTATTGGCCGATTGCGACGCTCATCTCCGCCGCAAGGGTGCCGGTTCGATCCGGATTTTTGCATGGTCTTTTCCCTGGGCAACACTCACCAGCGCGCCCGCCAAGGTCTGCTTTAACCTGATTTGCGCGGCCTTGGGGCCGCTTTTTTCGGGCTTTTTCGCAAAACACCGGTCCAGCTGCGCCAGGAGCGCCTCGACCTTGCCGAGTTCGGCCGGCCCCTCATGGCCGAAAGTATTGATCGCACGCGTCAGCAGGCGAAGCCGGATCTCCTCGGGCAAGCCAGCGAACGCCCCGGCATCGAACTCGCGCGCTTGCCCCCTCGGCGCGGCGCGTCCGGTCACTGCAAGATAGCGCTCGGCCCCGTCGGTCAGCACCTCGATCGCGGCATTGGCCCGGGCGAGCCGCGAAGCCAGCCGCGCCAGGCCGCGGGCATCGCCGCCTTCGGCCGCAAGCAGCGGCAGCAGGGCGCGGAGCCGCGGGCGGGTGAACGCGATGTCGCGGTTGGTCGGATCGTCGGCGTAGCCGATCCCGGCCCTCTTCAGGGTCGCGACCAGCCGCGATTTCGGCACCGAGAGCAACGGCCGCACCAGGATCACGCCGTCGCGCCCGGTCTCGCGCGCCATGGCCGACAGGCCTGCGATCCCGCTGCCGCGCAACAGCCGCATCAGCAGTGTCTCGGCCTGGTCGTCGCGGGTATGGGCAGTGAGGATGTGGGTCGCGCCCTCACTGCGCGCGGCCCGCGCCAGCAGGCGATAGCGCTCGGCGCGGGCCGCGGCGGGAATGCCGCTGTCCGGCTTGACGCCGGTCCACTTCATCGTGCGATGCGCCAGGTCAAGCGCGCGGGCAAGCTGTTTGACGTCGCGCGCCTCGCGCGCAGCGTCCGGCCGAAGCCCATGATCGATGGTGACGGCGAGTAGCCGCGGTCCGCGCGACAGCGAGCGACGCCAGCGCGCGGCAAGCCACATCAGCGCGACCGAATCGGGGCCGCCGGAGACCGCGAGCAGAAGCGCCGGGGCATCCTTCCATGGTGCGAACAGCGCTTTCGCGTCGGCGGCCGAAACCGGTGCATGGTCATCATCGAGCATGGCTGCAATTATGCGCCTGGCGCGAGTGCCACGCCATATGCCGTGTCAAGACTTGATGCGAGCAGGCGCGCGGGACAAGATCGGCGCCCCCCAACCGAGGAATGCTTGCATGGGCCCGCCCACATCCGCGACACAGGCGACCTGGTACTTCGATGTGATCTCGCCGTTCTCCTATCTCGCCCTTGGCGAGATCGAGGAACTCGCGCAGCGCATCGGCATCACCTGGCGGCCGATCCTGTTCGCCGCGCTGCTGGAGCGCTGGAAACATCTGGGGCCTGCGGAAATTCCGCCGAAACGGATCCATACCTACCGGCTCTGCCTGTTCGAGGCAGAACGCCGCGGGATCCGTTTCCGCTTTCCGCCCACGCATCCCTTCAATCCGCTGAAGCCGCTGCGCCTGCTCGCCGCGCTCGATGCCGACCCTCGCGCGGTGCGCATCGTGATGGATCGCATCTGGCGCGACGGGCTCGACCTGTCGCTTGAGGAGAATTGGAAAGCGACCTGCAGCGCGCTCGGGCTCGATCCGGCCAGGACGGCTGCGCTGGTCGACGCCGCCGAGACCAAGGCGAAGCTTCGGGCCAACACCGACATGGCCGTCGCAGCCGGGCTGTTCGGCGTGCCGACGCTGCAGGTCGGCGAGGAGCTGTTCTGGGGCGCCGACGCGCTGCCGATGGCACGCGCCTATCTCGAGAATCCCGAGATGTTCAAATCCGGCGAGATGCATCGCGTCGCGACCATGGGAGCCTCCGTCTCGCGCACGCCTGCCGCCGACGCGCGCTGAGACGGCTTGAAGATGATCAGCACTTCACGCGCTTCTGCTCGCGGTCGACCGCGGCTTTGACGCCGGCCGAGGCGCGCGGATATTTCCGCATCACTTCACCGAAGGCGGCGCAGGCGGCTTCCTTTTCCTTCAGTGCGGCCAGCGACTGCCCAAGCCGCAGCAGCGCGTCGGGCGCCTTGCCCGACTTGTCGTATTTGCTGGTGACGTTGAGGAAGATTTCGGCGGCGTCGCGATATTGCTGGCGCTGGAAGTAGCTCTCGCCAAGCCAGTATTGGGATTCGCCGACCAGCGGATCATTCGGATATTTCTGCGAAAAATTCTTCATGGTCTCTTCGGCGAGCGCGTAATCCTTGCGCTGCATGTAGCCGATGCCGAGGTCGTATTCGTCGCGCGGCGAGTTGGTGGGGGGCGCGGTGGCGAGCCCGCCGCCGGTGCCGTTGGGATTGCGCGGCGGCGGAGGCGGCAGGCCGGCTTGCTGCGACGGCCCGCCCTGCTGCGGCAGGCCGGCTTGCGGATAGGCCGCGCCATTGGAGAGATCGAGCGGCTCGCCCGCCGCGCGCCCGCGGGGCGCACCGACGGAGCCATCGGCGGGGATCGGAAGCCTGCCACCGCCGAGCGCCTGTGGCGCCCCCGGCGCATTCGGGTTCTGGCTGGGATCGAAGGCGTCACCGCGGCGGCCCCGCGGCCCCGTCGGCTCCTGCGCCATGGGCGCCGGACCCGCGACCTGGCCCTGCGGATAAGCCTGCTGCTGCGGGTAGCCTTGCTGGGTTTGCGGGTAACCGCCGCCCTGCGGCTGGGCGTAGCCGCCCTGGGCCGGCGGCTGGCCATAGGATGGGCCCGTCTGGGCCGGCGGCACGGCCGCGACATTGGGCTGGCCTGCGGGCGTGCCCGGCGCCGGCGGCGGTGCCCCGCCGAGCTGACGCAGCCGCTCCTCGAGCTGCCGGTTGCGGTATTGCAGTTCCTCGTTCTGGCCGGTGAGCTGGCGCAACTGGCTTTCCAGCCTCTGGATGCGCATTTCCGCATCCGCGTCATCGGACTGGGCGAGGGCCTGTGAAGACAGCGAAAGCAGCGCGGCCATCGCCGCGGCGCCGGTCATTTTGCGAAAGCTGGATGACATGTTGCCCTGACGAAAGGATCGACGTGACAAGCGAAAGCGAGCCCCATTGAGGAACGGAGTACGCCGGAATTGTGACTGGCGATCCGAATCCGGCGCCGGATCGGTGCGTATGGTTTAGTATCGGCTTCAAAACAAGCAAGTGGTCTGGCGGGGCGCGCCGTTCATCAAGATGAAGGAGGTCGGACCATGCACGTATCCGTGAACGGGGTACGGCTCTTCTTCGATGTGGAAGGCGCGAAATTCGCCCCCGAAGGTCCGATCATGCGGGAAAGGCCGACATTGCTGATGCTCCACGGCGGTCCGGGCGCGGACCATTCGATCTACCGGCCGGCCTACTCGGCACTGTCCGCATCTTGCCCAGATCATCTACCTCGACCACCGCGGCAACGGCCGGAGCGATGACGGGCCGCGCGAAAGCTGGAACCTGGCGCAATGGGGCGACGATGTGCGCGCGTTCTGCGATGCGTTGGCCGAGGCGGCCATCGCATCGGCGCGCGCGCCCATGACGACGCGCTTGCCTCGGCAAGCCGGTGATCGCGCGATCGAAGGTCCGCCTGCCGGCGGCTCGAATTGCGCTGTCATCTGTATCGCCGATCCAATCGTGCTCGGCGCATCCTTTGGCGGCATGATCGCGCTGTCCTATGCCACGCGCCTCCGGCTCACCCGGCCAAGCTGGTGCCATCAGCACCTGACGGCGGCCGGTGGCTCCTATGTGGAGCGACGCGTCGAACTGTTTGAGCGCTTCGGCGGCCCGGAAGCGGGCGCGCTCGCCGGCAATTCCTGGAACTGCGGGGGCATCCGGACCAGGCGTCGCTCGATGCATGGCGGCGGCTAGCGATGCCGCATTACACGCGCATTCCGCGCGATCCGGACGCGGCACGACGCATGATCAGCCGGCCCGAGGTGTTAAGCTGGTTCAGCAGGCCCGGCGGCGAGAGCAGTTCGTTCAACATGCTCGCAGACTTGCATCGCATCCGGTGTCCAACCCTCGTGCTCGGCGGCGAGGACGATCCGATCCATCCGATCGAGAGCCAGGCCGACATTGCGGCAGCCCTTCCCGCACATCTGGTCCAGTTCGAGCGGTTCGAAGATTGCAGGCACGCCGTTGTGCCGGACGCGCCCGAACGCGCCATGGCTGTCATGCGCGACTTCATCCAACGGCCAAAATAAACCGGCGCCCCCGAGGGCGCCGGAAATTCTGACGGGCTTCCGCCGGGCTTTACGAGCTTGCGTTCAGCACCGTGACCGCACGGCGATTTTGCGACCAGCAGGAGATGTCGTTACAGACCGCGACCGGGCGTTCCTTGCCGTAGGAGATCGTCCGCATGCGGCTCGCATCGATGCCGCGTGAGGTCATGTAGGCGCGAACCGACTGGGCGCGGCGGGCGCCGAGCGCGATATTGTATTCGCGGGTGCCGCGTTCGTCCGCGTGACCCTCGATGGTGAAGGTATAGCGCGGATAGTTCTGCAGCCACTGAATCTGCTTGTCCAGGGTCGTAATCGCCTGCTGGCTCAGGTCGGTCTGGTCGCTTTCGAAGAACACGCGGTCGCCGACATTGACCACGAAGTCCTGCTGGCTCCCTGGCGTGGCGGCGCTGGCCATCGCGTCGGCACCAAGGTTCTTGTTGGCGCACGCACCCATTGACAGCGCGACCGCGAGCACGGCGGCGAGCTTCAATCCCTGGAGGATACGCATTGGATTTCTCATTCGGGAGCCTCCACGCTCACGTCTTCAGACTGCTATCCGGTCTACAGGGGGTTGGTTAAGCGAACGTTCCGTCAACCTTGATGAGGTGTTGCCGAACCCGTTCAAATGCCCCCGAACGGCGAAAAGCGACCGCGATAGTTAATGGGTTGTAAATGTGGCGCGACGGTGAAGGCAAGGTGCCTTGCGCACATGAACGACTGGGTTCCGGACAGGTTTCACATGAACAACGCGAGGTCGGCGACCGGCGCGTGGAACCGGTGACAGCCCGACCGTCAGGACCGAACGATGGAAGGCGGTTCGGCCGCAGAAACCGGGATCAAAAAGGGCTTGCCCGGCCGTTCGAACAACATGCGCCGCTCGAAGGCGCTGGAACGCATATAGGGAAAGCGCTGGAACACGCGTTCCTTGATCTCGGGGTATCTGGCGGCCATCAGGCCGACCGGCTTGATCAGGCCGGGATAGAGCCGCGGCTCTCCCCAGGTTTCCTGCAGGAACACCTTGCGATAGAAGGCGCGATGCTCGGGACGGACATTGGCAAGACCGATGTCCGCATGGAAGTGCGCACAGGCTACATAGCCGAGCCGGACCGTGACGTAAGGAAGCTCGGGGAAGAGTCGCGCCTTGTCGGGATCGGCCACGAAGCGCGTCGGATCGATGATGATCTTGCCGCGGTCGAGCTCGGGATGAAGCATGTCGGTGAACATTTCCGACGAAGGCGAGCCACGCCATTCGCCCGCCAGCACGCTGACGCGGATCGAGCTGAACAGCTCGCCGTGGACATAGATGCCGAAAGTGAAGTTGTTCGCCAGGTCGTCGTAGCGATCCGTGACGCGCTCGGACTGCGAGGGAAGGATCGCGCCTTCGCGCAAATAGGCGCGGTAACGCAGCCGGTAAATCTCGTCCCTTTCTTCGGGGGTCTCGGCGAGGCGGTAATCGACATGTTCGAGGGGATCCGACCAGCGCTCCTGAACCAACGCCGTCGCATTAAACGCAGACCTGATCATCGATATCCCAACGCGAACAACTTCCAAGCGAGACGAACACGCTTAACACGTCCTTAACGATTTGACAAAGCTATCAAGCTATTAGGGTTAATCAAGATGGACGTGGCGGTTCCATAAATGGAGAACAATCGTCTACCTGCAACCCCAGATCGCAGGCTGTCAGGCGATTGACCGGGACGAAACCACGGTCAGCTGATCTTCCGGCGACCGCCTGCCGTGCGAGGCGTTCAGGAGCTGGCGGATCCGCACCGACGGAACCGGCCGGCTGAACAGGTAGCCCTGAGCCTCGCTGACCGTACCGTCGACCGAGATCCGTTCGAGCTGCTCGTTGGTCTCGATGCCTTCGACCACGACCGACATGCCGAGATCGGCCGACAGCCGGGCGACACCTCGCAGCAGCGTCAGCGGGCGATCGCTGTCGATGCCTTCGAGGAAGGAACGGTCGATCTTCACCTTCTGCAGCGGGAAGTTATGCAGATAGCTGAGGCTCGAATAGCCGGTGCCGAAATCGTCCAGCGAGATGCGCACGCCGATCGCGCTCAATTGCGACAGCACGTCGTGGGTCAATTGCGTGTTGCGCAACAGCGAGGATTCGGTGATCTCGATCTCGAGCCGGTTCGCCGGCAGGCCGGAGATCTCCAGCGCGTAGCGAACCTCGCTCAGGATGTCGCGCTGATGGAACTGCTGCGGCGAGAAATTCACGGCGACGCTGACGCCTTCCGGCCACTTCATGCATTCCATGCAGGCCTTGCGCAGGATCCAGCGGCCGAGATCGACGATCAGCCCCATGTCCTCGGCGACCGGAATGATGTCGACCGGTGACACGGTGCCGCGCACCGGATGGTTCCAGCGCAGCAAGGCTTCGCAGGTCGTGATCCTGCCGGACTTGAGATTGACCAGCGGCTGGTAGAACAGCTCGAACTCCTCGTTCGCCAGCGCCTTGCGCAAGTCGAGCTCGAGGATGCGGCGCGATTCGACGGTCTGCGCCAGTTCTTCACGGAAGAAGCAGAACGTGCCGCGGCCATCGGCTTTAGCCTTGTAGAGGGCCATGTCGGCGTTCTTCAACAGCGTGTCGGCACTGACGCCCAGCGAGGTCATGGCGATGCCGACGCTGGCGCCGATCTCGACCAAATGATTGTCGATCTTGTAGCGCTCACTCAGATTGTCGACGATCCGCCGGGCCAGACCCGCGGCATCCTCGGCGCTGCGGATGTTCTGCTGGAACACCACGAACTCGTCGCCGCCGAAGCGCGCCACGAAATCCTCCGGCCGCAGCATCTCGCGCATCCGTTCGGCAACCAGGCACAGCAACTGGTCGCCGCAGGGATGGCCGAGCGTGTCGTTGACCTGCTTGAACTGGTCGAGATCGACGAACAGCAGCGCCGAGAGCTGGTCGGCCTCGCGCGGCGCGTTGAGAAGACGCTCGATCTCATCGCGGAAATTGACCCGGTTGGGAAGCGCAGTCAGCTCGTCGTAGCGCGCCAGATGGCTGATGCGAGCCTCGGCGTTGCGCCGCTCGGTGATGTCCTCGAGCAGCACCACGGCGCCGCCGCCGGCCATCGGCTGGAACGTCCATGACAGCGAGCGGCCGCGCGCGATGTCGGGATCGGTGGTGATGATGTCGCGGGCCTGTGAATCCTCGATCTCGGCAAGAATGATCCCGCCGCTCGTCGCCGAAATCGAACCGGCCTTGACGCAGGCGTCGACGATATCGGCAGCGCTCACCCGGCGGTCGACCATGCCGTCCGGCAGGTTCATCATCTCGCTGAAGCGGTGGTTCATCACTGCGAGCGTGCCGTCGGCGCGGAACATGCACAGCCCATGCGGCATGTTGTTCAGCGCGGTGTCGAACTGGCTCGCAATCGCCGCCTCGCGTTCCCGCGCGACGAGAGCGCGAACGAACATCTGCTGCAGGCTGGTCGAGATGTGCTTCAAGGCGAAGAAAAACACGACGTTCAGCAGCGCCATGCCGAAATAATACGGGCTGCCGTAAACAGCCATCGCCGCCGTCATGGGACCGCAGGCGAGCAGCATCTGGACATGGAATATCCAGGGACGGCCGTAGGTGCGGCCGCTGCCGCCGGAGACGTAACCGAGCGTCACTGAAATGGCGATCATGTGCGCGACGGCATCGTCGGACAGGACCAGCGCCACGAAGCACCACAGCCCGAGCGCGCTGGCATAGAACATGGCGCCGAACTGATAGCGCATCTCCCAGCGCAGGACCTGGGCCGGCGCAAGAGACGCCTTGCGGCGCTGATACTGGCGCACGTCGATGGCGCGCACGGCGCCGATCAGGACCAGCAGCACCACGCAGGGCCAGAGCCAGACATTGCCGGTCTTCAGCGCGGTCAGGAACGCGGCGAACGCGTTGCACAGCGAGCCCGCGAACATCGTGCTCGCGTCCTGAAAAAGCGAATCGATCAGCGCCGCGTAGATCGTCGGCGACATCTTCTGATCGGGTTCTTTGCCTGTGCTAGCGAGCTGCATTGGAGGCTAACGCACATCCCTTCGAGGGTCGTAGTTCTACCCGCGCCAGATGAAGTCTTTCTGAGCGAACATCGTTAGCGAAACGTTCCTCGAAGCTTTCTCAAGATCGAAAATTCGCTTAATAAATCAGCAGGCTAGGCAAAGATTGCCGACCTGCATTCGGAAGCCCAAATGAGGTTCACGGAGACGTCCATGCGGAGCCCGAACCGGTAGCCGGTCACCTGTAACGATCCGCTCGCGCGGGTTGGTAAGGGCGCCCTTCTCAATCAGGGCACGCGTTCGCCTCAAGCCTTCCCGCACCGGTTGGCGCTCCTACCGCGACGACGCGCCGATTCTTAACCACCAGTTAAGATTTGACCTTAATTCCGGGTAAACACGTATTGGTAGAGCGGCCGATACCAAGTAGCTTCCGGCCCCGGAGTTGAGTGCTGGAGAGTATTGGATGACCGACACGGTCGTGGCGCGTTCGGCCAAGCTTGGCGACATCTGTCTGCGGGACATCCCGCGTCTGCTGACAAAGGAAGAAATCCGTGACTTGTCGCGGATCGACAGCGTCAAATTCAGTTTGGCAGCCGTGCTGGAATATGGACTGATCGCCGCGGCGATCTGGATCAGCTGGACCTGGTGGAATCCGGTGACCTACGCGCTCGCCGTCGTCGTGATCGGCTCGCGCATCAACGGGCTCGGCGGACTGATGCATGACGCCGCGCATTATCGCGGCTACACCAACCGCGCGCTCAACGACTTCGTCGGCGAGATTCTGGCGCTGCCGACCTCGACCTCGATGGCCGGCTATCGCAACACGCATTTTGCCCACCATCGCGAGCTCAACAGCGAGAACGATCCCGACTGGCGGCGCAATCTCGGGCTGAAGGAATATGAATTCCCGGCCTCGCGCGGCAGCGTGCTGATGTATTTCGCGCAGTATCTGTCGGGCCTGAAGATCGGCACCGCCCTGTTCGGCTTCCACAAGAACAAGGAGACGCGGGACATTCCGGCCGCGGTGGCGCGGGCGCGGCTCGTATTCTTTGCCGGCCTGCTTGCCGCCTCGATCGTGCTCGGCTTCTGGAAGATGATCCTGCTCTACTGGATCGTTCCGCTGATGACGGTCTTCCTCGCGATCCGCTATTTACGCAGCATCGCCGAGCATTACGCGGTCGAGCATGAGAACGTGCTCAATGAGAGCCGAACCGTGCTCGCGCCGTTCTGGGAACTCTGGCTGATCGCGCCCTGGAACCTGAACTACCACCTCGAGCATCATCTGTTCCCGGGCGTGCCCTGCTTCCGGCTCGGAGAACTGCATCGGCTCCTGATGACGCGCGAGCCCTACCCCCAGCTCGCACACATCACGTACGGCTATTTCAACGGGCTCTTGCGGGACTGCGCGTCCACGCCTGCGGCCGAGGCCGCGACCTCGCCGTCATAAAGCGCGAATGCCGATCGACTTCGCGTCGATCGGCCGCATTCTTGTTTGGGCATGATCTTTTCGGAAAACCGCTTCACACTTTTCCGGATCATGCCTTAGGACAACAGCGGCGACCAGGCCGGATCGGAAGCATAGCCCGGCGTCGGAACGCGCTGCTCGTTGCGGCCGGAAATGTCGACCGTGAACAGCGAGGGTCCGCCGGCGCCGCCGGGATCGCGGAAGAACATCAGCACGCGTCCGTTGGGGGCAAAGGTCGGCCCTTCATTATGGAAGCCCGAGGTGAGGATGCGCTCACCCGAACCGTCGGTCTTCATGATGCCGATCGCGAACTGCCCGCCGCCCTGCTTGGTGAAGGCTATGTAGTCGCCGCGCGGCGACCACACCGGCGTCGAATAGCTGCCGTCGCCGAAGGAGATGCGCTGCGCCTGTCCGCCGCCCGCCGGCATGACATAGACCTGCGGCTTGCCGCCGCGGTCGGATTCGAAGCAGATGCGGGCGCCGTCGGGCGAATAGGACGGCGAGGTGTCGATCGCCGGCGTGTCGGTGAGGCGCGTGGTGGACTTCGAGCGCAGGTCCATCACGAACAGGTTGGAATTGCCGCCCTGCTGCAGGCTCATGATGATGCGCTGGCCGTCGGGCGAGAAGCGCGGCGCGAACGACATGCCCGGGAAGTTGCCGACGATCTCGCGCTGGCCGGTCTCGATGTTGAAGAGATAGACGCGCGGGTCGCCCTGGCCGAACTCCATATAGGTGATTTCCTGCGTCGACGGCGAGAAGCGCGGCGTCAGCACGAGGTCGGCGCCCTTGGTCAGATAGCGCACATTGGCGCCGTCCTGGTCCATCAGCGCCAGCCGCTTGACCCGCCGCTCCGCCGCGCCGCTCTCGTCGATGAACACGATGCGGCTGTCGAAATAGCCCTTGTCGCCGGTCAGGCGCTCATAGATCTGGTCGGAGATGATGTGCGCGATGCGCCGCCAATATTCCGGCGAGGTGACATAGGACTGGCCGGCAAGCTGCTGTTGTGAGGCGACGTCCCACAGGCGGAATTCCGCCTTGAGACGTCCATCGCCCTGCCGCGTTACCCGGCCGACCACCAGCGCCTGCGCGTTGATGCTCTTCCAGTTCTGGAAACGCGGGGGATCATCGCTGTTTGTGATGCGGTCGATGAAGGCGGCCGGATCGATCGGCGCGAACAGCCCGCTGCGCCGCAGGTTGTTGGTGATGACGCCGGCGACGTCGGCACCGGCCTGGGCATCGCCGGGCGTGCCCGCCACGAAGGCGGGGATTGCGATCGGAAGGGCTGCGACCGTGCCCTCCGGCACCAGCAGCTTCGTCTGTGCCGCCGCGAGCGAGGGCACGAGCAGGCTTGCGGTCGCGCCGGCGCCGCCGATCAGAAGCTTGCGGCGGTCGATCTGCAGAGGAGAAAGCGGAAATTTGATTACGGACATTGCGGGCTCATTGTTCAAAGCATCAGCTGCGAAACATCGTCTTTGGATCGAAGGTGATTTCCATGTCTTTCCAGGCGTCATAGGTTTCGTCGCGCAGCATGTTGAAGGGCTGGCCATCCAGCACGGCGCGAACCGCGGCCTCCGCCGCCACCTGGTAGCGCGGCGAGGTGCCGCGCGAGACAATCTGCGGCGGCGAGGCAAGCTTGCGGTCGCGGGTCAGGTGGACCGAAATCACCACGACCATCTCCTCCGGATGCTCCATTCCCGCCGGGACATTCCAGAGCCCCTTCAACCGCGCGATCAGCGCGTTGAATTCCGACTGCGAGAGCGTCGTGGCGGTGCCTTTCGAGGTGCCAAGCGACGCCGAGGCGTTGAGGGCTGCGCCCGTGATCGACTGCCGGCTCGGATCGCGCTTGTCGAGGAGGGCCGCGATCTTCGACTGATCGAAGGGGCGCTCCTGCTTCGGTTTCGGCGGCACAGGCGGCGCCGTCTTGGTTTCCTGCTTTGGCGTCGGCTTCTTGGCGTCGGCCTTCAAAGTCTCCGCGATCGGATCATCGCCCTTGTCGTCCGGCTTCTTCTCGGCCTTCTTCGGCTCTTCCTTCGGCTTCTCGACGACCGGCTTGGGCGGATCGGGCTTTTTCTCGACCGGTTTTTCGACGGGCTTCGGCGGCGGCTCGGGCGCCGTAGGCGTCACGACCTCTTTCTTGTCGATCTTGCCGACGGCGTCATCGACCGGCTTCGCCTCGGCGACCTTCTCCACAAGCGGCTTGGGATTTTCCTTCTTGCCGGTCAGCATGCCGGCGGTGACCTTGGAGATGTTGTCGTCGGAAGTGACGTCGACGGGAATGATGTCCTCCGGCGGCGGCGCCTCCAGCGAGCGCGCCGAAAACGAGACCAGACCCCATCCGAGCACAAGCACGTGCAGGAAAACGGACAGCGCCGTCCCCTTGCGCACGCGCAGCTTCCCGATGAGGCCGTTTGCCGTCACGAACCCTGCTCCGGTACGACCACGATACTGGCGCGATAGCCGGCGTCCCGCGCGAGACCCAGCACTTTCATCATGTCGGAATAGCAGGTGTCGCGGTCGCCGCGAATCTTGACCACCGGCTCGCCGCCCTTGCTTTCCTTGATCGCCTTGATCTTCGCACCCAACTCGTTCATCGCGATCTGGGTATCGCCGAGATAGACGTCGACCTTGGAGACGCAGCTGCCGCCGCTGGTCTTCTTCACCGTCAGCTCGAGCGGGGCGGTATCGGCGTTGCTTGCCGTGCCGCCGGCCGCCTTCGGCAGATCGACCTGGATGTTCACGGTTAGCAAGGGCGCCGCGACCATGAAGATGATCAACAGCACCAGCATCACGTCGACCATCGGCGTGACGTTGATCTCCGCCATCACAGGCTTGCGCCGGCCGCGGCGGCCGCCACCGCCGGACGAACTTGCCACGTTCATCGCCATGTTCTGGTGCTCACCGGTCCGCTCGCATTATACCGTCCATTAGGCGCGCTCGTCGATCTGGCGCGACAGGATGGCCGAAAATTCATCCGCAAAGCCCTCCAGCCGCTGGGCCTGCCGGTTCACCTCGGAGGTGAACTTATTGTAGAAAATCGTCGCCGGAATGGCGGCAATCAGGCCGATCGCGGTGGCAAACAGGGCTTCGGCGATGCCGGGAGCGACCACCGCGAGCGAGGTATTTTTCGAGGCGGCGATCGACTGGAAGCTCGACATGATGCCCCAGACCGTGCCGAACAGACCGACAAAGGGGCCGGCCGAACCCACGGTCGCGAGCACCAAGAGCCGGCGCTCGAGCCGCTCGACCTCGCGGGCGATCGACACGTTCATGACCTTCTCGATGCGCATCTGCAGGCCCGCGAACGAACGCGCCTGGCTTTCGAAGGAACGCTTCCATTCGCGCATCGCGGCGACGAAGCAGGCCGCCATCGACTGCGTCGGCTTGGCCGCCAGCGCCCGGTACAGCTCTTCGATCAACTCGCCGGACCAGAACGCCTGTTCAAAGCGGTCCATCGCTCGACGCGTACGCGAGTAGAGAAACATCTTGTCGATCGCGATCGCCCACACCCATACCGAGCAGGCCATCAGGCCGAGCATGACGCATTTCACGATCCAGTGGGCCTGCCAGAACAGCGCGATCAGCGACACGTCTGCGGCCGGCAATGGCATGGCTGCCTGAATCACGTCCGGATTCATAAGCGATATCCCCTCGACGCAAGTGTCCCAAATTCACGGAGCGCAACTCGCTGCCGGTTTCACACCCGCGCAGCTTCAGCGCGGCAATAAGCGCCTGCGCAAGAAGGCCTTGTTTGGTCGCATGGGAGGCCCGCCGAAGCCTTGGGCCTGAAATCCCCTGCCAACATGTCAAAACGAGGGCTGTTTGCGCGACTTCACCCCTCTAACCAAACGCTAATCAGAGTTAACGTCCCGTTACCACAGAGGAATTTTAACTGCGTCAAATGCGGCCCATTGGTCCCCGGAACCTGCGGATTTTAATGTTCCTGCACATGAAAAACCGCCCGTTTGCGCGGCAAACGGGCGGTTCTTGTGGCTCAGGGCCTTTAGGGCGTCAGGCCTGAGGCGGCTCCTTCAGGAAGGACTTGGCGTTCCAGAACTTAGCCCTGCGGCGGCTGGTCGTTCGGCGGCGTCGGGCGATTCTTGTGCTGCGCCATGAATGCGTCGAACTCTTCCTTGTCCTTGGCATGACGCAGGCGGCCGAGGAAATCACGGAACTCCTGCTGCTCCTCCTCCAGGCGCCGCAGCGTTTCCGAACGGTATTCATCGAAGGCACGGTTGCCGCTCGACGGCGTGCCGAAGCCGAAGCCTCCGCGCTCCATGCGGTTCTTCATCCGCTCCATCTTCCACTGCATCCGTTCCATCTTGTTCTGCCAGCGATCCTGATGACTCCAGCAACCCATTTTTCTGCTCCCGAGTGTGAAAAAGAGAAGGGCAAGTCCGATCGGCCACCAGATCAGGAAGCCGAGGATGGTCACGGCGATCCAGCCGGGGTGCCACGGGCTCTCGAGCATGCGGGGACGATAGGGTTCTTCGGCGGGGCCGCGCCATCGATTGACATCTGCGGTGTAGGCCATGTCCTTCTCCATCACGGCATCACGCCGTTGTGAATGTAAATAACATTTACATACGTAGCCCATCCCTCGTTTTTGTCAAGCGGACAGCAGGTCGCGCCCGCCAAATTATTTTTGAAATCTTATTTCGGCTTGCCCCAGGGACCGGACTTTTCCTCAGGCCCCGGCCTGGTTTCGGGCGGCCGGCGGTCGGTCGGGAAGCCGAGCCCGCGCAGATAGATCAGCACCTCGGCTTCCAGCAGCTCGTCGGGCGACATCGGCAGCTTGCGACGCGCCGCATCGCCGCGCGCAAACAGCGATGCCACGCCATGCGACATCGACCAGATATGCAGCGCCATCATCAGCGCCGGCGGGCGCGGCACGCCTGGTGGCGCGAGCGCCGCCAGACGTTCGGCGGCGGCGCGGATGATCGCAAACGCACGCTCGCCCGCCGCCATCAAAGTTGGATTCATGTCGATGGGAATACCGGATTCGAACATCGCGGAATAAAACGCCGGCTGCTCGCGCGCGAAGTTGAGATAGGCCCTGCCGACGCGCTCGAAGGCGGTGATGGTATCGGGACGTCCGTCGTCCCAGGCTTCGGTCAGCGCCGCTTCAAACTGTTCGAAGCCCCGTTGCGCGATGCTCGACAATAATTCGTCACGGTCGCGGAAATGACGATAGGGCGCGGCAGGGCTGACACCCGCCATGCGCGCGGCGTCGGCAAAGGTGAAGCCGGCCGCGCCCTTTTGACCGATGAGGTCGAGCGCGGCCTGCAACAGGGCTTCGCGGAGATTGCCGTGGTGATAGCCGCGCTCGCGGCCCTGATCCTTGTCCCTGTCTTTGCGCCAGTTCATGTAAAGGGCTTTTACATGAGCCGTGCGCAGAAAGCACTAGCGGCGCACGACGACGGCCGCGCCGTTCACAAATGTTAATTTTTGCCGGAACTGGCCTGCAATTCGGCGAAGCCGGCGGCGGCTTCCTGAACGTCGGCCGGGAAATCGGCCATTTCCTGAACTTGCCGGATCTCGATGATCTCGTTGCTGGAAGCCGGGCACTTCTTGGCCCAGGCGATCGCCTCCTCCCTCGACCTCACGTCGATCATCCAGTAGCCGCCGAGGACTTCCTTGGCCTCGGTGAAGGGACCGTCGGTCACGACAGGTTTACCGCCGGCAAAGGAGACGCGCGCGCCCATGGACGGCGGATGCAGCCCGTCGAGCGTGATCAGCACGCCCGCTTCTTTCAGCGCCTCGTTGTATTTCATCATTGCCGCGACGGCGTCCGCCGGCGGCATGGTGCCGGGAGCTGCGGCCTCATAGCCTTGCGGGATCATCAGCATCATGAATCGCATGATCGTTATTCCTGTCCTGGTTTCGTGAACTATTTCTTTGCCGCCTGTGCACGCAGCCGCGCCTCGTTCTCGCGCAACTCCGGCGTCAGCGCTTCGCCAAAATCATCCGGCGAGAACACCTGCCGGATCTCGATTTCTGCGTCGCCGTCGAACGGCGCGCGCTTCATCCAGTCGATTGCCTCATCGAGCGAACCGGTTTCTACGAGCCAGAAACCGGCGATGAGATCGCCGGTCAGGTTGAACGGCCCGCGGCTCACGCTGCCCTGCCCGCCCGTATATTTGACCCGCGCGCCGCGCGAGGTCGGATGCAGTCCCTCGCCCGCCTGCATCATGCCGGCCTTCACCATCTCCTCGTTGAATTTTCCCATCGCGGTCAGGAGTTCGGTGCTCGGCATGACGCCGGCTTCGCTTTCCTTGCTCGCTTTCACAATCACCATGAAGCGCATCTTCATTCTCCGTTCGACTTCATCTCTCGGGGCCGTTTGCACCGGCGCTCATCACCAAGACGATTGGCATTGAGCAATACCGACATGGCTTTGCGGAATTATTTCGGACGTAATTGCGTCAGCGCGCCCGCGCCACGAAGGCGCCGTGCTGATAGGCCGCACCGAAATAGACGTCGATGCTGCGAACCTTGTCGCCGTTGAAAACGAAGAACTCGGTGTTGCGGAAGCTCTTCCCGTCCTTCGATACGCAATGATAGGTGACGAAAGCCTGTTCACCCTCCACGAAGATCCGCTCGATGTCGTGGCGCTCGATCCAGCCGGTGTTCTTCCAGCATTTTGCAAAATAGGTTTCCTTGTCGATGCCGTCGTCGAAGGGCGTGGTGAAGCGGAAATCATCCGAAAGCGCCGCTTCGACCCGCTGGCGGTCGTTCGCGCGATAGGCCGCGAAGATGGCGCGGATCAGGTCCGCCCGGCTTGCGAAGGTCATTCAATTCTCCTGCATGGGTTTCCGGTCCCAGGACGAACCGGACCTGGCGGAACCGACATTTCCGGCAGTGGATTATCTGCGAGCCGCTTCCCATCTCCGGACGGGCTCGGAGGCGCCCTCGGGCGTCGCCTCAAATATCGGTGAAGCGAGCACGGCATGGACATGCAGCGTGCCGGTTCCGCTGTTGCGGAAGCCGTGCAGCCGCCGGGCCGGAACCAAGAGCGACTGCCCGGCGTACACCGTGACGTGATCGTCACCGATCCACATGTCCGCCTCGCCCTCACGCACGGTCAGCACCTCCTCGACGGGATGCGAATGGGTCGGCGCGCCGGTGCCGGGCGCAACCTGTTGTTCGAAGACGCATAATTGTGCCGCGCCGCTCTCGGCGGACACCAACATCCGGGTTTGCACGCCGGGACGCCATGTTTCCCAAAGCGGCGGCTTGATGGGCTGCATCGAAATTTCTCCTTTCACGGTCGCAAAGGCTTCTGCGCGGTTCCGTCAAGTCCACCGTCCGATCCTTCGCGTGCGCAGCGTGACCGAATCAACCTCTGCGAATAGACTTGGGGGTGGCGCGGCGATGGTCCGGCGCCGCGCATGCATGCTGCACCTCAACACCGGATCGGGGGAGTGTCGCGTCATGTCAGGATTACTCATCAACCTCATCATCCAGATTATCAGCGGCGCCGTCGGCGGCAACGTTGTCGCCGGCGCTGCCAAGAACGTCGATCTCGGCACGCTTACAAACACCATTGTCGGAGCTATCGGTGGCGGCGCCGGTGGACAGCTTCTTGGCATGCTCGTTCCATTGCTTGCCAATAGCGCCTCGACGCCGGATATCGGCAGCATTATCGGCCAGGTGGCCGGCGGCGGCGTGGCGGGCGCCGTGCTGACGGCGATCGTGGGAGCCATCAAGAACAGGGCGGCGGCCTGATCGCCTTACTTCTCGGGAAGCGCCGGCATCGATCATGCCGGCGCTCCCAGGCTTGGCTTTCGTGCTAGGGAGAGCGAAATCGAAAGCTCAGCCACTGGATAGCCATGCCATGCCCCCTGTCCCGCAAAAAGTCGCACTTGTCACCGGCGCCGCGCGCGGGATTGGGCTTGCCACCGCCAGGCGGTTTCTGGCCGACGACTGGCGCGTGGCGCTGCTCGACATCGAAGGCGAATTGCTGCGCGGAGCGGTCGCTGAGCTCGCAAAGCCGGACGAGACGCTGGCGCTGCATTGCGACGTCTCCGATTCCAGGGCGGTCGCCGCCGCATTCGATCAAGTGGCAAAACGCTTCGGCCGGCTGGATGCGCTGATCAACAATGCGGGGGTGGCGGTGTTCGCGCCGCTGCTCGAAACCGCCGATGCCGACTGGAGCCGGATCCTCTCGGTCAATCTCACAGGGCCCTTCCTTTGCACCAAGGCGGCGGCGCCGTTGATGCGCGAGCATGGCGGCGGCGCTGTGGTCAACATCACGTCGATCTCGGCGGTGCGCGCCTCCACATTGCGTTCAGCCTACGGCACCAGCAAGGCGGGGTTGGCGCATCTCACCAAGCAACTCGCGGTCGAGCTGGCCTCGCTCGGCATCCGCGTCAATGGCGTGGCGCCCGGGCCGGTCGACACCGCGATGGCGAAGGCGGTGCACACGCCGGAAATTCGCGCCGATTATCACGATGCGATCCCGCTCAACCGCTACGGGCTTGAAGAGGAACTGGCGGAGGCCATCTTCTTCCTGTGCAGCGATCGCGCCAGCTACATCACCGGACAAATTTTGGCCGTCGACGGCGGCTTCGATGCCGCCGGCATCGGGCTGCCGACGCTGCGCGGCCAACGGCGAAACGGGTGACGCCATCTTGACCATCACGCGGATCATCTTCACCGTCCTGCTTGCCGTCGCGCTATGGGCGTTCGCGACGCTGTTCGCGCGCGCCGAGGTGCGGATTCTCGCAAGCCCGGGCGGACAGGTCGGCCCGTTCATCGACCTGTTCGACGAGGTCCGCGCTTCCGGCGAGCGCGTGGTGATCGACGGCCCCTGCCTGTCGGCCTGCACGCTGGTGCTGAGCGTCGTTCCGCACGACCGCATCTGCGTGACACGCCGCGCCGTGCTCGGATTCCACGCGGCGCGGTCGATCGACCGTCGCGGAAAAATCTATGCCGAGCCGGAAGCTTCCAGGCTGGTGCTGGAAGCCTATCCCGGCCCGGTGCGGGACTGGATCGCCCGCCGTGGCGGGTTGACGTCGCGGCTGCTGCTGCTGCGCGGACGGGAACTGACCGCGATGTACCGGCCGTGCCGGTAGTCGGCCCAGCCGGTTTCACATGCCTTCGAGCGGGCAGTTGACCATCCAGGGCGTGCCGAACTGATCGGTGCACATGCCGAAGCCTTTCGAGAAGAAGGTCTTGCCGAACGGCATGTTCTCACTGCCGCCTTCGGCCAATGCCTTGAACTTCTTCTCGGCCTCGGCGAGGTCAGCCACCGTCAGCGACACCGAAAAGCCCTGCGGCTTGTGAAAATGTCCGGGAGGCGCGTCGGAGGCCATCAAAACCTGGCCGCCGAACGACATCCGCGCATGCATGATCTTCTTTTCCCGGCCGGGCCCGGGCTTCATGTCGGCAGGCCCCTCGTCGGCGCGCAGCATGAATTCGATTTTGCCGCCGAGCACCTTCTCGTAATATTTGAACGCGGCTTCGCAGTTGTCGTTGTAGAACAGGTAGGGATTCAGCATCGTTCGCTCCTTGGTGAATAATGGCGGTTGACCGGATTATCTCTCGGAAATCGTCTTGAGTTTGGCGAGGCCGGCCTCAAAGTCCTTTCCGATCATGTTGTCGAAACTCATGAACACCTGCATCAGCTTCGACATGAAGGGCGCGGGCCCCTGCATCACCCAGACGACCTTGGTTGCCCCACCTTGCGGCAGCATGGTGAACTCGGCGGTGTTATGAGCCTCGAACGGTTTGAGGAAGTCGAGCTTGATCTCGACCTTCGAAGGCGTCGTGGCCTCGAGAATTTCCATGCGCCCTGAGCCGACATTCTTGTTGCCTTCCCACGCGTACACCGCGCCATTGCCGCGCTCGGCGCCGGAGTAGGTGCGCTTCAGCGCGGGATCGCGTCCTTCCCAGGGCGACCAGTTCAGCCACTGATGGAAATCGGCGATCAGCGGAAAGATTTTTTCCGCAGGCGCGTTCATGACCGCCGTGCGCTCGATACGGAACGTGTCGGGCTTGGTCGCCGCCAGGATCAGTATGGCCGCGATGATGACCGCGAGCACGACCGCGATGATGACAATGGTCTCGAACATGAACTGCTCCCGTTGTTCAAAAGATCTTCAGATGCGTGGCGACGAGTTCACCGAAATAGCCGGTCCAGAGGATCGCGCCCAGGATCGAGGTCGGCGGGACTGTAGTGAGGGCGCTGCAGGCCACGCTGATGACGCCCAGGGCGCGCGCCAGCGCATCGCTCGATCCATAGCCGATCCTGTCCATCGCTTCCGTGACAGCCGGCCAGGGCACGAGCCTGTTCGCGCCGTCGAACAGCATGAACAGGATGACGAGGGCGCCAAGAAGGCGGCTCAGTAAAATTGCTTGCATCGAGACCGGCTCGCCCAGCACGTTCGTCGACATGGCTTGCTCCCTACAATTGGCCGTGCATCCGTGATGCTCTGCCCAATAGACGAACGGGGGAGCGGCGATCCGACAGGCCGCCGATTATTTTTTTGAAATTTTTGCGCCGGGCTTCCGGCTGTCACGCATCAGGCGGTCGAGATGCATGCGGATGTGGGCGGCTTCGGCGGACGTATTGGCGAGCGCGATCGCGCGGTCGAACGCGACGCGAGCCTCTTCGTCGCGGCCAAGCTGCATCAGGAAGGCGCCGCGCACGCCGAAGAAATGAAAGTAATTGGAAAGCCGCGGCGCCAGCGGCTCTATCATCTCGAGGGCGGCTTCCGCCCCGCGCACCTTGGAGACCGCGACCGCGCGGTTGAGCGTGACGATCGGCGAAGGCTGGACGAGCTCGAGCGCGCCATAAAGCAGGTCGATCTGCTTCCAGTCGGTATCTTCGGGCTTTTCGGCGCGGGAATGCAGCGCTGCGATCGCCGCCTGGATCTGATAGGGCCCGCTCCTGCGATGGCGCATCGCCTTGTCGATCAGCGCGAGCCCCTCGGCGATCAGTTTCTGATTCCACAGCGAGCGATCCTGATCGTCGAGCAGGATCAGCGCGCCTTCGGCATCGAACCGCGCATTGGCGCGGGCATGTTGCAGCAAGAGCAGCGCGGTCAGCCCCATGATCTCCGGCTCGCTCTGGAACAGCCTCAGCAATAGCCGCGCCAGGCGGATCGCCTCCTCGCACATGGGTTTGCGGATTTCGGCGGTATCGCCGCTCGCCGAATAGCCCTCGTTGAAGATCAGGTAAATCATGGCGGCGACCGACACCAGCCGCTCGGAGCGCTCGACCGCGCCCGGCGTCTCGAACGGCACATCGGCCTCGGCGACGCGGGCCTTCGCACGGGTGATGCGCTGCTCCATCGCGGCTTCGGAGACCAGAAAGGCGCGCGCGATCTGCTTCACCGAAAGTCCGGAGACGATGCGCAGCGCCAGCGCGATCTGCTGCGTCGCCGGCAGGTCGGGATGGCAGCAGATGAACAAGAGCCGCAGGATGTCGTCGCGGTAATGCGAGCCGTCGAGCCGTTCGGCGATCTCCTCCTCGGCATCGTCGAGATCGGAAATCGCCTGGTCGTCCTCGGGCAGCGGCTGCTGCCTGCGGTTGCGGCGAACCTCGTCGATCGCGACGTTGCGCCCGACCATGATCAGCCACGCCGCCGCATCGCGCGGCGGTCCGTTTTGCGGCCAGGTCTTCAGCGCGCGCAGGCAGGCGTTCTGGAACGCCTCCTCTGCGGTGTCGAGATCGCGGAAATAGCGGAGCAGCGCACCGACCGCCTGGGGCCGCGCCGACGAGAGCGCGGCGTCGATCCAGGCGGTGTCGGTCGTGGTCATGCCGATGCTTTCCCGGGCGCGAACATGCCGACCGGACGGATCTCATAGGCGCCGCCTGGATTGGCGGCGCCCAGGTCGCGGGCGACATCGAGCGCTTCGTCGAGATTCTTGCAGTCGATCAGGTAGAAGCCGAGCAATTGCTCCTTGGTCTCGGCATAGGGGCCGTCGAGCACGAGCGGGGGATCGTCCTTGCGCAGCGTGGTGGCGGCCGTGGTCGGCAACAGCCGCGCCACCGGACCGAGCCGGCCTTGTTTGGCGAGGTTCTCCTGCACCACGGAGAGCTTTTTCATCACGGCTTCGTCCTGCTCCTTGGTCCAGGAGCCGACAAAGTCCTCATCGTGGTAGCAAAGTATGGCGTAGAGCATGCGCGAGCGTCCCATTTATCTCAAGGACGAACGAGTATGCCCGCAGCCGACAGCCAAGGGTAAAAAATATGCGCAAGAAATTCTAAGGCGGGTTCCGGCGTTCAGTGGAATACGCGGAAGGCCTTATTGCACCGTGCTCTCGGTCGCCGCCGTATGAATATGGCGATAGGTGTGGCCGACGATCTTCGCGCAGAGGCTGAAGGTGCAGAGGACGATAAGGACGTATTTGACGTGGGTCATGGTCGTATCTCCTGCGTGCGAGGGGAAAGTCGCGGCGACCGGACGTCGCCGCGACCTAAAAATCGGGCCTTACCAGGAGATGCCGTATTTGGCGGCGATCCGGCGGGCCTTGGCTTCGTCGCTGTCATAGCGGCGGGCCTGAGAGCGCGGCTTGGCGGCGCGGGGCGCAGGCGCGGACGGCTCGCTCGCCTGCTGCCTGGGCGCGTCGGTCTTAGCGTCGGTGTTAGCGTCGGCCTTGGCTTCGGTCTTGGCGTCGGTCTTGGCTTCGCTCTTGGCGACCGGGGGTAGCGGCTGGGGCAGCGCGTCGGCGGTGGTCACAGCCGGCGTGTCGGCGGCGAGCACGAGGCCGCGCCCTTGACCTTGGCCGGCCTGGGCGGAGGCGGAAGCCAAAAGCAGGGCGGAAATCAGGATCAGTTTACGCATCGGAGGTCTCCCCTGTTTGATGCAGGAAGACTAGACCCGTGCGCTGAACTGTACTGTGGTGCAGGTCACGTTGGTTTTGGGGCAGAATTAATGAGCAAGGGCGCGCTGGCGCTGCTGATCCACGGCGGAACCGACAATTGGTCGCCGGAACGATGGAAAACCCGGTTCGACGAGGTCTGCCGTGACCGGCCGGTCCTGTCGTTACCACAGGCGAAGCTGGACCCCGCAGCCGTCCATTACGCCGCGGTCTGGAAACCGGCCCCCGGTGAGCTCGCCGCCTTTCCCAATCTAAGGGTGATTTTCAATCTCGGCGCCGGCGTCGATGCCCTGATGGCCGACAAGTCCCTGCCCGGTGTGCCGCTGGTGCGGGTTGCCGTCGGCGACCTCACCGATCGGATGGCCGAGTATGTCGTGCTGCATGTGCTGATGCATCACCGCCAGGAACTTTACCTGCGCGACTCGCAGCGGACCAAGCGCTGGGCGCCCAAATACCAATGGCCGGCGAATGCGATCTCGGTCGGCATCATGGGCCTGGGCACGCTGGGCGCGAACGCGGCGGAAATCCTGCGCCGCATCGGTTTCCGCGTGGCCGGCTGGAGCCGCAACGAAAGGACGATCGAGGGCGTCCAATGCTTTCACGGCGAAGCCGGGCTCGAACCCTTCCTGCGCCGGACCGATATCCTGGTCTGCCTGCTGCCGCTGACCCCGGAAACCCGGCACATCCTCAACCGCAACATTCTTGCAAAGCTGCACCGCACGAGCCCAATGGGCGCGCCGGTCCTGATCAATGCCGGCCGCGGCGGATTGCAGAGCGAGACAGATGTGCTCGCCTGTCTCGACGACGGCACGCTTGGCGCGGCCTCGCTCGATGTCTTCGCGCAGGAGCCGCTGCCCTCCGACAGCCCGTTCTGGACCCATCCGAAGGTGGTGCTCACGCCACATAACGCGGCCGACACCGATCCCGACGAGATTTCGAACTACGTCGCCCGCCAGATCGAGCGCTTCGAGGCGGGCGGCGCGCTGGAAAATATCGTCGACCGCAGTCGGGGCTACTAAAATTCTTGCGCTGCAGCCTCAGGCCACGCGCAGCATCAGATCGATCGCACCCTTGACGATCGCTTCCAGTTCCTTGCGCGGGACGCCGGCGCGGGCCCGTATCGCAATCGTGTGGATGGTGGCCGAGGCCAATTGCGACAGCACGATCGGGTCGGCGCTTTCGGGGAGCTCGCCCTTTTCCCTGGCCTGGCGGAAGCAGGCCGCGAACGCCTTGTCGAGCTCGACAAACCCTTCCAGCACCATGCTGCGGATCTCCGGATCGAACACGGCCTCGGACGCCGCCGTCATCACCGTGAAGCAGCCGCGCGGGCTTTCGCCGGAGAGGTAGATGCCGAGCGCGATCGCATAGACCCGCGCGAGCCGCTCGCGGATCGGCAGCTCGCCGCGGAAGATGTCGATCATCGCCGCGCGCGCGTCGTCGCGATAACGCTGATAGCTCTTGATGAAAAGTTCGCGCTTGTCGCCGAACGCCCCATAGAGGCTCGGCCGGTTCATGCCGGTCGCGGCGCTGAGATCGTCGAGCGACGTCGCCGCAAAGCCGTCCTTGCGGAACAGATCGAGCGCTTTCCCGAGCGCCACGTCCGGCTCATAGGCGCGCGGCCTCCCGCGCCGCTTCGGCGCCACAGGGCGCCTCGATTTTCGGCGGCGGTGCCCTCAGCGACGGCTTTTTAATTTTTTGTACCATTTCGCAAAAAATTCCTTGACCGAACTTATATTATGCGAGACAGTATAAAAATCAACCCCGGCCCGGCTTGACGGGCCCAGGCCGCCAAGGAGGCACCCATGGACCTTTATTTCTCGCCGCTCGCCTGCTCGATGGCGACCCGGATCGCGCTCTACGAGGCGGGTGAGGCCGCGAACTATCTCGAGGTCGATCCCAAGACCAAGGTGGTGCAGAGCGACGGCTCGGATTTCCGGAAAGTAAACCCGCTCGGGCTGGTGCCGACCTTGCGCACCGACGATGGCACGGTGCTGACCGAGAACGCCGCGATCCTGCAATATGTCGCCGACCGTTTCCCGAAGGCCAGCCTCGGCGCTTCAACCGGTATCGAACGCAGCCGGCTGCATCAGTGGCTCTGCTTCATCGGTACCGAACTGCACAAGGGGCTGTTCGTTCCGCTGCTCGACAAGAAAGCCGTGCCGGAAGTGAAGAGCTACGTGCTGGAGAAGAACCTGTCGCGGCTCGACTATCTCGAGAACTACCTGAAGGGCCGCGACTACCTGCTCGACCATTTCAGCGTCGCGGACGCCTATCTCGTCACGGTCATCAACTGGACCATGGCGACGCCGCCGGTCGAGCTTACGAAATGGCCGGCGGTGAAGGCCTATTTCGAGCGTCTGCGCGCGCGGCCGAGCATCGCCAAGGCGATTGCGGAAGAGTTCGAGCTGTACAAGGCGGAGCTCGCGCGTCAGAAGGCCGCGGCGTAAGCGTTGCCTACATGGTCGTCCCCGCGAAAAGCGGGGACGACCGATCTTGGAATTGCGGCGCCGTGATGCTACCTCCGCGGGACCGACGCGCCCTTGAGCCAGGGTGCGCTCTCGCAAGCTCTCGCGGCGCTTCATGTCACGCATCACAATCATCGAAACGGGATTGGTCAGCGAGCGTACCCGCGCCCGCTACGGCTCGTTCCCGCAGATGTTCGAACGCATGATCCGCGCCGCAGACGCGTCGATCGATTTCGACACCGTCAGCATCATCAACGGCGAGCCGTTTCCCGATCCCGGCGCATTGCAGGCGGTTCTCATCACCGGCTCACCGGCCGGCGTTTACGACGAGTTCGACTGGATTGCGCCGCTCGAAGACTTCGTGCGGAAGGCCTATGCCAGCCAAACTCCCATGGTCGGCGTCTGCTTCGGCCACCAATTGATGGCGCAGGCGCTCGGCGGCACGGTTCGGAAGTCGGAGAAAGGCTGGGGCATTGGACGGCATGTCTACGACATCGCGCCCGGAAACGGCGTCATCGAGGGCGAGCGCATCGCCATTGCCGCCTCCCATCAGGACCAGGTGATCGAGCCGCCGCCCGGGGCGCGAACGATCCTGTTCTCGGCTTTCACCGAACATGCCGGACTGCTTTACGGCAATGGGACGGCGCTATCGGTGCAGCCGCATCCGGAGTTCGACACCGGCTTTGCCCATCTCTGTTGTGATATCCGCAAAGGCCACGCGCCCGATGCCGTGATCGCGCAAGCCAAGGCGTCGCTCGTAGAGCCGGTCGACAATGAACGGCTCGGCCGCGCGATCACCCGCTTCCTCACCCGCGGCGCGAAGACTTCCTAGAACGGACTCTCGCTCAGCCCCAACACATCGGCCGGACGCGGGCCGGGCGCGGGCCAGTGGAAGCGGCGGTCCTTCTCGGCAATCTTGAAATCGTTGATGCTCGCCTCGCGCCGGCGCATCAAGCCATGTTCGTCGAACTCCCACTGCTCGTTGCCATAGGAGCGATGCCACTGTCCGCCGGCATCGTGCCACTCATACTGGAAGCGCACCGCGATGCGGTTGCCGTCGAATGCCCAGAGGTCCTTGATGAGGCGATAGTCGAGCTCGGTTGCCCATTTGCGTTTCAGGAAGGCGACGATCGCCGTGCGGCCCTCGAAAAATTCCGAGCGGTTGCGCCAGCGGCTGTCCTCGGTATAGGCGAGCGCCACGCGCTCGGGATCGCGCGAATTCCAGGCGTCTTCCGCCATGCGGGCTTTCTGGGCGGCAGTCTCTTTCGTAAATGGCGGGAGCGGCGGACGTGACATGGCAAGCCTCGATCTTGATGATGGCTCGATTTAATCGCTGAATGCTGCGAAGTCGATGGCCGATCGCCTATCGGCCGATAGCTAGGCCAAATCGGCTTTCATCAGGGCGCGGATCGATTTCGGGATGGGCTGCGCCCGGCCTTCGCTGATGAAGGCGACGCGCACCTCGGCCTTCACCAGCACGTCCGCGCCGCGCCGCACCTCCTGCGCCAACACGATCGAAGCGCCCTTCACCGCGACCGGCCAGGTCACGACCTCGAGCACGTCGTCCATCCGCGCGGGCTTGAGGAAACCGAGCGTCATCGATCGCACCACAAACGCAAAGCCCGGCGTTTCCGTTTCCACTTCCGCGAACAGCGCGTGCTGCTCGGCGCCCATCAATCGCAGATGATTGGTGCGCCCGCGCTCCATGAAGCGCAGATAATTGGCGTGATAGACGATGCCGGAAAACACTGATTTGACGATGTCGCAACAGAGGCCCAACGGATTACTTTCATTGGGTCGCTGGACGGCTAGGGCGTGAATGAGGAGCAGATTTATCTATGCTCTTCCGTAGCACACCGTGACTAAGAGATCGTCTGCGCGTCTGACCGTTGCCCTCCGAAGGCAAAGGTCACACGTTCGAATCGTGTCGGGTGCGCCAGTTTTTCAGATTACCCTATGAAAACCCCGAGGCGCCCATTCATACGCCATAGGCATCTTTCGTTTTGCCTGCTACCCGAGTGGTCGCATCCGGTGAACGCGCAGGGCGATCCCAAAATTCATGATTGGCGCCCGCAGCCATGCCCCAACTGTCATCGTCCGGCTTGACCCGATGATACAGATGTCCATGATAGAACCGAAAAGCTGCGGCCTACTGGATAAGTCATCGGACACGCCGAAGGCGAGACCCAGGATGACAATTGAGAGTGCGGGCCGCTCCGCGCGCCGCCCAGCACCACTCAGTCGACAGCGGCCTCTACTCCGACGCCTGCTGGCGCAACTCCGCCACGTCCTGCGCGGTGAGGTGCGATGGCTTGCTGCCGAAGCGCGCGGTGACGTAATTGGCGAGCGCGGCGATTTCCGTATCGGAATAGGCATCGCCGAACGCCGGCATCGAGATGGCGTCGGGTGGGGTGTGCCGCTTGGTTCCGTGAAGCACGACCTGGACGACATTGACCGCACTGGGATCGTTGACCGCCCACGCTCCGGCGATTGTGGCAAAGGGTGAGATTGAACTTTCGCCGGTCCAGCCGTGACAACTGACGCAGGCGCCCTCGAATACCATCTTGCCGCGCGCCTCTTGTGTGCCGCCTCCCTGCTTGTGCGAGGCCGGCGCGGGCGTCGCCACGCTCGCCGGCAAGTCGGGCGAGGTGATCGGCGGCACCGTGCGCAGGTAGGCCGTCACAGCGCGGATGTCCGCTGGCACCAGATGGTTCAAGCTGCGGTCGACCGCTTCGCCCATCGGCCCCGAAGCGGTGCCGTGGCCGTTGGCGTGGCCGATCGCAAGATAGGCGACGAGATCGTCGTCGCTCCAGCCACTGATGCCGGTCGCCTTGTCCGATGTGACGTTGTAGGCGCGCCAGCCCGCGGTGACGGCACCGGCAAATTTCTTGCGGTTGTCCAGCGCAAACGCCAGGTTTCGCGGCGTGTGGCATTCGCCGCAATGGGCCAGCGCCTCCGCGAGATAAGCGCCCCTGTTCCATTCCGGGGTCTTCGAGGTGTCCGGCTCAAACCGCGTATCCCGATTGAACACCGCCGACCATAACCCCAGCGCCCAGCGCTGGTTGAACGGAAATTTCAGCGTGTTCTCGGGATCCTCCGCGTGCACCGGCGACAGGCTGAACAGATAGGCTTTGATTGCCAGCGCGTCCTCGTCGGTCAAATAGCTGTAGGACGCAAACGGCATCGCCGGATAAAGCCGCGCGCCGTCCTCGCGGATTCCGCGATGAACCGCATTGAGAAAATCCTGATCGCTGTAATTGCCGATGCCGGTGTCTTTATCGGGGGTGATGTTGGTCGAGTACAGCGTGCCGAATGGCAGCTTGAAACCGAGGCCGCCGGCATAGGGCTTGCCGTCCTGGCTGGTATGGCAGGCCTCGCAATCAGCCGCCCGCGCCAGATATGCGCCGCGTTCCACCAGGCTCGCCTTGGCGAGCGCGGCCGGGACGCCGGTCGGATTGGGGCCGCGGTAATCCGCGAGCTTGACCATCGGGCCATCCGCAAACGCCATCGGATCGCGACCGCGCAGGATCCAGGCGGCTGCGAGCACCGCGATCACCACGATCCCTGTAACGCTAACGAGAATGCGACGCATGGCGGAGCTCATGCTTTCCTCCCCAGAGCGATCAGCGAGCGGTCGATCGGCAGTCGCCGCAAGGCGACGCCGGTCGCGGCATAAATCGCGTTGCGCAGCGCCGGCGGCCCCGCCGTCACGCCGGTTTCGCCGATGCCGCCCGGCGCCGCGCCGCTCTTGATGACGTGAACCTCGATCTTCGGCACCTGGTCGATCCGGAGCATGCGGTAGTCGTGGAAGTTGGATTGCTGGACGCGACCTTTGTCGATGGTGATTTCGCCGTAGAGCGCGGCGGTCAGGCCGAAGATCAAACCGCCTTCGAGCTAGGCCATGATGGTATCGGGATTGACGGCAATGCCGGTATCGACGGCGGATGATACGCGATGCAGATGCACTTCGCCCTGTTCATCGACTTCGGCTTCGACCACGGTCGCAATAAAACTGCCGAACGACGGCTGCACGCTGACGCCGCGTCCGACGCGCGTGGGAAGCGACTGGTCCCAACCGGATTTTTCCGCGACCAGATTGAGCGCGGCCAACAGACGTGGGTTCTTGCCCAGCATGCCGCGGCGGAAGTCGATCGGATCCTTGCCCGCCTTGCGCGCCAGTTCGTCCATGAAGCTTTCGATCGCAAAGACATTGTTATTGGGGCCGACGCCGCGCCAGAACCCGGTCGGCACCGCCCGCGGTTCGGCGCGGACATACTCGACGTGGAAATTGGGAATGTCATAAGGCGCATCGACGGCGCTGTCGACGGCGTCGATATCGATGCCTTTGTGGAATGCCGGCGGCAGCCAGCGCGCGATCACCGCCGAGCCGCTGACCTTGTATCTCCAGCCGACGATCTTGCCGTCGGACAAAGTCGCCGAAATCGTGTCGCGATAGACCGGACGATAGACGTCATGCTGGATGTCTTCTTCGCGGGTCCACACCACTTTTACGGGGCCATCGACCTGCTTTGCCACGCGCACCGCCGCGACCACCATGTCGGGCTCGAGCTTGCGGCCGAAACCTCCGCCGAGCAGGTGGTTGTTGACGGTCACTTTCTCGACCGACAGCCCGGCCGCTTTCGCCGCCTCCGACTGCACCCGGGTCATGATCTGCGTGCCGGTCCAGATTTCGCAGGAGGAGGGTGTGACGTGAACCGTGGCGTTCACCGGCTCCATCGGCGCATGCGCCAGGAACGGCAGTTCATACGACGCGTCCAGCCTGTCGCCGGTCGCAAGGCCCTTGGCGATATCGCCCTCGGATTTGGCGACCGCGCCGTCCTTTTCGCTGGCCGCGCGCAAATCCCGCCAGATGTCTTTCGAGCTGATGTGTGCGTTCGGGCCTTCGTTCCAGTCGATGACGAGCGCATCGAGGCCTTTCTTGGCGGCCCACATGTGATCGCCGACCACGGCGACCATGTCGTCCAGCACGACGATCTTCTGCACGCCCGGGATTTTCTTGGCGGCGCTGTCGTCGACTTTACCAACCTTGCCGCCGAACACCGGACATGCCGCGACGGTTGCGCACTTCATGCCAGGGAGGATCGCGTCGATCCCGTAGACCGCCTTGCCGTTGGCCTTGTCGGGCGTGTCGAGGCGCTTTAGCGGCTTGCCGATCAACACGAAATCGTTCGGGTCCTTGATCGCGACGTCTCGTGGCGGCGTTTGGCTGCCGGCGGCTTGCGCCAGTTCGCCATAGGAAAGCCTGCGTCCGCTCTCTTTATGGATGACCTCGCCGTTTGCCGCCCTGCAGCTTGCCGGATCGACCCGCCATTGTTGCGCGGCGGCTTGGACCAGCATGGCGCGAGCGCCGGCGCCGCCTTTGCGCAGTTGTGTCCACCACGCCCGGATCGAATTGGAATTGCCGGTGACCTGAAGACCAAACACCGGATTGCCGTAGAGCTTGTCGTTTGGCGGCGCATGCTCGAGCGTCACATGTGGAAAATCGGCGTCGAGTTCCTCGGCCAGGATCATCGCGATCGCGGTGTAGACGCCCTGACCCATTTCGACCTGCGGCATCACCAATGTGGTGTGGCCGGCCTGATCGATGCGGATGAAGGCATTGGGCGCGAACTTGCCCTCCGTCGCGTCCGGCGGCTGCACCGGCTCGTTTGGCGCCAGCGCACGCAGGGGGAGATGGAATGCGAGCAGAAATCCGCCCGCCAAACCAGCCGTCACCAGCGTGCGGCGTGAAACGTCGCCGGAAACCTTTTCGGCAAGGATAGTTTTTTCTGCAAGGATCATGGCGCGCTCCTACGACTGGCGGCCGGAGGCGGCCTGTTTGATGGCGGCGCGAATCCGCACATAGGTGCCGCAGCGGCAGATATTTCCCGCCATCGCAGCGTCGATATCGCTGTCGTCCGGATTGGATGTGGCCCCGAGCAAGGCGGCGGCCGACATGATCTGGCCCGGCTGACAATAGCCGCACTGGATCACTTCGAGATCGAGCCAGGCCTTCTGCACTTTCGCACCAGAAGGCGTCGCGCCAATGCCTTCGATGGTGGTGACGGCGCGATTGCGGATCGCGCCGACCGGCAGCATGCAGGAACGCACCGGCTTGCCGTCGATATGCACGGTGCAGGCGCCACATTGCGCGATGCCGCAGCCGAATTTCGTTCCAGTCATGCCGAGCACGTCACGCAGAACCCACAGCAGCGGCATATCCGTCGGCGCGTCGAACGATTTCTGCTCGCCATTGATTGTCAGGGTGGTGGCCATCGGAACCTCCAATTCGGCGATCACCTGACATCGCCGGTCGCGGTGAGGTCGCCAGGGACGGATTGAGGTGGTGGTTGGATTGTTTCGCGCTGCTATCCGTCAACAAAGCAGAGATATCTTTTGCAGCGCGGACTGCGGTGCCGACACTGTCGAGTTGACGAGAGCCTCCCAGCGTTGACGACTGTCAACGCAACGAGCGCGATGGCAGCGTAAACGCTTGCAACAGAATGCAAGGCTGCGGGGCCACTGATCAGCGGTCAGGGCCGAGGCACCGGTTTTCATATGCGCAACAGGTGGCTGGCAATCAAGGAGACGATACTATGGTGACCACAATACAGCGCGCACCCATGACGGAGAACGGAACCACATCCTCGCTGATCGCAAGCGATCGGGTGGAAGGAACTGCGGTCTATGACGCACACGGTAAGCGCATCGGGAAGGTCGAGCGCCTTGTGATCGATAAAACCAGCGGCCGCATCGCCTACGCGGTCCTGAGTTTGGGGGGCTTTTTCGGCATCGGCGCGGACCATTACCCGATTCCCTGGCCGATGCTGGACTACGATGAGAAGCTCGGCGGATACCGTGTGGACATCACTGAAGAGCAACTCAAGAACGCTCCGAAAATCGAACAATGGGAAAGCTGGAAGCAAGCGCATAGCTGAAGCTGTCGGAGTTGGCGTCGCAATACTCCTCCCACAACAGCATCAGCGTGACGTTCAGGCGCCGCAGCTCGCGATGTACGAGCGCCCAGTCGGGATGCGGGCGCTCGTCGCTGGGCCGATCGGAAGGCGGCGGAAACAGGCGGTTCTCGAGCTGGACGTCATCATCCAGCTCTGTTGGCAATGGCCAGGTCAGGCCGGCGCGGCGGGCTCGGTTGACGTACTTGCTAATCGTGCCCTGGGCCAGACCGAGGCTGCGGGCAACGGCGCGTTGCGACATGCCGACGCTGTAGTGCAGGCGTAGAACTTCGCGAATGTGGCGCATGGACAGTCTCTCTGTCGGCATCTCGATCCTCTGCGGTTGGGCAAAAGACCGAGCTACCCCGGTTGCAGACTGTCAGCAGTGGACGCCTCCTGGTTGTCCCCGATCATGATCGCTGGAAATAGCGATCACGATCGGCTGGAAACGGTGATCACGATGCTCTGGAATGGGTGATCACGATGGCCTGGAATCGGTGATCACGATCGGCTGGAACGCGCACTGCTGACTGGAACCGAAACAGGTTACCCAAGGTTTGCCCTCTGCAGGGCACAGACGGGGGTTTCATGCTCAAGCTTGGATTTGCGACCGCAGCTATTGTTACGATGCTGGGGCAAACTGCCTTAGCCAGCGAAAAGCCGACAGCGCCCCGGCGTCTGTCGTGCACCGTGGTCCGGTTTTACGTAGCCAGATATTCAGAGTCTGCCGCGGAGGCATGGGCTCGAAGCAAGGGCGCCACTGACGCTGAAATCGAGACAGCCCGAAAGTGTCTGCCAGCTTCGACCGTGCAGACTGCAAGTTTCGCGAAATAAAATAAGAGGCTGGCACTACGCCGACGGCAGGCTCTATTGGACCTTTGCGGCAACGACTTGGCGCCTGCCGCTCGTCTTAGGACGGCAACGGCCGGGCTTGCAGTTACCTCTAGCGATCATTTCAGCGACGGCTTGCTTTTTCGGCTGAAAACTGGCCGCGACCAAAGATAAGAATCCGGTCAAGCAGAGCGCGGTCACAGCGCAGATCCCCATGCTCACTGCACCTCGCAACAGCAGCCGTCCCAGCGCGCGCAACATGATCTTTTGACCCCCAGCCTGCGTATAGCGCGAAAACGTTAACCTTAGATGGTTGAGGCGAAGAGCGCCAAACCTGAAACCTAGCGGCGCCGGCAACGGGAGCGCCTTGACACCCATCCGGTCTGAACTATGTGATTTGGCCGAGGGAACCTCTCCTCCTTTCGAAGGAACGCACTACGACCGTCAAGGGATGACGAGCATGATCGACGAAAGCCTGGCCCGCCTGCGCGCACCGCAACAACATCCACCGTTATCTCCGGCTATTGAAGACCCAACTCACTGACCTGGAGCGCAGCTATATTGAGAGACGGCTCATTGAAGAAGAAGCAGCCACGCGATCGCTCTCAAATTCGACGTTCCCTCTTACTTTTCCTAAGACTTCGATGCCGCCATCTCCGACAGCTCCGGCAGAATGACAGACATGAGAGATCAAGCGTGACGGTCGATCTAGATGACGACCGCAAGCTGCTTTGCAAGCTCATTGCGCAAGGTGGTCGCAAATATACAGCCGGCAATATCGACCGGCAGAAATACGAGCGGCTGGTCGAACTTGGGTGGCTCATGGCGACATCGCCCAATGTCAGCGATGTTTTGTATGAGGTCACGGACAAGGGGCGGCAAGACGCCAGTTGATCCTCGCGGCGCCGCGCGCGTAGCGGCGGACCAATGCGTTTCTTGCGGCCTCGGCTGACAGACTACCGGCGCGCCCCCTTAGACATATCAGCGGCGACGCCTCGTCGTCTTCTTCGCCGCCTTCTTGGCCCTCTTGTTCTTGCCGACCGCCTTTCGAGAGGCTGACGATTTGGTTTTCTTGGGAGGCCGACCAGCCATCGTCCGCTTGACCCTTTTGGCGGTCTTCCTTGCCGTCGCCACAAAATCTCGTTTTCCCGGCTGCCTGCAGGTCTTTGATGGTCGGAGCAAGATCAGCGGCCCTCGCTTCGGTGCGCGCCTGTAGCGCCTCGGCGGACAGCTTGCGCATGCGAGAAGTTGGAACGAAGCCCCGGAAGCCGCCAAGCTTGGTGCCGCGCTTCTTGGCAGCAGCCAGCGCCTTCTTGGTCCGATCCGAGATCATTCCAGCCTCCAACTCCGCCACGGAAGCCATCTGCTGCAACATGAAGCGGCCAGTGGGTCCCTCGATCGAGGGCAGATCAGCAAACCGCACGTCAACATTGGCCTCCAGCAGCTTCGAGAGGAACGCCACCGAGCGAGTTAGCCGATCCACCTTGCTCACCACGAGCGTTGCCTGATGCAAGCGCGCTGCCTTCAGAGCGGCCGCGAGCTGCGGACGATCCGAACGCTTGCCGCTTTCAACTTCGGTAAACTCGGCAATGATCTTCCACTCGCCGCCGTTGAGGTAGTTCATCACGGCATGTCGCTGCGCCTCGAGACCAAGACCGCTCTTGCCCTGCTTGTCGGTGGAAACCCGGTAGTACGCGAACCCAGCGCAAGTCGGCATAGAGGGGTTCCGCCGCAACAATGACGCGGTCCGCGCCGTCAGCCGAGAGGTCGGGTTTGCCTGAAATGGAAACCATTCGGAGTGAACCGCCTGGCCACGGCGCGCACCTCGCCTTCACATGTTTCCAGCGCGATCTTCTGCGCGAGCATAACGTCTCCGATCGGCAGAGCGCCGATCGGACTGAAACACAACCCCTCCTTCAGGCGACCCCTTTCGTCGATCTCGCACACGTTCACCGAGGCCCCGACGTGGACCCTATACCGCTTTCCGCTGTCACTTCCGACAACCTCGAAGTAGCCCTTCCTGGCGAACTGCTCCCGTTGCGCCGGCGACAACCATTGTCGCAACAGCCCCAGCGACCGGCCCTCCGGCGTGCACTCAGCGCCGTGCCTAATGAAAAGGGCTCGCGTCGCTCTCATGCGGGAGCGGCCACCCGGCGGCGACGGTCGAAAGCCGAACATGGCAGGAAGGCGACTACCCGCCGACCAGCCTGGGGAAGAAAAGGGTTTCTTCCGAGCGGGGTCGAACGATCGGATCTGCGACACCTGACCTGGACCGGTCCGGACCGCGGCGGCGAAGCCGACCTTCGTCAGCTCGTAGAACCGCTGCTCCGCCTCCGCCAATTCGTGTGCGTCGTCGGGGTTGAAGGATGACGGCTGTCGCCGGTGCGGTCCATCACGATCTGTATTGCCATGATCGCCCTCCTCGGATCGCTGATAGCCAAGGACCTCGATCCAGTATCCGGCCGAAGTCGCGGACTTTCAAGAGAGAACATGCCATCGCAAGATGCCGGTCGTCCGCTGATCGCAGCGTGACTCAAGCCGGCGGGCAGTCTGGGCAGGTGTCACCCGTCGAATTGAGCACATGACGAATTCGCAACAGCCTGGAGCGATTCCCTGCTCCGCGAGATATCAGTGCAGGCGAAGGCGCAAGATCCAGCTTGCCGTAATATTTTACGTCGATGGTCTCCGCGGCCGCCCAGGTGGCGCCAGCGAAGAAGCCGTGATGAGGAAGACAAACCGAAACATGCAGGATGTCTCCTCGAACCAAAGCCATTGGATTTGACCTCAGCGATGTTTTTCGGTTTTGGAGCGTGATCTTCAGCGGCGATTGCTTCTTTCTCGCACATGTAGGCCCCGCGCTTTGTGGTGCCGTAGCTCCTCGTCCTGCGAAGTGATAGACCTTTGCGAGCAGGTTGACCCACACGACGGTGTCGGACGGACATTGGGCTTTGCGGCTTTCGTCCGCATACTGCCCCGCCTCCAGCGTCGCCTGCGCTGGGCGCGGAAGGTTGCTCGCCGGGGCGGGCGCGGGTGCCGCAGTCGTGGCGGCGGCCGGCCTTTGCGGCGCAGACGCTGGCGCAGCTTGCGTCGCGGTTGGTCGGCCGACTCGGCGGGGGCGCAGCAGCGGTTGGCTTTGGTTCGGAACCGGTTGCGCTCGGCGTGGCGCCGCCGGCCCTGCACTGCTCGACATAGGCCTTTTCGGTCACACCACGGGCTTGCATGCCCGCCTTGTCGGCTCGCCATTCGGCGGTGCACTCCTTGGGAGTTTTCAAGGAAGACGAGGTGCTGGTTGACGCTGACGGCGCTGCTGGCGGCGGAGGCGTCGCAGCGCTCGGCTTCGGCGGAGGAACCGAAGCCGCAGGTGTCGCACCAACCTTGCATTGTTCG
>CAWHQY010000070.1:0-13211 GCA_963831505.1 uncultured Alphaproteobacteria bacterium | reverse complement strand
GGCTGGGCCGCCGCACGCTGCTGCGGCATCGCAAATGCATCCTGGTCGGCGCGCAGGACCTGGAATTCCTCGGCGACGTTCTCGCCGGTCTCCGCAGCAGCGCGACCATATTGCGCCTTCATCAGCAGATGATGAAGCGCCAGCCGATGGTGGTGTCGTCGATGTTGGCGAGACGGATACGCTTCGGGGCCTTGCCCATCACGAAGGCGCCGCGTGTCATCGACTCGACGCCGCCCGCGATGGCGAAATCGATCTCGCCGGCGCGGATCGCGCGGCCCGCGGCACCGACCGCATCGAGGCCCGATGCCGAGGCGGTTGAGGGTCTGGCCGGGAACGGAGGCCGGAAGCCCCGCGAGCAGCAGCGCCATGCGCGCCACGTTGCGGTTGTCCTCGCCGGCCTGGTTGGCGCAGCCGAAAAACACTTCATCGACGCACGACCAGTCGAGCCTGGGATGTTTTGCAGGTCGAAGAACGCCTTGATGGGAGCCGCGGCCAGATCGTCGGCGCGGACCTTGGCGAGCGACCCGCCGAAGCGGCCGATCGGGGTTCGGACGGCATCACAAACAAAGACATCACCCATCGGCGCTCTCCCTGAACAAGGCTCGATCTTGATCGCGAGTTGTAGGAGGGGTTTCGAGGCCGTCGATGGACGGTTTCCACCGGCGGCGCTACCCGCGCGTGGAAAACCGGCATGACGACCGCAAAGCAATAGGACCAGACAGTGAGAAATTGGCTAGGTTGCGCCGCCCATGACGACCCAGCAGGCCCTACCCGTTCCGCCCTCCGCTCCACCAACGCCACGCCACCGGCCGAAGCGAGTAGCCACGCCAATAATGGACGATCTGTGAGATCAAGGCGGCCCATCCCGGGCTCTTGCTGTTCTACCGGATGGGGGATTTCTCGCTGTTCTTCGAGGATGCGATCGCCTCAAAAGCGCTGCGCATCGTGCTGACCAAGCGCGGCAAGCACCAGGGCATGGATATCCCGATGTGCGGCGTGCAGGTGAACAATGGAAGACTATCTGCATCGCCTGATCGAGCGCGGACATCGCGTCGCAGTCTGCGAGCGAGACCGAGGTCCCGGCCACCCGCGGCTCGCGCCCGCGGCGCCAAGAGCGTGGTGAAGCGCGCCGTGATCCGGCTGGTGACGCCGGGCACGCTGGACGAGGACACGCTGCTCGACGCACGCCGACATTACGCCTCGCGATTGCGCGCGCCCGTTCATCCGGAGGCGGCGACCGCTTCGGGCTCGCCTGGATCGACATTTCCACCTCCGAGTTCATGGTGACGGAATGCGCCAGCGGCGGTCCGGCGACGCTGGCGCGCATCAATCCCAACGAGGCCATCGTCACCGACGCGCTCTATGGCGACGGCGAGTTTTCGACCCTGCTCAACGAATTGCCGGCGGTGACGCCGCTGACCCGCGACGTCTTCGACGGCTCCACCGCCGAGCGGCGGCTGTCGAGCTCTTCGCGGTCGCGACCATGGACGGCCACGCGGCAATGTCGCGGCTGGAGGCGACCGCTGCGGCCGCCGCCGTCACCTATATCGACCGCACCCAGGTGGGCCACGCCACCGTCGCCGCCCGCGCGAGGCGGCCGACTGGCGATCGACCCCGCCACCCGCGCCAATCTGGAACTGACCCGCACGCTATCAGGCGAACGGCGCGGCTCGCTGCTCGATGCGATCGATTGCACCGTGACACCAGCAGGCTCGCGGCTTCTCGCGCAACGCCTCGCGGCGCCGCTCGCCGATCATGCGCAGATCGCACGGCGGCTGGATGCGGTGGGCGCTTTCGTTGCCGACAGCGCTCGGCGCGAGGATATACGCTCGATCCTGCGCGGCGCCTACGACATGTCGCGCGCGCTGGCGCAGCTCGTCGGCCGCAGCGGTCCACGCGATCTCGCAGGCCTTCGCGACGGCATCCTCGCCGCCGACCAGGCGCTGGCGCGGCTGGAAGAGCTGGAGCAACCGCCGGAGGAGATCGCCTCGGTGATCGCGGCGCTGCAGCGGCCAGTCGCGGGAGCTGGCGCGGGAATATGAGCGCGCGCTCGCCGAACAATTGCCGCTGATCAAGCGCGACGGCCTCGTGCGCGAAGGCTATGAGCAGGCGCTCGACGGAAGCCGCAGCCTGCGCGACGCCTCGCGGCTGGTCGTCGCCGCAGTGCAGGCGCGCTATGCGGATGCGACCGCCATCGAGGGTGGAGATCCGGCACAACAATGTGCTCGGGCTACTGCTCGTAGAGGTCAGCGCCCAGCACGGCGACAAACTGATGTCGCCGCCCCTGAACGCGACCTTCATCCATCGCCAGACGCTGGCAGGCCAGGTGCGCTTCACCACCTCGGAGCTGCGGGTGAAACCGAGGCCAAGATCGCCATGCAGGCAACGCGCACTCAATATCGAGACTGAGATTTACGAGCGGCTGTGTGCGAAGGCCCTCGAAGCCCGCGACGGTATTTTCAGCGAGCCGCCGCGCATGCCTTTGCAGTGCTCGATGTTCGCGACCGCGCTCGCAAAACTCGCAGTCGACGACAATTACGTTCGGCCAGGTCAACGCCTCGCTGGCTTTGCGATCGAGGCCGGCCGCCGGTGGTCGAGCAGGCGCTGAAACGCGAGGGCCAGCCCTTCATCGCCAATACCTGCGATCTGTCTCCGGCGCCGGCCCGAAAGTCTCCGGCCGGCTCTGGCTCATCACCGGCCCGAACATGGCGGGCAAGTCGACCTTCCTGCGCCAGAACGCGCTGATCGCGCTGCTGGCCCAGATCGGCTCCTTCGTGCCGGCGGCACGCGCCCGGATCGGCATTGTCGACCGGCTGTTCTCGCGTGTCGGCGCCGCGGATGATCTGGCGCGCGGCCGCTCCGACCTTCATGGTCGAGATGGTCGAGACCGCGGCGATCCTCAATCAGGCGGGCGAACGCTCGCTGGTCATTCTGGACGAGATCGGTCGCGGCACCGCGACCTTCGACGGGCTGTCGATCGCCTGGGCGGCGATCGAGCACCTGCACGAGAGCAACCGCTGCCGCACGCTGTTCGCCACGCATTATCATGAGCTGACCGCGCTCTCAGCGAAGCTGGCGCGGATGTTCAACGCCACCGTGCGCGTCAAAGAATGGCAGGGCGACGTCGTGTTCCTGCACGAGGTGCTGCCGGGCTCGGCCGACCGCTCCTATGGCATCCAGGTCGCCAAACTCGCAGGTCTCCCCCCGCCGGTGATCGCGCGCGCGAAATCTGTGCTGGCCAAGCTCGAAGCCCAGGACCGCGGCCAGACGGCGCGCGCGCTCGCCGACGATCTGCCGCTGTTCGCCGTGCCCTCCCGCGCCGCCGCCGAGCCCGCGCCGCCGAGTGAAACGGAGCAACTGGTCGAAGCGGTGAAGGCGCTGCACCCCGACGAACTATCGCCGCGCGAGGCGCTGGACGCGCTCTATGCGCTGAAGGCGAAGCTGCCGAAGACGTAGCCGTCATTGCGAGGAGCGCAAGCGACGAAGCAATCCATGGTGCCGCGAGCGGCGAAGATGGATTGCTTCGCTGCGCTCGCAATGACGAGGGTCCAAAGCGCGATGAGTTCAGGATGAATCGTCATCGCGCCTTAGCTCTTTGTTTGGGCATGATCTTTTTCGGAAAACCGCTTTACACTTCTCCGGATCATGCCTAGCGCGCAACCGCCCTCCGCCGCCCGATCCACCACAGCATCAAATTCCAGCTCACGCAGGTCGCAAGGCCGAAACTCAATCCGGCCGCGGAGCCGAGATGCAGCGCGCCGAGATGCAGCACGGCGATCGCCATGCCGATTTCCATCAGGCCCCAGGCGCTGTTGGCGATCACGGCGGCGGTGGCGGGTCCGCCGATCCGCGGATGCAGGATAAGCATCATGCTGGTGAATACCGCGGGAAACAGTGCGAGGATGCCGCTGATGCTCGGGCCGACGCGGCCTGACAAGGTAACGACAGTCAGCACGAGCGTGGCCACCAGCGATGCCCGCAGGGGCACGTCATACCAGCGCCGCGCGACCGGCGGCATTTTGGCGTGACGATAGCGCTGCATCAGCGGGGTGCAGATCGCAAACGCAACCGCGTTGATGAGAAGGCCGCCCCACACCGACCACTGCATTGAAGCGATGATCGCCGCGATGGCAAGCCACACCGCGACCGCGGCGCCGACGCTGACCAGGAGATTGTGGCGTTGCGCCAGCAGCGTGTAGGTCAGTCCGAGAGAGATCGTCGCCGCATTGATCGGCAGGCTCGTCAGCGCCCCCTGCGCGACGAACGCGGAGTCATGATCGAGCGCGAGGAATACATAGGCCGGCCCCGCTGAGATCGGCAAGGTTGCGATCAGCGCGCCGATCGCAGGCCCCGAATGCTCGGCGATGAAGGACGCCGACACCACGAAGGCGGCGGCGATCGCCATCCGCAGGGCCAGCATCAGGAAGTAAGCGAGGTCCGGGGACATTTCTCATCTGTCGTCCCGGCCTGAGCGACCTGTCCGCCATAGCTCGAAGAGCGAAGGCGAAAGCACGAGCCGGGACCCACAGCCACAGGGGTTTGTTGTTGCAGGCGGCGGGAATTGGCAGCCTTTACCACATTTTGCGGCGGTGGTTATGGGTCCGCTTTCGCAGGGACGACACCGGGCAAACAGCGAGCGATCAAATCCGCTTCATGCTCACCGAAACCTTCGGACCGTTCTTGATGGTCTGATAGACCACGCAGTAGCGCTCGGTGAGCTTCAGGAGCAGATCGAGCTTGTCCTGCGGCGCGTCGGTGTCGACCTCGAACCGCACGCGGATTTCCTCGAAGCCGACCGGCGCCTCCTTGTCGACGCCGAGCGTGCCGCGGAAATCGAGATCGCCTTCGGCGTACACCAGGCCCTTCTTCAGGGGCACGTCGACCGCGGTCGCGACCGATTTCAGGGTGACGCCGGCGCAGGCGACCAGCGCCTCCAGCAGCATGTCGCCCGAACAAAGCTCCAGGCCCGAACCGCCGGTTCCGGGATGAAGGCCCGCCACAGCCAGCGCGCGGCCGGTCTCGACCTTGCAGGTCAGGCCGTCGGTGTCGGTCGAACCTTTGGCCTTGAGGGTGATGATCGCCGCAGAAGGGTCCTGCTTGTAGCGTTCCTTGATCGGGGCCTGCATCGCGCGAAGTTCGGCGGCGTCCATTATTCTTCTCCCGGATTATTTTAGAGGCCGGATTTATAAAAGAAATGCGGCCGTGTCACCACCACATCGACTCGCCGACGTGGGATTTGGCGTCCCGGTCCGGCAGGCTGCGGTCGAGCGAGCGGTCGAGTGCGGTCAGAACATGGCGCTTGAAGCGGTCGAACAGCTCCGATTGGCGGTCGCGCGGCCGGGTCAGATTGACCTTGATCTCCTCGAGCAGCCGGCCGGGCCGCGGCCGCATCACCAGCACCCGGTCGGCCAGCACCACTGCCTCGTCGACGTCGTGGGTCACCAAAATGAGCGTTGGGCGCGTATCGGCCCAGAGATCGAGCAGATGATCCTGCAGATCGCGCCGGGTGAAGGCGTCCAGCGCCGAGAACGGCTCGTCCAGCAGCAGCACTTCCGGTTGCGGCACCAGCGCGCGAGCAATCGCTACCCGCTGCGCCTGCCCGCCGGAGAGCTCGCGCGGCCAGGCGTTGGCCTTATCAGCGAGGCCGACCCGCGCCAGCGCCGCCGCGACCTTCTCGCGCCGTGCGCCGGCCGGCAGATCCGAGAGGCCGAAGCCGATATTGCCGGCCACGCTGAGCCAGGGCAGCAGCCGCGGCTCCTGGAAAATGATGCCGATCTTGGCATGCGGCGCCGATATCGTGATGCCATCGAGCGTCACCGTGCCCGCGGTCGCCTGATCGAGGCCGGCGATGGCGCGGAGCAAGGTCGACTTGCCGCAACCGGAACCACCGATGATGCCGACGATCTCGCCGGGCCTGATGTCGGCGGAGAAGCGCTCCAGCGCATGCACGCCGTTGGGATAGATCTTTCCAACCCTGTCGAGCGCGAGCATCAGGCCGCTCCGCCTTGCTTGCCGAACGCATCCTGCCAGCGCAGAAACGGCGCGGCGGCGATCTCGATCAGCCAGTCGGTGGTCTTGCCGAGGATCGCGAAAATCACGATGGCCGCGAGGATCTGCGCGGGCTTGCCGAGCTGCTGGCCGTCGATCAGGAGATAGCCGAGCCCTTCGGAAGCGCCCATGAACTCCGCCGCGACCACGAACATCCAGCCGAGCCCCAACCCGACGCGCAGCGAAACCACATAGGCCGGCAGCACGGCGGGCAACAGGATGCGGCGGATCATGGCGAATCCCGAAAGGCGGAAGGTGCGGCCGACCTCGACGATCTTGCGATCAACCGAGAGGATCGCCCCCATCACCCCGAGATAGACCGGAAAGAACACGCCGGCCGCGATCAGCGCCACCTTTGAGGTCTCGAAAATGCCGAGCCAGAGGATGAACAGCGGCACCCAGGCGATCGAGGGGATGGCACGCAGCGCCTGCACGGTCGGATCGAGCAGCCGCCGCGCCAAGCCCCAATAGCCGGAAATGGCGCCGAGCAAGGTACCTGATATCACGCCAACGCCGAAGCCCGCGAAGACGCGTGTCAATGTCGCCATGATGTGACGGGAGAGTTCTCCGCTGCGGGCCAGTTCGACGATGGTGGCGAACAGTTTTGTCGGCGGCGGCACCAGCCGTCCGTTGGACAGCCCAAGCCAGACAATGATCTCCCAGGCCAGCGCCAGACCGACCGGCAGCAGCAGCCCCAACACCGGCCGCGCATAACGGCGCAGCCGTCGCGATGGCGCAGGGCTCGCCATCGCGTCGGGTTGTTCGGGTGCGGACAGTTCAACCGTCATGGCCATAGCAAGAACGCTTCCCGCACGAGATTGCAAGGCGGTGGATGGGGTACCCGTCCCATCAGCCGTCGTCCTCGCGAAGGCAGCTCTTCTTTTTCCCTTCTCCCCTTGTGGGAGAAGGGAAGAAAGCCGCCCGTCAATTCGTCGGCAGCGGAACCTGGTCGTCGATCAGCGCGTCGAGCGTTGCCTTGACGTCGACCTTGGCGTCGACCACGCCGGCCTGCTGCAGCGCCAGGCCCGCCGCCAGAATGGAATCGCGCTGCGGCGTGCCGATCCGGTTATGGGTCAGCTCGGTGCGCTCCTTGAGTTGCTTGTCGACGACATTGTCCGGCAGCTTGGTCACCGCCATGAACGTCTTCTTCAGCTCGTCATAGTTCGCCAACGAATATTTGCGGGCGTCCTCGTAAGTCGCGAGCACGCGGCGGACGATATCTGGGTAATCCTTCAAAAACTGCTCGCGCACATTGAGGATGCCCCAGGTGTTGGCGTCCGCCTTGCGGTAGAACAGCTTTGCGCCGTCCTCGATTTCCGCCTGCGCCATCATGGGATCGAGACCCGCCCAGGCATCGACGTCGCCGCGGATCAAGGCGGTCTTGCCGTCGGGATGCTGCAGCAGCACCGGCGTGATGTCCTTTTCGGAGAGGCCCGCGCCGAGCAGGGCGCGCACCAGGAAGATGTGCGGGTCGGTGCCGCGTGTGACCGCGACGCGCTTGCCCTTGAGGTCGGCAACGCTTGCGATCTTGGAATCCTTCGTCGTGACGAGCGCTGTCCATTCGGGGCGCGAAAAGACATAGATCGACTTGATCGGGTTGCCGTTGATCTTCGCGACCAGCGCCGCCGAGCCCGCGGTCGAGCCGAAATCGATCGAGCCGGCGTTGAGGAATTCCAGCGCCTTGTTGGAACCCGCCGACTGCACCCAGACGATGCTGATGCCGTCCTTGGCGAATTCCTTCTCCAGCAGGCCCTTCTGCTTCAGCACCATCGAGACCGGATTATAGGTCGCCCAGTCGATGTGGATTTCCTTCAGCGCATCGGCCGCGAACGCAGCGCCCGGTAACGCCGTCCAGGCCGCGGCAACCGCAGCCAACACCCATCCTCGAATTTTGCCCATTCAGATCCACCCCTCCTCGCGCCACGCTTGAAACCACCTTTTAATTCAATACCTTATATACCGGGGTCAACGAGAAAATCCGTACATGCGTGTGAGCCCCGCGAGAACAGCCTTGCCCAAAGGCGCGCCAATGCAGCATGGGAGCGCTGTCCGCACAGAATGTCCCGTGACAGCGCTCCCGCCGTCCGATATCCGGTTGAGGTAATGGACACCGTCGTCGCACAACCTGATCCCCGAGCCGACACCGGCTTCGACTCGCAGCGGATATCGGCCGCGGTCGACGCGCTGGCGGAAAAGCATGCCGGCCGCGAGGATGTGTTCCGCTCGTCCGTGGCGCAGATGCTCAAGGACGAAATGGTCTCGGCTCGCGCCGCGGCGCAGGCGATGCTGCTGAAGGACCGCCATGGCCGCCGCTGCGCCGAGGGGCTTTGCTTCGTGCAGGATGAGATCATCCGCATCTTGTTTTCGGCGGCGACGCAACACCTCTATCGCTCGCCGATCCCCACCGGCGCCGAGCGCATGGCGGTCGTCGCCACCGGCGGCTACGGCCGCGGGTTGATGGCGCCCGAGTCCGACATCGATCTGTTGTTCATCCTGCCCTACAAGCAGACCGCCTGGGGCGAGCAGGTCGCCGAAGCGATCCTCTATTGCCTGTGGGACATGGGATTGAAGGTCGGCCACGCCACGCGCTCGGTCGATGAATCGATCCGGCAGGCGCGCGGCGACATGACCATCCGCACCGCGATCCTGGAGACGCGGTTCTTGACCGGCGACCAGCAGCTCTATGAGGAGCTGGTCGAGCGCTTCGACAAGGAAGTCGTGCAGGGCACGGCGGCCGAGTTCGTCACGGCCAAGCTTGCCGAGCGCGAGGAGCGGCATCGGCGCGCCGGCCAATCGCGCTACCTGGTCGAGCCCAACGTCAAGGACGGCAAGGGGGGCTTGCGCGACCTGCACACGCTGTTCTGGATCGCGAAATATGTCTACCGCGTGCGCGAGACCGACGAGCTCCTGGAGCGGGGCGTGTTCGATGCGCAGGAATACCGCACCTTCCGCCGCTGCGCCGATTTTCTCTGGTCGGTCCGCTGCAATATCCATTTCTTCGCGGGCCGCGCCGAAGAGCGGCTGTCGTTCGACCTGCAGCGCGAGATCGCGATCCGGCTCGGCTACACCAGCCATCCCGGCATGCAGGATGTCGAGCGCTTCATGAAGCACTACTTCCTGGTGGCAAAGGACGTCGGCGACCTCACCGCGATTCTCTGCGCCAAGCTGGAAGACCAGCAGGCCAAGCCCGCACCGGTGCTGAGCCGAATGATGGCGCGCCTGAGGCCGAGCACCATGCGGCGGCGGGTACCCGACAGCGACGACTTCATCGTCGACAACAACCGCATCAATCTTGCCGCGCCCGACGTGTTCAAGCACGATCCGGTCAATCTGATCCGGATCTTCCGGCTGGCCCAGAAGAACAACCTTGCCTTCCATCCGGACGCGATGCGCACGGTGACGCGCTCGCTGAAGCTGGTCAACACGGAGCTTCGCGAAAATCCCGAGGCCAACCGGCTGTTCATGGAGATCCTGACATCGAACGACGCCGAGACCGTGCTGCGGCGGATGAACGAGACCGGCGTGCTCGGTCATTTCATCCGCGCCTTCGGCAAGATCGTGTCGATGATGCAGTTCAACATGTACCACCATTATACGGTGGACGAGCATCTGCTGCGCTGCATCGGTTTCCTGCAGGACATCGAGCGCGGCAGCAACGAGGAGCTGCTGCTCGCGAGCAACCTGATGCGCAAGATTCGCCCCGAGCACCGGCCGGTCATCTATATCACCGTGCTGCTGCACGACATCGCCAAGGGCCGGCCTGAGGATCATTCGATCGCGGGCGCCAAGGTGGCGCGGCGGCTCTGCCCGCGGCTCGGCTTCTCCGCCGCCGACACCGAGCTCGTGGCCTGGCTGATCGAAGAGCACCTCACCATGTCGACGGTCGCGCAATCGCGCGACCTCTCCGACCGCCGCACCATCGAGAATTTTGCCGCCGTGGTGCAGTCGGTCGAGCAGATGAAGCTGCTCACGATCCTCACCACCGCCGACATTCGCGGCGTCGGCCCGGGGGTATGGAACGGCTGGAAGGCGCAGCTTCTGCGCACGCTCTATTACGAGACCGAGCCGGTGCTGACCGGCGGCTTCTCGGAAGTGAACCGCGCCCGCCGCATCGCCGCGGCGCAGGCCGAGTTTCGCGCGACCTTCACCGAATGGCCGGAGGCCGAGGTCGACGCCTATATCGCACGGCACTACCCGGCCTACTGGCTCAAGGTCGAGATGCCGCGCAAGATCCGCCATGCCCGCTTCATGCGCGCGAGCGAACAGGCCGGCCACAAGCTCGCGATCAATGTCGGCTTCGACGAGGCGCGCGGCGTCACCGAGCTCACGATTCTCGCGACCGACCATCCCTGGCTGCTGTCGATCATTGCGGGCGCCTGCGCTTCCGCCGGCGCCAACATCGTCGACGCCCAGATCTACACCACGACCGACGGCCGCGCGCTCGACACCATCGCGATCTCCAGGGAATACGACCGCGACGAGGACGAAGCCCGCCGCGCCACCCGCATCGGCGACATGATCGAGGAGGTGCTGGAAGGCAAGCTGCGGCTGCCGGACGCCGTGGCGCGCCGCGCCGCAGGCCGCGGCAAGCTCAGGCCTTTCGTCGTGGAGCCGGAAGTCACCATCAACAACCAGTGGTCGGAGCTTTACACCGTGATCGAGGTGTCCGGCCTCGACCGGCCGGGCCTGCTCTATCAGCTCACCACCGCGCTCTCGAAGCTCAACCTCAACATCGCTTCCGCCCACGTCTCGACCTTCGGCGAGCGGGCGCGCGACGTGTTCTACGTCACCGACCTCCTCGGCGCGCAGATCAACGCGCCGACCCGGCAGGCCGCGATCAAGAGCGCGCTGCTGCATCTGCTCTCGAGCGACGACGCGGTGGCGAAGCCTGCTGCCTGAGGCAAAATCTCTGCGCTCGTCATTCCGCGATGCGCCGTAAGGCGCAGGCCCGGAATCCATGGCACCGCAGGAATACCGGGAGAGATCGATTCCGGGCTCGCGCTTCGCGCGCCCCGGAATGACGAGTTGAGAATACGACGATCCTCTCGCTACGGCGCGCTTAAAACCTCGTGATCGGCTCCAGCTTCTCGCCGGAGCGGAACGCGCGCAGCGGTGCGGTGTCGCTGTAGACCACCTCTTGCGCGATCTTGCCGTCGCTGAGACGGAACTTGTCGATGCCGCGCCATTCGAAACGCCGGCCTTCGACATGGCGCGTGGTCTGCCATTCGATGGTCACGACATTGCCGCGCGAGGTCCAGTCAAGCAATTGCCAGACGAAATCCGGCGTCGACGCGGTCTGCACCTCCATCAGCTTCGCAAGTTCGCTGCCCTTGACCGGCCGATCGACCAGCGGCGTGGTGAGCGTGCCGTCGGGATGCCAGAGTTCGAGAAAGGAGTTGCCGTCGCGTGTGGCCCAGGCGGCCGCAAAGCGGGTGACAAAATCCTGAACTTCTTCGGTTGTCATATCGTGATCTCCATCCTGATGTGACGGAGACGCTAGCCCGCATTTCTCACACCGTGGCATGAAGTTACGACGGTTGCTGCAGCTTTATGGGCGGCGAGCGCGGGGCGCGCGGGATGGTAGGCGCCGAGGGCGCGACTGGTGATTTGGTTTTGCGAGTCCCCGTGGGCCTTTGGGTGATGCCGTCAATCGGCGCGCTACGGCGGCGCGTGTCAGGTGGGCGGGCGGTTTTTGGCGGCGTCGGCCAAGCGGCGGGCGGCGCGGCCCCATTCTTCGGCAGCGGGGCAGGCCGAGGCCATGGCAAACCTGATGCGACGGACGGAGACGCGGACCAGCGCCCCGATCTTCAAGAGCTTGAGCCTGATGGTTCCGCAGGTGGCGTCCGCCAAGGTGGTTTCGGCAAGGCCGATGCGCCGCAGCGCGCAGATCAGCACATAGGCCATGGAAGCGAACCATAAGCGCAGCTGGTTGGCGCGCATGGTGGCCGTCGAGGTGCGATCGGCATAAAGATCAAGCTGGCATTCCTTGATGCGGTTCTCCATGTCGCCGCGGGCGCAGTAGATGTCCTCGTAGAGCTGCCGCGCTCCCGCCTCAGCGCGCTTGAGCGAGGTGACGAGGAAGCGCGGATTGGCCTCGCCCTGCGTCCACTCCGCCTTGGCGATGACGCGGCGCCGGCGGCTCCAGCTGTGGTGTGTGCTCCATTGGAAGTCCTTGAAGCGGCGCGCCGGTCGTCCCGTCTTCTCGGCCATTGCCCTGGCCGCGGCAAGCTCCTGCTCGATCATGGCGGCCAGGCGGGCGTTGCGGGCGAGCCCGAACACATAGTCCACACGGTTTTGTTCGCACCACGCCATCAACGTCTCGCGCGCAAAGCCTGAGTCCGCCCGCAGCAGGATGCGCACATGCGGCCACCGGGCGCGGATCTGCCGGACGATCCGCTCGATCGCCTCGACGCTGCCCGCGCTGGCATCGATGTCGGAGGGCCGCAGCTTGGCGAGCAGAAGATGCCGCCCGCAGAATACGTAAAGCGGCAGATAGCAATAGCAATCGTAATAGCCGTGGAAGAAGCGGCCCTCCTGATGTCCGTGCAGCGGGTCGTCCGTCGCATCGAGATCGAGAATGATCTGCCTGGGCGGCCGCTGCTGCGCCTCCAGAAACAGCGTCACCGGTAACGCCTCGATCGCCGCTTCGTCGTAGGCGATCTTGTGATAACGCGTCGGTTCCTCCCGGCTCAGCTCCAGCCGGTTCAGCGTCGATTTGCCCGCCACCGGTGCGCAGGTCTCGCGCGTGCTCGACAGCTTCCCGGCCAGCACCGCCAACACCGGATCGTGCCGCAGCTGGTCGTGGTCATTAAGGTCCTCATAGCCGAGCGCAATCCCGAACACCCGCTGGCCGATCAGGGTGGTCACCGCGTGCTCGATCAAATCCTGGCGGCGATGATCGCGAAAGCAGGCCGCAAATCGATCCACAAGATCAATCGCTCGATCGGCCGCGCCGAGAAGCAGCCCACCCGCATCCGACGTCACCAATCCAGCATCAAAGGCCGCCTCCACAACGCGGCCTTCCACCATTCCAAAATCAAATTGTTCTGCGCTACACTCTGTCGGCATCGGGGCGCTCCTCGAATCATCGCAAAGTCCTTCTCGCAAAAGAACTTTCGCTGATTCGGCGCCTCGATGCGCTCAACCCTGTGAGAAATGCGGGC
>CAWHQY010000069.1:0-55560 GCA_963831505.1 uncultured Alphaproteobacteria bacterium | reverse complement strand
TCGAAACCGGCTGCACGGAACGGCTCCGACTCGCGAGCTCATAACCATACCTGGCGGTCCATTTGTTCTTGGAGCGAGCGTCCGCCCTTCAGTGCCGTTCATCTACGACAATGAGCAACCCGCCCACGAGTTGGAGGTGCCCGAGTTCCGCATCGATCGATTCCCGGTGACCAACAGCCAGTATGCGGCGTTCATCGAAGCCGGAGGCTACAAGACGAGGAGCGTATGGTCGGCGGGAAGGCTGGGCCTGGAGAGAGGACAATCGCATTTCGCGGCCAAACTACTGGTCGGAGGGTCCGCCGTGGATGGTACAGGGGATGTTCGAGATCGCCGCTATGGCGCCTGACGATCCTGTCACCGGCGTCAGCTGGTACGAGGCCGAAGCCTACGCTCGATTCGCTGGCAGACGGTTACCCAGTGAGGTCGAATGGGAAAAAGCCGTCACCTGGAGAGCGGGTGAAAAAACAGCCTTTCCGTGGGGGGCGAACGAGCTCCCAAATGAACTCGATGAGCGCTGCAATTTCAATAGTACGCGGCTGGGTACGACTCCGGCAGGCGCGTTTCCAGCGGGTGCGAGCAGCAATGGCTGCGAGGATATGGCCGGCAATGTCTGGGAATGGACAGCCTCAACATTTGGCCCTTATCCGGGATTCAAACCGTTCCCCTACCCGGAGTACTCAGAGCTCTGGTTTGATGGCGACCATCGGGTTTTGAAGGGCGGCTCGTGGATGACGCGCGGACCGCTGCTTCGATGCTCGTTCAGGAATTTCTTCCGGCTGGGTTTCCGGATAGCTTTTGCTGGATTTCGATGCGCGGCTGATTGAGGCCTTTCGATGCCACGTACCGCAGGCCGTCCAGCCTGCGGCGGACTACACAAAACAAGCATGGGCCTTGTAGACGCTTGATCTAAAGCTGAGGTGCGATGTGTGTCGAGTAATCTCCTTTGTGGAATAGGGGCTCGCTATTGAGGTTGTTGACATCTTGGGTACATCACAGGATATGGTTAACCAGCTTTGAAGAGACACCGATCATAGGTCCTCTTTTGGGCGGAACAAGGCTGGATCCTGCAGGCTACTCAGTTACTAATCGCCGCTTCGCAGGTTTGCCGATGGCGACATGAAAGATGGCGCTCTTGCCGGAAGCGTGCGGCGAGAAGAATTGGACCACGTCATTATCGTAAAAAGTCAGGCCAGTGGCGCCGAAACCCTGACTCGTAGGCCGCAAGATACATCTTTCCGCCGATGATCCCCGCTTCCAATTGAACCGCGCGATAGCCTCGATTGCCAAATTGCTGGAGGATGGCGCTCAAATCAGCCAGGAAGAAGATGGCCGCGCTGGCATCGGCGGGCAAGTCTTGTTCAAGGCCCAGGTAACCCGCCTTGTCACGAAAGTCTCCTTCCTTGAGCAGCTCCAGCGCCCATCTGTCGCGGTGCAGCACATACGCCCCAGGCTGCAAATCTTCAACCGCGTGAACAATGAGATAGAGATGGTTGAGATGCACAGCGACCGGCGTGAGGAAATCAGCCGGAATGGCGTGCATCGAGCGATAGAGCAGGATTGAGAGTTGAGCGAAAGAAATCGGCTGGCGCGCAAACCGCCGCGTCGAGCCGCGCTTGAGGATCACCGGGCCGAGCGGGCTGCGCGCTGCTTCAGCGTCGGCCAGCGGTTTAGAGGGATCAACTCTCCGGTTGATTCTGAAGGCTGTTGAACCGGTCCACCGCTGCGCCAGGCTCGCACTTCTTCCTCATCAAGGAGTGATGAGGCGCCGTGGATCACGCGCATCGCCGGGTAATCAATCTCCTTATGGGAATAGGGATAGACCGGCAAGTTCAGCGATGCGATCCGCGCAGATAAGGCCGGCGGCGGCGTGGCGGCGCGGCCGAGCGGCACGATCGAAAACACGACCTCGCGCTCGCTGTCGAGGTCTAACAGCCGATTCGCTACATGATCTACAAATCGCATGACAACGCGCGACGGCACGTTGAGGGCCGCGGTCACTGCCAGCAAATTGCCAAGGAGCGTGCCATTGTCCCAACCGAAATGACGATAGGTGCGTGCCTGATATTTCCAGGCATTGCGCCAATAGATCGCCGAACAGATGATCGTCACGGGCGCGCTTGCAACAGATGGCTCCAGCGCCGTCGCTTGAGCGAGCGCGCTGCGGTAATCGCCCTCGCGCAATCGCCGGAGGGCGAAATCACCCGGGATTGAAGTCCGGTAGATGCCCGCTTTGAGATCGGGCAGATCGCCGCAGACCAGATACAACTCGATCTCGTAGAGGGCTCCCGTGCACGATGCGGCGCGGAAAAGAATCTCGCCAACCGGATAGGTCTTTCGCCTGGTGATTCCAGCTGAATAAAACAGAATTCGCGCGAGGTCCTTAAGATCGGGTATTACTTCGTCTTCCGAAGCGACAACCGTCGTGAAGATCGCATCGAGCGCGGCGATCTGCTCTAAGAGCTCCGATAAAGGCTGTACCGAGGGTATCACGCTGGGCAGCGTGATCGGATCGAGCGTGGGATAGACCTTGAACGGCATCGGCCGGTTCGACCAATCGAGAAAGTGAGCGTTTTCGTGCACGCTTCGATACGAATGCTTGGTGCCATCGTGATATTTCCAGGTAGCCTCCAAGTGGCGATTAAACCATGGCCTTCCTCCTAAAATCTGGCTGTTTTGAAGGGCGGCGCGTGGATAACGCGGGCCGCTGCTTCGATGCTCTTTCAGGAATTTCTTCCGGCCGGGTTTCCGGATAGCCTTTGCCGGATTTCGATGCGCGGCTGACTGAGCTGTCAGGGATGGTTGTTTCGGTCGTGCACCTCGACGGCATAGACGTGCGTCGGGCCATGCATGTTGGAGCGGAAGACGACCCACTTCCCGTCGGGGGTGAAGGTGACGTTGGGTTCGAGGCTGTAGTCGTGCTTGGCCAGGTTGACGAGTCTCTCGCCTTGAGCGCACCGTCTCTTCGGCGTGAAGAGGTAGATCCACTGGCCGTTGCCCGGGGGCGGCGACGCTGGCGGGCCGCCGCCGTCCCCGGCGAAGAGCTTGCCGTCGGGTGACACGTTGAAGTGCACCGACCAGTGTTCGCGCGCCACCGGGTACCTGATCTTCTCGCCGGTCGCGAGCACGTATCCGGCCAGCCAGAAGACCTGCGACTTTGGCGTCTGCAGGTCGTACCAGATGGTCTTGCCGTCAGGGCTGAAGAACTCGTGCCCGGCGATCTCCATATCCATGGTCCGCGTGTGAATCTTCGTGAGCCCTGTGCCGTCGGTGCGAATCGTCCAGATGCGGTCGACCTTGTGCCAGGGGCCTTCGTGGCAGAACGTCATGAGGCCCGGATCGGTGGGAGAGAACTGGACGTGGTTGAGCCAGTCTGTGGCGTGGTGGAAGGTCTTCACTTCGCCCGTCTGGACGTTGAGCGTATAGAGCGACATCGGCAGCCGCGCCTGAAGCCGGCGCTCCATCATGTCTTCCTTGCCCGGATAGCTGTCTCGCGCCGCCCGGGAGCCGTGCTTGCGGGCGGCGGAAAACTGGCAGGCATCTCGCCTTCGACGAAGCTGCCGCCGAGAAGGGTCTCGTCCGCGTTGATCGCGAGGCCTGAGCCACCGCGTAAATCGGGTCGCTTAACTATCTCGCGCGTCACTTTGGTGTCGAGGTTCGTGGCCATGAACGCGCCATTCCTGATGTAGAAGGCCTGACGGGTCTTGCGACCGACGACGAGGCTGCCGGCACGCCCCTCGGCGATCAACTCGATCTTGCCTGTTCTAAGCTCAATGGTTGAAATGCCTTTGGGGGTTGTGATGACGAGCCTATCGCCTGACGCGGTATAGCCATTCTGATAAAAATAGAGACTGGCGCTGCCCGGCTCGCGCGAGAGCCTGATGACATGGTAACCGGTCTCCGGCTCGGTCCATTCGAGCGGCGGTTCGGCGGCGGGTTTGGTTTGCTGTCCCAGGCCCGTCATTGCGAGCAGCAGCGTCAACATCAGAACACGTGACATAGAAATCATATGGCTATCCCGTGGAAACAAACCCACCCGCTTAGTGTGGGTTGCGCAACCCCTGGGACCGCGGGCGTCCCGCCCGCATGACTCGAGCATAACTTGCCTTCAGATTCATGCGGGCGGGACGCCCGCATGCCCGGGGTCGCCGCACTCCATAATCAGAATTCGATTCTGAACTTAAACTGAAACACTCGTGGCAAATTCGCCTGAGAGGTGACCTTGCCGAAGGCGGCGTTGGTAATGTTCGTATTGATCCCTCCGAAACGAACATAATTGAAGATGTTGAAGCCAGCGGCCCCAAACACAAACCTTATGTTCTCACGAATCTGGAACTTCCGGGAGACGCTCAAATCCGTATTCCAAAGATGGGGAGTGCGAAGGCCGAAAGCACCCGTCACCGGCGTGTTTCCGTAGGTGAACGCGGCCGGCGAGATAAAGGCATTCTTGTCAATAAAGGCTGTGGCGCCGGCTACCGCGCCAAGCGCGTTGCCATCCCCCCAGTCACCATTGATCCGTACGGCTCCCGTAAAAGCGGGATTGTAGCTCGCGTAGCAAGTGCCCATAGTGCCCACGCTGCAGGCATTTCCAGTGATCGGACCGAGCGGTATGCCCGAGGCGAACCGAGTGATACCGGAAAGCTGCCAGTCGCTGATCACCGACTGGACTATTTTGTTGCTCGAGTCGAACGATGTCCCTCTTCCGAACGGCAGGTCGTAAGCGAAGAAAGCATTGAAGACGTGAGGCTGGTCAGTGTTCGAGAGCGTCTTGTCTAACTGCCCGAGGTAGGCGCTTCGGAACCCAAAAATGTACCAATCGCCTTACTGTAGGTGTAGTTGACGTTGAAGGTCAGCCCGCGCGAAAGGCGCTGCTGCAAGGACACCTGCAGCGCGTTGTAGTTCACCTGGCCGACATTCCCGTAAGGATCTGAAACTCCACCATACTGGGGAAAGGGGCGGAGCATCTGCGCGATTGTCCCCTGGAAATTGGCGAACGGCAGCCGAACGCTCGGAATAATGGCCTGAGCGGCTGTGACGTTTGCGGGGGTGGCCTGTTGATTGAGAAGATTTCCCAGGACCAGGTAAGAAGGATTGAGCTGATTCGACCACGTACCGTGGCCGGCCCCGGCAAGCTGCTTTCCATTGCTCCCCACGTAAGCGAGGTTCAAAAGTAATGATTGCGTCAGTGAGCGCTGGATCGAGATATTCCAGTTCTGATAGCGAGGTGGCTGGCTGTTCGGATCGGCGTAGGTCAAGGTGCCGCCGGCAGCGCCTCCTGAGATCGTCGAATGAAGCCGCTCAGATAAGTCTGATCATAGATTGGCCCTTTGACGTAGGCCGGAATGCCGTTCTCCCGATAGAATGCCGGATCGAATCCATTCGGAGCGACAAGCGCCGGACTCGCGTTCAGTCCGGTGAAGCCTGACCCGAGGCGAGCATTCTCACGTCCTCCGACCGCCCCCCGGCGCGTATAGAAGATGCCGTACCCAGCGCGCAGAACGGTCTTGTCGTTAATCGCATAAGCCAGGCCGAGGCGCGGGCCCAGAGCCCTGTAATAGGTATTTACGATTTGGCTGCAATGGCAGCTGATCGCATCCGGCGCGACATTTCCACCGAACCGCAAGGCGCCGGGCAGCCCTCCAGCCGCCGGATTCGGAGCGGTAGGGTCAAGAAAAGTAAAGTGGTCATCCGCTTCCGTATAGGGCAGCATTATGTCGTAACGCAGCCCGAGATTGATCGTCAGGCGCTGATTCACCTTGTAGTCGTCGGCCGCCCACATGGAATAGGTCGAGAAGCGGGCAGTGGTCGGCACTGAGCCCGACACCGTATCGTCGTTGATGGTCGCTGTGCTCAAAGCGCCAACCAGAAAGCTGGCGTAGGAGTTCCCGGTCGCAGTGTTGAGAGTGCTGCCCGAGCTGAATTGGGCAGTCTGATTATTGCTCCAGTTCGACACAAAAAACGTTCCGGTGTCATCATTCTTGACTTTGTCGTACGTCCGTTGGTACTGGCCTCCAAATTTGAAGGAATGCTTTCCCCGGACCCAAAGCAAACTGTCCTGAATCGTGTAGTTATAGTTATTGTCCTCGAAGTCCCTGGCGTCTGTGCCGCGCCATCCCGCCGGTGAATTGGTTCCTGCGAAAGCTGCCTCGAGGAATGCATTGCTGGCGTCGCCCGGAGGCAGTCCCTTGATGCCCGACTTGGTTGACCACATGCCATCTGAAGTAGCATTTGTGATTGGAACAAAGAAGTGGTCGAAACCAAAGCTGACCTGGTTGATAAGATTAGGACTGATCGTCCAGTTGTGCTTCACCTGGTAGACGGTCGGGATTTCCGTAACTAACCGCGTGCTCGTATACGGCAGCGGCAGCGCAGTCTGAGGAACGGCCGTGCTGACTTCGCGGTACGCGCCTGACTGGCTTCTCTCGCCACGAGTAAATAGCCCTGAAAGTCGCTGCCTGTCGGTAATGTCATAGTCTACCTTGATGTTGACGCTGTCATTGTTGTAGCCAACCGGCACCTGCCCGAGGTAATTGTTTGCCACACCCGTGCTCGTGGGGGCCGGGAGGAGGGATTGATAGACATTCGAGATTGCCGAGATGCGGTTGGCCGGAATAATGTTCAGGCCCTGCGGATTGGCCGCAGTCCCGCGCGAAGGGTCGCTGAATTGTTTTCTCGTGCAGACTCCGGCAACGCAGGTAGTCGACAACGGATCGTAGATGTTGACACCCAACTCGGTGAAATCACCGGTTCGCTCTTTGAGCGTCGGAATTGAAACCAACTGCGTCGGGCTGGTTACTCGATAACGCCACCCGTCGTAGGAGCCAAAGATGAAGAGCCTCCTCTTGATGATCGGACCACCAAAAGTGGCTCCGAATTCGTTTTGATGCTCCACCGGACGGATGGTCGGGAAAAAGCCTCTGGCATCGAGGACTGTATTTCGCAGGTATTCGAATCCGGTGCCGTGAAACTGGTTTCCCCCTGACTTGACCGTGTAATTCTCGGATCCCTGCCCGTTGAACTCTACGCCGGTACCGCTCGTTTCGACCTGGAATTGCTCGACTGCCTCGACTGAGACTCCCAGGGAAATCGTTCGTCCCTCGCCTTGCTGTATCGGGTCTGTGATGGGGACGCCCTCGATGAAGACGTCTTTTGAGAATCCCTGCGCGCCGTTGATCTGACCCCAGCGATTTCCTTCCGTTACTCCCGGCAATAAGAAGATAAAGGCGCCCGGATTTCTGGGGCCCTGGCCGATGCCGGAACCTGCGACAGCCGTGCCCATGGCCAGCGGCAGGTTGGTGTACAACTCGTTGCGTATCGTAGTGCCGAGGCGCGCGTCAGAAGTATTCAATTGTGTAGGAGCCGAGGTGATCGTCACCGTTTCGGTAGATGCGCCGACTTGCAAAGTCAGGTTGAGGCCCACTGCTGTGAGTGCATCGACCACCACCTTGTCCTGCTCGAGCTGTCGAAAGCCCGTTGCCGTGACCGAGATTTTGTATTCTCCGGGTGCCAGTGGCGAGATCACATAGAGGCCGGCTCCCGTCGTCTGGCGCTCCGTCTTGATACCGGTTGCGGCATTCGTGGCTGTCACGGTGGCGCCGGGAATGACAGCGCCCGACGCGTCGGTAATGATTCCCTGAATCGAGCCGGTCCCGCCGATCTGAGCGAACGACGGCTGTGCGGTAAACAATAGAAGCGCACTCACGAACAAGAGCCTGCTCACGGAATCTCTATTCATCAACGACTCCTTATCTCTGGTGTCAGAATTTTAAAACCTGCCCTCGCCCTTCGGGCGGGTCACGGACAGAGACGAGCCCTGCCCTTCAATGTTCCGAAATGCAAGATTGATCTGGATCGCGGCGCGTGCTTGTCCTGCGCACCGAAGGTGCGCGCGGATATTAGCCGGCGGTGAAACCGCCGGGTATGCGTCCCCCACATCCTTGCGCCCCGGCAGGGGCGCAGGACCGGAGCCCAGATAATGCTATTTCGGCGTAAACATTGTGGATTCAACTGCGTGCTCGCGCAAATCTGGTCCGGCGGCCTTCCAGGGCGCGACGCTCTTTTGGCGATTTCGTTCCGGTGGTTTCACCACCGGCTAATATCCTCGCGCACGTCCCGTGCGCGGGAATGCCCAGCTGCCTGGTTCCTGACAACAACTCCGATTTTGAAGACAGTCTCCTTGTCCCTGCCCGCCGGGCGCCGTTCGGCGCCGGTAACTCTTCGACTATAAACACTCGGAAAAGACGGGTGACAAGAGTCCGGTGCTTTCAGTGGCCTGGTTCTGATAAAGCACGGTTATTGATTCCCAGCAAGCTGTTTTTCCTGGGCACACTGAGTGGATCGTAGGGTATGCGTAAGCGCTTGTAGAGTCAATTGGAAAGGAGTGGCTACTCGCCAATGAGCTGATGATACCGGCCGAGCCAGTACGGCAGCAGAAAATAGGCTCCATCGTCTTCACTCCGGCCGCCATTGCCGCCCTCCAGCGCAAAGGGATTTCCATTCCATTTTGAAATGGGCAACTGGTCGTAGGGAAGGACGATTAAGGCCTGCCGGCGCCCTTGCCTGTCGGCCATAGTGTCGACCGGAACATCGAGACGAAGCGAATTGGTTACCGTCCATGTGATTTGATCCATCGGAATCTCGTGCAGTGTGCGGATGGATTCGGCACGGTCGAAGTTCTTGCTGCCACTGCCGGCAGCATAGATGAAATTCCAGAGTGGATTGCGCTCAGGCCGCTCGATCTGCCATGCGCGCTCGAGGCTCTCTGCGTAGACCTTCCGCAACTCTGCGTCTGTCTCGTATTGCAGCAGCGGATAGTACGAAAGAAACGCCAGCTCATCGTCCGAATGATTGACGCGTCCGGGAATATTGATCTTTTGATTGCGCGTCAGCAGATGATAGCGATGCCTGTTGATGAGCTCGTCGTAGTGCCTTTTGTATTTCTCGCGATTGGCCTCGCTTTGTGTAACATGCATCGCCGTGCGCAGATGAGCCAGTAGGTGCAACGCGCGCAAGCCGGTTTCGTCCGGGTCTCCCCAGATCGCCTCGGGCCCCCACCAGCCCCAGCGCGTGCGCTTGCCATCAACGCCAATCAATCGATAGCCATTATCCAGAATGTGATTGGTGATGCGGTCGAGCGCTGCCGCCAGCAGACGCTTCTCGTCTTCATCGGCGACGAGGTCGTAATAGATGGTATAGACGAAATAGTTGCCGACGATCTCATCAGAGCTTGTGTCGCCCTTCCAGCGCCATTGACCGTCGGGAGTGTCGTGCCACTCGCCGTCCTGAGGCTGAATGTCGACGCCTTTCCTGATGTAGGAACGGGCGGGAAAGCCGGGAATACCTGTAATCTCTTCGAGTCGAAGGATTGCCCGCATCCCTTGTTGCGCATTCGCTCGAGCATCGGCCTCGCCCGTGACCCGATAACGGAAGCATTCAGAGGCGACATAGATCGCCGTCCACAGACCATCGTTATCAGTCGACCTCATCTGATTGGTTGAAAGATCGCCCGCGATACGCAGATCGGAATCCGCCGTGAGACCCCAACGAACATGGCGGGCCCGAATGCGGTCGACGAACTCTTTAGATTTTTCCGCGAGCGTCATGAGCCTGAACTCGATCCGGCTGAAGCCCTTCGGCGTCTCCACCCAGATGGCGCGCGCCTTGTCGGACGAGTCCAATCCGATGCCTGTCACATGATTGTCCGGCAGCCAGCGTTGGCCGGCGTAGTAACCATCAAAGGCTGGTCTCAGTAGATTGACGGTGAATAATCCTTGTCGTGTCCCGATCCAAATGTACGGTGGCTCTAAAACGAGTGCAGTGATATCGAGGCTTGGTGTCAGCAACCCGGGCGGATAGGGATGCGGCGGTTCACCCGCCTTCTGCATGACGATGCCGTACTGAGAACCCGTGAGCGTTGACCCGTCCGGGAGAGTCAGCGAAGCACTCTTGACCAGTTTGACTTTCCCGCCTGTTAGCTGGGCAAACTCCGCGGCGGTATAAAAGGTGCGCACCGGCTGGGCGAATCGTTTTCCCTGCTCTTGCCCAAATGCGCCGACTATAGAAAGCACGCAGAGAGCAACGCAGGCATTGAGCTTTGCCATAGCCTCACCAAAGGTAATAAGCCTACTAGTAGGACGTCTCATTGATATCGTAACCAAAATCGCCGCCGACCTGCTCCGGGCATCCCGAAGGGATGCGAGAAGGTAGCCAGGGGCAAGCGAAGCGCAGCCCCTGGAATGCTTGGCGGAGAACGCTTGCGCCCTGAAAGGGCGCGAGACCTCTCGCAATTGACCAACACTGTTGAGTCTGGCGTCCCTTCAGGACGCGGTTCTTGCTCGTACGATTCCAGGGGCTGCGCTTCGCTTGCCCCTGGCTACCTTCTCGCATCCCTGCGGGATGCCCAGAGTGGATCGGGAGGCAGCCTGTTGTCTTTGCCACAACAAACCACGCGGAATGAGCATTGAAGTAACAGGAGCCTGCGGCAAAATTGTGATATTTGCTGGTTACGCGATGACCGGGACATCTTACTAGTCAGCTAGAACCATCCAGTGCGTTGTAAACGCTTCAGCAGGTTGTAACTGATGATCAGATCCACCCGGGTCAGTTGCGACACCGGAACCGAATTGCCAACGGCCCGCGTTGCGTACGCACTGAACGTGAGCTCGGAGGTGATCTGCAGGTTGGTTGTTACGAAAAGCCGTTTGCCGGTCAGAAAGCGGTCGGCGTTGAGATTGCCATACCTGGGATCGATCTGTGCATAGCCGCCCCCGATCGTGAGCCTTTTCGTGACGGCCTTCTCGCCATGTAAGGCAAATCCGTACGCCGCAGTCTTCCCGGCCCTTTGATAGTTCTCAAAACGGGCGCTGTCGAGTACTCGGGACTCGCGTACATCCACTCTGACTGCCTCGCGCATCGTCTCTCTCCCTGATTCAAAGGTGTAGTCTGCAGAGACGGTAGCGCGGCCCCCGATCTTCTTCTCGAGAAGAAACTGATGATAGTTGGACTGTTTCAGCCGGTAGTACCGCTTGTTGATGTTCGGGGTGTTGGTATCCCCGAGAAAGGCATATGTCACGGAGACTTCGTCGAAAAACAGGTTGTTGGGGCGCTTGATAGTTACTCGCTCACCCATAATATACCCATCGTCATCGTAGCTCGTAATCTCGGTTGATTGACCCCGGATAATATAAATGCCGCCGTATTGCAGCTCGAGCCCTGCGATTGGTGCGGCGCTCAGATAGAGCTGCTTCAAAGCAAGATTTGTCTGTCCGTCTCCGGTGCCCCAGCCGGTATTGTTCCAGGTACCAATGAAGGTCCGCCCACTGAAGACTCCGGCATTCAGACTGTATTTACCATCCCGGTCAAATTTCAATCGGCCCTTGAACGACTCCTTGTGCTGAGCCTGATTGGATGTGGTGAGGTCGGCGCTGTTCTCTACGTAATGGTAGCGAAAATAGAGCGATGCCATCTGCAGGTCAAACCAGGGCGAAAGCTTGCCCCCTCCTGTCTGGGCCGGCGTGTCGACGTGTGGCGGCGCATCGTTGTCATCGCCTTGCACAGACATGTCGTCCCAGCCCATGAAAGCTTGTTTCCCGGAACAACGCGTTGCGCCATGGTTTAGCACGCCGGATCGCCAATGATCGGGCGTTTTCGCTGCGCCTGGAAGAACTAACAGCCCTTCTTGCGCGCGGCAGCAACGACGCATGGTATCGCGAGCTTGCACGAAGAGTCGCCGAATGCCTTTTAGAGCTTCAGCGGATTCGCGGCGTGCGTTCCCAGATTTTGTTGAGCCTTGGTGAATTGGAGACCGCCGACCTTTGTGAGCATGAGAGGACTGTTGCGCAACTCCAAAAGATCGAGCGGTACGAGCGAAGCGTCATTTCCCGGCGGAGTATGGCTGTGCAAGCATTTTATAGCGCGTCGGCTACTGCGTTCGAAGAGCCTAGCGTCGAGCTCGATCCGCCTATCTCAAATGAAGAGGGGTGAGCCCGGCGAAGAATCCGAGACTCATCTGGACCGTCAGCACACCGCTGAGGATTTCGCGCGGCGCTATTTCCACGACAAAGAGGTCAAGGCTTATGTCTCCAAGCTGCTGCGCGAATTCCGGCTGGATGAAACCGCCATCGAAGCCGAGGCTTTCAGATTGTGCGCCGCGCACCTCGAGGATGTTCATCGCATCATGGCGTTTAAACAGGACCGGGGCGACAGGGACCTTAGTGTTTTAGGCGAGATCCGGCAGGGTTCGCTTGCGTGCTTGCAGCCTGACAAAGACGGCACGCGTGAAGATGAGGTGCCGCGACTCGTCGCTGCAACAAAGCGCGCCGGTTGAGCATGGCGAGCGAACGCCAGATTGCCGCCAACCGACGCAACGCGCAGAAGAGCACCGGTCCGCGTTCTGCAGCTGGAAAGAAACGTGCGGGTCGAAACGCTTATGGTCATGGGCTGAGCAGACCAAGGTCGGGTGCTGGGTTCACCTGTGCGGTCGAAGAGATGCCTCTGCGCTCGAGCTCGCCCACGAGGCCGCGAGAGGAATGCTCGAACTTGACCGCGTCCGCCGCATCGAGGTTGCGCTGATCGCTCGCATATTAGCCTTTGGACGCCTTGAGCCTGCAAAGATCTTCGCCTTGCATCGGGAAACGAGGTCGCCTGGGTCGTGCAGCATTTTCTCGGAGCAAAGCTCTGGAAAAGTCGGCCCAAATTCACAATCGATCGCTTGCCAGAAATGCCCACGGACGAGCCGCAGCGCTCGGCCGAGGCGGTGCGGCGCGCGCTGCCCTCCCTGCTGAAAATTACGGCGTTATGAGAGGTGCGGGCAATTGCCGAACGCGATCGGGCTGTCCGCGCGCTCGTAGCCGCCAACAACTTAAACTGGGCCATGCCCATGCTTGCAAAACGAACCCAATTTCTATTTGAGAAATCAATGGGGTTGGGAATTCTACCGTGCGAGGCCCCACTGAAAGTTACCAACCACCTGGCGCGCTGCCGCTACGCCCGCCCCTGGGGGCAGTGCTTCATGACGCAAAGGGGGCAGTTCCGGATGGCGTTTGACACAATCGCTATGAGCGTCGCGCCGCAGCGCGCAGAGACCGCGCGATTTGCGCTCTAACGCAATTATGAGGGGAGGGCAGTTGCCAAACGCGATCAGGCTATCCGTACACTCGTGTCCTGTGAATCTATAGCCATCGACAACTTGAATCTTGAGGGTTCTGTGAGGTCGCGCTTGCACGACGGCGCCGCGGGCACGTCCTGAGCGCGACCTCATAGAAGCCGGATTGAACGAAGCCGCGGGTTGTTTTGGCGCTATGGGGATAGTGGCGACGGCGTGCTGGCGAGACTACTCTGACGACGCCCGCGTAACTGATGCGAAGTGCTGTTTTGGCAGGGAAGACCTCGCGGATCTGGTACTAGGCGCGAGAAGCAGGTCAGGTCTATTCGTTGGCCAGCTCTTGAATCGGTATTGCGGCAGTCGATCGGCATAGCTGGCCGGTTGGCGACAGGAGGCGCAGCAAGCTTGGCGGCGGTGAGGATGAAAATCGGCAGCGATGAGATCATGATGTGTCACAGTAGAATGGCTGATGGGCGGATGAGCGCGGCACGGCTGCGATCCGCCGCATAGTGCCGCCGCACTCGGGGCAGATGAGGAAGTCACAAGCGTTGCTTTGTCGATCGCTTTTGGCGTGGCCGGTTGCGAACTCGGAATTGGCCGCCGCGTGATGGGCGTCGAGCAACCGGCGGCAGCGAGCGAGGTTGTCGCCGCGCCTGCCATTGGCAAGAAAGCCGTAGTAGCGAATGCGGTGGAAGCCGTCCGGCAGGGCATGCAGCAGGAAACGGCGGATGAACTCGTCGGCATCGAGCGTCATCACCTTAGTCTTACTGTCCTGGCGATAGTCCTTCCAGGCGAAGCGGACCTTGCCGTCAGAGAGCGAAACCAGCCGGCTGTTGGCGATGGCGACGCGATGGGTATAGCGGCCGAGATAGGCCAGCACCTGCTCGGGGCCGCCGAACGGCGGCTTGGCGTAGACGACCCATTCGATGCGCCTGAGTTGATCGAGCCCGGTGGCGAAGGCCGTGGCCTCGGCAAGACCGGCAAGGTTGCCGAAGAAGCGCAGCTCGCCGGCGTCGAATGCCTCCTGGAGGTTCTGCAGGAACAGTCGACGAAACAGGCGCGAGAGCACGCGCACCGGCAGGAAGAAGCTGGGGCGGCAAGCGATCCAGCGCGTGCCGTCGAGCGAGGGGCCGCCACCCGGCACCACGCAATGAATGTGCGGATGGTGGTGCAGGGTCTGACCCCAGGTATGGAGCACCGCAGTGACGCCGATTTGCGCGCCCAGATGCCTGGGGTCGGCGGCGATGGTGGTGAGCGTCTCGGCGGCGGCGCGGAACAGGATCGCATAGACAGCGGCCTTGTTCTGGAAGGCGATCTCACCGGCCAGCGTCGGCAGGGTGAAGACGACGTGGAAATAGGGCACCGGCAACAGTTCGGCCTGTCGCTGCGCAAGCCATTCGGCGCGCGTCAGCCCCTGGCATTTTGGGCAATGGCGGTTGCGGCAGGAGTTGTAGGCGATGCGTGTCGCGCCGCAACCATCGCACTGCTCGACGTGGCCGCCGAGCACCGCGGTCCGGCACGCCGTGATGGCGCCCATGACGCGCCGCTCGACGCGGCCGAGATGCCCGGCACGGGCTTGCCGAAACGCGTCGCCGTGGCAGCGGATGACATCCGCCACCTCCAGAACCGGAGCCATGATGCCCGCTCAGCCGGGCGGCACGACCTCCAGACGGAGCCGGTCAAGCGGACTTGGCGTGTTGCTGATGGTCTTGGTGGCGACCTGGGTGTAGCGCGCGGTGCTGGCCAGGCTGGCGTGGCCGAGCAGCACCTGGATGATGCGTACGTCGGCCCCGTTCTCCAGCAGATGCGTCGCGAAGCTGTGCCGCAGCGTGTGGACCGTTACCTGCTTGCTCAGGCCGGCCGCCGAGCGGACTGAACGGCAGGCGGCATGCAATACGGTCGGATCGAGCGGCCGATCCTCGTCACGGCCGGGAAACAGCCAGCGCTGCGGCCGGGTCAACCGCCAATAGCCGCGCAGAATCCTCAGGAGCTGCGGAGAGAGCATGACGTAACGGTCTTTGCCGCCCTTGCCCTGCTCGACCCGGATCACCATCCGCTGGCTGTCGATATCGGCGATCTTCAGCAGAACCACCTCGGAGACGCGCAGTCCGGCGGCATAGACCGTCGTCAGAGCGGTGCGGCTCTTGAGACTTGGGATGGCCTCCAGGAAGCGCACGACTTCGTCGGCGCCGAGCACCACCGGCAGCTTGCGCGGCTCGCGGGCATAGGCGATGCGCTCCGGAATGGCGTCATGGCCGAGCGTCACACCGTAGAAAAACCGCAGCGCACACACGATCTGGTTCAGCGCCGGCCAGGATATCCCGGTCGCGACCAAGTGGACCTGGAAGGCGCGGATATCTTCTAGTTCGAGACAATCAGCGGATCGGCCGAAATAGCGGCTCAACTTCGATACGGCGGCAAGGTAGGATCGTTGCGTCGCCGGCGACAGATTGCGGACCGTCATGTCCTCGATCATGCGGCGGCGAAGAGGGCTGATCTCAGCCATCGGAAAACTCCTGTCTGAAGGGTTGGGCTTCGAAAACCCGCGATCCTCTCAGACAGGAGGCTGCTCTTGCGATCCCTCCTCAATTGCCGCGCCGGCGGCTTCGTTCAATCTGAGCCCGTACCATGCTCGCAAAACGAACCCAATTTCTGTTCGAGAAATCCAATGGGCTGGGGAATTCCGCCGGTGGGTTCAAATCGGACGACCGGATCATGTTACCGCCGCGCGCACCGCGGCACCGGATATGCAGCGGCATCTCGGAGCGCCCAATTCGCATAGTTTGCCAACAGTCCGTTTTGTGGTTCAGCGGACGCTTCGGCTGCGCTCTGGTCACGAGTGATCCGTAAACCCTGAGGCGCGGTAGGGTTAGTGTCGCCCGAGTGGCGGGTGAGGTGCTCAGCCGCGGTAAGTCGAGTTTGGTCTAAGCGAGATCTGGGCGCATAGTTGTGATGGAAGACAGGCGCAGGTCCCTCTTGCTGAATTGGACCGGCTGGGCCGGATGCCTCTACGGCGGCACTCAACAACGGGTTTGATCACTCGCCATGGATATGCGGTTGCCGCCGGCCTCGGTACCTTCATGCTTTCTGCTCTACCTCGTGCCGAATATGCTGTCTCCCGCGTCGCCCAATCCCGGCACGATATAGCCGTGATAATTAAGCCGGTCATCGACTGCGGCAGTCCAGATAGGTATACGCCGTGCTCTGGGAGCCGCCAGCACGCAGACGAACCGAATGTCGTTCGCACCCTGCAGTTTCAGAAGCGCGGTTGCCGCGCAAGCCTAGTTTCCGGTCGCTAACATGGGATCCATCAGGATAACTGTTCGGTCCGACAAATCTTGCGGCGCCTTGAGATAGTATTCAATGGCTTCGAGCATTCTGGGATCGCGGCCTTCGATCTTCGCGCTGATCGTTGCTTCATAGCGCGGTGGATCCTTGGCAAGGCGATTAATCTCATGGGCCATGATGCTGCCGAGCATGAAGATGAAAAAAAGCCAGCAGAACGACGGCGGCAACGGCAATCCGTCGCGGAACTCTGCGGTTCTGCAACATCCGAACTGGCCGTGCCAGCATGAAGAACTCGGGCACGATCACGGGTCCGGGTACGGCGAACCTGGCGGTCGCCAAACCGCGCCTCACGTATGAGTTGATGGGATCAGAACATGGTCACCGTTCTGCTCCGCGCTCAGCGTAACTTCTTAGCTAAGATCAGGCGATGATCCGGCAGAACCCTCGGTCGCCGGGGGTTTTGCTTTTCGGCAGTTCCATAGGTCGGGATTTAAACGCGACCGCCAGTCTGGTCTGGCTCTCAGCGCCAACGGGCTATAGTCTGCGCGAACGGTCCGCCATGGCCGATGGGGTTCCGATGCGAATACTTTGCTTGATAATTCCGCTCGTCGCGACGATCGCGGCTGCAACGCCAGCCACGGCTCAACGTTACGACCCTGCTTACCCCTTCTGCATGCAGAAGTGGGAATGGGGAGGCAGCAGTACCATGTATTGCTCCTATATGTCATGGGAAGCGTGCAAGGCGACTGCTTCCGGGCTTTCCGCAATGTGCCTGGAAAATCCATATTGGTCACCGGCGCGTCCGGAGGGACGCCCTGCTCGTGCCGGCGCCAGGAGGAAATCCTCGACTTGGTGATTAATTTGGCTGTGTCCGCGGGACTTGGCGGCACCAAGCCGTCAGATATGGCGAGGTCCATTCCCAGCGTCTAGCGGGAACGTTCAGCGTAGCATTGTTTGGATCGTTTCATATTGTCGGTGAAATGGCCAGCGGAGCACTGGCTTCGTGAAGCGAACCTCGATCTCGAGGCTTTGGTATCCGTCACGTTCGTCAGCTTGGCCGTCGCAGTTGACGAGTGATGGCTGCGTCTGTTCGATCCGGCTGAATGTCGTCTCCGCGAGATTGTGTTCGTTTCGGAGCAGCGAGAAGCAACATGTATCTCGGTATCGATCTCGGCACGTCCGCCGTCAAAACCGTTCTCGTTGATAGCGAGCAGCGTGTGCTTGCTAGCCTGAGCCAGTCGCTCACGGTGGCTTCTCCACGTCCCGGCTATTCCGAGCAAGACCCCCGGCAATGGATTGATGCTGTCTTCGCCACATTGGATGCCTTAAAAAGGGATCATGCTAGCGAAATGGCGGCGGTTGACGGCATCGGCCTTTCCGGCCAGATGCATGGCGCAACTCTCCTCGACGCGAACCTCAGGCCGTTGCGGCCCTGCATTCTCTGGAATGACGGGCGGTCCGCTGTCGAATGCAAGCTGTTGGAACAACGCTGGCCGGCCTTGCGCGCGACGACCGGCAACAAGGCGATGCCCGGCTTTACCGCTCCAAAACTGGTTTGGGTTGCCGCGCATGAGCCCGAAACCTTCTCGGCCACCAAACTCATTCTACTCCCGAAGGCATATCTGCGGCTGGTTCTGTCCGGCGAGGCGATCGAGGACCTCTCGGACGCATCGGGATCCCTGTGGCTCGATATCGCAAGCCGGGACTGGTCAGACGAGGGGCTGGCCGCTACAGGCTTATCGCGCAACTACATGCCGCGTCTCGTCGAGGGCTCTTCGCCTGCGGCACGGCTCAGGCGCGAGCTGTCGCATCGATGGGGGATGACCAAGCGGCCAGTGATCGCAGGAGGCGCAGGCGACAATCCGGCAGGCGCCATCGGCATCGGTGCGATACAGCGAGGAACCGCATTCATTTCGCTCGGAACCTCCGGGGCCTTGGTGTCGCCTACCGATGTCGTTGCCACCAACCCTGAGCGCGCCGTGCACACCTTCTGTCACGCGATCCCCGGAATGTGGATGGAGGCCGGTGCAATTCTCTCGGCGGCGTCGTGCCTCGCCTGGATCGCGGGGCTCTTTGGGACCTCCGAGGCTGACTTGCTGGCGCCACTCGGTCTGCGCCCGAAGTCGCCATCGCCCTTAAACTTCCTGCCATATCTGTCCGGCGAACGGACGCCGCACGATGATCCGCACGCGCGCGGAATGCTCGATGGTTTAGGTCACGGCACCGATCGCGCCGCCGTCGTGCAAGCAGTGCTGGAAGGAGTTGCTTTTGCGCTCGCGGATTGTCGGGACGCCCTCGCAGACACCGGCATTGTGATCTCCGAGGCTGATGCGATCGGCGGCGGTTCTCGTTCGCGATTCTGGCTGTCGGTGTTGGCCAGTGTTCTAGCAATCCCAATTCATCGGTTCGCTGAGGGCGAAACGGGAGCAGCATTCGGAGCGGCCAGATTGGGGCGCCTGGGCTTCACGAGGGAGGCGGTTGAAGCCGTCTGCACGCCCCCACGGCGAATCGAGACTTTCGCACCTGTGCGCGCACTCGTCGATGCCTACGCAGAGCGGCTTCCCGAATGGCGCAAGCTGTATCGTCCGCGTCAGTAACACCGCCCCTGCCCTGTGCCGTCACCTTTGGCTTAATGAGCTATCTGCGCTGTCTGCAAACGAGACGCAGGTTCTCAGTGTGCGCACGGGGAGGCACGATGACCAATCCTATCCTCGAAATGCGTGGGGTCTCCAAGTCCTTCTTTGGCATCAAGGCATTGCATAAGGTCGACCTGACCGTGCATGCTGGGGAGATCCATGCCTTGATGGGCGAGAACGGCGCCGGCAAGTCGACGCTGATGAAAATCCTGTCAGGCGCTTACAGGCCTGATCCCGGGGGCGATATCCGCATCGAGGGCAAGCCGGCGCATATCCACGGTCCCCAGGGCGGTCGCGCAGCGGGCATCTCAATCATCTACCAGGAACTCTCGCTCGCCCCAATCTGACGGTCGCGGAAAACATTTATCTTGGCCGCGAAATCTCGCATTCCGGGTTGCTCGCTCGCGGCAACATGCGGGACGGCGTCGGTCCGATCCTCGAGAGGCTTGGAGCGGACTTTTCATCCTCGATCTTTGTGTCCCATCTGTCCATGGGCCAGCGCCAACTCGTCGAAATCGCCCGCGCCCTGCAGGTCCGGTCAAAGATCCTGATCATGGACGAGCCGACCACCGCGCTTTCGGCCGGCGAGAGTGAAAGGCTGTTTGCGTTGATCCGTCAGCTGCGCGGTGAAGGCCTCTCCATCATTTATATCTCGCATCGTATGGATGAAGTGCATGCGCTCGGCGACCGTGTCACGGTGCTGCGCGACGGCCGGCTGGTGGGCTCGCTCGACAAGCCGGAGCTCCGCGCCGATACCATCGTGCGGTTGATGGTCGGACGTGATGTCTCGTCCTTCTACAAGAAGGATCACGACCCACAGGCAAGCTGGAGCAGGCCCGTGCTCGCGGCCCTCGACCTGGCCGATGCGCGGCGCGTCAAGGGTTGCTCTCTGACCCTTCATGCGGGCGAGGTGGTCGGGCTCGCGGGGCTCGTCGGGGCGGGCCGCACCGAACTTGCGCATCTTATCATTGCCGCCGCGCCCAAGGTCTCCGGTCGTATCGAGCTTGACGGCCAACCGGTCACGATCCGAACGCCTGGTGAGGCCCTCGACGCGGGCATCGCCTATCTTACCGAAGACAGGAAGGCGCTCGGCCTGTTCCTGGACATGTCCTGTCCGGACAACATCAATCTTGTGGTGTTGGGAAAGGATGTAAAGTTCGGTGGCATTCTCGACAGGGACAAGGCCCGCGACCGGGCCAGCAGGGCCTTCGCAGCCCTTGGCATCCGCGCCGCGAACGTCGGCGTCGCTGCCGGGTAGCCTTTCGCGCGTCTGGCGCGACCTGCTGGCCGAAGGCGTCGCATGTGGTTTGCACCGGGTCGAGCGGCTGATGCGATTGCAGGCTTTGCGGGCCCGGCCTCGCCGGAGACGTTTGCCGAAGGACGAAGGCGATCGTCAGGTCGCGACCGCGCCGTCGAACCTTCTGGATCGGCAGTTTGCGGACGAGCGACCGAACCAGAAATGGATCGCCGACTTCACCTACATCTGGACGGTCGAGGGCTGGCTCTATGTGGCGGCCGTGATCGACCTGTTCTCGCGCCGGGTGGTCGGCTGGTCGATGAGCGCGCCGGCATGACGGCGCAACTGGTCGCGGACGCATTGAAGCCCTTGGGGCGCTGTCGTGCTACCATCACGATGGACCACTAGTTGTCGAGACACATGGATTGGGGACTTCAAATGCAACGAGGGAGCATCAAAATGGGCGCGACTAGATTGATACCAGTGGCTCTCGGAATAGCCAGCGCATTGGCCGCCTTGCCGGCGCGAGCGGAATCGGCCGGCGGCAATGATGCGGAAATCGCACTGCTGAAGCAGCATTTGCGCATGCTCGAGCAGAAGCTCGACAGGCTGCAGAAGCAAACAGCTGCAAACACTCAGGCTGCCGCGGATGCCAATGCCAAGGCAGCGAAGGCAAATGCGAAAGTCGCGGACCCCAAGGCCGCAAACGCCAATGCCGCCATTCCGGTCAAGGGCGCGGTGGCATCATCCGGCGTCGTGGTGACTATGCCGAACAACCGGCCCACGATCTGCACCGCGGACGAACAAAATTGCGTCGCAGTCACGGGCCGCGTGCACTGGGACGTCGGCGGCTACGATTATCGTCCCAACACGGCCGCGACGGTGCCGCAGAAGCTCGACAGCGGCGAAAATGTCCGTCGTGCGCGTATCGGCGTCACCGGCAAATTCCTCAGCGACTGGAATTTCGCGCTGGTCTACGACTTCGGCGGCTCCTCTGACGGCTTCGGCGGCGCGGCACCGGGGTCTCTGCCGGGCGGCGGCGTCTCGGGCGTCGAGAACGCCTATCTGAGCTATACGGGCCTAAAACCGTTCGGCGGGAAGATGGCGATCGAAGCTGGTGTCATGGACCTGCCCTACACGCTCGATGAAGCCACGAGCTCTAACGACATCCTGTTCATGGAGCGGGCATCGGCCGGCGTCGTCGCGACTAGTATCGCTGCCGGCGACTTCCGTTCGGCCGCCGGCGCGCGCTGGTATAACGACGTATTGTGGGCTGGCGCCTATGTCACCGGTCCGGCCACGGGCGCGATCCACTCCGAATCCAGCGTTGCACCGAACGGCACCACCGAGCAATATGGCGCAGTCGCCCGTGTTGCCGGTCAGCCCATCAGTGGCAGGGATTACTCGCTGCATCTCGGCGCCGATGCGCAGTGGCTGATCCAGCCACCCCGCAATCTGGTGACATTGGCGGAGACCGTCACGCTCAGCGACAGGCCCGAGCTGCGCATCGATCCGACGACGCTGGTGTCGACCGGCGCGATCGCCAACGCTTCGAGCGCGCAGGTCTACAGCGTCGAAGCAGCGGCGACCTATGGCCCACTAATCCTCCAAGGCGAATATTTCTGGTTCAATGTCGATCGCAGCGCGAATACCGGCTTGCCCCCATTCGGTGCGCCAAGCCTGAAGTTCCAGGGCGGTTATGCACAGGCCGGTTACGTGCTGACGGGCGAGACGCATGCCTATAATCCAGCGACGGCTTCCTACGGCGGTGTAAAGCCGGCGCATCCGTTCTCGCTCGATGGCGGGGGCTGGGGTGCCTGGGAAATCGCCGGACGCGCGAGCACGATCGATCTCAACAATCAGCTAGGAACCGCCACTGGGATCGCGGGCGGACGGCAGACCGTCTACACCGCGGCGCTGAATTGGTACGTCAACGGCAACGTCCGTTTCATGTTCGACTATCTGCATGGCACCGTCTCGAAGCAGGCGACGCCAACGGCGACGGCGGATGTGGGTTCGAAGTTTGATGCTGTAGCAATGCGCACGCAGTTCGCGTTCTGAGGAGGGCACGGTGGGGAACGGCTTAGCCGTTCCCACATCGATGGCATACAAAAACGATCGGAACGACTGACCACCCTATGGCCTCCGCGGGGCGTTCAACCACAATTGGAATTCGAATTGGTCGACGAGCCTCTATGGGAGCTATTCCGCCGTGCGCTATGACGGTGCAGCGAAGGCTGCGATCTGCGGTAATTACACCGCTGGCAAGGCTGCCAGCGCGGACTACGTCTGCAATCCAGACTTCAACGTTTCGCAGTTAGGTGTCCTCACGCGCTGGACGCCGGTCAGAGCTCTAACCTTCTCTGTCGAGGTGCAGTGGTTCCATTTGGACCAGAAATTTGCGGGATCAGCGGTTCTCTCGCCGTCAGCTCCAAAGCCGGCTACACGATATGAGTTCGCGGACCAGGATACTTTCCAGCCACAGGTGCGTGCGCAACGCCGCCTTGGCTGCGTTGAGTTGAGCCAGAACCGTTTCGTATGCATTCCTTCTGTCCTGTGTCTGAAATTGAGTGTTGGCATCCTCCGCTGCCAGTTGTTGGATGTCGCCCAGACGTTTCGCGTTGAACGCCACCTGTGCGGTCAGCCCGGTCACATTCGCGGTGGCCTGCAGATAATTCGTCTTCAGGATTTCGACCTGCTGGCGCGCGCCCGCTAGAGAGGCCTCCAGTTGAGAAACCTTGTACCGGAAGGGTGCAGGGTCGATCTGAAATAATACGTCACCCGTCTTCACCAGCACATTGGGTTGGACCGGAATGACGGTGATCTGTCCTGACACATTCGGCGTCACCTGCACCACGCGGCCCGTGACCGTCAATTTCCCCGACGGCGTGAGGTAATTAAAGAGAGCGATGAAAGTCGCAACAATCAGCAAGCCCACAAGACCCGCAACGGAGCCTGATGCCCATCCCCAACGGACCAGCTTGAACTTTGAAAAGATTGCCCAGAGGCCGACGATATAGAGGCAAATAATAAATAATAATGAGCATGGCGTGCTCCGTCGCGGGCAGCAATCAACTCTTCCGCTCATTAGTTCATGGCAAGGAGCGCGCACTGCAATTCCGGTAGTTCGCTCTTCGCGTAACGTTTTTCGTTTTCAGCAGCCCATCCTGGTTTCTTTCCCAGATTGTTTGCTGTCTGGTTCTCAGGCTATCGACCAAGGGTAGTGGCTGACTATGCAAATTCGGTGAATCGATTTCCCTGCCTAAACGGGCACAAGCCACGTTCCCAAGTAAGGCCGGCTTCTACATCATCGTCGCGCGGAATTGGAAGGGCGAGGTACCGGCGGGTATAGGCTTCGGGGCAGTTCGCGCCGGTCGGCCACAGCGTCAAGCGTCTCGGTCCGCAGAAACAGCCTATCGCCTGCTTCTCCATTTTGGTAAGTTGTGCGCGATCTATACCTCCCGCGCGTGATATCCACGGTGATCTCAAAGTAGCATCGTAGAACCACCGAACCTTTGACCTCAAGAAGTGTTAGACGTCGACCGTGGACAAACGAGATGTTCTTTTGATTGGCAAAAAAAATTGAGCAGTACTGGCGCCTATGGCGATCCGTTCTGCCCCGCTCTGTCACAACTGCTACATTGATCGGGATCAAAGGCAGTGCTCGAGATGGGTTACCACCTGGCAGGCGGCGATCAGCTTGCGCGGTCGCTTCGCTCTGAAGCCCATTTGCTGCAGGGAGGTGTCGCCAGATGAGGTGGCCGTCGTCCCCCCGCATCCTCAACCAACTATCTCCGATCTTGATCATATTATGCGTCGGCCAAGCTGTGGCAGCAACCGGCGGCGAGCGGCGGCGTATCTATTTCCTGGAGGCATTGTCGCCAGCGTTGCCGGCGAGCGTTCAGACAATGCAGGGCTTCAGGCAACGCTTGCACGAACGCACAAGCGAGGAGTTCGAGATCTTTGTCGATCACATGGAGTTAGGCCGGCTTCCAAGCAAGGCGCACCTTAAATCAACTGTAAAATACCTCTCACAGAAGTATGCAGAAGCGCCGCCAGACGTACTGATAACACTGGGACGTGCGGCACTTCCGGTTCTCGTCCAACACCCGAACATGGTCGGCCCCTCCGTGCCGATCCTTGTTGCAAACCTGCCATCAACGGCGGTTCTCAACACGAATGAACTGCAAAACGCCGTCTATATCGTCTCTCGGTACGACTTCTTAAACACTCTTAAACTGGCTGAACAGCTTCAGCCGAACGCGCAAAATCTGGTAATCGTTGGCGGCGCCAGCGAATACGATCGCCAATGGCTGGATGATGCGCGTCGTCAACTTCAATCCAAGGCTGTATTCTACAAAACACGGTATGTCACTGACCTTAGCTACGAGGAGATGTTAAACGAGGTATCGCACCTACCGAAAGAGACGATTGTTATCCTTTCAATCTTCCTCACCGACGGCTCAGGCCAAGCCCGCGCCACCCCAGAGGTCGCGGCGGACCTTGCGAGGGCGTCATCAGCTCCCGTCTATTCGCCTGTTGCGGGCACCATCGGGAAGGGAGTTCTGGGTGGTTATGCGGACGACTGGGAGGCACAGGGCGCAAAGGTGGCGGACATCGCCTTCGACATACTTTCCGGCAAAGACCTTGCTACAATTCCTCACGTGAATGCCTCTCTACATATGAACAGAATCAATTCGAGAGAGCTCAGGCGCTGGCATATCAGTCAATCCAGGATACCTGCCGGCTCCGAAGTGAGCTTCAGGGAAGTTGATTTGTGGGAGCAATACTTCTGGCAGATAGCCGGAGTGTTTTCTCTCATTTTGTTTCAATCTCTGCTCATCACGGCCCTTATCTTCCAACGAGCGCGTCGCCAGGCAGCGGAAGTGGCACTTCGAGCGAGCTATGAAGAGGTTCGCCAACTGGCCGGGCGGCTCATCAATGCCCAGGAGGAGGAGCGGTCAAGGATTGCCCGCGAGCTCCACGACGACGTTGGACAGCGGGTCGCATCACTTTCAATCGGCCTGAGTAGTCTCAAGCGCCGCATCGCGGATCCCGACGAAACAGTGAAGAGCGAACTGTCCCGGCTTCAACTCCAAACGACGGGGTTGGCGAAAGACCTGCGGGATTTGTCTCACGAGTTGCACCAAGGCGCGCTTGAACATGTTGGACTGCCCGACGCTTTGCGCGAAAGGTGCGACCAAATAAGCCGCGAGTCGGACATCCAGATCAAGCTTGAAGTCGCCGACGGTTGGACCGAGGTGGCCGATGATATCAAACTTTGCCTTTACAGGGTGGCGCAAGAGGCGCTCCATAACATTGCAAAGCATGCGCATGCCAAGATGGGCTGCGTGGCGATTGCCCATCGGAATGACCAGGCCGTGATGAGGATCTCTGACAACGGACTTGGGTTCGCAACACATGGCCCGACCGGACAGCAAGGAATTGGGCTGTTGAGCATGCGTGAGCGTGTCAGAATGCTCGGCGGCAGCTTCGAGGTGAAGTCTGCACCTAATACGGGAACAATCGCCACCGTGACCATACCGACGGGGGTCAAACCTTGAGAGCGCGGGTGATTCTTGCGGACGACCATGCAATGGTCGCGGAAGGACTTGGCCGACTGATCAGTGAAGTGGCCGATCTAGTCGGGCAGGTTGCCGACGGTCGACAGCTTGTCGACAGCGCGAGACGACTCAAGCCTGATATCATTATCTCCGATGTCAGCATGCCCGTAATGAGCGGCCTGGATGCCCTGCGGCAGCTCAAGGCCGAGGGATCAGAAGCCCGCTTCATATTTCTGACGGTGCATACAGAGGCGCAACTCGCGGCAGAAGCCATGCGCGCGGGAGCGTCCGGCTATCTTCTCAAAGCTGCCGCGGGCGAGGAACTCTTTGAAGCCATTCGCGCAGCCATGGCCGGTCGAGTTTATCTGAGCCCGCATATTACTGGGGATGTTCTACGGACAATTGCCGCGTGGGCGAACCAAGGAGAGCGCCAACTCACAACCCGCCAGCGCGAGGTTCTGCAACTGATTGCGCAAGGAAAGCGGATGAAAGAGATCGCCGCCGACTTGAATATTTCTGTAAGAACTGTCGAGGGTCATAAGTCCCAGCTGCTGGTTGCTCTCGGCGTCAAAAGCACCGCAGATCTCGTGAAATTCGCCGTGAAGCACGGTCTCACCTCGGATTGATGGGATCTCCGGTATTTCCGGTCAGCAAACCCCGTGATTTCCACGTCTGACACTTAGGACTTTCCCGGCTGTGCCAGCCTGGTCCGGGGAGTAGAGTAGCGGAGTTTCGTAACCGCTAGCCGACAAAGACAGTTTACGTGACGCTCATCCGTGTCGTCTTGGCTGAGGACCATCCGGAAATGGCCCTGCATCTTCGCGCGCTGCTTGCCTCGGAGTATGACGTCCGTGTCGTGTCGGACGGACGAGCACTGATAGCTGCGGTGGATCTGCAAATGCCGGACATCATCATAAGCGATATCAAGATGCCGGGTCTCGACGGGCTGGCGGCGGCCCGGAACATCCGCGCCAGGCATTCAGAGGTGCCTTTCATTTTCGTTTCGGTTCAAGACGACCACACCATCATCAGAAAGGCCTTCGCGGAAGGGGCGCGTGGATATGTCATCAAATCCGACGCGGGTGATGAATTAGGGCGCGCCGTTGAGGCCGTTCTTGGTGGCGGCCATTATTTATCATCTTCCGCACAAGGCGCTTTGGGGAGCGGGACCGTTTGAACTTTTTGGCCGCGTACTTCTGTCTTGAGAGTATCAGAAAATGGCCTGGAGTAGAGTTCTTAAATTCTCGGATCCGCTGTCTTGCCAGGCGGCCATCTTATCCGCCGACGTTGAAATACTTCCCACGACCGGGGAGACCTTTCGAGCTGAGATCACTCAGGTCGGCACGGACCGGCTTTGGACGCAGCAATTCCACGTTTGGTCGCCGCAAGTTTGCACAATAGCCTGCAAAGCGGGCCGGCAAGCAATCGACTTTCTTACCGAGGCGAACTCATCACCGTTGCAACATTGTGGCGCTGAGGTCTTGTTCGGCGACATCATTGTTAACACGCTCGACGTCGCACATCGACGATCAGGCCCCAACCTTGATTATGGCTCGATTTCCCTTTCAATCGATGAGCTGCATGCTGCATTTGCGGCGATCATGGGCGCTGATTTCAGGCAAACGGCGGGCCAGCCAATCATTCATCCGCGTCCGGAGTTGATGTCGCGCCTGCTGAAGCTGCACAAAGTGGTCGGACAACTCGCTCACGAGACGCCCGACATCCTTCAGGTACCGGAAGTACTTCGCGCACTGGAGAGCGAGCTTGTCCACACGATGACCCGATGTCTCGCCGAGCGCGGGGTCGTCGAGACCTCCACGGGCCACCGCCGGCATAATGCAATTATCGCGCGGTTCGAAGAATTTTTGGCGGCAAATTCGGACCAGCCACTCTATCTTACCGAAATCTGTGCAGCTATCGGTGTTGCGGAGCGAACGCTTCGCGGCGCATGCGAAGAGCATGTCGGTATGGGGCCGATCCGCTTTCTCACCCTCCGGCGGATGCATCTGGTACGCCGTGCGTTGCTCCAAGCAGATCCGTCAAAGTCAACCGTCACCCGCATCGTCACGGCTCACGGCTTTTGGGAGCTTGGCCGCTTTTCGGTCAGCTATCGTGCGCTGTTCGGGGAGTCTCCTTCGGAGACATTGCGGAGCGGCGCCGGGGGGCCAGAGCATCACGCCGATGGTCCGTCCGCACTTCCTGCTCATGTGATTGCGGCAAGTCCCAAGCCAAATCACGCTGCCGATAAGCGGCGCAGCTTCTTCAACGGACGCGAAGGAAGCCTTGGGTGGACATCCTAGCGCGTTGTATCGTCGTCTCGGCGGCGGCGATGTGGTAAGCTTGATCGGTCAGGTTTATCCGTGTTTCATTCCATTGAGATGGTAGGGTAAACGATTGAAATATCAAGACTATCGCCTTCCGTGACACCCATGATGGATTGGACCGAGAGCTAAGTTTTCTCAATCACTTGGAAGACGACGTGTGCACCGAGAGCGCAAAGAAATCTAGCAACAACCAACATGAGCAGGTTGAACTGAGGGCGCTGCAGTATCGACGTTTTTTGGAGGTTCATTTGACGAAATGAGCCGTTGTTTGAACGGCCGGTCCTGGCAGTTCGATGCGACGGTGACCGTGTCATCGTTGCGCCCTGTAAGATGCCGGCGCAAAGCGGACCTTGGGTGTGATGCTGAAGCGGTGAGCCGTCGCCCGAAATGTCTAGCGCGGGGCCACTTCGCGACGGGAAAGTTCGAAATGAGGCGGGTTGTGCTCGTTTGCGCGGTACCGGTAACGATTTCGCCGACATACGTAGAAGCTGCGGAACGGATTTGGCGCATGGCCGTGCTCGCACTTGCTGATGACAGCGCTTTCCGCGCTGTCATACTCCCTACCAGGCGATTGCCAACGCGAATCCAGCGTCATATCGGCCGGCAACGATATCGGTTATCATGGGGGCCACCGAAACATCGACGATGACGTCCGGATACTGTGTGCTAGACTGCGAACTACTCAATAGGGCGCGCGGCGGCAAGAAAGGAAGCGGCGTATGCCTGTTTCAGTCGCCAACTCCCAAGTCATCTACGATGCCCTCAAAGCATGCGACGTGAAGATCATTTCCGCCTTGCCGGAGACCTGGCTGGTGCACCTCATCCGCATGGCCGACGACGACCCCGAAGTCACGCTGGTACGCGTCGCCAAGGAGGAGGAGGCGATTGGCATCTCCGCCGGGGCGCACCTGGCAGGCGTCAACTCCGCGCTGCTGATGCAGAACCACGGCTTCCTCGCCGCAATCAACCCGATCGTCTCGCTGGCACTGCTCTACAAGATTCCACTGCTGATGCTCATCAGCTACCGCGGCCACATGGGCGAGCGCGATCCCTGGCAGACGCAGGGTGGCATGGTGACCGAGCCGTTGTTGCGGACGTTGGGCATTCCAGTCTGGCATCTCCTAAACCCTTATGACGCGCAACGCCGCATCAAGGATGCGCAAACGCTGGCGCACGCATCGCTCTCGCCGGTCGCCGTGCTCTTGACCCGCGAGCTGATGTGGGAGGAGTAGCGATGCTGCGCGTGGATGCCTTGCAGGCAATTTATCCCGAGGTGAAGGACCGGATCGTTGTCACAATCATGGGCGCCGTCGCGGCGGAGCTCTACACCATCGGCCATCGCCCCAACTTCTTCTACCTGGAGCACGCGATGGGGCTGGCTTCCTCGATGGGACTGGGCATCGCGCTCGCCATGCCGCGCCACAAGGTCGTCGTGATCGACGGCGACGGTTCGCTGCTGATGAACCTCGGCACGCTGAGCACGATGGCACGCTATCGGCCGGGCAACCTGGTGCATATCGTCTTCGACAATGCGAGCCTGCTTTCTGTCGGCGGCTTTCCGACAGCCACTGCGACCGGGACCGATCTGGCCGGCGTGGCGCGGGCTTGCGCTATTCCAGAGGTCGTAGAGGCGCACACGCCCGAGCGGCTTAAACAGGCGGTTGCAGGCGCATTGGCAGGTGGGACGCTGACGACGATCGTCTCCAAGGTCGAGGCGATCGGCCCCAAATCGTTCCACATGGATTTGCCGCTGTTGGAGAATCGTTTCCAGTTCAAGCGTGCGCTGGAGGCGCTGCGGTAATACGACCAAGACGTGACCTGCGCGTCGCGCAAAAGGAGGCAAGCATGGCAGATGGACAACCAAGCGGCGTATTAGCCCAATTGGTGGAAGAGCTGAACGCAAGGCGGATTCGCGTCGTGGACCTCACCACGACACTGAGCCCCGAGACCCCGGTGATCGATCTGCCGCCAATCTTCGCGCCGTCGCCGGGGCTGACGCTCACCGAGATCTCGCGCTACGATTCCCGCGGGCCGGCGTGGTACTGGAACGTCCTGACCCTCGGCGAACACACGGGCACGCATTTCGACGCGCCGATCCACTGGATCACCGGCAAGGATCTGGCCGAGAATGCTACCGATACGATCGCCCCGCGCAAATTTGTCGGCCCGGCTTGCGTCATCGATGTAACGTCGGACGTGCGGGCCAATCAGGATTTCCTGCTCACACCTGAGCGTGTCCAGTCCTGGGAGACGGCGCATGGACGTATCCCCGCCGGGGCATGGGTGCTGCTGCGCACCGGCTGGAGCGCCCGCACGGCTCGCGAAGACTTCCTCAACGTGCGCGACGATGGCCCCCACTCGCCGGGATTCGCCAAGGCATGCTCGGAATTCCTGGTGCACGAACGCGATGTCCTGGGCGTCGGTGTAGAGACCATCGGAACGGACGCCGGGCAGGCCGGCACCTTCGATCCGCCGTTCCCCAACCACAGTACGATGCATGGCGCCGGCAAATTCGGCATTACCAGCCTGATCAATCTGGACCAATTGCCGCCAACCGGCGCAGTGGTCATCGCGGCACCGCTCAAAATCGCCGATGGCTCAGGCAGCCCGCTGCGCGTCATTGCACTTGCACCCGGCTAATCCAAGCGACCACGTTAGCCGCCAGGTGCAGCTGTCCAGCTAGGTGCGACTGCCCACCTTCGGTGCTACCGCGCCGAAGCCATCACTCTCGGTGGTGCGGCTATTGCACAAGGACTTGCATGATCTGCTGAAAATGCAGAACGAGGCTGGTGCCAGGATCGAAAAGCTGGAAGCGGCAGATTGTGGGGCGGCGAGGCCCGGCTCTCCTTGCCAAAGGTGTGCCCGAAAGATTTGCTTCGGTGTATTGGCGTTTTAGAAAGTGATTAAGATGGGCAAGCATTCATAACTTGGCTGATAAGAGCGTCTATATCTCGCCCCGTGAAATTAGCGCCGCCGATCGACCCCCGGGAAGTCGTCCGGCCGGAGCTTCAGTTTGCTGCCACGCAGCAAGCGGCGGCATCATTTTGCAGGGTGACGGCCCCAGTCATCTGCACAACCGCCACAATTTTGTGGTATATGACACTAAGTCCGACAAAAATATAAAATGCTGAATGAAACACAGGGAGGACGACATGCTGCTGCGTTGTGCGAGAGTCCTTGGTTCGCTGGCTGCGGGACTGCTTCTGACGGCTGCCGGGGCGATGGCAGCGGAGGCGCCGAAAGAGATGAAGCTCTATGTCTTCAGCTCGGGCGCGCTCAATCTCGACAAGTCGATCATCCAGAACGGCTCCAGCGGCAAGATCCAGATCCCCGTGGGCTTCTTCCTGATCCGGCATCCAAAGGGAGATGTGCTGTTCGACTGCGGCAACAACGACAAGATCATCACCAATCCCGACTATTGGGGGCCGTTCGTAAAGGCGCTTGATCCGGGCCGCTCGCCCGACATCGCCATCGACACCCAACTCAGCAAGATCAACGTCAAGCCGTCCGACATCAAGTACGTCGTGCTCGGGCATTTCCACGTCGACCACGCCGGCAATATCGGCAAGTTCCTGGACTCGACGTTCGTGTATCAGCGCGACGAGGTGAGAAACGCGTTTTGGCCCGCGCCTGGCTACGCCACTTTCTTCATCACCGACGACTTTGCCATGCTGCGGAACAGTATCGGTGGACCGATGCCGAGCAAGTACAAGACTATCGAGCTCGACGGCGACCTCGATCTGTTCGGCGACAACAGCATCTACATCCACCGGACCGTGTCGCACACCCCGGGAAGCCAGATGATGATCGTGCGTCTGCCGAAGACCGGCACGGTCGTCCTCACCAGCGACGCCGTCTATCTGCAGGAGAACCTCGACAAGAACATCCTGCCCAGCATCGGCAGCGTTTATGATCCCGTCGGAATGCTCGACGCCTATGCCTGGGTGAAACGGGTGCACGACGCCGAAGGCGGCGACATCATCTACGCGCACGATCCAGACGTTTACAAAGCCCATAAGCACTCGCCCGAATATTACGAGTGATCGAGCGGCCCGCCGCAGGTAATCACCAATCCCGGTCCTCGCGCCCGGGATTGTGTTCGGCTGGGTTCGCCGCGCGCGGTTGTTTGCGGCATCTGGGCCCTGTAAGCTGATGTCAGCGCTCGTGCTGGTGCAGCATGTCAGCAAATGGTATGGGCCGCGCCGCGCCATCACCGACGTGTCCTTTGCCATTGAAAAGGGCGAGATCGTCGGCCTACTCGGGCCCAACGGCTCGGGCAAGAGCACGATCTTCCGTATGCTAACCAGTTACCTCGTGCCGACCTCCGGCCGGATCGAGGTCGCCGGCCATGATGTCGTGGCCGACTCGCTCGCGGTTCGCCGCCTGATCAGCTATGTGCCGGAAGACGCGCCGCTGTACGATCACATGCGGGTCGGCGAGTTTCTTCACTTCATGGCCAATCTGAAGGGACTGCGAGGGGCTGCGGCAAAGGCCGCGGTCGACGCCGCAGCCGAGCGGCTGGATCTCACCCGCGTCATGATGCTGCTGACCGGCAAGCTCTCCCGTGGCTTCCGTCAGCGCGTCTCGATCGCCCAGGCGCTGTTGGGAACTCCGCAAGTGCTGGTGCTGGACGAGCCGACCAGCGGGCTCGATCCGCACCAGGTCATTGCCGTCCGCGATCTCATTCAGTCGCTCGCGGGAAGCCACACCGTGCTGATCGCCTCGCACATCCTCCCCGAGATCGAAAAGATCGCCTCGCGAGTCATGATCCTGCTCGATGGCACCCTTCTGACCGCCGACGCGCTGAAGGAGAAAGGGGAGGGCACAATATTGCGGCTCGCGGCGGCCGCGCCGGAAGCGATTGTCCGAGGCGTCGTTTCCGCCATCGCCGGGGTCTGCGGCATCGCCGTCGAACCGGACGCAGGCTCGGGAACGATGCATTATCTGATCAGGGCCGAGCCGCGCGCCTCTCTCGCCGCCGACATCGTGGGCGCGCTGGTCGAGGGCGGCGTTGCCGTCTCGGAGCTGACCGAAGGTCGTCCAGATCTCGAGCGTGTGTTCCTCGACCTGACGCGGCGGTCGTCGAGGGTGGCCGCATGAGAAGTTTTGCGATCCTCTTGCGCAAAGAGGAGATGGCGCTGTTTTCTTCCCCGATCGCCTACGTCGTGATGACCGTTTTCCTGCTCATCATGGGCTACAGCTTCACGCTCACTCTGTTCATTAGCCATCAGCCTAGCATGGTGCACATCTTCTTCCAGATGTTCGTGCTGTTCATGCTGACCGCGCCGCTGATCACCATGCGGCTCCTGGCGGAGGAGCGGAAGCTGCGGACCATGGAAGTGTTGCTCACCTCGCCGGTCTCCGAGGTCGCGATCGTGCTGGCGAAGTATTTCGCCAGCATGAGCTTGATCGTGGTCATGCTGCTGCTCTCGGGCTGCTACGCGGCGGCGCTCGCCTGGTTCGGCGATCCCGATTTCGGACCGATCTATAGCGGCTATCTCGGCCTGCTGTTGTTTGGTTCGGCCCTGGTCGGGGCCGGACTGCTGGCATCGGCGCTCACGGCCAACCAGGTGATCGCGGCGCTGATCTCGCTCACCGTCTTCCTGCTCTTGTGGATCATCGACAATTTCGGCTGGCTGCTGCCGGCCCCGGCTGACACCTTGGTGGTCAACCTGTCGCTCGCGGTGCATTTCCGTCCCTTTGCGGTGGGCTCGATCTATCTCTCGGACGTCGGCTTCTTTCTCAGCGTCACGCTGCTGACGCTGCTGTTGACCGTGCGAGCGCTGGCGCGGCGGTAGGGAAGGGCGAATGTCGCGGTTTACCCGAACCGATCTGGTTGTGACCGCGCTCATCGCCGTCGCGATCCTGTTCGGCGCGCTCGGCTTCGCAGGATTTGGCGACAGGGCTTCAAACAGCCTGTTGTTCGTATCCTGGTCGCTTACGCTGCTGACACTGTTCGCGCTCGCGTGTCGCCTGCCATTGCGTAGCCGCGGATCGCAGTGGACGGCCTGGGCCACCAACGCACTGATCGTCTGCGGCGCGCTGGGCGTGGTGATTGCCGCCAATGTCGCTCTCTATCGCCACGACGTGCATTTCGACGCAACCCGAGAAGGACTGAACACCCCTCCGCACCAGCTCACGGACGTTGTCGACCAGCTACGGTCACCGCTTTCGCTGACCTATTTCTACAACGCCGGCGACCCCAAGGCGCTCGCTGTACGGGACATGATCGAGATCGCAGCACACAACCATCCGCTGTTGGGGTTCCGCGCAATCGATCTCGACAAGGAACCAGGGCTCGCGCGCGACATCGGCGTGCGCTCCTATAATACGGCGGTGCTGCAGGCCGGCGATCGTAAAGTGCTGGTGGAAAACGTCACCGATGCCGCGCGCCTTGGCTATGCCGCGCTGCGCGTCCTTAGACAGCGCGCCGAGACGATCTGCTTCGTGACCGGCCATGGTGAAACATTCCGCCCGATGCCGGGCCATTACCACTTCAGTCACGTCGAAACGCTGAGGGGCCATGATACGCCGGGCGCCGGCGACGTGCTGGTCGCCGAGCCTGAGCAACTCGATCGCCTTCAACTGGCGCTCAACGAGGTTGGCTTCGAGATGCGCTCCCTGGTCATGGCCACGGCAAGCGCCATTCCGTCCGATTGCACCGTGGTTGCCGAGATCGGTCCACGAACGGCGCTGGCGGCGGGCGAGGCGGATATGCTGGCTGACTATCTCAAGAATGGCGGACGGCTCGTTATGTTGATCGATCCGCAGTTTTCGCTAGGGGCCGACCTGCAAAGCCGTTTGCTCAGCCCGCTCGGCCTGTCGAGCGAGCCGGCCATCATCATCGATCCTCTGAATCATTTTCGCACGGATCCGGACAAGGTTGCGGTGCCCTATTATCCTCCGCATCCAATCACGGCGCGTCTTGCGCTCACGGTGTTTGCACAGGCCCGACCGATCCGTCTTAGCCAACCGCCGGCATCCGTGAGGACCAATGTACTTGCCGCCAGCAGCCAGGACAGCTACTTGCGGCCGCCTTCAGCTGCCGGCGGCATCGCGGTAGCGACCGACGGACCTGTGTCCGCCAGGGTAGAGCATGGCGCCCACGCGCTTGCGGTGGCGCTTGAAGGCGCCTTTCCGGGAGCCTCACCCGACAAGCGCTTTCGGCTCGTGATATCGGGTACCAGCAAATTTGCGACTAACGAATATTTTTCCTATGTCTCCAATGGCGGGCTGTCGGTTTCCATCATGCGCTGGCTTGCCGAGGACGACGCGTCGCCGAACCTTGCGCCGCGGACCTACAACTTGCCTGAAATCGTACTGACGAGCACCCAGATGCGTGACACTTTTATCGCGCTTGAGATACTGCTGCCGCTCAGCACGGCGCTGTTTGGCGTCGCGATGTGGTGGAGGCGGCGTTGACCGGCGGGACGGCGATGCGCCCCGCTGCGCGATGGAGAACGCCGCTCGCCGTCATCGTGCTGCTGGTGCTCCTGCTTGCCCTGGTTATTTCCGGGCAATGGCCAGAGCTGCGTAGCAAGCTGCTATTCTCGCCCAAAGGCCTGCTCGCCATTGCGCCAAACGAGATTGAGCGCATCGGCATTCGCTCGGGCACCGACGGCGTCGCGTTGCGCCGTCAGCCTGGCGGATGGACGATCGATGGCATGGACGGCGCCGCGCCGGCTGAGCTTGTCTCGCACGTCGATACGGCCCTGAAGTTCCTCAAGGTCAGCGAGCCGTCGCGCGAGATTCCCGCAGGTGAACTCGCGGCCGAGAGCTTTGCAGCATTCGGGCTCGATCCGCCAACCGAGGTTGCCGTGCTTGAAACCCATTCCGCCATCGCGGCGACGGTAAACTTTGGGACGACAAATCCAGCAGGCACCTCGCACTATGTCAGGCTGGGCGGCGCGGCGGCGGTCTATCTGATGCCGCGCCATGTGACGGAAGAGTGGCGGCTGGTGTTCGACATGGTGCGGCGGCTGCAAGGCAAGGCCAGCTTCGCGGTCGCGGGTCGCGGCGCGGACCTGCTGTTGCCGGTCTCGATGGCGCAGGTGTGGGCCATCGAGATCGTGGCGAGCGGCAAGCTCACCCGTTTCGAGCGCGATGCCGCAGGAACGTGGTTCAAACACATCGGTCAGCACGCGCACGCGGCCGGTAGCGATGTTCATGTCGCCGATCCCGTCCAGGCACCGATCATCGATGCCGCCTTCCGCGCCTTCGATGCGGCCGCGGCGGAAAAGCGCGTCGGGCCTGCCGATGCGTCGCGTCTCGCTCAGTACGGTCTCGCGTTGCCGACGCTGATCGTGCTGTTTTACGCTCGCGACAGCTCGACACCCCTGGCGCGGCTCGAATTCGGCGCGCCTGCCGACAGGCTCGATCGCTATGCCCGGCTGGCGCCGGATGGCGCGGTCGTCACCGTTGCGGAGTTCGAGCCCAGACGCCTGACCGAACTCCTGAAGGCCGTCGGAGCAGGCTCGTGAGGTTGGGGCGGGTGCTGCTTGCAGCCGCCATTGCGCTTGGCGCCGCGGTCGTGGCGCAGGCGCATCAGGTCAACCTCTCGACCGCGCGCGTGACATTGGGCGATGGTCGCAATGTCAGCGTCGAGGTCGGGCTCAAGGGCAGCGATGCCGACCGCCTTGCCGGCACCAGGATATTCGATGCGCAGCGCGACCAGGTCGATCCGGCGCTGGTTGCGGCGTCGGCCGCACGGATCATCGCCTACGTCACTGCGCACATCGCCGTGACCGGTGCCGACGGCAGGGCGTGTGTGCCCGACTCGGCCGCGCTCGTGCCTGACGGGGACGGCGTGATCTTTCGCAACCGCTTTTCGTGCCGGGATGTCGGCGGCGATATCGTCTACCGGTCGACGGTGCTGACCGACGCCGATCCCGCAGCGCGCCAGGTGGTGCTGATCGGCGAGGGTGACAATGCCCCGCAGGCGCTGCTCGACGCCGCCAACACCGCCGTCACGCTCTCGGCGCCCGCGCCGTCGCTGCTCTCGACCTTGGAGCGATATCTGGTCACCGGCATCGAGCATATCTTCCGGGGCTACGACCACGTCGCATTTTTGGTCGCCGTCGTGTTGTGGGCACGGCGACTTGTACCGGTGATCAAGATCGTGACCGCATTCACCATCGCCCATTCGATCACGCTCTCGCTTGCCACGCTCAACGTCGTTGTGATTCCCAGCGCCATCGTTGAGCCAGCGATCGCGGCGTCGATCGTGTATGTCGCGATGGAGAACTTTTTCACACGCAATATCGACAGCCGCTGGCGGGTCACCTTTGCATTTGGCCTTGTTCACGGCTTCGGCTTCGCCGGTGCTCTCCGGGAAATCGGCCTGCCAACGAACGCGGTAGCCGCCGCGCTTGCGGCCTTCAACATCGGCGTCGAGATCGGGCAGGTGGCAATTGTCGCAATCGTCGTTCCGGCACTGATTGCCTTGGACCGGCTCATGGCAGTCGACAGGACCAAGCCGGCGAGGGCAGCGACCCTGGTCTATGCGCTGTCGGCGCTCATCACCGCGCTCGGTAGCTATTGGTTCCTCGCGCGCGTGCTCAACGCATAGCGCAGGCCGGTTGGCGCCGGATTTCTCCGGTGGCAACGTCGCCACCCCTAAAAGACTTTTTCAACACTAAAGGGGGTAAGGCGGAGGATTTCTAGCCCGCCAAGGGCAGCTTTTGGCGCAAAGCGGACCTTCGGACCATTGACGATCAGCTAAGGTCGAGAAGCTCATTTAAAAGAATGCTGCAGACTGAGGATGGAGGAGGTTAGCGGATCTCGGCGATCTTCGGTCTACGACGTCCTCATTGATCAGCCCTACACCGCCGCCATCGAGAAAGCGGTAGGACCATCGGCCGTCCTGTTGAGGAAAGCTTTTAGTCTCCGATCTGGAGACCGCGGTTCGTGCAGCAGTATCCGCAATTTGAATTCAACCACCGGCGACCTGCAGGGCGTCATTCGTGCGATGTGGTCTGCCCCGAGAGAAGCGGCGCGTACGCGGCGAGCCTGCGGGATACGAACTCCGTGAAGAGCCGCACGCGCTTCGTCTTGCGTGTCTCCCCCTGTGTGAGGAGCCAAACCGTTCCGTACATGTGCAGGTCGGTGCCCGGCACCCTCACCAGCAGGGGGTCGGCATCGCCGACGAAGCACGGCAGTGTCGTCATCCCGAGCCCTTGCCTTACAGCCGCGATCTGGCCCTCGGCGTCCGTGGTCCTGAACGGAACCCCCGTGGTGCGAACGTCCCCTTCGCTGGCCCAATCCGGAGTTCCATGAATACTTATCACGATCCACCGGATGGGATCAGGCGCGCCCGCATGCCACGCGGCCAGTCGATCGCGAGAAATGTACACGCCGCCGAACAGGTCCGGTCCCTTCAGGCCGTGAAGATTGAGCGGCAGGGTTTTGCGGTCGTAGACGACACGGATCGCGACATCGGCCTCTCGGTTGGTCAGATTTGCCAGATCGCCGAACGACAAGATTTCCATCTCGATGTCCGGATGCAGACGCGCGAAATCGGCGAAATCCGGCATGAGCAGGTGTGTCGCGAGGGGCGGCGCCAGCGTCACCCGCAGAAGCCCGCGCACGCTCTGGTCCCGCCCGAAGACGCGCGTCTCCAGCTGGTTCGACGACGCTTCCATCTGGTTCGCGAGCTCGAGGACCTCCTCGCCCGCAGCCGTCAGGCGGTAGCCCGCAGGCAGCTTTTCAAACATGAGCGCCCCGAGGCGTTCCTCAAGCTGGGCGATGCGTCGCAGCACGGTCGCGTGGTTCACACCAAGGCTCTTTGCGGCAGCCCGCACCGAGCCTCCGCGCGAGACCGCAAGAAAGTAGCGAATGTCATCCCAGTCGATCATGGTGCAATCCAGCACCACGCGGTGCGCCTTCCAAAAGCCCGTATCTAACAGATCGTATAGCAGTATTGGCGGAAATCATAGCTTGCGGCGACAAGCCCGGCCCAATTCCGACCGGAAACCACCGATCATCGCGGCCGGCGTCAATCGTCGACCCGGATCGTTTTCGCACCACCGATGTGCGCGTTTCCGCACTCAACCCCTGACGCTGGCCGACCTATGTCGAGGTTCTCGGGGGCGTCCCCAAACGATCAGAGGCGGAAGCCTGGAAGGATGAAGTCATGGGAAAGCTTGAAGGTAAGGTTGCAGTCATCACGGGTGGATCCAGCGGCATGGCGCTGGCGAGCGCCCAGCGGTTCGTTGAAGAAGGCGCCTATGTTTTCATCACGGGCCGGAAACAGGAGGCGCTGGACCAGGCCGTCAAACTGATCGGCCGGAACGTGACCGGCGTGCGCGGCGACGCGGCCAATCTCGACGACCTCGACCGTCTGTTCGACACGGTCAAGCGCGAAAAGGGCAGGATCGACATCCTGTACGCGAGCGCTGGCACGGGCGAAGCCGTCCCACTGGGCGAGATTACCGAGCAGCATTTCGACGCGACCTTCGGCCTGAATACGCGCGGCACGCTGTTTACGGTCCAGAAGGCGTTGCCGCTGTTCAACGACGGCGGATCGATCTTCATGACCGGGTCAGTTGCTTCGATCAAAGGTTTTCCTGGTTACAGCGTGTATGCGGCGAGCAAGGCGGCGCTGCACGCATTCGCACGCGGGTGGCTCAACGAACTCAAGGGCAGGAATATCCGGGTGAACGTGCTGCACCCAGGGCCGATCGCCACACCGATGCAGGACCAGGTTCTCACCGAGGAAGCGAAGCGGATGTTCGAATCCCTGATCCCGCGGGGAAAGATGGGTCGTCCCGAGGAAATTGCGGCAGCCGCGCTGTTTCTTGCTTCAGACGATTCGAGCTTCGTGAACGGGGTGGAGTTGTCCGTCGACGGCGGCTTCTCGGCCATCTGAATTCGCGCCGAGCGAAAACGGAGAGATACGATGAGCACCGAAGAGAATGTCAAGCTTGTGAAGAATTTCTTTGCAGCCATGGGCAGCAGCAACGCGCGCGATCTGCTGGCGTTGGCTGCCGAAGATATCGAGTGGATCATTCCGGGCGAAGGCTGGCCGCTGGCAGGCACGTACCGCGGGCACGCGGAGTTGGCGGCTGTGCTCAAGAAGGCGTCCGAAGAGGTGGAAACGCAATACCCGAAGCCCCCCGAATTTGTGGCGCAGGGAGACCGGGTTATGGTCGTCGGCGTCGCAACGGGAAAAATCAAAGCCACGAATAGGCCGTTCAAGGACGAATGGGTCTTCGACATTACCGTTCGAGACGGCAAAGTCGCCCGCATCCAGGAGTACATCGACACGCAAGCACTGGCGCGGGCCTCGCAGATCGACGCAAGGACCTAGTCAAGTTCGACGTGTGCGTCGTGATGGCATGACACGATGTTGTGCCGACCATCATCCATTTCCTGAAAAGGCTCCCACCTATGACTTCCGCTTTAAACGATCAGTCGCTTGATCAGATCTTTCGCTCCGCTCGCACCCCCAACGGATGGGCAGATCGTCCTGTAGGGGACGATCTGGTACGCGAGATCTATGACCTCCTGAAATGGGGCCCGACATCTGCGAACAGCAGCCCCGCGCGGTTTGTCTGGGTGCGTAGCCCCGATGGAAAGGCACGGCTCGCCGGGCTTGCTGCGGAACCGAATAAGCCGAAGATTCTGAAGGCTCCTGTCACGGTCATTATCGGCCACGATTTGGATTTCGCCGGCGAACTGCCAAAGCTTTTGCCTCACGCTGCCGAGGTCATGCAGAAATACTTTGCGGCACCAGACGTGGCCGAGGTGACGGCAATGCGAAACGGAACGCTGCAGGGCGCTTACCTCATCGTCGCTGCGCGGGCGTTGGGACTGGACTGCGGACCCATGTCCGGCTTCGACAACGCTGGCGTGGATAAGGCGTTCTTCTCAGGCACGCGGGTTCGGTCGAACTTCATCTGCAGCATTGGGCACGGCGATCCAGCTTCCGTGTTCCCGCGCAATCCTCGCCTTAGTTTTGAGGAGGCCGGCCGCTGGGCCTAAGTCCAGGCTTCGGAGCGAACAGTGAAAGCGCTGGCCGTCTGCGGCCATCGGTTCGGGGTCGAAGGTGAATGAGCCGTGGATCGCCGGCTCGCAGGCCGCGCGCTCGTCGAATACCCAACCGTAACGGAGATCCCAATGTATGACCAATCCAGGCTGTCCGAGTTGATCCGGTTCGCACGCGTAAATGCGGGTTCGACTGTCATCGACGTTTACCCAGGCGACGGCGATTGGACCCGTCTCTTCTCCGACGTCGTGGGACCCGAAGGACGGGTCTACAGCTTCGTGCCGGCCGAAGTCGCTCACTTCAAGAACGATCCGGTCGGCCGCATGCGAACGCTTGCGAAGGAGCCGGGCCGAGAGAACGTCGAAGCCGTCTCGGCGGACCTCGTGGCGATGCCGGAGGCCACCCAACCAGCGGACGTACTGTGGCTGCACCTGTTCTACCACGATCTCCACACCGAGCTGATCCAGGCCAGGGGCGCGACGGCGGCCCAGTTCAATCGAGCGGTCTACGAACGGCTGAAGCCCGGTGGGTCCTACGTCATCGTAGACCACGCCGCCGCCGTCCGGGCGGGCACGAGCGACGCCCAGTCGCTGCATCGGATTGAGCCTGCATCCGTTCGCGCGGAGGTGGAGGCGGCCGGCTTCGTACTGGACGCGGAAAGCACCATGCTCGCGAACAAGGACGATCCGCACTCGGTCAAGGTGTTCGATCCCTCGATCAAGGGCGAGACCGATCGCTTCGCCTATCGATTTCGTGAAGCTCTGACAGGTCGCGGGAGCGACTGGTGCGACCTGACCGACGGGAAGGCACGCTTGTCGCATCTCGACCTGTCTGCGGGTGCGCGGCGGTCCACCAGCATCTCCCGCTTCGCGCAGGTCTTCTTCACCCAGTCGTTGCTTGGTCCGGTCGGGTATCGAACGGCAGCTTCTGGCGCAAAGCGGCCGTTCAACAAACGGCAGCCACATTACCATATGCGGGCTGGTTCGCCGGATAGCGATCAACGAACGCGCGCTTCGATGACGTTGAACCGCCCGGCCGGGCCTTCACTGGACGGATACGGAACGGAATCGACTTGTTTTGATTGACAGCGAATTTGTTTAGTGAAATTGTATCACTTAACAATAATACTAAACAGCATTTCCGCGACTTCTTGGAAGACCGGACTGATCTGCATGCACGGCGAAGTGTGAACGGCAGGGCAGGCGGGCGATCGCCTGCAACAACAGGGAGGTTGTAATGATCCGAACAATGCGTGCGTTGGGGGCGACCGTGGTTGTGGTCGCGTCGTGCCTGGTTGGCCAGGCTCCCGCCGAAGCCAAGCAATTGACGTTGTGTTGGGCGGCTTGGGACCCGGCCAATGCCCTGGTGGAACTCGGTAAGGATTTCACCACCAAGACCGGCATCGAGATGAAATACGAGTTCGTCCCGTGGACAAGCTATGCCGATCGATTCCTGAACGAACTCAATTCCAAGGGCAAGCTGTGCGATCTCATCATCGGTGACAGCCAGTGGATCGGCGGCGCCGCCGAGAACGGTCACTATGTCAAGCTCAATGATTTCTTCAAGAAAGAAGGAATCACGATGGATGATTTCATGCCGGCGACGGTGGTCGGCTATTCGGAGTGGCCAAAGAACACGCCGAACTACTGGGCCCTACCGGCGATGGGCGATGCGATCGGATGGACCTATCGCAAGGATTGGTTCGCCAGGCCCGAAATCCAGGCCGACTTCAAGAAGAAATATGGCCGTGATCTCGCGCCGCCAGAGACCTGGGATCAGCTGAAGGAAATCGCCGAGTTCTTCCAGGGCCGGGAGATCGACGGCAAGAAGGTCTACGGGGCCTATATCTATACCGAGCGCGGCTCCGAAGGCATCACGATGGGCGTGACGAACGCGCTCTACGACTGGGGCTTCCAGTACGACAATCCGAAGAAGCCCTATGAGATGGAGGGCTTCGTCAACTCGCCGGAAGCGGTCAAGGCGCTCGAATTCTACAAGTCGTTGTACAAGTGCTGCACCGCGCCTGGCATGAGCAATGCCTACATGTCGGAAGGTCTCGATGCCTTCAAGTCCGGACAGGTCGCGATGCAGATGAACTTCTTCGCGTTCTTCCCCGGCCTCTACAAGGATCCCAATGTCGGCGGCGACAAGATCGGCTTCTTCGTCAATCCGAAGCAGAAGTATCACTACACCCAGCTTGGAGGGCAGGGCATTTCGGTTGTCTCCTACTCGCCGAATCGGGATGACGCGCTGGCCTATATCAAGTGGTTCGCACAGCCCGACATTCAGAAGAAGTGGTGACGCCCGCTCATAGCCGCGAACCGCGTGGCGCACATTGAGGAGCCCGCCATAGCCGGTGTCGCCGTCGGCGATGAGCGGCGTCCCGGCCATACGCGCCATCGCTTCGACCCGGCCGACCATGTCGGCGTAACTCGCGAGCCCTGCGTCGGGAAGCCCCATATGCGAGGCGACCGCGCCGTAACCGGTCATGTAGAGGGCCTCGAAGCCCATCGCCGCCGCCATCCGCAGCGAAACCATGTCGTAGACGCCCGGCGCGGCGATCACACGGTCCTTTGGACGGGCGTTCAGAACCTCACGGAGCGTCGACATGACCTACCTTTCCCTCACGTCTGCCTCAAGCTGAGCGCTGTTCGTTACAGGGCGGCCAGTCCTAGAGCGGCAGAGCGGGGCGCCGCAACACCGCCGGTTGGATCGCGAGTGTCTTGTCTGCCGCAAGTCCGCACGGGCGGCGTTTCGCTTGCGGTCACCGATCGGACAAAAAAGCGGACTACGAGCGGCGGCGCTGCACCTCACGCAGGGAGAAACGCCTTGAAGAAGTTCCTCGCTCTGTACATGGCCGACGCCTGGGGGATGGCCGAGATGATGAAGAAGTCCACGCCAGAACAACGAAAAAAGGGGACGGAGGCGTGGATGAAATGGATGGAAGATAACAAGGCGTCGCTCGCGGATCGCGGCGCCCCTGTCGGAAAGACCAAGCGCATCGACGCGAAGGGAATCAAGGACGCCAAGAACGACGTCTGCGGCTATTCCATTGTCCAAGCGGAATCTGCGGACGAGGCGGCGAGAATATTTGGAAAGGATCAGCCCTTCTTGCAAATGCCGGGAGCGACGATCGACATGATCGAGATTACGGAGATGCCCGGGGCCTAGGCGCCTACGCCGGAGCAACGAGGCGGGGCCGCGGATGCGGCCCCTTTTTTGACCGATCAAGAGTGGCCCGATTGGCGCCGACGCGCGGTAGTCGCCGAGCTTCCCCGGCGCGGAAGCTCCAGGCCACATTGTTTCCTGTGAATTGAAAAGCTGTGACCCTCAGCGCCTAACGGAATGCTGTGCTATCCGTAGCTTGAGGCGCCGAATCGGCGCAGAAGTCAGGGAATGGAGGAACGCGATGCTAGTCCGTGGAGCGGCGGGCTCGATCGCGATCGTTCTGCTAGCTGGACCCGCGGCGCTTGCCGCTGACGCGCCGCCTGGAGACGCTTCGGCGCCGTCCCAGGCGGCCCAAGGCGTAACGCAAGCTCCGGCAGCGCCTGTCGCGCAGGCTTCAAGCGCTTCGGTGGGGTCCCCGCAATTTCTCATCTTGCCGGCGTTGCCGGCTGATTATTTCGCGACCACGCCGCATCTTCTCGGCGAATGGCCAGGCATCCGCTCGAAGCTGAGCGATCTCGGCATCAATGTCTCGATCACCGGCGTCGACGAAGCGGTGTTGAACCTCTCCGGCGGCCTACGCCAGAACGCCCAAGAGGCCGGGCAAGTCGCCTTGCAGGCCCAATTCGACTTGCAAAAGAGTTTGGGTCTCCAGGGCGCTTCGTTCCTGGTGACACTCGTGAGTTGCTGGGGCCGAGACGCCGCCACGGACGCCGGCATCCCGGCGCTGCAATTGCTCAACGAAGTCTATGGGCGCGGCAATATCCTCCGGTTGGAGCAATTCGCCTGGGATCAAAAGTGGCTCGACGGCCGGATCGAGACCACGGTCGGCCGCCTCGCGTTCGGCGACGAGTTTTTCAGTTACCCTTGCGATTTCATCAATCTGACCTTCTGCCCCGGGCAGCCGGGCAACGTCGTGGGCGACTACATTTACAACTGGCCGGTCAGCCAGTGGGCCGCCGTGGCCAAGGTGAATTTCGGATCGGAGGGTTATTTTAAGGCCGGCGTTTTCGATTTAAACACCGCCTACCTCGACACGACGCCCAATCCCGCTTCTTTGCCAGCCTTCCCCGGCGAGGCCCAAGGCGCCATCTTTCCCGCCGAACTCGCGTGGACGCCAAAATTCAATGGCCTCGCGGGGAGCTACCAGGTTGGAGGTTGGTGGAGCAGCGATGGGGCGGCGAATGTCGCGACCAGCATCAATGGAGAGCCGATCCTGGTGTCAGGATTGCCCGGGGTTTACGGCCACGGACGCTACGGGTTTTCCACCGTGTTGCAGCAGCAACTCGCCCGTGCTCCCGACAACCCAGACCCGAAGAACAACGGGCTGAACGCCTTTCTTCTCGCAACTTACGCGGATCGCCGCACCTCCACGGAGGACTATCAGATCTTCGGGGGACTGGTGCGATATGGTCTCGGGCCCTGGAGGCCTAAGGATGGATATGGGATTGCAGTCGGTACGACGCACGTCAATCCGTATATCGCCAATGTCCGAAAAGTCTGCAACTTTTCGGGATCATGCTCTAATACCGGTAATCGTCGATCTTGAGCAATGGGAAGGCGCTGAAGACGTGCGGCACTGTCGGCGACGGTGCCGGATGCAGGTGCTCGCGGTTGAGATCGGCGAACCGTGTCACCCCGAGCAGGCCGAGGCAGCGCTGCACCTCGTCCTCCAGAAGCTCGAGCATGCGCACGAGCGCGGCCTCGCCGCCGGCGGCGAGCGCGTAGCACTGCATCCGGCCGAGCCCGACGAGGTCGGCTCCGGCCGCCATCGCCTTCACGATATCGGTGCCGCGCGCCATGCCTCCATCGACGATGACCTTTGCCCTGCCGTCGACCACATCGACGATCTCCGGCAGCACGTCCATCGAGCCGCGGCCGTGGTCGAGCTGGCGGCCGCCGTGATTGGAGACGTAGATCCGCAGGACACGCCATGATCGTAGAGCGCGATCCGGGCATCTTCGGCGGTGGCGATGCCTTTGAGCATCAGGGGAATGTCGAACTTCTGCCGGATGCGCTTGACGGTGCGCCAGTCGAGCGCCGCCTGGAACTCACGACCGGTAGCGCGCCGGCGCCCGGCGACGATATGGCGTTTGGCGAGATCGCGCTCGCGCCGGCTGTAGATCGCGGTGTCGACGGTGAGGCAGAAGGCGACGTACTTGTTAGCAATCGCGCGCGCGACAAAGTCGTCGACCCATGCCTCGTCACCACGGACATAAAGCTGGAAGATCCGCGTCGCGTCAGGGGCGGCCTGCGCGACTTTCTCCAGGCCGGGCTCGCAGACTGAGCTCAGCATATGGGCGATGCCGAACGCGCTGGCGGCCCGCACCACGGCCGTGGCGGCTTCCTCATGGAAGCTTTCGAGCGCGCCCACCGGGGCGAACAGCAGCGGCAGCCGCAGCCGGCGCCCGAACCGCTCGACCGTCGAATCGATCCGGCTCACGTCGCACAGCACGCGCGGACGGAAGGCGATCTGGTCGAGGGCGAGGCGGTTGCGTCGCAGCGTGGTCTCGGTCTCGGTCGCACCGACGATGTAGTCCCAGGCGTTCTGGTTGAGGTTCTGCCGCGCCTTGGCGACAAACTCGTGCAGGGTCTGAAAATCCGTGGTGGCGGTTGCGTTGGCGAGGCGCCGGTCCGCGGCCTCTTCGGGATTCTGCTGTTGCATGGACGGTACCGTTGCAAAGGAGCGGCTGATGCCGCGCGGGAAAGCTGCTACCTCGCGCCGGCGGCGCGGCGCGCGGCCGGCGGCTGCGAGGCCATGAGCTCGAACAGCGTCGTGGTCTCGAGATCATCGTCGAACCAAGCGGTGATGGCGGCGCGCCGTCCCTCGATGTAGGTCGGGCGGCCGTCCTCGAGGACCATCGGGACGTCGTGGCCCGGCACGAGAAGCGTGTCCGGACGGCGGCGCCACAGCGCCCAGATGCGCGCGATGGTCTCGACGCTCGCGCCTTCGTCCATGGTCATGTCGGCCGCGCCCGATATCAGCTCGGCGCAATTTCTTGGCGGCATCGCCGGTGAAGACCACGTCGCGGCGCGGTGTCGTGAGATGAAACACGAGATGCCCCGGCGTGTGGCCCGGCGCGGCATGTGCGGTCATGCCGGGGATCACTTCGTCGCCCTCCGCGATGATGCGCAGCCGCGGCGAGATCGTCAGCTCGCGAATGTAGAGGTCGGGGACGAGATGGTGGCCGAGCGGCTGTGCCGCCGCCCAGGCAAGCTCGGCCGCACCAATGGCGATGCGAGCGTTCGCGAACATGACCCAGTTGATCGAATGGTCGTAATGGGCATGGGTCAGGATCACGTCGGTGACCGCGTCGGGCACGAGGCCCCGCCGTGCGAGCTGGTCGGTGATCAGCCGCCGCATGTTGAACGAGCCGGTGTCGATGATGACGACGCGGCCGCAGCCGCGCAACAGTACGACCGTGCTCCAGCCGAGCCCACCGTGACACACCGACTTGCCTGGAAATCCCTGGACCAGGATGTCGATGTCGTAACCGTCCGATTGCATGGGTACCGCTCTCCTGGCGTGCTTATTCCACCTTTATGACCAGTTTGAGCGAAGCCGCAAGCAGGGTCGTCAGCAGGAGAATGCCGGCCATGGCGAGAAGGCCGGCGTTGAACGAGCCGGTGAAGTCGCGCAGGAAGCCCATGAGATACGGCCCGGCAAAGCCGCCGATGGTGCCGATCGAATTGATGAAGGCGAGACCGGCGGCGGCGCCGACGCCCGCGAGGAACCGGGTCGGGATGGGCCAGAAGATCGCGCGGGCCGAGGTGATGCCGACGAGCGCCACGGTCAAGGCCGTAAGCCCGATCGCCAGACTGCTCCAGATCACCGATGCGGCGAGGCCGATCGCCGCGACGGCGCAGGCGATGATGAGGTTTCCGATTTTCTTGCCGGTGCGGTCGACGTGCCAAGCCCACCAGATCATTCCGACGGAGGCGAAGATGTAGGGCACTGCAGCGAGGAAGCTCACCGCGAGGTTGGAGAGCCCGCTGGTCTTGATGATTTGTGGCAGGAAGATGCCGACCCCATAAGAGCCGAGGGTGAAGCCGAATTGCACCAGTGCGAGGATGATGACCCGGACGTCGGACAGCGCGGTGAGGAGGCTCGATTTCGGCCGCTCGCGGTGCTCGGCATCGAGCATCGCCTTGAGGATCTCGCGCTCCTTGGGCGAGAGCCATTCGGCGTCGTCCGGCCGGTCAGCGAGCCGGCGCAGCACGACGAAGCCGAGCACAATCGCCGGGAGGCCCTCTACGATGAACAGCCATTGCCAGCCCTTGAGGCCGAGCGCGCCGTCGAGCTCCAGCAGCAGCCCCGAGATCGGCCCGCCCACCACCGAGGACACCGGGATCGCGATGAGAAACCAGGCGAGCATGCGGGTGCGGTACTGGGTCGGAAACCACGCCGCAAAGTAATAGGCGACGCCGGGGAAGAACCCGGCTTCGGCGACACCGAGCGCGAACCGCGCGAGGTAGTAGGACTTGACCCCGACGACGAGGGCGGTGAGCGCCGAGATGATGCCCCAGCTGATCATGATGCGCGCGATCCAGCGCCGGGCCCCGAACCGGTAGAGCGCGAGATTGCTCGGGATCTCGAACACGGTGTAGCCGATGAACAGGACGCCGGCACCGATGCCGAACTCGGTCGCGGTGAAACCGAGCTCCTTGTTCATGGTGAGCGCCGCGAACCCGATGTTGGTGCGGTCGAGATAGTTGACGATGTAAGCGAGGGTCAGCAGCGGAACGATCCGCCAGGCAATCTTTTTGAGCACCGCTTCCTGTTGCGGATCCATTCGCTTCCCCCGTGTCGCGCAGCCACGGGGGTGCGCTTGTTTTCGCCCGGCTTCCGCATCGTTGACCAAGCCCCACGAGGCCATTGGAATCGATGCGGTTCTGCCCGCTCGCGCGGGATTTGAGCGCGGAAGGCCGGGCCGCACAAGCGCGAAGGCCGCGCCGTCCACTGGCTGCTGCCCACCCCGGCGGCGGTTCGAGCGAATTGGCGGGCGTTTCTTGGGCCGCGAGGCCGTCCATGAGCAAATTGCCGCACGGCGGCATCGCCGGCATAATGCCGGCCGGATGCCACCCGGCCACGGATACAGTTGCATCCGGGTTCGGACTTGGCCGGCGACGCGAACGTGAACGCCGCGAAGGCGGAAAACATGAAGCAGATGATGGGAGGGACGACGATGCGAGTTTCGACGGGCGCAATCTTTCTCGTGGCGGCACTGTGGAGCAGCGCCGCTCCGGCGCAGATCGTCGACATGGGCAAGTTTCCGGACTGGGGCGGACAGTGGCGCCGCGTGCCGGACGGCGGGCCACCGCGCTACGATCCCAGCAAGCCCAACGGCCTCGGCCAGCAGGCGCCGCTCACGCCGGAAGCGCAGACTAAGCTCGAAGCGAGCCTGAAGGACCAGGCGGCCGGCGGTCAGGGTCTCGACGTCACCTACAAATGCATCCCGACCGGAATGCCCCGCATGATGTCGGGCGTGTTCCCGCACGAGTTCGTGTTCACGCCGGACACCACCTTCCTGCTGTTCGAATTCATGATCAACGCGCCCCGCCGCATTTACACCGACGGCCGCGCCTGGCCGCAGGACCTCGGCGAGCCGACCTTCGTCGGGTACTCGATCGGCAAGTGGCTCGATACCGACGGCGACGGCCGCTATGACGAGCTCGACGTCGAGACGCGCGGCATCCGTACGCCCCGCACCTTCGACCAGGCCGGCATCCCGTTCTCAGACGACGGCAACGCCGTCGTGAAGGAGCGCTTCTTCCTCGACAAGGCCAATCCCGAAATCATGCATATCGAGATGACGACGAGCGACTCCTCACTGACACGGCCGTGGACGGCGACAAAGAACTTCCGCCGCAGTCGCAACGTGCTGTGGACCGAGAACAACTGCACCGAGGGCAACAACCACGTCGAGATCGGCAACGAGAACTATTATCTTTCCGGCGACGGCTACCTGATGCCGGCCCGCAAGGACCAAGCGCCGCCCGACCTGCGCTATTTCAAGACGCAGAAGCAGACGTCGAACTGAGGGGACGGCCGCGCGTCGCAGTACCTCTTCCTCGTCATTCCGGGGCGCGCGTCAGCGCGAACCCGGAATCCAGTTTCATGCCCAAGCCCGCTTGGATTCCGGGTCCACCGCTGCGCGGTGCCCCGGAATGACGTGGGAGGTCGTTCGGGCTTCGCGCGAAGCTACCGGTCGAAACAATGCTCGCAAAAAGCTCACCGCGCGTCGGCGTTACGCTGACGGGTCGACAGATAGAAATAGCCGATCCGGTTGTTGGGCGGCGAGCCGTACCAGAAGTGGCCGGCCTTATCGAGGAAGAAGTCGCGCATGCCGTTGTCCACATAGGGCATCGGGAATTCCGTCACCTTGCCGGTTTCGGGGTCGAGCCGGCCGATGACGTCGCGGTGCTCGGCCGAGTACCACAGCGTATGATCAGGTGCGACGCCGAGCGCGTAGGGCGCCGAGCGCGGATGCGGCAGCGCAAACTCGGTGAACCGCTCCTCCTTCGGATCGAAGCGGCCGATCTTGCCGTCGGCGTATTCGCAGAACCACACGACGCCGTTGTCGTCGACCTGGATGCGACGCGGCCGCTCCCGGGTCGGCGGAATGTATTTCGTCACCTTCAGGGTGACCGGGTCGACCTTGCCGATGGCTCCGGTCTTGGTCATCTCGGTGAACCAGACATTGCCCTTCTGATCGAGGGCGATCCCATAAGCGGACGGCACTTCCTTGATATGAGTGTAGGTCCCCGTCTTCGGGATCGAACCGGGTCAGGCCGCCGGTCGACCAGATCGAGCCGTCCGGGTGGATGCGGATGGTGTGCTTGCGCCAATCGTCCTGGTACTCGGTGATCTTCTGGGTGACCGGGTCCCAATGCCCAAGCTTCTTCGAGCCGGCCTCGGTAATCCATACCGAGCCGTCCGGCGCCGGCACCGCCGAGTGGATCAGCGCCGGCCCGAGATTGGGCGCAGGAAACTCCTTGATCTCGCCGGTCGCGGAGTTCAGCCGCGCCACTTTATTGGCTTGGCCGTATTCCGGAATCCAGAACAGGCCGTCCTTGTCGGGATTGGCGGTCCACGGGAACCGGTTGGGACCCGGCATCTCGAAGTCGACGTAGACGATCTTGAGCGCCTCGTCGCTGAAGGTGATCAGCGTGTCCTTGTAGGCCGGCAGATCGGCGGGTGATTTCGGCAGCGGCGAATTCTCGCCGAACATGGTGGTGAGATAGGAGACGACATCCTCGGCCTGCTGGTCGCTGAAGCCCTGGCGGTCGGCGAGCGAGGAGCGCATCGCTTCGCGCATGAAGCTCACGCGGTCGCGCCAGCCGTCCTCGTCGCGAACGGTCGCCGCCATCTTCGACTGGAAGCCGTGACAGCTCATGCAATTGTCGAACAGGGTCTTCTTGCCGCGCGCGTCCGGCAGCAGCACCGCGCCCTGATAGATCGAAATGTCGCTCCAGCGGATCGGCGCCTTCTGCAGCGCGAAGTCGTAGGCCGCATTCTGGTCGGCCTCGAGTTTCACGCCTGCCTTGACATCGGCCTTGTAGCCGACCGTCTTGACCAGCACGCGGTAATCGCCTGCGGGAAGATTTTCGACGACGTAGCGGCCTTCATTGTCGGAAAGCACGCTGACCGTCATCTTGAGGCCACCATGGCGGGCCTGCACGAAGGCCCCGCGGAACGGCGCGCCGTCGGGGCCGGTCACCGTTCCGGTGATGGTCGCCGCCTCGGCGGCGGGCGCGACGAGCATGAAACCGAGAACCAGCGAACCCAGTGACCGCATGACGTTCCCTCGGTGCCGATTGGAGAATATCGTTGGCGCACCGGTCGCGCCGGACGCGTCGCGACTTTATCGTGGCCGGTTGACCAGCACCAGTCCGACGACCACCAGGAGCACCGCGACCGCGAAGGTCGGCGTGAGTGGATCGCCGAGGATGAAATGCCCGGCGGCGACGCCGAACAGCGGCGTGAGAAAGCTCAGCGCCGCGAGCCGGCTCGCCGAATATTTCACCACCAGGGCGAACCATACGGTGAAGGTGATCGCCAGCACCCAGATGGTCTGATAGACGAGCGAGCCGAGCGCGAGCGCACCCGGCATCCGCGTCATGCGCTCGCCCAATACGGCCGCGCCGATGGTGAGAAGAAGCGCCGAGACCGCGAGTTGATAGATCGTCGTCATCTCCGCAGGCGCTCGAGCAAGCGAGGTGCCCTTGATGATGAGCGTGGTCGCCGCCCAGAACAGACCGCCCGCGATCAGGAGACCGTCGCCGAGGAGAACGCGCCCGTCGACCGTCGGGTCAGGAAACCCGACGGCGACGACGATGCCGAGGAATGCCAGCGCGAGGCCAGCCCATTGCAGTGGCACCAGCCGTTCGCGCAGAAAGAGCCGCGCCCCGAGCGCGATGAAGAACGGCCCCACATAGATGAAGACGACGCCCCGGCTCGCGGTGGTCCACACGAGGCCGGCATAGATGCAGATGAACTCGAGCCCGAACAGGGCGCCAGCGAGGAGGCCCATGGCGAGCGTGCCGTCGCGGGCCGTCAACCGGACGCCTCGCAGCCGGGCGATGATAAGCACCGCCGGCAGAGCGCCGAACGAGCGGAGCGCTCCTTGCATCATCGGCGGTATTTCGGGCAGCGCGAGCTTGATCGTGACCTGGTTAAGGCCCCAGCTCAGGCATAGGACGATCATCAACGTGATCGCGGCGGCGTCGAGGGGGCGCCCAGCGGGATGATGCTGCTTCATGGGGCTCTATAGCCGTGCGCGGCGTTGGTTCCTCATGCGTTGAGGGAATGGGAGCCTCTACACTCATCATCATCGTACCGGCGGCCATGCGCATATGTTGTACGGCTTGTTGCAATGCAGCATCGCAGGCGCCAAGTTAGCCCGATCGCAATCAGCTCAGGACAGTTCATGCCGGAGAGACCCTTTCCGCTTGCCACGCCGACCACGGGCTTCCCCTGCCCGCGCCCGAGACCGGAAGCCGCCCGATGACGGACGCAAAGACGGCCGACTTGACGGCGACGGGCACGCAGACGACGCCGGCGCCCAAAGAGGCGACCCAGAAAGGCATCAACCTCGCGCTGCAGGGCGGCGGTGCCCACGGCGCCTTCACTTGGGGCGTGCTCGATTACATCCTCGAGGATGGGCGCCTCGCGATCGAAGGCATTTCCGGCGCATCGGCCGGCGCCATGAACGCCGTAATGGTCGCCGACGGCCTCGCTCGCGGCGGCCCCGATGTCGCGCGCGCCCGCCTCGCCGATTTCTGGCGGGCGGCGAGCATCGACGGCGACCTGCCGAACATCCAGCGCAAGCTCCTCGAGCGTCTCTTCACCTTCGTGCCGCTCGAGGGCTCGCCGGTCACCGCCTGGTTCGACGCGCTGTCGAAGTACTTCTCGCCCTACGACCTCAATCCGCTCAACATCAATCCACTCAAGGACGTGATCGAACGGTTCGTCGATTTCGAGGCGGTGCGCGCTTTCGACAAGCTCCAACTCTTCATCTCCGCGACGAATGTGAGAACCGGGCGCCTCAAGGTTTTCCCGCGCGAGAAGATCACCGCCGATGCGGTGATGGCGTCGGCCTGCCTGCCGCTGCTGTTCAAGGCGGTGATGATCGACGGCGTGCCCTATTGGGACGGCGGCTATCTCGCCAATCCGCCGATCTTCCCCCTCTTCCACGCGACACATACCGAAGACGTGCTCATCGTCCAGATCAATCCGCTGGAGCGCACCGAGGTGCCGACCTCGGCGCGCGACATCGTCAACCGCATCAACGAGATCAGCTTCAACTCCTCGCTCGCCTCGGAATTCCGCGCGGTGGAATTCGTCGCCCGATTGATCGATCACGGGCGCCTGCAGCGCGGCGCCGGACCCGGCCAGTACCGCCGCATCAACGCTCACCGCATCGTGCTCGGCGAAAATCAGAAGACCTATTCGGCCGAGACCAAGCTCTCGACCGACTATGAATTTTTCTGCATGCTTCAGGCGGCCGGCCGCCGCGCGGCGCGCCGCTTTCTCGACGACCATTTCGAAGACATCGGCCAGCGCAGCACCTTCGACCTGCGCGCCGAGGCGCAAGCCGAATGGGCGTGAGGCGATGGAGCCTCGAGCGATGACGAGGCAGCGATGGCGAAGAACGTGACCTCGGTCCTGACCGCGACACTCGGCGCGGCACGCCTCGAGGTCGCGGTCGCCGACATCACGACGCTCGAGCTCGATGCCATCGTCAACGCCGCCAACACCTCGCTGCTCGGCGGCGGCGGTGTCGACGGCGCGATCCACCGCGCCGCCGGGCCGGAGCTTTTGACCGAGTGCCGCGGCCTGCGCGGTTGCCAACCGGCGCCGCCAAGATCACCGCCGGCTACCGCCTGCCGGCGCGCCACGTGATCCACACGGTCGGGCCAGTGTGGCACGGCGGCGACGACGGACGAGGATGCGCTGCTTGCCTCGTGCTACCGCGCTTCGCTGGCGCTCGCCGACGCGCATCAGCTGGCGTCGATCGCATTCCCGGCGATTTCCACCGGCGTCTATGGCTTTCCTGCCGACCGTGCGGCCGGGCTTGCTGTAGCGACCGTAGTTGCGGCGCTTCCCGACGCCGCGAGCTTGCAGCATGTCGTGTTCTGCTGCTTCGACCGCCGCGCCGCCGAACATCACGAGGCCGCGTTCCGGGCGCAGGGACTGGTGTCGCCGCGTAGCCTGGGTTGAGCGAAAGCGAAACCCAGGAGCGGTTTCGGTGTTCGGCAAACCGCCGCCCCTGGGTTTCGCTCCGCTCAACCCAGGCTACAAAGCCCGCGCCTCGGCCACCTTCGCGTCGACCTCCTTGAAGGCCTCGCGGGCGATGCGGACGAATCGACGCCGCAGGGAATGCCGGCGTAGATCGCGACCTGGATCAGCACCTCGCGGATCTCCTCCTTGGTGACGCCGTTGTTGAGCGCACCCTTGATGTGCAGCTTCAACTCATGCTGCCGGTTGAGGATGCTGATCATCGCGATGTTGAGCATGCTCCGCGTCTTGCGCGAAAGACCGTCGCTGCCCCACGCCGCGCCCCAGCAATACTCGGTGACCAGCTCCTGGAACGGACGGTTGAAGTCGTCCGCATTCTTCATCGATGCCTCGACATAGTCCTTGCCGAGCACCGCGGTGCGGACCTCGAGGTCCCTTATCGAACCTCGCCTTGTCCATGGACATACCTCGCTGATGGAAACGCGCAGCAAAGACCGCAAAAACGCGCCGCGCTCAAGCGC
>CAWHQY010000068.1:0-8265 GCA_963831505.1 uncultured Alphaproteobacteria bacterium | reverse complement strand
TGTCGCTGGCAACCATTCTCAATCCCTGGCGCGGAGGGAGCGCAAGCTGGAATTTACCGTGCGCGAGCTCGCATCAATCCGCATTTACTTGCGTGCCGATGAGTCCGCGCCCCGGGGCGTGGACTCTGCAAACGTTGTAAGCCTTGTCTGCTGCCGTGGGTAGGTGCTTAAATCCGGTGTCTCATGCGATCCAGTCAGACACGCAGCAAACGGCGTCCCGCAACTAAAATGCGGTTGAAACAGGGGTATCTCATGCTCACGGACACGAATCTGTTCACGCGCGCCATCCGCGATCTCAGCGACGCAGTTGAGCGCATCGACGGCCGCGATGTCGACCGCGTCGTCAATTGCATTTCCGACGCACGCCACGTTTCCGTCTTCGGTTGCGGGCGCGAAGGACTGCAAATCCGAGGGTTCGCAATGCGTCTCTTTCACCTCGGACGATCGGTTTCAGTGGTCGGCGACATGACGACACCGGCAATCTCCAAGGGGGATCTTCTTTTGGTGACGGCTGGACCGGGCATGCTTTCGACCGCTCTTGCATTAGTGGGCGTCGCCAAGATGGCCGGAGCTCACGTGCTGACGATTACCGCTGAACCCGAAGGCCCGGTTCCAAAGATGTCGGACGAAATTCTTGTGCTTCCGGCGCAAACCATGGCGAACGACCAGGGGGAGAACGTCTCCATTTTGCCGATGGGCTCGGTTTACGAGGGCGCTCTATTTGTCCTGTTCGAGGTCATCATCCTTAAATTAAAGACGAGCCTCAAGGTTACCGATGAAGTCATGCGGTCAAACCATACGAATCTCGAATAGCGATGCTGATCTGCGGCGCCGGCGAGGTGATCGAATAGGGCGCGACTTCCGTTGTAGGATAACGGACGTAGTTCAGACGGAGCCCAAGGTCTGTTTTTGGTAGAGTCCAATGTGGCGCGGTGGCGCCTCGCGAATTATGCGGCCGTATTCGTTAAATTGTTTGCGAAGATAAGCGCCGAACCTCCTATTGGTGCGGTAATCAGTCCATCTTCTTGTCGGAAGGCGTCAATCTAACCGCATCTGTCACAGTTGCCCTCGGGATGGCCGTATAAAGGAAGCTTTCGTAATATCGTTGTAACGCGAAGCGCGTCAGCACGCCGATAGCGGACGCAAGCGGCACGGCAATTAAAAGGCCGACGAACCCGAACAGGTAGCCGAATGCGAACAGCGCAAACATGATCCAGACCGGGTTCAAGTTGACGCGCCGGCCGACGAAATAGGGCGACAGCAAATAGTCTGACAGCGTCTGGCCGACGAAGAAGATCGCCGGGACGATCCAGATGACGGCCCAATGCGGCCAGAACTGTGCAATCGCAACGCACGTCGATATGACGAGCCCGCTCAGCGAGCCGAGATACGGCACGAAGCTTATCAGTCCTGCCGCAATGCCGATCAGGAGCCCATGCTTGAGCCCGAGCAAGGACAGCGCTGCCGCGTAGAATACCGCGAGGATCAGGCACAGCGTGCCCTGACCGATCACAAAGCCGCCGATCGTGTCGTCGATCTCGCGAGCAAGAGCCCGGACGGTGTCGCGCTGCGCCGGCGGTATCCAGTTGTCGATAACCGCCACCATCTTCTTCCAATCATAGATGAGATAGCAGGCAACGATCGGGGTCACCACCAGGAGGGAGAAGGCCGAGATCAGCGCCCGGCCTCCGGTCCAAACCGAACGCAGAAAATCGCTGAGCCAGGCAGTCGCCAATGTGGTTAGTTCCCCGACCGACTGCTCGGCGTAGGCTAGGCCTTCTCCGACAAGCTTGCTCAGCCACGGCCGATTTGGATCGGTCGCGAGCCCCTGCACCCTTTTGATGTAGAGCGGAAAATTATCGATGAAATAGGCAAGCTCACCGACAACGACCGGGGCGGTCAGAATGATAAGCGCGGTCACGCCGACAACGAACAACCCGACGATGGTTAGCGTCGCAATGAGGCGGTTCATTCCGAGCCGTTCCAGCCGGGTGGCCAGAGGATCAAGTAGATACGCCAGTAGCATACCGGCGACGAAAGGCAGCAGGACTTCACGCAATAGAACGACGGCGACGACGACCGCCGCCAATACCGCAATCCAGAATGCGACGGGCCGAGTGAGGTTCATGGTTCATGCTTACATCAAGCCGGCCGGGGCGATATCCTGCGCACGTGTATGACCAGCGGTCGGATATTTTCGACCGGTCTGGCAGGGAGATCATACTTTGGCACAGAAGTATTACTTTGTCAGTGACCTGCACATGGGTGGCGACGGTCAATTGCAGCATTGCGATTACGCCGCCGAGTTCATCGAATTCCTGAAGGAGTTGGAAAAGGAAGGCCCCGACACCGAGTTTCTGATCGTGGGCGACACGTTTGGCTTCTGGGAGCTCACGCTCGTGCGCGGGGTCGAAAGGCTTGCGCACATCATACAGGCGCACCAGGCGATTTTCGATCAACTCAGGGCCACCGGCGCGCGCATCAAGGTGACCATGATGGTCGGGAATCACGATTATGATCTCGCTTGCGATCCGGCCTTTGTGGAGAAACTGCAGGCATACAACATCCATCTGGACCCGAGCCTGGTCCTGATCCGCCCGGTGGGCGACAAGAGGATATGGATCGAACACGGACAGCAGCGCGATCAGTTCAACAGCTTCCCCGAATATGGCAACGCTTACGCTCTCCCGGTGGGCTACTTCATCACGGAAACCTTCGTCAGCGGAGCCAGCCGGTATTCGGACTTCGGCCGGGGAGACTGGCTCAAGGACATCCGCTCCGTGGGCACGATGCAGATTCCCGACTGGATGCTGTCGAACTACTTCTACCGCGAGATGAGTATGGCGCTACGCTGGGTGCTGCTGCCCTTCCTGCTGCTGGCCGGCGTCACGGTGATAGCGATTCTCGGGGAAATCCTTCGGGTCGCGGGCATCTTTGATTACAATATCATATTTCACAACCCGCTGATGAGCAGGCTGGGGATCATCGACAACGTCCTTCAGGTCGTGATCACGATCAATTCCCTATTTTTGATTTTGTTCGGTATCCCTGCGTTGGTCGTCGAACGTGACCTCATGCGAACGTTGCATCGCTTTCGTCTACAGACGAGCCACGGAGTGACCCCGAACCTCGATTCGGAAGCGCCCTACCTAAAAGGGGCTCAGGAGGTTTTCCAGGCGGATGACAAGGTAGCGGTGTTCATTTTCGGACACACGCATTCGGCGTTCCTGCGGCGACTGGGTCCCGCCGGTCAAGTCGTCATCAATACCGGTACGTGGCTGAAGCTATTGTCCCGTGTTCCGGTGCGCTTTGGCTTGTTGCCCGCGGTCTACTATCCTTCGTATCGCCTGAATTACTTCCGGATCGAGAAGAAAAACGACCAACTTGTGATCGACTATGTCGAAATTCCCAAGACGCCTGAGCGCGAACTGACTTGGCTGCAGCGTCTCGTGATCCTGGGGAATGTGCCTAAGTCGCCAGAAGCAATCCCCGCAAGGACGATTATCGATCTGTAATGCGCTGCTCAGCGATCGTGATGTCGGGTTTTCTTTTGTTGTTGTTGGTGGTTGGTGTTGTTGCAGGTGCTCACGGCGGCTCGTGGCATCCCGAGATATGCCGACGTACAGCCAGAATGTCTGTTTATTAGGTGCCGGAAGTTGTCCGTGCGCGGCCAAACGGCGCTTTTGACCCCGAACGGACATTCGACGCTTGGACGTCTCCCTTAAAGGTTCTAAGCTGCAGTAATACACAGCAGGGGCACGCAACGATGGGGCGGCGGTACCTGATTGCAATAATTGCTGGCATTGCGGCTTTGCCGCTCGCCGCACTCGCGCAGCAGGCTGCTCCCGCGATCGTGCCGCAGGTTCACGAGGAGATGTGGGCGGTTCCCTCCTCACCTGTCCCGATGCTCGCCTATTTGATCCGACCCAGTGGGGATGGTCCATTTCCACTCGTCGTGATGAACCATGGAGTTGCGCTTGACGCGACGGGGCGAAGCTACTTTCCCATGATCGAATTCCGTGACGCCGCACTTTGGTTTGCGCGACAGGGCTACGTGGTGGTCGCACCTGTACGCCCTGGATATGGTGCTACGGCGATCGATATCCCAGAGCGAGGTTTGTTCGGGGTTTTTTTCTCGGGCGTGGGAAAATGTTCGGATGCTGAGTTTCGTGAAGCGGGGCTTGCCGTCGCGTCGATCGACAATTGGGTCATCGACTACATGTCAACTCAGTCTTTTATCAAGCGCGATGAGGTCATCATTGTCGGCCAATCGGGAGGAGGTTGGGGGGCGATTGCGCTAGGCAGCCAAAATCCGAAATCTGTGCGGGCGATCATCGGGTTTGCAGCGGGCCGCGGTGGTCATCTCAATGGCAAACCCAACAACAACTGTGCCCCTGATCAGCTGGTCGATGCCGTTGCCGAATTCGGCCGCACGGCGCGCGTTCCAATGTTATGGATCTACACCCATAACGACAGTTATTTTGGACCCGATCTCTCAAAGCGGATGGTGGAAGCGTTTCGGTCCGCAGGCGGAAATGTCGAGTATCATCTGCTATCTGATTTTGGAGCGGACGGCCATTTTTTGATTGACTCGGCCGATGCCATTCAACTCTGGGCGCCTCTTGTCAGCGAATTCCTGGCCAAACATCCATGAAAGGAATTGGTATGGACATTCGGCTTCTGTACTCATCGGCAAGATCAGCCCGGTATCGATTCCTGGCAACTGGATTACTTGCGGTGTTCATGGCGACCACGGTGATGAGGGTCGACGCGCAACAACTGGTGCCATTTGGCGACGTACCGGCGACCGAGAATTTTTCTGAGGCGGAGATCGCTACTCGGGGACAACAGCCAGATCGCCCGCTAACGTACGCGCCGTGGCGCAAGGTGTGTTTCAAGGCCACCCAAGAGGCCGGGTCGAAAATGGTTTGTCGTACGACCATCAACGGTAGATGGGACACGGGTCAGATCGCGATCAGGGTCGATTTGATCGAACGAGAGGGCGATCCTGTCGCCCGTCTACAAATTTTCGGGCCTGCCGGATCATTCTTGCAGCCCGGCATCAAGTTGGCTGTTGACCAAGGCTCGCCCGTTCAAATTCCTTATGTGATTTGCCTCGCCAATGGCTGCGTAGCCGGAAGTGTGGCGACGGCGAGCTTGATTCATGATCTGGAGTCAGGTCAGATGCTGGCCTTGGCGACCGTTAATTCCAATGTCGTGGGTGTAACCACCTCGCTGCCGCTCAAGGAGTTTGCCAAAGTTTACCGAGGGGCACCGGCGCAAGTGTTTGAGCAGCGGCTTGAAGGAGATTGGGAGCAATCGGGTCGATGAGAACTGCCAACTTCAAGTTGTGTCTGGTAACCTGCGACATCGATCCGGATTCGTCGGATTTTTTTTTGACCTAGAGGGAACTGAGCCATGAAATGCAGCAAGCGGTCGTTCGCCATCGTCTCTGTACTCTTCGCGGTACCTCTATCGCTTAGTATTGGGACACTCAATGCCCGCGATGCCGCTGTTACCTTGGCAGCTGCTCAGACGGCCAAGCACCAATGCATGAACACCTGTCGTGCACGCTATCGCGACTGTCGTCGTCTGAACCAGTTACCATCGTTCGAGTGTCGGAATGTTTATCAGGACTGCACCCGATACGCTTGCACTGGTTCAGGACCAGGATGACTGACGTGCCTTTTTGACGCCGTCAGCGGCGGCGCAATCGCTCGACCTCTCCATCCTTCCAGACTCTCCAGGGAGCGGGTCGATGGCAGTGTCGTCAAGAGATTGGCGTGCTCGTACCTAATCCGCGAACGCTGGGGAATGGAAGTTCGATGTCGTTACTGCGATTCCAAACTAATCGGGTCGACGCGTTCGAACTGAAACTGTTTCGATCTGCTGGTCAAGATAATCACCGATCTCAGATTGTGCGGATCTCACATTCGAATCCTTGGCGGTGCCAATGTAGTCGTGTTGCATCTTCGGGTCGGAGTCGCAGATAATCTTTATCCCCTTATTGGCACTGCCGTCCGCCGCAGCGCCCTACCGCGCGAGCGGTTTAGTCCTCTGACCCATCGCGTCAATTGGAGCTGTCTTCGGTCACAACCGCCTTGGGGTGAAGTTCCCATTGAATGCAAAAACTCAGAGGGCTCGATCCGATCGTGATCGACATCACGGTTTAGGCAGTCCCAGCGAGCTATTGAGGTCTCACTGGCGCGCCCAATTCCGGGCCATCGACCGGCATAAGACAACATTGCTGTCACACCAAATTTCATTTTTCTGAATACCCTTTCCGGGAATGTTTCAAGCAAGCCGGAGTTAACAGGTTCGGCTGGATCGGGGGCTCGAAGGCGTAGCATGCAGGAGGTTCGCATGGCCAACTTGATGATCAGGATTGCGACGCTGGCAACGTGTTCGATTGCGCTGATCGCCGCGTTCTCGCTCACTCCGGTTGTTGCGGCCGGAGGCGGTGGTGGTGGTGGCGGCGGTGGCAGACCCTGCGACCTCGACTCACGCTCCGCTATCCGCCTTCGTCAACCCGCAGCGGTCGGGCACCAAAGCCACCCACCCCAAGGCCAAGAAGACCCAAGCAATCCAGCTTCGACGACCCCGCCTTTGCGAAGGGGTACCGCGCAGCCTATTCCACGATCTATGACCGCAACGACTATGCCGCTGCGATCGAGCAGCTGAAGGCGCTCGGCCACGACGATCACCCGAATGTGGCCAATCTGATCGGCTACTCCTATCGCAAGCTCGGCGACTACAAGCTTTCGCAAGTCTGGTACGAGCGCGCACTGCAAGCCGATCCGAACCATGTGCTGACCTGGCAGTATTACGGTCTTTGGCAGATCGAGCAGGGCAACCGCGAACAGGCGCTCTATCATCTGAGCCGGATCGCGGCGATCTGCGGAACCGACTGCGAGCACTACCGGTCCTTGGCGGCCGCGCTGGAAAAGCCGCCCGGCACGGGTCTGGTTTATTGAGTGTAACCGCAACGCCATTAAGCGAGCGCGTCGGCCGCGCTAGTGTCATGATCTGAGTTTGGCACTTTCGGTTATTCGGACCGTTCTTGAGTATGTCCGTTACTGATAGCAAAGCGAAAGTGCAACAGGCTTCGGGTCGAAGCCTGTTGTTGATCCAAGTAGGCATTGGACGGAACCTTTACCCGGTGCTGGTTTGAGCCGATGCGATGCCCCTTCCGGACGAGAAGTTGGGAGCGACGAGCCATGCACGCCATGAAAGCCTACTTGCCTCCGCTTGCGCGCTTGTTGATGTCTGGCCTATTCATCTGGGACGGCATCCTCCAGCTGCGCGATCCGAGCGGGACGGCAAAGTATTTTGCGAACGTCCACGTACCAATTCCCGATGTGGCGGTTTGGATTTCTATCGTTTTCCATCTTCTCGCTGGATTGGGCATCCTGGTAGGTTTCAAGATTCGGTGGGCGGCTGCAGCGCTCGTCGTTTTTTGCCTAGGCACCGGCTTTGGCGTCCACCTGGCGGCCGGGGACTTCAACAACATGATCCATTTCTATAAGAACTTGGTGATGGCAGGCGGCTTCCTTTACGTGATGGCCTACGGCGCGGGTGCCATGAGCATCGACGGTGTGGACGACGCGTAGTTAGCCTTCACTTCAAACTAACATTCGATGTGCCCTGGGAGGGCCGCCAGGCGGCCCTTTTGGTTTCTAGGGATGTACTCACAAAGGCGCAGATGTCGGCTTGTGGGGATAAGCTGAAATTTTCTGCTCAATCGGTGCATTACCGGTTTTGACCCTTACACGGCCAATCTCGACCATGCACACGGCCAAGACCCAAATCGTTCGCCAGCCACAACGGAACCGTTTCCTCTTGAGGCCCAAAGCGTATTACCGGCACTACGGGCCCGCCGCATGGATCGACCCGGTCGTCCTCAGGGCGATAACGATATCGTGGAACAATATTGTAATCCCAGTAAGGCCTTGTCCTCACAATGGGCACCCTGATGATAAGCCTGACCCGTGGTTCACGACTGGCATCTGCGCTGCGACACTAAACGTCCCCAGGTTACACAACAGGGCCGTTCCGAGAGCGAACGCTACGGTCATTATCCTCATGCCTTGGCCTCCTTGCGATACACAGCCATCCGGCGAAGTTCTTCGCGCTGCCGTGAGAGCATATCGGACATCAAAGGCACCTGATCCGCAATGTCTCATTTTGTGAAGACTGGCGGCCCGTCTGGCTTGGCGAAGCCGCGCGGCCCTTGGGGCGCCTTGCCGCCGACGACCCAGCGCGTTG
>CAWHQY010000067.1:0-9989 GCA_963831505.1 uncultured Alphaproteobacteria bacterium | reverse complement strand
TGGAGTTTTTGTACCACGGCGAGTGAGAGAGTTTATAGCACAACCTCCGACGGAAGGGGGTTTGCGAATGGCGGATCGTAGGGAGCCGAAGGCGACCGGAGAGCCGCCATTCGCGGCGCGAACGCCGCCGGCGCCGGCGGCCTATAGCCCAGCGCCGAGTGCGGCCTCCTCGTGTTGTACTCCACTCGCCACTGCTCGATCACCACTTGCGCTTCTTTCAGCGAGTAGAAAATCTCCCCATTCAGGCACTCATCTCGCAGCTTCCCGTTAAAACTTTCGCAGTAGCCGTTCTCCCACGGACTGCCCGGTTCGATGTACAGCGTTCCCGTTCCCACATGGCCCAGCCACTTCCGCAGTTCCTTGGCCACAAACTCCGGGCCGTTATCCGAACGAATGTGTTCGGGAATTCCTCGCCACAGCATCACTTCCGCCAGCGTCTCGATCACCTCGTTGCTTCCCAGTCTTCTGGCCACTCGGATCGCCAGGCATTCCCGCGTGTATTCGTCGATCAGCACCAACAGCCGCAGCGTGCGTCCATCGTGGGTCATGGCGCTCACGAAGTCGTAGCTCCACACGTGGTTGGCACGTTCGGGCCGCAGCCGCACGCACGATCCATCGTTCAGCCACAACCTTCCCCGGGGCCTTTGTTTTTGCGGCACTTTCAATCCTTCCCGCCGCCAGATCCGCTGCACACGATCCGTGCCTGCTTGCCAACCCGCTTCGCGCAACTTCACCGTGATCCTGCGATAGCCGTAGCGTCCATACTCACTGGCCAGCGCAATGATCGCCTGCGTCAGCGCATCCTCATCCGCCCGAGCGATCCCTTCGTAGCGTTGTGTCCCTCTCCACTGCCCCAGCAGCCGGCAGGCATGCCGCTCCGTCACCGGATAGTTCTCGCAAGCATGCCTGACCGCGCCACGCCGCCGCTCAGGGCTTAGAAGTTTCCCCCGGCCACGTCCTTCAGAATTTGCTTCTCCAAAGACAGCTCCGCCACCAGCCGCTTCAGCTTCGCATTCTCCCGCTCCAACTCCTTCAGTCGCTTGGCTTGATCCAGCTTTAATCCGCCGTATTCCTTCCGCCAGCGGTAGTAGGTCTGCTCGGTGATTTCAGCTTCCTTGCAGGCTTGCGGGGTCGTCTTTCCGTTCGCGATTTCCACTTCAATCTGCCGCAGCAAATTCACGATCTGCTCCGGCTTGTATCTCTTCATCGGCATGACCGGTCTTCCTCCAGGTGAATTCTCTCTCATTTCACCTGGTACAAAAAATCCCGGTCAGGTCACGCCAACCAGCCGGCCCCGGGCCAGCATCGGCACGGCTAGCTCGGCCTGCACGGCATCGAGCGCGGGCAAATAGCGCGGATCTTTGCGGACGTCGCCCACCAGCACCGGCTGACGCGTGGCGGCGGCAGAGCCAGTGAGTCCTTCGCCGAGCGGCAGCAGTAGATTCTTGATGACCTCTTCGCGGTGCCCGATGGCGTAGCGAATACGCAGATCGCCCGCACGCTCGGAGTAGAGAAGAATCGCGAACAGATCGTACGGAATCACGTCCTTGACGATGGTCGAGACGTTGGCCATGATGCGATCCAGGTCGAGCGTCTCGGATGTCGCGGTAGAAACCTCGAGAAGGAAATCGAGCAGCTCGAGCGCGCTCCTGGAATCGGACGGTGGATTTGCGGACCGGGCCCGGGCATTAGTTGATTGCCGCGGATGCACGCGGATAAACGCGGATTGAGCGGAGCGTGTGCATGTCAGTAGCCGGTGCTCGCCGGTTCCGGCTGGCCGGCCGTGGCTTCCACGATTTTCACGCTGGCGCTTGCGCCGATGCGCGTGGCGCCGGCGGCCGCCATTATTTTCAGATCGTCAAGCGTGCGAATGCCGCCCGAGGCTTTGACGCCCATATCCGGACCCACCGCCACGCGCATCAGTGTGACGTCGTGCGCCGTTGCGCCGGATGGTCCGAACCCGGTGGATGTTTTGACGAAATCCGCTTTGGCCATTTTCGCCAGCAGGCTGGCCATAATTTTCTGATTGTCGTCCAGCAATGCAGTTTCGAGAATGACTTTGACGATCGCCCCGGCGGCATGCGCGACTTCGACTACCGCCGCGATGTCGGCCTTTACTGCATCGTGATCGCCGCTGCGGAGCGCGCCGACGTTTTGCACCATATCGATTTCCTGCGCGCCGGCACGTAGGGCCGCGGCGGTTTCGGCGACCTTGGCTTCAGTCGAAGTCGCGCCCAGCGGGAATCCGACCACGGTGCAAACCTTCACCGGCCGTATCCGCTCAACTCCGCTGCCGCGAGCGGAACCCAGTAGCGATTGATACAAACACTGGCGAAATTGTATTGGCGCGCTTCGCGGCACAGCTGGACGATATCCGCGCGCGTCGCGTCCGCGCGCAGCAGTGTGTGATCGATGAGGCTTGCGATTTCCGGAATATCCAAGCCTTCGCCGTGGGCTGGCAAATTCGCCGCGTCCCTGGTCAGCGCCAGGATCTCCCCGCCGATTTGCGCGACTAATTTATCTAGCTCTGCGGCGTCCAATTCTTTACGGCCTTTTCAATTTCAGCGATTTTCTCAAACTTAGCTTACTTGGAATAGCGAATTATTCGCGCGGACTTACATTCCTCGAGGAATACATCGGGCATGCTCTTCGGTTGCGCACAAGCGATCAATTGAACTACAAATGAAATATAGGTTGAATATATTGGTGAGCTGCCGACGGGGTTGGACCCGATCATGGCCCGCGCGACGGCAGCGCGGCTACGCTGGAATGAAGGTCTTCGATAAATCAGGATTTCCAGGAAGACGAGCCAAAAATTATTGTGACGCCCGCGGCCAAGACCAACTCATGCCAGGCGTGATCTGACGAGAGCCAGTCAGCTCTGAAGCTGCCTGGTGAAGTTGCAGACATTACGGGTGATCTCGGCAACGGCCGAAGTGAAGGCCGCCGGCCGGTCGTTCCGGTACATGGCAGCATAAGGAACGACGGGAAGAGCAGGCCTCGTTGGCACGACGACAAGTTTCCCCTCATCGATGAGCGGCTGGAAGCATCGGCGCGGCAGGTAGCTCACTCCTAGACCGGCGACGGTCAACCCGACGAGCGCCGTCAGGCTGTCGCTCGACAGTACTTTCGGGAAGACGACCCCTTCCGACTTCAGCCATTTGTTGAAGAACAGGCCGGAACCGGAACGACCGCCCTGGGTAAGGATCGGATGCTCGGCTAGCTCTTCAAGCGTGAAAGTGTGTCGTTGCTTGACGAGCCCCGGTCTCGCCATCCAGGCATTCGCGACATCACCAACGTGCAGAGAGGTGATCTCGGGACTGGAGAAAGCCTCGGGAATCACGATGACGTCGATCGCGTCCTCGTGCAGGCGCTCGTGAAGATTGCGGCTCATATCGACATCCGGTTCGATCATCACGGTCGGATATTTCTCTCTGAGCGTGGTCACTAGGCGCGGCAGCCAGGTTAATGCGGAGAGTTCGGTAACACCCAAGCGGAGTCTACGCGCCGGCATCTCCTTATTCCCCTTGAGGTCTAGAATGCGGTCTTGCAATGCGAGCATCTCCTGGCCGAGCGCCAAAAGGTGCTCACCCTTCTCGGTCAGTCTGGCGCCGCGTTGATTGCGATCGAACACCGGTAGGCCGGAGGCGGCTTCCAGTTCCTGAATACGCTTGGAGATCGCGGACTGGGTGGTGTTAAGTTTGATAGCCGCCCGTTCAAAAGTACCGAGCTGTGCGATCCAATGCAGTGTTTCCAGTTGTCGCAGTGTGATCATGGCTTCCTCCATTGGCTCGCCTTTAACGGCCACCCAGTTCTAGTTCCGATCAACGCCATTCCAAAAGCGACTTCAATAGCATGAATTATTATCTGTTTTCTTGCTGTAATGGTCAGTCTACAGTTTGGTCTGCAGTGGGGTGTTTCAAGACCTGTATTAGAGTTAGAGAAAGTGAGATGATGGCCGATCAAGATCGTGCTCTCCCGGCTCAGGCCGATGCAGCTTTAATCAAGGAATTCAAGAATTCAGCGACGGCGGTGATCAGCGACAACCTGTTTCGCCTGCCAGGCGCGATTGGGATCAAGCCTTTTCACCGGGGCGGCGTTATGGCTGGCACGGCGTTAACGGTACAGACCCGGGCGGGTGACAACTTGATGATTCACAAGGCGCTGGACCTTGTCCGCCCTGGTGACGTGATAGTTGTCGATGGCGGCGGAGACGACACCCGCGCCTTGATCGGCGAGATCATGGCAACGATCGCATCGACGCGAGGTTCTGCGGGACTCGTCATTGATGGTGCGATCCGCGACGCCGGCGCAATCAGCAAGTCTGATTTTCCCGTGTTTGCGCGTGCTGCAACCCATCGAGGCCCGTACAAGAACGGCCCCGGAGATATCAACGTTCCCGTCTCGATCGGTGGATTGGTCATTACACCCGGTGACATCGTCGTCGGCGATGATGATGGCATCGTCGCTTTTCCGCAAGCGATCGCTGCCACTCTACTTCAGGCCGTTCGTTCCCAGGAGAAGAAGGAAGCCGAGATCCTGAAGAGCATCCACGAAGGCCGTTATACCGGAATTTACGGAAAGCCGTCTGGGGCTTAATGCGGACCGGCGTTCAGCTCGCTCCCACCTCAAGAGCGGACGTTCCATAGCCGCCGATGCAATTGCAAGCTTACGGAGCGCTGACCTAAGCTTTAATCCCTGTGCCACCGTCCACGATGAAGAGGCTTTGCGCGAGCCAGGAAGCGGCATGGCTTTCTGCTCGTGCGTTTCATGAGATGCTGGCTACCTGTGAACGACCGCTTTGCGCGCCAAAACCGGGCCTTCTGCCATCGGCGCTTTTGACCCCAAAGCAGACCTCCGGTTTGTTTTCAAGCGAGCTTGCACGGGCTCAACCAACCGATCGTCGAAGCCGCATCGAGAGAGAGAAGCGCTCGGCGGGATGGAAGGTGACCGAAGCCTCGAAGATCTGCCCAGCCATATCGAGGTAACGGCGCACGATCTTGAGCATCGGCGTGCCAGTATCGACGTGCAGTTTGAGCGCCATCTTTTCCGAAGCAATCGTAGCCTTGATGTCCTGCTGGATCTCGGCAATTCGCCTGCCATAGCGGGACTCGACCAATGAGCTGATGAGCGTGTCGGGCGAGGCACGAATCGTATCAGCGATATCCGCGTATGCCGGATCGATATACACGTCGGTCCATCCGATCGGCGCATTATTGGCGTTTCCTCGCAGGCGCAAGCTCGAGATGCGCAGCCATCGCGCTCCGTTTGCGCATCCCAGCTCCTTCGCAAGCGTGCCTTTCGCGACCGTGTCCTTCGATCGACTGAACGGCACGAATATGCTCCGCGCCGAACTGCACGAGGTCGTCCACCGAAGCAAGCGTCGGACGGAAGTCTTTGGTCGGCTGCGCTGATTCGACCCGCGTTCCGACATTCTTGCGCCGTGACACGAGCCCGAGTTGCTCAAGCTCATGCAGGGCCGCGCGCACAGTATGCCGGCTGGTGCCGTAGTGATCGCGAAGCTCGAATTCAGTTGGAAGGAACGAGCCGACCGCGAAGCGCCCGGCCTGGATTCCCTCCAACAGATCGTGCGCGATGTCGGCGAAATGTGGCCTGATCTTCTCTAAATCCATGAAAGTACGCGCCTTTCTGACTTTCTTCAAAAAGTCTTTGCATATTATGTCCGGACATATTAACAATATGTCCGGACATAGTTTGTTCGGACATAATTGTGGCTCTGAAGCCACGCGTTTTCAAGAGGGAGGTCTCATGTCATCGCCGTTCGCCAGCACCGTTGTTGATTCCGTTCTATTCCGTGATTCCTTCGGCACCCCCCGGATGCGTGAACTGTTTTCCGACTACGCCCTGGTCCAGCGCTACATCGATGTCGAAATCGCTCTCGCCAAGGCAGAGGCTCGTGTCGGCGTGATTCCAGCCGAAGCGGCGGAGGTCATCGCTCGCGAGTCGAAGATCGAGCGCATCGACTTCGATCACATGCGCCAAGAGACGGACATCGTCGGCTATCCGATTCTGCCGCTCGTACACCAGCTCGTCGAGATGTGCGGCGATGCCGGCCGCTACGTCCATTGGGGCGCGACCACGCAGGACATCATGGACACTGCGGTCGCGCTCCAGGTGCGCGATGCGCTCGACCTGATCGACGCCGACATCCGCGAACTGCGCAAGATCCTGGCCGCCCTCGCTCTAAAGCACCGCGACACGCCGATGGCGGGCCGTACGCATCTGCAACAGGCCCTGCCCGTCACCTTCGGCTACAAGGTCGCGATCTGGCTTGCCATGTTCGACCGTCACCAGCAGCGGCTAGCCGAGTTGCGACCGCGCGTGGCGCTCGTTGAGTTCGCGGGTGCTGCGGGCACGCTGGCCTCGCTCGGTGACAAGGGATTCGAGGTGCAGCGCGCAATGGCCGATGAGCTGAAGCTCGGCGTCCCCATGACCACGTGGCACGTCGCACGTGACGGTTTTGCCGAAGCGGTGAACCTTCTCGCACTGGTCACGGGAACGCTCGGCAAGATCGCGCTGGACATCATGATCATGGCCTCGACCGAGTTTGCCGAGGTCTACGAGCCATTCGTTAAAGGCCGCGGGGCAAGCAGCACGATGCCGCAGAAGCGCAATCCGATTTCGAGCGAGTTGATGCTCGCCGCGGCGAAAGCCGTCCGTCAGCACGCGGGGCTGATGGTCGACGCGATGATCCACGATTTCGAGCGCGCGACGGGACCGTGGCATGCCGAGTGGATTGCGATTCCCGAGAGCTTCATCCTCACCGCTGGTGCGCTGCATCAGGCCAAGTTCGCACTAGGTGGCCTCATCGTCGACGCTGACCGGATGACGCACAACCTCGGGATAACCAAGGGCCTCATCGTGGCAGAGGCGGTGATGATGGGCATGGCCCCGTTCATCGGTCGTCAGCAGGCGCACGACGTCGTGTACGACGCCTGCCGCGCCGTCAACGAGCACGGCGGTACCCTGGCTGAAGCGTTAGCCGCCCTACCCGCAGTTACGGAGCACTTCGATCGTGCCGCGATCGATCGTCTTACCGACCCAGCGAACTATCTGGGGCTCGCCCCGCAAATGGTCGACCGCGCCATCGATCTTTCACGTGCACTCGGCGCGTAACCTCATAATTCATAATAGGAGGAAATACCCATGCAAACCGTTTCGACGGGCGCTTCGCCGATTGCTCCGCCAAAGAGGCTTCCCTGGTACCGCAAGCTCGGCATGCAGGTCCTCGTAGCGCTGGTCCTTGGCATCATCGTCGGATTTGTGTTTCCGAGATTCGCCTCGCAGCTCAAATTGCTGGGCGATATGTTCCTGGCGTTGATCAAGGCAGGCGTCGCACCTTTGGTGTTTCTTACCATTGTGCACGGCATCGCTTCTGCGGGCGATGTCAAAAGCGCCGGTCGGGTCGGTTGGCGCGCATTCGTATATTTCGAAGTCGTTTCGACAATCGCGTTGATGATCGGTTTGACGTTCGGAAACCTGCTGGCCATCGGCAAAGGAATGGCGACCACCGGCTCGGCCGCCGTCCCTGCTGCGGCTGCCAAGGCGGCGCCGCAAGGGTTCGCCGAATTCGTCATGCACGTGGTGCCCGACAATTTTGTTGGAGCCTTCGCTAAGGGCGAATTACTTCAGGTGGTTGTCCTTGCGGTTATGGTCGGCATCGGAATTCTCGCGATCCCTATTGAACGACGTGAAAGGATCAACAGCGGACTGGACTATGTGTCCGAGATCTTGTTCTCGTTCATCAACCTTGTGATGAAGCTCGCCCCCTTCGGAACATTCGGCGCCGTCGCTTATTCCGTGGGTAGTAGTGGAACGGCCGTTTTGATCGCGCTTACGCAATTCGTTCTAAGCTTCTACGCATTAGTGATCGTGTTCATCGCTGTGGTATTCGGGCTGATCGCGAAGCTTGCCGGGTTCAGCCTCTGGCGCTTCCTGCGATACATCAAGGACGAAATCTTGATTGTGCTTGGTACGGCGTCGTCGGAAAGCGCTTTGCCACGTCTCTTGATCAAACTCGAGCGGCTGGGCTGCGACAAGCAGACCGTTGGTCTCGTTCTTCCTACCGGATACGCGTTTAATCTCGATGGCACGTCGCTCTTTATGGCCATGGGGGTCATGTTCATCTCGCACGCCTACGGCGTTCCACTTTCGCTCGACCAGCAGATCGGAATCTTGGCGCTGATGCTCCTTACGTCGAAAGGCGCGGCGACAGTTTCGGGTGGTTCGTTCGTCGTGTTTGCAGCCACCGTGACGTCGACCGGGATCCTGCCGGTCGAAGGACTTGCCGTGATCTTCGGAGTCTACCGCTTCATGTCGATGGCGATCGCGACATGCAATACGATCGGCAACAGCGTTGCAACAGTTGTGATGGCGAAGTGGTCGCGCACCTTCAATCACTCGATCGCTGAAAGGCATCTTTATCCCGAACGCTACCCGGAAACGGCAGCGGCCGATGCAACTCTGGAAGACGGCAATCTCCTGCCGGAAGACTCGAATGAGGCCAATCCTCACCCAACCGGAATCCAGTTAAGTAAGTTCATCGTAACGGTCGTCTGACAACGTGATGCGCGCACAGGAGCAGCCTTTTTGATCACGTCTTCTGTGCGCTCGGCGTCGGCTACGTCGAGCGCTGATTACAGGGTCTAGGATCTGTTGTGTCCCGTCAGGTCTGAAGGCGGCACTTTTTGGACCTGGCCTGTCGAGGAAATCGCGGGCCTGTTCAGAAAGTTGAGCCTGTTATGATGCGTCGACCCGGCCCTCGTGGCCGGGTTTGCTTTTTCTGCGCATGGCTGACGCAATTAAGTTGCTGGCATTTCCGCTGGCCTTTTCGCGGCGGAGCGAAAATAACGCACAGGCAACTCGCGCTGAGTTAGCGCAGACGGTTCTGACCACCCCCCTAGCCACCCCGAAGACTGACCGCGAGCCTGCGTTCGGTGAGCGCTGGGCGTCACGAGCAAGTTTAAAAGCACAAAAATTTTGCCTGTGAGGGTTGCGACCGCCAGCACTCGTTCGATCGGGGGGCGCCCGGATGTTGTCATTGCGATGACTGGGCCGAGCAAGCCCGGCTATTGCCACACGAAAGCTTCGCCGGCCCTCGCCTACGGCTCGCACACCTTTGTCGCATCGTTATGGCCTGACGTCGGACAGCGGTAGTGGCCGTCGCCCCAGGGATCGCTCGCTGCTCGCGGGCAAAACCTGCGCTCGCCCCTTTATCAGAATTCAAAAAAGCGACCTAGCGAAACGCTAACCGCGAACGTCCCACTCAAACCTGAAGGCCCATCTCATGAATCTAGCAATTCGAAGCTGCCGAATTAGTACGATGCAAAGAAAAAATATGTTCGCAGGGCTTCTTCTACTGTCTTTCACGCTTGCATCCAACGGCGCCATGCGGATCTCGACGGTCGATCGGCGAGCGCATTCGGCCAAAGCGCTCCAGCGACCCAAAAATCAAACGCGAACTCGGATCAGCTTTTCCTCGCGCTGTTCCGTGCCGCGTCGCTTTCGCTCACTCATGCGATCGCTATTGCCGAACGGTTGCATGCAGGCTCACGGACCGCCGCGATTACGTTCGACATATCGGGCCCCCGGCCTATCGGGTGAGGACCGTCAAGAACAAAGAAATCTGGGAAAACGTCATTGATGTCAGCACGGGAAGGACCGCTAGTCCTGAGTTGGCGTTGTTCCTGAACGAGCTTGAGGAAAACATTTCGTCAAAACCTGCAAAGAGAGAACGGTCTCAGCGCGGACATCAGAATTAAAGAGAGAACGGTCTCAGCGCGGACATATCAGATTTTGCCAACCAGCGCCGTTCTGTCGGCCTCGCTTCGCCGTCGCAAAACGACCTGTGAACCCCCAGGTTTTCTTCTTGCTTAAAGCGAAGCTAGTCGCCCGACCCCACGTCGAGACGGCTTTTCGATCGAGCACCGCGCCATGCGAGACGTTGCTTCCGCCGCATCGCCCGGTCG
>CAWHQY010000066.1:0-19101 GCA_963831505.1 uncultured Alphaproteobacteria bacterium | reverse complement strand
CCGTGGGAGCGGATCAAGGCTAGGTCCGAAGCCCAAACCGAGGCGCTCTTCACGGATAAGAAGCGCTTGGCGGCAGCAGAAGCGAGGCTCGAAGCTCAGCTTCAAGAGTTTCGTGCTCTGAAAAAGCATAAGCATTGAGAGCGCGGGACCGAAGCCCCGCGCGGCCCGAGTTCAGCGATCTTGCTCTTCGTAGGTCTCTGCTAATCCCAACAACATTGCCGCAAGCCCTCGCTTGCGTGCAGCGGTCAACTGGTCTGCGTCTTGCTCACAGCCTCCGCACTCGATCTCAAGCGCGTCGGCGATGTATCGCTCGGCTTGACGTCGGTAATCATCGACCAATTCCTGAAACATCGGCGCTCCCCGAAGCGTTTACCGCCTTGAGTTATCCACGACAGGCGGCAGCTGCGGGGAGTTTTCTCTGTCCAAGATCACCACTTTCCAGGCGGCTTGCTTCGGAGCTTGAATTTACGTCTCGGGCAGCGCCAACTGAATTCAGAGAAATAGCGGCACTGCCCACGGACTGTTGTGGGTCGGGAATGCACCATTTCTTCGCCGCAGCAGGTTATGATGTAGTCTGATCGGATTCTTCTAGAAGAGGGATCCTGCCGTCGTCGCTACGGGCCGCCCCCTTTGCCACGACCTACGACAAAGCGGATCCGCTCGCAAACTTTGCGACCGGACCCGCACTGTCGGCACTGCGATCGACGTTCGAGAGCAGATTCTGATCAAGTTGAGCCGGTATCCTGCGGCCCGGAAGTAGTTAGCGCATTCGTTTGGCGGGAATGCTTGGAGGGCGTCGGCGATTGCGTCCTCGAGGGTCTCGACGGTCCTGGCGGCTGCTTTGCGCAGGCTGGATTTGAACTTGGCATAGGCATTCTCGATTCGGGTTGAAATCGGGCGAACAGGGGCGGCAGCAACAAAAGGGTGGCGCCGCCGGCCTCGATCAGGTTCCGGACGGCTGCGCCTTTATGTGCCGGCAGATTGTCCATCACGACGATGTCGCCGGGATTGAGAGTAGGCGCCAACACCTGTTCGACATAGGCACGGAAAGCAGCAGCGTTCATGGGGCCATCGAGCGTCATCGGCGCGGTCAGGGCGGTACGGCGCAAAGCGGCAGTGAAGGTCGTGGTCAGCCAATGGCCGTGCGGGACCCGCAGCGCGGCAACGTTGACCGCGTTCCGAGCGGCCGTAAAGCCGCGCCATTTTGGTCGAGGCGCCGGTCTCGTCGATGAAGACCAGCTTGTCGGGATCAAGCTGCGGCGCGAGTTCGCGCCAAGCCTGACGCGCCGCCGCAACATCGGGCCTATCCTGCTCGGCTGCGTGCGCGCTTTTTTTTGAAGGTCACGCCGTGACGCTCGAGAAAACGCCAAATCGAACTCGGCGCAAACGAAGCTCCCCGCTTGGATTCGAGCATCTCGGCGATCTCAACCAAGGTCATGTCTGGCTTGGCCTCGATCGCACTCATGATCGCCTCATGGTGCTCTTCAATGCGTTGGGAGCGCTGGTCGCCGCCGAGCCGCTTGGCTTTAGTCGCGCCACTGGCGCGCCATTCCTTGACAAAGCGCACCGCACTCGCGACCGAGATTCCGAACTGTTCCGCTGCCGCGCGGCGCGACATTCCGCCCTCAACCGCCCGGACCACCCGAGTCCGCAAATCTTCCGATAAAGGCTGGCCCCACGCGTGCTGGCCTCCTTGCCCAGCACGCAGTGTGAATTACAATTCGCCCTCGATGGGAATCCCTCTCGATTTCAAATCGGTCGGATTTTGCTCTTCGAGACGTCACCCGACCATGGCACGAACCGCCAGGTAGAGCAGGGACGGCCCGACCAGGCAGCCGATGCCGGTGTGGAAAGTCGCGGTGAGGGCGCCATACGGCACCAGCTTCGGGTCGGTTGCGGCAAGTCCGCCCGCAACCCCGCTCACGGTGCCCATCAAACCGCCGAAGGCCATCGCGGAACGGGGGTTGTCGAGACCGATGAAGCGGGCGACGAGCGGCGTGCCAACCATGACGAGCACCGCCTTGAACACACCCGTGGCGATGGACAGCGCGACGACCGTGGAGTCCGCACCGAGCGCGGCTCCGGTGACGGGACCGACGATGTAGGTGATCGCGCCGGCACCGATGGTGGTGATGCTGATCGCATCGGTGTAGCCAAAGGCCATGGCGACGGCGGCCCCGACGATGAACGGCAGGATCGTGCCCAGCGCTAGGGCGACGACCCCGAGCATGCCCGCCTTGCGCGCTTCGATGACATCCACCTCGAAGGCGGTGGCGACGATGGCGAAGTCGCGCAGCATGGCGCCTCCCATCAGGCCGATGCCCGCGAAAACCGGGATATCGGCGAGGCCTTTCTGTCCGCCCGTCACCAGTCCGCCGACATAGGCAAGGACCAGCCCGATGACGATGGCGATCGCCGAGCCGTGAATCCGCCCGGCCGACAGCCGTTTCGACATCAGAAGCGAAATCCACATCACCGCGCCGACGACGGCGAAGGCGGCGACCAGGCTTTGCTCGACGAAGACGTGCTCGATCATGTGCAGCATGGGATTACGCCTTCTTTCCGGTGAGTTCGGGCTCCAACTCGCCCGCGATGACATGGCCGCCGCGCTCGACGTCGGGCTCGGCTTCGATCTCGTGTTGGCGGTCGCGGCCGATATGGCCGATCAGCGCCACCGCGGCGAAGCAGACCGAGACTGCGCCCAGGCCCGCGATGAGGACGATCGGACCGCCGCGAACTGCCGCGACGACATTCTGCTGCGCTGCCATGGCGACCACGATAGGGATGTACATGGTGGCCCAGAACTCGACCCCCAGTTTGATCCCATGCGACAGGCCCCCTTTCTTGATGAGCCAGACCCGCGCCGCCATGAGCAGCATCATCGCCAGGCCGACGCCGCCGACATTGGCCTTCACGCCGAGAACGATCCCCAGCAGATCGCCGACGAAGACGCCGACCAGCGTGCAGAACGCCAGAAGAGCAACGCCAAAGATGGTCATGTCGAAGCCCTCCTGAAGCGATTTGGGCGCGCGCAGGCGCCTCGTGAGAAACGATGCATGGCGAATCCTCCGTGATGTGCGTCGAGTTGTTTCGAACGCTTCTGTTATGTGATGCAGATCGGCCCTTATTTACTGTGATACTGACAGTGGGGCCGATCCGACCGGCAGCTAAGTGGTGAAGGTTTTGGCGTGTTGAGCGCGGAGATCTTTCTTCTGAACCTTGCCCATGGCATTGCGCGGTAGTTCGGTCGTGACGAAGACCTTCTTCGGCTGCTTGAACTTGGCCAATTCGTTGGCAAGAGCTGCCTGTATCGTCTTTTCCTCGAGCGCCGCTCCCGCCTTGGCTGTGACGACGGCGACCACGGCTTCACCGAAATCGGCGTGCGGCACGCCGATGACCGCACATTCCGCAACGCCCGGCAAGGCTTCAATGATTGCCTCGACCTCGGCCGGATAGACGTTGAAGCCACCCGAGATGATCAGGTCCTTGGCTCGCCCCACGATGGCGATGTAACCACGCTCGTCGATGCGGCCGAGATCGCCCGACACGAAGAAACCGTCCGGCCGGAATTCCTCCTTGGTCTTTTCCGGCATCCGCCAGTAGCCCTTGAACACGTTGGGACCGCGGATCTCGATGCCGCCTACTTCTCCCTGCGGCAGGACACGACCGGTCTCGGGGTCGGCGATGCGGATTTCGACCCCCGGCAGGGGAAATCCGACGCTGCCGGGGATGCGGTCCCCGTCATAGGGATTGGACGTGTTCATGTTGGTTTCGGTCATTCCATAGCGTTCGAGGATGGCGTGACCGGTGCGTGTCTCGAACTCCATGTGGGTTTCGGCCGAAAGCGGAGCCGAACCCGAAACGAACAGGCGCATGTGCTTGACAAGGTCCTGCGTAAAGTCCTTGCGTGCCAGAAGGCGCGTATAGAAGGTCGGCACGCCCATCATCACCGTCGCCTCGGGCAGGAGCCGGATGATTTCGTCGGCGTTGAAACTCGGCAGGAAGATGAGCGAAGCGCCGGCCATAAGCGTCACATTGGTCGCCACGAACAGGCCGTGGGTGTGGAAGATCGGCAGCGCGTGCAGAAGCCGGTCCTCCGGAGTGAACCGCCAGACTTCCCGCAGGACCTCGGCATTCGATGCCAGGTTGCCGTGGCTCAGCATGGCGCCCTTGGAGCGGCCGGTCGTTCCCGACGTGTAGAGAAAGGCAGCGAGATCGTCGCGCGTGCGATCGACATCCCGGAACTCCGGCGACGCCGCACGGGCTTTGTCCATCAGGCTGCCGTCCGCCTTGGCGCCGAGGGTCTCGACCCGCGGCACGCCGACCTCGCGTGCAAGCGTCTGCATTTCGGCCGAAACCGCGGGGCCGCAAACGAACAGCGCCGGCTCGGCATCGCCCAGGAAGTAGCGCACCTCGCCCGGCGTGTAGGCGGAGTTGAGCGGCAGAAAGATCGCCCCGGCGCGCAGCGTGGCCAGGTAGAGCAACAGCGCTTCGGCGCTTTTCTCTACCTGTGCGGCGACGCGATCGCCCGGCTTGACGCCAAGCGCCGTGAGCACATTGGCCAACCGGCCCGAGAGGTCGACGAGTTCGGCATAGGTCAAGCTCGATCCGTCAGGTCGCGCTATGAACACCTTGGAGAGATCGGCGGGAAAACGGCTTCGAAAGATCGTGAAGAGGTTGTCAGACATTGCGGGCCTCGGGGGTGGGGGCTGAGGGGAAATCGCGGAGTAGGCGCTGAATAGCGGGTGAGGCTGCGACCACACCCTGGTTGGCGAAAGCCTCGTGATTGGTTTCGATGGTGTTGAGGTCGTAGAGGTAGTTGACCATCAGTCCGGCGGCTTCGCGCAGACCTTTGCTGGACGTGTCGCCAAGCCAATTGAGTCGTTCCAGGCGGGCACCGTTGCCGAGATGGAAGCGGGCGACCGGGTCGAGCGGCTGGCCGTTCTTCGCTTTCGCCTCGAGGTAGTAGGCCGCGGCGAGGCCCAGCAGCAGCGGGCGGAGTTGTTCGGCAATGATCGGATCGAGGTGCCAGTCGGGGGTGCCGAGCCGCGCCAGCGACGTGGTGTCGCCACCAAGACCGTCGGCATCGGCGGCGGCACGCTTGAGCCATGGTCCGAAGCCGGGCGCGGGTGAAAGCGTCACGAACGTCTTTAGCGAAGGCAAATCGCGCGAAAGATCCTCCACTACCTGCTTGATCAGGAAATTGCCGAACGAGATGCCGCGCAGGCCGGGCTGACAATTGCTGATCGAGTAGAAGACGGCGGTGGTCGCCTCTTCCGCCGGCAATACCTTGCGATCGTCCGCCAGCACCGCCTGGATGGAGGATGGGATGTCCTTCGTCAGCGCCACTTCGACGAAGATCAGAGGTTCGTCGGCGAGCGAAGGATGAAAAAAGGCGTAGCATCGCCGATCGGAAGGCTGCAGCCGCCTGCGCAGGTCGTCCCAGCCCTGGATCATGTGGACGGCTTCGTAGCGGATGATCCGCTCCAGGATGTCGGCAGGCGACGACCAGGTGATGCGCTGCATCATGAGGAAGCCGCGGTTGAACCACGAGGAGAGCAGGTGGACCAGATCGTCCTCGACGCTGGCAAGATCGGCATCCTTCCCGCCATGCTCGATGAGGTCCTGGCGCATGCCCACGAGCGCACTGGTGCCGCCGGGCGCGAGGTTCAGCCGGCGGAACATTTCCTGACGCGGCGGCTCGACCGCTTGGAGAAGCGCCTGCAGGGTCCTCGGCGTTTGCGCCTTGTCGTAGGCGGCCCAGGCGGAGCGCAGGCGCTTCTGGTCGGGACCGAAATCGCGTCCCAGCAGTCGGAAGAACGCGATGCGCTCGGAGACCGGCAGGCCGCTGTAGAGATCGAGCAATTGACGAGCCAGCGCAACGCCGGAGGCCTCGCCGCGCCCCGACAACAGCAGAGCCGCCAGATCCTCGATCCTGTCAGCGGAATGGGCCGGACCCTTGCGGCCCTTCCTGGCGGAAGCCCGAGCCGGCGTGCGGTCGATGAGATGGCGCCCGCGTTCGGCAATGCTGCCCAGCATGTCCTGGAAGAAGCTCGTGCTCATCTCTTCACCTCGAGATTAGTGTGATCGGACCGCGCCCGAAGGCGCCCGCGACTGGCGAGCCGCCTAGACCGCCTTCGTTCAGCGGTCCTGCTCTGAAGGCCAGTCTCTGGCCATCCGAGAAGTCTAGCTGCCGTCTTGTGTTTTTGATACGGTACTATCGTACTCAATGTCAATAGTATTGTATACAATAAATGGAATTGAGTATCGTCAATCTGCTCTTTGTATGATGCAGAGAATCCGATGGAGGTGAGTTATGCGCCGTGCCGAAGCACTGCGGGACGAGATCGAGCAGGATATCGTGACCGGGCGTTTCCAGCCCGGAGAACGCTTGGATGAACAGAGCCTTGCGGATCGTTTCGGGGTCTCGCGCACGCCGATCCGGGAAGCGCTGATGCAGCTTGCGTCGACCGGGATGGTTGAACTGCACCCCCGCCGCGGAGCGTTCGTGGTGAGCCTCGGTCTCAAGGAGATCATCGAACGCTTCGAGGCAATGGCAGCGCTGGAGGGCATGTGCGGCGCACTGGCCGCACGCAGGATCACCGACGAGCAGAGAGCCATGCTTCTGGCTGCCCACGAGGAATGCCAGAACGAGGCGAAGAACGGCGCCTCCGATCCCTACTACTACGCCAACGAGCGCTTTCATCAAACCATCTATGAGGCTTGCCACAACACCTATTTGGCAGAACAGGCTCGACAGCTTCACAACCGCCTGAAACCTTACCGGCGGCTGCAGCTTCGCGCCCGCCATCGCATCGGGCACTCGCTCGCCGAGCATCAGAAGATCGTCGATGCCATCATGGCCGGCGATTCCGCCAAAGCCGAACAGCGGCTTCGCGATCACATCCTGGTCCAGGGGGAACGGCTGACCGACTTCATCACCAGCTTCGATACGACGGCAGTGGCGTGATCGCCGACCCCCGCGATGCTTGCAGCACGACCGGGCGATGCGGCGGAAGCAACGTCTCGCATGGCACGGTGCTCGATCGAAAAGCCGTCTCAACGTGGGGTCGGGCCGAGCTTCAAGAAGAGACCTGCGGGTTCACAGGTCATTTTGCGACGGCGAAGCGGAGGTCGACAGAACGGCGCTGTTGGCAAAATCAGTGCTTTATTTCCAGCTAAGCTGACACTGTAGTTCACTCTCAGTCTAGCCGTTAACTCTGATGTCCGCGCTGAGACCGTTCTTCTCTCTTTGCCGGTTTTGACGAGGTCGATGTTGGCGGCGGCCGCAATGGGTTTAGTCCTTCCCCCGCTACGGCAGACGCCGCATCAAAATGGGCTCTATCGCCTAAGTTTGAACCCATTGCCGCTCAACAGATCAACAACTTACTCGCCGATCGGCGTCGAGATCCTATGCCGATTAACAGGTGGCGAGCAGCGCGGCGTTTGCGCTCATGCTGTTTAGAGCCGGGACCACATCAACCTCGCAGAACCCTGAGTAATACAGGTCGCAAGCAAACGATTTCGGCGAAGGCTTTGACCTCGGTATTCGTGGCACTGGGGCTGTTCCGGTTTGATCTTTCAATACAGCCCTTCTAGCGTCATGGTGAGGCATCCTCGCATGGCGGGGTGAACGCGAAGGCTTGTTCAGTGAGAATTCTGATTGTCGAGGACGATGCCGCCATGGCGCGGGGCCTTGCCGAGCGGCTCAAGCTGTCCGGGTTTGCCGTCGATATTGAATCTGACGGCGCTTCGGCGGCGCAGACCGCGCTGCTCGAACCTTACAGCCTGATCATTCTGGACATCAACCTGCCGAACGTGTCGGGCTTCGAAGTCCTGCACAAGATACGGCAAGCCGGATCAACCGTTCCGGTCATGATTCTGACCGCCCGTTACACGGTCGACGACAAGGTCAGCGGGCTCGATCTCGGCGCCGACGATTATCTCTCCAAGCCCTTTGATATCTCCGAATTTGACGCCCGTGTCCGCGCCCTCGTGAGAAGAGGGCAGGGGTTGCCTAATCCGACCCTGATCTGTGGCCCTCTGGCGTTCGACCGTGCCGCAGGCACGATTACGCTGAGCGGCCGGCCTCTCGAATTGCGACGCCGCGAGTTTGCCGTGCTGGAAGTGCTGATGACCCGCGCCGGCAAGCTCGTGTCCAAGGAGCGGCTGATCGCGGAGGTGTTTGGCTTCGACGAACCGGTAGCGCCGAACGCGGCTGAACTCTATGTTGCTCGCGTTCGCCAGAAACTCGGTCCCGATGGGCCGCGGATCCGAACCGTTCGTGGGCTGGGCTACCTGTTGGAGGTATAGTGATCGCCACCTGGCGGCCGTCGTTGAGGCGAACCCTCCTCACCAATCTGGTGGCGCCCGCTATTGTGCTTGCCGTTGTCCTGGGAATTGGCGGGATGGTGCTGATCCAGCGGGTCGTCGAGACAACCCATGACCGCCTGCTCGATGGATCGGTTCTTGCCATCGCCGAACGTGTCGGTGTGGAAGACGGCGAGCTGACCGTCGACTTGCCGCAGGTTGCGCTGGGCATGCTGGAGAGCCAGTCTCACGACAGCATCTACTACAGCGTGACTTACCTTGGCGAATTGATCACTGGCTACAAGGATCTTCCGCTGACCGGGTTCGATCGATTGAAGGCCGGCGAGACCGGTCATCGCGATGGCTCATACCGCGGCAAACCGGTTCGCATTGGCGTGCAGGCGCGGCAGGTTTACGGCAGGCCGGGGCTGGTCCTCGTCGCTGTCGCCGAAACGGTACAGGCGCGCCGCGCCGTCGAGCGTGAAATGCTCATCGGACTTGCGGTTCTCGAGGCCGGATTGATCGGGCTCATTGCTTGCCTCGGCTGGTACGCGGTCGATCGAGGCCTGAGGCCACTTGGCGAACTCAAGCGGGAAATTGATGCCCGGGGTGTTCACGGCGGCCCAAATCTCAGTCCGCTCGACCTTTCCCGGGTGCCGCAGGAAGCCTTGGCGCCCGCGCTTGCCGTAAACTCGCTGCTGCAGCGACTGGATCTGGCCATTGAACTGGTGCGCCGATTCACCGCCGATGCCTCCCACCAGATGCGAACGCCGTTGGCGATATTGCGGACGCATCTCGATCTCGTGCGACGCCTGGGATCGGAGACGCCAGCGGGCCAATCCGCCCTTAACGAAGTGGATGGTGCGATCAATCGCCTTGAAAAACTCCTCAGGCAGCTCGTCACCCTGGCCCGGGCCGATGAGCAAAACATTGCGCAACCGGTCGCCGAAAACGTCGATCTGAACGAGATCGCCTTCAACGTCTTGTCGGAGCGTGCGCCGCAGGCTTTCGCGCGAGATATTGACGTGCAGTTCGATCGATTTGACGGGCGCGCCATGATTCCCGGGAACAGCGTTCTGATTGGCGAGCTGCTGGCAAACCTGATCGATAATGCCATCCGCTATAACCGCGCCGGCGGGATGGTCCTAGTCCGCACGATCGTTGACGCAACCATCGCGCGCGTCGAAGTCGAGGATACCGGTCCGGGGATTCCGGAGGCCCATCTTGCACGTGTGTTCGAGCGCTTTTATCGGATTCCCATGACGAACGGACCTGAGGGCAGCGGCCTCGGATTGGCCATTGTGAAAGCGCTGTCGGACCGTCTTGGGGCTGAAATTGTGCTTTTGCCTGGTCCGGGAGGCCGGGGCCTTCGAGTTTCCGCGAGTTTTCCTCTTGCCAGGCGCGATAGTGAAAGTTCAAGTTGAGGCCGGACTGTGCCAATGCCGCAAAACGGTTGCAGCCCTGAATAAACTGAAGCCCGCAAAGCGGCTCATGGATGAGGAAACGTTAAGATGGGGGCGGTGAAAGCCTTGGTCTTGTGCGTTGGAGTTCTGCTGGCATGGCCCGCCATGTCGCAGCAGGCGCATGTGGGCCCTCCCAGGGGGCAGGCATCAGTTGCCGCCGGAGCCCGGGAGCAACTCAACATCGTGTCGACCACCCAGGACGCGGACGTCGCCGACTTGCTTGCCGATTTCCGGGCACGTCATCCGGACATCGATACGGTCCACACAAAGATAAATTCCAACGACATCTACAATCAAATCGTCGATCCCTCGACCTCCAGCGCTGCACCCGGAGACATCATCTGGAGTTCCGCGATGGATTTGCAGATCAAGCTCGTCAACGACGGGTATGCTCAACCCTATGTGTCGAAGGAAATTGCGCATATTCCGGACTGGGCAATCTGGAAGGACGAAGCCTATGCGATCACCGCAGAGCCGATTGTCATTGTTTACAACAAGAAACTCGTTGCAGAGTCCGATATACCTCGAACCCGCGCGGAGCTGACGAATCTTCTGAGCAGGAAGCCGGACACCTATCGAGGCAAGATCGCGTCCTATGATCCGGAGCAGAGCGGGGCCGGGTTCCTGTTCATCACGCGCGATTCCCGGATCACCAGGACGACTTGGGATATGGTCCGTGCGTTTGGCGGCGCCGGTATCAAACTCTATTCGACAACCGGAACGGTGCTTGATCGAATTTCATCCGGCGAACATCTGATCGCCTACAATATGATCGGATCCTACGCGATCGAACGGGCCAAGGAAGATGCTTCTATCGGCATCGTGTTTCCTGCCGACTACATCACGTTGATGTCGCGCATCGCCTTCATACCCGTCGCGGCGCAACATCCGGAATCCGCGAAACTGTTTCTCGATTACCTGCTCTCGGAACGCGGCCAGAAGTTTCTCCTGGCCCGATCCGTCGGTCCTGTTCGCCTTGGTCTCGGCGCGGATGGCGTGATACCGGCGGACCGCAATGATGCAGTAAAGCCGATCCATATTGGGCCGGAATTGCTTACCTATCTCGATCAATCGAAGCGCGCGAGCTTTCTTAAGGAGTGGCGCCGCGCGTTGCAGGATCGATAGAAATCCAGGAATTTGGATTTCAAGGCACAATATCAGAAGCAGTTCTCAGCATGTTCGTCCTGCTCGCGATCGACTCGATCGTTGAGCGAGCGGTTGGTGAGGCCATCGGTGTGATACCGAGGCTGAGTGCTGACCACCCCTCCCTCATCTCGGTTTCGATCGAATTGTTTGCGGTGATGCGGCTGTGACAGGTTGATGACAGGTCAACTGATATATACTCAGACGCAGAGCCGCATTTTTTGACGATAGCGGCCAAGCGTCCCGGTTACCCCGGGTACGGTCAAGTTTGAAACACCTGCCAGACGGGTGAACTAGACAAAAAATCATAGCGACAAGAGGGAGGACGGCATGACGGCTACCACCGGACAATCGAAGCTTGGGATGGTGCTCCGCGTCACGAGCGGCAACTTTCTTGAGATGTTCGATTTCTTCCTATCGGGCGTCTACGCCTCTTACATCGCGAAAGCATTCTTTCCACTCGAAAACGAGTACGCGTCATTACTGCTGACGTTTGTCGCATTCGGCGCGGGCTTCCTGATGCGTCCGCTTGGCGCAATCATTCTGGGCGCGTATGTCGATCGCATCGGCCGGCGAAAAGGCCTGATCGTGACGTTGTCGATCATGGCGTCGGGCACAGTTCTCATCGCATTCGTGCCAAGCTACGCGACCATTGGAATAGCCGCGCCGATTCTGGTATTGATAGGCCGCCTTTTGCAAGGATTTTCAGCCGGCGTTGAGCTGGGTGGCGTTTCGGTTTACCTTGCGGAAATGGCGACGCCCGGAAGAAAGGGCTTTTTCGCAAGCTGGCAGTCGGCAAGCCAGCAAGTCGCCATCATCGTCTCGGCCGCGCTGGGCTTTGCCTTGAATGCATGGCTTTCACCGGCTCAGGTAGATGACTGGGCCTGGCGTATACCTTTTTTCATCGGCTGCCTGATCGTTCCTTTCGTATTCTTCCTTCGGCGATCGCTGCAGGAAACCGAGGAGTTCCTGGCTCGCAAACATCATCCAACCCCCAGTGAGATTTACCGGTCCATACTCGCAAACTGGGTCATCGTGCTCGCGGGAATGATGATGGTAATCATGACCACCGTGTCATTCTATCTCATAACGGTCTACACGCCGACTTTCGGCAAAACGGTCCTCAAGCTGACTGCGGCCGACAGCCTGATCGTTACGATTTGCGTGGGCATTTCGAACTTCATCTGGCTTCCCATCATGGGCGCCTTGTCCGATCGGATCGGTCGCCGGCCCATCCTCATTACCTTCTCGGTTTTGGCAATTCTTACCGCATATCCGGCGCTCTCCTGGCTAGTCGCAGGACCGACGTTCTCGAAGATGCTGATTGTCTTGCTCTGGTTGTCTTTCATCTATGCTAGTTACAACGGCGCGATGATTGTCGCCTTGACCGAAGTCATGCCTTTCGACGTTCGAACGTCAGGCTTTTCACTCGCCTACAGCCTGGCGACAACCTTCGGCGGGTTTACTGCGGCCATCTGTACGTGGTTGATCGCGACGACTGGAGACAATGCATCGCCCGGATATTGGATGAGCGCCGCGGCGATCTGTGGTCTGGCGGGTACCTTCTTCGTCTATAGGATGCAGGAACGGCCCGCGCTATCTGGGGCTAGCTCGGGCGAGCGGGTGATAGGAGCATGAACGCCCACCCGAAATTGGCCGATGACGTTGATCGTCGTCGAGCCAACGCGGTTCCGGAGTTATTGCATTGAGGAAGTTACCGATGAGCATGACGACCATCGTGCGTAGGCTAATTGCGCTAAGCTTTCTGATCCTCTTTTCGGCCGCGGCGGGCATCGCCAAGGCGTCCGAAGTCAAGGTCATGATCTCAGGCGGCCTGGCGGCCGCTTACAAGGAACTCGTACCGCAATTTGAACGCGCGACGGGAAACACGGTCGTCACGGCCTATGGCCCTTCGATGGGTACGACGGAGAACGCCATCCCCGTGCGACTGGCACGTGGGGAGGCGGCGGATGTGCTCATCATGGTCGGCGACGGGCTTGGCGAGATGATCGAGCAAGGCAAGGCAGTCAGAACCAGTCGTGTTGACCTGGTAGGATCGCCGATCGGGATGTCGGTACGCGCCGGGGCGTCAAAGCCTGACATCCGAACGCCTGACGCACTGAAGCAGACACTATTGAACGCGAAGTCGGTTGCATACTCCGATAGTGCCAGCGGCGTCTATGTGGGTACTGAATTGTTCAAGCGCCTCGGCATTGCAGACGACATGAAGGGTAAGGCCAGAATGATTCCGGCTGAACCGGTCGCGAGTGTTGTCGCACGCGGCGATGCCGAACTCGGCTTCCAGCAGATCAGCGAACTCCTGCCGATCGCTGGAGCCGATCTTGTTGGGCCGCTGCCGCCCGAAGTTCAAAAGATCACGGTCTTTTCTGCAGGCTTAACCGCAAATGCCAATCAGCCGGAGGCCGGAAGGGCACTCATCGCTTTCTTGGCTTCAGCTGCAGCTGCTCCGGCTCTGAAAAGAGCGGGTCTCGATCCGTTTCCAGCTTCAGAAAAATAGACAGGCTTCAAATCGGCGACGGACGATTCTGGGGCCCGGTTAGCTTAACAGACCTTTGGGGGGCACGAATTAGGAAGTTCGGCGACTCGGCCGGTCAAGCCGGTAAAAGCACCGCACCCTGTCGTTTCCTCCGTTTCACTGGGCCTTCTGTCGTTGCTTGCCGGTCTTAGAATGAAGGGAACTTCCTGATGAAGCAGTATCTCAACAGCTTTGGTGCTCGCCAAACTCTCGCGATCGGTGGAAAGACCTATGCCTATTATTCGCTGCACGCTGCGGAGAAGAACGGCTTGTCCAGCGTCTCGCGGCTGCCGTTCTCCTTGAAGGTCATTATCGAAAACATGCTGCGCAATGAGGATGGCCGCAGCACCAGCAAGGCCGACATCGAGGACGCGGCAAACTGGATCCAGAACAAGGGTTCGGCCGAAAAGGAAATCGCCTTCAGACCGGCACGGGTGCTGATGCAGGATTTCACCGGCGTCCCGGCAGTCGTCGATCTCGCCGCGATGCGGGACGCGATGAAAAATCTCGGCGGCGATCCGCAAAAGATCAATCCGCTGGTGCCGGTGGATCTCGTCATCGATCACTCCGTGATCGTCGATGCCTTCGGCAATGGCCAAGCGCTGGCCAGGAACGTCGAGCTGGAGTATCAGCGCAACGGCGAGCGGTATCGCTTTCTGAAATGGGGGCAGGGCGCCTTTTCGAACTTTCGGGTGGTCCCACCCGGCACCGGCATTTGCCACCAGGTCAATCTCGAATTCCTGGCGCAGACGATCTGGACCAGCACGTCCGAAAACGGCGGTCTCGAGCTTGCCTATCCCGATACGCTCGTCGGCACCGACTCGCACACGACAATGGTCAATGGCCTCGCCGTGCTCGGTTGGGGTGTCGGAGGGATCGAAGCTGAAGCCGTCATGCTCGGCCAGCAAATCTCGATGCTGCTGCCGCAGGTCATCGGCTTCAAGCTGACCGGTCGGCTCAAGGAAGGCGTCACGGCAACCGATCTCGTGCTGACTGTGACGCAGATGCTGCGCAAGCAGGGCGTGGTCGGGAAATTTGTCGAGTTCTACGGTCCAGGACTCGATGACATGACTGTCGCGGACCGCGCCACCATTGCCAATATGGCGCCGGAGTATGGCGCGACGTGCGGTTTCTTCCCGATTGATCAGAGGACGATCGACTATCTGACCACCACGGGCCGCGATCCCGAGCGCATCGCCCTCGTCAAGGCCTATGCCGAAGCTCAGGGCATGTGGCGAACCGCGGATACGTCCGATCCGGTGTTCACGAATACGTTGCATCTCGACATGACCGACGTCGTGCCTTCGCTGGCTGGACCGAAGCGGCCGCAGGATCGCGTGACACTCGATACCGCGAAGACCGCCTTCTTGAGCGCCATGGACCAGGAATTCCGCCAAGCCGCGCAAATGGACAAAAGGTATCGCGTTGAAGGCGAAGACTTTAATCTCGGCCATGGCGATGTTGTGATCGCGGCGATTACGTCGTGCACGAATACTTCGAACCCCAGCGTCATGCTCGCGGCCGGCCTGCTGGCGCGCAACGCCGTAGCGAAGGGGCTGAGCACAAAGCCCTGGGTCAAGACGTCGCTCGCACCGGGTTCGCAGATCGTGGAGGAATATTTCAAGAAATCCGGTCTTCAAACCGATCTGGACAAACTTGGCTTTAATCTCGTCGGTTTCGGCTGCACGACGTGCATTGGAAACTCCGGACCGCTGCAGGAGGAAATCTCGGAAGCAATCTCAGGCAACAATCTCGTTGCGGTCGCGGTTCTCTCCGGCAACCGCAACTTCGAGGGGCGGGTTAATCCGGATGTGCGGGCGAACTATCTCGCGTCGCCGCCGCTTGTCGTTGCCTACGCGCTTGCCGGATCGATGGCGGTGGATCTGGTGACGGAGCCGCTCGGACTGGGGGGCGACGGAAACCCGGTGTACCTCAGGGATATCTGGCCCTCGAGCAAGGAGGTCCAGGATTGCATCTACCGCACCATCGGCAGCGAGTTGTTCAAGGCGCGGTATTCGGACGTCTTCAGCGGCGACACCAACTGGAAAAATATCGGTGTCACCAAGGGGAAAACCTACGAGTGGGACTCGGCTTCGACCTATGTCCAGAACCCGCCTTACTTCGTCGGGATGACCAAGGAGCCGATACCACCGACCGACATCATCAATGCGCGCATCCTCGGCATGTTCCTCGATTCGATCACCACGGATCACATCTCGCCCGCGGGATCAATCAAGGAAAGCAGTCCCGCCGGGCATTATCTGCGCGACCACCAGATCCGCGTCGTCGACTTCAATCAGTACGGCACCCGCCGCGGCAACCACGAAGTGATGATGCGGGGAACATTCGCCAACATCCGCATCAAGAACCAGATGGTGAAGGACGAAGCTGGCAAGGTGGTTGAGGGTGGGTATGCTATTCACCAGCCGAGCGGCGAGCGGATGTCGATCTATGACGCGGCCATGCGCTACCAGGCCGACAAGGTGCCGCTGGTCGTTTTCGCCGGCAAGGAATACGGCACGGGTTCGTCGCGCGATTGGGCCGCCAAGGGCACCAACCTTCTCGGCATCCGGGCCGTGGTCGCCGAAAGCTTCGAGCGAATTCACCGCTCGAACCTCGTCGGCATGGGCGTGATGCCGCTCGTCTTCGAAGAGGGCACCTCCTGGCGGTCTCTCGGATTGAAGGGCGACGAGATCGTTACCCTCCGTGGAATCGAGAGCGGCCTGGTTCCTCGCCAGAAGCTCTCGGTCGAGATCAGCCGACCCGATGGCGTGCGCAAGGCTGTCGTTCCACTCATCTGCCGCATCGATACGTTCGACGAACTGGAGTATTTTCAAAACGGCGGGATCCTCCAATACGTCCTGCGCCAGCTTGCAGCTTAACCGTGACCCGACCACGAGCGCGCGATGACTTCAACTTCTGGACAGCCATCGAAGATCGAGACCGCTCTTCGCTCAGGCGCCGGCTAGGTGAGGGGCCAGCCAACGCTCTGAAGCGCCGGCTCGCCTTGGCCGTTTTCATTCATGGGGATTTGCGATGACCACAGATACGCCACTCCTAAAGCTTCCCGCGACACTGATTCCAGGCGACGGTATCGGTCCGGAGATCGTGAATTCGGCAATCGACATTCTCGAAGCGCTTGGCTCCCCGTTTGAATGGGACATTCGCCAGGGCGGATTGGCTGCCATCGAGGAAAGTCATGATCCGCTACCGCAGGCTACCCTGGACAGCATCCGTCGCACGCGGCTTGCCTTGAAGGGACCTCTGACGACGCCTGTCGGCGGAGGATTTCGATCGATCAACGTTCGCCTGCGCGAGGAGTTCGCCCTCTACGCCAACGTGCGTCCGGTTCGAAGCATGGTCCCTGGGGGTCGATACGACGATATCGACATCGTTCTGGTGCGAGAAAATCTCGGCGGTCTCTATGTCGCCTTCGAACATTACATCCCGATTGGCGATGATCCGCACGCCGTCGCCATTTCGACCGGCGTCAACACGCGCGAAGGATCGCGCAAGATCATCGAGTTTGCATTTGACTACGCGCTCAAGAACGGACGGAAGAAGGTGACCGTCGTTCACAAGGCCAACGTCCTGAAGGCCTTGACCGGCGTGTTTCTTGAGGTCGGCCACGAGGTCGCGAAGAAATACGAAGGCAAGGTCAAGATGGACGATCGCATCGTGGATGCGACCGCGATGCAGCTCGTCATGAACCCTTGGCAGTTCGACGTGATCGTTACCACCAACCTGTTCGGCGATATCTTGTCCGATCAGCTTGCCGGACTGGTAGGTGGTCTCGGAATGGCTCCAGGAGCTAACATCGGATCGGATGCCGCCATATTTGAAGCCGTGCACGGTTCGGCGCCGGATATCGCGGGCAAGGGCATCGCCAACCCGCTCGCACTCTTGCTGGCCGTCGGTTTGATGCTTGAGCATGTCGATCAGCCGGGGCTCGCAACTCGTCTCAGGACGGCAATCGATCAGGTTTTGCGCAAGGACGGCGTTCGTACGCCAGATCTCGGCGGTAACGCGTCCACCACCGACTTCACGCAAAGCATCATCCATCGAATCAACCAGTAGGCGACAAATCTCGGCTTGAAGAAAAGGTGGCGAATTTGTCTGAAACCGACATCCGGCTCTTGCTTACCGCGCTCGGAGGCGTGCTTTTACTGGTGGCGCTGATTGTTAGCCGCGTCCGGTTGCATCCGTTGCTCGCGCTGCTGGTCGTCTCCCTGGTGGTCGGCCTTTTCGCCGGCATGGATATCACTCAAATTACCAAGGTGGTTCTCGACGGTGCCGGCAACACGCTGGGCGACGTCGGTGTCATCGTTGCGCTTGGCGCCATGCTCGGAAAAATCCTGGCGGACTCCAACGTTACTGAAACGATCGCGAGCTCGATCGTTCAGCGCTCATCGGACGGCGCGCTTCCCTGGGCAATGGCGCTCGCGGCATTCGTCGTCGGCATTCCCATGTTTTTCGAAGTCGGTCTCGTCGTCGTGCTTCCCCTTGTCTTCAGCGTCGCACACAAGCTCGAGATCAAGGGCACAACCAAAGGCTCAACCTATGTGCTTCTTGGTGTTCCCGTCATTGCCGCATTGGCGTCGATGCACGGGATGGTACCACCTCACCCCGGTCCTCTGACCGCGATTGCCACCTTGAAGACGAGCGTCGCGCCGACCATGCTCTATGGCTTTATCGCCGCGATCCCCGCTATCGTTCTTGGCGGTCCGGTCTATGCGCGCTTCATTGCGCCCAAGATGACGGTGCGGCCCGATCAGGCGCTGCTCGATCAGTTTACCGGCTCGTCCGGTCATGGCGAAGCGAGCGGGATGCCGGCCAAAGCCGCGCCCGGGCTGGGCATGGGTCTTCTTGCCGTGCTGTTGCCCGCGATCCTTATGCTGGCCAACACCTTCGGCGAGACCTTGCTTCCCAAAGGTTCGTTCGGAGCCAAGATAACGGACTTCCTGGGCGAACCCCTGGTGGCGATGCTTGTAAGTGTGCTCTTTGCGTCGACCACCCTGGTCTATATGCGCGGCGGCGACACCGAAAAGCTGCGCGAGTCGCTCGGTGCCAGCCTCAAGCCGATCGCCGGAATTCTTCTGATCATCGCCGGCGGCGGCGCGTTCAAGCAGGTCCTGGTCAAGGCCCATGTCGGCGACGCCATCGTCCATCTCACCAATCACTTCGCACTTCCGCCTTTGGTGCTCGGCTGGGTGATCGCCATGCTGCTATCCGTTGCAACGGGATCGGCAACCGTCGGAATTGTCGGTGCCGCGGGGCTGTTGGCGCCACTCGCGCTGAGCAATCCGGATCTCAATTTGCCGCTGCTCGCGCTTTCGATCGGCTCGGGATCCCTGTTCTTCAACTATGCTAACCACGCCGGGTTCTGGCTGGTGAAAGAGTCGTTTGGCATGACGCTGACGGAAGCCACCAAGACCATCTCGGTCGTTCAATCCATCGTCGCGGTTGTCGGCCTGATCATGGTGCTTCTCATGAACTTGTTTCCCGCGCTGCCGTCATGACCGCGCCGGAAAAAGGATGCGCCGATACCTTAAATCCGCAATTCTGCGAAGCAGAGTTGAGTTGTTGACGAATAGACGGAAGGCCAGGAGAACGAAATGCCGAAGGGATCAGATTTATTGGTTGCGGCTC
>CAWHQY010000065.1:0-111205 GCA_963831505.1 uncultured Alphaproteobacteria bacterium | reverse complement strand
GGCTCTTTTGCAGCAGGGTTCAAAGCTTCTGGCGTGGCAACCAGTCGGTAGGTCGTCGATCGCCGCCCGGCCCCTTCGCACGCATCGGTCGGGTGAAGTCCCGAATGTGCTGAATGAGGTCGGCATACCACTCGGCTCAGAGTTCTGTTCTTCAACCGCGACGATCACGGCCGCCATGGCCGAGCGGGGAAGTCCACCAGGAGTACCTTCAGTGCAAATCGGTCGCTAGAGACCTGGAAGGCGGTATTCGGCAATGTCGCGATGTGGGAGCCGCAAGTGGCCAGGAGGATCCGCTTCGGCATACCAAGACTGCGTGCTGCGAACGCCTCCGCCAGCCGCAAGTAAGCTCAACATACGATCAGTTCGACGGTCTTCATCATCGGCAGCGGGAACAGGTGTTGTTAGAGATGCGCGCCGCTGAAACAAACGCCGCAGGCGAGAAGACTCAGAACATTTTGCTCGTGAAAATTGAACAACACGTATCTTCTTTTGATTTCACATTGGTCGTTTCATTGACGCAATCGTGAGCGCGAAGTTACCATGTTTGCATCCACGTCCACCGCCACCACCACGCCTTGCGCTAGTCGCTTGCTTATCGATTTGTCCCATTGGGTGCAAACGCCCAGACCAATGAGCAACTCATTAAGGGCGCCACCAACACTTCGAATGTCCTCAACTATGGAATGGGCTACAATCTGCAACGGTTCAGTCCGCTGACGCAGATCAACAAGGACAACGCCAAAGACCTCGTTCCGCTCTGGAACTATAGCTTCGCTGACGACCGCAGCGAGGAATCCCAGCCTCTGGTGTATCAGGGCGTCGTTTACATCACGACCCACAACGCCACGATGGCGATCGACGCCAAGACCAAGCAGGTCTGGAAAAAATGAAGGCGGAATACCCGGTGGGCAACGCCTGCGCATCGTATGCTGCGGCATCATCAATCGCGGCGCGGCGATCCACGACGGCAAGCTGTTCCGCACCACGCTCGATGCCAATGTCATCGCGCTCGACATGCAGACGGGCAAGGAGCTTTGGCGCCAGAAAGCGGCCGACATCAAGGAAGGCGATCCAATGACGGTCGCGCCGCTGGTGGCCGACGGCGTGGTCATCACCGGCATCTCCGGCGCCGAGTTCGGCACTCGCGGCTTCATCGACGGCTGGGAGCCCGCGCCACCGGCAAGCATCTGTGGCGAACCCATTCAATTCCAACCCCCGACGAACCGGGCGGAGACACCTGGAAGGGCGAACCCTGGAAGCTGGGCGCGGGATCGACCTGGATCACCGGCTCCTACTAAATCGCCAGCCGAACACCGTCGATCGGGCATCGGCAACCCGGGCCCCTTCAATTGGCCGGCGCCGGCCGGGCGACAATCTCTACACCTGCTCGGTGCTCGCGCTCGATCCGAAGACCGGCAAGATCAAATGGCACTATCAGTTCTCGCCCAACAACCCATTCGACTATGATCTTGTCGCCGAAATGGTGCTGGCCGACCTCAGCGTCGATGGCAAGCTGATCAAGGTGCTGATGGACGCCGACCAACGGCTTCTTCGAGGTCGCGTGGCGGCGACGGACCAACGGCAAACTGCTCGCGGCGAATCCCGACGTGAAGGCGAATTGAACTGGTATCCGACATGAAGACCGGCCGCCCGATCAAAACGACAGCGACAGCGACGACGCCGCCAAGGACGCGCGCGAAGGCAAGAAGGTCGTGGTCTATCCGTCGATTCTCGGCGGCAAGAACTGGGAGCCGATGTCGTTCAATCCGCAGACCGGCCTTGCCTATGCCAACACCCTTGCGTTTGCGGCCACGACAGACTAGTCTGCGACCTATAAGGCCGCGAATGGTATCTCGGCATGGACCTGACCGATCTGTGGATCTGGTACTGGTTCGCGCGGCCACCTTTCGGTGATCGATCCGATGACCGGCAAGTCGAAGTGGGAGGTGCCCAGCGACATCCCGCGTTTCTCGGGCGTCTTGTCGACCGCTGGCGGAGTGGTGTTCACGGGCCAGTTGACCGGGATGTTCCGAGCCTATGACGCCAATGATGGAGCTGGTGGCAGTTCCAGACCGGCTCGGGAATTTTGAGGGACAGCCTGTGACCTGGCAGCAATACGGCGTTCAGTATGCGGCGGCCTCCGGCTACGGCGGCGTATATTCGCTGTTCCGGGCGATGCGCGGTTGGCCACGTACCGCCCGGCGGATCGCTGTGGGTGTTCGCGGTCAAGAAGTAGGCGGTTGGTGGGTGAACAAGAGAAACTTGCGCCCGACGGCAGCGTATTTCGCCGCCGTCGGCCTCTACCATTGCGCGCTGATCGCGGCGCCTCGCGCGACGGTGGAGGCCGATACCGACGGGACCAAGGTCAACGGCGGCAAACGGACCGACGCCGAGAATCTCGCCGCATTGCCATGGTCCGAAGACGGTCACTCCGGGGACGATCACGCCGGACCTGCGTCGCTTTCCCGATGACAAGCAGGTTTTTCCACCACGGTGAAGACGAAGAACAACAAGACGCCGCCTTGGGGCGAATCATCGACTACGACAAGATCGAAGCCCTTCGGGCCTTCGTGTCGAGCCAGAGAAGCCTGAAGACCCCGCTCAAGGCAATCCAGGCGACCGCTTTCCTGGCCGCAACGCTACTGTCAGCGATGTCGCTGCCGGCCGCCGCAGACGGCGACACGTTGAGCGTCTGCCTGAATGAGGATCTGCCGCCGCTGTCCGTGCATCCCCGCGGCAACCCGGGCAGCGGCTTCGACGTGGACCTGGCACGGGCGGTCGCGAAAGAACTGGAAGGCCGCTTCGGATTTAATGGTTCGAGGAGCCGCTCCACCAGGATTCCCAGTCCGGCGCTGGAAGCCAACGCGCTGCTTTCGGAGATCGTCGCGCGCTGGTCGGGAGCGACGGTCTTCCACTGAAGAACTCCGCCGTCGTGCCGGGCTTGAAGACGGCCAAGCTCTCCGGACTTCGCCGGCGTAGACGGTCGCCGACCGCAGGCGACGTGTTCCGCTCGGCGAACTGGCGCCAAGCCAGCCCTACATCTATTCGACGCTGACCGTTGTGCTCGGTGCGAAGGCGCACGACCGCCAGATCGCCGATATCGGAGATCTTCCGGGCTTCGCATCGTGGTCGAAAGCGGCACGCTTGCCGACGCGATTTAATGAATTTCGGCAAGGGCAAGCTGATCGACAACATCACCCATTTGGTCCCGGGCCGCAGCGACCTGCTCGGCTCGCTTGAGCGCGGCGAGTTTGATGCGACGCTCCTCGATACGCGCGCCGGCTCGACGCTTATCAGGCCGAGCATCGCGACCCCGGCTTGCGGCAACCGGCGATCACTTCCGCTCGGTGCCAACCGCCGGGTCACGTCGGCCTTGTCAGCGGATCCGCCGCTTCTCGCCTCCGTCAACAAGGCGTTTTCCGACCTGCAGGCCAAAGGGACCATCGCCGAACTGGCCCGCGCCGCCGGGCTCACCTAAATCCCGGTGCTGCGCGAACCCGTCATCCTCGGCGACGTGATGCAGCAGATATTGCAACAGTAACTATTCAAACCGGGTCACACGTCATGCCCCGGGGTGGGGGGCACAAATTGCGCCAACCTTCACGTACCGATGTGTGTGGGGATTGTGGCTAACGCTGCTCTTCCGAGTTTGGCACATTTGAGACATGCCGGACGGGCCGAGCAATGTCCGCTGTCAGGGATAACCCGGCGCTACAGTTGTGCCACCAAGGTTAAACAACTCGATCAGGGGAATATGTGCAATATTACAGTTCAACATCCTTTAATTGCCATAGAAAAGGGGTGCAACTTAAGGAAAGATGGCATGCAGCCGACAACAGCTCGTCGCGTGCCGTCGTCATCAGAGCAATTCGCAGCGCGGTCACAAGCCTGATGATGGCGCTTGCGAGAGCGCCTAAGGGGCAAAAACGCCAAGGTTAATCTGGCCCAAGCGAGTTTGCCAAATCCTTCAGAAGTGGCCGGAAATCACCGGATTGAAATAGGGGTGCGTTGGAAAACTACCTAAATGATTTCAATAGTTTGGCCCAGAACCCGATAGGCTACCGTTACACCATTCCCCATTAAGCAATTGACATTGCTTAACTTTTTCGGAAAAAGTCTTGCAAATCGGTCAAAAGCCAGACTTTGATATAGCGGCACCGTCGTTCGCGGTCTAGGTGTCGGCGCGACATGGTCTGCGTTTGCCCGTTTTCAGCGCTTCATTCCATCAATGCGTTCATTTGGTTGTTGGATTCGAGCCGATCGCCCGTTATCAGCTCTGACAGATACTGGTTCGCCAAGGCCGGTGGGAACGGGCGCAGGCGCTCCTCAAGAAACTTGGTAGCCCGCATGACCCGCCAGCACACGCGAGGTCGCGCAGTCGCGACATGATCCACCGGCAGTTTTGACGTTTGTGCGAGAGCGACCATCGAGTTCAATCGGCCGCTAGGAGTTCTCCAGTATCTCCCGCCTGTCTCGACGCGTTGCTGACCGCCAACGTCAACCACGTCCGCAAGATCGACATTTAATCCGCAGGCTCATAAATCGGCGTGTGAACGAAGGGTGCGGAGAGTACAGGGACGAACCTGTGCATCCGTGAGGACTCGGCGCCTTAGCAAAGCGCTGCCTTACCGCTCGGCTAACTCTCCATGATCGCATATCTCACCGTTACCGCAGCCGACGACAGCAACACCTTCTCGGTCGTCGACGATCGATCGATGTGGATGCCAGAAGTTCTGGAAGCCACTGTTGATGCGGTCTTGCGGCTGCACGGCGACGTGCTCGAGGTCGGACTGCACGGTGCCTGAAGCCAGCAACGTCGCGCCGGCCACCCCGCCCATGAACCGTGCGGACCGCCGGCGGGCCGCCTCGATCGCGCGGCGTGTGCGGAAACTGGTAGCCGCTCTCGGATTCGAACCGGGGACAACGGAGACGCCCCCCGGACTACGTCGTCGTCCCGGGCTTCGAAGAACTCGAACAGCTGCGGGTAGTTCTGTTCCATGAACTTCGGGTCCGATCTATAGAGCATGTACGCCTCGGCGTAGTGCTCCTTCTTCGGGTCGAGCTTCACGTCCTTGTCCGTCACCTGGTGGCTGAGCTTTTTGCTGGCAGCGTCGTACGGCGTGATGTCGTCAGCGTGGCCCTTCGTCTGCTGGAACTTGTTGAGCGAGCCCGAGACCTCGTCGAAGCGGTGCCCGGCCTCGTGCAGGAACACCGCGCCGGCCTTGGGCATGTTGCCAACCATGCCGCCGGCCTCGAACGCCTCCTTGTAGAAGGTGATCTTCTTGTTGCCGTACTCGGCCGTTTCGTTGGAGTCGGTGCCCTTCAGCTGTTTCCGCGTGCCCTTTTCCAGCGTCATGCCATTCATGGCGTCCAGGTCCTTGCCCTTCATCGTCGCAAATCCGTCGTAGACGGCCGCCAGCTCATCCTGGCTGAAGCCCTTGCCGACGGTGATGCCCTTCGCGGCCATCTCCTTCGTCATCGTCGCGACGTCCTTGCCGTCGGATGCGCGCTTCATGGCCGTGATCTCGACGCTCGTGTCTTGGCCGTTGCGGCGCACGCTCATCCGGTAATTCTTGCCGTCGCTGCCCTTCACCATCACGTCGGCCTTCGCGCCGTCCATCTCGTCCTGCGACAGCGCCTTGTTGGCCGCGCTCCGTGCCAGGTTGTCGAGCCGGGTGTCGTCCGTCGGGTTCTTGATCTGAACCTTGTCTCTGCTGTCTCTGCTATCGTCGTCTTTCCACGCCTTGGCGTCGTACTTGGGATCGAGTTCGCCGGGGAGGCCGCGCGTCTCGTACTTCGACGTCGTCATCGGCGACGGCGCCTTCGTCTCTGAGCCGGCTTTGCTGCCCTTGCCCTGCGTGTCGTACAGCGGCGTGCCCTGCTTGCCGGTCGGGTTGCCAAGGTTGATCGGCGGCCGGGTCGCAAGAACGAAGGGAAATGACTTTGACGTATCCTGCGAATGCTCTGGAGTATGCTCGCCTTTTGAAGATTGGATCCCGGATGCATTGCTTGAGGTGGTCGAATGGTTGACCGTCTCCTTGAAATTCCTCCGCCTGTTCTTGCGAAACGCCACCGTAGTTTTGCGGTGGAACGTTCGTGTTGACCGTACCAGCGGGCCCGATTGTCATTTACCTCTGCCTTTCCTATTGCCCATGCCTTCGGGTTCACGAAGACCCACAAGGCGTACGGGCCTGCAGCTTGAATTGCCGCGCCTGCTTCATGCCGACGCTCGCCGCCCAGCCTGCCTTTTGTGCCTATGGAACGAAGCGGATTCCGTGATGCAGAGCACAGAAGTGCGACGAAGACGGGCTCACTCTTCGTCGCTGATCCGCTTTCAGAGGACGGCGCTCTAACCATCTGAGCTAAGCGGCAGCATCCGGCGAACGTGAGAGACTGCGATCGGGGTTCATCATTTTGGAGGTAATAACCGAACGCATGGGGCTCGCCCGAATAGACTAGGGCTCAACAAATTTCCGAACCGATCCAACGCATCGGCCAGTCGAACTCGCCATCGAGGCTGAGGCAATGCCAGAGAAGTGTTCCGTCCGGCTCGCGGCCGGAGAAGCGCGCCGGCTGGGCTTGGTTGACCCATTCGAGCTCAGTGTCAACGTCCAGCACCGGAATAACCCAGTAGAACGATCCGACTTTCAGATCCTCTTCGGCGGTGCTCATGGATCTTGCCCTAACACAAATGGATTCCAACCACCGGTTCTAAGGCCGCCAATTGAGGAGGCATCCCGCTTCCGGACAATTCATTAATCTATTGAATTTGTTCGTATATTCCTTGTGGAATGGTGTAGGCGCGACCCCCACGATGTTTTCGCACGATGCGGACCTCGTCTCGTACAGGCAACGCCTGATGTGCATCGTGCAACGCCGCGCGGCCATGAATCGTGCGCGAACCACTTTCCACCTCATCAAGCACGCGGTTGCCGTGCCGCTGCTGCAAACGTCAGCTTCGGGTTGCCTATTCCAGCGCCAATGCGCGAAAGCGCCTTCGACAAATTGCCGAGCGCCGTGCGGCGGCGCGAGCAGGCGCCCTCGCTTGCCCCTGCGGAAGCGGCATGCAATGCTGGTGCACCGCAAAAACAGGCAGGGGCGCCAGCGGTCCACCGTGCGCGACCTGTCTCGAAAAACTGCAGACAGCGACGCGTTTCGGAGACCTATCATATGAAATTGAAGAATATTCTCGGGCTGGCTGGCGCAGCCGCAATTTCGCTTGGGCTGGCGACCGCTGCTTTTGCCGAGGACAAGGTCGTCAAGATCGGGGCCGTGTTCCCGATGAGCGGCGGGGCCGCCTCGATCGGCACCCACGTCAAGGCCGCCTTCGACGTCGTGACCGACATCGTCAACAACGCCCATCCCGAGCTCGGCAATTTCCCGCTGGCGAAGAACGCAGGCCTCGCCGGCCTCGGCGGCGCCAAGGTCGAGCTCGTCTTCGCCGACAACCAGGGCAGCCCAGCGACCGGGCAGAACCAGACCTTGCGCCTGATCACGGAAGACAAGGTGATCGCGATCACCGGCGCCTACCAGTCCGGCATCACGCTGACGTCGAGTGCGATCGCCGAGAAATACGGCATTCCCTACGTCAACGGCGAGTTGGTTGCGGCCAATCTGACCGAGCGCGGCTTCAAATGGTTCTTCCGCACCACGCCGATCGCCTCCGACTTCGCAAAAGTCTTCTCCGAATTCCTGACCGACATGAAGGCCCAGGGCGGCAAGATCGACAGCATCGCGCTGGTGCATGACAACACCGAATACGGCACCTCGGTCGCCAACACCATCACCACCACCTTCAAGGAAAAGGGGCTCAACATCGCGCTCGACGTCGCCTACGCCTCGAATGCGACCGACGTGCAGAGCCAGGTGCTGCAGCTCAAGGAGAAGAAGCCCGACGTGGTGCTCATGATCTCCTACACGTCGGATGCGATCCTGTTCGCCAAGACCATGCAGGCCCAGGACTTCAAGCCGGGCATCCTGCTCGCCGACGACGCCGGCTATTCCGACCCCGACTTCATCAAGGCGGTCGGCAAGCTCTCGCAAGGCGCGTTCAACCGTTCGTCCTGGAGCACGGGACCGGCGGGCTCGCCGAGCGCGATCATCGCCGACATGTACAAGAAGAAAAGCGGTGTCGAGATGGACGACACCGTCGCGCGTCAGATGACGGGTCTCTTCGTGCTGCTTGATGCCATCGACCGCGCCGGCTCGACCGAGCCCGCAAAAATCCAGGCGGCGTTGAAGGCGACCGACCTCAAGCCCGATCAGCTCCTGATCGGCTACAAGGGCGTCAAGTTCGACGACAAGGGCCAGAACGTCCTGGCGTCCGGCCGCATCATTCAGCTCCAGAACGGCGAGAACTACGTCTCGGTTTGGCCGAAGGACGGTGCCGAGAAAGCCCCGATGCTCCCCTACAAGGGTTGGTAATTTCTGGGGGCGGGAATACCATTTCCCGTCCTTTTCACGTGAACCCGACGGCAACCTCTTGCTCGCAACGACGCGCGGCTAAATGTCTTTCTTCCTGGTGCAGGTGATCGTCGGCGGACTCCTCCTCGGTGCCGTCTACGCGCTGTTCTCCTCGGGCCTGACGCTGGTCTGGGGCATGATGAACATCGTCAATTTTGCCCATGGCGATTTCGTCATGCTCGGCATGTATGTGGCCTTCGTGGTCTTCAGCGTGTTCGGCGTGGGACCGGCCGCCGGCGCGCCGCTCGCTGCACTCGTGCTCGCGACCCTCGGCGTCATCGTCTATTTCGCCCTGATCCGCCACATCATGAAAGGGCCGATGCTGGCGCAGATCCTCGGCACCTTCGGGCTTGCGCTATTGCTGCGCTATTCCGTGTTCTGGTGGTTCGGTGCGAATTTCCTGTCGCTGCCGAACAATCTCGTGGGCGGCACCTACGACATTTTCGGCCTGCGTATCGAGGCTTCGCGGCTGCTGGCGGGCATCGTCGCGCTGCTTGTCACGCTCGGCCTGCATCTTTTGCTGACGCGGACCTCGCTCGGCTCGAAGATGCTGGCAGTGGCGGAAGATTCCACCGCGGCGCAATTGATGGGGATCCGACCCGACACCATGCAGGCGATCGCCTGGGCAATCGCGGCCGGCGCCACCGGCCTTGCCGGCGCGCTGATCGCGACTTTCTTCTACATCGTGCCGACGGTGGGCGAGACCTTGGGCATCGTCGCCTTCGTCACGGTGTCGCTCGGCGGCTTCGGCAGCGTGCCGGGCGCGCTGGTTGCGGGTCTGATGATCGGCGTCATCGAGTCGGTCTCGGGCTATCTGATCGGTGCCGTCTACAAGGACATCGTGGTCTACGTCGTGTTCCTGCTCTTCCTGTGGTTCCGGCCGCAGGGCTTGATGGGCAAGGCATGATGCGCCGCCTGATCTGGCTGTCGGTCGTGCTTGCGATCGTGATCGCCTATCCCTTGCTGTTCTCGACGCCGTTCCAGCAGCGGCTCGGCGCGTTGGTGCTGCTCTATGCCATCGCCGCGTCGGCCTGGAACATCGTCGGCGGATATGCCGGCCAGGTCTCGGTCGGGCATGTCGTGTTCTTTGGCTGCGGCGCCTATGCGGCGATGGGGTCGTACACCCATTTCGGACTGTCGCCGCTGGTCGGCATTCCCGCCGGCATCGTCATTGCGGTTGCCATCGCCGCGATCATCGGCGGGCCGACGCTGCGGTTGTCGGGGCATTATTTCAGCATGGCGACCATCGCAGTTGCCGAGACGGCGAGGCTGATCGTCACCAACACTACGTGGCTCGGCGCTGCCGTGGGCTTGAGCGGCCCGACCGTGCCGCGCAACGTCTTCGATCTCTCCTTTGTCTCGGCGCTGCCCTACTACTATCTGTTCCTGGCCGTGCTCGTGATCACGCTCCTGATTACGTGGCTGATGGCCAACAGCCGCATGGGGTTTTACCTGCGCGCGATCAAGGATTCCGAGCGCGCCGCGCGCTCGCTTGGCGCGCCGGCCGCGCGCACCAAGCTCTACGCCTATATGCTGAGCGCGGGTCTCACCTCGGTCGCCGGCGCGCTCTACGCCATGATGTTCGGCTTTGTCGATCCGGAGTCCGGGCTCGGCATCCTGATCTCGGTGAAGATCCTGATCATGGCCGCACTCGGCGGCGCCGGGCTGTTGTTCGGGCCGCTGGTGGGGGCGGCGATCCTCGTGCCGCTGGAGGAATTGTCCAACAGCCTGCTCGGCGGCAGGGGAGCCGGGCTCACCTTCGTGGTCTATGGCGCGATCATCGTGCTGATCTCGCGTTTCCAGCCGGGCGGGCTGCTCGCGCTGGCCATGCGGCTCTGGGAGAGGCGTGCCAAGGCGGGCGAGTCCGCCGCAGGGGCGGAGGCCGGCCATGCTTCTTGAAGCGCGTGAGGTCACCAAGACGTTCGGCAGCTTCAAGGCCGTGGATGCTGCGTCCGTGACGCTGGAGCAGGGCGATATCCTCGGTCTGATCGGACCGAACGGCGCCGGCAAATCGACCTTCTTCAATTGCCTGACCGGCGACCTTCAGACCACCTCGGGAAGGGTGCTGTTCCAGGGCCAGGACATCACGGCCTTCACGCCGGAAGCCCGCGCCGAGCTCGGGCTCGCCCGCACCTTCCAGGTGCCGCAGACGTTCGAGGGCATGACGGTGCTGGAGAACGTCATGATCGGTGCGTTCCTGCGCTCGTCCCATCGAGGCGAGGCGGAATTGAAGGCGCGCGCGGTGCTGGATCGCGTCGGCATGGCGCGGCTGGCCGATGCGCCGGCGCGCTCGCTCGGCACGCCCGGCCGCAAGCGGCTGGAGATTGCGCGGGCGCTCGCCACCGAGCCCAGGATTTTGCTGCTCGACGAGGCGATGGCAGGCCTGACCCAGCGCGAGGTGCAGCTCGCGATCGATCTCGTGCGCGACATCCACCGCTCCGGCATCACGCTCGTGATCGTCGAGCACATCATCGAAGTCATCATGGCGTTGTCGAGCCGGGTGATGGTGTTCCACCAGGGCAGGGAGATCGCGCGCGGCAGCCCGCGCGAGGTTACCAGCAATCCCGACGTCATCGCGGCCTATCTCGGCACCCGAGCGGCCAAGGCCGCCGCCGGCCACACCCCGATCGAATTGATGGGCGGACCCCTGACATGAGCGGGCCCTTGCTCAAGATCGAACATCTGGAAGTGCGTTACGGCGACCTGATCGGCGTTTCCGACGTTTCGCTCGAAGTGCCCGAGGGCAGCGTGGTCGCGCTGCTCGGCTCCAACGGCGGCGGCAAGACCACGACGCTGAACGCCATTGCCGGCCTGATCCCGGTGCATTCCGGCTCGATCGCCTTTCGCGGCGAACAGATCGGCGGCCAGAATGCCTTTGCCATCGTGCGCAAGGGGCTTGCGTTGTCGCCGGAAGGCTGGCGGCTGTTCGTTCAGCAGAGCGTGGAGAACAACCTCCTGCTCGGTGCGACGCCGCTCCACGACAAGTCGCGCGTCGCAACGCTGCTCGAGCGTGTGTATGAAATCTTCCCGCGCCTGAAGGAGCGCCGCCTGCAGCGCGCCGGCACCATGTCGGGCGGTGAGCGGCAGATGCTCGCGGTCGGCCGCGCGCTGATGAGCGACCCGAAGCTCCTGATGCTGGACGAGCCCTCCCTTGGGCTTGCGCCTGCCGTGGTGGAGTCGATGTACGATACTTTCGGCCGGCTGCACCGGGAAGGGCTCACCATCCTGCTCGCCGAGCAGTCGATCGAGCTCGCGCTGGAGGTCTCCGATTTCGCCACCGTGCTGCAGGTCGGCAAGAGCGTGCTGTCCGGCACGGCGGCCGCGCTGACGCAGGATCCGCAGGTGCAGAAGGCCTATCTCGGCGGGGCGTAACGAAGTGCGTAGGATGGGTTGAGCCCTTGCGAAACCCATCAACACCACGCATCGCGATTGATGGGTATCGCTTCGCTCCACCCATCCTGCGGCGTCAATCCATTTCCGCCTTCAATAGCAGCAGCAGACAATCAGCGAGCCGCTGCTCCATCTCCTTGTCGTGAAGCGACAGCGGGCCGGGGTCGTTGAGAATGGCATTCACCAGCGTCCCCAGCACGACCTGAAATCCAAAGGCGATGGCGCGGGTCTTGGCCGCTTTGCGGCCCTTGCCCATGGCCGGCAGCAGGAGAGGGGTGGCGCGCCCGGTGGTGGCGCGGGCGAGGCCCTTGAACGTCGTCCATTTGTCGGGCCGCGTATCGTCGTGCTGGAGTGCAGCGCGCATCACGCCCTCATGCCGGCGGATCCAGTCGACGATGCCGCTGACGAGAAACCGGCAGAGGCCGTCGAGGCGGGCATCCTTCGGCGCGCCGTCGCGGCGCATCCGTTCGAGCCGGCTTTCGCCGTCGCGCGCGGCGAGCGCGATCAACGCGTTGAAATAGGCCTCCTTGCTCTCGAACCGGCTGTAGAAGGCGCCGACGGTGGCGCCGACTTTCGCGCACAGCGCTTCGATCGACAGCTCCGCAAGGCTGCTGCGTCCGGAGCAGCTCGGCGCCCGCCTGCAACAGCGCCAGCGTCGTCTCGCGGCTGCGCTTCTGTCGCGACGGGGTGACGCCGGGAAGGTCGAAATCGCCTGAGTAAAGCCTGCATCCGCGCTTGCATCTCCGAATAATCATAATCATAATTCGGATTATGATTTAAGGCAATCCGGCCCGGCGAGGCCGGAAGCCTCGAGGAACGGACCAATCGCGCCCCGTGGCGGCAGGGAGGACAAGCATGAGCGCAGGCGGCAAGCCGCCGTTTGGCGGCACGATCGGCAAGACCATCGCCGGCTCAAAGCCGTGGTGGCCGTGATGCAACGAGGCCGCCGGCCGGTGCGCCGAACATCCTGGTCGTGCTGTTCGACGACGTCGGCTTCTCCGATTTCGGCTGCTACGGCTCGCAGATCAGGACGCCGACCATCGACAGGCTTGCCGCCGAAGGCCTGCGCTATTCCGGCTTCCACACCACCGCGATGTGCTCGACCACGCGCGCGGCGCTGCTGACCGGGCGCAACCATCATTCGGTCGGCGTCGGCTGCCTCGCCAATTTCGATTCCGGCTATCCCGGCTATCGCGGCAAGATCGCGCGCGAGGCGGGGACGCTCGCGGAGATGCTGCGCGCGCACGCCTATCGCAATTACATGGTCGGCAAATGGCACGTCACGCCGCTGACCGAGAGCGGCGCCACCGGGCCGTTCGACGGCTGGCCGCTCGGCCGCGGCTTCGATCGCTTCTACGGCTTCCTCGATGCCGAGACCGACCAATACGCGCCGGAGCTCGTCTCCGACAACACGCATATCGATCCGCCGGGCACTTACGCCGACGGCTATCACCTGACCTCGGACCTGATCGATCAGGCGATCCGCTTCATCGGCGACCATATCGCCGACCGGCCCGATCTGCCCTGGCTGACCTGGGTCGCGCTCGGCGCCTGCCACGCGCCGCATCAGGCGCCCGCCGACATCATCAGGGGCTATGACGCCATGTTCGCCCATGGCTGGGACGTCGAGCGCGAGCAGCGTCTTGCGCGGCAGAAGGCGATGGGCCTGGTGCCGCAGGAGACCAAACTGCCGCCGCGCAATGACGGCGTGAAGGCCTGGGCCGAGCACAGCGACGACGAACGGCGCGTCTTCACGCGCCTGCAATCGGCCTTTGCCGGCATGCTCGACCATGCCGACCGACATCTGGCGCGGCTTGTCGCCTTCCTCGACACCGCCGGCGTGCGCGACAACACGCTGATCATCGTCATGTCGGACAATGGTGCGAGCCAGGAGGGCGGACCGCTCGGCTTCGTCAACGCGATGGGGCCGTACAACTTCCGCCCTGAGCCGATCGCGGAGAAGCTGCGGCGGATCGACGATATCGGCGGTCCCGACACGCATTCCAATTTCCCGCATGGCTGGGCGATGGCCTCCAACACGCCGCTGCGCCGCTACAAGCAGAACACCCATGGCGGCGGCATCCGCGATCCCTTCGTCCTGAACTGGCCGAAGCGGATCGCGGCAAGGGCGAGCTGCGCCACCAATTCGTGCACGCCTGCGACCTCGTGCCGACGCTGCTCGATCTGATCGGCGTCGGTGCGCCGCCGGCAGATCGCCGGCTGCCCGCAAATGGCGATCGAGGGCGAGAGCTTTGCGCGCTCGATCGCGGACGCTTCCGCGCCGTCGAAATCCTCGCCGCAATATTTCGAGATGTTCGGCCATCGCGGCATCTGGCACCGGGGCTGGAAGGCGGTCGCCTTCCATCCCTCCGGGCACGCCGTTCGAGAACGACAAATGGGAGCTGTTCCATCTCGATCGCGATTTCTCGGAAACCGACGACCTCGCCGAAAAGGAGCCGCGAGCGGCTCGCCGAGATGATCGAGACTGTGGTGGAGCGAGGCCGAGAAGCACAACGTGCTGCCGCTCGACGACCGCTTCGGGCCGCGCTTTGCCGAGAACGCCGCGCGCTTCCACGGCGCGCGCCATCAGTTTCATCTTCCACGCCGGCATGGGCCATGTGCCGACCGACGTCGCGCCCGATGTGCGCAGCCGCAGCTACACCATCGAGGCGCATGTCGAGATCGGGGATGGCGGCGCCGAGGGCGTGCTGATCGCGCATGGCGACGCGACCTCGGGCTACAGCCTCTACATCAAGGATGGCCTGCTCGTGCACGATCTCAATATCGGCGGCGGCCACGAGATCGTGCGTTCCGATCGCAAGATCGCGCCGGGCGCGCATCGGCTCGGCGTGCATGTCGAGCGGCTGGTGCGCACCGAGCCGCCGGCGAAGGGCGCGCGCACCGGGCTTCAGCGAATACACGCTGCTGATCGACGGCGAGCCCGTGGGCTCGCTGCAGACCCAGCTCGCCTTCCACAATTTCATCTCATGGTCGGGCCTCGATATCGGCCGCGACCGCGGCAGCCCGGTGTCGCATTACGAGGCGCCGTTCGAATTCACCGGGCGATCTGCTCGCGCGTCACCGTCGACGATGCATGACGACCAGAAGCTCGACGGCGAGGGCGTCGGCAACGCGGAGATGGCGCGGCAATAGACAACGTCATTGCGAGGAGCCAACGGGTCGCGCGAATGCGCGCCCGATGACAGGCTCCGCGACGAAGCAATCCAGAATCCCTCCGCCGTGGCACTCTGGATTGCTTCCGCCTTCGCTCGTTGAGCTACGGTGGACAAAGTCGCTTCGCTCGCAATGACGGATAGGGCGTCTACTTGATCTTGTCGTAGGCCGCCGCGAAATCGGTCAGCGGCATCGGGATCGTGATCGTTTCCTTGGCGAGATTCTGGAACGAAATCTTCAGCTGCTTGCCCGAGCGCAGCGCGGCCAACAGATCCGGCGCGACAGGCAGGTTGGCGTAGCAGCCCCGGTTCTCGCAGGTCTGGATCTGCAGATCGGCCGGCTTGCCCTCGTCGACCTGGAGCCTGGCGCCGGCTGGCAGATTGAGCCCGAGCGGCAATTGCACCAATGCAACCGGCGAGCGGGTGTCGCTGGTGACGCGGATATTGACCAGCACGATGAGCTGGCCGGTCTTGGTCAATACCGCGGTTTCCTCTATCGCGCATTCCAGCGGCGCGTCGCGGCTGGTCGAGCCGCAGCGCGCGATCCAGCCGGGCTGAGGCGGTGCGCCGGCTGCATCAGCCGATGGCGAGGGAGCCGGCGAGGGCGTGGCCTGCGCTGGGGCGGGAGCGGGGCCTTTGGCCTTCGTCGCCTGCGCCGAAAGCTCGCCCAAGCCACCGAGCAAGACAAGGGAAACAAATACGGCAAACTTGACGATGATCTTCACGCGCCCGGCCCCCAAATGATGCCTTCCGATGAGGCGGCAAGGGAGCAAAGTCAAGTCACTCGGCGGCTTCCTTGACCGAGCGATGCTCGTCGGCCTCGTGTGCGGCTTCGGCCTTCGGACGGCCCCAGCCGGCAAACGCGTTGGAGAGCCTGTCGAGATAGAGATAGATCACCGGCGTCGTGAACAGCGTCAGCGCCTGGCTGACGATCAACCCGCCGACCATGGCGTAGCCGAGCGGCTGGCGGATTTCCGATCCGGTGCCGGTGCCGAGCATCAGCGGCACGCCGCCGAGCATCGCCGCCATCGTCGTCATCATGATCGGGCGGAAGCGGAGCAGGGCTGCCTGGCGGATCGACTGCTCGGAAGACAAATGCTGGTCGCGTTCGGCGGCAATCGCGAAGTCGACCATCATGATGCCGTTCTTCTTCACGATGCCGATCAAGAGGATGACGCCGATCAGGGCAATCAGGCTGAAGTCATAGCCAAAGGCCATCAGGATCGCGAGCGCGCCGACGCCGGCCGACGGCAGCGTGGACAGAATCGTGATCGGGTGGATGTAGCTCTCGTAGAGAATGCCGAGGATCAAATAGACCACGACCAGCGCCGCGAGGATCAGGAGCGGCACGGTGCCGAGCGATTGCTGGAACGCCTGCGCGGTGCCCTGGAAGCTCGAATTGAGCGTTGCCGGCGCGCCGAGCTCGGTCATCGCCTTTTGCACGGCTTCCGTCGCCTGTCCCAGCGCCACGCCCTGGCCGAGGTTGAAGCTGATGGTGATCGCCGGGAACTGGCCCTGGTGGCTGATCGAAAGCGGCCGGACCGGCGTCGCTGGTCCAGGTCGCGAAAGTCGACAGCGGCACCTGGTCGCCGGTGGACGGCGAGCGCACGTAGATCTTGTTCAGCGTGTCGAGGCTGCCCTGCAGCTCGGGCAGGATTTCCAGGATCACGTGATAGCTGTTGAGCTGGGTGAAATATTGCGTGACCTGGCGCTGGCCGAAGGAGTCGTAGAGCGTGTCGTCGATCAACTGCGGGGTGATGCCGTAGCGCGAGGCGGTGTCGCGGTTGATCTTCAGCTCGAGCGTCGTGCCCTGGGTCTGCTGGTCGGTGGCGACGTCGCGCAGTTGCGGCAGCGTCTGCATCTTGGACAGGATCTTCGGCGCCCACTCATTGAGCTCGGCGAGGTTGGCGTCCTGCAGCGTGAACTCGAACTGGGTTCGGGTGGGGCGGCCGCCGAGGCGGACGTCCTGCGCCGCCTGCATATAGAGGCGTGCGCCCTCCACCTTCTCGAGCTTGGGACGCAGCCGCGCCATGATCTGCTGCGCGGAGGCCTCGCGCTCGCTGCGCGGCTTCAGCGTGATGAACATGTTGCCGTTGTTGCCGGCGCGGCCGCTGCCGCCGATCGCCATCGCGGCGGTGGCGACGTCCGGATCCTTCAACACGATATTGACCAGTGCTTCCTGGCGGTTCTTCATCGCCTCGAACGAGATGTCCTGGGAGGCTTCCGAGGTCGCGGTGATCAGGCCGTTATCCTGCTGCGGGAAGAAGCCCTTCGGGATGATCACGAACAGGTAGACCGACAGGCCGAGGGTTGCGAAGAAGATCAACAGCGTGGTCCGCTTCCAGCTCAAGGCGAGGTCGAGCATGTATTCGTAGCCGCGCAGCATGGCATCGAAGCCGCGCTCGCTCAGCTGGTAGAGCCTGCCGTGCCGGGTTTCGTGGTGCGCGCGCAGGAAGCGCGAGGCCATCATCGGCGTCAGCGTCAGCGACACGATCATCGACACGAAGATCGTCATCGCGAGCACGACCGCGAATTCGCGGAACAGGCGGCCGATGATGCCGCCCATCAACAACAGCGGGATCAGCACGGCGACCAGCGAAACGCTGATCGAGACGATGGTGAAGCCGATTTCGCTGGCGCCCTTGAAAGCGGCGGCCATCGGCTTTTCGCCGTCCTCGATATAGCGCGAGATGTTTTCCAGCATCACGATGGCGTCGTCGACCACGAAGCCGACCGCGATCGTGAGCGCCATCAGGGACAGGTTGTCGAGCGTATAGCCGAACACCCACATCAGGGCGCAGGCGCCGAGCAGCGCCAGCGGTACGGTCACCGTCGGAATCACGGTCGCCCAGAAGCTGCGCAGGAAGGCGAAGATCACCATGACCACGAGGAAGATGGTCAGAAGCAGCGTGAACTGCACGTCCTCCACGGCGGCGCGGATGGTCTGGGTGCGGTCGCTGATGATCTCGATACTGATCGACGGCGGGATCGCGGCCACCAGCCTCGGCAACAGTGATTTGATCTTGTCGACGGTCTCGATGACGTTGGCGCCGGGCTGCTTGAACACCACCAGGAACACGCCGCGCTTGCCATTGGCCCAGGCCGCCTGCTTGGCGTCCTCGGGGCCGGTCACTGCGCGTCCGATGTCGCGGATGCGCAACGGCCCGCCATTGCGGTAGGCGATGATGACGTCGTTCCATTTGTCGGCGTCGAGCAACTGGTCGTTGGCGTAGATCGTGTAGGCGCGTTTGTCCCCGTCGATATTGCCCTTCGGGCTGTCGACGGTGGTGAGCGCGATCTGGCCGCGGATGTCCTCCATCGACAGGCCCTTCGCCACGAGCTTGGCGGGATCGACCTGGACGCGGATCGAGGGCTTCTGCTGGCCGCCGATGATGACCTGCGCCACGCCCGAGATCTGGCTGATCTGCTGGGCGAGCTGGGCGTCGACCGCGTCGCTCACGGTGGTCAGCGGCAGCGTCTGCGACGTCGCCGACAATAGCAGGATCGGCGAGTCGGCCGGGTTGACCTTGCGATAGGTCGGCGGTGAGGGCAGGTTCTTCGGGAGCTGGCCGCTGGCGGCATTGATCGCGCCCTGCACGTCGTTGGCGGCGCCGTCGATCGAGCGGTTGAGGTCGAACTGGATGGTGACCGCCGCCGTGCCGAGATAGCTCGTCGAGGTCATCTGCGCGATGCCGGGAATCTGCGCGAACTGCCGCTCCAGCGGCTGCGCCACCGAGGACGCCATGGTCTCGGGGCTCGCGCCCGGAAGCGTCGCCGTGACCTGGATGGTCGGGAAGTCGACTTGCGGGAGGGGAGCGACCGGCAGTTGCGGATAGGCGACGAGGCCGACGAACAGGATGCCCGCCATCAGCAGCGAGGTGCCGATCGGGAAGCGGATGAAAGGCGCCGAAATGCCTTTGCCCTTGGCTCCGGTCTGGCCGTTCATTCAGGTTTGACCTTGTCTGGCGTCTGGTCCGTGCTGGCCACCGCCGTGGTCACGAGCGTACCGGGCTTGACCTTGAACTGCCCGCCCGTGATCACGCGCTCTCCCGGCTTCAATCCTTCTTCCACCACCGAACGCCCATCGATGGATTGGCTGACCTTGACCTTGCGCAATTCCGCCTTGTTGTCCTGGGTAACGGCGTAGGCATAGAGACCGTTGGTCCCGTGCTGGACCGCATCGTCGGGTACCACGGTCGCATCCTTCAACGTGTTCACCAGGAGCCGCGTCGAGACCGACTGGCCGGGCCAAAGCGCATGGTTCTTGTTATCGAACACCGCCTTCAGCCGAATAGTCCCGCTGGTCGTGTCGACCAGGTTGTTGATCACCGACAACTTGCCTTCAGCCAGCACCTTCTTGCCGTCGGTCGTGATCGCGATGGTCTTGAGCGGGGCAACTTTCTGCGCCTCGCTGATATACGGCAATTGCTCTTCCGGCGCGGTGAAGATGACGGTGATCGGCTCGATCTGGGTCACCGTGACGATGCCCGTTTGCGTCGCGGCATTGACGATGTTGCCGATATCGACCTGGCGCAGACCGACCACGCCCGAGATCGGCGACTTCACCTGGGTATAGTCGAGCTGGGTCTGGGCGTTGAAGATGGCCGCCTCGTCGGCGGCGATCTGCGCGGTCAATTGCGCGACCGTGGAGCGCTGGGTGTCGGTCTGCTGGCGCGTGGCGAATTCGCCGAGCTTGGTGTAGCGCTGCAGGTCGAGATTGGCGTTCGCGAGGTTCGCCTCATCCTGCGTTTTCTTGGCCTTGGCCTGGTCGAGCACGGCCTGGAACGGCCGCGGATCGATCTCGGCCAAGAGGTCGCCCTGGCTGACCGTCTGTCCTTCCTGGAACGCGATCTTGTCGATCTGGCCGTCGACGCGCGTCCGTACGACTACGGTATTGAAGGCCTGAACCGCGCCGAGGCCGGTCAGGTAGACCGGAAAGTCGGCCTTTTCCACCGCCGTGAGGCTCACGGGAACGGCGGGCTGGCGCGCCGCCGCCTTCTGGGCCGCTTCGATTTTCGCCGCGGCTTCGGGGCCGTAGAATCGGTGCCAGCCGTAATAGCCGCCGGCCGCGACGACCGCGATAAACAGGACCCACCGGATCGTCCGCGACTTCTTCATGTTGGCTCGTGAGGTTGGCTCGTGCGGCTCTATAGGGAAAAAGAATAATTGGTCTTTTAAACGGTTCCCAGCATACCAGCTATAATATGCATGCATTTAATGTGTAAACACACTATAGCTTGAAAATCCTAAACATTTGGCAAGCTTGAGGGGACCGCCGAAGGCATGTCGCTCGATCTGAAGCGCCAGTTGATCGCGCAGCTCGTGGAGACGTCGCGGCTGCTGCGCAACTTCATCGATCACCGCGCCAAGACGCGCGGCACCACGCGCGCGCAGTGGATCGTGCTGTTCCGCCTGCGCCAGCAGGAGGGCCTGTCGCAGGTCGATCTCGCCGACGTGCTCGAGCTGCAACCGATCTCGCTGGTGCGGCTGCTCGATCGTCTCGTCGAGCATGGTCTGCTCGAGCGGCGGCACGATCCGAAGGACCGGCGCGCCAACCGGCTGTTCCTCACCGCGCGCGGCCGGCAGCTTGTCGACGATCTCGACAGCCTGCGCGATGCGATCGCAACCGACGTCATCCATGACATGCCGGCGGAGACGGTTGAGACCACGCTTCACGCGCTGCGCGACATCAAGGACCGCATCAAGTCCTCGCTGTCCGACCACAACGGTCACATCGCGGCCAAGTAGCGTTTCAGGTCGTCGATGTCGTCGTCCTTTCGCGAACGTCTCTAAAAACGTTTCTAAATCCGGTCACGCTGCGATCCATTGTAAGCGGATGCTTGCTCGTTCATATCAGCGCCATCGATGGCGGGGAGCATGATGGACGAGCTGAACGGTAAAATGATCGCATGCCAGATCCTGGTCACCGGCCTGATTGCGCGCGTCGCCAGCGAGCAGCGCGATCCCTTGCGCTTCCTCACCGACTTTCGCGACGAGATCAGGGCGGTCGTGAAAGGCGTCAATATCGCGGGCATGGAGAATACCGAGCGCGTACGATTTGTCGCACAGCAGACGGTTGACGAATTGTTTTCGCTGATGAAGCCGCCGAGCGCGGATTGAATCGTGCGACACGCTCGACTGCAGGAAAGCACTGCGGCACAGGGGTTTTTAGAGTGCCTATAATTTCGAACTAGAACAATTTGAAACACGAATTTAGAATTGTTTCGATCTGGATGGATTCAAGCGCCGTTTCTCGCCGAGCGCGTTGACCCGAAAAATTTTCAGCCCGATACCAAAACTCACATCGCTCGTTATGGGGATGGGCGATCAAGAAAAGTCGAGTGATGGGGCTGTGGGTCATGGGGCAAGCAATAACACCGAGGTCGTTGCGTTCGTTCGCGGCCATCAATTCGAGTGACGAGAGAGCGGAAATTTACTCCGGCAGGAAGGTCACGGCGGTCGCCGGCCTGATTGCCGTGGCGTCGGTGACCGGCGCCGAAGCGCAGCAAACCAACCTCCCGCCGGTGAACGTCGATGCCCCCGTCGCTCGCCCGCGTCCTGCTGCGTCCAAACCCACGCCGGATCAGGTCCGCGCGCGCGACGCCTTGCGCCGCGCGGCACGGCGTACGCAGCCGACACAGGCGCCGGTGCCGTTCCCGAACGCCGGCCAACTGAGCCCGGACCGCAATCCCTATGCGGATGCGGCCGCGCCCTACAAGGTTGATCATCTGCAGGCGTCCGGAAAATTTCCCGAGCCGTTGCTCAACACGCCGAAGTCGGTGACGGTGCTGAGCAAGGAAGTGCTGGAGGACAAGAACGCGACCACGCTGAAGCAGGCGATCCTGTCGACGGCGGGCGTGACGCTCGGGACCGGGGAGGGCGGCAACGCCTTCGGCGACCGCTTCTTCATTCGCGGCTTCGACGCGCGCAACGACGTCTTCATCGACGGGGTGCGCGACGCCGGCGTCAGCGTGCGCGAAAACTTCTTCACCGAGCAGGTCGAAATCCTGCGCGGGCCGGCCTCGTCCTTTGCCGGCCGCGGCACCGCCGGCGGCGCGATCAATATCGTGACCAAGCAGGCGACGACCGCTGGAAACTTCTACAACGCCGACACCACCTTCGGCACGGACCAGACCAAGCGCGTGACGCTCGACGTCAACCAGGTGATCAGCCCGACACTCGCCGTTCGTGCCGGCGGGCTGTTCCAGGACGCCAATGTCGCGGGCCGCAGCTACGTCACCGACGACCGCAATGGCGGCTTCCTCGCGGCCACCTGGAAGCCGGTCGATGCGGTGAAGATCAGTGGCAACTACATCCATACCGAGCTGACCGGCATCCCGGATTTCGGCGTGCCGTACTACCGGCCGAGCACCGCGACCACCGCCGGCGGGCCGTTCCCGGATTTCGGCGTCAACCGCAACAACTTCTACGGCTTCGTCAACCGCGACTTCTTCCGGACCGGACAGGACATCGGCACCCTGAATGCCGAGGTGCAGATCACGCCCGACCTGCTCGTGACCAACAAGTTCCGGGATTCGCGCTCGACGCAGAACTACATCGGAACGCTCCCCGAGGCTCCTGTCATCAAGAATCCGCTTTCAGCCTCGACGCTGAGCGCCAATCCGCAGAGCCGCCTGCAGATCACCAACGTGCTCGCCAACCAGACGGAGGCGACCTACAAGTTCAACGACGGCCTGGGCTTCAAGCACACGGCACTGGCCGGCGTCGAGCTCGATCGCGAAACATCGTCGATCGACAAATATACGGGCCTCAGTTCTGAGGCGCTGCCCGGCGGTTTCAGCGGCACCGGATCTTTGACCGGCGTCAGCGTGTTTGCACCGCAATTTACCAATCTTCCCTTTGGTCCGACGGCGCTGGCGGGATTGCCGACAAATATCAAGGTCGACACCCAGAGCGGCTACGTTCTGGATACCGCCAACTATCGCGACCTGGTGATCCTCAACGGCGGCGTCCGCTACGACAATTACAACGTCAACACGTCCGGCTACGGGACGGTCAGCGGCAGGACCTTGTTTGGCCAACAGCAGGCCGAGTTCGGGATTCCGAACTTCAACCTCGGCCTGACCTTGAAGCCGTTGCCGAACGGCAGCGTCTACGTCGCTTACGCGACCTCGGCCAATCCCGTCGGCGCCGAATTCGACGGCACCAGCACGCTCTATGGCGGCCTCGCGCCCGTCCTTGCCGCAAACCCGAACCAAATCTTTGGGCCGGAGAAGAACAAGGCGGTCGAGATCGGCACCAAGTGGGAGTTGTTCGATCGTCATCTTCTGGTCACCGCCGCCCTGTTCCAGACCAACAAGGAGAACGCGCGCGAGGCGGTGAACGTCTCGAGTCTCGCCAACCAGACGGCGTCCTGTCCCTACACGGGGGTCACGATCTCCTGCATCACGGCGGGCGCCGCCTATTACGTGCGCGGCATCGATCTCGGCGTGGGCGGCAAGATCACCGACAAATGGAGCATTTTCGGCGGACTGGTATTGATGCAGTCGGAAGTGACGAAGTCGCTGGCGCCGTCGCCGAACACGGTGCTTTATCCCACCAATGTCGGGCGGCCGCTCGCCAACATCGCGCATGAATCCTTCAGCCTGCTCACCAAATACCAGCTCACCGACGTCTGGGAGCTGGGCGGGCAGGCGGTATATCGCTCCCGGATTTACGGCGGCACCCTGCTGGCGGCGAACCAGGGCACCTCGATCCCGAGCTACTGGCGTTTCGACACCTTTGCCGAAGCGAGGATCAACAAGAACTGGAAGGTGAAGCTCTTCGTCAACAACATCTTCGACAAGCGCTATTACGACGCGCTGTACCAGAGCGCGGCGCCGTTCGTGCTGGAGGCGCCGGGCCGCGCCGCCTATCTGGTGCTCTCGGCACGCTACTGACAGATGCTGGTCTGCGTTCCCAATGTTCTGAGCAAGGCCGATGTGGCGGATTTCCGCCGCATCATGGATGAAAGCGTGTGGGAGGACGGCCGCTCGACCGCCGGCGCGCAGTCGGCGCTGGTGAAGCGCAACGAGCAACTGCCGCCCGACAGCGACGTCGCGCGAAAACTCGGCAGCCGCATCATCTCGGCGCTGACGGCCAATCCACGGTTTCTTTCCGCGGCCATCCCCCTGCATATCTTTCCGCCGCTCTTCAACCGCTATGCCGCGACCGACGGCCATCATTTCGGCATTCACGTCGACAACGCGGTGCGCGGCGACCGCCTCACCGGCCTGCGCATCCGCACCGATCTGTCGGTGACGCTGTTCCTGGCCGAACCGGACGAATATGACGGCGGCGAATTGGTGATCGAGGACACCTATGGTTCGCACGAGGTCAAATTGCCGGCCGGTGACCTCGTGCTCTACCCGGCCTCCAGCCTGCATCTGGTGACGCCGGTGACGCGTGGGGCGCGGGTGGCGTCGTTCTTCTGGTTGCAGAGCATGATCCGCGACACGCATGCGCGCAGCCTGATCTATGATCTCGACAATTCGATCCAGGTTCTGGTGGAGCGGCTCGGGCGTGACGATTCCGAAACGGTCAAGCTGACCGGCATCTACCACAACCTGATCCGCCAATGGGCGGATGTGTAGTTCGCGCCTCTTCGAGAGCGATGGCTTAGACTTATTCCAATTCCAAACTGTTCGATTCCATCGCGGTGTTGCCCGCAATCAATTGCGGCGCCCTGGAAAATCTTCGAACGATTCAAATCATGGCATTGGGAATTGCCGCAAACGATTTGGGTTCATGCACTCGTTGATGCTCTCTCGCCTGACGTCAGCAACTACCAACAAGAAAACATGCAAGCGAGTTTAGAATGGTTTTAAGGGGCGACGTGACGGGTGCGGCAGGACAATCGCAGTCGATGGCAACCATCGATTCTCATGAGCGGGTAGCAAGCGGCTCGAGCGGAAGATTTCTGCTGGCTGCGAGCACCATCGCGATGGTTGCAATGGCCGGCTCTTTTGTGAGCGCCGTGCCCGCCCGGGCGCAGGCAACGGCTGCGCAGACGCCCGGTTCGGCGCTTCCGCCGGTCGATGTCCAGCCGCCGGCCGAGACGCGGCACGCCGCTCGTGCCTCCGCCGTAAAGCGCGCCGACCGCGGCTCGCAAAACCCGCGGCCGACGCCGGTGCGGCAGGCCGAGCAGGCGCCGCCGCCGAAGGAGATGATGCAGCCGTATGACGTGCGTACCGGCACGGTGGGCTATTATACGAACAGCACGTCGGTCGCGACCAGGACCAACACGCCGCTCGTCGACATTCCGCAATCGATCAACGTCATCACCAAGGATTTCATCAGTGACCAGAGCCAACAGAACCTGACCGACGTGACGCGCTACGTTCCAGGCGTCGACGTGCATCAGGGCGAGGGCAATCGCGACGAATTGGTGATCCGCGGCGTCGATTCCAGCGCGAACTTCTTCGTCAACGGTTTTCGCGATGACGTGCAGTATTTCCGCGACCTCTACAACGCCCAGAGCGTCGAGGTGTTGAAGGGGCCGGCCGCGATTACCTTCGGCCGCGGCGCCGGCGGCGGTCTGCTCAACCGCACGCTCAAGGAAGCCGACGGCAGGCGAATTTATGAAGCAACCGCCCAGACCGGCTCCTGGGGCGATCGCCGCGTCACGCTGGATGCGGGACAGGCCATCAACGAGAACGTCGCCGCGCGTCTGAACGTCTTCTATGAGGGCGCTGACGCCTTCCGCGACTTCAACCATCTGGAGCGCTACGGCATCAATCCAACGGTCACGCTGACGCCCGACGACAGCACCAGGATCAAGCTGTCCTACGAATATTTCCACGACGACCGCACCTCCGATCGCGGCAATCCCTCGCAGGCGCTGGCGGGGCCACTTCCTGGCAATGCGACGGCAACGCGCTTCAATCCGACGACGCCATTCGCGCCGAACGGCGACTTCTCCGCCTTTTTCGGCAGCCCGAGTCTGAACAAGGCCATCGCCACGGTGCAGACCGGCATGGCCATCATCGAGCATGATTTCAACAACGGGCTGACGGTGCGTAACGGCACCATCGTCGCCGACTACAAGAAATTCTATCAGAATGTGTATCCCACCGGCGGCGCGTTCAACGGCGGCGTCGATCCCACCGACACCTTCTTCAATCTCGGCGCCTATAACCACCAGACCGACCGCGACAACATCTTCAACCAGACCGACTTCACCTACAAGACCTGGGTCGGCGCACTCCATCACACGCTCGGATTCGGCACCGAATTCGGGCGGCAGACCGGCGTCGATATCCGCAATACCGGCGTCTTCCCGAACGGCACACCGACCGGGATCAACACCATCACGATGAATCCCTTTGCGCCGACCTATTTCGGGCCGGTGACCTTCGTTCACCATTTCACCAACACCAACATCGGCGACGGTGTCACGACGGCGGATTCGAACAGCAAATATGCCCTGAACGTTCAGTCGGGTTATTTCCGCGACACCATCGATATTTCGCGCGGCCTGCAACTGATCGGCGCCGTGCGCTACGACCGCTTCGACATGTCGGCGCTCGACATGAACACCAACATCCAGCGCGCGCGCCTGGACAATCTGGTCTCGCCGGCGGCCGCCGTGATCGTCAAGCCGAGGGACAACCTCTCGATTTACGGAGCTTACAGCATTTCCTATCTGCCCTCGACCGGCGACCAGTTCAGTGCGCTCAACGACGGCACCCTGATCCTGCAGCCGCAGAGATTCGAGAACAAGGAAGCCGGGCTGAAATGGAACATCAACCCCAAGCTCCTGCTACAGACCGCGATCTTCCAGCTCGACCGCACCAATCAGCCGGTCCCGGTGCCGGGCGCGCCTCCCGGCTCAGGCCTCGCCTTTCCGAACGGCGCGAGCACGATCCGCGGCTTCGAGGCCAGTCTCAACGGCTATGTCACCGACTACTGGCAAGCGCAGCTTGGCTACGCCTATACCGACGCACGGGTCGCCAAGGACCTGACCCAGGCCCCGCCCGGAGGCGTCACGGCGCTTCCAATCCTGGCCGGCAATCGCGTGCAGCTGGTGCCGTACAACCAGATCGCCTTGTGGAACAAGTTCAAGTTCACGGACATGTGGAGCGCCGGCGTTGGCGTCATCTATTTCGGCGACTCCTATGCCACCAGCGACGATACGGTCCGCTTGCCAAGCTTCGTCCGCGTGGATGCCGGGCTCTATGCGAATATCGACCAGAACTGGAAGGCGCAGCTCACGGTCGAGAATATCTTCAACACGAACTATTGGGCCTCCGCCGACGGCGACAACAACATTTCGCCGGGGCAGGGGCGTACCGTCCGCGTCAAGGCGATGTACAAGTTCTAGAACTCGGCGAACTTAGAGCGGTTTTGGTTCAACCGGAACCAATTCCGCTCTAAACCATCTCTGCATCTGACAGGCACAAGGCTTGGTGTGCGCTTCGGGAATTTTCCCGATCGGCGTGCCTCAAGGTCTTTTGTGCTGCTCTCGCCGGAATTGACCTTGAACGGCCATGATAACCAGCATAACGACGATGGATCGGCCGGAGACGAATGCGCTAATGTTTAGAACCATTCTTAAATTGGGGGTGGCGGCGGCGATCCTATCGCTCGCAACGGCTGCTTTCGCCCAGCAAGGTGCCGCACCCGCGACGCAATCCGCCGTGCCGTACGTCAATCAGCAGGCAACGCCGCCCGGCCCGACCGCCGCACAATCGCAAGCGGCGCCCGCCACGCAATCTCCCGTTGCGGGGCCTTCCGCCCAGACGCCGCCGCCCGATGCCGTAGCACCGGCGGCCGCGAAACCCGTGACGCTGCAGGTGCCGCGTGAATTGTCGCCGTGGTCGATGTTCCTGTCGGCCGACATCATTGTGAAGGCGGTCATGATCGGGCTTGCCTTTGCCTCGCTCGTGACCTGGACCATCTTCATCGCCAAGTCGATCGAGCTTTCGATCGCGCAGCAGAAGCTCAAGTCCTCGCTCAAGAAGGTCGATGAAGCCCGTTCGCTGGCGGAAGCGCAGATGACGCTCGGCAAGAAAACCGGCGTGCTGTCGGCCTTTGTCGCGGCCGCCCTGCACGAGGCGCGGCTGTCGGCCGGCATCGCCTCCGACGGCGGCATCAAGGAACGCGCGGCGACGCGCTTTGCCGAAATCCAGCGCGCGGCCGCGCGCCGCATCCGCTTCGGCATGGGCCTGCTCGCCACCATCGGCGCGACCTCGCCCTTCGTCGGCCTGTTCGGCACCGTGTGGGGCATCATGAACAGCTTCATCGGCATCTCGAAGTCGCAGACGACCAATCTCGCCGTCGTCGCGCCCGGCATCGCCGAAGCGCTGCTCGCAACCGCGATCGGCCTCGTCGCCGCGATCCCCGCGGTCATCATCTACAATCACTTCGCGCGCCAGACGAAGACCTATCTCGAGCTGGTGAGCCGCGCCTCTGGCGCGGCGGCACGGCTGTTGTCGCGCGACCTCGACCGCGCCGGCGGCGTCATGCATTCGCGCGCGGCGGAGTAAGAGCGATGGGCGCTTCGATCGCGGAAGGCGGATTTGACGACGACGAGGACTTCGCCGAAGCGCATGAGATCAACGTCACGCCCTTCATCGACGTCATGCTCGTGCTGCTCATCATCTTCATGGTGGCGGCGCCGCTCTCGACCGTCGATCTTCCGATCGACCTGCCGACCTCGTCCGCGCAGCCGCAGAAGAAGCCGGACAAGCCGGTCTATGTCAGCATCAAGCCCGACCTGACGGTGGCGATCGGCGAGAAGATCATCAAGCGCGCCGAGCTGATCGCAACGCTGGACGCAGCCGCCGAGAGCAATCCGGAGCGGCTTGTGTTCGTGCGCGCCGACCGCGCGGTCGCCTATGGCGACCTGATGGACGTGCTGGAATTGCTGCGTCGGGGAAATTACCGGATGAAGCTGGTCGCGCTCGAGGGCGTTGCCGACGGCGCCGGACAACCCGCGGCCGCGGAAGCGGCCAAGCCGTGAGGCGAGAGCCTTGATATCGAAGTTTCCATGCCGAAGTCTTGATGCCGAAGTCTTGATGCCGAAGTCTTGATGCAAATGAGCGTACTGGTCGACGAGCAAGGCCCACCCCTGCGGCTCTGGATGATCGGAGCGGTTGCTGCCGTCGCGTTGCATGCCGGCGGCGCGGCGCTGGCCTTTGCGCATCTCCGTTCCAGCGACGATTTCGACTCGCTCGGCGCCAATGTGTCCGCCATCGACGTGGAGCTTACCGCCCCGTCTGCCGAGCAGACCGACCTGCCGCCGGGACCGGAGGCCGATGCCTCGGTGGCTTCGCCCGCGCTCGCCGAGCAGAAGGCCGAGGTCAAGCCGACCGAACTGCCAAAGGACAGGCCGCAGGAGACCGACGACGCCGATCGCACGGTGACCCAGAACGATACCAAGAAACCGACCGAGGACGATCCGAAGACCGAGACCGTGCAGACCGCGGCCTCGCAGGAATTGGTGGCGCAGGAAGCGAGCGCCCCGATGCCGATACCGGACGCCCGGCAGGCGGCGCTGGCCGCCGCTCCCAGCGAAAGCGGGCTTGCCAATGAAAAGGGCGTGCTGACCGCGGGCTGGATGAAGCAGATCAGCGCCATTTTCGAGCGCCACAAGCGCTATCCCAAGGTCAGCAAGATCAAGCAAGCGAAGGTCAAGGTCAGCCTCGTGCTCAATCGCCTCGGCCATGTCGTCGAGCTCGGCATTCTCGAGTTCCTCCGGCGATCCCCTGTTTGACGAGGAGGCGCTATCGATGATCCGCCGCTCCGATCCGGTGCCGCGCCCGCCCGCCGGGCTGACCGACGACACTTTCAGCTACAGCCTCGACGTGAACTTCAAGGGCGGGAAATAAGGCGGCAAATAAAGATGCCGGCGATCGCTCGCCGGCATTTTTGGTCCTTGCGCCGCTGTGAATCAGCTTTTCTTCACCAGCGAGCAGACGCTCTTTTCCAGCGGCAGGAAGGCTTCGTCCGCCGGAATGGTGGCGACCAGCTTGTAATAGTCCCACGGGTATTTCGATTCCGAGGGCTTCTTCACCTCGAACAGATAGGCCGGGTGGATCTTGCGGCCGTCGGCGCGGATCGAGCCCTTGCCGAACAAGGGATCGTCGGTCGGCATCTCCTTCATCTTGGCGACCACCGCGCGGCCGTCATGCGGATTGCCGCCGAGCGCTTCCAGCGCCTTGAAGTAATGGATCAGCGAGGAATAGACGCCGGCCTGCACCATGGTCGGCGGGCTCTTCTTGAACTTCTCCTGGAAGCGTTTCGAGAAGGCGCGGGTCTGGTCGTTCATGTCCCAGTAGAACGTCTCGGTGAAGTTCAGGCCTTGCGCCACCTCCAACCCGAGCGAGTTGATGTCCGTGATGAACAGCAGCATGCCCGCAAGCTTCTGGCCGCCCTTGACGATACCGAATTCGGCCGCCTGCTTGATGGCGTTGGTGGTGTCGCCGCCGGCATTGGCCAGCCCGATGATCTTCGCTTTCGACGACTGCGCCTGCAGCAGGAAGGAGGAGAAGTCGGCGTTGTTCAGCGGATGCTTGACGCCGCCGAGCACCTTGCCGCCCGAGGCGGTGACGACATTTGCCGTGTCGCGCTCCAGCGCCTGGCCGAAGGCATAGTCGGCGGTCAGGAAGAACCAGGTGTCGCCGCCGGATTTGACCAGCGCCTTGCCGGTGCCGTTGGCGAGCATGTAGGTGTCGTAGACCCAGTGCACGGTGTTCGGCGTGCATTGCGAGCCGGTGAGGTCGGAGGATGCCGAACCCGAGTTGAGGTTGACGACGTTCTTCTCCTTGGCGAGGTTGGCGATCGCAAGGCCCACGCCGGAGCTTGCGAGATCGACGAACACGTCGACCTTCTCGACGTCGATCCACTGCTTGCCGATATTGACGCCAACGTCCGGCTTGTTCTGGTGATCGGCGGAGATCACGTCGATCTTCCAGCCCTTGGCGAGCAGGCCGGAATCCTCGATCGCCATTTGCGCCGCGACCGTCGAACCGGGCCCGCCGATGTCCTGGTAGAGACCGGACTGGTCGCCGAGCGAGCCGACCTTGACCACCTTGTCCATGGTTTGCGCGGACGCGCCTGCCGCCAGCACAAGGCTCGTCGTCAGCACCAGCGCAGCAATTGAACGCTTCATTTCCCCTCCAATTCCGGATTTCGCTTCATCAAAGGCCGAGTATGCCCGGCCTTTGCCGCGCTGCAAAGCGCGACAAATGGGCTTTTGGGACGAAGGACAACGGCGCGTGTCCGGAACGCGCGAGGGGCGGCGTGCGCTACCGCAGGAAATAGCGGATGCCGACATAGACCACGACGAGGGAGGCGAAGATCAGCGCCACCGGCAGCGGCCGCTTGCTGCCGTTCGGCCCGTAGGCCGCCTGCGGCTTGGCGGGCCGGGGGTCGGGGCGGCGGAAGGCGGTGACGTTGTCGGCGGCCGGCTCGGCCTGGCGCGGACGCACATCGGGCGGGGCACCGACACCGCCCATCTCGACGTAATAGGCCTTGTAGAGCAGCTGGATGGTGGCCTCGGTCGCGTTCGCCTCCGGCATATCGCCGAGCAGCTTCTTGTAGTTCGCAAGGAACGTCTGGGCGTCAGCCGGCAGCGACGTGGCGCCGTTGAGCTTGGCCATCATTTTCCAGGTGGCAAAATCGGCGCGTGCCCTCGTATCGGCACGTCGCGCAATCAGCATATCGGCAGCCTTGACCAAGAGCCCCTCGGGTTTCCTTCGCCCCCGCGATTAGGCGTTACCGGTTAATAAAAGAATGAATCGAATGATTGCATCCGTGGCGTTTCGCAGTATCGCCGAGATAACATCAAGATTTAGACCGAACTGCGAGCCCGCCAAGGGAAGCAGGATCAAAATTGCGATCAGGATCAGCATTCCGAAAGGTTCCAGCCGGGCCAGCGGCAGGGCGAGCGGCCGTGGCAGGATACCTACGGCGACCCGCCCGCCATCCAGCGGCGGGATCGGCATCATGTTGAAGACCGCCAGCACGACGTTGATGAGCAGCGCGTTCTTCAGATTGTCGAAAATCCATTGCACGGAATTGTCGGGCGCGAAGGGGAGCAGGTGCAGGGCGGCTGCGGCCATCAGCGCCAGCAGGATGTTGGTGCCGGGTCCGGCCAATGCCACCAGGACCATGCCGAGCCGGGGATCGCGCAGCGCGCGGAAATTGACCGGAACCGGCTTGGCATAGCCGAACAGGAACGGCGAGTGCGCCAGCAGCAGCATCGCCGGCAGCACCAGCGTCCCGAAGGGATCGATGTGCCGGAGCGGGTTGAAGCTGACGCGGCCGAGCTTGTAGGCCGTGTCGTCGCCGAGCCGCCAGGCGACAAGGCCGTGCGCCGCCTCGTGGAAGGTGATCGCGATGAGGAGCGGCAGGACCCAGACTGAAAAGCCGTAAAGCGAGACATTCATGCGTGATCGACCATCTCGTTGGGGGTGGTCCGCCTGAGCAGGTTGCGATGTACGGAGGTTAGCGCCGGTTCATTCGGAATTGTCAGGCGCAAATGGTCCGCCAATAGCGCAGCCGCGCGCGACAGCTTCTGGGCCCGGTGCAGGCAGATGTCGGCGGCGGGCAAAGGCGGCATGCCGTCGCGCTCCGACAGCGGCCGCAGCCGCGCGGGGAAGGTACCGGCCTTCACCACGGTGACGGCGAGCCCCTGCGCTGCGATCGACTCCACTGCGGCCAGGCTGTGGCTGACAAAGGCAAGGCGCCAGCGACGTGTTGCGCCATCCAGCGCTTCCATTGCCCATTTCCGGAACAGGCAGCCCGGCGGATAGAGCGCGACCGGCAGCGGATCCTGATGCTCCACCGGCTGGTGGGCGCTTGCCGCCCACACCGCCTGCTCGTGCCGCAGCAACTCGCCGTCGCCGCGACCGGCCGGATGCATGGCGATCACGAGGTCGAAGGCCTCGCCAAGCCGCGCCGGCATTGTCGACGTCAGCCCGGTCTCCATCTGGACATGGATCAGCGGATAACCCGTCATGAAGGACGCGAGCAGCGGCGGCAGGATCGAGGTGCCGTAATCGTCCATCACGCCCAGCCGCACCATGCCTTCGACCTTGTGCTCGCGCAGCCGCGCGACCGCCTCGTCATTGAGCGAGAGAATGCGACGCGCGTATCCGAGCAGGCCTTCGCCGGCCGGGCTCAACTCGACATTGGCCTTGGTTCGGTGGAACAGCGTGACGTCGAGGCGATCCTCGAGCCGCCGGATCTGCATGCTGACGGCCGACTGGGTCCGGTTGAGCTGGCTCGCGGCGCGCGTGAACGAGCGATGGTCGGCCACCGCGACAAAGGCCTTCAGCAGCTCCGGATCGAGGGCGGGGAAATCCATCACGAAACGTTATTTCTGATATCAAGGAAATTCGATTTCCTGATTATTACCGCCACCCTATGGTCCGCCGCAAGCTGGAAATGCGAGCGGCTGGCGAGTGGTGGGCGGGCGGTTGGAATGAACGAAATTTGGGGTGTTCTGGCGGCCGTGCTGTCAAGCGGTGTTGGCGGCACCTCGATCGGCGCCACGCGCTACCTCGTGAAAGCGATCGACCCGCTCGCCATCGGCTCGTTCCGCTTCGGCATCGGTTTTCTGTTTCTGCTGCCGCTCGCCTGGTGGAAGGGCGGTGCCTGGCCGCAACGCCAGGACTGGTTTGGCGTGGCCGGGCTCGGCGTCTTGTACTTCGCGCTGTTTCCGATCCTGTTCAACGCGTCGCTGATCTTCACCACGGCCGCGCGGGGCTCGCTCGCGCTGTCGACGCTGCCGCTGCTGACCATGCTTGTGGGGGCGGCGCTTGGCAGCGAGGCGCTGACGGCACGCAAGAGCGCTGGCGTACTCATCGCGATGGGCGGCGTGGCGCTGGCGCTGCTGTCGGGGCTTTCCTCCGCACCTGCCGGCGCCTGGCGCGGCGATCTCTTGATGGTCGCCGCCGCGCTTTGCATGGCGCTCTACAGCATCTGGTCGAGGCCGTTCATCCGCCGCTCGGGTCCTGTTCCCTTCACCACGATGTCGATGGGGGTCGGAGCGCTCTGCCTGATCCTGGTCTCGTTGTGGCGTGGCAGCTTTGCGCCGGTTGAGACGTTCGGCCCTCCGCAATGGGGTGCTGCGTTCTATCTCGGCGCCTTCGGTGCCGCGCTCACCTTCTATCTTTGGGCGTTCGCGCTGGAGCGGACCACGCCGACGCGGGTGGCGATCTCGGTGACGGTCAATCCCGTCACCGCGTCGCTGGTCGGAGCGGTATTGCTTGGCGAGCCGCTGAGCTGGAATCTCGTCGGCGGCATCGTCACGGTGTTCGCTGGCATCTGGATCGCGACGATCGCCGCATCCGGCCGGCGCGTGCCTGTGAGCGCACGCTGCTCTCTCGCGACTGACCGGATCAGGCACGAGGACTGACCCGTTACGGAACCCGACAGCCCTCTCCAACAGGGCAGTCGGGTGTGGTAGCCAATAGCGTTCCATGTCCAATTGGCTCAAACCGCTCCTTTTCGGGATTTGGGGTCTTCTGCTGATCCCTCTCGCCGGCACGACTCTTGAAAAATGGCTGGCGGAAAATGTCTTCTCCGAGCCCAACGCGGCAGCCAGCCTGATTTCGGATCACCTCGTCGCGGTGAGCGAACTGCGCTGGTTCAAATTTGCGCTGGTCTTCATGACCGGAATCGTTGTCGGCGCTTCATTGGAAACGTCAGCCAGAAGGTCGGGCGAACGGAAGGCCTTTGAGCTGCGAAGCGTCGGCTACAAATTCCGCGCTCTTTCAGACGGTCTCAAAGCCCGGACCGCAGCTTCGGGATGGCCGGACAATGCGCGCGATCTCAGACCGGCCGTCATGTCCGCCTTGATCTCCGCGGCGAAATTCGGGGTGTGGGTCCCCAATGAGCGCGTGTACGAATTGCCGGACGCGACATTCCTTTGCGAGTACTTCAGTTGTGTCGGAGGGCTCCTGGAGGATGGACATCTGGACGAGGCGAGGGGCGAGGCGCTCTCCTGGAAACCATTTCTCGACAGGGCAAAGCTCTCCTGAGTTTCGCGAGCCCATCATCAAGCACGAGGACGCTGCCCCTGGAATGCGGCCTCCAAGATAGGCCATCGGACTCCCGACAATCCTGCTGCAAATCCTGCAGAACGAGCTAGGCTGGCGTCGCGAAACCGGCGACAGAAGGAGAGGGCAGGTTGGCAGGCATGACGCCCCACGGATTTGTATCCGGCAACAAACTCTGGCGATCGATCCGGCGCGAGGCCGAAGCGGCGATCGCGCGTGATCCGGTCTTTGGCGCCTCGCTGTCGGCCGCGATTCTCGACCATGGCGATCTTGGCGGCGCCGTGGCCTTCCAGATTGGCGAGCGGCTCGCCAGGCGTGCCGCCGACAGCCGGCAGTTTGCGCAAATCGCCCGCGAAGCATTTCTGGCTGCACCCGGCCTCGTCGAGGCCGCGAGCCGCGATCTGAGGGGGATTGCCGATCACGATCCGGCAACCAGCGCGTTGCTGCCGCCGCTCCTCAATTTCAAGGGCTTTGTCGCGCTGCAGGCCTTTCGCGTGTCGAACTGGCTCTGGAGCAACGGCCGCATCGATCTCGCACTGTTGCTGCAGTGCGAATCCTCCGACCTGCTTCAGGTCAGTATCCATCCATCCGCAAGAATTGGCACGTCAGTCTTCCTCGATCATGCGACCGGCATCGTCGTGGGCGCGTTTGTGGAAATCGGCGACGAGGTGACGATCATGCAAAACGTCACGATCGGACGAAAGGACGGGCTGGCCGGCCGCGCGCCGAGGATCGGCCGGGGCGTGCTGGTCTCCTCGGGCGCGACCGTTCTGGGCGACGTCAGCGTCGGCGACTTTGCCAAGATCGGCGCGGCGGCTGTCGTCACGGCGGACGTGCCGGCCGGATGCACAGCCGTCGGCGTGCCGGCGCGCCTGACCAACTGTCCCGAAGAGGGCCTTCCGGCATAGGAGCCGGCCGGCGTCGTTCCGGCTGCAAACGTCCGGATCGTTTTTATCCGAGACCGTCTTAATACGTCGCGCGTCCGCCGGAGATGTCGAACACCGCGCCTGTCGAGAACGCGCAGTCTTCGGATGAGAGCCACGCCACCATCGCCGCCAGCTCCTCCACCAGCACGAAGCGGTTCTTCGGGATCTTCGACAGCATGAAGTCGATGTGCTGCTGCGTGAGCTGGTCGAAGATCGCGGTCTTCGCCGCGGCCGGCGTCACCGCGTTGACCAGGATGTCATAGGCGGCCAGTTCCTTGCCGAGCGATTTGGTCAGCGCGATGAGCCCGGCCTTCGATGCCGAATAATGCGCGGCGTTCGGATTGCCTTCCTTGCCCGCGATGGAGGCGATGTTGACGATGCGGCCGTATTTCTGGCCGATCATGGCCGGCACGATCGTCTTGGCGCAGATGAAGGGACCATCGAGATTGATCCGCATCACCTTGCGCCATTCGTCGAGGTCGGTTTCCCACACCGTCTTGTTGATGCCGGCGATGCCCGCATTGTTGACGAGGATGTCGATCTTGCCGAACGCCTTCAGCGTGGCGTCGCGGGTCTTCTCGACCGCTGCGAGGTCGCTGACGTCGACCTTGAACGCGGACACCGCATTGCCGATTTCCTTGGCGGTCTTTTCCGCGAGCTGCTGGTCGAAATCCCAGATCGCGACCTTGGCGCCGGACTCGACGAAGCGCTCGGTGATGGCGCGGCCAAAGCCCTGCGCGCCGCCGGTCACGACCGCGGTCCGGCCGTTGAGATCGATCTTGTTCTTGCCCATGCTGGAAACCTTTGGTCGGCTGGATGTCAGAGCATGTAGCCGCCATCGACGACAAGGTCGACGCCGGTGGTGAACGCGCTTTCGTCACTGGCGAGATACACGGCCATATCAGCGATTTCCTCCGCTGTACCCAGCCGGCCCATCTTCTGGCGCGAGACGAACTTTTCGCGTCCGTCCGGGCCGGCCGCTGCGGCGCGCGCCAGCATCGAGGGTGTCTCCACCGTGCCGGGGCAGATGCTGTTGCAGCGGATGCCTTGGGTGATGAAATCGAGCGCGACCGCACGCGTGAGCAGCGAAACCGCCGCCTTGGACGCACTGTAGACGTAGCGGTTGGCCGGAGGGCGTAGCGCCGCGCATGACGAGATATTGACGATGCTGCCGCCGCCACCCGCCAGCATCGCGGGCAGGAACGCCTTGATGGTCCGGTGCATCGACTTGACGTTGAGGTCGAACGAGAAGTCCCAGTCTTCCTCCGAACAGTCCAAAATGGTTCCGTGGTGCACGAAGCCTGCTGCGTTGAGCAGGATATCGATTTTGCCGACGCGTTTGGCGAAGGCGTTGACGTCGGCCGTGTTGCGAACGTCAAGCCGTGTCGTCTCGGCGATACCTTCCTGGGCCAGCGCAGCGATGCCCTTTTCATTGATATCGGTGGCGATCACCGCGGCACCCTCGCGCGCGAATGCGATGGCGCAGGCGCGTCCGATGCCCGCGGCTGCTGCCGTGACAACGGCGCGTTTGCCCTTGAGGCGGTCTGACATGGTTTTCTTCCTTCATGATTCGTCATTTGCGAGGAGCGAAGCGACGAAGCAATCCAGGCTTCCTGCGGGGCTCTGGATTGCGTCGCTTCGCTCGCAATGACGGTGATGCCTAGTGATTATCCCGCGCCACGCCGACCTTGCCCGCGATGTCATGGTAGCGCGTCGCGAGCTCCATGCAGGCGCCGGTCGACTGCTGGCCGACGGTCGAACGATAGAGCTCCTGCCAGGGCGTCTGGTTGGCGGGGTAGGGGAAGCCGCCCTTGGCGGTGAGCTCGGCATGGCGCTTCCTGATCTCGGCGTCGGAGATCAGGATGTTGGCAGAGCCCTTGTTGAGGTCGATGCGGACCTTGTCGCCGGTCTGCAGGATCGCAAGTCCGCCGTTGGCGGCGGCCTCCGGCGAGGCGTTCAGGATCGAGGGCGAGCCCGACGTGCCGGACTGCCGGCCATCGCCGATGCAGGGCAGCGCCAGGATGCCGCGTTTGATCAGCGCCGCGGGGGGCTGCATGTTCACGACCTCGGCGCCGCCGGGATAGCCGATCGGTCCGGTGCCGCGGATGAACAGCATGCAGTGCTCGTCGATCTTGAGCGCGGGATCGTCGATCCGGTCGTGATAATCCTCCGGCCCCTCGAACACGATGGCGCGGCCCTCGAACGCGTTGGGATCCTTCGGATTGCTCAAATAGCGATCGCGGAATTCCTTCGAGATCACGCTGGTCTTCATGATCGCGGAATCGAACAGGTTGCCGCGCAGCACCAGGAAGCCCGCGTCCTTCACCAAAGGCTTGTCATAGCTCCAGATCACGTCGCCATCGGGCTTCGCCGCCTCGCGGCAGTTGTCGCCCATGCTCTTGCCGTTGACGGTGAGCGCGTCTTCGTGGATGCGCTTGTGATTCATCAATTCGCGCACCACCGCCGGCACGCCGCCTGCGCGATGGTATTCCTCGCCGAGATAGAAGCCGGCCGGCTGCATGTTGACGAGCAGCGGCACGTCGTGGCCGTACTTCTGCCAGTCGTCGATCGACAACTCCACGCCGATGTGGCGGGCGAGCGCGTTGATGTGGATCGGCGCATTGGTCGAGCCGCCGATCGCGGAGTTGACCACGATGCAGTTCTCGAACGCCTTGCGCGTCAGGACGTCCGACGGCTTCAGGTCTTCCCAGACCATCTCGACGATCCGTTTTCCCGTCTCGTAGGCGATCTGCCCGCGCTCGCGATAGGGCGCGGGGATTGCCGCGCAGCCGGGCAGCGACATGCCGAGCGCCTCGGCAAGCGAATTCATGGTCGAGGCCGTGCCCATGGTGTTGCAATGGCCGATCGACGGCGCCGAGGAAGCCACGATTTCTATGAACTCATTGTAGTCGATCTCGCCGGCGGCAAGCCGCTCACGCGCTTTCCAGACGACGGTGCCTGAACCCGTGCGCTCGCCGTTGAACCAGCCGTTCAGCATCGGGCCGCCCGAAAGCACAATGGCGGGCATATTGACGGTCGCCGCCGCCATCAGGCAGGCCGGCGTGGTTTTGTCGCAGCCGGTGGTCAGCACCACGCCGTCGAGGGGATAGCCGAACAGGATTTCGACGAGGCCGAGATAGGCGAGGTTGCGGTCGAGTGCTGCGGTCGGGCGCTTGCCGGTTTCCTGGATCGGATGGGTAGGGAACTCCATCGCGATGCCGCCGGCCGCGCGAATGCCTTCGCGGACCCGGTGCGCCAGTTCGAGGTGGTGACGATTGCACGGCGACAGGTCGTTGCCGGTCTGGGCGATGCCGATGATCGGCTTGCCGGACTGCAGTTCCTCCCGGGTCAGCCCGTAATTGAGGTAGCGCTCCAGATAGAGCGCGGTCATGCCCGGGTTGGTCGGATCGTTGAACCACTCGCTGGAGCGGAGTTTGCGCATCTTGCCGCTGCTTGCGGCATCATGCCCGTTGGATTGGGGTTTTTTCATTGGTTTCTCCCGCCGTGCAAACTCGCGAAGGCCCGTTGCCGGGCTCTGATGTCTGTCTTTTCTCCTACTCTGCGCAATTTCTCGCGCAATAGCGGCGATCAGGCCGCCCGATGCGATTGGACCTTAGTTGAAGAAGCTTGGTTGCGCTATCATTTTGTCCTTTTCGGCAGCATCCGGCAGATAGGGAGAGGTGAGGCCCCATCTCAACTCCGCCGTGTCGAACTTTGCCGCTGGATGACACTGAAGCCGAGGTCGACCACCGGCTCGGAAGGACGATTTCCTTCGAGCGCCTCGATCACCATCATGGCGGCGTTCTTGCCCATCTCGTAGCGGTTGGTCCGCACGCTGGTGAGGGTCGGAACACTCGACGACATGAACTCGAGATCGTTGAAGCCGACGATCGCCATCTGCTCCGGAACCGCCATGTGCCGCCGCTCGCATTCGAACAGCGCCCCGAGCGCGAGGTCGTCGTTGACGCAGAACACTGCCTCGATATCGGGCGCTTTCGCCAGCAGGTCGGCGAACAGCGTTCCGCCGAGTGTCACGGAAGTCGGCACCGCCGTCGTCACGACAAGCCGCGGATCGAACAGGGCGGCTTCGTTCATCGCGGCCCGATAGCCTTCAAGCCGCCGCTGCACCCGCGGATCCATGCGCGCGCCGAGGAAGCCGATCTGCCGGTATCCCTGCTCGAGCAGATGGGAAATGGCCGCTTTTGACGCATCGAAATGCGAAAAGCCGATCATCATGTCGACCGGCGCCGGGCCGATCTCCATGATCTGCACGATCGGGCAATCCACCGATTCCAGGATCGCGCGCGAGTCCGGCGTCTGATTGATGCCTGTGACAATCAGTCCGGCCGGCTTCTGTGCCAAAAAAAGACGCAGCAGCCGTTCTTCCTGCAGGATGCTGTAGCGCGTATTGGCGAGCTGGATCGAATAGCGGCTGCCGTCGAGCGCGTCGTAAATGCCGCGCAGCACGTCGGAAAACACGTTGTTGGTCAGAGAAGGTATCAGCACGCCGATGACTTCGGTCCGCTGCGACGCAAGCGCGCGGGCCGCAAGATTCGGGACGTAGCCCAATTCCTGTGCGGCGCTTTCGACCCGCACCCGCTTGCCGGCCGAGACGGTTTGCGGATTCCTGAAGAAGCGCGAAGCCGTGATCGGGCTGACACCGGCCAGCTTGGCGACCTCGGTAAGCCTGATCTTGCCGGCTTTCGCGCGTTTTCGTCCCATTCGCCGCTCATATCACAGGGGGCAGCCGGGACAAGGTAATGTTGACAGCGCTACCAACGGATTGCTAATCGACCGATTGCCAAAACCGTATAAACTGCGGACAATAACAACCGTCCGACCGGGCTTTGCGGCATTAAAGCCGGAAAAGCACGAACAAGAACAGAGCGGTCGCGGCACTCGTCGTACGCCGCCGGGAAATTTTGAGGAGGGAAGTGGATGTCGTCGGTCCAGATTCGCGACGTGCGCAAGTCGTTTGGCGCTTTTGAGGTCCTGCACGGCGTTACGGTGCCGATCGAGGACGGCGAGTTCGTCGTTCTGGTCGGACCCTCCGGCTGCGGCAAGTCGACCCTGCTGCGCATGCTCGCCGGTCTCGAAAACATCACGTCGGGCACGATCTCGATCGGCGATCGCGTCGTCAACAATGTCCAGCCCAAGGAGCGGGACATTGCCATGGTGTTCCAGAACTACGCGCTCTACCCGCACATGACGGTCGCCGACAACATGGGCTTCTCGCTGAAGCTGCGCGGTGCCAAGCAGGAAGAGATCAAGAAGGGCGTGGCGCGCGCCGCCGAGATTCTGGCGCTGACGCCGCTGCTCGACCGCTATCCGCGCCAGCTCTCCGGCGGCCAGCGTCAGCGCGTCGCCATGGGCCGCGCCATCGTGCGCGACCCGCAGGTGTTCCTGTTCGACGAGCCGCTGTCCAACCTCGACGCCAAGCTGCGCGTCGCCATGCGGACCGAGATCAAGGAGCTGCATCAGCGGCTGAAGACGACCACCGTCTACGTCACCCACGACCAGATCGAGGCCATGACCATGGCCGACAAGATCGTGGTGATGCACGACGGCATCGTCGAGCAGATCGGCTCGCCGCTCGAGCTGTACGACAAGCCGGACAACCAGTTCGTCGCCGGCTTCATCGGTTCGCCGGCGATGAATTTCCTGAAAGGCAAGGTGAAGGCGAACGGCTCGGCGGGCTTCGAGGGCCCGAACGGCGTCAAGCTGCCGCTGGCATCGGTGCCGGCCAATTCCGACGGCAAGCCTGCGGTCTATGGCGTGCGCCCCGAGCACTTCACCATCGCCGACGACGGCGCCGAGGCCGAGATCATCGTGGTCGAGCCGACCGGCTCGGAAACACAGGTGTTTGCCAGTCTCGGCGGCGAGCAGGTCGTCGCCGTGTTCCGCGAGCGTCACCAGTTCAATCCCGGCGACAAGATCCGGCTGAAACCCGATCCGTCGCTGGTGCATCTCTTCGACGAGGCCACCGGCAAGCGGCTCAACGCCTAGAACCAAACCAGCAACTAAAAAACACCAAACACTTTAGAGGGAGAGACGACGATGCATGAGTTTACCCGCCGCGCATTGCTTCAGGGCGGCACCGCGCTGACCGCAACCGGCATGCTGACAGGTCCGGCCCTGCTCGATTTCGCCAGGGCCTGGGCGCAGACGGCGCCGTGGAAGGCGGAGCCGGGCGCCAAGCTGACGGTGATGCGCTGGAAGCGCTTCGTGCCGGCCGAAGACGATGCGTTCAACGCGATGGTCGCCGCCTTCAAGACCGCGACCGGCACCGAGATGAACGTCTTCAGCGAGTCCTTCGAGGACGTGCAGCCGAAGGCCTCCGTTGCGGCCAACACCGGCTCCGGCCTCGATCTCGCCTGGGGCCTGCACACGCTGCCGCAGCTATTCCCGACCAAGGTCCTCAAGATGAACGACGTTGCCGATTACCTCGGCAAGAAATATGGCGGCTGGACCGAGGCCGCGGCCAAGACCTGCAAGCAGGGCGACGACTGGCTCGGCATTCCGGTCGCGACCGTCGGCGGCTACATGACCTACCGCAAGTCGGCGCTGGATAAAGCGGGCTTCAAGGAATTTCCGAAGGATTTTCCCGGCTTCCTCGCCATGTGCAAGGCGCTCAAGGCGAACAACACCCCGGCGGGTTTCGCGCTCGGTCATGCCACCGGTGACGCCAACGGATGGCTGCATTGGGTATTGTGGGGCCATGGCGCTTATACCGTCGACAAGAACGACAAGGTCAGCATCAACTCGCCGGAGACTGCGAAGGCGCTGGAATATTGCAAGGAGCTCACCGACACGTTCATTCCGGGCGTCGCGTCCTGGAACGACGGCTCCAACAACAAGGCGTTCCTGGCGGGTGAGCTGTATTGCACCGCCAACGGCATCTCGATCTACGTCGCCGCGAAGGACGATGCGAAGATGAAGGATCTGGCCGACGACACCTACCACGCCTTGTGGCCGGTCGGTCCGGTCGGCAAGCCGACCGAGCTGCAGCTCGCGGTTCCGATCCTTGCGTTCAATTTCACCAAATATCCGAACGCCTCGAAGGCCTTCATCGCCTTCATGCTGGAGAAGGAAAACTACGAGAAGTGGTTGTCGGGCGCGCGGGGTTATCTCACCCATACGCTCAATGCCTATGACTCGGCTCCGGTGTGGACTGCCGACCCGAAGAATGCGGTGTTCGGCCAGGCCTCCAAGCGCGCGCTGCCGGCGTCCGGCATCGGCACGCCCGGCGAGAAGGCTGCAACCGCGATCGCCGACTTCATCGTGGTCGACATGTTCGCCAACTACTGCACCGGCGCCAAGGATGCCAAGTCCGCCATGGCCGATGCCGAGCGGCAGTTGAAGCGTATCTATCGCTGATCGAACTGGAGCAGGTGGCGGACGACTGCCACCTGCTCCAACAACAATTAGATCGGGATACCGTCCATGGCCGACATCGCACTCCAACCTCGGGTAGCCAAGCAGCAGATACGCGAGGCCACGACGTGGGACCAGATCAGGACCAATCGCAACTGGCTTGGTTTCTGGTTCATGATGCCGGCGATGGCGTTCCTGATATTTTTCCTGGCCTATCCGCTGGGTCTCGGTATCTGGCTTTCCTTCACCGACACCCGCATTGGCCGCATTGGGCAATTCATCGGCACCGAGAATTACGAATGGTTGTGGGACGATTCGATCTTCTGGCTGTCGGTCTTCAATACGTTGCTCTATACGACGATCGCGAGCGCGATCAAGTTCGCGGTCGGACTTTATCTGGCGCTGCTGCTGAACGAAAACATGCCGTTCAAGGCGATGCTGCGCGCGCTGGTGCTGATCCCCTTCATCGTACCGACTGTGTTGTCGGCGCTGGCGTTCTGGTGGATCTTCGACGCGCAATTCTCGATCATCTCATGGTCGCTCAAGCACCTCGGGTTGATCACCCAGAACATCAACTTCCTCGGTGATTCGACCTGGGCGCGGATTTGCGTGATCTTCGCCAACATCTGGCGCGGTGTTCCCTTTGTCGCGATCACGCTGCTCGCCGGTTTGCAGACCGTTCAGCCCTCGCTCTATGAAGCCGCGACGCTGGACGGCGCCAGCAGGTGGGAAATGTTCCGTTTCATCACCTATCCCTTGCTCACGCCGATTATCGCGGTCGTAATGACCTTCTCGGTGCTGTTCACCTTTACCGATTTCCAGTTGATCTGGGCGATGACGCGCGGCGGTCCCGTCAACGCCACGCATCTGATGGCGACCCTGTCCTACCAGCGCGCGATCATCGCGGGTCAGTTGGGCGAGGGCGCCGCGATTTCGAGCGCGATGATTCCGTTCCTGCTCGCCGCGATCATGGTGTCGTGGTTCGGCTTACAACGCCGCAAATGGCAGCAGGGGGAAAACAATGACTGATCTCCGCGGCGTTGCTTTATTTTTGGCGCGAACGGGGCAGACCCCGCGCGCTGCCGCAAATGGCAGCGGGGGAACCACTGATCCCGCGGCTTGCTGTGCGCGAACCAGCCCGCGCGCGTGCCGAAGGCGCGGGAAAACAATGACTGATCTTCCCGCCCAAGGCCGTTGACCTCAAGGCTATCCTCTCGACCCCGGGTCGTGTCGATAACAGCGAGGGCATGAGCTATCTGCAGTCGTTGCCGCGCCGGCTGGTGACGCTCTATCTGCCGCTGTCGATCATCGTGTTCATTCTGTTGTTTCCGTTCTACTGGATGGGGCTGACGGCGATCAAGCCGGACGAGCAACTGATCGACCTCGACACGTACAGCCCGTTCTGGACCTGGAACCCGACCTTCAAGCACATCCACAAGCTGCTGTTCGAAAGCTATTATCCGCATTGGCTGTGGAACACGATGTACGTCGCCATCGGTGCCACCATCCTGTCGATCTTCGCCAGCGTGCTGGCCGCCTACGCGATCGTACGCCTGCGTTACAAGGGCGCGAGCGTGGTCGGCGGCCTGATATTCCTGTCCTATCTGGTGCCGCCCTCGATCCTGTTCATTCCGCTCGCGACCGTCGTGTACCAGTATGGCCTGTTCGACTCGCCGCTGGCGCTGATCCTGACCTATCCGACCATCCTGATCCCGTTCTCGACCTGGCTGTTGATGGGCTATTTCAAGACCATTCCGTTCGAATTGGAGGAATGCGCGCTGATCGACGGCGCCAGCCGCTGGCAGATCCTGATCAAGATCGTGCTGCCGCTGGCGATCCCCGGCCTGATCTCGGCCTTCATCTTCTGCTTCACGCTGTGCTGGAACGAGTTCATCTACGCGCTCACCTTCCTGCAATCGACCCAGAACAAGACGGTGCCGGTCGCGATCGTCAACGAATTCGTCGATGGCGATATCTACCGCTGGGGTTCGTTGATGGCGGGCGCGCTATGCGGCTCGCTGCCGCTGGTGATCCTTTACGCCTTCTTCGTGGAGCACTATGTGTCGGCGATGACCGGCGCCGTGAAGGAATAGTCGATCGAGCATGATCCCGGAAGGATCATGCTCCAGCGCAAGAATCCCGCGCATAAGAACAGCAAGAAGGAGCTAGCGCTTGCACGTATTGGTCCTGGGTGCGGCCGGCATGGTCGGCCGCAAATTGGTTGAGCGCCTGCTGAAGGACGGCCGGCTCGGCAAAGCAGACATCAAGAAGATGACGCTGCACGACGTCGTCGCGCCCGCCAAGCCCGAGAAGCCGGGCTTTGCGGTCGAGGTGCATGCCGGCGATTTCGCTGTCGCAGGTGCCGCGGAAAAGCTGATCGCCGGCCGGCCCGACGTCGTGTTCCATCTCGCCGCCATCGTCTCCGGCGAGGCCGAGCTCGATTTCGACAAGGGCTACCGCATCAATCTCGACGGCACGCGGATGCTGCTCGACGCCATTCGGCTGGTCGGCGGCGGCTACAGGCCGCGCGTGGTGTTCACATCCTCGATCGCGGTGTTCGGTGCGCCGTTCCCCGATGCCATCGGCGATGAGTTCTTCCACACGCCGCTCTTGAGCTACGGAACGCAAAAGGCCATCGGCGAATTGCTGTTGTCCGACTATTCGCGCCGCGGATTCATGGACGGCATCGGCATCCGCTTGCCGACCATCTGCATCCGCCCGGGTGCGCCGAACAAGGCCGCGTCCGGCTTCTTCTCCAACATCCTGCGCGAGCCGCTCGCGGGCAAGGAAGCGATCCTGCCGGTGTCCGAGGACGTGCGCCACTGGCATGCGACGCCGCGCTCGGCGGTCGGTTTCCTCTTGCACGCCGCGACCATGGACCTCGCCGCCGCCGGTCCGCGCCGCAACCTCACCATGCCCGGCCTGTCCGCCACCGTCGGCGAGCAGATCGCGGCCTTGAGGCGCGTCGCGGGCGAGAAGGTCGCCGCGCGCATCAAGCGCGAGCCCGATCCCTTCATCATGGGCATCGTCGACGGCTGGCCGCGCAATTTCGAGGCCAAGCGCGCCCGCCAGCTCGGCTTCACCACAGCCGAGAACAGTTTTGACGACATCATCAAGATACACATCGAGGACGAGCTCGGCGGCAAGTTCGTCGCGTAGCGCATGATCCGGAAGAGTGGGCACCGGTTTTCCCTGCGACAAACGCGAAGCGTTTGCGCGGAGATCATGCGCAAATAGAGTCCATCGACGTCATGACGCGCGTTGCCTGCATCGGCGAGTGCATGATCGAGCTGAAGCAGGCCCAGCCCGGTCAGGGTTTGGGCCTCTATTCGCGCGGCTTCGGCGGCGACACGCTCAACACCGCGGTCTATCTCGCCCGGCTTGGTGTTGCCGTCGACTATGTCACCGCGCTCGGCGATGATCCCCTAAGCTCCGAGATGATCGCGGGCTGGCAGGCCGAGGGCGTCGGCACGGCGAAAGTCGCGCGTCTGCCCGGCAAGCTGCCCGGCCTCTATCTGATCATGACCGACACGAAGGGCGAGCGCCGTTTCTTCCACTGGCGCGAAAGCGCCGCGGCGCGGAGCCTGCTCGATCTGCCCGAGAGCGAAAACCTGCTGCAGTCGCTGTCCACTTACGATCTCGTCTATCTCTCCGCGATCACGCTTTCGATCTTTACCGAAAGCGGGAGAGGGCGGTTGCTGGCGGCGCTGCGGTCAGGCGCGCAGGCGCGGCACGCGCATCGCCTTCGACACCAATTTCCGCCCCCGCGGTTGGCCCGATCTGGAGATCGCACGGGCTGTCTTCCGCGAGGCCTTCGAGACCTCGGACATCGCGCTTGCCTCGACCGAGGATCTGCTGCCGCTTTACGCGGGCGAGAGCACGGATGGCCTGCTCGCGAAAATCCCGAGCCACGAGGCTGTCCTCAAGCTCGCCGAGCCCGTCAGCATCGTCCGCGTCGAAGGCGTTCCACAACGCATCGAGGCCGAGCCGGTGACCGCCGCCGTGGTGGACACCACCGCAGCCGGTGATAGCTTTGCGGCGGCCTATCTCGCTGCAAGGCTGGCGGGCGCCCACCCGGTGGAGGCCGCGCGCGCCGGCCATCGGCTTGCCGGTGTCGTGGTGTGCCATCCCGGTGCCATCATTCCACGGTCTGCCATGCCGGCCACGACCAACAGGGTTTCGTCATGAGCATCTCCAAGCAGGAAAAGCTGACCGCGCTGTTCAAATCCGCCCGCGTGGTCCCCGTGCTCACCATCGACAGGCTGGAGGACGCCGTGCCGCTGGCGCGCGCGCTGGTGTCGGGCGGCGTGCGCATGCTGGAAGTGACCCTGCGCACGGCGGTCGCGATCGAGGCCGCCAGGGCCATCATCGCCAATGTGCCCGACGCCATCGTCGGCATCGGCACCATCCTCAACGCCGGCGATCTCGCCCGCGCCGAGGAGCTCGGCGCCAAATTCGGCATCAGCCCGGGGGCCACACCGGAGCTGTTGAAGGCGGCCGCTGCAAGCAGCTTGCCGTTCGCGCCCGGGATTGCGACCGCTTCCGAGCTGATGCAGGCGCTGGAGCACGGCTTTACCACGGTGAAATTCTTCCCGGCCGAGCAGGCGGGCGGTATCAAGGCCCTCCGCGCGCTGGCCGGCCCATTCCCGCATGTGCAGTTCTGTCCGACCGGCGGCATCGGCGAGACCAACGCGCCGATGTGGCTGGCCGAGCCCAACGTGGTCGCGGTCGGAGGTTCCTGGCTGTGCCAGGCCGTCGACATCAGGTCCGGCAATTGGTCGGGCATAACCGCCATGTGCGAGCGGTCGGTCAAGTCGGCGAAAGCGGCGTGAAGTCTTGCGCCCGATAGGCTAGAACGGGCGCAAACCGGGATTTCAGGGAGAACCATCATGGCTGCCAGCATCGTTGGATGGGCGCATACGCCCTTCGGAAAGTTCGACGCCGAGACCGTGGAAAGCCTCGTGGTCAAGGTCGCCAACGAGGCGCTTGCGGATGCCGGCATCGCAGCCAGCGATGTCGACGAGATCGTGCTCGGCCATTTCAACGCCGGCTTCTCGCCGCAGGATTTCACGGCTTCCCTGGTGCTGCAGGCCGATCCGCATCTGCGCTTCAAGCCCGCCACCCGCGTCGAGAATGCCTGCGCGACGGGGTCGGCCGCCGTGCACCAGGGCGTCCGCGCCATCGCCGCCGGAGCGGCCAGGATCGTGCTCATCGTCGGCGTCGAGCAGATGACGCGCACGCCGCCAGCCGAGATCGGCAAGAACCTCCTGAAGGCGTCGTATCTGCCGGAGGACGGCGACACCGTCGGCGGTTTCGCAGGCGTGTTCGGCAAGATCGCGCAGGGCTACTTCCAGAAATACGGCGATCAGTCCGATGCGCTGGCGATGATCGCGGCCAAGAACCACAAGAACGGCGTCGCGAACCCCTATGCGCAGATGCGCAAGGATTTCGGCTTCGACTTCTGCCGCTCCGAGAGCGAGAAGAATCCGTATGTCGCCGGTCCCCTGAAGCGCACCGACTGCTCGCTCGTCTCCGACGGTGCGGCCGCGCTGGTGCTCGCCGATGCCGAGACGGCGAAGACCATGGGCAAGGCCATCAACATCCGCGCCACCGCCCACGCGCAGGACTTCCTGCCGATGAGCAAGCGCGACATTTTGCAGTTCGAAGGCTGCACGGTCGCCTGGCAGCGCGCGCTGGAGAAGGCGGGAGTTGCGCTCACCGATCTCAGCTTTGTCGAGACCCATGACTGCTTCACCGTTGCCGAACTGATCGAATATGAAGCGATGGGCCTGACGCCGAGGGGGCAGGGCGCGCGCGCCATCAAAGAGGGCTGGACCCAGAAGGACGGCAAGCTTCCAATCAATCCGTCCGGCGGCCTGAAGGCCAAGGGTCACCCGATCGGCGCCACCGGCGTTTCCATGCATGTGATGACGGCGATGCAGCTTGCAGGCCAGGCGCCCGAGGGCATGCAGCTCAAGAACGCCAAGCTCGGCGGTATCTTCAACATGGGCGGCGCCGCGGTCGCGAATTACGTCTCGATCCTGGAGCCGGCGAAGTAATTCAGCCACTGTCGTCCCGGCGAAGGCCGGGACCCATACCGCGTTGTCCCATCGCGTAGGGCACGGCGGTTGAACCAGCTTGAAACGACACGGCCCTCTGGTTATGGGTCCCGGGTCGCGCCTCGCTTGCCCGGGACGACATCGGAGTGAGACCGGCAACGGCGCGCAAGCGCCGCGCCCGACCTGGTCTCTTCTCACGCCGCCCGCTCCATCACCGGCGTCGCACCCTTGCCCCGCACTTCCGCCTCTTCGAATTCGGCGGCCTTAATCGCGCGGTCCAGCGCCGCGCGCAGCTCGATCGCCGTTTCCAGCGTCAGCTCGATCCCGGCGCGCGCGCCGGGATCGAGTTCGCCGTTGAGAAAATCGAGCGTGATGACGTCGCCGAGATTTGCGTGGCGGGCGTGGTCGTAGGCGACCACGGCGTGCGAAAGCGGAAACCATTCATCGCCGCGCTTGGCCATGCCTTCCGCGCTGACGACTTCGATGATCGACGTGCACATGTCCGATCCTCCTACCTGGCCAGATGCTTGCCGTAGAAGGCGAACACCTTGCTCCAGCCGTCCATGGCCTGCTCGGGCCGGTACAGCGGCCGGTGCCAATAGAAGAAGCCGTGGCCGGCGCCGTCGTAGCGATGGAACTCGTAAGCCTTGCCGTGCTTCTTGAGCTCGGCCTCGTGCTGGTTCACCTGCTCTGGGCTCGGCGCGCGGTCGTCGTTGCCGAACAGGCCGAGCAGCGGACAGGAGAGGTCCTTGGTCATGTCGATCGGCGCCACCGGCGTCTTGTCGTTGAGCTCTTCCTTGCCCATCACCACGCGGCCGCCCCACAGCTCGACACAGGCGTCGACATCCTTTTTCTGGCAGGCATAGATGAAGGCGTGCCGGCCGCCGGAGCAGGAACCGAACACGCCGACCTTGCCGTTATGGTTCGCTTGCGCGCGCATCCACGTCACGGCCGCCTCGGTGTCGCCGACCATCTGCGCGTCGGCAATGCCGCCGTCGGCGCGCACCTTGGCGGCGACGTCGTCAGGGTTGCCCTGGCCCGCGCGTTCATAGAGGTTGGCGCAGATCGCGAGATAGCCATGATGCGCAAAGCGCCGCGTCGTCTCGATGTACAATTCGCTCCAGCCGGGCAGATGGTGGACCAGCACCACGCCCGGAAACGGACCCGGACCGGACGGCTTTGCCGTGTAGGCGGTGATTGGCGTGCCCTTGTCGCCCTTGATCGTGACGTTCTCGCAGGTCATGCCTCGATAAAATGACATTTTTCTTGCTCCCTGAACCCTGGTTTCTTCTTGGCTACGGCGGCGGCAGTATTCGACACTCGACCAGCAAGTGCAACATGCAGGCGCGTGTGCACCGCTTGTCTAGGCCAGCCCTCGCAGCCATTCCAATAGCGCCGCATTGACCTCGTTCGGACGCTCCTGCTGAATCCAGTGGCCGGCGCCATCGATGATCCGCACGAGCCGCAAATCGACCACGTGCTGGCGCATGACTTCCACGAGATCGACGCCGGGTATGAAGGCGAGAACCGGATCAAGCTGGCCCGCGATGAACGCGGCCGGCTGCTCGATCTTGCGGTTCGCGATCTCCTCTTGCTGGGCGAAGTCGAGCTCTGCCGTGCGGTAGCGGTTGAGAGGTCCGCGAAAACCGCTTTGCTCGAACTGCCCGACATAATAGTCGAGGTCGGCGGCCGTGAGCCAATCCGGGAACGGATCGGGATCGGCGAGGCCATCCAGAAATTTGGCATCGGCCGGCTTCTTCGGCCTTGGCCCCGCCTTCCGGCCTTCGCCGGAAGCCGAATAGTAGATCTTCCGAAGCGACGTGCGCACATCTGCCTCGAACTCCGCCTCTGCCACGCCCGGCTCCTGGAAATAGAGCTGATAGAAGAACTGATCCTTGTAGAGGTTGCGGAACAGCTGAATGCGCGGCATCGGCCCTCTGCCGGCATAGGGGACGCTCAATCCGGCGACCGCGCGAACCTTGTCGGGAAAGAACAGCGCCGTATTCCAGACGATCGGCGCTCCCCAATCGTGCCCGACGAGAACGGCCTGCTTCTCGCCGAGCGCCTCGATCAGGCCGGCAACGTCAGCGCACATCTCCTTGATGGAATAGGCCTCGATAGACTCGGGCTTGTCGCTTCCGCCATAGCCGCGTACGTCGACCGCAGCCACCCGATGGCCCGCTGCCGCAAGCGCGGCAATCTGATGGCGCCAGGAATACCAGCTCTCCGGCCAGCCGTGCACCAGCACGATCAGTGGGCCCGTTCCGGCCTGCGCGACCCGAAGCCGAACGCCGTTGGTGTTGATGAAGGCAAAATCCGGTTTCATGGACTACTCCGTGAGCCGTGTCAGGTGCTCGCCTGAAGATGGCCCGTGCTTGTACTACAGATGCCGCTGACGAAGGAGTCTGATCGGTGACGCCGGCTAGCTGATTTACCTCGACGGGCAAATCAGTTGCGCGGTTTTGGCGGATTGATCGTGTTCGCCTGCGCAACGCCCCGCAAAATTGCCCGCGCGGACAAATTGATTTCGTGAGCCGGTTCAAGCTGATCCGGTTCATCACTCCCTTGGCGAAGAAGATTTGACTTCCGTTTTTCAGAAAAATATGATTGTCTGCGCACATCCCGCCCCGATCGGAGGGGCGTACGCGTCGTCACGGACGTCGGGCGGGATGTGATGGACGCGGGCTGCATCATCTGACGAGGGATGCGGCTGGCGGACGGCAAAGGCGTGTGGTCCTGATCCCCCGACGCTGGGATCAAGTTTGCCGAAGATATGCTCGGCAAGCGACGGTGGCTATCAAGCCCGGACACCGGGGAGAGCGCGCTATAAGCCGCAAAACCATTGCGCAGGGAAGGCCGGAATGTTTCGGCGTACCTGTATTCACTCGTGTGCTTTCTACTTTCTACCTCGCACACGAGGCTGCGGGTGCGGCGTGCATCCGGCTTTCCCTGCGCCCTCTCTTTTCGAGGGTGGAGTTGACGCAAGACTCGGGCGTTCCATGCCGCGAGAATGCGGTGGGTTGTCTCGTCGTCATTGCGAGGAGCGTGAGCTCCGAAGCAATCCATACCTCCGCTTGCGGCGCGATGGATTGCTTCGCTGCGCTCGCAATGACGACTGGGCGGGCAGGCCACACTGGAACAAACCGCATACCCCCATACGCCCATCGCCCTTGATCTCGGCTCTGCGCTGCCGTTACTTGACCCCACAACAAACCGGGAGTGAACGCCGCCATGGGCCCATTGCAAGGCATCAAGGTCATCGACATGACGACCGTGCTGATGGGGCCCTATGCGACCCAGATGCTCGGCGATTACGGCGCCGACGTCATCAAGGTTGAATTGCTCGACGGCGACGTCACGCGGCTGATCGGCCCGACCCGGCATCCCGGCATGGGGCCGGTGTTCCTCAACACCAACCGCAACAAGCGCTCGATCTGCCTCGACCTGAAGAAGCCCGCGGGACGCGAAGCCGTGCTGCGCCTGATCGAGCAGGCGGACGTGCTGATCTACAACGTTCGTCCGCAGGCAATGGCGCGGCTCGATCTCGGCTACGACGTGGTCTCCAGGCGCAATCCGCGCCTGGTCTATGCCGGCGTGTTCGGCTTCGGCCAGGACGGGCCCTATGCTGCAAAGCCTGCTTACGACGATTTGATCCAGGGCGCGACGGGATTGCCGGCGCTGATGGCGCAGACCTCTGACGGCATGCCGCGCTATGTGCCGAATGCGCTGGTCGACCGCATCGTGGGCCTGACCGCTGTCGGCGCCGTCTGCGCGAGCCTCGTGCATCGCGACCGCACCGGGCGCGGCCAGCGCGTCGACATTCCGATGTTCGAGACCATGGCGGGCTTCGTGCTGGGCGACCACATGGGCGGGCTCACCTACCAGCCGCCGCTCGACAAGGGCGGTTACGCACGGCATCTCTCGCGCGATCGGCGCCCCTACAAGACCGCCGACGGCTATATCTGCGTCATCGTCTATAACGACAAGCAGTGGGAGAGCTTCTTCAAGGCGACCGGCCGTGACGATCTCCGCGCCGATCCCAGATTCGCGACCTTCGCCGGCCGCGCCGTCAACATCGACGCCGTCTACGGCGAACTCGCGCGTATCTTCGAGGGACGCACGACGGCCGAATGGCAGGAGCTTCTCACCAGGGCCGACATTCCCGTCATGCCCATGCATGATCTCGAAAGCATGCTGGAAGATCCGCATCTCGTCGCGACCGGCTATTTCCCCGTGGTCGAGCACCCGACCGAGGGGCCGATCCGCAGCATGAAGGTGTCGGCGAGATGGTCGGAGACGCCGGCCGAGACGGTTCGGCTTGCGCCGCGCCTCAACCAGCATGGCGAGGAAATTCTGCGGCAGGCGGGGTTCTCCGCGGACGAGATCGCCGCCATGATCCGCGATGGCGTCACCAAACCCGCGCCCGCTGCAAAGGATTGATCGGATGGATTTCGCGCTAACCGCCAACCAGGAATCGATCCGCGATGCCGTTGCAAAGATCTGCTCGCGCTTCGACGACGCCTATTGGCTGAAGAAGGACAAGGAAGGCGGCTTTCCGGCCGACTTCCACAAGGCGATGGCGGATGCCGGCTGGCTCGGCATCTGCATCCCCGAGGAATATGGCGGTTCGGGGCTCGGCATTCTCGACGCCGCGATCATGATGCGCACCATTGCGGAATCCGGCGCAGGCATGTCCGGCGCCTCCGCAATCCATATGAATGTGTTCGGGCTCAATCCTGTCGTGGTGTTCGGCACCAAGGAACAGTGCAGGCGCATGCTGCCGGGCATTGTTTCGGGCAAGGAGAAGTCCTGCTTCGCCGTCACCGAGCCCAACACCGGCCTCAACACCACGCAACTGAAGACGCGCGCGGTGCGCCAGGGCGACAAATATGTCGTCAACGGCCAGAAGGTCTGGATTTCGACGGCGCAGGTCGCCGAAAAAATTCTGCTGCTGGCGCGCACCACGCCGCTGGAAGACGTGAAGAACGCGACCCGCGGGTTGAGCCTGTTCTATACGGATTTCGACCGCAAGAAGATCGCCGTGCACGAGATCGAGAAGATGGGCCGCAAGCCCGTCGATTCCAACGAACTGTTCTTCGAGAATTTCGAGATTCCGGTCGAGGATCGGCTCGGCGAGGAGGGGCGGGGTTTTGAATACATCCTGCACGGCATGAATCCCGAGCGCATCCTGATCGCAGCCGAAGCCGTCGGCCTCGGCCATTGCGCGGTGTCGCGCGCTTCCGCCTATGCCAAGGGCCGCATCGTGTTCAACCGCCCGATCGGCATGAACCAGGCGATCCAGCATCCGCTGGCGAAGAACTGGATGGAGCTCGAAGCGGCCTGGCTGATGACGCTCTCGGCGGCCTGGCAATACGACAAGGGCCTGCCCTGCGGGCCCGCGGCGAACTCGGCGAAATATCTGGCGGCCGAAGCCGGCTTCCGCGCCTGCGAGCAGGCAGTGATGACCCATGGCGGTTTCGGCTACGCCAAGGAGTTTCACGTCGAGCGCTATTTCCGGGAATCGCTGATCCCGCGCATCGCGCCGGTCAGCCGCGAGCTGATCCTGAGCTTCATCGCCGAGAAGGCCCTGGGCCTGCCGAAGTCGTATTGATGACCATTCGCTCAAATCTTCCCACGTCGTCATTCCGGGGCGCGCGAAGCGCGAGCCCCAATGCGCAATTGCGCATTCGGGGATATCGAGATTCCATTTTGTGGAGCCAACCCCTCACCCGAATGTGCTCGCGGCCGGCGTCCGAGCTGCCCTCTCCCACAAGGGGAAAGGGCGCAGCAATCGACATCGGCGAAGTTTTCCTTCTCCCCTTGTGGGAGAAGGCGGCGGCCGAAGGCCGCCGGATGAGGGGTTTCTCTCCGCGGAAAGATTCCGGGTTCGATGCTTCGCATCGCCCCGGAATGACCGGGGCAATGCGATGAGCTATATCACCGGCGTTGGCCTCACATCCTATGGCAAGCATGAAGGCCTCACCTCGCTCGACCTCATGAGCAAGGCGGCCGAGCTCGCGATATCAGACGCCGGCCTGAAGCGCGGTGAGGTCGACGGCATCCTTTGCGGCTATTCGACGGTGTCGCCGCACATCATGCTCGCGACCGTCTTCGCCGAGCATTTTGGCATCCGCCCGGCCTACGCCCACGCCGTGCAGGTCGGCGGCGCCACGGGCCTCGCCATGACCATGCTGGCGCATCATCTGGCCGAGGCCGGTGTCGTGAAACACGTGCTCGTGGTCGGCGGCGAGAACCGCCTGACCGGGCAGAGCCGCGATGCCTCTATTCTTGCGCTCGCGCAGGTCGGCCATCCCGACTACGAGGTGCCGCTCGGGCCCACGATCCCCGCCTATTACGGCCTCGTAGCCTCGCGCTACATGCACGAATATGGCGTCACGGAAGCGGACCTCGCCGAATTCGCGGTGCTGATGCGTTCGCATGCGCTGACCCATCCCGGCGCGCAATTCCACGAGCCGATCACGGTCGCCGACGTGCTGGCCTCGAAGCCGGTGGCGTCGCCGCTCAAGCTGCTTGACTGCTGTCCGGTTTCCGACGGCGGCGCGGCGTTCATTGTCAGCCGCGAGCCGACCAATGCGGCGCGCGTGAAGGTTCGCGGCTGCGCGCAGGCCCACACGCATCAGCATGTCACGGCGGCGCCCGCGCTGAGCGAGCTCGGAGCCGAGATCTCCATCGCCAAGGCCAAGCAGGCCGCCGGCGTCGCGATATCGGATGTGCGCTACGCCGCGGTCTACGACAGCTTCACCATTACGCTTGCGATGCTGCTGGAAGACCTCGGCCTCGCCAAACGCGGCGAGGCGGCCGCGCGTGTCCGCGCCGGCTATTTTGGCCGCAACGGCGAGATGCCGCTCAACACCCATGGCGGTCTCTTGAGCTACGGCCATTGCGGCGTCGGCGGCGCCATGGCGCATCTGGTCGAGACGCATTTGCAGATGACGGGACGTGCCGGCAACCGCCAGGTCCGCGACGCCTCGCTTGCGCTATTGCATGGCGACGGCGGCGTGCTCTCGTCCCATGTCAGCATGTTCCTGGAGCGAGACTGATGAGTAAACCAGCGGACTGGACCACGGGCGTCGAGGCCATCCTCTATCAATCCTGTGTGCATTGCGGAAAGCCGCAATATTTCCGCCGCGGCTTCTGCGCCTCCTGCGGCGCGACCGGGCTCGCCGAGAAACGTGCGAGCGGGAAGGGGTCGGTCTACGCCACGTCCATCGTCATGCGCGCCGCAACGCCTGAAACCCGCGCGCATGTGCCCTACAACATCGTGCTGGTCGACACCGAGGAAGGCTTTCGCATGATGGCGCATGGCGCCAAAGACCTCGCGATCGGCGACCGTGTCAGCGCGCGATTCGCCGAATTCGCAGGCCGCCTCGTCCCGTATTTCGAGAAGCTGACTTGAAGGCTCATGGCGAGAACAGGCAGCGACGAAACGATCCAGTCTTGCGCGGTACTATGACTGGATCGCTTCGCGCTGCCTGAGGCCGGGGGTACGCGTTGTACGCAACCAATACGCTGGCAAGGACGGTGCTACCGTCCGTAGAAGAGGACGCTGGCGATGACGAGCATTGCCGTCACCGCCAGCATGTGCGCGAGTGTCGCCGAGGTTGCCCTCTTGGTGGCTTCCTTCATGCCGGTTTTCTCCCTAAACCTGGGCGCAACAGTTCGTGGCGCGTAAACGCGCAACGGCCGTCAGAATTTTACTCGGAACACCCCGCAACGAGCATTCGCCTGATGAGTCCCCACTCGGCGAAGTCGATTGTGCCACCGTCGAACAGTATTGCGGCGGCAATTTGACTCCAGCGTGGCCTGCGACGGATACTCTTTTGGCAAAATAAAATTACGACACGCAGGAAACCAGGGAAAATCAATGGCCCGTATCGACTACAGCGATCCCGCCACCTACAACGACCGCACCCGCGAGCTCCTCGGCAAGAACCGCAACGCCAACATCTTCCGCATGATGGCGCACTCGCCGAGCTATCTCTCGCAATATTGCCGACTCGGTGGCGCGATCAGGAACAGGGGCGAGCTCGATCCCATCGTGCGCGAGCTTGCGATCACGCGCACCGGCATTTTGTGCGAGGCGCCCTACGAGATCGTTGCCCACAAGCGCATCGGCAAGAATGTCGGCGTCACCGACGAGCAGAACGAGGCGCTGGAGAATTGGCAGGCCGCCACCTGCTTCAACGAGGTGCAGCGGGCAGCCCTCGCCTTCACCGACGAGGTCGTGAAGCTGCGCAAGCCGACCGACACGACGTTTAAGGCGATCAAGGCGAAGCTGACGCCGGGCGCGCTGGTCGAATTGCAGCTCTCGGTCGGCTTCTACATCATGACCTCGAAATTCCTCGAGACGTTCGAGGTCGACATGCAGCCGGTCAGCGAGGTGATCGCTTAAGGCGAGGCAGGCTGCATATCATGGACAATGGTTGGGAAAGTTCCGCTCAAGCCTGGATCGACTCCATGGGCGAGCGCGGGGAGCGCGGCGATTGGGGACGCCAGCATGTGCTCGATCCCTTAATGCTCGCGCGCGTCGCGGCTGGCCGATTCGGCAATGCGCTGGACGTCGGCTGCGGCGAAGGACGTTTTTGCCGGATGCTGAAGGTCGCCGGCGTGCACGCGACGGGCATCGACCCGACGCCGGTGCTGCTCGAAGTGGCCAGGAAACGCGACCCCTCCGGCGATTATCGGTCCGGCCGCGCCGAGCAACTCGATTTTGCCAACGGCAGCTTCGACCTCGTCGGTCAGCTACCTTACGCTGATCGATATTCCGGATTTCCGTACGGCGATCCGGGAGATGGCGAGGGTGCTGAGGCCCGGCGGCATATTGCTGATGGCAAATCTCACGGGCTTTACTTCGGCCTGCGTGACGGAGGGATGGGTCAGGGACGATCGTGGCTGGTATCTGCACTATCCTGTCGACCGCTATCTCGAGGAATTTTCGGTCTGGGTCGAGTGGAATGGAATCCGGATCGTGAATTGGCATCGGCCGCTGTCGGCCTATATGGCCGCCTTCCTCGATGCCGGCCTTACGCTGAAGTTCTTCTCCGAGCCCGGACCGGTGTCCGGCGACGAGGCCCATCAGGCCCGCGCGCGGCGCGTGCCCTGGTTCGTGGTGATGGAGTGGCAGCGGTCCGTCTAATGCGCCGTCAGCAGATTGACCTTGGTGTTCGCGACAATCAGGCGGTCGGCCAGGATCTGTGCGAGGTTGCGCATGATCCGTTCGCCGGCCTTGGGGTGCGCATCGCGGAACCGCTCGAAATCGGCGATCTGGATCTCGACGGCGGTGGCGGAGGCGTCGGCCAGCACATCGGCGGAGCGGGTCTTTTCCAGGAGCGCCATCTCGCCAAAGGCCATGCCCGCGGTCAGCGTGGCAAGCCGCACGCCGTCCGGCAGGGTGACGTGAACCACGCCGCTGCCGAGGAAGAACAGCGAAGTCGCGGGCTCGCCGGCGCCGACGATCTTTTCGCCGCGATGCCAGGTCTTCGTGGTGCCGGGCGCGGCCAGCGCGGCAAGGTCTTCGGCCGAAAGCCCCGCGAGCAGCGGCTGCTCCGAAAGATCGGTGGTGTCATGGAAATCGATCGAGCCGCCGTAGCGGTAAACCACCTGGTCTTCCGCCCATTCGATTGCCGCATCGAGCAGATAGAAGTCGCGCAGGTTCGAGATGCCCTGGGTCCATTCGCGCACGATCTTCCAGCTCTCGGAGGAACGCTTGATGCCGGACAGGATCACCGTGACGTGGTGATACGCGAGCTCCCTGAATTCCTCCGCGACCAGCCGCGCGCCGGCGCGCGTCACGGAAGAGACGCGGCGCAAGTCGAAGATGACGAATTGCGGTCGCGGCTTGCCGGCGAGCTGGCGGGAGACGTAATCGACATTGGACAGCGACAGCGTGCCGACCAGCTCGATGACGCGGACGTCCTGGTGATGCGCGGCGAGGATTTCCTGCTCATGCGAACGGCGGCTGCGCCGCGAAGGATTCTTGCCGATGGTGTAGTCGGCGATGATGGAGTTGCGCGCATCGTCGCTGCGGTTGAGCATGTGCAGGTCATAATGCGCCGAGATCGCCTCGCAGACCTTGATGCCGCGCACGCTGTTGCCGTGCTTGTCGAGGCGCGGGGAGTAGCTGCCGAGCCCGAGCCGGGCCGGCAGCGCCGCCAGGATACCGCCGCCGACGCCGCTCTTGGCGGGAATGCCGACGCGGTAGATCCATTCGCCGGCATAGTCGTACATGCCCGACGAGGTCATGACCGACAACGTGCGCGCGATCGCGTAAGGCGTCGTGACCTGCTCGCCGGTGACCGGATTGATGCCGCGGTTGGCGAGCGTCGCGGCCATGATCGCGATATCGCGCGCCGTCACCAGGATCGCGCATTGCCGGAAATAGACGTCCAGCACCGAGGCGACATTGTCCGTGATGACCGAATTGGTGCGCAAGAGATAGCCGATCGCGCGGTTGCGGTCGCCGGTGGCGCTTTCCGAGGCATAGACCGCATCGTCGACGTCGAGGTCACGCCCGGCAAAGCGCGACAGCTCGCGGCGGATATGTTCGAACGCGCCCGCACCCTTGGCTTCATGGATCAGGCCGGAGCAGGCGATCGCGCCGGCATTGACCATCGGGTTGAAGGGATGATTTTCCGCGTTCAGCCGGATCGAATTGAAGGGATCGCCCGACGGCTCGACGCCGATGACGCTTTCCACCCGCGAGGCGCCGAGGCTGTCCAGCGCCAGCGCGAACACGAAAGGTTTCGACATCGACTGGATGGTGAAGGGCACCCTGGTGTCGCCAACCTCGTAGACGTGACCATCGAGGGTGGCGAGGCTGATGCCGAAACGATCGGGGTCGGCCTTGGAAAGCTCGGGGATGTAGCTTGCGACCTCGCCGCCGGTCTCGGCGAGGAAGTCGGCATGGCAGCGGTCGAGAAACCGCAGCAATGGCGGTTTCGAGCTGGCCCAGGCCGCGGACTGAGGGGATACCGGTTTCATGGAAACGAGTTTTGCCGCGCCCGGCTGGCGGGCGCAACCGGCTCCAAAGGGGCAGCGCGAGTTTGGGATCAAGTCTCGATGATGACGAGCGCCTGGCCTTCGGCAACGACATCGTCGACGGCAACAAGAATGGACTTCACCTTGCCTGCGGCGGGCGCAGACACCGGGATTTCCATTTTCATGGATTCGACAAGCGCGACCTCGTCGCCATCGCCAACGCTGGCGCCGGCTGCAACGGGAAGCGCGCACACGCGCCCGGCGACTTCGGTGACGACTTTGATATCTGGCATGCCAATCGGCTTCTTGTTGTGGGCGCAGATTGCCTGAGGTAGCCTGTTGTGCAAGTGGAATTATATTCCGCACAATGGAAAAACGGGGGGTCGGATGGGCAGACGCTCGGAGCGCCTGAGTAGGCAGGGAATGCTCGCCGGCGATCTTGCGGTCGAGGGCGATGTCATTCAGGTCGTATCGCGAGCGTTCGATGTGCTGCGATGCTTCGAGGGCCACGAGGCCCGGCTCGGCAATCTCGAGATTTCCAACCGCTGTGGGCTGCCGCGCTCGACCGTGTCGCGGCTTACCCACACGCTGACCCGCATAGGCCAGCTCGTCTACCTGCCGCGCGACCAGAAATACCGGATCGGCCCGAGCGCGGTGGCGATGAGCACCGCGATGATGAAGGGACTGCAGCTCCGCAACCTGATCCGGCTGCGGCTACAGGACATCGCCGAGCAATTGCCGGGCACGGTCGGCTTCGTCATCCCGGACCGCTTCCACCTCGTCTATCTCGAATACGCCCGCGCGGCGAATGCGCTCGGCCTGCACGAATTGACCGGCAGCCGCATTGCCATCGGGACGACTGCGGCGGGCCATGCCTATGCTGCGGCGCTGGCGCCTGAAGTTGGTGACGCGCTGCTTTCGGAGATGGAGCGGGAGATGCCCGAAGCCGCCAAGGCGCTGCGCCCGCGCATCGAGAACGACCGCCGCTTCCTGAAGGAGCACGGCTACGTCGTCGCCTGCGGCCTCTGGAGCCCGCACATCAACGGGCTTGCGGTGCCCTTGTGGTCGCCGCAATACCAGACCTTCGTCGTGGTGACGATCGGACTGTTGTCGGCGATGTTTGACGAGAAGCGGTTGCACCGGGAGGTGGCTCCGCTGATGATCGAGTTGGGTGTTGCGGTCGGCGGGCTGCTCGAAGGCGCCGAAGGCGATATCTTTCACAACCGGATGGATCGAAAGCCGATTGCGGTACGGTCCAACAAGGCGATCATCAAGACGGAGGAGACGAATGATCTGGAAGCCCGAACTCGACGAGCTCGCTCGGCGCGAAGCGTTCGCGCGCGAGATGGGCGGCGTTGAGAAGGTCAAGCGGCAACGCGACCAGGGCCGGCTCACCGTCCGCGAACGCATCGACAAGATGGTCGATGCCAGTTCTTTCCACGAAATCGGCGCCGTGTCCGGCATCGGCGAATATGACGAGCACGGCGAGCTCAAGCACCTGACGCCGGCGAACTGCGTGTTCGGCCGCGGCAAGGTCGACGGCCGCACCGTCGTCGTGGTCGGCGACGATTTCACCGTGCGCGGAGGCTCGGCGGATGCCTCGATCTCGGCCAAGCCCCTGATGGCGGAGGAGATGGCGCATGATTTCCGCCTGCCCATCATCCGCATCATCGAAGGCTCCGGCGGCGGCGGATCGGTGAAGACCATCGAGACCAAGGGCGCGGCCAATCTGCCCGGCGGCATCGGCGGCAATCGCTGGTATCGCTATACGACCGAAAACCTCGCTTATGTCCCGGTGGTGGGCCTCGGGCTTGGCTCGGTTGCGGGCCTCGGCGCCGCGCGGCTCGCGGCAAGCCATTATTCGATCATGACCCGCAATTCCGCGATGTTCGTCGCGGGCCCGCCGGTGGTGAAGCGGCTGGGGCAGGATCTCTCCAAGCAGGAACTCGGCGGCGCGGATATCCAGACCCGCGCAGGCGGAATCGACGATGCCGTCGACACCGAAGAGGAGGCGTTCGCGAAGGCGAGGCGGTTCCTCTCGTACCTGCCGTCCTCGGTATTCGAGCTGCCGCCGACGCTGCCCTGCAGCGATGATCCCGAACGAACCGACGAGTCGCTGATCAAGGCGGTGCCGCGCAGCCGCCGCCAGGTCTACAAGATGCGCCCCATCATCGAGTCCGTGTTCGACAAGGGCTCGTTCTTCGAGATGAACGCCAATTACGGCCGGCCGATGATCGTGGGGCTCGCGCGGCTCGAAGGCCGCGCGGTGTTCGTGCTCGCGAGCGATCCCTTCCACTATGGCGGCTCGTGGACCGCGGAAGCCTGCCAGAAAGTGATCCGCTGGGTCGACTTCGCGGAAACCTTCCATCTGCCGATCGTCTATCTCATGGACTGTCCGGGCTTCATGATCGGGCTCGACGCGGAGAAATCCGCGACCATCCGCTATGGCGTGCGCGCGATGGCCGCCGTCAACCAGACCACGGTGCCCTGGTGCACGGTGATCGTGCGCAATTCCTTTGGCGTTGCCGGCGTCGTGCACCAGCCGGCGGACCGTTTTTCGATCCGCTATGCCTGGCCGTCGGCCTATTGGGGCTCGCTGCCGCTCGAGGGCGGCATCGAGGCGGCCTATCGCGCCGAGATCGATGCCGCAGACGATCCCGCGGCAAAGTTGAAGGAGATCGAAACTCGCCTCAACAAGTTGCGCTCGCCGTTCCGCTCGGCCGAAAAATTCTGGGTGGAGGAGATCATCGACCCCCGAAAGACGCGCTCGCTGCTCTGCGAATTCGCGCGTCTCGCCGAGCCGCTGCGCACGCCGGGGCTTGCGAGGAACATGACCATCAGGCCGTAGGCGCCCGGCGCCTGTGCGTCCTGCATGACACGATGATGAAGGAATGCGCCGATATCCCTGCGGCGTGATGTCGCCGCTGATGGCCGCGACATCAAACTGTAATGAGCAACTGGTGAATCCACCGACAAGCCCGCGATATCACGTCGCGGCGCGGCCGGGGATGCGAATGCCATCAGGGATTTCTGTCCGTTGCCGGGGGCGGTCATGCTGACCGAACCGGATACCGCCAAACCGGAAACCTCCAAGAGCGCCGGCGCGTCGGCGGCGCCGTTATTGGGCTCGTCCGCCATTCCCGGGCTGGTCTGGGCCTTTCGGCTGCATCACGACGGCAACGCCGAGCAACTGCCGATCGATGCGCCGATCGAGTTCACGCATGACGGCCGGCTGTGGCTGCATTTCAATCTCGCCGACACGCGGGTGCGCTCTTGGCTGGCGGAGGCGAACCTTCCGCTGCTGGCGCGGGAATTGCTGCTCTCCAGCGACAATTTCCAGCAGCTTCATGTCCTCGATGACTGCGTCTATGGCGTCTTCTCCGATCTCGTCCGGGCCATCGACGCCGCGACCGAGGAGACCGGCTTCCTGCGCTTTGCGATGACCGAGCGGCTCCTGATCAGCGGCCGCCATCAGGCGCTGTGCGCCGCCGATGCGGCGCGGCGCGTGCTGGAAGGCGGCTACCGGGTCAAGCACGTCGCAGCCCTCCTCGAAAAGATCGTCGATGAGGTCGCCGACACCATGGACCGGATGGCGGACAAGATCGGAACGGAGATCGATGAGATCGAAGAGAAGATCGTGGCGGGCGAGGTGCAGTCGGACATGCGTGGAATCCTCGGTCGCCAGCGGCGCACCTGCCTGCGCCTGCACCGGCAATTGAGCGGGCTTCGCGTGCTGTTCCACCGGCTGGAGCGGCGGAATGTCGACCATCTGAGCCCGGCATTGCAGCTTCATGCGGCGCGGCTGGCGCAACGGCTCGACGGCCTCGATCACGACATCGTCGAACTGCGCGAACGCAGCCGCCTGCTTGAGGAAGAGCTGCGGTACAAAATGGAAGAGGAGAGCAACCGGCATCTCCATACGCTCTCGATCGTGACCACGATGCTGCTGCCGCCGACGCTGGTCACCGGCATTTTCGGCATGAACACCAAGGGGCTTCCTCTCACGGACGTCGACAGCGGCTTCGTGTGGGCCGCCGCGTTGATGCTCGGTTCGTCCGCGGCCGCCTATTGGGTGATGCGGCGTTCGGGTATCGTCAAATAGGCCGGCAGCGCGACATGTGCAACGCGTTGCTTCGCGCCCTGGCCCTGTTCGCGGTGCTGATCGTTGTTGCGCCGGCCGAGGCCGTGCATGCAGAGGACGCGGCAAACGTTCAGAAGAACGTCGCAAAGGACCCGCGGCAGGCGCTGGCCGACGCCGGCATCCAGTTCAGCGCGACCTATATCGGGGAGGGGCTGGCGAACGTCTCCGGCGGTGTCCGCGCCGGCCGGATTTATACCGGCCGCCTCGACCTCGGCACCACCATCGATCTGGAGAAGGTCGCGGGTTGGACCGGCGCCACCTTCCACGCCAACATGTTCCAGATCCACGGCGACGGGCTGTCGCGCAGCTATATCGGCAATCTGATGCTGGTTAGCGGCGTCGAGGCGCTGCCCTCGACGCGGCTTTACGAGCTCTGGATCGAGCAGAAGCTTCTTGGCGGCAAGCTTGCCATTCGCGTCGGTCAGCAGGCGTCCGACGTGGAGTTCTTCGACAGCACCTATGACGACATGTTCGTCAACTCCGCGCTCGGTTGGCCCGGGATCACCGGCATCAATCTGCCGGCCGGAGGGCCGTCGCCGCCGCTCGCGGTGCCGGGCATTCGGGTCAAGGCCGAACTGTCGGACAGGATCACAGCCTATCTCGCGCTGTTCGATGGCGATGCGGCGCCTCCGGATTCGCCGCTCGATCCGCAGCTTGCCAATCCCCATGGCGTCCTGTTTCGCGTCAACGATCCGCCCTGGTGGATCGGCCAGCTCAAATACAAATTCGAGATCGGAGAAAGCAAATTGCCCGCAACGGTCACGGGCGGCGCCTGGTACCACATGATGTCGTTTGCCGATCAGCGCGTTTCGGCCGATGGCCTTTCGCTCGCCGATCCCAACAGTTCCGGCGATCCGCGTTGGCTCCGGCGGAACAACGGCGTGTTCATGGTCTATGAGCAGATGCTGCAGCGCGCCGCGCCCGATTCCGACAAGGGCGCGGCGTTCTTCCTGCGCGCCTCCGTCAGCCCGTCGGACCGCAACCTGGTCAACGCCTATGTCGATGGCGGCTTCCTGTTCACCGGCTTCAGCGAGAAGCGGCCGAACGACAGGTTCGGCGTCGCGGCGACCTTTGCCAGGATTTCCGACCGCGCGCGCCAGCTCGACCGGGATGTCCAGATATTCACCGGCACGGCCTATCCGATCCGCGACTTTGAGGCGATCCTCGAGATCACCTATCAGGCCGAGATCATGCCGAACTTCCTGGTGCAGCCGGTGTTTGAATATATCGCCCATCCCGCCGGCGGCGCCGTCGATCCGAACGATCCGACGCAGACGCGCCGGATCAAGGACGCCGTCATGATCGGCGTCCGCACCACGATCACGTATTAGCGCTCGCCAAGGCGGCTGCCGTCGCGGGCTTCGGCGGCCGGGAGATCGCCAGCACGATCAATGCGGCAATGATGCACAGCGCGCCCGCAACGAAAAACGCCGGCAGATAAGTGGCGTAGACCGTGCGCGACAGGCCGGCGCCGAACGCGGCGGCGCCGGCACCGAGTTGGTGGCCGGCGAAAATCCAGCCGAACACCAGATTGGCGCGCTCGGCGCCGAAGCGCTGTGCGGTGAGCCGCACCGTCGGCGGTACGGTCGCGATCCAGTCGAGCCCGTAGAACATCGCAAACAGCGACAGGCCGTAGAACGAGAAGTCGCTGAACGACAGGAAGACCAGCGACAGCCCGCGCAGACCGTAATACCAGAACAAGAGCCAGCGATTGTCATAGCGGTCCGACAGCCACCCCGACATGATCGTGCCGAAGAAGTCGAAGATGCCCATCGCGGCGAGGAGGCTCGCGGCCTGCACCTGCGGAATGCCGAAGTCGAGGCACATCGGGATCAGGTGCACCTGAACGAGCCCGTTGGTGGAGGCGCCGCAGACGAAAAAGGTCGCGAACAGGATCCAGAACACCGACGATTTCGAGGAATCGCGGAGCGTGCCGAGCGCGGCAGCCATGATTGGTGCGTTGCTCGGCGGTGGCGCCGGGAGTGGCGCGGTGCCCTCGTCACCAAACGGACGCAGGCCGACGTCGCTTGGGCGATCACGCATCACCATCAGCACGGCAAAGGCCGCAATGCCAAGCATGACGCAGACCAGCGTCAGCGCGACGCGCCAGCCGTAACGTTCCGTGAGGCTCGCAAGCAACGGCAGGAAGACCAACTGTCCGGTCGCAACGCTCGCGGTCAGGATGCCCACGACGAGGCCGCGCCGTGCCGAAAACCAGCGCGCCGCAATGGTCGCGCCGAGCACCAGCGCGGTCATGCCGGTGCCGATCCCGATCACGACGCCCCAGAGCAGCATCAGCTGCCAGACCTTGGTCATGGCGAGCGAAGCGAGTAGCGCAGAGACCACGATGAGTTGTGCCGCCAACGTCACGTTGCGCAGGCCGTAGCGGTTGAGTAGCGCAGCCGCGAACGGCGCCATCAATCCGAACAGGATGAAGCGGATCGAGAGCGCGGACGAAATCTCCGCGGTCGTCCAGCCGAATTCATGCTGCAGCGGCACGATGAAGACGCCGGGCGCACCGACGGTTCCGGCCGAGATCAGCGCGGTGAAGAAGGTGACGCCGACCATCACCCAGCCGTAATGGATGTTGCGGCGAGAAAGGGCGGCGGACAGCCAATTCGAGATCATTGAGCCTCGGAAGGTTTGCCTGGAGGGTTTTTAATAGGGCGGGTCTTGGAAACTTGCTTGGAGGGTTGCTTGAGATTTTCTTGAGTTTTGCCTGACTTGTTCGGCATATCCTGGCACGGGGGCCGTTCGGCTCAAATGCTATAGTTCCCTCATTTTAGGACGTACGCAACGTCAGCGCTCAACCGCAATCGCGGTGGCTTCGCCGCCGCCGATGCAAAGCGCCGCCACGCCGCGCTTGAGATTTTTCGCTTCCAGCGCGTGCAGCAGCGTCACGATCAGCCTTGCGCCGGTCGCGCCGATGGGATGGCCGAGCGCGCAGGCGCCGCCGTTGATGTTCAGTTTCTCTCTGGGGATGCCGAGGTCTTTCTGCGCCGCCATGGCGACGACCGCGAAGGCCTCGTTGATCTCAAAGAGATCCACATCGCCGACCTTCCAGCCGACCTTGTCGAGCAGCTTCCGGATCGCCGGGATCGGCGCGGTGGTGAACCATTGCGGCTCCTGGCTGTGCGTCGCGTGGCCCCTGATCTCGGCGAACACCGGCAGGCCTTCGCGGTCGGCCAGCGATCGTTTTGCGAGGATCAGCGCCGCGGCGCCGTCGGCATTGGCGGAAGACGCGGCGGGCGTGATGGTGCCGTTGGCGCGGAACGCCGGCTTCAGCGCGGGGATTTTCGCCGGATCGACCTTCAGCGGATGCTCGTCATTGGCGATCAGCCGCAGTCCGGTCTTTTCGGTGAGCGTGATCGGCGCGATCTCGGCCTTGAAGGCGCCGCCCTCGACCGCCCGCCGCGCGCGCGTCAGCGTCTCCACGGCGTAGGCGTCCTGGTCGGCGCGGGTGAACTGATAGGCTTCCGCGGTCGCTTCGCCGAAATCGCCCATGGAGCGGCCGGTCTCGTAGGCATCTTCCAGCCCGTCCATCATCATGTGATCGATGATGCGGTCGTGGCCGGCGCGATAGCCGCCGCGGGCTTTCGCGAGCAGATAAGGCGCGTTCGACATGCTCTCCATTCCGCCGGAAAGCACGATGTCGGCCGAGCCGGCATGGATGATGTCGTGCGCCAGCATGGTCGCCTTCATGCCGGAGCCGCAGACCTTGTTGACGGTGGTGGCGCCGGTCGCGTCAGGCAGGCCGGCGCCGCGGGCAGCCTGTCGGGCCGGGGCCTGGCCCTGACCGGCCGGCAGCACATTGCCCATGAAGACCTCGTCGATCTTCTCCGGCGCGAGCCTGGCACGCTCCAGCGCGGCCTTGATGACATGCGAGCCGAGCTTGTGGGCGCTGAAGGGGGTGAGTTCGCCCATGAAGCGGCCGAGCGGTGTGCGCGCGGCGGAGAGGATGACGACGGGATCGGAGGTTGCGGCCATGACGGAATTTCCTGAAACGCCAGTTTTGTATGGTGATCATCATATAATGCACCGCAAAAAATGCAACGGCAGCCGCTCATGACAAAATGTCGTGATCGGATGAGTAAAAGAGAACGACAGTGAGGCGAGTATAGCTGTCATCATCCGCGAAGGCGGATGATCCAGTAAGCACCGATGGCTACTGGATGCCCCGCTTTCGCGGGGCATGACAACTCAGGCCCTACCGCTTCCGGTTGATGAAGCCCTGCATCAGCCGCTTCGGCTCGTCGGTCAGGAACGATTTGCCGAACACGCCGACGCTGAGGTTGATGGATTCCGTCAGCGGCAATTCCTCCCATTGCCGCAGCAGCGCCTTCTGCGAACGCAGCGCTTCCGGGCCGCATTCGAGCAGCATCTCGATGACCTTTTCGACGGATTGATCGAGCCCGCGCTCCGGCGCGACGACGTCGACCAGTCCCCAGGCGAGCGCGGTCGGCGCGTCGATGTTTTCCGCGGTCATCACCAGCCAGCGCGCGCGGCCCCAGCCGATCAGCCGCGGCAACAGCGCCGCGTGGATCACCGAGGGGATGCCGACCCGCACCTCGGGCATTCCGAACCTGGCGTCATGCGCGGCGACCCGGAAATCGCAGGCGGCCGCGACCTCGAGCCCGCCGCCGAGGCACCAGCCGGGCATCCGCGCGATCACGGGCGCCGGAAAGGCGCGGACGGCCTCGCAGAGGTCGCGCAGGCGGGAGATGAAGGCTTCTGCGGACTTCTGCTCCAGCGTCGCCATCTCCTTGATGTCGGCGCCGCCGATCATGCTCTTCTCGCTCTGGCCGGCGAGCACGAGGACACGGATCGTGCGGTCCGCCGCAAGCTGTTGCAGGCCCTCGCGAACCCCATTGGTGACGGCGGAACCCAGAATGTTCAGCGAGCCGGCGTTGCAGATCGAGACGCGCACGACGCCGCGGGAGTCGCGGTCGACGCCGCAATGATGGTTCAGCATTTGCATGGGAGCTCTCGCGATCGGGACGGAAAGCGGTACTTCCGGGGGAGGATGCGCCCTTGTCAAGCTCCGTGCTAAAGCGCGCGATGACTTTGAGATGAATCGTCATCGCGCGCTTTAGCTCCTTGTTTGGGCATGATCTTTTCGGAAAACCGCTTCACACTTTTCCGGATCATGCCCCAGGCTCCGCCATGGACCGCGATTGATGAAATAGGGGCAGCTTTTTCTGCCGAAATCGTTATTATATGACTGCAAACATTCAATAGGACCACCTATGCGCTATTCCAAGGAGCACAAGCAGGAAACCCACGCGCGGATTGTGCGAAAAGCCTCGGTCCGGCTGCGCGAAAAGGGCGCCCACGGCATCGGTGTCGCCGACCTGATGAAGGAGGCGGGGCTGACCCATGGCGGCTTCTACGCCCATTTCGATTCGCGCGAGGCGCTGGTGATCGAGGCCTTTGCCTATGCGATGGACCGCTCGATGGAGCATTGGCGCAAGACGGCCGCGCAGACACCGCCGGAAAAGCGGCTTTCGACGATCGTCGATTCCTATCTCACGACGGTGCATCGCGACGATCCCGGGCATGGCTGCGCGGTTCCGACGCTGGGCGCCGAAATCGCCCGCGAAGGCCCGAAGGCGCGGCGGGCCTTTGCCGCCAAGCTCGATCAGATGATCGACATGATGGCCGACCAGATTCCCGATCTGCCGCGCAAGGCCGCGCGCAAGCAGGCTTCGGCCACGCTTGCGACCATGATGGGCGCGCTGGTGCTGTCGCGGATCGCGGGCAATGGCGAGTTTTCCGAGGAAATCCTGAGCGCAGGGCGCGCGGCCGCGCTCGGTCGTTCGGCTGCGGCAAAAGCGGCGGCGAAGAGGCCTCCCAAGGCAGCGTCCGCCCGGCATTGAAGCGCCGTCTCAGGCTATTCGGCTAAGCCATTGGTCGAATGCCCGCATCGGCGGGCATGAAGGTCGGCATTTTCGCAAGACCGAACCCTCGCATTCACCCTTCCCAAACGCTGCAAAGACTGCAAGATGCCGGCTAAAACCGGCATTTCGCTAGTCGTGGAGGATCACATGCGCGCAATCGGACATTTCATCGGCGGCAAGGAGGTTCAGGGCAAATCGGGCCGCACGGCCGATGTCTTCGAACCCATGACCGGTGACGTCCAGGCCAAGGTGGCGCTGGCGTCCAAGGCCGAGGTTCGCGCTGCGGTCGAAAATGCCCGCGCCGCGCAACCGGAATGGGCGGCCACCAACCCGCAGCGCCGCGCGCGCGTGATGATGAAGTTCCTCGAGCTCGCCCAGCGCGACTACGACAAGCTCGCGGAGCTGCTGGCGCGCGAGCATGGCAAGACGGTTCCCGACGCCAAGGGCGACATCCAGCGTGGCCTCGAGGTCGTGGAATTCGCGATCGGCGTTCCGCATCTGTTGAAGGGCGAATATACCGAGGGCGCGGGCCCCGGCATCGATATCTATTCGCTGCGCCAGCCGCTCGGCGTCGTCGCGGGTATCACGCCGTTCAATTTCCCGGCGATGATCCCGATGTGGAAATTCGCGCCCGCGATCGCCTGCGGCAACGCCTTCATCCTGAAGCCGTCCGAGCGCGACCCCGGCGTGCCGATGATGCTTGCGGAATTGATGATCGAGGCCGGCCTGCCGCCGGGCATCCTCAATGTCGTCAACGGCGACAAGGAAGCGGTCGACGCCATCCTCGACGACCCCGACATCAAGGCGGTCGGCTTTGTCGGCTCCTCGCCGATCGCGCAATATATCTATGAACGCGCGGCCGCGAGCGGCAAGCGCTGCCAGTGCTTTGGCGGCGCCAAGAACCACGCCATCGTCATGCCCGACGCCGACATGGACCAGGCCGTCGATGCCCTGATCGGCGCGGGCTACGGCTCGGCCGGCGAGCGCTGCATGGCGGTCTCCGTCGCCGTGCCCGTCGGCAAGACCACGGCCGACCGGCTGATGGAAAAGCTGATCCCGCGCGTGGAATCCTTGAAGATCGGCACCTCGATCGATCCGTCCGCCGATTACGGCCCGCTGGTGACGCGCGAGGCGGTCGATCGCGTCAAGAACTATGTCGACATCGGCATCAAGGAGGGTGCTACGCTCGCCGTCGACGGCCGCGGCTTCAAGATGCAGGGCTATGAGAAGGGCTTCTACATGGGCGGCTGCCTGTTCGACAACGTCACCAAGAACATGCGGATCTACAAGGAAGAGATTTTCGGGCCAGTGCTGTCGTGGTGCGTGCCAAGGACTATTCGGAAGCCCTCGCACTGCCGTCCGACCATGATTACGGCAATGGCGTTGCGATCTTCACCCGCGACGGCGACGCCGCGCGCGATTTCGCCGCCAAGGTCAATGTCGGCATGGTCGGCGTCAACGTGCCGATCCCGGTGCCGATTGCGTACTACACCTTCGGCGGCTGGAAGAAGTCGGGCTTCGGCGATCTCAACCAGCACGGACCGGATTCGATCCGCTTCTACACCAAGACCAAGACGGTGACCTCGCGCTGGCCGTCCGGCGTCAAGGAGGGTGCGGAGTTCTCGATCCCGACGATGAAGTAAGCGGCAAGCACCCGTCATTGCGAGCGAAGCGAAGCAATCCAGAAAACTATCCGTGGCGGCAGTCTGGATTGCTTCGTCGCTTCGCTCCTCGCAATGACGATGAGAGCGGTTTAGGGGTGGCTATCTAACGCATGCAGTTCACGCTCAACGAGGACCAGATTGCGGTTCGCGAGATGGCGCGGGATTTCGCCGCGGAAAAGATCGCGCCGCATGCGCTGCGCTGGGACGAGGAGAAGCACTTTCCGGTCGAGGTGATGCGCGAGGCCGCCAAGCTCGGCATCGGCGGGGTCTACATCCGCGACGATGTCGGCGGCTCGGCGCTCTCGCGCTTCGACGCGGCGCTGATCTTCGAGGCGCTGGCGCAGGGCTGCCCGACGGTGTCGGCCTTCATCTCCATCCACAACATGGCGTCCTGGATGATCGATTCCTACGGGAATGACACCCAGCGCCACAAATGGCTGCCAAGGCTCTGCACCATGGAGCTGATCGCGAGCTACTGCCTGACCGAGCCCAATTCGGGATCGGACGCGGCGGCGTTGCGCACCCGCGCGGTGCGCGACGGCGACCATTATGTGCTGAACGGCCAGAAGCAGTTCATCTCGGGCGCGGGCGGCGGCGACCTCTATGTCGTGATGGTGAGGACCGGCGCCGACGGCCCCGGCGGCATCTCCACACTCGTCGTGGAAGGCGATACGCCCGGGCTGTCGTTCGGCGCCAATGAGCGCAAGATGGGCTGGAACGCACAGCCGACCCGCGCGGTGATCTTCGAAAACGCGCGGGTGCCGGTGGCCAATCGCCTGGGCGACGAAGGCATCGGCTTCAAGATCGCGATGGCCGGGCTTGACGGCGGCCGCCTCAACATCACCGCCTGTTCGCTGGGCGGCGCGCAGGCCGCGCTCGACAAGGCGCTCGCCTACATGAAAGAGCGCAAGGCGTTTGGAAAGCGCCTCGACGAATTCCAGGCGCTGCAATTCCGCCTTGCCGACATGGCGACCGAGCTGGAGGCGGCGCGCACCTTTCTCTGGCGCGCGGCGGCAGCCCTCGACCGCAAGGATCCCGATGCGACCATGCTGTGCGCCATGGCCAAGCGCTTCGGCACCGATGTCGGCTTCGAGGTCGCCAACCAGGCGCTGCAGCTCCATGGCGGCTATGGCTACCTCAGCGAGTACGGAATCGAGAAGATCGTGCGCGACTCTGCGCGTGCACCAGATCCTCGAGGGGACCAACGAGATCATGCGGTTGATCGTGTCGCGCAAGATGATCGAGGGCGCGCGATGATGGACGCGGTCACCGAGCCCGACGTGATTGTCCGGCGCGAAGGATCGGCCGGCATTATCCGGCTCAACCGGCCGAAGGCGATCAACGCCATGACGCTCGAGATGTCGGAAGGCATCGACCGGGCGCTCTCTCAGTTCGAGACCGATCCCGCGGTGGCGGTGGTGGTCCTGGAAGGCGCTGGCGAACGCGGCCTGTGCGCGGGCGGTGATATCCGCGGGCTTTACGAGAGTTCGTGCGCAGGCGGCGATCTCGGCAAGCGGTTCTGGCGTCAGGAATACATCATGAACGCCCGGATCGCGAAATATCCGAAGCCGTATGTCGCGTTCATGGACGGGCTGGTGATGGGCGGCGGCGTCGGCCTGTCGGCGCACAGCAGCCACCGCGTCGTCACCGAGCGGACGAAGCTGGCGATGCCCGAAGTGGGCCTCGGCTTCTTTCCCGATGTCGGCGGCACCTTCCTGCTGTCGCGTTCGCCCGGCGAGATCGGCACCTATTTCGGCCTGACCGGCCAGATCATGAACGGGCCGGATGCGATCCATGCGCGTTTTGCCGATGCGGTGGTGCCGTCGGCGAAATTGCCGGCCCTGCGCGAAGTGTTGACCAGGGTCCGTGCCGGTACCCTGTCGAGCGAGATCAGGACGCTGATCGAAGGCTTTGCGACGGGTGAGAAGGCGGGACCGGTCGCGGCGAAGCAGGCGCAGATCGACGGCTGGTTCGCCCATGATCGCATGGAAGACATCGTTGCGGCGCTGAAGCGGGACAGTTCGGAGCTCGCGCAGTCGACGCTGAACACGCTCGGCGAGAAGTCGCCCCGCGGCATGGTGGTGACCTTGAGGCTGCTGCGGCTGGCGCGGAAGTCAGCCTCGCTGGAAGAGTGCCTGGTGCGGGAGTATCGTGCGGCGCTGGAAGTGTTCCGGAGCGACGATTTCCGCGAGGGCGTGCGCGCCGCCGTGATCGACAAGGATCGCAATCCGAAATGGTCGCCGCCCAGGATCGAGGACGTGACACCGGCAATGGTCGCGCCTTACTTTGCCGAGATCGGCGCGGACGAACTGAAATTCCCTTAAAAAGCAGAAACGGCCCAGCGGAGGAAATGGACATGACAACGATCGCATTCATCGGCCTCGGCAATATGGGCGGGCCCATGGCGGCCAATCTGGTGAAGGCCGGCCACAAGGTGGTGGCGTTCGATCTGGCCGCGGCCTCGCGCGATCAGGCCAAGGCCGATGGTGCCGCGATTGCCGAGAGCGCGGCCGGCTCGGTGAAGGGCGCCGAGGTCGTGATCACCATGCTGCCCGCGGGCAAGCATGTGCTCTCGGTCTGGAGCGAGGTGGTGCCCGCGATGGCCAAGGGCGCGCTGATCATCGATTGCTCGACCATCGATGTCGAAAGCGCCAAGCAGGCGCATGCGCTGGCGGCGAAACACGGTGTCGCCTCGGTCGATGCGCCGGTCTCGGGCGGCACCGGCGGCGCCAAGGGCGCGACGCTGACCTTCATGTGCGGCGGCGAGGACAAGGCGTTTGCGGCAGCAAAACCCGTGCTGGAAAAGATGGGCAAGAAGATCGTGCATTGCGGCGGTGCGGGTGCAGGTCAGGGCGTCAAGATCTGCAATAACATGGTCCTCGCGGTATCCATGATCGCGGTCGGGGAAGCCTTTGCGCTGGCCGAGAAGCTCGGCCTGTCGCATCAAGCGGTGTTCGACGTGATGTCGACCTCGTCGGGGCAATGCTGGGCGCTGACCTCCTATTGTCCGGTGCCGGGTCCGGTACCGACGTCGCCCGCCAACAATGATTATAAGCCGGGCTTTGCGGCGGCCTTGATGGTGAAGGACCTCACGCTGGCTCAGGATGCTGCGAAAGCAACGGGAGCGGCCACCCCGCTCGGCAAACAGGCGCAGGAGATGTACAAGGCGTTCGATGCCGCCGGCAATGGTGGCGTGGATTTCTCGGGCATCATCCAGCATGTCCGCAGCCTCGCGGGGAAGTAGTTGCCACCGTCATCGCGAGCCAACGGGTCCGCGCCAAGCGCGGCCCGATGACAGGCTCCGCGAAGCAATCCAGCTTTGGCGTCGTCAAGTCGGATTGTTTCGTCGCTTCGCTCCTCGCAATGACGACAGTTTAACCGGCTCGTTCGATAGGCCACAAACATGACCACCTTCCAGGAAGCGCGCACCTTTCTCCTGAAGCATCGGACCGATTACGATGCGGCGGTGAAAGGCTTTCGCTGGCCTGAAGCCAGCGCCTTCAACTGGGCGCTCGACTGGTTCGATGCGGATCTGGCGCGCGATCCCCAAAGCCGGGACCGGACGGCGCTCTGGATCGTCGATGCCGGCCAAGACAGGGAGACCAAGCTTTCCTTCGCGACGCTGTCGCGCCGCTCCAACCAGGTCGCGAATTTCCTGCGCGCGCAAGGGCTGAAGCGCGGCGACCATCTCCTGCTGCTGCTCGGCAACGTCGTGCCGCTCTGGGAGACCATGCTTGCCGCCATGAAGCTCGGCGTGGTCGTGATCCCCGCGACCACGCTCTTGACCCCGGACGAACTGCAGGACCGGCTCGACCGCGGCCGGGCGAAGGCCGTGGTGGCGACACAGGATCAGGTTGCCAAGTTTGCGAAGCTTCGCGCCGGCAAGCTCGTCAATATCGTCGTCGGCGCGAGTGCAACGGTCGAGGGATGGCTGCCGTTCGAGCAGTCGGCGGAATTTCCGGAAGCGTTCGCGCCTGATGGACCGACCAACGCCGACGATCCGATGCTGCTTTATTTCACCTCGGGCACGACGGCGAAGCCGAAACTCGTGCGCCACAGCCAGCGCAGCTATCCCGTCGGCGCGCTCTCGACCATGTACTGGCTGGGCCTGCAGCCGGGCGACGTGCATCTCAACATCTCCTCGCCGGGCTGGGCCAAGCATGCCTGGAGCTGCTTCTTCGCGCCCTGGAATGCGGGGGCGACGATCTTCATCGTCAACCAGCCGCGCTTCGAGGCGAAGCAACTGCTCGCCACCATCGGCCGCTGCGGCGTCACGACACTATGCGCGCCGCCGACAGTGTGGCGGCTGTTCATCCAGGAACGGCTCGCGGATTTCAAGGTCAGCCTGCGCGAGGTCTGCGGCGCCGGCGAGCCGCTCAATCCCGAAGTCATCGATCAGGTTCGCGCCGCCTGGGGCCTCACCATCCGCGACGGTTACGGCCAGACCGAAACGACGGCGCTTGCCGGCAACTCGCCGGGGCAGAAGGTCAAGGTTGGCTCGATGGGCCGGCCGCTGCCGGGCTATCGCGTCGAGATCATGGATGCCGATGGGCGCGTTACCAAAGAGGGCGAGGTGTCGCTGGTGCTTGGCGCCGATCGGCCGGCGGGCCTGATGCAGGGCTATCAGGGCGAGGACGGCAAGCTCTCGGGCGCCGACGGCGATCATTATCGCAGCGGTGACGTGGTGTTCGTCGATGACGACGGCTATTTCACCTTTGTCGGCCGCTCCGACGACGTCTTCAAATCCTCCGACTACCGGATCAGCCCGTTCGAGCTGGAAAGCGTGCTGATCGAGCACGAGTTGGTGGCGGAAGCCGCCGTCGTGCCGAGCCCCGATCCGATTCGCCTTGCGATCCCGAAGGCCTATGTGCTGCTGACCGCGGGCGTCGAGCGCTCGCCGGAGACGGCGCTGTCGATCTTCAGGCATTTGCACGCGCGGCTGGCGCCGTTCAAGCGCATCCGCAAGCTCGAGCTGGTGACGGAATTGCCGAAGACCATTTCCGGAAAAATCCGCCGCGTGCAGTTGCGCCGGCTGGAGCATGACAACAACCGCGACGACGCCTTGCGCGGCAGGGAATTTCGCGAGGAGGAGTTCCCGGAGCTGCAGAAGGTTCGAACGGCGGGATCGGAGCAATAAGGAATGAATGAAGTCTGGAAGAAGCCGCCGATTTCGCTGGAAGCCTATCAGGCCATGGTCGGCAAGGAGGTCGGCGTCTCCTCATGGCACCTGGTCGATCAGAACCGGATCAACGTCTACGCCGACGTGATCGAGGATCACCAGTTCATCCATGTCGATCCGGAACGCGCGAAGCGTGAAACCGCGTTCGGCTCCACGGTGGCGCACGGCTTCCTCACGATGTCGCTGATGTCCATCATGTCCTATGAGGTGATGCCGGTCATCGAGGGCACCACGATGGGCGTCAATTACGGCTTCGACAAGCTCCGCTTCATCTCGCCGGTGAAGGCCGGAAAGCGCGTGCGCGGCCGCTTCGTGCTGGCGGAAGCCAGGCTCCGCAAGCCGAAGGAATTGCAGTCGCGCACCAACGTCACCGTCGAGATCGAGGGCGAGGACAAGCCCGCCCTCGTCGCCGACTGGATCGGCCTGATTTATTTCGAGTAGTAGGAGTCGTCATGGCCGGGTTTGTCCCGGCGATCCCTCTCTGATCGAAATCGAGCGATTTGATGATGGATGGCCGGGTCAAGCCCGGCCATCTCTCCGCGGCGACAGACCCCTCATCCGGCGCCCTGGCTCCGAGAGAGAAGAAAGCATAGGGAAGCACATCCATGACAATCAGGTTTGACGGACGCGTCGCCATCGTGACCGGCGCGGGCAATGGTCTCGGGCGCGCGCATGCGCTGGGGCTGGCGAGCCGCGGCGCAAAGGTCGTGGTCAACGATTTCGGCGGCGCGCGCGACGGCACCGGCGGATCGTTGTCGCCGGCGGAAGCCGTGGTCGAGGAAATCAGGAAGGCCGGCGGCACGGCGATGGCCGACGGCGCCGATGTCTCGAATTTCGCGCAGGTTCAGACGATGGTCGCGCGTGCGACAAAGGAGTGGGGCAGCGTCGATCTCCTGTGTGCGAATGCCGGTATCCTCCGCGACAAGTCGTTCGCCAAGATGGAGCCTGCCGATTTCGCCAAGGTGCTGGACGTTCATCTCACCGGCAGCTTCTATTGCTGCAAGGCTGTGTGGGAGGGCATGCGTGAGCGCAACTACGGGCGGATCGTGCTGACGACCTCGTCGTCCGGCCTCTACGGCAATTTCGGCCAGGCCAATTACGGAGCGGCGAAGTCCGGCATGGTCGGGTTGATGAATGTGCTGGCCGAAGAGGGGCGCAAGTACAATATCCGCGTCAACACGATCTCGCCGACCGCGGCGACGCGGATGACCGAGGAATTGATGCCGCCAGAGCCGCTCAAGCTGATGAAGCCCGGAGGCGATCACGCCGGCGGTCGAATACATGCTGAGCGAGGACGCGCCGACCCGCACCATCATGGGCGCCGGCGCCGGCTCGTTCGCGGTGATCCAGGTCATCGAGAGCGAGGGCATCAACCTGCCGCCGTCGGAGTGGACGCCGGATGCGGTCGCCGCGCATTTCGCCGAGATCAGCGACATGTCGAAGGCTAAGGCGCTGGAGAGCGCGTTTCAGCAGACGCAAAAATATGTCGGCCAGGCCGCCGCGCGTGCCGGCGTGAAATTGTGAGCTGTCATTCCGGGACGATGCGAAGCATCGAACTATGGTGCGCAATTGCGCACCTGAGAATCTCGAGATTCCGGATCCGGTCCTTCGGACCATCCCGGAATGACAATCTTTCTCGATGGCGCTCGCCTTGGCCTACGCTCACGCCATGTCTGAACGCCAAACCAACGTCATCGTCATCGGTGCCGGCCCGGCCGGGCTGATGGCGGCGGAGGTGCTGGCGCGGGGCGGCGCCGCGTCACGGTCTATGACGCCATGCCGTCGGCGGGCCGAAAATTCCTGATGGCCGGCCGCGGCGGGCTCAACCTGACCCACAGCGAGCAGTTCGCCGCGTTCCTCGCGCGTTACCGCGAGGCGGCGCCGCGGCTGGAAGCGGCTATCGCCGCCTTTACGCCGGACCGGTTGCGCGAATGGAGCGAGGCTTTGGGCCAGCCGACCTTTGTCGGCTCCAGCGGGCGCGTGTTTCCGGAAAGCTTCAAGGCGTCGCCGTTGCTGCGGGCCTGGCTGCGCCGGCTGGACTCGCAAGGCGTGAAATTCGCATTCCGGCATCGCTGGCTTGGATGGGACGAACCGCGGACGCTTGTTGTTCCAGACTTCGGATGGCGAACGCGCGGTGGAAGCGCGTGCGACGGTGCTGGCGCTGGGCGGCGCAAGCTGGCCGCGGCTTGGCTCCGATGGGACCTGGACTGAACTGTTGGCGGCAAAGGGCGTCGTGATCTCGCCGCTGCGTGCGGCGAATTGCGGTTTCACCGTCAAATGGTCCGATGTCTTCAGGGATCGCTTCGAAGGCCAGCCGCTGAAGGGCGTTGAATTTCGCTTCGGTGCACACACGATCCGCGGCGAGGCCATCGTCACCCGGGGCGGGATCGAGGGCGGGGCGATCTATGCGCTATCAGCCGCGTTGCGCGAGACAATGGCGAAATCGGGCGAGGCGGAATTGCTTGTCGCCTTGCGACCCGATCTCAAGGCGGATGAATTGGCCACGCGACTGTCCGCGTCGCGCGGCAAGCAATCGTTCTCGAATTTTCTGCGCAAGGCGGCCAATTTGTCGCCGGTCGCGATCGGCCTTGTGCAGGAGGCGGCGATCGCTTCCGGCCGATCTCCGGCCGTCGCTCGTCGCCAAAAGACCTCGCCGAGTTGATCAATGCCGTGCCGATCAGGCTCACCGGCACCGCGCCGATCGCGCGCGCGATCTCGACCGCGGGCGGTATCAGCTTCGACGAGCTCGACGAGGATTTCATGCTGCGGCGGTTGCCGGGCGTGTTTGCCGCCGGCGAGATGCTCGACTGGGAGGCGCCGACCGGCGGCTATTTGCTGCAGGCCTCGTTTGCAACGGGAGCAGCGGCGGGCAGGGGGGCGTTGGGGTGGCTGGAGCGCAAGATCAACCTCCGTCATTGCGAGCGAAGCGAAGCAATCCATTTCTCCGCGTACCAAGATATGGATTGCTTCGTCGCGGAGCCTGTGATTCGGGCCGCGCCTCGCGCGGACCGTTGGCTCCTCGCAATGACGGAGAAAGTTCACCGCAACTTCCCCCGCGCCGCGACCGGCAGCACGCCGACGATCTCGTCGCCGCGCACCATCACCACCTCGTCCATCATGTTGACGACGACGCAGACATGATTGGGCACGATGCGCACGACATCGCCGACATTGGGCCGCGTGTTGCTGCGGGCGAGGTCGAGGAAACCGTGCTCTTCCGCGAATTTGGCGATCTTCGCCTCGGGATGTTCGAGGATCAGGCCGTGGCCGTCGAGCCCGCCGCCGGTATCCGAGGTCAGCGTCTTCGAGCCAGCATCGAGTATGCCGCGTTCGGGGCCGGCGCGGCTCACCACTGTCGAATAGATGTTGAGCGCGCAGTCGTCCCAGGAGGCGACACCGGCTGCGACCTGCATGCGGTCGTTGTAGATATAGGTGCCGGGACGATGTTCGGTGGCGCCCTTGAGCTTGCCGACATTCTTCAGGTTCGGCGTGCCGCCGGTAGAGACCATTTTGGCCTCGAGTCCGTGCACGCGCACACCGGCCAGCGCCTCGTCGTAGAATTTCTGCGCCTCCGCCCAGCCGGTCTCGGTCGGGTAGAGCATGAAGCCCGCAAATTGCAGGCCCTTCAACCCGGCGATCTCGCGCGCCAGCGCGATCGCCTCCGCCGGCGTTTCGACACCGGCGCGTTTGCGGCCCGTATCGCATTCGACCACGACCGACAGCGGGCGGCCTGAAACGTCCGCCGCCTTCGGCAGGCCCGCGATGACGGTCGAATTGTCGGCGGCGACCGTCATGTTCGCCTTGGCCTGCAGCGCGGCGAGCCGCGCCATCTTCTCTTCGCCGAGGAGATTGTAGGAGATCAGGATGTCGTCGATACCGGCGTCAGCCATGATTTCGGCTTCGCCGAGCTTCTGGCAGGTGATGCCCTTGGCGCCGGCCGCGATCTGCATTTTCGCCAGCAGAGGGCTCTTGTGCGTCTTGATGTGTGGCCGGTTGGCGACCCCGGCCGTGTCGCAGGCCGCCTGGATGCGCGCGATGTTGCGCTCGACCTTGTCCATGTCGATGACGGCGCAGGGCGTGCCGTATTCGCGGGCGATTTTGGCGGCGAGGGGTGTGGTCATCGGGGCTACTCCGGCTACGGTATTCTCGTCATTGCGAGGAGCGTAGCGACGAAGCAATCCATTCATTGCGGAGACATGGATTGCTTCGCTGCGCTCGCAATGACGAAGCGATATGGTTCATGCTTGTTCTATCTCTTCGCGCAACACTTCCAGCTCCAGCCAGCGGTCTTCGGCCGCGGCCAGTTCTTGCTGCGCCTTGGCCATGGCTCGCGAAGCCTCGTCGAATTTCTTGCGATCCTTGGCGTAGAGCCTGGGATCGTCAAGCAATTTTTGTTGCCTCGCGATCTCGGCATGCAGTTTCTCGATGGTCCTGGGCAGCGTTTCCAGCGCGTGCTTCTCGTTGAAATTCAGCCGGCGTTTTGTCGCGGGGGCGGGAGAGGCGGGGGCCGCCTTGGCCTCCTTCTCCTCGGTCGCCGGCGCCTTCACCGTCTCGCGGCTGAGATCGGAGCCGCGCTGGCTCAGCATGTCGGAATAGCCGCCGGCATATTCGATCCATCTGCCGTTGCCGTCGGGTGCGATCACCGAGGTCACGACGCGGTCGAGGAAATCGCGGTCGTGGCTGATCAGGATCACCGTGCCTTCGTAATCGCCGAGCATCTCCTCGAGCACGTCGAGGGTTTCGAGATCGAGATCGTTGGTCGGCTCGTCCAGCACCAGCAGATTGGAGGGTTTTGCGAGTGCGCGGGCCAGCATCAGCCGGCCGCGTTCGCCGCCGGAGAGCACTTCGAGCGGTGTCCTCATCTGCTCGCGCGCGAACAGGAAATCCTCCATATAGCTCACGACATGCTTCGGCTTGCCGCCGACCATCACATGATCGCCGCGGCCGCCGGTCAGCGCCTCGGCGAGAGTCGATTTGGGATCGAGGCTTTCGCGATGCTGGTCCAGCGTCGCCATCTCGATGTTCGCGCCGACCCGCACGGAACCGCTGTCAGGCGTTTCCGCGCCCGTCAGCAAGTTCACCAGCGTGGTCTTGCCGACGCCGTTCGGTCCGACAATGCCGACGCGATCGCCGCGCTGCACGCGGATCGAGAAATTATCCACGATCCTGCGCTCGCCATAGCTCTTGCCGATGCCTTTCGCCTCGATCACCAGCCGGCCCGGATTTCTCGGCTTCCGCCGCGGCCAGATTGGCGTTGCCTGCCGCACCCCGATAACTCCTCCGCTGCTCGCGCAGCGCAAACAGATTGCCGAGCCGCTTGACGTTTCGCTTGCGGCGGCCGGAGACGCCGTAGCGCAGCCAGTGCTCCTCGTTGACGATCTTGCGGTCGAGCTTGTGCTGCTCGCGCTCCTCTTCCGCCAGCACCTCGTCGCGCCAGCCCTCGAAAGCGGCAAAGCCGCGGTCGATCTGCCGGATCTGGCCGCGGTCGAGCCAGGCGGTCGCGCGCGAGAGGTTGGTGAGGAAGCGGCGGTCGTGGCTGATCAGGACCAGCGCGCTGCGGCGGCTGTCCAACTCGTGCTCCAGCCATTCGATGGTCGGGAGATCGAGATGGTTGGTCGGCTCGTCGAGCAGCAGAATGTCGGGCGAGGGCGCCAGCACCCGCGCCAGCGCCGCGCGCCGCGCCTCGCCGCCGGAGAGGCTGGCCGGATCCTCGTCGCCGTGCAAGCCGAGTTGTTCGAGCAGATAGCGCGCTGCATAATGGTCGTCGCCCGGCCCCAAACCCGCCTCGACATAGGCGAGCGTGGTTGCATGGCCTGCGAAATCCGGCTCCTGCGGCAAATAGCGGATGGTCGCGCCCGGCTGCACGAAACGGCTGCCGCTGTCGGACTCGACCAGGCCGGCGGCGATCTTCAGGAGCGTCGACTTGCCGGAGCCGTTGCGGCCGATCAGGCAGACCCGCTCGGCCGGAGACACCGAGAGCTCGACGCCGGTCAGAAGCGGCGTGCCGCCAAACGTCAGGCGGATATCCTTGAGCTGGATCAGCGGCGGCGCCATCGCGGGTCAGCCCTGGCTTGCCGCCGCCTGCTCAGCGTGGCGGCGCTGGATGCGGCGGATGGTCTGGTCGAGCGCCGACAGGAACGTCGAGCGGTCGCGCGGCGAGAACGATTTCGGCCCGCCGGTAATTTCACCCGACGAGCGCAGATCGGTCATCAGGTTCCGCACCGCGAGCGTCATGCCGATCGAGGCCTCCGAAAACGGCTTGCCGTTCGGCGCGATCACCTCGGCGCCGGCCTTGACGCAGCGGCTGGCCAGCGGAATGTCCGCGGTGATGACGACGTCGCCGGGGCCTGCACGTTCGGCGATCCAGTCGTCGGCGGCATCCATGCCGGAACCGGCCGCGATGCGTTCGATCAGCGGGTCCTGCGGCACGCGGATGAAGTTGGCCGGCGACCACGCTGACGGGCACGCCGAGGCGGGTCGCGACGCGATAGATCTCGTCCTTCACCGGGCAGGCGTCGGCATCGACATAGATGCGGGTGGGCTGGGGTTTTTCCGTCATTACTTCAGGTGTTTTCGATAGCGCCCCGCGTGTACTCCATCGGGCGGAAAATTGCGAGGAAAAGGCTGATCTTGCCTCGCCCCCCGGTTTGACTACCATTGCCGGCAGAAAAATCACCAAACAAGGGGAAACCCAAGGAGAAATCCATGACGGACCTGCCAACCCACCGCGTCTCGGCCTACAACACTTCAAAACACTCCGAGAACAAGATTCACGACGACACGGTGGCGCGGAAATACGGCTTCTCCGGCGGCCTCGTGCCCGGGGTCGATGTGATGGCCTACATGCTCCACATGCCGGTCGCGAAATGGGGCCGTGCCTTCCTCGAGCGCGGCCTGATCGAGGCGCGCTTCGTCAAGCCGGTCTATGACGGCGAGATCGCCGAGGTCAGCGCCGTCGACGAGGGCGGGGGTTTGACGATCGAAGTGCAGAGCAAGGGCGAGCTTTGCGCCACAGGCAGCGCGTCGCTGCCGGCTTCGGCGCCGAAATTCGCGCTCGATGACTACATGGCCGCCAGCGCCGCGAAGGAGCGCAAGCCGGTGAATGCCGCATCCTACGAACTCGGCAAATGGCTCGGCTGCATTCCCCGCGATTGGGCGGGCGAGGCGGCCAACGAATATCTCAAGGATATCCGCGAGACCGATCCGATCTATGCCCGCGAAAATCTCGGTCATCCCGGCCTGTTGCCGCGGATCATGAACAAGGTGCTGGTCGACAATGCCGTCCTCGGTCCCTGGATTCATGTCGGCACCAAGATGCAGCTTCTGTCGGCGGCGAAGACCGGCGACGAGCTCACCGCGCGCGCGAAGGTGGTCGGCAATTACGAGAAGAAGGGCCACCGCTTCGTCGAGCTCGACGCGCTGGTCGTCGCCAACGGCACCACGCCGCTCGCCCATTGCTTGCACATCGCGATCTACCAGCCGCGTGAGCAGGCGGCAGCTTGAGAGCACATCGTCACAACGCTCTCCGCCGTCATGCCCCGCGAAGGCGGGGCATCCAGTACGCCGCGGCTTCTCGGCTCCAGCCGCGCCGTCTCTGGAATACTGGATCGTCCGCCTTCGCGGACGATGACAGTTGAGTGCGGGAAACGCCAACCCCGGAACACGCGCCCAAACCGCTTCGCCGGCGGCCTCCAAGCATCACATCGTAAAAATGCGCCCGGGATTGAGGATGTGATGCGGGTCCAGCGCGCGCTTCAAGGTGCGCATGGTTTCGATCTCTTCCTCGGTTCGGCTGAGTTTCAGGTACGGACGCTTGAGGATGCCGATGCCATGCTCGGCGGAGATCGAGCCGGCAAAATCAGCGGTGATCCCGTAGACGAGTTTCGTGACTTCCTCGTTCCGGTCCGTCGGCGGCGAATATTTGGCGTTGACATGCAGATTGCCGTCGCCGGCGTGGCCGAATACGATGGCATAGGCGTCCTTGTCGATCTTCGTCTTCAGCTCCTTGTTGATCGTGTCGGCGAACGACTCCATCCTGTCGATGGCGAGGCTGACGTCGAAGCCGACACCGTTGGGGCCGATCGCGCGCCCGAGCTCGACCGAGGAGTCGCGGATCTTCCAGATCGCCGCGGCTGCCTGACCCGAGCTTGCGATGGTCGCATCGAGGATGATCTCCTGCTCCAGCGCCTTGCCGAGCATGTCCTCCAGATCGCTGCGGATGCGCGCGGCGTCGCTGCCGGATGATTCCAGGAGAACGTAGAAGGGATGATGGGTTGGCAGCGGCGCGGCGACGCCTTTCACCAGCTCGGTCGTGAGGCGGTAATACTCGTTCCACATCACCTCGAAGGCGGTGAGGTCGCCGCCCAGTCGCGTGCGGGCAAGGTCAAGGAGCGCACGAACCTTGCCAAAACTCTCAAGGGCGCAAAGCGCGACCTGCTGCTCGGCCGGTGCCGGGAAAATCCGCAACGCGGCGCGCGTGACCACGCCGAGCGTGCCTTCGGTGCCGACGAACAGCTGCTTCAGGTCGATGCCCGTGTTGTTCTTGATGTATTTGCGCACGCCCTTGAGAACGGTGCCGTCGGCGAGCACCGCCTCGAGCCCCAGCACGAGATCGCGCGTCATGCCGTAGCGGATCACGCGGTTGCCGCCGGCATTGGTCGAGATGTTGCCCCCGATCGTGCAGCTGCCGCGCGCGCCGAGGTCGAGCGGGAACATGAAGCCGCTCTCGCCGACGCGCTCCTGCAGGCGCTGCAGCGGCACGCCGGTCTGGGTGATGACGACCCCGCCGCCGGTATCGACCTCCTCGATCGCGTTCATGCGCTCCATCGACAGCACGATCTCGCCCGGCAGCGGCATGGTGGCGCGCACGAGGCCCGTCATGCCGCCCTGGGTCGTCACGGCCACGCGCGCCTGATGACAAAGCTTCAGGAATTTCGAGACGTCTTCGGTGCTGCGCGGCCGCATCACCGCCAGCGGCGGGGCGACGGGGATGCCGGCCATGTCGGTGTGATAGCGCGCGTCGATCTCATTGCCGGTCAGGACCGTCGTCACATCGAACGCCGCGCGGAGATCGTCGATGATGGCGGCTGGCATGGACCGGCTCCGTTGTTGTCGGCAGGCGTAACGATGAACCGCTATGCCGCCTTCGCCTTGGCGTCCTGGATCGCGCGCCACACCTTCTCCGGCGTCAGCGGCATGTTGATGTCCTTGATGCCGTAATCGCTTAGCGCATCGACCACCGCGTTGACGATGCAGACGAGGCTGCCGGCGCAGCCGGCTTCGCCGCAGCCCTTGGTGCCCAGCGGATTGGACTTGGCGGGCGAGGGGTGATCGCCGACTTCCATCGCCGGAATATCCTCCGCGCGCGGCAGGGCGTAGTCCATGAACGAGCCGGTGATGGGCTGGCCGCTGGTGTCGTAGCTCACCTCTTCCATCAGCGCCTGGCCGATACCCTGCGCGACGCCGCCATGGAGCTGCCCCGCGACGATCATCGGATTGACGACGGTGCCGAAATCGTTGACGGCGGCATAGCGCACGATTTTGACCACGCCCGTATCGGGGTCGATCTCGACCTCGGCGACATGGCAGCCATTGGGGAAGGTCGAAGGCGTATCCTTTGTCGCGTGATCGACGTCCAGCGAATTGGGCACGCCCTCGGGCATCTTGCCCTCGCGCACCCGCTCGGCCAGTTCCATGATGCCGAGCGAGCGATCGGTGCCGGCGATAGTGAAGCGCCCGCCGGAAAATTCGATGTCGGCTTCGGAAGCTTCCAGGAAATGTGCCGCCGCCTTCTTGCCCTTCTCGACGACCAGCGCGGACGCCTCGACGATCGCTTGTCCCGTCGCGGTGATCGAGCGCGAGCCGCCGGTGCCGCTGCCGAAGCGAACGAGATCGCTGTCGTTCTGCTGCAGCTTGATCTTGTCGAAGGGCACGCCGAGCTCCGAGGTCAGCACCTGCGCGAACGGCGTGGCATGGCCCTGGCCGTAATCGAGCGTGCCGGTCGTCAGCGTCACCGAGCCGTCGGGATCGAAGGTGATCTTGCCGAGCTCGCCAGACGGCGGCGCGGTCACCTCGAGATAGGAGCCGACCGCGATGCCGCGGAGCTTGCCGCTCTTGCGGCTTTCGCGCTTGCGTCTGGCGAAATTGGCGTGGTCGGAAATCTCCAGCGCCTTCGCAAGCACGCCGGCGAAATCGCCGCTGTCATAGGTGACGCCGGAGGCGGCCGCGAAGGGGAGTTGCGCGGGCTTGATGAAATTGCGCTTGCGCAAGGTGAGGCGATCGATGCCCATCTCGTCGGCGGCGCGGTCGATCAACCGCTCCATGTAGTAATTGGCCTCGGGGCGGCCGGCGCCGCGATAGGCGCCCATATGCGTGGTGTTGGTGACGACCGTCTTGATGTCGACGCCGAGCAGCGGCGTGCGATAGACGCTGGCGAGATTCTTGCCGGTGTTGAGCGACAGCGGCCCCGGCGCCACGCCGGTGATGAAGGCACCGAGATTGCCGTAGCCGGAGAGGCGCACGGCGAGGAATTTTCCCTCGGCATCGAGCGCGAGTTCAGCGTGGATGATCTGCGCGCGGCCCTGGCTGTCCGAGAGAAAACTGGTCGAGCGCTCGTCGGTCCATTTCACCGGACGTCCCAGCGCCTTCGCCGCATGCAGGATGCAGGCATATTCGGGATAGCTCAGGTTCTTCATCCCGAACGAGCCGCCGACATTGGCGGTCAGGATGCGTACCTTCTCCGGCGGCACGTTCAGGATCCGCGCCATGACCGCCTTGTTGCCGGAGACGCCCTGGGTCGGCACCTGCAGCGTGTAGCGTTCGCTCGCCTTGTCGTAATGGCCGAGCGCGACCCGCGGCTCCATCGATACGACCGCGACGCGGGTGTTGATGATGTCGAGTTTGGTCACATGCGCGGCGCCGGCGAACGCCGCGTCGATTTTGGCGGTGTCGCCAAAATGATAGTCGAGCGCGACATTGTTCGGGATGTGGTCGTAAAGAAGCGGCGCGCCGGGCTTGGCCGCTTCGGCGGCGTCGGTCACGGCGGGCAGCGCGTCGATGTCGGGTTCGATGGCTTCGGCGGCGTCGCGCGCCTGCGCCAGCGTCTCGGCGACGACGAAGGCGATCGCATCGCCGACATAACGCACCTTGTCGGTGGCGAGCGGCATGCGGCTGGTCTGCAACAGGGGCGAGCCGTCGCGGCTCTTGAGCGGCAGCCCGCAGATGAAGGGCTTGTAGCCGGCCGCCTCCAGGTCGGCGCCCGTCCACACCCCCAGCACGCCGGGCATGGCTTTGGCGGCCGAGGCGTCGACCCCCTTGAGGATGCCGTGGGCATGGCTGGAGCGCGCAACCCAGCCATAGGCCTGTTTCGGCAGGCTGAAATCGTCGGTGTACTTGCCCTTGCCGCGGACCAGCGTGTCGTCCTCCTTGCGGCGGACCGGCTGGCCGACGCCGTATTTTTGCATCGCAATAGAGTTTTCGAGGGACGTAGGCGAAGTGTGATCTTGCATGAAACAGCCTGATTTTTGGGAGTTTTGCGCCGTTCCCGTGAAATAATGCACTGCACGGGCCGCCACAATGGCCGATTAGGCATAGTCCCATGTCTGACTTGTTGCACACCCCTTGGGCGCTGCTACAGTTTGCAGCGAAAAAGCCATTCCTGGCTGGTCGGCGACGGCCGCGGAAAGACAGTTTGAATGAATGATGACACGCGGCTTCGCCATGGCCTGATGCCGTGCGAAGACCTGCAAGCTGCGGGCCCCCTGGGGACCGCGGCGGCAGGCCGGCAGCCCGCGCAGGCCCAGAAGACCGAGAAGGCGACCGAAAGGGGAACCGAGGTCTATGCCGCGCTCGACCTTGGCACCAATAATTGCCGGCTCCTGATTGCCTGTCCGTCCGGCGACGGCTTTCGCGTGGTCGATTCCTTTTCGCGGATCATCCGGCTCGGCGAGGGCATTTCTGCAACCGGCTGCATCAGCGAAGCGGCGATCGACCGCGCCATTGCCGCGCTCTCGATCTGCCGGGACAAGATCCAGACCCGGAAGGCGCGCCGCCTTCGCCTGATCGCGACCGAGGCCTGCCGCGCGGCTTCCAATGCCGATTGTTTTCGAGACCGGGTCGCGGCCGAAACCGGCATCCGGCTCGAAGTGATCGATCGCGAGACCGAGGCGTCGCTTGCGGTGATCGGCTGTTCGCCATTGCTCGATCCCAAAGGCCACGGTGCGATCCTGTTCGATATCGGCGGCGGCTCGACCGAGCTCGTTCGGATCGAGCGCGATCCGGCCGAGAAAAATCCGGAACCGCGCATCAAAGCCTGGATGTCGATTCCGCTCGGCGTCGTCACGCTGGCGGAACATTTCGGCGGCCGCCACGTGACCAAGGAGTGCTACGCGCGGATGGTCGAGGGGGTGGCAGGCCATATCGCGCCGTTCGCGGCCGAGCATGGCCAGGACCTCGACGGCATGCACCTGCTCGGCACCTCGGGCACGGTGACGACGCTGGCCGGCATCCATCTCAACCTCGCCCGCTACGACCGCCGCCGCATCGACGGCATCTGGATGGAGGATGCGGGCGTCACCGCGACCATCAACCGCCTGCTCGGCATGAATTATCAGCAGCGCGCCAACAACAATTGCATCAGCGTCGAACGCGCCGATCTGGTGCTGGCCGGCTGCGCCATCCTCGACGCCATCCGCCAGGCGTTCCCGCTGCCAAGGCTCCGCGTGGCCGATCGCGGCTTGCGCGAGGGCATGCTGGTCGAGATGATGCGCGAGGACGGCGCATTGGGCGCCTGGTAACTGCATGGCAAAGGACACGACGGGCCGGCTGCATGTCACGGTCAGGACCGGCGGCAAGCGAAAGCTGTCGTCAAAACTCTGGCTTGAGCGGCAGCTCAACGATCCCTATGTCGCGCAGGCCAAGCGTGACGGCTATCGCTCGCGCGCGGCCTACAAGCTGATCGAGATCGACGACAGGCATCGCCTGCTCAAGCCAGGCCAGACTGTGGTCGACCTCGGCGCCGCGCCCGGCGGCTGGAGCCAGATCGCGGCAAAACGCGTAGGTAGCGCCGACGGCAAGGGAAAGGTGATTGCGATCGATGTCCTGGAGATGCCGGAGATCCCGGGCGTCCAGTTCGCACAGCTGGATTTTCACGCCAGCGATGCGCCGGAAAAACTCAAGGCGATGATTGGCGGCCGCGCCGATGTCGTCATGTCCGACATGGCGGCCAATACGACGGGCCATCGCAAGACCGATCAACTGCGCATCGTGGGCCTGGTCGAGATCGCCGTCGCGTTTGCCACCGAAGTTCTCAATCCCGGCGGCGCGTTCCTCGCAAAAGTTTTTCAGAGCGGCGCCGACACCGAGCTGCTCGCACAATTGAAGCGCGACTTTGCCAGCGTCAAGCATGTGAAGCCCGCCGCGAGCCGGCAGGATTCATCGGAGCGTTACGTGCTGGCGACGGGGTTTCGGGGGACGAAAGGCCAGCTTTGACCACTCGTCATTGCGAGCGAAGCGAAGCAATCCATCGTGCAGCAAGGAAGCATGGATTGCTTCGTCGCTTCGCTCCTCGCAATGACGTGGAGAGAGTGTTGAACTAGCCCAGCCTTTGATCGCGCGCGTCCTGGGTGCCCTCGGTGGCCGCCACCGTGGCTTCCTGTGCTGCTTCCTTGGCCGCGCCCTTGCGGCTCGAAATCGCGATCGCCTTGCGGCCGGAGATTTCGTGGCCGGCATCATCAGGCATCTGCCAGAAGAACCAGGACGAGACCGCCGAGATCACGGAAACCACGAGGAAGGCCGGCGCGAAAACACCGGCGCTCAACTCGGTCTGATGGTGCAGCCACAACGTGGTTTCGACCGAGGCCGCGCCGACGGCAACGCCCGCCGACAGCGCCAATTGCTGGTTGACGCTGACGAGCGTGGTGGCGCGGCTCATCTGGGCCGGCTCGATCTCGGCATAGGCGACGGTGTTGATCGCGGTAAATTCCAGCGAGCGGAAGAAGCCGCCGACGACGAGGATGATCATGATCAGGAGCAGCGGCGTGGTCACCGTGAACAGCGCGCAGGCGCCGAGGAAGAAGGCGCTGACGACGGCGTTGGCCGTCATCATGTTGCGGAAGCCGAAGGTGCGGATAATGCGCGCCGCCAGCGTCTTCATGCCCATCGCGCCGATGGCGGAACCGAAGGTGACGAGGCCGGACTGAAACGGCGACAGGCCGAAGCCGACCTGCATCAACAGCGGCAGCAGGAACGGCAGCGCGCCGATGCCGAGGCGAAACAGGAAGCCGCCGAGGATCGCCGCACGCATCGTCGGCAGCCGCAGCAGCGAGAAATCCAGCACCGGCGAGCCCGTCCGCCGCGCATGGATCACATAGAGCGTCATCGAGACCGAGCCGACGCCGACGAGGGCCGCGACCACGGTCCAGGGCAGGAGATTGAGGCCGGCGACCGAAAGGCCGAAGGCGATGCCTGCGAGCCCGATTCCGGCCAGCACCAGCCCGTAGAGATCGAAGCGTTCGGGATCGATGCTCTTGATCGGGTCGATGAATTTCATCGCCATGAAGATGCCGAGCAGCCCGATCGGGATGTTGATCAGGAAGATCCAGTGCCACGAAAGATAGGTGGTGATGAAACCGCCGAGCGGCGGGCCGACCACGGGGCCTATCAGCGCAGGCACGGTGACCCATGTCATCGCATTGACCAGCGCGCTCTTGTCGATGGTTCGCAACAGCACCAGACGCCCGACCGGCGTCATCATCGCGCCGCCCATGCCCTGCAGGATGCGCGCGATGACGAAATGGGTGACCGAGGACGAGAGCGCGCATCCGATCGATCCGACCATGAACACGCCTACCGCGAGCGCGAACACCATGCGCGCACCGAAGCGGTCGGCGGTCCAGCCGCTGGCGGGGATGAAGACTGCAAGCGACAGCAAATAGGAGGTGATCGCCAGTTTCAGCGTCAACGGGCTCGTGCCGATGTCGGCGGCGATCGCCGGCAGCGAGGTCGCGATCACGGTCGAGTCCATGTTTTCCATGAACAGGGCGGTGGCGACGATGAGCGGGATGACGCGTTGTTTGTTCATCAATCCGGAAGTGAAAGGGCGGGTAGGGGCGCTGTATCATCCTCCTGTCATACTGGCTATTGCGGAAGGCGGTACAAAACCTAGATGCTGCCTGACGCTTTTCGCATTGGTCGGGCGGAGTTCGACGATGATTTACCTCCTTGCTGCGCTGTTGCCGCCGATCGGGCTGCTTTTGAACGGGCAGCCCTTTTCGGCGATCTTCAACCTGCTCCTGCTCGTCTTTTGCGTGGTTTTCGGGCTGTTTTTCCACGTCCTGCTGCTGGTGCCCTCGGCGCATGCCGTGATCGCGGTCCATATGAAGCGGGATGAGCGTCGCCACCGCGAAATGGTCGCTGCGATCCGCCAATTTGGCCCGCCGCCGGGCTATCCGCGCTGATCTGGCCGATCCGGCCCGGCGATGAAAAGGCTGTGTATGGTGCTTTGATTCGTCACGGCGCCATGCTATCGACCAGCGTCAACCCCACCGATGGGCCTCGATTCGACGGCGGAACGCCCTTTTCCGCCGAAGGCGATGTTCATCCGCAAGAGATCTTATCGCGGCCAAAAGGCCGCTGACTTAAGGAGTTGGCAATGGCCCATGGCGTCCAGGGATTTCGCGAAGCGTTCACGTTCGACGACGTCCTCCTGAAACCCGGCCATTCGGACGTGCTCCCCTCTGAAGTCGACATCCGCTCCCACGTCACGCGCGCGATCCCGCTCAACATCCCGATCATCGCCTCCGCCATGGATACCGTCACCGAGGCGCGCATGGCGATCGCCATGGCGCAGGCCGGCGGCGTCGGCGTGATCCATCGCAATTTCGATCCGGAGGGACAGGCCGCCCAGGTGCGGCAGGTGAAGAAGTACGAGTCCGGCATGGTGGTGAACCCGCTCACCATCGGCCCCGATGCCATGTTGTCCGATGCATTGACCCTGATGAAGGAGCACGGCTTCTCCGGCATTCCCGTGGTGACCGGCGGCAGCGCCGGCAAGCCCGGCAAGCTCGTCGGCATCCTGACCAACCGCGACGTGCGCTTTGCGACCGATCCGCGTCAGAAAATCTCGGAGCTGATGACGCACAAGAACCTCGTCACGGTGCGCGAAGGCGTGAGCCAGGACGAGGCCAAGCGGATGCTGCACCAGCATCGCATCGAAAAGCTGCTCGTGGTCGACGATCAATACCGCTGCGTCGGATTGATCACCGTAAAGGACATGGAGAAGGCGGTCGCCCATCCGCTCGCCTGCAAGGACGCGCAGGGACGGCTCCGGGTCGCAGCCGCCACCACCGTCGGCGAAACCGGTTACGAGCGCACCGAGCGGCTGATCGACGCCGGCGTCGACCTCGTCGTCGTCGACACCGCGCACGGGCACTCGAAGCACGTGTTGCTGGCCGTCAACCGCATCAAGAAGCTTCTCCAATTCGGTGCAGGTCGTCGCCGGCAATGTCGCGACCCAAGAGGGCGCGCAGGCGCTGATCGATTCCGGCGCGGACGCGATCAAGGTCGGCATCGGTCCGGGCTCGATCTGCACCACGCGCATCGTCGCCGGCGTCGGCGTGCCGCAGCTCACCGCGATCATGGATGCGGTGGAGGCCGCGAAAAAGGCCAATGTGCCCGTGATCGCCGACGGCGGCATCAAGTTCTCCGGCGATCTGGCGAAGGCGCTCGCCGCGGGTGCCGACATCGCCATGGTCGGCTCGCTGCTCGCCGGCACCGACGAGACGCCGGGCGAAGTGTTTCTGTGGCAGGGCCGTTCCTACAAGGCCTATCGCGGCATGGGCTCGGTCGGCGCGATGGCGCGCGGCTCGGCCGACCGTTATTTCCAGCAGGACATCAAGGACACGCTGAAACTCGTGCCCGAGGGCATCGAAGGACAGGTGCCCTACAAGGGCCCGGTCGCCAACGTGATGCATCAGCTCGCCGGCGGCCTGCGCGCGGCGATGGGATATGTCGGCGCGCGGAATATCGCCGACTTGCACGAGAAAGCGCAGTTCGTGCGCATCACCGGCGCAGGCCTGCGCGAAAGCCACGTCCACGACGTGACAATCACGCGCGAAGCCCCGAACTATCCGGGCGGGATGTAGTCGCGCCGCCTGAAGCCGTCATTGCGAGGAGCGTTAGCGACGACTTGTCCGCCGTAGCTCGCAGAGCGAAGGCGGAAGCAATCCAGTCTTTTTCATTGACGGGACTGGATTGCTTCGCAGAGCTTGTCATCGGGCGCACGTTCGTGCGACCCGTTGGCTCGCAATGACGAAGAAAATTCAGCGGAGGAAACATCATGGCCCAGGCCAAGCGCATCGTTCTGGCATCCCGTCCCGTCGGCGAGCCCAAGCCGTCGGATTTTCGCACCGAGGAGGTGCCGGTGCCAACGCCGGGCGACGGCGAGGTGCTGCTGCGCACGATCTGGCTCTCGCTCGATCCCTATATGCGCGGCCGCATGAATGACGGCCCGTCCTATGCCGCGCCGGTGCCGATCGGCGGCGTGATGGAGGCGGGCACCGTCAACGAGGTGATCGCCTCGAACAATCCCGATTTCGCCAAGGGCGATATCGTGCTGGGGCGCGCCGGCTGGCAGACCCACGCGCTTTCCGACGGCAAGGGGCTCGCCAAGATCGATCCGAAGCTTGCGCCGATCTCGACCGCGGTCGGCGTGCTCGGCATGCCCGGCATGACCGCGTATACGGGGCTGCTCGACATCGGCAAGCCGCAGCCCGGCGAAACCGTCGTCGTCGCCGCGGCCTCCGGCGCGGTGGGTTCTGCGGTCGGCCAGATCGCGAAGATCAAGGGCGCGCGGGCGGTCGGGATCGCCGGCGGCAAGGACAAATGCGATTTTGTGAAGAAGGAGCTCGGCTTCGACGAATGCCTCGATCATCGCGATCCGGATCTGGCGGCGAAGCTGAAAGCGGCCTGCCCGAAGGGCATCGACGTCTATTTCGAGAATGTCGGCGGCGCCGTGTTCGAGGCGGTGTTTCCGCTCCTGAACAACTTTGCGCGCGTGCCGGTCTGCGGCCTGATCGCCCACTACAACGCCACCGAGGCGAAGCCGCCGAAATGGGCCGGCGCGATGATGTTCGCAGTCCTGACCAAGCGGCTCACCATCCGCGGTTTCATCGTCAGCGATTTTGCCGCGCGCCGCGCCGACTTCCTGCGCGACATGTCGGGTTGGGTGCGCGACGGCAAGGTGAAGTACAAGGAGTTCGTCACCGAGGGCCTCGACAGCGCGCCCGGCGCCTTCATGGGGCTTCTGAAGGGCGCCAATTTCGGCAAGCAGCTCGTGCGGGTTGGGCCGGACAAGGCGTAGCTGGCGCGGCAGCGAAGGGGTCCGGTTGATCGCCGGGCTCTTTCGCTTTGCGGGCGTATCAAAACAGCAACACTGTTGCAGAAACGGCGCGGATAACCCGGCCGCGCCTTGACGGTCTGAAACAAGACATCGGAAAATTGCACCAATTTCTGGTGCTGCGATGTTTGAGATCGGTGTTTTCTGCGTAATCCTGTTCGCGGTTGGCTATTGGGCGACCCTTTTCGTCTTGGGCCGCCGCGACGACGTTTTGCATGGCGAGTTCGTCGAGGCCGGCCCAGAGCCTGAACTTGCCGCCGCAGATACCCAAAATGCTCCTGCCGTGCCCGACTTCGTCGTTCGACGTCCTCCGGCGACTGCCGAGGTGACTCGGCCGGCAGCGGCGTCTGTTCCTGCGCCGCAAGCGCCTGCGTTCGCGCAGATGCCGCCTGCGAACACCGAGGCGCTGCAGTCGCTGCTGGTGTCGCTCAAGCAGGAATTGAAGAACGCCTCGCAGACCTAACTCCTCGCGCTTTAGGCACGGTGGCCGGCTAGATCGTCGCGGGCGTCTTTGCTGGCGCAGTCGCGCTCGGCGCCTTGGTCTTCTCGTTGGCGAACAGCTCATCGAGGTCGACGTCGGCTTGTCCCGGCGCGCGGATATGGCGGACCTCGAAATTGTCGGGCCGGAAGCGATACTCGACCAGTCCGGCCTCCTTGAGGGCGATCCGCTCCTGCCGCTTGTCCGAGATGATGAAGCCGGCCGACGGCGACCAGACATGCCGCGTATGGCCGAAGGTGTAATCCCGGCGCTGGTGCACATGGCCGCTCGCGACCAGCCGCAGATCGACCGCGCGCAGCATCTCGACCAGGCGCCGCCGCGCCGGCATCGGCACGTAGCGGATGGCGCTCGCCGGAAGCTCGGGATCGTCGGGCGCGTTGAGGAAGATCGGCTTGTGCAGGAACAGCGCGACCGGCTTGCCGCCGGTATTGGCGAGTTCGCCGGCAAGCCAGTCGAACTGCTCGGTCTCGCTGACGAGGCCTGAGTTCATCACCAGCGAATTGAGCCCGATGAAGCACCAGCCGGCGGCCTCGAAGCGCCAGCGGTCGTCGCCGAACAGCGCGATATAGGCCTGCCGGCCTTTCTCGCTGACGAGTTGCGTCGGGACAGGCCCGGCCTGGGTCGGGTTGTCGCCGATGTCGTGATTGCCGGGCAGGTAGCGGCAGGGAACCGGCAGCGCGTCATGCAGCGCCTTGGCGTATTCGAGGTCGTCGGGGCTCGTCGGCGCGTCGAAGGCGAGATCGCCGGTGTTGAGGACGAGGTCGGGTCGCGTGGCGTCGATGTGCTCCCGGACCCGGTCGAAGTTCTGCTTGAGCCGGGCGAAGCGCCGGGCGAGGTGGGTATCTGATATTTGCGTCAGGCGAAATTCTGTCATGAAACCTTCCTTCCGGCCCGATCCTAATACGGTCCGGCTGCGGAATCATGACGGCCGGTTCACACCTGACGCGCGCCCGGCGCAATCCAGGCGTCACGTTGTTGCAGTGTTTGGCCGCAATAGCCGGCGATCCCGGAACTCGAGTGCCACCGCGACGCCGCATAGGCAATCGCCAGCGTCCAGAGAATGAGGAAGTCTCTGCGTGCATCGAACATGGGCGAGCCGAACTGACTGATCGTCACAAAGCCGTCAATGGCGGAGCTGCTCGGCACCACGAGAGAAGCAATCCGGACGGTTTGGGGAATCGCTTCGGGCGGCCAGGCGAAGCCGGCCAGGGGAACGAAGAGGATGCCGGAGGCACGGCGGGCGCATACTTCGTGCTGTGCGGTGGCGAGGTCGGGCAGCGCCATCGTGATCGCTACGTCGGGCGTTGCGTCGACGCGTCGCCCTCACGAAATGTCGGCGATGACATTTCGTCCGCTGCCCATTCCATCGCATCGGATGCGAGGACCTGTTTCATAAACGCACGAAGAAGTTTCGCGGGATCACGCGATAGCGGATCGCGAAAGCATGACCACACGGTGCCGCTCGTCTCGGCAATGGGCGCGCATGTCGGCGGCAAAGGCCCTTGGCGGCCCTGGCGGCGGCACCTCCAGCCCAGGACGAGAACGCGCGCTACATGCGCTCGTGGCGTCTCGATGCCGGATTTTCGCGCGCGAGAGGGAGCCGCAGCCTGGATGCGCGTTCCTCTCGCTCGGCTTGCTGGAACGCCATTTCCTTGCGCTCGAATTTTGCCAGTTCGTCATCGACGGCACGCATGAAATGCTCACGTGGCGTCCTTGCAATCCGTTCTTTTCTAATCATGACCCGCTCCCCGGAAAGCGCCCACGATAGGGCAATGAGGGAACCGGCGCTAGGTTCGACGCGCACGAACGAAAAAACCCCGACAATTAGGCCGGGGTTCCGCGGAAACCGCTAACGTACATCCGGCTAGCGGCCTCAAGGCGAAGTCTGCACCATGATCTTGAACAAACGATGACTTCCCAGCACCGCGCGGTCCGGCACGTTCCCCGTCGGTCGCGCGCCGGACCTGACCGGCCTGATGCGTCCGACATGACCGGTTAGGAAATGGCAATGGACTGAGCGGGTTAAGACTTCATCTTGCAGGGAGCCCCAGACTTCTGTGCGGTACGAAGCCTGGGGCCATTCCACTTCCTGACGCGGCTCGACGGGGGTGGAGGAACCGCGTCAGCAAATAAAGCGCCGTCCAGGGAGGAAGTTCCCAAGTCGAGCGTCCTGTCGCGAAGACGGCTTGAACAACCGTTCTCAGATCACGCGATAGCGGATCGCGAAGGCGTCGTGGGCGCTAGTGTCGAGCGGGCCGGCCGCATCGGGAAGCGCAACGCGATCGGCAAGGTGCCAAGGGCTGAACTGACCGAACTGGCCGGAGCGGCTGGGCTCTGCCGGCAGACGAAGCTTGAATTCGCACTGGATGCGGCCGGGCATGGTCAGCACCACGACGCGATCGGTGGTGCGGTAGTCGAGGGTCACGACGCCGCGGAGCACGCTCTGGCCCGCAGCGTCGACTGCGCCTTCGACCTGCGCCAGCTTCTGGTTGCGGTCGGTGTGCAGTTCGATCTGGGTGTCCGAGATCGCCGACAGTTGCGCCGTCGGCAGGCGGATTTCGAATTCGACCATCGGCTTCGCCGGGTTGAGGCCGAGATAGGCCAGCGCCGCATGCCGCATGTCGGAGATGACGAAGGCGACCAGCGCCAGCGCGATGGTGGCGGCAATGCCGTGCTTCACCAGCTCGCGCGCGGTGCGGTAGCCGCCGTGGAAATAGACGGTGAGCGCAATCGCCACCGCGAGCGCGGCTGCGGCGCCCGCCAGTCCCGACATGATGATGCCGAGCCCGCCGTCCGGGGCATCGGTGAAGAGGCTGGGGATGTCGCTGACCCTGTGGACCAGGGAGGTCAGGGAATCGCCGGGCAGGGCGGCGATCTCGGTCGCGCCCTTGAAAAGCGGGGAGGTGATGTTCATCGCGGCATCTTCCCTGGCTGATCGCCCAAAACCGTCCGGCCGGTCGCAAAACGACTTGAACTGTCGGTAGTTAGTCACGTTGTTCCCGGACGCGGTTCAACGTGCCGGCCGAGGCTTTCATTGCAAGCGGCGGCGGCATGGCGTAAGGCCAGCCCGCGCTTGAGGGTTCGAAGGGGATTCCCATGTCCATTCAAATGGTTCTGCTGCCTGTTTTCGCGCAAATCGGCCTCATTTTCTTTCTCCTGTTCGGCATGGCCATCAGCCGCGGCAAGGCGCTCTCGGGCGGTGCGGTCAGACCCAAGGACATCGCGCTGCGCCAGCAGAACTGGCCCGAGCGCACCGCCCAGATCGGCAATTGCTTCGCCAACCAGTTCGAGATCCCGGTGCTGTTCTTCGTGCTGATCGCGCTGGCGCTGCCGCTTCGCCACGCCGACCTCGTCATCGTGATGCTGTCCTGGGTGTTCGTGGTGACGCGCTTTGCCCATGCCGGGATTTTCGTGACCTCGAACGACCTGCGCTCGCGCTCGCTTGCCTGGTTCGCCAGTGCGCTGGTGGCGCTGGCGATGTGGGTTTACTTCGCCTTGCAGATGCTGCTGGTGCTGTAGGCGACTGCCTCTGACAAGAAAGCCTTAGATGACCCCTGCTGCCCGGCTGTCCGCTGCGATCGAGCTGATCGACACCATCGAGGCGCAACGCGCCCCTGCCGCCAAGGCGCTGAAGGATTGGGGCACGTCGCACCGCTTCGCAGGCTCCGGCGATCGCGCCGCCATTGCAGGCCTCGTCTGGGACGTGCTGCGGCGGCGCGCGTCCAGCGCCTGGGTGATGGACGACGACACGCCGCGGGCGCGCGTGCTCGGCATGCTGAAGGTCGAGCGCGGCATGGATGCCGCCACGATATCGGCGCTGTGCGACGGCGGCCGCTTTGCGCCGGAGCCGTTGAGCGACGCCGAGAAGAGCGCGCTCGCCTCGCGCTCGCATGAGGATGCGCCGCCGCCCATCGCCGGCGACTATCCGGAATGGCTCGATCCTTATCTCGCAAAAGCGTTCGGCGACGATCGCGCGGCGGAGGCGGCCGCCATGGCGAGCCGGGCGCCGCTCGATCTGCGCGTCAACACGCTGAAGGCCAAGCGCGAGAAGGTCCTCGCCTCGTTGAAGCATCTCGGCGCGAAGGAGACGCCGTGGTCGCCGATGGGCCTCCGCATCGAGCTCGGCGCCGACGCCAAAAATCCCGGCATCCATGCCGAGGAGGATTTCATCAAGGGCCTTGTCGAGGTGCAGGACGAAGGCTCGCAGCTCGCGGCGTTGCTGTCCGCGGCAAAGCCCGGCGAGCAGGTGATCGATCTCTGCGCCGGCGCCGGCGGCAAGACGCTGGCGCTGGCTGCGATGATGCAAGGCAAGGGCCGGCTGATCGCCACCGACCACGACAAGCGCCAGCTCGCGCCGATCTACGAGCGCTTGTCGCGCGCAGGCGTCCACAACGCCGAAATCCGCGCGCCCAAGGGCGCCGACGATCCCGTGGCCGACATCAAGGCCTCCGCCGATCTCGTGCTGATCGATGCGCCGTGCTCGGGCACCGGCACCTGGCGCCGTAATCCCGACGCCAAATGGCGGATTCGGCCGGGCGCGCTCGAGATCCGCGTCAAGGACCAGATCGCGGTGCTCGATCGCGCCGCGCGCATGGTCAAGGGAGGCGGGCGGATCGCCTACATCACCTGCTCGGTACTCCCGGAGGAGAACGCCGATCAGGTCCGCGCCTTCGTCGCGCGCCATCCGGAGTTTGCGGTGGTGCCGCCGGAGGAGACGGCGTCCGCCTTGTGGGACAAGGCGGAGGCGTTTGCGCAAGCCGCGCTGAAGTCGCCCGAGGGCTGGCTGATGACGCCAAGGCGGACGGGGACGGATGGATTTTTTGTGTCGGTGTTGAAGCGGGGACCCTAACCCCAATCGTCATTGCGAGCGACTTGTCCGCCGTAGCTCGAAGAGCGAAGGCGGAAGCGAAGCAATCCACATCTCCGCGCAGGAGAGATGGATTGCTTCGTCGCTTTCGCTCCTCGCAATGACGAAGGCGCCAGCCTAATACGCCAGATGGTTCGCAGAGCCCTGCCTGATCTTGCCGGCCTCATTCAGCCGCAGATATTCGCAGATCCTGTTGCCGCGCTCGTTCTGGTAAAACACCACGACGCTGTCGGGGCTCACATACGTATCGATCAGCGTGAAGTGCAGGTTCGGGATCAACGTCAGCGCCTTGCTCCAATAGGCGCGCAAGGACGCCTTGCCGCGCACGGTTCCGCCGGCGTCGAATCCGAGTGCGGGGATGCGGTCCGACGTCATCTCGGCCTCCTCGGCATAGAGCGTCAGCACCCGCTCGAGATCGCGGGAATTCCAGGCCTCCACCCATTGGCGGCCGAGCGCCGCCAGATCCTCGGGCCGATGCGAAACCGGCATGATTTCCTCCTGTTTATTGTCATGCCCAAATTAGGTCAATAATACTGACATATATCGATTTGTCCATGCCTCACAAAGAATGTGGGTCATCGATTTCCCGCGGTTGCGGGGCCGCCCGGCGTGCCGTATTTGCTGTCCATGACAGCCGCACCAAAAGCACAGGAGTCGTCGACGCCCCAAGTGGCCTCGGCGCATGACAAGATTCTGATTGTCGATTTCGGCAGCCAGGTCACCCAGCTCATCGCCCGCCGCGTCCGCGAGGAGGGCGTCTACAGCGAGATCGTCCCGTTCCAGAAGGCGGAGGCCGCCTTCCGCGAGATGAAGCCGAAAGCGGTGATCCTCTCGGGCGGGCCGGAATCGGTGCATGAGGCAGGCTCCCCCCGCGCGCCGCAGGCGATCTTCAATTCCGGCGTGCCGGTGCTCGGCATCTGCTACGGCCAGATGGTGATGGCGGCGCAGCTCGGCGGCGAGGTCGAGGGCGGGCATCACCGCGAGTTCGGCCGCGCCGATGTCGAGGTGAAGGCCGACAGCTCTCTCTTCGACAACGCCTGGTCGACCGGCGAGCGGCATCCGGTGTGGATGAGCCATGGCGACCGCATCACGAAAATGCCGCCGGGGTTTGCGGTGGCGGGCGTCTCGGCCAATGCGCCGTTCGCGATCATCCAGGACGAGAAGCGCAAATATTACGGGTTGATGTTCCACCCCGAGGTGGTGCACACGCCCGACGGCGCGAAACTCATCCGCAATTTCGTGCGCAAGGTCGCGGGCCTCACCGGCGACTGGACCATGCGCGCCTTCCGCGAGGAGGCGATCGAGAAGATTCGCGCCCAGGTCGGCAAGGGCAGGGTGATCTGCGGCCTTTCCGGCGGCGTCGATTCCGCGGTCGCAGCCGTCCTGATCCACGAGGCGATCGGCGACCAGCTCACCTGCGTCTTCGTCGATCACGGCCTGCTGCGTTTGAACGAAGCCGAGACCGTCGTCGACCTGTTCCGGCATCACTACAACATCCCGCTGGTTCACGTAGATGCCTCGAAGCAATTCCTTGGTGAACTCGAAGGCGTCACCGACCCCGAAGTGAAGCGCAAGACCATCGGGCGTCTTTTCATCGACGTGTTCGATGCGGAAGCGAAGAAGATCGCAAAAAAAGGGGAAGGACCGGCGGAGTACCTCGCGCAGGGCACGCTCTACCCCGACGTGATCGAGAGCGTGTCGTTCACCGGCGGCCCGTCGGTGACGATCAAGAGCCACCACAATGTCGGCGGGCTTCCCGCGCGCATGAACATGAAGCTGGTCGAGCCCCTGCGCGAACTGTTCAAGGACGAGGTGCGCGCGCTCGGCCGCGAGCTGGGCCTGCCCGAGATATTCGTCGGCCGGCATCCATTCCCGGGCCCGGGCCTCGCCATCCGCTGCCCCGGCGACATCACCAGGGAGAAGCTCGACATCCTCCGCAACGCCGACGCCGTCTATATCGACGCGATCCGCAAGGCCGGCCTCTACGACGAGATCTGGCAGGCCTTCGCCGTGCTGCTGCCGGTGAAGACCGTCGGCGTCATGGGCGACGGCCGCACCTACGAATACGTCGTGGGCCTGCGCGCCGTCACCTCGACCGACGGCATGACCGCCGACTTCTATCCCTTCGACATGAAATTCCTGGGCAACGTCGCGACCCGCATCATCAACGAGGTCAAGGGCGTCAATCGTGTGGTGTATGATGTGACGTCTAAGCCGCCGGGGACGATCGAGTGGGAGTAGGGGGTTGGCGTAGTTTGACGGGCTCTGGCGGAGAATATCATCGAAAAAGCAATGGTTTATGGTCTCTTCAATTGATGATCATCAGTGCATCATCAATTGGACGGTTGTTTTCGTAACCCGTTAAATTTGAGGCGATAATTTTGATCACTTCCCCGCGAAATCATGGGCAGTAGAAAGATTTGACGGTATTTTTGACGGTGTTCTCGATTGTCGCCGACGGAGTCTGACGCGATACCGTCACGCGGATCGGTGTGCTGGTGGTATTTTTTCAATGGATTAACCTCTGAAATAACGAAGAAAATGCCGCTTGCGGGCAGTCTTTTCAGGTGACGGACGCAACACGAAATCATCTGCGGACGACCCTGGAACCATCCCAAGCTGAAGATGAGATGCCAGGACCGCAGAAAATGTAGGGATGGCAGTCAATATCCGACTGGAACCACATAAATTGAAGGAGAACGTTCTGTGCCGGGCGATGGCGCCAGGATTGGGCGCGAAATCGAGGTGGAGATCGAGCGGACGCGAGCCCGTTTAGCCGCGATTGAGGCTGAGCGGAAAGGATCTCGAGGCAGTGCTGAGAGATCTGAGGTTCTCGTCGTCGACTATGTCGACGAGCTGGTGCCGATGCTGGCGCGCATGGCAGCAAAGCGGCGAATGGGATATCGAGCGCTTGGCTACACTGTTGAGTAGGCCGTGTCCGATCCGCACGAAGTTGGATGATTGCGAAAACCGTAATTTACCGATCATCGTTTTCGTGGAAACTGCTCACTTGGCGTTGTTGCAAACATAAAAATAGCGCCAGCACCTGGGGAAAAGACATGGGCCAGATCAATGTCCCGCGAGGAACTTTTGCTGAACGGAATGCACTTCGATGAAGTCTAAGCGCCGATACCCGAAGTCCACGACCAAGCCGAACAAGGAACCTAAGCTCTCGCGCACTCACGCGCCCGCCGATCTTTCGCCGTTGGACTGGCAACGCGGCTTGCGCCGCCAGTTCGGCCGCGAGCAGGCTTTCGGGCTTGAAAATCTGAGCAGCGAACCGTTTTTCTCCGAGTTTCGGGTCAGCAATCCTGTTTCGAAATCCAGCTATCGCGTGGCGATTCGAGGCTTGGGCCCAGGCGGCAATTTCTGTTCATGCCCCGATTATGCCACCAGCGAGTTGGGTACCTGCAAGCACATCGAATTCACGCTTGCACGGCTGCAAAAAAAGCGCGGCGCCAGGACGGCGTTTGCGCGCGGCTACCAGCCTGCCTTTTCCGAGCTGTATCTGCGCAATGACGGCAAACGTAGTGTGCATTTTCGTGCCGGAACGGATTGCCCGCCAGCGCTGAGGGAGGCCGCCGCCGGTTCATCGTTGAAACCTTTACAACTAACTCTCCATAGTTTAGGATCAAAAGGTGTTGGCATATTCGCCTTTGATGGACCTAGGTTTGAATCACCTTGATATTTCGCGGATCTTTTGTATCGCTCATCGAGTTCTTGTGCTAGATCCCTAGCGGAACGTTCTTTTTCACCATCACGTCGGAGATCAAGGAGTCGATGATGACCCTGATCACGAGTGTAATCTGGGGATAAACGTTCGTGTTCGATAAAGTCGTTTTCTGAGGGGTGAAGGGGGGGGGGGGGGGGGGGGGGGGGGAATGGTAGCCTTCGTCAACATCCCGAGCGGGAATCACCACAATTTGTATCAAACTGCCTCACCTGCGCCACCGTAATCTCCTTCCTCATCTTCCTCCTCGTCTTCATCATCCACCACAGCTTCAACATCCAAGAAACGATTCAACTTTCTCTTCTTCTTTTTCGGTTTCTGAGTATAAAAGAGATTAAAATGGTGATACGTTAGGGGGGGGGGGGGAAACTTCCGTCGAAAAACAGCGAGAGCGATCGATAACATGAGATGAGAGGAAACTAAGAACACACATTTCGTTGAGGTCCATCGACATCGTCTGAATCTAACAGAGAGAAAATGTTATAAGATTATCTAAATTCCAATTTCCCTTCTCGTTGGACTTTTTAACTCACCTTCCTCCTCCTCTTCATCGTCATCATCGTCATCATCGCCATCATCGCTATCCTGTTCAATGTTCTACCAGCCAAAAAAAAAGAACCCCCCAAGCATCAGCATTCACCAACCTACCTACCTACCTGCTACAAAGCATTCATTCACTCACACCAACAACACCATCATCATCCTCTCCCTCCGCATCATCATCATCTTCATCATCTTCATCCCTCATCTGTCCACCTACTCCCTTCCCATTCCCATTCCCATTCCCATCCACAGACAAAGTTGGACCTGTATGATCCGAGCGATCAGTCGGTCTTTGCTGTGGAACAGCGAAATCTTCATCTTCATCTGAGGATGACATTGCTCTTTGTTTGTTTTGTTTGTTTGGATGAAGGAAGGGGGAGAGGGGGGGGGGGGGTTGGACTATAAGATGGGATGGGATGCTGGTTAGTTGAACCGCGACTACGTGCACGTGATCTTAACTTTTGAGTGGCAAACCGATGGGAAAAGCGACCAAGGGAGAAGGGACAAGGGACTTGCGAGTAGTTGATCTCACTTCCTCGCTGCTTTACCTTCTCATGTATACGAATGGTTCTCATTATTCAGGAGTGTGCTATGCGTTCAAAGAAAGAGGGTGCGGAGTGGTGCAGGTCTTGAACGTTGGGTTCCCTCAACACTGTGTGATGGGACTTCAGTGTGCAGCTATAGGAAATATATATCTTACAGCGTTTCATATTACCCATTCAGAGGTCCTTGGAACCCCACAAATGGAACCTGTACTGCTGATCTTGGGCAGTCCCTTGAATGCAGTCTCACCTCTGGTCATTGTGCAACCGATTATCCCACCTTGTTGGTGCGGGGTTGAGACGGGCGAAGATGGCCGAGACAGAGTGAGAACACCGATAGACAACGACCGACCTATACATGCCATATCATACATTCCCCTCATCATCCTCCCCTCCGTATGGCAAAGCTCGTACAACATATGTCCCCTCGCAACCATCCACTCTCATCTCATAATCCCGTCGTACAGAGACGGAAATGCAACAGGATGAATCGATCGAACCGAAAGGTGAGCAGCCATACCTGTGTTTCGCCTCGCTCGGGGTTTATCACACGCACCCACACACACGCGACCGATGTTGATGATATTCGCGTGTTTTGGTGGATGGAATGGGTTAGCTACGAGCTTAGATCCTAGGATTGATTTTTTGGCAGGGACGATAGCAGGTATGTAGCTCGTTCGATAGAGATGGTGGTTTATGAATATTCCACCCCGCTTTTTAGTAACCACGACAAGTTTCTTGGTTTAACAGGAGCTGCTGGATTAATAGTTGGACAGCCATTCGATACCAGTGAGTTTTTCAGTAATAACTACCACCCTCTCAAGAGGGGTTTCAACTGTTGATCGCACGATTTCTGGTTCGACAGTCAAGGTCCGATTTCAAACTCCTCAATTCGCTGGGAGGTATACTACAACATGGGGAGCTCTTGGTTGAGTTTTTTCTCTCTTTTCTTTTCGGTTTCAATCCACCCCCGTGGTTCGAGTATGGCATACTGATGAGATGGGAATGGTATAGCTGCTATCGCCAAAGAGGAAAAGGTGATTAGACAATTGGTCTTCCTTGGTATTCTTTCCCAACCCTGACAAGGATGAATGAAGCTGATGAAAGGGAATGTCGCTTTGTGATACTCAGATACATGGATTGTTCAAGGGGATTATATCGCCTCTGGTGAGCCTCGCCTCCGCCTTGTGTTTAGAGAATGGTAACATATTGCTGATCCTTGAAAATCATTCACAGGCTGGTATAGCATTCGTTCGTTCTGCAATTCCATTTTTCCCCTCCTTCCCGTCTTCTCACTTACGTTTCTCTTTTGAATAACTCAGATCAACGGCATTGTTTTCACATCGTATGGATTCTTCATCAAATCGCTCTCGATACCTTCCAAGGGAAATGAAGGTAATGGAAAGGAACAACCTGGATTATGGCAGATGGGATTAGCAGGAGCTGGAAGTGGTGTTGTAGGGTCGTGAGCTTTTCCTCACGTCCATGACCTAAACAACCGTTTAACTAAACCTCCAATGACCTTTTTTCTTTCTTTCTTTTTTTTTTTTTTTCTCTTTTTTCCTTTTTCACAGCGTGTTGACGACACCGACTGAGCTGATCAAGATACGTCAACAATCATCTTCTGTGGATATATCTACAAGGCAAGTCATTCGGAATATTATAAGTACAGAAGGTTTTAGAGGATTATATAGAGGCTTTGGAGTCACTGCGTTGAGGGATTTAGGATACGGTCCTTATTTCTTAGCTGTGAGTTATCAATCTTGAACATCGGAGGATGAAAATTGAGGACTGACTGAATCAATCGTTTGGATTTTTTCTCCCCGAATTAAAAGTATGAAGGGATATGTAGAATGTTTCGACATGTAAGAACATCATCTCCACCACGAGAAACAACACATCATCTTCAACATCCAGAATCGCTCATTGAAGAAGCTGAATCGGAACTTGCGAGTTTAACATGGCCTGAATTGATGTTTGCCGGTGGAATGGCAGGAGCTATCGCTTGGATGGTAAGTCTCTTTTGCGGTGTTGGGCGCGGAAGGAGGTTGGGGGGGCGGGGGGGGGGGGGCTTGCGGGGCAAGCCCCGCTACTAAAGGGGATGGACACTGACGACGACGGCGACGCGATAAAAGGCCACCTTCCCATTGGATGTACTTAAGACGAGAATACAGGGTGATGTTCTTCGAAGAAGATCGATATGGATGACGGGAAAGGAGGCAGTAAGAACGGAAGGAGTAAAGGTGTTCTTTGCTGGATTATCACCGACTTTGATTCGGTGAGTTGGCTGGTTGGCTGCCGATGGCAACAAAGACACCATTTTGACACGACTCCCAACGACGACGATCAGGGCGGTACCGACGAATATGGTGATATTTTTGACATTCGAGGCGGTGACGTCTTCGTTCCGGTAGTGTGATGTTGTTGTATAGACTAGACGCTGCATGATCGTCGATTCGAACACATGCACGCACAATCACGAACGCTCAGGGTAACCAACGTCCATCAATGTGAAAACTCGACGAGTATGGAAATCATCATCTCTAAGATCTCAAGTATGACAATCCCATTACACTCATCCGAAAGATTCCCTTTTCCTTCCCAAAAGAGTCTCTTCCCTACACATCTCCTCAGAAGAACAAAATCCTAAACAAGTCCCAGCATTTACTTCTTCTTAGAAGCGGTCTGAGCCTTGAGGACCTTCTTGACGATGTTGGCCTCCTCAATCAAGAATGCTCGGGTGATCCTGTAACAACCATGCACATGATCCAATCAGCATATGCTAAACCCGAAAACAACTTTCAGTCGAACTGACCTGTTCTTGACACATCCTGCACACCTCGAACCACCGTACGCTCGCTGAACGGTCTTTTGTCTCTTGGACAAGGTAGCGTACTCGCGTGGTCGGAGAGCTGGGATACCAGCAAGGGCATCACCACAATCACCGCACTTTGGGGCAGACTAGAAGAGGGCGAAAGAATATGACAATGAGTGATTGCAGAATTGGCGTGATATGAGGAGTAGATCACTCACAGCAAGCTTTTTGAGGTGGTGAACTACCAACTTTCCACCTGGGGTCTTTACGACACGTCTCCTGTTGGAGGTGGTGTTGTCTGTGAGAGGGGAGTATCGATGTCAGTTCCAATGTTCCCACGATCGCTTGATTTCGAAGAGTGACGCACATGGCTGACGCTTGCGGAGTTGGACACGTTGAGCCATTCTATGAGAAGAAAAAAAAAGGGCGCATGATTGTCAGTAAAACTTCTTTCATTCGCTTGATGGTTTGTCGTAGAATATCCCCAGGTTCTCCTTAAAATCTTCGCAAGAGGATCCGATGGACAATCATGCTGGAACACCGACGTCTGATCGGATTGACGACTAGCAGATGTATTCCAGATCTCTGTTGATGACTGCTAAAAGCATTTCCGAAACATGTGCTGGTTGCGGTATAGTCGCCTGAGAGCGGATTTGAAACTTGTCCCTAGTCTCATCTGAATCGGTTGCTCGAGCTGGAACACCGGCTGCGTGTCCTATCCGTCTTGCACCACCCCAACGCCATTCTCCTAAGACCATATCTCCATCTGCAAATATCCAATCCCGACTTACTTGGTCGACTATTGACGATTCCAAAGTGTAAGGTAAAGAGATCCGAGTTGATTTGAAGCGAGGTAAAGTGACGATGATGAGAACGGTAGAGGATAGCAGGACGAACGACTCCGTCAGTACCCAGATCCTCAATAATGACAACGACGACTGCTAACCTTTTCTTGATGATCTTGTTGGATAGAGCAGACTGTGCGACGACGAGCTCGGGATGAAGGTTTGGCTGGGCGGGGGCGGACGATCCGGCTGGTAAGCGCAAACGGATGGCGCCACAAGGAGGCGCAGAACAGACGTGCGCTTAGAAATATCGGTCGGAGATAAGAATCCTGGTGACGTGAAGAGGGGAAAACCATCCTTGCTGAGTCATCCATGTCCTGGTACCAGCTCTTCACGTGTGACGTATGCATAATAGTATCTCATCGCCACCCGATCCCACATATCTACAACCCTCTACACCGCAGTCCTGCTCTTCTTCCCCTTGCCCTTCTTGCTCTGCACCACAACATCCTCACTCCCTACCGCCTTCGGCACCACGTTATCCTTGGTCTTCCGCTCCTTGGCCTGGATCGCCCGGAGGTCAACGGCGGCCGGCTTGGATTTGGTCTTGGTGGGTTTAGGTGCAGATGCTGGGGTTGCCGTGCTTGTGGTTGTAGGTTTGGAGAGTTTGACTCCCTTAGCCTTGAGAGCTTGGCGTTTCGCCTCTGTTGGAGACAGATGGAAATCATATTTAGTCCTTGTTTCATGTCCACAGCACATTGCCAAGTCATGGTCTGCTATCCCAAACTCACCTCGAATCAACGCCTCATCCTCGTCTTCGTTGAACGTCGTCCTCTCTTGCTCGACCAACATCCCTTCGTCGTCGAGCATCATCACAGGCTCATCATCGGTAGTGGTAGCGAGTTTCTTGCTTCGTTTACCGACTTTGAATTTGGCGACGTAGAAGCCATCCACTACAAGAGGATTTGGGTTAGTCAACCGTGTTCACAACCATCCAAATACTCGACCCGAGTCATGCCCCATCAACTCACTGTTATGCTTATGAGGATAAAACCTTCTCGTCAATGACAAACTCGAATCGAACTGTTTCCCTCCAAACGACTTGAACCCCTCTACACCGAACTCCAACCCAGTCTCAACGAGTTTACAATGTGGTCTCTTCCTCAACGCGTAATCGACCACAGATTCGTTCTCGTCGACTGTGACTGAGCATGTAGAGTAGACGATGTAACCACCGGTTGAGGAGGATGGGTCGACTGAGTCGAGGGCACAGAGGATGAGTTGTTTTTGAAGGTGGGAGAGGAGGTGGAAATCTCGTTCGGTCTGATTGCAGGAGAGTCAGTCAAATTGTGGGAATTGAGCCAAGGCCACCGAGAACTCACCTTGTTGATCTTGACACTCGGGTCTTTACTAATGACACCAGTTCCAGAACAAGGAGCATCCAACAAAACCCTATCGAATCCACCCATAACCTTTGGAAACTCTCTCCCATCATAACTACAAACAACGACATTCTTGCAACCCAATCGATGGACATTCGCAGTCAAACTCTTCGTCCTAGCTTTGTTCGAATCATTAGCGAATACGACTCCGGTGTTTTGAAGAAGTGCAGAGATGTATGTCGTTTTACCACCTGGAGCTGAAGCCATATCGAGGACTCGCTCGTTTGGCTGAGGAGCCAAAGCGATGACTGGGAGGAAGGAGGAAGCAGCTTGGAGCATGTAGTGACCTGCAAGGTATTCTGGTGTGGCTCCGAT
>CAWHQY010000064.1:0-48399 GCA_963831505.1 uncultured Alphaproteobacteria bacterium | reverse complement strand
GTCCGCCGCATTCATTTTTGCTGTCGCAAGATGCCTTTGGGGCGAACCTCGGACGTTCAGGTCTCCAGTTGCTTGCCGATCGGCAGCGCCCGGATGCGCTTGCCGGTGGCGGCGAAGATCGCGTTGATCAGCGCCGGGGCAAATGGCGGCAGGCCAGGTTCGCCGACGCCGCTGGGCGGCTTGTCGGCCGGCGCCGGCACGATGTGGACGTTGGTGATCAGCGGCGACTTCGTCCATCCGCACCACCGGGAAATCGTCGAAATTGCCCTGCTCCACCCGGCCGTCCTTGAAGCTGATCTCGCCGTACTTGGCGAGGCTCAGCCCCATGATCGCCGCACCCTCGATCTGCGACTGGATCCGCTCCGGATTGACGAAGGTTCCGCAATCGATCGCGGTATCGACGCGTTCGGACCGTGAGCTTGCCCTTGTCGTCGACCGCGACCTCGACGATGGTCGCGATATAGCTGACGAAGCTGCGGTGCGACGGCAATGCCGAGCCCGTGTCCCTTCGGCACCTTGCGGCCCCATTCGCCCTTGTCCGCCACCAGTTCGACGACACGCGCGCAACCGGCCGGTGTCGATCGGATAGCTGTCAAGGGCTCGCCGTAGTTCCAGAAGTCCTTCACCGAATGTCGAGCTTGACGATCCGCGGCGAGCCGATCAGCTCCAGCAGCATGTCCTTCTGATCGCGGCCGGTGGCATGCGCGAGTTCGCCGACCATCGACTGCACCGCGAAGGCGCGCGGGATGTTCGAGACCGAACGGAACCAGCCGATGCGGGTATGCGCGGCCGCTTCCGGATTCTCGCACTGGATGTTGGCGATCTCGAACGGCATGTCGACAAGTCCCATGCCGAGTTCGAGGCCGAGCTGCGTGCACGGCGCCGGCGCCGAAGGTCGAAACGATGGTCGGCGCCGCGCTGCGATGCCGCCACGCGATCACCTTGCCGCTCTTGTCGAGACCGGCCTCGATCCGCTCCACCGAGACCGTGTGCAGGAAGTCGTGGCGGACATCGTCCTCGCGCGTCCATTGCACCTTCACCGGCGCACCGAGCTCCTTCGAGAGCAGCGCCGCCTCCAGCGCGAAGTCGCATTTCGACTTGCGGCCGAAGCCGCCGCCGAGCAGCGTGACGTTGACGGTCACATTGTCCTCGGGAATGCCGAGCGTCTTGGCGACGTCCTCGCGCGTGCCGCCCGGGCTTTGCACCGGCGCCCAGATCTCGGCCTTGCCGTCCTTGACGTTGGCGACCGCGACCGGCGGCTCCATGCTGGCATGGGCCAGATGCGGCACGTAATATTCGCCGATGATGACCTTGTCGGCGCTCTTCAACGCGCTCTCGACGTCGCCTTCCTTGCGCACGACGAGGCCGGGCTTGCGCGCGGCTTCCTCGAGCTCGGCGCGATAGGCGACCGAAGTCGTATTTGGCGTTGGCGCCGTCGTCCCAGACGATCTTCAGGGCGTCGCGGCCCTTGATGGCCGCACCGGTATTGCGCGCGATCACGGCGACGCCGCCGAGCGGCTGGAATTTCGACGGCCACGGCCAGCCCTTGACCTCCATCACCTTCTCGACGCCGGAAACCTTCAGGGCATCCGCGCCGTCGAACGACACCAGCTTGCCGCCGGTCACCGGCGGACGCGCGATGACGGCATATTTCATGCCGGGCAGGCGGACGTCGGCGCCGTATTGCGCCGTGCCGGTGGTGATGTCGCGGAGATCGACGATGCTGATCTCGCCCTTGCCGAGATAGCGGAAGTCCTTCGGGTCCTTCAGCTTCAGGCTGTCGATGGCCGGCACCGGTTCCTTCGCGGCATCGGCGGCCAGTTCGCCGAAGCCGAGGCGGCGTCCGCTCGCGGAATGGACCACCTCGTGATTGACGGCCTTGACCTCGGTGACCGGCACGCCCCAGCGCTTGGCGGCGGCGGCTTCCAGCATGGCGCGCGCCGACGCGCCGATCTGGCGCATCGGTATCAGATAGTGCCGCGTGCTGCGCGATCCGTCGGTATCCTGGTTGCCGAATTTGACTTCGTCGCCATGGGCCTGCTGCACCTTCACGCGCGACCAGTCGGCTTCCATCTCCTCGGCGACGATCATCGGCAGGCTGGTGCGGACGCCGGTTCCCATTTCGGAGCGATGCGCCACGATGGTCACGGTTCCGTCCGACGCGATGGCGACGAACACGCGCGGATCGACCACGATGCCGTGCGGCATCTCGCCGGCGCCGGTCTCGTAGGCCGCAAGGCCTGGCGCGACAGTCACGGGTGCGGCGAGCACGAAGCCGCCGGCGATGCCGAGGCCCTTCAGGATGCTGCGGCGCGAGACGTTCTCGACCTTGACGAGGTGCCGTTCGAAGCCGCGGAGCTTGTCCGGATTTGTGATGATGTTCATGATCAAACTCCCGTCGAAGCGAGATGCACGGCGTTTTCGATGCGCTGGTAACAGCCGCAGCGGCAGATGTTGCCCGCCATCGCCTCGCGGATCTGGTCGTGGGAGGGTTTCGGATTTTCCGCCAGCAGGGCGGCGGCCTGCATGATCTGGCCGGCCTGGCAAAAGCCGCATTGCGGGACGTTGACCTGCCGCCAGGCCTTTTGCACGGCGTGATCGCCGGTGGGATGCAGGCCTTCGATGGTGGTGACCTCCCGGCCGGCGGCGTCGGAGACCGAGGTGATGCAGGAGCGCACGGCCTCCTTGTCCATGATGACGGTGCACGCGCCGCACAAGGCCTGCGCCGCAGCCGAATTTGGTGCCGGTCAGTCCGGCTTCGTCGCGGAGAAACCAGAGCAGCGGAAGATCCGGATCGCCGTCCCAGCTCTGCTCCTTGCCGTTGATCTTCACCTTGATCATGATCGTTTCCTCGCTCTTTTTAAGCTGTTGATGTCCTCTCGGGTGCAAGCCAGAACATATTTCTCATTGCTCGCATCCATCGCTTTGGCCGCGTCGATCGCGGTGCGCAAGGCGGACAGACTTCATTGCACGACCTGTAATGGTTCGGCTTTCCCCCCTTGAGTTAAATCGCGTGAGTGATCGAATGCTATCAGAAGCGCCGGCAAAGATGCTTCACAGAGAAGTGTTCTGCACTTCTACGTTTGGCAAAAGGAGGGCCTCGCCGGGAAAACGAGCGAGGCCCATCAGTGCAGGCCAGGGAGAAAGGTGGGACGACGCTTCGCGTGCCGCATGGCGCGACCCGCGATGCAGCGGCAAACTCCGCTGGACACCTGGTTTCATGCGATCACACGTGTCGGCACGATCCGCGCGGAATCGAAATCCCGCGCGTCTCGCTCTCTTCGCAGCCTTTGCCGTCTGCTCAGGCGGTCTTGTCAGGCGGCCTTGGATTTCGCCACATGTGTGGCGATGGCATCCATCAGCGCCGGAGACAGGCAGTCATAAGGCTCGAGGCCCAGCTCTTTCAGCCGGCCGCGGATTGCGTCCATCTGTTCCGGCTTGACGCCCGACTCGATCACCGAGGAGACGAACGCTGCAAATCCCGGTGCCGCCGATCCGGTTCCTGGAACAGCTCCGGATGGACGAAGTCGAGGCCGTAGAACGGATGACCCTTGTTCTCGATGCGGCCATACATATGCGTGCCGCAGGCCTTGCAGGCATAGCGCTGGATCACCGCCGACGGATCGACGATCTGCAGCTTGTCGCCGTTTTCGAGCACCGTCACGTTCTGGCGGGGGACGACGGCGACCACCGAGAAGGTCGCGCCTTCCGGCTTCCAGCACTTGGTGCAGCCGCAGGCATGGTTATGTGCGACATCGCCTTTGATGCCGATCTTGACCGGCTTGTCCTTGCATTTGCAGACCAGGGTTCCGCCGCCGAAGCTGCCCGAGCCCTTCTTCACGCCGTTGTCGATCGATGGGTGGATATGAACGTTCATGGGCCTATCCTCCTTGAGTTTGATGTTCTGACTAGTAGACGACGACCGAGCGGATCGACTTGCCTTCATGCATCAGATCGAAACCCTTGTTGATCTCCTCGAGCTTGAGCACGTGGGTGATCATCGGATCGATCTGAATCTTCTTGTCCATGTACCAGTCGACGATCTTCGGTACGTCGGTACGGCCGCGGGCACCGCCGAAGGCCGTGCCTTTCCAGACGCGGCCGGTGACGAGCTGGAACGGCCTCGTCGCGATTTCCTTGCCGGCTTCGGCTACCCCGATCACGACGGAGACGCCCCAGCCGCGGTGGCAGGCTTCCAGCGCCTGGCGCATCACGGTGGTGTTGCCGGTGCAGTCGAAGGTGAAATCGGCGCCGCCATCGGTCAGGGTGACGAGGTGCGCGACGATGTCGCCGGAGACCTTCTTCGGATTGACGAAGTCGGTCATGCCGAACTTGCGGCCCCATTCGTCCTTCGAATCGTTGATGTCGACGCCGATGATCTTGTTGGCGCCGACCATCCTGGCGCCCTGGATGACGTTGAGTCCGATACCGCCGAGCCCGAATACGACGACATTGGCGCCCGGCGTGACCTTGGCCGTGTTGACCACCGCGCCGACGCCGGTCGTGACGCCGCAGCCGATATAGCAACTCTTGTCGAAGGGAGCGTCTTGGCGGATCTTCGCCACCGCGATCTCCGGCAGCACCGTGAAGTTCGAGAACGTCGAGCATCCCATATAGTGATAGATGGTCTTACCCTTATGGCTGAAGCGCGACGTCCCGTCCGGCATCAGGCCCTTGCCCTGGGTGGCGCGGATCGCCGTGCAGAGATTGGTCTTCTGGCTGAGACAGCTTTTGCACTGGCGGCATTCGGGCGTGTAGAGCGGGATCACATGGTCGCCGGGCTTCACGGACGTGACGCCGGCGCCGACCTCGCGAACGATACCCGCGCCCTCATGGCCGAGGATGGAAGGAAAAATGCCCTCGCTGTCAAGACCGTCGAGCGTGTAGGCGTCGGTATGGCAGATGCCGGTCGCCTTGATCTCGACCAGGACTTCGCCTGCCTTCGGCCCTTCCAGGTCGAGCTCGACGATTTCCAGTGGCTTCTTTGCCTCGAAGGCGACGGCGGCGCGTGTCTTCATCTTTTAGTCCTGTTTCGCTTACTCGGCTTGCGCTCGTTCGATGTCTTAGTGCCCCATGCAGGATTTTTCCGCATCGGTATAGGGCTTTGATTTCTCCTCGTGCTTCGCCGGGCGCACGCGTCCCAGCGCGTCATTGGCCCGGGCGCGCAGATAGACGTAGAGGTCGTCCATGTAGCAGGCGACGTTCGGATTATCGCCAAAGGCCGGCATCACGTTCTCCTGGGACGTGCTGACGTTCTTGCGGCCGCTCGCGACGGTGGCGATGAAATCGCCGTAACTCATCGTCTTCAGCGAATCCTTCAGCGCCGGCGCGTAGCTCGATCCCATTCCGTCAGGCCCGTGGCAGACATGGCACTCGGAGTGATAGCGGCGGTATCCGGAATAGGCGTACCAATCGACCGTGCCATCGGCCTGGATCTTGTAGGTCGGGTTACCCTCCTTATCGAGGTATTTCCCGTCTTCGGATTTGACCGCGGCCGGATCGCCCGAGCCGTCGGCGAAGGCAATTCCACCGGCAGCGACCAGAATCGCCACTGCAGCCACTAAACAAATAATACGCAAGAGCTTGTCCTCGACCGTCGATGCCACATCACCCGGCGCGTGGGATGAATCCACGCGCCGGAATGAGGTCGTCAGCTTACTGCTGCGGCAGCGAGAACACGGTCAGTGCTCCGCCGAGGGCGGTATAGTTGGTCAGCGCTGCATAGCCACCGACGGCACCGAGACCTGCAGTCGGATCGGTGAGGCCGGCTGCGAGGCCGATACCTGCCCAACCGCCGACACCGGACAGCACGGCAATGTACTGCTTGCCGGCGTGCTCGTAGGTCGTGACGTTGCCGATGATGCCGGACGGAGTCTTGAACTTGTACAGTTCCTTGCCCGTCTTGGCGTCGACAGCCTTCAGGTAACCTTCCAGCGTGCCGTAGAACACCACGCCGCCTGCGGTCGCGAGGGCGCCCGACCAGACCGAGAACTGCTCCTTGTTCGACCAGACGATCTTGCCCGTCTTGCCGTCCCAGGCGATGAAGTTGCCCATGTGGGTCTCACCCGGAGGCGGATACATCGACAGCGTCGCGCCCACATAGGGCTGACCTGCGGTGTAGCTCACCTTGAACGGTTCGTAGTCCATGCAGACGTGGTTGGTGGGAACGTAGAACAACTGTGTGTCGGGCGAGTAGGCTGCAGGCTGCTCGTCCTTGGAGCCGAGCGCGGCCGGGCAGATACCCTTGTTGTTGTGGTCCTCACCCTGCTTGTCGGTCGAATATTCGTCGAGCACCTTCGGCCGGCCGTAGGTCGGCGAGTTCTTGTTCATGTCGACGCCGGAGGTCCAGTTGACCTTCGGATCGTACTTCTGCGCGACCAGCAGTTCGCCGTCGGCGCGATCGAGCGTGTAGCCGAGACCGTTGCGGTCGAAATGGGTCAAGAGCTTGCGCGGTTTGCCGTCGATCGACTGATCGGTGAGGATCATCTCGTTGACGCCGTCATAGTCCCACTCGTCGTGGGGCGTCATCTGGTAGACCCACTTCGCCATGCCGGTGTCGGGGTTGCGCGCGAAGATGGTCATCGACCATTTGTTGTCGCCCGGCCGCTGCTTCGGGTTCCAGGTCGAGGGGTTACCCGAACCGTAATAGACCAGGTTCAATGACGGGTCGTAGGCGAGCCAGCCCCATGTGCAGCCGCCGCCGATCTTCCACTGATCGCCTTCCCAGGTCTTCGTGCTCGAGTCCTTGCCGATCGGTTTGCCGAGAGCCGTGGTCTTGTCGGCGTCGACCAGGATCTGGTCATCCGGCCCTTCCGAATAGGCCTTCCAAGCCTGCTTGCCGTCCTTGATGTTGTAGGCGGTCAAGCTGCACTGGACGCCGAACTCGCCGCCGGAGGTGCCGACCAGGACCTTGTCCTTGACGACCATCGGCGCAGAAGTGCCGGTCTGTCCCTTGCTGGGATCGCCGTTTACCGCGGTCCACTCGACAGTGCCGTTCTTGGAGTTGAGCGCGACCAGCTTGTCGTCGGCCTGGTGCAGGAAAATCTTACCATCGGCATAGGCCACGCCGCGGTTCACCGTGTCGCAGCACATCACGGGGATGACGTTCGGATCCTGCTTCGGTTCGTAGGCCCAGATGATCTTGTTCTCATTGGCAAGGTCAAGAGCGTAGACCTTGTTGGGGAAGGGGGTGTGGACGTACATCGTGTTGCCGACGATGAGCGGTCCGCCCTCGTGGCCGCGCAGCACGCCGGTCGAGAAGGTCCAGGCGACCTGCAGCTTGCCGACATTGGCTGCGGTGATCTGCTTGAGCTTCGAGTAACGCGTGTTGGCGTAGTCGCCCGTCGGCATCACCCATTCGGCCGGATTTTGCGACATCCGGTTCAGTTCGTCGTTGGCTGTAGCGCTTCCAGCGGCAAACACCGCCATGGCGCTCATACCGGTCGCGAGTAGTACCTTTCGCATCGTGGTTCCTCCCAGTTTTGAGCTTTGGGTTCCCGCTCAAAAAGCGGTCCCACTTTCCAATTTCTTAAGTCTATCACTATCCCCTTCGAAAGGTTGGGACTTGCCCAAGAGCGAAACGCTTTTGCTCAGAAGGGAAGCGCGTGAGATTTTTTCGCATCCCGCACATCGGCTGCACAGGCTTCGACTCGCGATGCCGCGGGCATCACGTCCTTCTGGGTTCTTGCCCACCAGAGGTTTTCCTTGACGGCGCCGAAACTTAGTCGGAGGATCAACTTAAGGGGGCGAGGAGGGACGCTTCGCCATTTCCCCGCTGTTTGCCTCAATACCGCCTCAACTTGAACGTCGCTTACCGTGACTTGCCGCGAGCGTCTCACGGTTGATCTCAAATCGGTGGCAGGAATGTCCGATACGGTTCACTCGCTCAGCACTGCCGGACTGGGGCCGAAGAAACAGCTCCAGTGTTGGTCAGATGCGCTGACCGATCTCTGCGGCCAGTTCCATGTCGATCCGCTCGAGGCTTCGACGCTGGAGGGGCGGATCAGTTACAGGACTGTTTCAAGGTTGAAACTGTGCCAGATCGAGGCGAGTCAGCACCGGATTGCTCACTCGAGTTCGCAAAATCACAACAGCGAACATCCGTATGTGAAGATCCTGTTCCAGACCTACGGGATCTCGTACTTCGAACAGAACGGCTGCCAGATCCAGGTGAAGCCCGGCGATTGCCTGGCGTACGACGTTTCCTCTCCGCATACCATCATCAGCCCCGCGCTGACGCGGCATGAGGTCGTGATCGTGCCGAAGGAGCTGTTGCGGGAACGCGGGTTCCATTTCGACAAGATGTCGGCCTGCAAGCTGTCGGCGACCACCGGCACCGGCCGAATCGCCCACGACTTTGTGCATGCCGCCTTCGACGAGGCCGCCAAGCTGTCGGCCAACAGCGCGGTTGGCGTCGCCGATTCGCTGATCGACCTGCTGTTGTTGCCGCTGCGCGAGGCGGACACGACCTTCGACCGTGTCGGTCCGGAGGCGATGTATGTGCGGGCGCAGGCCTTTATCCGCGAGCATCTGCGCGATCCCGAGCTCTCCATCGACCAGATTTCGGCAGCGCTTGGCTGCACCAAGCGCTATCTGCACATGGTATTCAGCGAACGGGGTCTGACCGTCAGCGATTACATCTGGCGGGCCAGGCTGCAGCATTGCCGGCAGGAGCTGGAGGCGCATGCCGGCAAGACCATCACGGACGTCGCGTTCTCCTGGGGCTTCTCCAGCTCCTCGCATTTCAGCCGCGTCTTCCGCAAATGCTTCGGCGTCGCGCCCTCCGCCATCCACAAGGCGCAACATGGCGGCGTGTCGGCGGACGTCACCTAGCCGATCAGCTTGGTGGGGCGTTGGCGCACAGGCTCGGCCGCGGCTTGTTGCCGCGCTTGTCGACGGGGACGTTGCAATTGTCGATGCGCTGGTCGTCGGTCCATTTCGGGCCGAGCCGTTCCTTGCCGGTCAGGGTAGGTGTGCTGGCGTATGATGCGCTGCGGCCGGGCTTTCCATTCTCGGCCTGTGCGCCGGATGCAAAGCCAATTAGCAACAGCGGGATGATCAGTTCTCGTCGCAACGATGCCATGGATATCTCCTGACCGCTTTCCTTTGCCGCAAACGGTGACGCAATCGACTAGCTAGCAAATTCGATAACGCGGTCGCCACCCGGAACCTGACGCCGGACAGCCGGTTTCCAATCATCCGCATCGACCAAAAAACGGAGATCAACCATGATATCTCGCCGGTCTATCCTTCTGATATCCGCCGCATTATTGGCCGGAGAAAGTTCATCCGCGCTGGCCGCGTCGCACGGCAATCCGATCAAGATGTTCGATACCGATTCCGACGGCACGCTCGACCTTGCCGAGGTAAAGAAGGCCGCCGCCGCGTTGTTCGCGAAACTCGATCCCGATCACGATGGGACGCTGGATAAGCGCGAGCTGGCCGGCAGATTGAGCGCGAAGGAGCTTGCGGCGGCCGATCCCGACCATGATGGCACGCTGACGCTGGATGAATATCTCGCCGTCGTCGAGCAGCGCTTTCGCGCGGCGAATCCGGATGGCGATGGGACATTGGATGCAAAGGAGTTGAACACGCCGGCTGGCCGCGCGCTGTTGCGCCTGATGAAATAGAGACCGCGGCCTTGCGACGCGCGATTCGGACGAGCCCTTGCGTCAAGCGTGCGGCGGCCTTACCCTTAAGTGGCGCAAGTGTTGCGCCAACTGACTTGGGAGACCCAAATGACCTGGAAAACTCCGAGGATAGTCGAAGTGCAGGTGGGCATGGAAATCAACATGTACGTCTGCGCGACGCGCAAGTAACAGCAAAGCGATCTGCCCGGCTCCAGCAGTCATCTGCTGAGGGCCGTGGCAGGCGTGTTGTTCTTCTTCGTAGCGGCCGGGTTTCCCTCGGCCTTCGCTGCCGGGGCCGGCTCGGTTTCCCGCTGCCTTTTCCTTCCAGATCAGCAAACGACACCATTGCTCGCCACCACCTTGTGCTAGGCTTACGCGGGCAAGTCTGAGGTGTTCGATTCACGCTGGTGGTTTTCGAAAACGGGAATGACCTTTCCTGCCAGATCATTGTGGGCTGCGATGCTCTGCTTTCTGCTGCCGCCGGTGTGCGGTCATGCGGAGGGCATCGACACCGAGCACATCTATGGCTTCATGATCGGCACGGATGTGGGCGAGCTCGGCGAGCGTGAATTCCAGTCGGAAACCACCGGACGTTTCTCAAGGCAGGGCGGCAGTTACCAGGCAGCAGGTCAGCAGTTCGAGCTGGAGTTCGTGCCGATCAGGAATTTTCGGATCGAGGTGGGGACGACGCTCGCGGCTCACAACATCAACTCCGTCCCGGGATTCGCGGATCGCAATCAGGCCGCCTGGCAGGGGGCTTCGCTCGATCTGCGCTATCGCTTTCTCGATCGGGAGACGGCCCCTTTCGGACTGACGCTTGCCGTGGAAAGCCACGGTGATCGCATCGACGAGGTCACGGCGTCACGTGTGCGAAGCTATGGCACGGAGGTGACCCTGGCGCTCGAGCGGGACCTGGTCCCGAGCGTCGCCGTCGCGACGCTCAATCTGACCTATCGGCCGGAATGGATGCACTTCGCAGGCGCGCCAACCGAGGAACAGGAGTCTATGTTCGGTATTGCCGTCGGCATGATGGCGCAACTGCGCCCCGGCTTCCTGTTGGGCGGCGAAGCGCGGTATTTTCGCAGGTATGACGGGATCGGCCTCGAGGAATTGGCGGGGCAGGCGCTCTTCGTCGGGCCTACCGCCTATTTCCAACTGTCGGAGCGCTCGCGCCTCACCGCGACCTGGAGCGTCCAGGCCTGGGGGCGTCCGGCCGGATCGAATGCCGCGCTTGATCTCGTCAATTTCGAGCGCCATCAGGCCAAGCTGGTGTTCGGCGTCAATTTCTGAACAGCGGGCGCGCCGCGGCTTCACGGTCACGTGAAACTTCGCCCGGGCGGCTTCGTAGCTGGTTGTGCTATCAATTCATTGAAACTGCGCCAGAGGATATGGACATGGATGTGATAGACTTGATCATCACCGTGTGTGCCGTGCTCTCGCCGAACATGTGCGAGGAAAGGCATTTGATCTTTTCCGCCAATTTTTCTCTGCAGCAATGCGCCATGGCCGCGCCGCCCTATATTGCGCAATGGGTGGGCGAACATCCGAAGTGGACGGCGGTGAAATGGCGCTGTGAATATCCGCACACCCGCGAAAAAATCTGAAGGCTGGGTCTCGCCGGCCGGCTGTGCGCTGCTTACTTGTTGCAGTCCTTCAGATCCTTGTCCGAGATCGAGAACACGGCGTCCGTCTTGAGCTCGATGTCACGCACATAGCATTGCCTGTTATCGCGATAGCCGACCTTGGCGTCGTAGCGGCCGGGACCCACGCCCGTGATGCGCAACCGCTCGTCGTGATCGACTTCCTTGTCCTTGTCGTTGAGGGTCTGGTTCGGCCCCCACTCGTTCTTGCCGGCGGGAGAAAGCTGAAAGCCGGAAATGGTCGATGTCGTCAGGTTCCACAATCGGATGCCCTTGCCCTGCGCCAGCAGTTGGTGCGGCAGCGCCGTCGCTAACAGGCAGATCGCAATCAGCGTCCGCGGCATCATGACCTCCCCAGGCATTTTCCAGCAGGGGCAATCTGAAGCGAACCCTGCGCCGGGATCAAGTGTGAATGTGGGTCAGCCGTCGGCCACACAGAGCCGCGCCAGCGCGGCCTTGGCCTCCGTGACATCGGCATCGCTCCTCGCCGACCTTGGCTTGGCGATCGGCACCGCATGAAGGATAGAGGCCGGCCGCGCCGACAACAGGAACAAGCGATCGCCAAGACGGACGGCATCGTCCAGATTGTGGGTGACCAGGAGCGTCATCGTGGCGCGGCCCTCCAACAGGGTCGCGATCTGGCCGCGAAGCCGGGCGGCAAGCGCCGCGTCGAGAGAGGCCAGCGGTTCATCGAGAATAAGGAAGTCAGGATCGACCGCGAGCGCGCGCGCAAGCGCGACGCGCCGGGCCAGCCCGAGCGACAATTCGCCGGGGAAATGCGCGCGATGTCCACTCAATTCGAGGACGTCGAACAGGGCTGAAAGCCTTGCTGCGTCGGCCTCCGGTGCGGCAAGCCGCACGTTCTCCTCGACCGATCGCCACGGCAGGAGCCGCGGCTCCTGAAACACCATGCCGATCCGCAGGGCTGAGGGGCGCAACACGCGGCCCTGGTAGTCATGATCGAGGCCGGTGAGGATTCGGAGCATGGTCGTCTTGCCGCATCCGGACGGACCGACAAAGACGCCGACCTCTCCTTGCTCGAGGGTGAACGCGATGTTGCGGATCACGTCGTGGCGTTCGCCGGCGGCGTTTGTGAATGCCTTGCCTGAAATATCGACTTCAAGCCGCACGGGGCCGCCACCGGAATAGCCGTGCTTCGAACGGCTGCACCAGGGCTGTCTCGATCACGAAGACCACCACGGCGAAGCTCAGCGAATAAGCCAGCAGGAGAGGGATATCGAACAGCTGGAAGGCCACGCCGATCTCGAAGCCGACGCCGTTCGGCCGGCCCAGATATTCGGCCACCAGCACGATCTTCCAGATCAGCGCGAGGCCCGATCGCGCGGCGGCCGCGACATAGGGGGCGAGCTGCGGCAGCACGACATGTCGGAACGCCCTGCCGCGCGGAACGGCAAAGATCATCGCCATCTCGTCCAGCGCAGGATCGAGGGCGCGGGTGCCCTCGCGCAGCGTCACGACGGCCGTGGGAAGCTTGTTGATCGCAATCGCCGCGATCGCCGCCGCTTCGGTCAATCCGGCCCAGATATAGGCGAGCACGATGACGACGAGGGCCGGGAGGTTCAGCAGCAGGATCAGCCAGGGATCGCCGAGCCGGTCGGCGAGGCGCACGCGGCCCATCCAGTAGCCGATGGCGGTGCCGAGTGTCATCGCCAGCACGAAGGAAAGCGCAACGCGTGCCAGCGTCGCACCGAGATTGACGAACAGCGCGCCGGACTTCGCTTCAGTCAGCATCGCTTCGAGCACTTCAGGCGGCGGCGGCAGCCTGGTATTGCCGACGTAGAGGGACGCGATCCACCAGGTGATGACCAGCACGGCAATCGAAAGCAGGCGCATCGCATCAATCCTTCGGTGCCGTGCGGTAGAACGTGCCGGGATCAAGTTCCGGCGCAGGCCCGACGAGATCGCGGCCGCCTATGGTTGCCAGCACGCGGTAAAGGGCTTTCGCGTCGGCTTCCTCTTCGGCGATGGGTCGTCGGGGAATGCCCTCGCGGTAATAGTCCCGGTAGGCGCGAAACGTTGCTTGGTCGGTGGCGCCGGTCAGGGATTTGATCTTCTCCCACTCCTCGTCCGACGACGACAGAATCTCCTTCGCCGCGCGGGTCGTCGCAATGAACCGCGCCACCAGATCCCGGTGCGCATTGCTCCATGCTTCGTCAAAGACATAGCCGATCATCGCGGTGCGGCCCTTGGCGCCGAGCTTCGGAAGAATATCCTCGATGCCGGCGAGGCGCCGGAAGCCTTTGGCTTCCAGGGCCGCGCAAAAATTCCAGTAGGTGAGCGTGGCGTCCGCCTCGCCGTCGAGCGCCTTGGCCGAAATCAGTGGCGGAGCGCCGTAGATGATGCTCAATTCGGCCTTCAGGTCGGTTCCGTCCTGCTTCAGCGCGGCCTGCAACAACAGCCAGCTCTTGTCGATCGGCCCGCCCGCGACCGCAAGCTTGCGACCCCTGAGATCGGCCAGATTCCGGATCGGGGATGCATTCGGCACCATCACGGCACCGAGCGCGCTCGAATAGGGGTAGAAGGTAAGCTTCGCGCCGAGACTGCGTTCGCGGGAAACCCACAGCCAGTCCGAGATGATGATGTCGGCACTGCCGGCGCGAAGCGCAATCTTGCCGGCCTCCGGGCTTGCGAGCTCGAGGAGCTGGATGGAGAGGTTTACCTGCTCGTCGAGGCCGTGCGCGCGGATCACCGCGAGCTCCCACGCGAACGTTCCGGTCTTCTGTACCGCAACCCGTATGGTCTGCGCATCGCAACGCACAACGCTTGTTGCCGAGAGTGCGATTGCAGCCAGGACCATCACCGCGAAACGTTTCATGACATCGTGAGCCGTTTTCTCGAATGCCCGCTTTTCAGTGCCACAGCGATAGCATAGCTTTGGCTCCTGGGAGAAACGCCATGCCATTAGTCGGATGGGTACGACGGATTGTCGCTGCGTTGGGCGGAATCGTGGCAATGATCGCGATCGCACACGCCGATGACGCCAATGATTACCCGACATCGACGCGCGCCGAATATGTCTATGGCTGCATGAAGGCCAATGGGGAATCGCGGCAATCGATCGAGCAATGCTCGTGCTCGATCGACATCATCGCTTCGCTGTTGCCCTACGACCGCTATGTTACGGCCGAAACCGTGGTGAGCATGTCCCAGGTCCAGGGAAATCTGGGCGGTCAGTTCCGCTCCTCCGAACAGGCGAAGGGCGCGCTGGACGATTTGCGGCGCGCGCAGGCCGAAGCCGAAGTGCGATGTTTCTAGGGCATGATCCGGAAAAGTGTGAAGCGATTTCCCGAGAAGATCGTGCCCAAACAAAGTGCGATGATGATTGATCCAACGTCATCGCGCCTCGAGAAGCGCGGCATTCAGGTGCCGGAATCGTCGACTTTCCATTCCTTCTGGAAGACGTGGCCGGAAGTGTCCTTGGCTTCCGCGCGGAACGTCTTGGCTCCGTTCGACACATAGGTGAAGCGGAGATTGGGGTCTTCCGAAATGGAGATGCCGCCCTCCATCGAGAGCACGGGGTTGTCGTCCTGCCACAGATGCAGTTGGTCGATGAAGAAGGGCGGGATGTAGAGATGGGTGACCTGATCCATCTGCAGCCCGGAATTATTGGGATGCCCGATCATGATCTGGGCCTCGCGCATGCCGTTCGTCGGCCCCTGTTCTACTCGCGCGAATTGTCGGTATTTCATCTGACCGAGTCTCGCCCCGGCTTCCTCGACGTTCTTGGCCGCGGGCGCCGAGCAGCCGCCCGAGGCCTTCACGAAGGTCTTGACCATGTAGAGCTGGCCGTCGCTGAGCTCGGCCACGGCATGCACATTGGTGTAGCTGTTGACGCGGACGCGCGTCGAGATTTCGGACACGCGCGCATCGGGCCCGAGCTCGAATTTCGCGGCCATCGGCGCCGGATTTTGGTCGATCACGAGCGTGATCGTGCGCACGCGGCGGCTATCGTCCGGTGAAAGCTTCGAGCGCAGCGTCACTGGAACGATCGCGGCGTCCTCGGCGCGGTACGGCATTTCGATGCCGATCACGTCGCTGCCGTCGCTCATCGGACGATTGTTGAAGACGTCCTGGACCAGGCCCGGCCAGGGATCGTAGGGCTCGGCGGCCGGCAAGGGCGAGACGTGCATGGCAAGTGTCGCGCCGAGCAAGCCCATTGCGCAGAGCAGGCGGAGACGATGTCTGGGCATGGTCGCGCTCCTCGCCGGGATCGAAGCAACAATTCCCATATAGGCTATCGCACGCGTTATTCCCACTCAATCTCTGAAAATGCTGCAGTTGCGTTGCGGGCATTGTAGTCGTCAAACAATTGCCATCGCGATCGCTCGGAAGAAGCCGCGGTATCGGCCGCAGTCGTGATTGGCGCACCGCGAGCGACCAATGCCCGCACATCGGCGGCCAGCCTCTCGAGGTAGCGACGCTCGTCGGCGAGCGCTGCCGGCCATTCGCTCACGGGTCCGTGACCGGGAACCACGCGCTGCGCGGGTTGCCCACTGAGATCGCCCATCATCCTCAGCCAGCCGCGAATGCTGCCATCCATCACCGGAATGTGGGTAAGAAAGACCAGATCGCCCGCGAACAGCGTCCCGGTTTTCTCATCGAGGACGGTGAGATCGCTGTCGCTATGCGCGGCCGGCCATGCGTGCAGGGTGAGGGCGCGGGCGCCAAGGTCGAGCTTGAGCGTGCCATCGACCAGCAATGTCGGGGACACAATCCTGACCTCGTCGATCAGGGCTGCGCCCATGATCTTGCGAAACGCATCGAGATAGAACGGGCCGCGCGCGCCGAGCGCCTGCGGCAGGTTCTTGTGTCCCACGAAGATGGTTCCGTCGGCGGAAAAGGCAGCGTTGCCAAACACGTGATCCGGGTGTCCATGCGTGTTGACGACATAGCGGACCGGCTTGTCGGTATGCGCGCGAATAGCGGCGAGCAGTTGCCGTCCTTCCCGCACGCTGCCGCCGGTATCGATCACGGCGACCGCGCTGTCGCCGACGATGAATCCGATATTGGCAATGGCGCCCTCGTTCTCGCGCGTCATCAGTGCGATCTCGCCGGCATGAACAAATACGCCGGTCGCAATTTCAGTCACGGACAGCGCCTTGTCTTGCGCACGGACGGACCCCGCAGCGATCAGCGCTGCGAGCCCAACCAACAGCGAGAGGCGGTGTCTCATCCTTTTGTCTCATTCGACCGTCGAACGAAGGCGGCCGCAAGGGAGTTCCGATTTGCGTTGCAGCACATGATGCAAATTCGTCCCGGAGAATATCCTGTTGCACGCCCGGATTGAGGAGCATAGCATTTTGACGGGACCGGGCGGCGCGAGTTTGAAAACCACATCCGATGACACAAGCGTCACACCATCGCTGGCTGCTGATGCCCTTGCTCGCGATCGCCGCAACCGTCGGCATCCGCGACGTGGCGCGAGCGCAAGGCGACAATGAAGGTCGCGATATCTCGATCGAGCTTGTCGATCCCAAGGTTCTGAGAGTCTGCGCCGATCCGCGCAATCTTCCGTTCTCGAACGAGAAGGGCGAAGGTTTCGAGAACAAGCTCGCCGAATTCTTCGCCGCGAAGCTGCAGAAAAAGCTCGACTACGTGTATTTTCCGCAGGCGACCGGCTTCGTCCGCGTAACGCTCGGCGCGCATCGCTGCGATGTCATCATGGGCTTCCCGCAGGGCGACGATCTCGTCCAGGGCACCAATCCCTATTATCGCGCGGCCTATGCGCTGATCTCCAAGCAGGGCTCCGGTCTGGAAGATATCGATACGCTGGAAGACGCACGACTGAAGGGCAAGCACATCGGCGTCGTTGCCGGCACACCGCCCGGCACCAACATGGCCGCCAATGGCCTGATGGCGAATGCTAAACCATATCCGCTGATGATCGATACGCGCGTCGATTCATCCGCCGAAGCCATGATCAACGATCTGAACAAGGGCGACATCGACGCCGGCATTCTCTGGGGACCGATGGCGGGTTTCTATGCGAAGAAGGCGAACCCGCCGCTTCATGTCACGCCGCTTGTGAAGGAGAAGACCGGGCCGCAGCTCGTCTTCCGTATCGGCATGGGTGTGCGGCGCGCGGACCAGAACTGGAAGCGTCAGCTCAACCGCCTGATCCAGGAGAACCAGCCCGCGATCAACAAGATCCTGCTCGATTACGGCGTTCCCCTGCTCGACGAGAACAACCAGCCGATCGGCATGGAGACCGCGACGAAGTCGCCATGATCCGCCCAGGCACTACCTTCGTGCTTGCGATCCTCGCATTGGCCGCGCCGGTGCATGCGCAGGAACTCGTGCTGGAGCCGGAAGGGTATCGCAACGAGGAGTACCGCGCGCCCGTACCTGACACGCTTGGCGGTGCGCGCGTTCTCAACACCGCGGAAGCGGAGACGATCTGGCGTGCCAAGACCGGCATCTTCGTCGACGTACTGCCGCGTCCGCCGAAGCCGTTGAACCTCCCGGCCGGCACGATCTGGCGCGACCGGCCGCGGCTCAACATCCCCGGCAGCATCTGGCTGCCAGATACGGGCTACGGCAAGCTTGCGGAACCTGTCGAAAATTACCTGCGGCTGGGAATGGAACATGCGTCCGGCGGCAACCGCGCCGCGCTGATCGTGGTGTATTGCCAAGCCAATTGCTGGATGTCGTGGAATGCGGCCAAGCGGATCCTGACCTACGGCTATACCAATGTGGCCTGGTATCCGGACGGCACCGACGGCTGGGAGCGCGCCAACCTGCCGATGGTGGAGTTGCAGCCGGAGCTGCGGCCGGGCGAGCAAAGTCCGAAAGCAAGATAGCGGACAACGCGGTTATTCCATCTCCTGCTGAATGGTGCGGCCGAGCGCGAACAGGCGCTTGTCGATCGTGGTCGGCACGTCGCAGACGAATTTGATCACGCTGCGGCGGTCCTCGAAGATCCGCGTTTCCCATACGAGCTGGTTGCCGAGCTCATCGACCTTGGGCTGGTCGGGCGGAGTGGAATCCTGCAGCGCCTGCAAGGCAATCGTATCGCTGCGGATCTTGTCGGCGGCATCGCGCTGCTTGCGCGTCACCCGCTCAAGCCCGCTCATGACGGCGGAGCGCTCGGCGTTCAGCTTTTCAAACAGGCCGGCGAACAGCAGCTTGCCCGCTGCCGCCTTGTCCGTCCCCGGCGAAGAGAGGAATTCCGTGATCGCCTTCTGCGCGTCCTCGATCGGAAATTTTCGTGCAGCAAGCTTCCCCACCAGCGCGCTGACCTTGGGATCGTCCTTCCACTTGTTCGAGGCGTCGTCGAGCGGCGGGCCGGCCCATACCGCCGCGACCGAGATTTCGGGAACCTTGGCCTGCGCGCAGGGCCAGTCCGGGTAGCGCGGATCGGCGGCCAGGCAGGACCCGGCCGATGCGACGACTGCAAGTGCGCCGATCGCAATTCGTAATTTCATGTCTCGCCTCCCGCGGGCCCGCGCCGGGCCAGCCCGCGCGATGGATCATAGGCGAAAATCGCGCCGATCATGAAGGCCGCGGTGCAGCCACCGACGACGGCAAGCGATATCCAATTGACCTGGCCATAGAGCGCAAAGCGTATCAGCTCGACCGCATGGGTGAACGGATTCCACTGGCAGACATAGTACAGCATCGGGCTGCCCTCCTGCACCCGCCACAGCGGGTAGAGCGCGGATGAGGCAAAGAACATCGGAAAGATCACGAAGTTCATCACGCCGGCGAAATTCTCGAGCTGCTTGATGCCGGACGAGATCAGCATGCCTAGCGCGCCGAGCATCAGCCCGGACAGGATCAGCGCGGGCAAGACGGTGAGATAACCAAGCGGCGGCGGCGTGATGTCCCAGAACCAGGCGATCAGCAGGAAAGCATAGACCTGCAGCAGCGAGACCGCGGTCCCCGCCAGCAGCTTGCAGAACAGGAGATACCAGCGCGGCAGCGGGCTCACCAGCAAGGTGCGCATGTTGCCCATCTCGCGGTCGTAGACCATGGAGAGCGAGGACTGCATGCCGTTGAAGAGCTGGATCATCGCCATCAATCCCGGCGCGATATAGACCTCGTAGAGGATGTAGGTCTCGTAGGGCGGGATGATGGAGATGCCGAGCACTTGCCGGAAGCCGGCCGCGAAGATGAAGAGCCAGACCAGAGGTCTCACCAGCGCCGAGACGAAGCGTTCGCGCTGATGCAGGAAACGCAGCGCTTCGCGCCAGACGATGCCGTTGAGGCAGGTGGTATATTCGGCGAGCGAGAACCCGCTTGGCCGTTGGTGAAGGGTGGTGGAGCTCATGGCGCAACGCTCCCGGGCCGGGCGCCGGTCAGGCGCATGAAGGCCGAGTTGACGTCCTGCGCGCCGGCTTCGGCGAGGACCTGCGCCACTTCGCCGCGGGCGAGCACGCGGCCCTGGTGCAGAATGACAAGATTGTCGCCCGGCATGATCTCGTCGAACAGGTGCGTGGCCCACAGCACGCCGATCCCCTCGTCGGTCACGAGCTGCCGGACATGGTTGAGGATGTCGGCTCGCGCCTTGACATCGAGCCCGACGGTGGCTTCGTCGAGCAGCAACAGTCTCGGCCGATGCAGCAGAGCGCGCGCGATTTCGAGCCGCCGCATCTGGCCGCCCGAGAGATCGCGGACCTTGCTGCCGGCGCGATCGGCTAATCCGATCTGCGTCAGCACCTGATCGGCGCGCTGCCGCGCTTCGCGGCGGCCGATGCCGTGCAGCGCAGCGTGATAGAGCAGGTTCTGCATCACGGAGAGGTCGAGATCGAGCGTGCGAGGCTGGAACACCACGCCCAACAGCCGCAACGCCTCGCCCGGCTCACGTCCGATGTCGTGGCCGAAAATGCCGATGCGCCCGGCCTGGATTCCAAACAGCCGCGTGACCAGCGAGAACAGCGTGCTCTTTCCCGCGCCATTGAGCCCAAGCAGGGCGGTGAAACTCGCGGGCGGAACGACGAAGTCGACGTCGATCAAGGCGCGGCGGGCACCATAGGAATGGCTGATGCCGCTGATCGACAGCGCTGGTGGCGCAGCCGCATCCGGCCGGGCCGGAGCGTCCGGCGAGCGTTGGGGAATCGCTGGTGCTTCGGTTGCGGTCATGGCGATATCGTCACGCCCCACGGCAATTCGCCGACCTGAATCGTCTTGATGACCTTCTGGGCGGCGACGTCGATCACCGAGACGTCGTTGGAGACGCCGTTGGTGACCAGCAGATATTTCTCGTCCGGCGTAAAGGCCATGTGCCAGACCCGCTGGCCGACCAGCAGATATTTGGTCACGGCACGGCTTGCGGTATCGACGACTGCGATGCGATTGGCCGGCCCCAGCGCGACAAAGGCGGTCTTGTCGTCCCTGGTGATGCCGATGCCGACCGGCTGGATCGCTTCGCTGCGGAGGCCCGGAATGCTGAAGGTGACCTTGCCGGTCACCGTGTGCTTGACCGGATCGACGATCGACACGGTGCCGCCGATCTCGGAAGATATCCAGAGTTCGGAGCCGTCATGCTTGAACTCGGCAAAGCGCGGCCGCGAATCCACCAGCACGTTGGCAACGATCTGGCGCGTGGCGGTATCGATGAAGTGCGCCATGTTGGTGGTCTCGGACGTGTTGATCAGGATCTTGCCGTCCGGACTGATCGTCATGCCCTCGGGCTCGACACCGACCTGGATGTCGCCGATCCTGGCGCGCTTCTCGAGGTCAATGACGGTCACGGTATTGTCGTTCTCGTTGGCGACGTAGAGGATTTTCCCTGTCGCGTCCTGGGTGAACAGTTCCGGATCGGGACCGGAGGGCAGGGTATCCACGATCTGCCGGGTTTTGGCGTCGATCACCTGGATGGTGTCGTCATCGCCGACGGCGACCATCACGAACTTGCCGTCGCGCGTGAACTCGATGCCGCGCGGGCGCTGGCCGACCTTGATGGTGGCGATGACGGCCCATTTGTCGGTATCGATGACGGTGACCGTGTTGCCCTTCTCGTTCGAGACATAGGCCGTATAGGCGCAGGCCGGCTGCGCCGCCGTCAGCCACAGCGCCGTCAGGGAAAGCAGGCAACCACGCCACATGCAAGACCTCTCCGCCATCACTTCAGTTTGCACTTGGTCTCGGGCCGGTCGACGCCGAGCGTATCGAGTTCCGAAACCTGGTGCAGGAAACCTTCCTGCGGCGACACCGAAACCACCATGCGTCCATCCGACAACAGGATCGGCTGGCGAAGCTGCAGGTTCCAGTCCCGTATTGTCAATCGCTGGCCCTTGAAGGCGGCTACCGAAAAATCCGGCCGCTTGAGAAAGTCGAACACTGTCTTCGGATCTGAGGAGCTCGTGCGCGCCGCGGCTTCCCCCACCATGCGCACGGCCGTCCACGCCTGCATGTCCAGCGCCGTCATGTGCCGCGAATTCAATTTCACGAAGCGGTTCTGGATCTGGACCGCGCCCCATTGATCGTGGGCGGCGTCCCAGCTTGTCGGCATCAGGCCGGCTGAGCCGGCCACGGGCCGCGGATCCCAGGTGCGGTAGGGCAGGTAGGACGCAAACACCTCGCTTTCGTCGGCCGCGACCAGAACGTCATAGCCCGGCGCCTGCTGGGTGAACACGGGCATCTGGCGCTGGATCAGCGTCACGCCGCTGTCGGTGCGGCGCGCGCCGCCGGTATCCTCGAAGGTGCGCTCCTGCACGATCTTGGCGCCGAACCGCGTCGCGGCGCGGCGAAAGGCATCGGCATAGAGCTTGTCATTGTCATGCGAGCCGACCACCAGCAGCCAGCGCTTCCACTGCTTCCACACCAGATATTGGGCGAGCGCGTCCGCCAGCATGGAACGGGTCGGGGCGACGTGAATGACATTGGCCCGGCAATCCTGCTCGCGAAGCCGGTCGTCGATCGAGCCGACGTCGAACAGCACGGTGCCGCGATCCCGCAGCGTATCGGCAACCTTCAGCAGATCTTCCGGCGGAAGATCCGCAACAATGAAACCGTTATGCTCGGCAAGCGAGCTCGCCGCCTTGGCAACGTCGTCGCCGTCCTTGATCCGTACTTCTTTCAGCGTGAAATGCTGATTGAGAAATCTGCCCGTGGTGTTGTCGTCCTCGATGGCAAGCTGCGCGCCGGCGACGCCGTCATTGTCCGCCGGTTGCGTGACGAGCGACAAGGTCGATCTGACACCGGCGTGGCGGAGGTAGCCGATGCCGATCTCGAGCGGCTCGGCGGCAAGCGCGTGGGTCGCCACGACACTCAAGCCAATTGCGCCAAGCAATCTCCGGATCATAGCGTCTCCCTTGCGGTCCCCATTGAAAAAGGGACTCTGATCTTGAAACAAGACCGAATTATCCTAGCTTGCAAGCCTACTTTTTATCGTCACATCGCCGCGGAGCCTGCTGGTCACGATCATGAGAGCGCTTCTTGTCTCGATGTTGATGTCGGCGAATTTGCTGCCGGCGTGCGCGGCCGAGCCGCCCAGGCTGGCGGTATTCGATTTCGAGATGATCGACAGCAGCCTCGAGGGCCAGATGCGCGGCAAGCGGGCCGACGAGCAGGAGCGGTTGATGCGGACCGGCGATCAGGTGCGAAAGGAACTGGATGAGTCCGGCAAGTTCCGCATCGTGGACATCGCACCGGTCAATGCTGCGGCGCATCAGGCGAATTTGCAGGCATGCGGCGGATGCGACGTGAAGCTGGCGCGAGAGCTTGGCGCCGATCTCGAGATCACCGGCATGGTGCAGAAGGTCTCGAATCTCATTCTCAATATCAATGTCTATTTGCGCGACGTGCACACCGGCAAGCTCGTCGCCGCGGCAAGCGTCGATATGCGCGGCAATACCGACGAAGTCCTGGTCGCGCGCGACCCGCTATCTCATCCGCGAGCGATTGCTGACCCCGAATTTCGGCGCGCCGCCGGCGCGCTGACGAATTCTGGCTCAGGCCGTGAGCCGCGCCGCATGCCAGCGCAGGTGATCGGCCATGAAGGTGGAGATGAAATAATAGCTGTGGTCGTAGCCGCTCTGGCGCCGCAGGGTGAGGGGAATGCCGGCCTTCTCGCACGCAGCCTGCAACAGTTCCGGCTTGAGCTGCTCGGTCAGGAATTGATCGGCGTCGCCATAGTCGACCAGGAACTCCCGGAATTTCGCACCGTCCTCGATCAGGGCGACGGTGTCATGCTTGCGCCAGGAATCCTTGCTGCTGCCGAGATAACCGCCGAGCGCCTTGATACCCCAGGGCACGCGTGAGGGCGCTACGATCGGCGAAAACGCGCTCGCTGCGCGATAGCGGTCGGGGTGGCGCAACGTGACCGTCAGCGCGCCATGCCCGCCCATGGAATGGCCCATGATCGATTGCCGGCTTGCATCGGCCGGAAATTGCTCCGCGATCAGCTTTGGAAGCTCTTCGGTGACATAGCTCCACATCCGGTAATTGCGGTCGAAGGGGGCCTGCGTCGCATCGACGTAGAAGCCGGCGCCGAGACCGAAATCATAGGAATTTGCGGGATCGCCTGGCACGCCTTCGCCACGCGGGCTGGTGTCGGGCGCCACGAAGATGAGGCCGTGCTCGGCACAAGGGCCGCGGAATTCGCCTTTCTCCGTCACATTGGCGTGGGTGCAGGTCAGGCCCGAGAGATAGGTGACCACCGGAAGCTTCGTCCCGTCGCGATGGTCGGGCACATACACCGAGAACGTCATGTCGGTCTTGGTTTCGCGGCTCGCATGGCGATAGACGCCCTGCGTGCCGCCATGGGACCGGTTCTTTGAGACGGTGTGCATGGTCATCAAGACACGCCGCTCTCGATCGCAAGCCGTACCATCTCGGCGGATGTCCGCACGCCGAGCTTCTGGCGGATGATCGAGGAGGTGTTGGCGACCGTCTTGTAGGGGGAGTGCACCAGCCAGGCGATCTCCGACAGGCTTTTCCCGGAAGAGAGGAGACGCAGGATTTCCATTTCGCGCGAGTTGAGCTTCGACAATGGACTCTTGGCGACATCAGGTCCGGCAAAGGCGATGCTTCGCGCAATCGCCGACGGCAGATATGCGCCGCCCTTTCCGACCTCGCGGATCGCCTCGACCAGGTCGTGCGGATCGCCGGTCTTGGAGACATACCCCTTGGCGCCGATTTCGATCGCGCGCGTCACGAACACCGGATCGTCATTCATGCTGAACATGATGATCCGCGCGGAGGCGTCATGCGCCAGGATACGGCGCGCCAGCTCGAAGCCGGACACCGTCGGCAGATTGATATCGACCACGCAGATGTCCGGGCGTTCTGCCAGGAATACGCGCTCGGCGCTTTCGGCATCTGACGCTTCCAGCAAAACGATCTCTGGCTCATCGGCCAGCACGGTGCGGCAGCCGGACGCCACGATCGGATGATCATCAGCGATCAGAACGCGCATGACATTGGCCCCGAGCCTTCCTCCCGTTGCTGCGCCGTATCGTACACGCGCAGAACTGCAGTCCGCCATGCAACTTGGGCGACAATGCGGTACGCTTTCAATTAGACAGACGGGCTAAATGCCTGTCAACGTTCCTCTTGACGAGGAACTGAAGACGCGATGGGGAATATGATGTGGCAAAGACTATCCCTGCGTGCTCGCATCAATCTGCTTCTGGCGCTGATCCTGGCGCTCGGTCTCGCCATCAATGTGGCGCGGCTCGTGCTGGAGGCGGCGCCCCGCGTGCAGGCGGAAGATCAGAGTGTCACGCGGCTCGCGCGCGAGTTCATCGAGACGATTGTGACGGGGCTCAACGAGGCGCCCGATCCCGAAGCGCGGCTCGACCAGATCGTTCACGATCTCAAACGTTTGCGCCATGTCAGCATCACGCTTCAGGGCGACGAAAGCCCGCTGCCTGCTCCGGCTGACGAGAGGGATGATACGCCCTCGGTGCCCGCATGGTTCGTCGCACTCATTCACCCCGAGAAAACCTCCGTCAGCGTGCCGGTCTCGATCCGCAAGAAGCCGACGGCGCTCGTCATCACCTCGATCCCCAACGACGAGATTGCCGAAATATGGGACGGAATCGTCACCCAGCTCGAGGTCGGCTCCGCGGTCGCGGTTGCGCTCTTCCTGATCACGATGATGGTCGTTGGCCACGCACTGGCGCCGCTGGAGGCGCTGTCGCAGGCGATGGGCAGGATCGAAGCCGGGTCTTACGACGTGCGAGTCGAGCCCGGCGGGGCGCCGGAGCTCGCCGCGATCTGCACCCGGTTGAACCATCTTGCCATGACCCTGGGCGAGGCGGTCGAGGAGAAAAGGCGGTTGGCGGAGCGCGCCGTCTCGCTGCAGGATCTGGAACGCAAGGAGATCGGACGCGAACTGCATGATGAATTCGGGCCGTATCTCTTTGCGCTGCGCGCGCATGTCGGCGCCCTGATGCGGCTTGCTGACTCGGATGAACGGCCGGATGCGAACGTATTGCGCAAGCATGGCAGCGCCATTCTCGAGCAGGTCAACGCGCTGCAACAGCTTACCCGCCGGATCTTGGAGAAGCTCAGGCCGGTCGGGTTGGCGGAACTCGGCCTTCGCGAGGCGTTGGGTGCCCTGCTGCGCTTGTGGAACGAATCCCACCCGGATATGACCATCGAAACGACGATCTCGCCATCGCTCGGCGAAACCGGCGAGACCGCTGACCTCACGATCTATCGCGTCGTGCAGGAGGCGCTCACCAACGTGTTCCGCCATGCCGGCGCGACGGAGGTGAATGTCAGTATCGCTCCCGCCGAACGGCCGGCGGGATTGCCGGATCGGTGCGACTACGCGCTGGTGCGGGTTTGTGACAACGGCCGTGGGTTGCAGCCCGACCAGAAGTTCGGTCTTGGCCTGACCGGAATGCGGGAGCGGCTGTTGGCATTGGGCGGCACGCTCACCGTGGCTTCCGGCGAGAGCGGGGTCACGCTCGAGGCGATGGTTCCCATCGGCGCTCCGTAACGGGATCAATGACCGTTCTGCGGCTTGTCTCCGTTCAGTGGGCGAACGGCGGCATGGGCATATCCTTGAGCAGCAAGTCGAGTATCCGCCGTTCTCGGGCCGAAAGCGCAGCGTTTTTGGGAAACGCCAGGTTGAGCGCAAGCTGCGGATCGATATAGCGGCGGCCCAATCGCGTCTGTTGCACGGCCTTGGCAAACTCGTCCGTTGGAGAATCCTTGATCAGATAGCCCGTCGCGCCGGCCTCGATCGCCGACATGAAGCTGCGGCGGTCGGACCGCATGCTGAACACGAGGATTCTTGCGCCCGCATTGTGCGAGCGGATGCGCTTGATCAGGGCGATGCCATCCAGCTCCGCTCCATCCAGAGACAGATCGATAATGGATACGTCGGGCTCATGTTCGATGAAGGCCTGATAACCGGTGTTCGCATCATGGGCAGAGATGACCTTTTCGATGCCAATCGGTTCGAGCACCAGGCCGCACGCCTTTGCGATGACGGGATGATCGTCGACCACGAGAATGCCGCTCAAAATGGCGCTCCTCTTCGCGCTTTGCTGAACGCGCACTCATACCACGGCTAACGCGCGTGGGAAAAATTCCCGCTTTCAATCGAAATCCGCGTTCGGGAAAATTCCCGAACGGTTCGGGACCTTTTGCGGCTGGTGCCTCGCTCTCTGCGCACTAATATCGCACTTCCGAGCCGGTGGGGACAATGAAGCCGGAGCGGAATGGGGCGGGACAAATGGGCGTTCGCGTATTGCTTCTCGCGTCGGTGTCGGCGGGCCTGATTGCCGACGGCGGATTGGCTTACGCCCAGGACCAGAACAAGGGCGACCAGGACAAAGACAAGGGAAGCTACACCACCGAGCTGCCGCCCGTCGAAGTCTCCCCGCCCAAGACCGAGTCAAGGCCTGGACGCCCCAGAACCGCAGCTCGCACCGTTCGGCCGGTGACGAGAGTTCGGGTCTATCCGACAAGCCCGATCGCGACCCCCGGCACCGCTCTCTCGGTTGACAAGGTGCCCTCGAGCATCAACTTCGTGGATTCCGGACAGATCGCACGGACCGAGTCCCTGAACATTGCCGATGCCCTGGAGCAGAACGTTCCAGCCATCAACATCAACGAGGTCACCGGAAACCCCTTCCAGCCGACTGTCGAGTTTCGTGGTTTCGTCGGTTCCCCAGTGGCGGGCACGCCGCAGGGACTCGCGGTCTATCAAAACGGCGTACGTATCAACGAAGCGTTCGGCGACACCGTCAATTGGGACCTGATACCGACCACCGCGATCAGGTCGGTCGCCGTGGTCACGAACAATCCGGCCTTCGGCCTCAATGCGCTGGGTGGCGCCGTCACCGTCCAGATGAAGGACGGTTTTGGCTACCAGGGCGCTGAGATCAACACCATGGGCGGCTCATACAACCGGCTGCAGAGCTCGGCGCAATGGGGCAAGCAGGTCGACAAGTTTGCCGTCTATGGCGCGCTGGAGGGTCTGCACGACGACGGGTTCCGTAATTTCTCGCCATCGGATATCCGCCGCTTCTATGGCGATGTCGGCTATCGCAGCGACAACAGCGAATTCCATCTCAACATGGGGCTCGCCGACAACAAGTTCGGCGCCACCGCGACCGTGCCGGTCGAGCTGCTGCAGCAATATTGGGGCGCGACCTACACCTCCCCGCAAATCACCGCCAACCAGGTCGCCTATGCGAATCTGACCGGAAAAGTCGAGGTCACGCCGACGTGGACGGTCGAGGGTGTGGCCCACGTTCGCGCGTTCGGCCAGCAGGTTCTGGACGGCAATCCGAGCGCGACGCAGCCCTGCGCCGCCGATGCGACACTGCTCTGTTTCAATAGTGACACCACGCCGGCGAACGGGCTGAACGGGATGCAGCTTTCCAATCCCTTCGCTCCCGACGCCCTTATCGGACAGCTCGACCGAACGACGACGCGTTCGACCACTGGTGGATTCTCGGTGCAGGCCACCAACACCGACCAGCTGTTCGGCCATGACAACCGCTTTGTCGTCGGCACCAGCATCGATTCCAGCGTCACGCGTTTCATCGCCAGCGCCGAGCTCGGGACCATCGCTTCGAATTACGTCGTGAGCGGCAGCGGCATCTTCCTCGGACAATCCGGCGATCCCGTATCGATCGGACCGGTGTCGCTGCGCACGACCAACCGGTACACCGGTGTCTATGTATTGGATACGTTTGACGTCACCAAGGCCTTTTCGATCACCGCAGGCGGCCGGTTCAATGACGCCCGCATCGCGCTCGAAGACCAGATCGGCACGCAGCTCAACGGCAATGCAACATACGACCGCTTCAATCCGATCATCGGCGGCACCTACAAGATCACGCCGGAGCTGACGGCCTATGCCGGCTATTCGGAAGCCAACCGCGCGCCGACGCCGTTGGAGCTCGGCTGCGCCGATCCGGCAAGGCCATGCATCATTGCGGCATTCCTCGTCTCCGATCCGCCGTTGAAGCAGGTGGTGTCGCGCACCGTCGAGGCCGGCTTTCGCGGCAGCAGGGAAATGAACATCGGGACGCTGGAATGGAAGCTCGGCGGTTTCCGCACCACCAACACCGATGACATCCTCGCCATTCCCGTTCCGGAGCTGCAGGGGTTCGGCTATTTCCAGAATGTCGGCTCGACCCGCCGGCAGGGCATCGAGGCCGAAGCCAGGCTTAGATCGTCGGCATTCCAGCTCTACGCCAGCTATACCTTCATCGACGCGCGCTTCCTGAACGCGTTGCAGGTCGGCTCCAACAGCCCGTTTGCCGACGATAACGGCAACATCCAGATCGTGCCCGGCAACCAGATCCCCGGCATTCCCCGCTATCGCGTCAAGGCGGGCTTTGACTATTCGATCACCGATGCGTTCAAGGTTGGCGCCGATGCCTTGTTCGTGAGCAGCCAGTATCTGGTCGGCGACGAATCCAACCAGGTGCAGAAGCTGCCTTCCTATGCCGTCTTCAACGTCCACGCCTCCTACCAGATCAACAAGTCGCTCCAGGTCTACGGCAAGATCGATAACGTCTTTGATAACCACTATGCGACCTACGGCACCTTCTTCGATACCGCGGCGCTGCCGAATTTCGCCAATGGCGGCGCGGCATTCACCGACGCGCGCTCGCTCAGCCCGGCGCGTCCGCGCGCCTTCTATGCCGGGCTGAAGATGACCTTCTGAGCCGCGTACCTGGGCGTCGCGCGAAGGACTCGCTATCGGCAGGCGTTGTTCCCGGCGTCAGGAATTGTCAGAAAGGTGATGGTGGCCGGCGCGAAGGTCAGAATGCCCGCCGCCGTTTTTGCGCCAGCGAGCGGCGAGGGCAGGCTCGCATCCTCGGGAGCGAGGGGGCGACCGTTCAATCGGACGGCGATGTCCTGCAAATCGGCCGCATCCAGCGTGTAGCGCTCCGAGGTATCAGGCATGGTCAGCGTTCGCGCAGTGTTGCGGTCATTGTTGATCACCAGCAATGTCACGCCGCCGGATACCTGCCGCCGACAATGGGCATAGACGTGAAGACCCATCTCGATCGGCACGCCGGAATCCAGCACCGTCGATCCCATGAGCTGCCGCCAAAGCAGTGCGCCCCAATAGTTCGGCCTTGGCATGAACGTCTGCTCGTCGAGCAAGCCGTAGTCGCTTGCGGCGAGCGTGTTGTGCATGACGACTTGAACTCCGGCCCGGGCCAGTCGCCCGAGCTGATCGAGATACCGGAATGTATCGAGGAAAGTGGCGCTCCAGCGGTTTCCGCCGCAGGCCGCCTCCGCGGTTTCGGTGAGCCAGATCGGCTTTCCCGGCGTGAGCCGATCGCGGAGCGCGCGATAGGTCGCAAGGGTTCGATCGGTCTGCGAAAGCCATTGTTCGGATAGCGCCGATTCCGGCGTCTGCTGTCCGCCGCACCGTGCCGATAGCGCGCCATAGTGATGATAGGAGACGGCGTCGATGCCCGGCACTGAGGCGGCAAACAGATCCGAGACGGCGGATAGATCGCCGGACGTGCCGGGACCGAGGATGGTAACGCCGGGTGCCTCCCGCTTCATGAAGGCGCTGAAAACAGCAAAGTCCCGTTTGTAGGCGGCGGCATCGTAGCCGGCCGGGGCGCCGCCGATGTCGGGAAGATCCGGCTCGTTCATGAACTCGGCCGCGGCGATGCTGGCCCCCGCTGAACGGGTCGCCGCGAGCAGGCTTCTTGCCTGCCCGGTGGTCCAGACGCCATCCGGGTCCCGCGTGCCGGCGCTTATGGCAAACGATGTCACGATCGGCGCATCGGCCGCGCGCGAAAAGTCGACCACGTCCTGCCATTGACGAGGCGTCAGAACGGACTTGAAGCCGGCTGGAGGTGCGGAGGGAGCGTCGTCCGATCCCGCAAAGTAGGTGGTATTCGCCCAGGTTCCGCTGATACGAACATAAGCAGGCGACAGGGCTGTCGCCAACTTTCGCAACAGCGGATTGCGAAGGTCCTTCGGCTTGCGCTCCGAAAAGAGGCCACGATCCTTATCGGCCGTTAGCGTATATGGCTTCCAGAACGACCCGCCGGTCACCTCCACCATTTCGATGTTGTAGGACTGGAAACGCTCGTCGACGGCGCCGATGCGCGGCATGTTGGCCGGCACGAGCGATATCTCCCCGGCAAGGGCGCGGGCGCATGCCATGTGATAGAGGATCCAGCCAAGCATTCCTGCGCCCGCAATCCAGAGCAGGATGATGGCAATCATTCCGGCGGTGCTGCCTGGCCGCGATGCGGCCTGGTCGGCCTTGGTCCGGTACTCGGCCATCAGCTCTACGGGAATGAGCGAGATCGCAAGCCAGATGCCGAGCGGCACGATGACGAGATCATCGAGATAACCAATGACCGGGATGAAATCCGGAATGAGATCGATCGGCGAAAGCGCGTAGGCTGCAACGGCAGCCGCCACGGCCTTCGCGTGCCATGGCGTTCGGGGATCGCGAGAAGCGAAATAAACCGCCAGGCTGTCGCGCTTCAGTCTCCGCGCCCAGGCTTTGATACGAGAGAGCATTGGCCTTCCTTCATGCCGCTACGACGAGATTGGCGCGCGCGGGGCCTCCTTCGCAACAAGGTTAAGGTGGCCTAAAACCTGAACTATTGCTCTCTGGATGAGCATATGATCTGATATTGGGATGGAGCACGACCAGCGCCGACCCGACCTGATCATCTTCGATTGCGATGGCGTCCTCGTCGACAGCGAGGTGCTGAGCTGCCGGTGTCTTTGCGAAATACTCGCCACCTATGGCATCACGCTGGAGCTCGCGGACGCGCTCGAGCTGTTCCTGGGCCGCAGCACGGCGGCCGTGTTGCAGCACTATGCCGGGCAGGGGCGAGCACTTCCGGACACCTTCCTGACCGACCTGAAGTCGCGGGTTCGCCGGACGTTCGAGACCTCGCTTCTACCAATTGCGGGAGTAGCTTCGTTGCTCGAGGCTCTGCCTACGCGGCATTGCGTGGCATCCTCCAGCGACCTCGATCGCGTCGCGTTCTCGCTCACGCGAACCGGCCTTGCTGCCTATTTCGGCGAGCGGCTCTATACGTCCCAGATGGTGGCGCGCGGCAAACCGGCGCCCGATCTGTTTCTTCATGCGGCCGATAGGATGCGGGCGGCGCCGGCGCGCACCTTGGTAATCGAGGACAGCGTCAGCGGCGTGGCGGCGGCGAAAGCGGCCGGCATGAAGGTGTGGGGATTTTCCGGCGGCAGCCATTACGAATCGCGGGATGGTCGCGCCATACTGCAATCAGCCGGCGCCGATCGGGTATTCGACCGGATGGCGGATTTCTGGATGGAGGGCAGGGCGCCTGATGGCTTCGACCGAGGGTGAAAAATCTCGCCTGGATGACGCGGCTCGCGCCGGCTGGCTCTACTTCATTGCCGGTCACACCCAGGACGAGATCGCCAAGATGCTGCAGGTCTCGCGCGCCTCGGCGCAACGTCTGGTCTCGCTTTGCCTGGCCGAGCGGCTGATCACCTTCCGCCTCGAACATCCCATTACGGCCTGCATGGAACTGGCATCCCGGCTGAAGGAACGCTTCGATCTCACGCATTGCGAGGTCGTGCCTGCGGATCCGGCCGCGCCGCTTGCGACCGCCGGGATTGCAGAGCGCTGCGCCAACATCCTGGAAACGACGCTGCGCTCGGAGACGCCGGTCATCGTCGCGCTGGGCACGGGGCGCGCCGTGCGTGCCGCGGTCGAGCGGGTTTCGCCGATCGAGAGGCCCAATCACCAGATCGTTTCGCTGGTCGGCAATATCTCCGCGGATGGCTCAGCGAGCTTCTTCGATACGGTCGGACGGCTGGCAGATCGGACCGGAGCCCGCCACTATCCCATGCCCTTGCCGTTTCTGATGTCATCGGAAGACGAGCGCAACCGCATGGTCCGGATCGATCCGATCGCCAAGGTGAAGGCGGTCGCGGCGAAGGCCGATCTCAGGCTGATCGGCATCGGCCAGATGGACCAGAAGGCCCAGGTCCATGTCGACGGCTTCGTCACCCGCGAGGAGCTGTTCGAGATGATGCGGCTCGGCGCGGTCGGGGAGATCACCGGCTGGGCCTATGACGCCAAGGGCCGGCTCATCAAAGGCGGCACCAACCGCCGGCTCACCAGCATCCCGCCGCAGGTGCCGGCAAAGACGACGACCATCGCGGCCGCGATCGGACAGGCCAAGGTTCCGGCCATCAAGGCAGCACTCGCGGGACGACTGGTCAACGGGCTCATCACCGACGAAGCCACCGCGCGCGCCATTCTGGCCTGATCCGGCCGCGGACCGCCCCTTCATCCCCAAGCTAAGTTCATTTCCTCATGCAGCCTTCGCGCGAGGTGGAATTCGCGCGCGGTTACCTTGACAAGCTTCATGGCTGGTGTGAACATAAGCCCAACGTGTGGGTATATGCTCAACACGGCACATAGGGAGGTTACCGTGAGAAACGTCCTAGGCGTCCTCATGGGCGCGGCTGCGCTTTTGGTCTCAGTCCCCTCGATCGCGGAAACCACGCTGACGATCGCCACCGTCAACAACAATGACATGATCCGGATGCAGGGACTGAGCAGCGACTTCACTGCCAAGAATCCCGACATCACGGTCAAATGGGTCACGCTCGAGGAGAACGTGCTGCGCCAGCGCGTGACCACCGATATCGCCACCAAGGGCGGCCAGTTCGATGTGCTGACCATCGGCACCTACGAAGTGCCGATCTGGGCCAAGAAGAACTGGCTGGTGCCGCTCGACAAGCTTCCCGCCGACTACGACGTGGCCGATCTGCTTCCAAAGATCCGCGACGCGGTCTCGGTCGACGGAAAGCTCTACGCCGCGCCGTTCTACGGCGAGAGCTCGATGGTGATGTACCGCACCGATCTGTTCCAGAAGGCGGGCCTCTCCATGCCCGACAAGCCGACCTGGGATTTCGTCATCGACTGCCGCCAAGAAGCTGACCGACAAGTCGACCGGCGTGTTCGGCATCTGCCTGCGCGGCAAGGCCGGCTGGGGCGAGAACATGGCGTTCCTCACCGCGATGGCCAATTCCTACGGCGCGCGCTGGTTCGACGAGAAGTGGCAGCCGCAGTTCAACTCGCCGGAATGGAAGCAGACGCTCACGACCTATGTCGACCTGATGAAGCAGGCGGGCCCTCCGGGCGCGAGCTCGAACGGCTTCAATGAAAACCTCGCGCTGTTCAACGCCGGCAAATGCGCGATGTGGATCGACGCCACCGTGGCGGCTTCCTTCGTGACCGATCCGAAAGCGTCGAAGGTCGCCGACAAGGTCGGCTTTGCGCTCGCGCCGAACACCGGGCTCGGCAAGAACGCCAACTGGCTGTGGGCCTGGAATCTCGCAATCCCCGCCGGCTCGAAGAAGATCGAGGCGGCCGAGAAGTTCATCGCCTGGGCGACCAGCAAGGACTACACCAATCTCGTCGCGTCCAAGGAAGGCTGGGCCAACGTGCCGCCGGGAACGCGCACCTCGCTGTACCAGAACCCCGAATATCTCAAGGTCGCGCCGTTCGCGAAGCCGACACTCGCATCGATCGACGCCGCCGATCCCAACAAGCCGACGGTCAAGGCCGTGCCCTATGTCGGTGTGCAATATGCCGCGATCCCAGAATTCCAGGGCATCGGCACCTCCGTCGGCCAGCAGTTCGCCGCGGCGCTGTCCGGCTCGACCACGGTCGACCAGGCGCTCGCGGCGGCGCAAGCCTCGACCGAACGCGAGATGAAGCGCGCCGGCTACATCAAATAGCCGCACGCTTCGACCCCTCAGCCCATTCTCCCGGGCTGTGCAGACTGGCGACCATCCCTATGCCCTGAAGTGGATGGTCGCCCTTTCTCCCATCAACGGAGGCGGGGATGGCCACCCGACAAACGCAGCTGCTGGCGCGAACCCTGATGACGCCTGCGGTCGCGTTGCTGTTCATCTGGATGATCGTTCCGCTGGCGCTGACGATCTATTTCTCCACCCTGCACTACAATCTGCTCGATCCCGACTCGGGTCAGTTCGTCGGATTTGAGAATTTCGAATATTTCCTGACCGACCCTGCCTTCCTCGCCTCGCTGCAGAATACGCTGGTACTGGTCGGTTCAGTCCTGGCGCTGACTATCCTGATCGGAATTCCGCTCGCGCTTCTGCTCGACCAGCCGGTGATCGGCCGCAGCATCGTGCGGCTTATGGTGATCGCGCCGTTCTTCGTGATGCCGACCGTGAGCGCGCTGGTCTGGAAGAACCTCCTGATGCATCCGGTGTCCGGGCTGTTCGCCTGGATCGCCACGCTGTTCGGTGCGCACGCCGATCGACTGGTTCAACGACGCGCCGCTATTGGCCATCATCCTGATCGTCTCGTGGCAATGGCTGCCGTTTGCGACCCTGATCCTGCTGACGGCGCTGCAATCGCTTGACGAAGAGCAGAAGGAGGCCGCCGAGATGGACGGCGCCCGCGCGCTGTCGACCTTCATCTACATCACGCTGCCGCATCTGGCGCGGCCGATCACGGTCGTGATCCTGATCGAGACGATCTTCCTGCTGACGGTGTTTGCCGAGATCTTTGTCACCACCGGCGGCGGCCCGGGATTGCAGACCACGAACATCGCCTTCCTGATCTATTCCCAGGCCCTCATTCAATACGATATCGGCAGCGCGTCCGCGGGCGGGCTCGTGGCCGTCGTCATCGCCAATATTGTAGCGTTCTTCCTCGTCCGCATCGTCGGCCGGAACCTGGAGGCTTGAAGCCATGGCGCGCGAGGTGACGACAACGCACAAGGCGACCGCGACCGTTGCAGCATGGCTCGCGGGTTTCCTGATCTTCTTCCCGATCCTCTGGATGGTGCTGACGAGCTTCAAGACCGAGCTGGAAGCCTTTGCCATCCCGCCATCGTTCCTGTTCTTTCACTGGACCACGGAAAATTACGCCACCGTGCAGGAGCGCAGCGACTATCTCCACCACGCGCTCAACTCGATCCTCATCGCCGGAGGCTCGACGCTGATTGCGATGGCGATCGCAATCCCTGCGGCGTGGTCGATGGCGTTCTCGCCGACCAAGCGCACCAAGGACATCCTGCTTTGGATGCTCTCGACCAAGATGATGCCGCCGGTCGGCGTCCTGGTCCCGATCTATCTGATCTATCGGGATTTCGGCCTGCTCGACACGCGCGCCGGGCTGACCTTCATCCTCTGTCTCGGCAATCTGCCGATCGTGGTCTGGATGCTCTTCACCTATTTCAAGGAGATCCCGAAGGACATCCTGGAGGCCGCTCGCATGGACGGTGCGACCATCGGAAGGGAGCTGGTTTACGTGCTGACGCCGATGGCCGTGCCGGGATTGGCGTCCACGCTGTTGCTCAATCTCATTCTCGCCTGGAACGAGGCGTTCTGGACGCTGAACCTGTCGACGCTGCAGGCGGCGCCGCTCACCGTCTTCATCGCGTCCTATTCGAGCCCGGAGGGGTTGTTCTGGGCCAAGCTCTCGGCGGCCTCGACGCTCGCGATTGCACCAATTCTCGTGCTCGGCTGGTTCAGCCAGCGGCAGCTTGTCCGCGGCCTGACCTTCGGCGCCGTCAAATAGGGAAGGCGACACATCATGGGTCAGATCACGCTTCAGGGTGTCCAGAAATCGTTCGGGCCGGTGCACATCATCAAGGGCGCCGATCTCGACATCGCCGACGGATCGTTCGTCGTCTTTGTCGGGCCTTCCGGATGCGGCAAGACGACGTTGCTCCGCCTGATCGCGGGGCTGGAAGACGTCACCGGCGGTAATATCCTGATCGACGGCAAGAACGTCGTCGACGTTCCGCCGGCCAAGCGCGGCCTGTCGATGGTATTCCAGTCCTACGCGCTCTATCCGCATATGAGCGTGCGCGGCAACATCGCCTTCGGGCTGAAGATGGCAGGCCTGCCGAAGCCGGAGATCAACCGCAAGGTCGAGGCGGCCGCGGCGACCCTCAACCTCACGCCCTATCTCGATCGCAAGCCGCGCGAATTGTCCGGCGGCCAGCGCCAGCGCGTGGCGATCGGCCGCGCGATCGTGCGTGAGCCGAAGGCATTTCTGTTCGACGAGCCGTTGTCGAATCTCGATGCCGCGCTTCGCGTCCAGATGCGGCAGGAAGTCACGCGGCTGCAAAAGCAGCTCGGCACCACCGCCATCTACGTGACCCACGACCAGGTCGAGGCGATGACCATGGCGGACAAGATCGTGGTGCTCAACGCCGGCAAGATCGAGCAATATGGCTCGCCCATCGAGCTTTATGAGCGGCCCGCCAATCTCTTCGTCGCCGGCTTCATCGGCTCGCCGAAGATGAATTTCGTTTCCGGTGAAACCGCGCACCAACGTGGTGCTGCGACCATTGGGGTGCGGCCCGAGCATCTCAAGGTCGATCGGGAAGGGCAGGGCTGGCAGGGAACCGTGATGGCGGCCGAACATCTCGGCAGCGATACGTTCCTCTATGTCGATGCCGGCCCAATCGGGACTCTCACGTCGCGCTATATCGGCGAACTCAATTTGAGCGCGGGCGACAAGGTCTCGCTGTTGCCCGATCCCGCCCGCATCCATCGCTTCACCGACAGCGGCAACGCCATCCGGGCGTAACCTCACGAAACTCCGGCGAAAAACGGAGAGGACAAATGTATCTCGAGAAATTCAAGCTTGGCGGCAAGACTGCCATCGTGACCGGGGGCGGACAGGGCATCGGGCTCGCCTGCGTCGAGGCGCTGGCGGAAGCCGGCGCAAAAGTGGTGATCGCCGACCGCGATGCAAAGGTGGCCGAAGCCGGGCGCGCCGAGATGAAGAAGAAAGGTTACGATATCGAGCTGGTCGATATGGATGTGACGAACTCCGGGCGCGTCTCCGAGGTCGCCGATCAACTCGCGTCCCGCTACGGGAAGGTCGACATTCTCGTCAACAATGCCGGCATTGCGCGGAGCGAAACCCCGGCCGAAACCGTCACCGACGAACATTGGCTCAACGTCGTCGACGTCAATCTCAACGGCACCTTCTGGTGCTGCCGCGCCTTCGGCAAGCACATGCTGCAGGCGAAGACGGGAACCATCGTCAATGTCGGTTCGATGTCCGGCTTCATCGTCAACAAGCCGCAGGAGCAATGTTACTACAACGCTTCCAAGGCCGCGGTGCACCATCTGACCAGGTCGCTGGCGGCCGAATGGGGCGCGCGAGGCGTGCGGGTCAACGCCGTGGCGCCGACCTATATCGAAACGCCCCTGAATGCCTTCGTGAAAAACAACCCGAAAATGTACAATGCCTGGATCGGCGGAACGCCGATGGCAAGGCTCGGCCAGGTCGAGGAAATCGCCTCCGTCGTCTTGTTCCTGGCGTCGGATGCAGCGAGCTTGATGACAGGAAGTATTGTTCTTGTCGATGGCGGCTACACATGCTGGTAGGCTCGCGCCGCTGGTAGTGGAGGGCGCTCATGCGGCAGGCCTATATCGGCGTCGATGTCGGAACCTCGAGTACGCGGGCCGGTGTTTTCGACGAGACCGGAAAGTTGCTCGGGCTTGCCAAGCATCCGATTGCGACCTGGCATGAGGCGAGCGATGTTGTCGAACAGTCGTCCTCCAATATCTGGAGCGCCTGCACGGCCTGCGTGCGCGCCGCCATGGCGGAAGCTGCGATCCCCGCGGATGCCGTCAAGGGTTTCGGCTTCGATGCGACCTGCTCGCTGGTCGTGCTCGCACCCGACGGCGCGCCGGTCTCGGTGAGCGAATCGGGCGATCCGAAGCGTAACGTCATCGTCTGGATGGACCATCGCGCGGTCGGCGAAGCGCGCGAGATCAACGGTACGGCGGATGACGTGCTGCGCTATGTCGGCGGCTCCATCTCGCCCGAGATGGAGGTGCCCAAGCTGCTCTGGCTGAAGCGCCATTTGCGCCGGAGCTTTGACGCGGCCGGGCACTTCTTCGATCTCGCGGATTTTCTCTCCTGGCGGGCGACCGGTTCGCTGGCGCGCTCGATGTGCACCGTGACCTGCAAGTGGAATTTCCTGGCGCATGAGAAGCGCTGGAGCGCGCCGTATTTCGGGCGGGTCGGTCTGGAAGAATTCGCCGCCGAAAACTTTGCCCGGATCGGAACCGACATCATCGCGCCCGGCTCGCCGATCGGGGCGGGACTAACGCAACAAGCCGCGGACGAACTAGGCTTGCGTCCGGGAACGCCGGTCGGCGCTTCCCTGATCGACGCGCATGCAGGGGGGATCGGCGCCATCGGCGGACGTCTCGAGCCGGGCAGCCCCGTCAATGTCTGCGATCGGCTGGCTTACATCATGGGTACGTCGGCCTGCATCATGGCGACGACGGCAGATCCGTGCTTCGTACCCGGCGTTTGGGGGCCGTATTATTCCGGCATGGTCCCCGGATTCTGGCTGAACGAGGGCGGGCAGTCGGCGGCGGGCGCCGCCGTCGATCATCTGCTTCGCTCGCATCCGGCGCATGCCGAGGCAAGTAGCGCCGCGCGCAGCGAAGGTCTCGATGTCATCGAATTCCTGGAGCGACGGATCATTGCGCGCGCCGGAAGCCCCGGCGCCGCGGCAAAACTGGCGCGCGATGTCCACGTGCTGCCCGAATTTCTCGGCAACCGTTCGCCCCATGCCGATCCTGATTGCCGGGCGGTGATCGCAGGGCTTGATCTCGACGCCGACATCGGCGCGATGGAACGATTGTTCGTCGGGGGGCTTTGCGGCCTTGCCTATGGCCTTGCGGATGTCATCGATGCCTTTGCTGCACACAAGGTCGACAGCAACGTCATTGTCATGGGCGGTGGCGCTGGCCGCAGCCCGCTGGTCCGGCAGATCATGGCCGATACGACGGGCCTTGCGGTGGCGTTGCCGCAGACGCAGGAACCGGTGTTGCTCGGCGCTGCAATGCTGGGCGCGGTCGCAAGCGGTGCCTTTGGCTCGCTCGGCGAAACCATGGCCTCGATGTCGGCACTGGGTCGCCTGAGCGAGCCGACCGCGCCGGGAATGGCCGAATTTCACCGAACCAAACGAAGCGTCCACAATTTGCTGCGCACATTGGATCGCGAGAGCCGCGGCATCATGCGTCGCCTGGGGCAGAGAGCCACCGAGGTCGAAAGGCCGGGACGATGATTTTGAGTTGTGGCGATGCGTTGATCGATTTTGTCCCGGTGAGGGCCGCCGATGGACGTGAAGCCATAAGGCCCGCGGTCGGCGGCTCCTGTCTCAACATTGCGGTGGGAGTGGCGCGGCTCGGCATTCCAACGGGTTTCGTCGGCGGCATCTCGACCGATCTGTTCGGCCGGATGATCGCCGATCACGCCGCCGCGTCAAATGTCGATCTTCGCCACGCGACGCGAAGCGACCATCAGACCACGCTGGCCTTCGTGCGGCTGATCGCCGGCGAGTCGCAATACGCTTTCTATGATACCGAGACCGCTTCCGCGAACTGGACCTATCGGCGCGGATCGATTCCATTCGATGCGATCGATGCCGTCCATATCGGGTCCACCACGCTCGTCCACGACCGGGGCGCGGCGGAAGCGGGCGCGCTGATCGCCGATGCCAAAGCGACGGCGACCATCTCGTTCGATCCGAACTGTCGGCCCAACCTGGTCCACGACCAGCCGGCCTATCGCGCGCGAATGGGCGCGTTTGCCGCCAACGCCGATATCGTCAGGATGTCGGATGTCGATTTCGAGTATCTTTTTGGCGAGGAGGATTTCGCGGCGAGCGCGGCGGCCTTGCTGGCGCAGGGCGCGAGCCTGATCGTCATCACCCGCGGCACCAGCGGCGCGCTCGCATGGCACCGGACGGCGGGGGCGATCGAAGTCGGCGCGCCCGCGGTCGACGTGGTCGATACGATCGGCGCCGGGGACAGCTTTCAGGCCGCGCTGTTGTTCGCACTCCACCAATTAAAGCGGATCGAGCGCGCCAGGTTACAGACCGTCGGCGCCGACGATCTCCGCCGGGCGCTGTCCTTTGCCTGCAAATGCGCGGCCCTGACCTGTACCCGGGCCGGGGCCGATCCGCCCCGGCGCGATGAGATATCAGGATTTTGGTAACGCTACCGGCGCAGCCTGCGCTTTTCGGCTGGCCGTTCAGGCCGCGGCAGGCCATTCTATTGGCGCCCGAACGAGATTTTCGGGCAACAGAAGGCTCCCGGTGACTGGAACGACCGGCAGTGATCGGGGGTTTATGCTGCGTAGAGGGAGGATCAAATGCGACCCGTCGCAAACGAGCCGCTGGCGCGGCATGCGCTTGCCTTCGTTCTCGCGGGCGGACGCGGCAGCCGGCTTCTGGAACTGACCGACAGGCGCGCCAAGCCGGCGGTTTATTTCGGGGGAAAATCGCGCATCATCGATTTCGCGCTGTCAAATGCCCTCAATTCAGGCATCCGCCGCATCGCGGTCGCCACCCAGTACAAGGCCCACAGCCTCATCCGTCACCTGCAGATGGGCTGGAATTTCTTCCGCCCCGAGCGTAACGAGAGTTTTGACATCCTCCCGGCGAGCCAGCGCGTTTCCGAGACCATGTGGTATCTCGGGACCGCTGATGCGGTCTATCAGAACATCGACATCATCGAGGGCTATGGCGCCAAGTATGTCGTGCTGCTCGCGGGCGACCACGTCTACAAGATGGACTACGAGCTGATGCTCCAGCAGCATGTCGAGCAGAAGGCCGACGTGACGGTCGGCTGCATCGAGATGCCGCGGTCGGAATCGAGTGCGTTCGGCATTATCCATGTCGACGAGAACGACGTCATTCAATCGTTCCTGGAGAAGCCGGCCGATCCGCCGCCGATGCCGGGCAAGCCGGATACCTCGCTCGCGAGCATGGGAATCTATGTCTTCGATACCGATTTTCTTCTGGACCAGTTGCGGCGCGACGCGAGCGATCCGAATTCGAACCGCGATTTCGGCAAGGACATCATCCCCTATATCGTGAAGAACGGCCGTGCGGTGGCGCATCAATTCAGCCGGTCCTGCGTGCGCGCCGGCAGCGATCAGCCGAGCTACTGGCGCGATGTCGGAACGGTCGACGCCTATTGGTCGGCCAATATCGATCTCACCGACGTGATCCCCGAGCTCGATCTCTACGACCGGTCGTGGCCGATCTGGACCCACGCGGAAATCACCCCGCCCGCCAAATTCGTCCACGACGAAGACGGGCGCCGCGGCGAGGCGGTGACCTCGCTGGTCTCCGGCGGATGCATCGTATCCGGCGCCTCCTTGCGCCGCTCGCTGCTCTTCACCGGCGTGCATCTGCATTCGCATGCCCGGGTGGAAAATGCCGTGATCCTGCCTTACGTCGATGTCGGCCGGCATGCGCGCCTGCGCAATGTCGTGATCGACCGCGGCGTGAGAATTCCGGAAGGCCTCGTCATCGGCGAGGACCCAGAGCTCGATGCCAGGCGGTTTCGAACCAGCCCGAATGGAGTTTGTCTGGTCACGCAGGCGATGATCGACGGACTGAATGCATGAAGTCGATCCGCGTCCTTTCGGTCGCCTCGGAAATCTATCCCATCATCAAGACCGGCGGCCTGGCCGACGTCGCCGGCGCACTGCCGATCGCCTTGAAGGCGGAGGGGATCGAGGTACGCACGCTCGTGCCCGGATATCCCGCTGTCATGGCAGCGCTCGCGTCAGCCGAGCAGATTCTGGAGTGGCCGCTGTTTTTCGGCGGCGCGACGCGTCTGCTCAAGGGTGCATCCGGCGAGCTTGATCTGTTCGTGCTCGACGCGCCGCATTTGTTTGCGCGTCCGGGAAATCCGTATCTCACACCCGAGGGCGTCGACTGGCCCGACAACGGCCTGCGCTTTGCGGCGCTGGCGCGGATGGCCGAAAATATCGGCCTCGGCACCCTCCCTTCCTTCGTGCCCGATGTCATTCATGCGCATGACTGGCAGGCCGGGCTGACGCCGGCCTATCTGCACTACAGCGGCCGGCCGGCCCCGGCCACGGTGATGACCGTGCATAACCTTGGCTTTCAGGGCCGGTTTCCGATGGAGATGCTCGATGAGCTCGGCCTGCCCCCGGAGTCCTTCTCGATGTATGGAGTCGAATACTACGGAGGCATCGGCTTCCTGAAAGCCGGATTGCAATTTTCCGATCGCATCACGACGGTTTCGCCGACCTATGCCGGGGAGATCCAGACCGACGAAGGCGGCATGGGACTGGCCGGCTTGCTGCGCGATCGCCGCGCCGATATCAGCGGCATCCTCAACGGCATCGATATTTCCGTGTGGGATCCCGCGACCGATCCGCAGATCGCCGCGCGTTTCGATATCGATGATCTCGAAAACCGAGCCGCCAACAAGGCGGCGCTGCGGCAGCGATTTGGCCTCGAGGCTGCACCGGATGCCTTCCTGCTCGGCGTCATCAGCCGTCTCTCCTGGCAGAAGGGACTCGATCTTCTGCTCGAAAACCTTCCGACGATCCTGGGCGAGGGGATGCAACTCGCGCTGCTCGGCAGCGGCGACGCGGAGCTTCAGGAACGCTATCGGGAGGCGGCCGCGGCCAATCCGGGACAGATCGGCGTCGTCATCGGCTATGACGAAGCGCTCGCCCATCTGATCCAGGCTGGCAGCGATGCGCTGGCCGTGCCTTCGCGCTTCGAGCCCTGCGGCCTGACCCAGCTTTGCGCGCTCCGATATGGCGCAATTCCCATCGTCTCGCGCGTCGGCGGCCTCGAAGATACCGTTGTCGATGCCGATGAAGCCGCGCTCGCATGCGGCACGGCAACCGGGTTCAAGTTCGCGCCGGTCACGGCAGATAATCTCGCAGGCGCCCTGTGCCGAGCCCGCGCAACCTTTCGTGACAAGCCTGTATGGCAAAAACTTCAGCACGCGGGGATGTCGACCGACGTTTCCTGGCGCAGCCGCGCCAGCCGCTATGCCGAGCTGTATCGCGAGCTCGTCGAGATGCGATATAAATGATCGACACGATCGTTTGTTGGAAATCAAAGGATCCCACGTGAACGCTCCAAATCCCGCCGCCGGCAAACCGGTCGCCGCCAACGCGCTGACGAACATTCCAAAGCTCGTCACCGCTTATTTCGTCTCGAAGCCGGATCCCGCCGATCCCGCGCAGCGCGTGGCGTTCGGAACGTCGGGCCATCGTGGTACGTCGCTGAAAATCTCCTTCAACGAAGACCACATCCTGGCGACGACGCAGGCGATCTGCGATTATCGCAAGGATGCCGGCCTCACCGGACCGCTGTTTGTCGGCATCGACACTCATGCGCTGGCGGAGCCCGCGCTCGCCAGCGCGATCGAGGTATTCGCCGCCAATGGCGTCCACATCATGGTCGACGAGCGCGGCGGCTATACGCCGACGCCCGTGATCTCGCATGCGATCCTGACCTACAACAAGGGCAGAAAGGACGGCCTTGCCGATGGCGTCGTGATCACGCCCTCGCACAATCCGCCGGAGGACGGCGGCTACAAATATAATCCGCCGCATGGTGGGCCGGCTGACACCGACGTCACCGGCAAGGTCGAGAAGCAGGCCAACCGCTACATGGAGGAAGGGCTGAAGGGCGTCGCGCGGATGAGTTACGAGCGCGCGCGCAAATCGCCGAGCGTGCATCCCCACGATTACATCGGTCCCTATGTCGCCGATCTCGGCGAATGTCGTGGACATGGATTTGATCAAGTCCGCCGGTGTTCGAAATCGGCATCGATCCCTTGGGCGGGGCCGCCGTGCATTACTGGCAGCCGATCATCGAGCGCTATGGGATCAAGGCGACGATCGTCAACGATCTCGTCGATCCGACCTTCCGCTTCATGACCGTGGACTGGGACGGCAAGATCCGCATGGACTGCTCATCGCCTTACGCGATGGCGAGCCTGATCCAGATGCGCGACCGGTTCGACGTCGCCTTTGCCAACGACACCGATGCCGACCGCCACGGCATCGTGACGCGCTCGAACGGGCTGATGAATCCGAACCACTTCCTCGCCGCCGCTATCGCTTATCTGTTCGGGCATCGCCCGCAATGGAGCAAGGATGCGGCGATCGGCAAGACCGTCGTTTCCTCCTCCATCATCGATCGCGTCGCGCGAAAGCTGAACCGCAAGCTGGTGGAGACGCCGGTCGGCTTCAAATGGTTCGTCGAGGGTCTCGGCAACGGCTCGTTCGGCTTTGCCGGCGAAGAAAGCGCCGGCGCCTCGTTCCTGAAACGCGACGGATCGGTCTGGACCACGGACAAGGACGGAATCATCCTGGGGCTCGTCGCCGCGGAGATCATGGCCAGGACCGGACGCGATCCCAGCCAGTTCTTCGCGGAGCTGACGGCCGAGCTCGGCGTTCCCTTCTACGAGCGGATCGACGTGCCCGCGACCGCGCCCTTGAAGAATGCACTGAAGGCGGCGACGCCGGAGCGCCTCAACATGAAGGAGCTGGCCGGCGATCCCGTGAAGGCGATGCGCACCACGGCGCCGGGCAACAACCAGTCTTTCGGCGGCATCAAGGTCGAAACCGACATGGGCTGGTTTGCCGCCAGGCCCTCGGGCACCGAGGATGTTTGCAAGATCTATGCGGAGAGTTTCCGCGATGCCGCGCACCTGAAGAAGATCCAGAGCGATGCGCAGGCGGCGATGGCGCGGCTGCTTTGAGGAAAACGCTCTAAAGCGCGATGAGTTTAGGATGAAATCGTCATCGCGTTTTGGCTCCCTTGTTTGGGCATGATCTTTTCGGAAAACCGCTTCACACTTTTCCGGATCACGCCCTAGAAAGCGCGCTGCCGGACACGGCTGACGGCAGACGAGACCTCGGTCCACGCCGGCTTGTCCGGCGCGAATTGCTTGCGCAGGAAGGATACGAGTTCGGCGATCTGCGCGTCGCTCATGCTGTCCTTGAAGGCTGGCATGTAGCCGAGGTCGCTGGAAGCGGGCTTGGCGATCCCATGCAGGATCACCTGGATCAGATTGTCGGGCTGGGTGCTGTGCAGGTTGCTGTTCAGCGCCAGCGACGGCCGGCTGCCGAACAGCGGCAGGCCGCCGACTTCATGGCAGACCGCACAGGCGCCCTGGTAGAGCCGTGCGCCGAAACTCGGCGCATACGTCACTTTCGTCGCTGTCTCCAGCCGCGTAGCGCGTGTTTGTTGCGCTGATGTATCGACCGCTTCTTCGTTGAACGAAGCGAGATAAATCGCTATCGCCCGGATATCGTTGTCCGGGAGCGCTGTCAGTTCCTTCACCACGGGCGCCATCGGGCCGGCCGCCACGCCGTGGAAGCGGGACTCGCCGGTGCGCAGATAAGCAAAGAGCTCATCCTCGCTCCAGGAAATCGGCGCCTGCGACAGCGAGGTCAACGCGGGCGCATCCCAGCCTTCTGCGAATCCTCCAGCGAGATATCTATTTTGTTGCTCCGCGCCGAGCGCATTGCGCGGCGAATGGCAGGCGCTGCAATGGCCGAGGCCTTCGACCAGATACGCCCCGCGATTCCAGGCCTCGGACCTCGCCGGATTGGGCTGGAACGTCTCGGCTTGGTGAAATAGTGCGTTCCATCCCGCCATCAGCGGGCGCAGGTTGAACGGAAAGCGCAATTCGTTGTTCGGCGCGTCCGCGCGCACCGGCGCCTGCGCCATCAGGTAAGCGTAGAGCGCCTGCAGATCGGCATCGCTGGCCTTGGCAAAATGCGGATAGGGAAACGCTGGATAAAGATGTTTGCCGTCGCGATGGATTCCTTTGCGCATCGCGCGTTCGAAGGCGGGGTAGGACCACGCGCCGATGCCCGTTGCCTCGTCGGGCGTGATGTTGGTGCTGGTGATGATGCCGAACGGCGTCTCGAGCGGCCGGCCGCCGGCATTGACGATGCCGTTCGCGTTAGTGTGGCACTCCGCGCAGGCGCCGAGCGCGGCAAGCTGTTGGCCGCGGGCAATGGTCGCGGCCGAATAGACCGACACATCCGGCCGAGCGATCGGGGCAATCGCGCGCCATGGCAGCACGGCTGCGCCGATGCCGACGACGGCCGCGCAGAGCGCAGCGCCGCTCGCAAACATGCCGCGCCCAGCCGCGAACGGATTTGACCATTTGGTTTGAGGGGGCGTTGATGTCGTCCGCGGTGCCGGCAGCGCCTCGGGGATGATTTGCCCTTCGCGCAGTCCCCGGAGAATGCGTTCCGGCGTAAAGGGCGGCGCGCGGAAGCGGACGCCGGTCGCGTCATAGATCGCATTGGCGATCGCGGCGGCACTCGGCACGGAGGCGGATTTGCCGACGCCGAGCGGCGGCTGATCCTGTCGCGGCAGCATCAGCACGTCGATGTCAGGCACCTCGGGGAATTTGATGATGGGGTAGGCGCCCCATTCACGGGTCGCCACTGAGGTGCGATCGAACGACACTTCCTCCATCAGCGCGCGGCTGGTCGACTGCACGACATTGCCGTGAATCTGGTGCCGCACACCGTCCGGATTGATCATCAATCCGGAATCCTGCCCCGCGACCACGCGCGTCACGCTGACATCGCCGGTCGCCTTGTTGACGGCGACATCGGCGATCCAGGCCGACCACGCGGCGCCATAGCCGGGAAATTGGCTGTGCACATAGAGCGCGTAGGCGAAGCCGCGGCCGCGCACGATATCGCCTTCGGCAATCTTCTCTTCCCGCACCGGCCGCTTCTGCCAGCCGGCACGCTCGGCCACCGCATGGACGAGATCGATCGCGCGCTGGTCCTTCAGGTAGCGCAGCCGATATTCAATGGGATCAACGCCGGCTTCAGCGGCGCATTCGTCGATCCAGGATTCGTGCGCGAACGAATTCGGCAGTGCCGAGACGCCGCGGAACCAGGATGCGCGAACGATCGGCGGCATGTCATGCGCGACCACGCGCATGTGGTCGTAATCATAGGGCGGGATTGCGGTGCGATCGCCCATCTCGAATACGAGCGGTTCCGGCGCGACGCGGCCGGTCAGCAGCAGCGCCAGTGTCGGCGCGCCGTTGGAAGGATACGCGTCGCGACGTTGTAACCTGCGACGCTGCCGTGCGTCGGTCAGCCCGCCATGACATCATCAGTTGCGCGGTGCCTTCGGGTCCCAGGCGTGCTGTGTTCGCGCGTCAATTGCACACGCACGGGACGGCCGACCGCGCGCGCCAGCAGCAACGCGTCCGCGGTGACGTCGTCGGCGCAGTCCGACCGTAGCAGCGGCGGCTTCGAGCGGATCACCATCGATGTCGCTCTCGGGCCGTTCGACGAACTTCGCAAGATCGGTGCGGAGCCATGTGGGTTTCGCGTGCCCGACCAGACCCGATCCGGTCATTCCTGAACTCCGCCACGGCGCAGGACGGGCCGATCGACGGTGCACCGGGAGGGCGAGACATAAGTCCGCGTCATCGGCTTGCTGCAGCAGCGCATGGCGGCGTCGACGTCTCCCGTGTCCTTCAGAACGCGCGGTGTCGAAGGATTGGCGCGCAACGCCGTCTCGATATCGCCTAGATCGGGCAGGGTGGGCGTCGGCTTCCAGTTCACCTTGAGCTGGTTTGCCGCCTTGATCGCATTCTCCTCGCGCTCGGCAACGACGCCGACGAAATCGCCGATCCGCACCACGGCAACGAGGCCTGGAACGTTTCGTACCGAGGATTCGTCCACCGAGATCAGGCTGGTCCCGACAAACGGCCCCGCATCGACGCCGGCATAGGGCGGGCGGACGACGCGGCCATGCAGCATGCCGGGCACGCGTACGTCATGTACATAAGTGAGTTCACCCGTCGCCTTTGCCGGCAAATCGACGCGCGGCACCGACTGGCCGACG
>CAWHQY010000063.1:0-62688 GCA_963831505.1 uncultured Alphaproteobacteria bacterium | reverse complement strand
GCGTGTCCCGATGCGCCGAATAGACGGCAGCGCCGCGCTCCCCGGCATCGGGCGTCAGCTCGGCATGGCCCGGTCCGAAGGCCAGTGACTGGCCGCTAGTGCCGGCTAGCGCGATGGCGCTAGCGTGCAACCGCTTCACCTCGATGCGCGCGACCGGCCAGGTATCGGCCCATGACCACGGCTTGACTGACTGGCCGCTCGCGATCGACGCGTCGAACGCGCGTTCGAGCAGGACTTGTGCGACGAGCGCCTTGGCGTGGATGTAGACGCCGTGACCGAACAGGATGACGCCGGCGAGCGCGAGGAGGAAGGGCGGGAAGCGGGACATTGGTGTGTCAAAATGTGTTACACCGTCATTCCGAGGCGATGCGACAGCATCGAACCCGGAATCTCGAAATTCCGGGTTTGTTGCAAGAATTTCTTTTGATCCGCAATAGCGCGGAAAACCCTTTGTTTTGCAACAACTTCCCGACATCCGCACAAAATGAAAGGGTCCCAGCTGGGGAAGCCGGGACCCCAATAGGACCCGATTTCATCAGTCGTCGACCGCCGTGCCGATCGGCGGGACCGCGATAAACGCCGCCCGCCAAAATATAGTCCAGAACGTCGCCCTTGAACCAGTGCCGCGTGCCGCGTCGCCCTTTGGGGCGCTCCATCGGCGGCGGGAAAATTCCTCGCTCGACATCGCGCTCGATTGTGCGCGTCGATTTCCGCACCATCTTGCCGACCTCCTTGATGGTCAGCCATTTCGCCCTATCGTCGATCTCGGCAATGTCCTCGCCACCATCGCCGCCCCTGTTCTTTCTGGATCGCGGCGTCTGCGCTTCCGGCGCGAGCGGCGGAGAGCGACCGCGTCGCCTCGGCCCCATCACGTCCGGCAGAAACAGCGGATCGCGCACCACGCGATTGCGGATTTCGTCGATCTCGCGCAGATCTTGTGCCGTCGTTGGTCCGTCGAGCGGGTGCCTGCGATGCAGGATGTCACGGACACCGATCGCGCCGAAGCTTGACCGGGTGTGAATGTCGGGCCCGGTGAGGCCCGGCGAAATGTTGTCAAGCCAAATTGCGGCGTATGCCAGCTTTGCACGCCACTCGGGCATCAACTGCGGCGCGTCTTGGAAGGCGTCGTCGTCTCTGCAGTGCAATTCCAATGCCATGGTTGTCCCTCATCTTTCTCCCGTAACTCGGAGATGTTGTGTGCGGAAGTTTGGGTTGCGTCCTCCGTTTTGTGACAGGGCTCAAAGTTGGAAGTTCCGATGTGTCACACCGGTGTCATTTTGAATTAAATCAACCCCTGAGTGCTACCAAAATTTCCCGTCCGTCAGTTTTTTTGTCGCACCATCGATGTTCAATTTGAACATGTTCAATTTGAACATATCACTGCTCCAGTTTTCTGAGCGCTGCTGCTGCGCTCAGGATCGCGCGACGTACGGTCCTGACGTGACGCGCGCCAACCGCTGCACCGCGATACTCTGGATTGATGCAGTAGCCCTTTCCGTCCTTGATCAAGAGGCCCTGCCGCTCCAACGCGATGAGGTAGCGGCGCATGTTCGAAATCGAAAAGCCGGCCTCTCTGGCGCCGCGCTGATCGAAACCGGCTCGCCATTGCGCGCGAGTTTCCTGATCACCAATGCGGTGTACAGCTCGGCCAGCAGCGCATCGAGTTTCTTGCCTTCGTAGCGGTAGATTTCATACGCAATGCGAAAAAACAGGATGATGATGCGAGACACGATCTCGCCCTCCCGACGGCGTCGGGTGGTGGACGTATACATTGGCATGGTGGGCCCCTCGCTTCGGCCTACGGCCTCACAAGCAGCAACACCACCGCAAATTGTTTCTTCCCCGAACCTTTCCAGCATAAAACTCACCTGCGCTCTTTTGCCTCACCGCGCTGCAATCTCTGGTAGAAGCTGCTGGGCGCGTTCGCCAATCGTCCGGCCGTCGCTGGTCAGCATGAACGGCATGAACACGTTTTCGAATGACAGAATGCCTGTCTCAATTGCCATAATCTGCCCCTTGATCCAGTCGCGCAGGATCGAGTTGACCGCGACCTGCCCTTGCTGCAGGGCGCGCTCGCGGTGATCGTGCTCGCTGGTGCGGTGTCGATAGTTGAACGGGTGTTCCCTCAGATAGAGCGCGGCCCAACCCGCAGCAGAAGCCCGGAGCTGCATGTCGCGACCGCGATGGCGGAAAACCAACATCACTTCGTGCTTCTCGTAATTGTCCATGAAGCCAATCAACTCGCAGCCGAACCGGCGCAGCAGGCGCGTGATCTCGTCGCGTGCCGCAACGCCGGAAGTTGCGTTCTCATACGGCGTGCTCATCAGTTGTTCTCCAGATCGGCGATCCGCTTGCGCAGCCTGCCGTTCTCGATCAGCGCTTCCGACAGCCGTCGCGCGATGGCCGAGTCGACCCGCACCATGCGCTCCAGCACGTCACATCGGCTGCAGACCAGCCGCAGCTCCTCGAGGATCGGCTCGCAATAGGGGCAGTGCGAGCGGCCGGTCATCGGCTTCATTGAGTGACAACATCACAGCATGGGCACCATGACTGCGGAACGGCGGCGGCTTGCTCACTGCATCGACTTCCATTCCGGTTCGGCGTGGCCATCCTCGATCAGTTGATCGACGATCAACGGCACCATGCTTGTGGCTCCGTCGACCACGCACTTGCAGGCGGCCTTGCGCAGCGGCGGCGCATGACCCGCGATGAATGCTGCGAGCAGCTGCGCCAAGATCGCGCCGACGATTTCCGGCTCGCGATCGACCAGGTACGGCTCGATCAGCTTGGCCACCACGGTCGCTTCGACCATCGCGGCGATGTTGTCGAGTTCGTTATCATCCATGCTGTCGGTCATGCCGGCACCATCGTCAGCGCTTTCTGATAGGCCTTCTCCATCTCGGCCACACCTTCGGCGCCGTCCTCCTCGGCGGCTCGGCGCAGCTCGGGCAAGCCGCTCTCGATCGATGCCATGATCTCGTCGTGCGTGGCCGGACGGCCCCGGCTGAAAAATTCCAGCTTGACCGGATCGCCGATCCGAAACAGCACGCCGTTCGGCACCTTGAACGGCTTGTATTCGGTCGTGGTCCACATCAGCATGATGCCGGGATTGCGCTTGATCATGATGCCGGAATGGCCGTGCTCGGGCGGCAGTCCCTTCTCGTTGCGGCGCATCGAGGGCTGCGACAGGAACGGACAGGCCTCCATGCTGTAGGCCGCGCAGTCGTGATGGCTCGGCGGCTCGGCCGCTCACTCGGTTGACCATGCACATCGGCCCGATCGGGAAGCAGAGAAACTGCCCGAGCTGTTCGCCACAAACCCAGCAGCGCCGCAACCGCACCGCGATGGCAAGCTTCTCGCCGTCCATGATGCGAAAGTCCGGCACGCCTTTGATCCACTGCACGAACCACGGCGTCGGATAACCTTCGGTCCGAGATCGGCAGCTTGGCGATGCGCGACGGCATCGGGATAGTCGCAATGCGTTTGTTCAGCCGTGCATCGTGCGAATGATGGGCTTGCGTTTCATGGCCTTGCCCTTTGGTTTCGTAGCGCGTGACCAACTCGACCACGGCCCAGCATTCCTTGTCGTTGACCATCTTCGGCGAGCTTGTCGGCGAACCTCACCGCGATATCAAAGTCGGTGAATTCGGCGGCGATCTCGCCGCTGTCAAAGATTGACGATGCGATAGGTCACGACGAGCCCTCCGGTTTGAGTTTCAGCATCATGTGATCGTAAAAGGCGGTCAGCTCCTTATCGATCAGGTCCATCTTGCGCAGGTCGGCGTCGGTCGGGTCGGCGCCCGGATCGAGGATCGACATGATGCTGTGAAACAGATGCTGCGCGCCCGCCATGAACGCCTGCCTGCATTCGTCGATCTGGATTTGCGGCGCATTGGGCGGCAGCACCGCGAGCTGGTAACCGACCCATCCGGCTTCGATCAGCTTGCCTTCGTCGGCGAGCTGTTTCGTCCACTGCTCCAGAGCTTCGCACGGCCTTGGTTTGATCATTTGTCGGTCTCCGGTGGCACCAAGTGCAGGCTGGCTTGCCGATAGGACATTTGATGACGCGCGTTGGCGGCGATCTTGGCTTGGATCGCATTGAGGTCGAGCGGCGGCATCATGCTTTCGATCGCGGGCAGACTGTTCAGGAAGGCAATCGCGGCTTCCGAGTTCAACCCGTTGGCGATGATCTCGGTCTGCGCCTGCACGCTGGTCGCCTCGATCTGCACCAATGCGGTTTTCTCAATCGCGGCGATCTCGGCCTTGGCGGCGCGGCGCAGTTCGTCGCGGCGCTGCGCCACCTCGTTGTCGCCACGCTGATGCCAGTGATAGGACAGGCTCGGCCGGAACTCCCTCGGGACGCCGAGCCGTTCGGCCTCCTTGGCGATCTCCTCATTGGCTTTCTTCGCGGCCTCGATCGCCACCTGCGTGGTCGCCCGCCAGACTTCGTTGCGGTCGAACGCGTGCAGCGCCGACACCTGCGTTTCGAAGTCGCTCATCATCGCGGCCGATCGCTGCTCGGCGGCGGTCTTGGCGACGCGCTCGCGCTGCTTGACCAGCCGAATCAAGTCCTCGCGCTCGGCCTTGGTCATCTGCCGCTTCTCGGTCATGCCACGGGCTCGTGCTTGTTGTGCTGATAGGCCGACAGCAACGCCTCGATGACGCCGTCAATCAGCTCGTTCATCTCGTCGTCGCTGTGCGCGATCTCGACGGACGTGTCCGCCATCAGCGACACCAGTGCGGTCATGACGTAGTCGTGCGGATAGGCGCGCAGCAGCATCGCCATCGTGCGCAACAGCACGCGTTCGTGAAAACGTGATCTGCTGCTCGGTGCGTTGCATGACGCTGAAGTGCTGTGGTGTCATGGCGGCCCTCCCGGCAATTCACCTTGGTGAACCACCATCAGGTTGCAGCCGCGCGCATAGATGTCGGTGATGCGCGGGCAGCTGTCGCACTTGCCCTTCTTGTGGAAGATGTTCGGCACATCGATGGTGAGTCGCGCGCCGCAACCGGCGCAGGTGAATTTCTGATACGTCGTGCAACCCTGCGAGATGTACCAATTGGCTGTCCTCACCACGTCCTCGAACGGATAATCGCTATAGCGAAACCGGGTTTTCTGCTCACTCATTGTGCTGGCTCCTCCGCGAGCTTTTCCAACTCGGTGGCCAGCTTCTCGTTGACCTGTTCGCCGCGTCGGGCTTCCTGCATGGCGGTCGAGCCGAGCAAGTACAGCTGCGTGATGTCCGCCTTGACCTTGGCGGCGCGCTGCAGCACCAGCCGCTCGACCTCCTCGGAATTGCGGCGCACCTGCTGCAGCTGCGCGATCCACTCCTCGGCGACATGATCGATGCTGGCGAGCAGCAGGTCATGATCCTGCTGGCTGAATGGGGTCGTCGTCGGTTTCGGCTGGCCATACTCGACGGCGGGCAGCGGCTGGCGCTTGTGCTCGGCGACCAGCTTCTCGGCTTCGGCGAACACGTCATCGACTGCGGCGGTGCGATCATGCATGGTGGCGTTCCTCCGGTTTGGTTTGCCTCTGGCCCGCTGTTCGTCCTAGACAGGGGGCAGGTCGTCGGCGATACAGCGGGCCGTCGGCATGGCTGGAGCTTGTCAGGCTGGCTCCAGCGACATCAATTCCGCCAAGTGATCCTTCTCGGCGGCCTTCAATCGTGCGAACAGATTGAACGTGATCACCTCCTTTGCCTCGTTCCAGAACTCGTGCAGCTCGCGATCGGGCATCGCGTGGCGGCTCATGCTGTTGACCGCGATCACGGGCGACCTGTTCAACAGCTCGCCGAGCATCTGAAAGTTGCCGGTGGCATAGAGCAGCTCGGCGCGGACCAGCTCGGTCGTCGTGTGGAGGCATGTCGCCGTGGCATCCATCACGCCGAAGATGTGACGCTGGAACGCCATGTCGCGCGGATGCAGGTGCTGCAGCTCGATCGGCTCGGCGGAGGTCTGCCTTTTCAGAAACTCCACCGCCGCCTGATCGAACGGCTCAAGCCCGCGTTTGGTAACGATGAATCTCATTGCGCCATCAACTCCTGTTGCCGTGGTGAGATGTTGCTTTCGAAAAGCCGGTACAGCTGCGGCTTGGCCTCCTTCAGCTTGAGCCAGCATCTCCTGATTTTTGAGACGCCATTCGTCGTACTCCTCGATGGTCGCGGCGCGCTGGATGTAGCGCGTCAGCGGCTCGACGAAGTCGCCCCATGTGCCGCTGGTGATATCGAGCCGGAACGGCGTGACGTGCTCCTCCATGCCGTCGCCATCGTGGTCGATCAGGTCATCCATCGATTGCACGCTGTTCGGCGAATTGATCTCGGGCAGGCCCTCGGGCAGCTGCGGTGCTGGTCCTGCTTCAGCCATCGCGTCATAGACCGTCTGGCCGTCCATCTCGTCGGCGACCGGGCCTGCGCTTTCCTCCGGGAAAGCAGCGCGCAGCGATGCCGCCTTGGCGACCTTGGCGAGCTGCCCGCGCGGACGCTTGCGCCACATCGAGTTCGGCACGCCTGCATTGGTGCGCGCGAACGCCTCCAGCCAGAACACGGTTTCGACGAATGCGCAGCGCACGCCTTTGACGATGCGATAGACCGGGACCTCGCACCATTGCGGGAAGGTTACTTCGTACTTGCGGTTATTGTCGTCGGTGAAGCTTTCGGTGATGTCCGGTCCCCACTGCGGCCGATCCATGCCGGCCCACTCGCCGGTTCTAGCTGCAGTGATCTGGGTTTCGTTGATCGACGGCCAGATGGTTTCGAGCCACTTGCGTTGCTTGTCGTCGTACATCGGCACGATGTTTATCGGCTTTTTCATCACATCGAGGCCACGCACGCGGCAATAGTCGAGCGCCAGCATGATGGAATCCGGCGAACGGGCGTTCGGGAAAATCGCATCGGTCAAGACGCGCCAGCGCCGTGGATCGGTTTCGCCCTGCGGCATCGGCAGGCGTGGACGCGCGACGACGACGGCGGTGGATGCGGCGGCGGTGTTCATGCGGTCCTCCGTGTGGTGATGGAGATGACGCCCTTCTTGTTGCGATTGAGCTGCCAGGGCCCGGCCAGCACACGGCCGACATCGTCGGGCACCAGGGCGCGCGCGGCGGTGCCGGCGGCTTCGTGCTGATCGGCGGCCTCGGCGGTGGCGGCGAAGTCCTGCAGGTGCTGCTCCAGCTCGGCACCCCAATTCGTCGCCTCGATCGACAGATCGACGGTGCGCCACTTCTCGGGCGGGATGACCGGCGGCAGGATCGCGGGCGGCGTCAGCGTCTTGAGGCAGATCGAATAGGCCAGCGCGCGCTTGACCATCTCGGGCACATAGGCGTCGAACCCGGCACCGCGATCGATCTCGTACTCGACCGGATCGGCATTGCCTTGCGCGACCACCAGGGCGCCGCGCTTTGCGCCCGTGCACAGCATCTGCATCGCGACTTGCGGATAGTAGTACGGCAGAAAGTAATCGCGGTGCTGGAACGCGCCGAGAAACTTGATCTCGATGACGCAATCGTCGGCGGCGCGATAGCCGTCCAGCGTGCAGCAGATCGAATCGGGAAACTCGGGATGATCGACGATCTCGCCGCAGCGGGTGACGGGGTTGCCGGTGACGCGCACGCGCCAGTCGCGGATCGCGCTTTCCATGTGCGAGCCCGCCACCATCTGCCAGTTTTCCGGCTCGGGCGGCTCCAGCTGCAGATCGATGCGCCACGCGCGCACCAGCTGAGAAGAATCTTTCGCGCTCATCAGCATTGGTAGACGCGATGCAGTGCACTTGCCGTAGCGACGAGCAAACTGTTCTTCAGACAGCATGATGCACTCCCGCGCTACGCTGCGGCGTCAGATCGAAGCTGGGTTGTAAAAAGTTCCGGCGGTTGAACTCGCCTTGGTGAACTTGGTACTTCGTGAATTAATCAACGCCGAAAAATTTTTTCTGACAAGCAAAATCGCGACGTGACGCGAGATGTCGCGAGATGTCGCAAGATGTCCGCAGATGGCGCGCGTTAGAGCGAAGATGACATCGATGTCATGCTTTGACAGCGACGACACTCCGCGATGAGATGCTGCGATGATGCAAGCGGTGTGGACCATCGACGACGTGATCGATGTATTGGGCGGGCCTAGCGCAGTCGCGCGGCTGACCAACCAGTACAGCCAATCAATCGCGATCTGGCGCAACCAGGGCAGCTTCCCGCCGCGCTACTACTTCCTGATGAAGTGCAAACTCGAAGATCGCGGCTACTACGCGCCGCTGTCGCTTTGGGCCTTCCACGGCGAGCACGGAAAACTGGTCGCATGATTGGTGGAGGTCGAGACCATGCGGCAGCTCCAGCTATTCAGCGGCAAACGGCAACGAGGCATCGCCCCGCCGCCTGCGCTGGAGTTTAACGCGCATTGCTTCGTCGCCGATGTTTGCAAGCGATGGATCATGCCGGGCTGGCGCTTCACGCACCTGCCGCTCGGTGAGAAGCGCGAGCACAAGCTGAACAGCAAGGGCAAGCGCTACAGCCCGTCCGGCAGCCGTCTGAAACGCATGGGCGTCTCGGCCGGTTGGCCGGATTTTTTATTTGCCGGTCCCGAAGCGCGCGTGATCTGGGTCGAACTGAAGCGCAAGAAGCGCGGCCGGCTGTCGAAGGATCAGAGCGACATCACCGAGCATCTGAAGGCCTGCGGCTTCGCCGTGCTGGTCACCACCAGCACCGATGAGGCAATCGAGTTCCTGAAATCACATGGCGTGCTGCGCTCCTGCTTCGAGGTGCAGTGATGGCCATGGCTCTGCCGTACAGCAATCGAGCACTGCATTCCGCGATCCGATGAGAGGATCGCCCAGACGATCTGCGCGAGCGACGCATCGTTTAGCCAAGACTCCGCGATGAGGGCGAGCGCTGCGTTCGATCTGGTGCTCAGCCACGAAACGCGACGGAGCAGTGATCGAAGCGGCAATCATGGACGCAATCGATCAGACGCCGACGCTTCGACTTGTCCCCGTCAATCGCGTGCAGCACCGGCACGTAGATGTACAGCTCGAAGTCTCGGCAACTAATCACGTCGTTGCGCTAGAGATCAAGCTGGATCGCTGCACGATTCCACCAAGATCAGGCAATTCCGAGCTGACTGCTTGGGATGCCCCAAGTTCTTCGAGCCGCGCTCCCGCTGTTCCCGGTTGAGCATATTCACTTTCACAGCGTTTTTGTCGGCGGGACACCGCCAATCCGCGAAGGGCTGACGTTTCCCAGCCTCAAAACACTGTACGGCCTCGACGCCACGCTGCATGTCGATGCGGCGCGCAGGCGCTTTGCGCGCGACAGGTTAGAGCTGTGATCCGAGCCGAGAGAACGAAATGATCACGCTCATGAGACCGATGCGGAGGCCGCGCGATCTGCTGCGGCAAAGCATGTGGATGAGGTCAAGCATATCCGTGATGCCGCATGGCGATGAAGGCCTACCTGCGCGACAGGCCAGAACCACATCATGGAAGCCGAGCGATTGCCACAGAATCAGAATGCGCGCCACGCGCCGCATGGATCAGATGAGGCAGGATCGAAGGCGACGGTGGGATTTGCCGAAGGGCGGTGCGTGGGAAGGATCCATGGGCGAAAGCGGGTTGCGAAAAGCCCACTTTCCGTCTGAAACCGGCATCGAGCAGAGAATTCCTCGCACATGACAGGCCGCAAGCTCGGCGGCACTGAGCGAGCGCGATTTCGAGAAGGCGGTGTCGAGTGCGCGTGAGCGGTTGGATGCGTTCGTCAAGGCCGCCTTGCGCACGGACGACAAGGTAGACGCGCCGAACTGCGCGCGAGAGGCCGAGCTGCGGCCAAAATCACCGCACTGCCGGATAGGCACTATGGCGTCATCGTCTGCCGATTCCTGAGATGGCGCTGGGAGTCGGGTCGCGCCAAACCGTCTCTTCGACTGGATCGCGCGGCTGACAATCATTACTCCGACATCCTGCACCGAGGTGCACGCATTGCTAGCCCGTGATGGTCCCATCGATCGTTGCGGCCGAGTGCGTTCTGTTCCTATGGGCAACCACCCCGATGTTGCCGCACGCGCTGCTGGTGATGGCGGCGTGGCGGTTTGCTGCACTACCTGTTGAATTAGGTGATGCGACACAGGACAAACTGTCGGCATTGCCGGCTGCCTTGGTCAACGTCCGACACGGCTGCTGCTCGGCACGCGCGGCACACATCTTCGCGTGTCCCGCACTGGGCACGCAATGGGAGTCGTTGATCACCGCGCCACGCGGCGCGCATTCTGAAAAGCCCGAATGCGTCCTCGAAATGATCGAAGCCTATTTCCCGAACTTGCCAAAGATCGAACTCAACCGGCGTGGCCCGGCGCGACCGGGCTGGGATGCGTGGGGCAATGAATTTGAGGAGGCGGCGGCATGACGCCTGCACGATGGCGGGCGCTGGCTTGGTTCAACGATCACGGGCGGGATGTCAATGCGGTGATGGGCCGACGCCTGCCGTCGGTTCGGATGCGCAATCTGATGATCCGCGAAGGTCAGCTGCGGCGCGAAGCGATCGGCGCGTTCCTGCACCATCGTTTCACGCTGACGACGCAGGGGAAGGAACTACTGGGAAGTAAACACAAGCGCAAAAACGGAGTGAAACACATGACGAACGTCGAGCAGAGCAACGGTCACAGCAACCATCGAACGGCGGCGCGGTCGGATCCGCGTGCCTGAAGGTGAGCGGCGCGAGGACAAGTTCGTGCGGCTGGCGCTGCATCGGATGACGGCCCTGAAGGTGAAGGCCCGGCAGGTGAAGAACCTCGCCAACTATCCGCACACCGAGGCACAGGCGGCCAAGATTGTCGACGAACTGAAGACGATGGCGGCCGAAATTGAAACGGCATTCGCGCCGCGCGGCGACGATCAGTTCTCGTTCTAGCGGTGAGCGAACGCAGGATACTGCCGCAGCGACGGGCCGCGCGAGACCTTCGAAATTGCGTTCGGCGGTCTCGATCGCGCGCACGCCGTCACGCTCGGCTATCTACGACGACGGCTCGCTCGGCGAGGTGTTCATCAACGGTGGCAAGAGCGGCGAAGTCGTCGAAGCCATCGCACGCGACGGCGCGGTGCTGCTGTCGCTTGCGCTGCAGTACGGTGCCGACCTGTCCAACATCCGAAGCGCGATCACGCGCGACAGCAGGATGAACCGCAGAGCGTGATCGGCGCGGTGATCGATCGGCTGACGGAGCGTAAATCATGATCACTACCAACACCGACAAGCTGCACTGCATTCAGCGCGAGCTGGTCTATCGCAGGCGCGTCTACAAGCGGCTGGTCGCCAACGACAAGATGTCGTTCGAGAAGGCCAAGCGCGAAATCGAGATCATGGAGGACATCGAGCGCGACTATCACCGGCTGGTCGACGCCGACGAGCCGTTGCTGGCGGTGGTGCAGCATGAACTCATCACGGGCAATCGACGAACTGGCGCTGTTCCTGGACCGCATGACCGATGCGCGGTGCGAGGTCGCGATTGCCAAGCTGGCGGCGTTTGAGCGGCTGGCGTTCGATCTCCCGGCCGAGCTGCCCGAGCAGTGGCACGAGCGCGCGATCGACGCGCTGCAGGAGATCGCCGAGGCCAACGGGCTGGTGCGCATTCACGGACAGGATTTGATCCAAGAGATTTTGGCGACTGGATTCGATGATGCCGGATGACAACAACAACAATGGCGACGACAAGGTCGTCGAAATATCAGAGCGGCGACGCCGACGGTTCCGGCCGTTCGACAAGATCACCAGCATCACCCGGCCGAACTACTGGGTGAAGGGCATCATTCCGCGCGACGGCACCGTGGTGGTGTGGGGTCCGCCGAAGTGCGGCAAATCATTCTGGACCTTCGATCTCGTGATGCATGTTGCGCTGGGCTGGACCTATCGCGGCCATCGCGTGCAGCGTGGCACCGTGGTGTATTGCGCGCTGGAAGGCGGCGAGAGCTTCAGCAACCGGATCGAGGCGTGGCGGGCGCGCTATCTGACCGAGGACCATGACCTCGTGCCGTTCCACCTGTGCGCCGAGCCGCTGAACCTCGTCAATGAGTACAACTGGCTGATTCAGGACCTGCGCTATTACCTCACCGACGCCGCACCGCCCGCCGTCGTGGTGCTCGACACGCTGAACCGCGCCATGCTCGGCGACGAGAACAGCAGCGCCGACATGGCGGCATTCATCCGCGCCGCCGACGCGATCCGCGCCGTGCTGAAGTGCACCGTGATCATCATCCATCATTGCGGCGTTGCGGGTGTGCGGCCTCGGGGTCACACCAGCCTGACCGGCGCCTGCGATGCGCAGATCGCGGTCGATCGCGCCGAGACCGGCCAGATCGTCGTCAAGGTCGAGTACATGAAGGACGGCGAAACATCTTATCCGATGAGTTGTCGGCTAGAGCGCGTCGAGCTTGGCAATGACAACGATGGTGACCCGATCACCTCGTGTATCGTGGTGCCAGACGATGCTGCAGCACAGCGCAAGCCAACGGCGAAGCTGACATCGCAAGCCAAGCTGGCGTTGGAACAGCTGCGCGAGCTGGTCATCGATCCGCATCAACGGGTCCGGCATCCGGGCACGGAACGGATTCCTCGGGACGCGCGGCTCGTCGATTTAGAGTTGTGGCGCAAGTGTTTTTACAACGCCTTCCCATCTGGCGCGGAGGATGCCGGGACAAACCGGGACACGCGGAAGAAAGCATTCCAGCGCGCGGCGGAACGCTTGCAAGAAGCTCAAATCATTGGGGTTTGGAACGGATTGGCGTGGTTGCGCGACATCGGGACATGACGGGACATCGCACTTTTGTCCCGGTGGAACGGGCTGCGGCATCGATCGAGAAGACAGCGGGATACAACCATCGGGACAAAAAACCCTTGTTCAAAGGGTTTTTGTCCCGTGTGTCCCGATCGATTCTCGTGCCGGGACAGAGTTTAGCCCTTTCTAGAATTCCAGCGGGACAAAAAGAAATGTCCCGATGGAACTGAGCAAGTGGAGAGAAAGGAGTCTGGCAATGAAGGAAGCAAGTAGAGACAAAATCGTTGCCCGATTGGCGTTCCCGGCTCCGTCGCGAGATGCAGCCGCCCGATCTGCAGGAGCTGGTGCAACGGTTCGGCTCCTATGACCGGATCACCCCGCAGGCATGGGCGGCCTTCGATCAAGCGATGACGACATGGAAATCGCGGCTTGCGAACGGCGACTTTGCCCGGCCGCCCTACAGCGAAATGTGCAAGTGATCGGAGGATTGTGAGATGCAGATGATCTTGGACGATGCGCCATTGAGCTGGTCGGGCGGTCATGTTGGGCGGCGGCTGACCGAGGCGATGCGAACGCTGCGGATGCTGCCGATGCCGGGCTCAATGGTTATCGCGGCAACTGGCCGCCCTATAGCTACGAATGGGAGGACCTGCTGGCGCAACAGGAACAGGGCGAGTTGGAGCGCACGCAGGCGACGCAAAACCGCATCAGGCTTTTGCCGAGCTATCGCGATGTCACCCGGATGGAGGCCGCGATCAGCTGGCCAGCCGCGTTTCTCCCCGGCACCGATGCTGGCCTGCGCCGTCAATTGCGTGACGATTGCGCACTCCCTGGACCTAGATGCCGGATGGGTATCGGCGAAACGCGGCGGCGATCCCGAGCTCTGGCGATCAACCATGACAGGGGATGCAGCTTGATCGCGACTGCGCTGCAACGCCATCGTGTCCCAGTGTTTTGAGCTGGATTTGCCGCGTGGCGTGTTGCGCGAATATCTGCGGCTGTCGGGCGTGGCCGCGATCTATCTGGCGACGCTGGCCGAAGGGGGTTTCAGGGTCGGTTCAAGCCGCGATCTCGACCGGACGATCTATCTGCTGCGGCGGCGCTACTACGGGCTCAGGCTCGCGACAGCCGTGTGGGTTGAAAACAAGGAACTCGCCGAGCTGATCATCTGCGAAGCCATGCCGCGTCTGAACTGCGATAGCGGTGGAACGTGTGAGGTCGCGCGACGCGACGCCGAACGGGCGATCGAGGCGGCTGCAGCCCGGCTCAACGTCGCGCTCACCGACCATGCGACCGTGATGCGTCGAGTGCGGCGGGCCTCGTTCCATGTGAAACGGCTGATCGACGATGCGAATGCGCGCGGCGAGCTGAAATGGTTCAACGAAGCATTCCGCGAATGGCGCATCGCATCGAAAAGCCAAGGCCGATCGGTGTCTTATGCCGAGGCGCGCGCTCGCTTGCGACGAGTAGTCGTGCAGCGTGTTCTCGCCGGAGATGTGGAAAACGTCGTCGCGCTGACGCCGGAAATATTTCCGCAGCTGTCACGAGTCCGCGAGCAAGGCCATTGACAGCCGAAAATCCGGGGGTCCATATTCGCCTGCAGGCGCAGCGCCGGTAGGTGCGTCTTGAGATGACCCGGCGGCAACGACAGCTCGCACGCATAGCGTCGGCGATGTTGGCCGAAGGTCCGAAGCCTTCTGATTTCATTCAACGAGCAGCCGAGACCGCGCAGGGCAACACTGAGCGCGACCGCGCGCGCGAGCAACGGCGCATCAATCGGCGGACGGCGGTGCAGGCATTCGATCAGTTGGCCGGTCCTGATCGCCGCAGATTGATCGACAAGTTCAAGCAGCAGGAGCGCGGCGCCAACCGATCGCTCGATTGGACTGAGTGGCTGTCGCAAAATCTCTGAACCACGCACATCGTTGTCGTCGTCGTTGGAGGGTGGATCGATGCCGCTCCTGCTCAGCTTTTTGAACCTGCTGCTGTACATCGCAATCGTGATTCTGATCGCCTTCGCAGTCCGGTGGTTGATCGTCAGCTTCCTTGGCTGGCAAATCGACGCGAATGTCTACAAGTGGGCGCAGATCGTGGTCGGGCTGATCTGTATCATCGCGATCGTGACGTGGCTCGTTGGCGTGTTGGGTTTCGGAGGTGGCCTGCCGTACTTTTGGCGCTACGGCTAGGGCGAAGCCGATATCCTCAAGCCGCATTGGCACTTTGAGGTGCCGCTAGTGTTCCAAATCGACTTCTGCTTTCGGCGGCATAGTGGACATAGCCGGACTTGCAACTGGTTCGACCCGGTCGCGAAAGACCCCGAGCGGACCTTTTGTCGCGACCGACCATATTGGTCAGCTATGTTGACCATTGGATGTCTATCCATAGCCTCAATAAGCTCTCCGGGCGAGTCTGCGTTGGACCGCAAGCAGGAGAATGCAATGAGTGCAAGTAACGACCAGGAAGAACTAGGCAACGTTAACCGGCGGAGTGTCCTCCTCGGCACGTCGTCCCTTGTCGCGGCCGCCACGCTGACATCGTCGGTCTTGGCACAAACAAAAAATTCCGGCCCCGCAGCTGCGCCGACGCCAGTGGCTGGCCGCAAGCCGAATATCCTATTCATCATGGGTGACGACATCGGTTGGTACAACATCAGCGCATACAACTTGGGCCTCATGGGCTATCGCACGCCCAACATCGACCGCATCGGCCGAGGAAGGCGCGGTGTTTACCGACTGGTACGGACAGCAAAGCTGCACAGCCGGGCGCGCCGCATTTATCACCGGCCAGACCCCGGTCCGCACCGGCCTGACCAAAGTCGGTCTGCCGGGCGCCGAGCTTGGTCTCGGTCCGCTCGATCCAAGTGTTGCCGACGTGCTGAAGACCTACGGTTACGCCACCGGCCAGTTCGGTAAAAACCACCTTGGCGACCGCGACGAGCATCTGCCGACGGCGCACGGCTTCGACGAGTTCTTTGGCAATCTCTATCACCTGAACGCAGAGGAGGAACCGGAGAACCCGGACTATCCGAAAGACCCAGAATTCCGCAAGAAGTTTGGCCCGCGCGGCGTGTTGAAGTCGACTGCGGACGGCAAGATCGAAAACACCGGCCCGTTGAACACTAAGCGTATGGAGACGGTAGACGAAGAATTCCTCGCGGCTGCCAAAGACTTCATCAATCGGCAGCATCGCGCCAATAAGCCGTGGTTCTGCTACTTCAACTCAACGCGGATGCACCTTTTCACGCATCTGAAGCAGGGATCGCAAGGTAAGACCGGGCTCGGCATCTATCCGGACGGCATGGTGGAGACCGATGGCCACATCGGCGAGCTACTGAAGCTTATCGATGAGCTCGGCGTCGCCGATAACACCATCGTGGTCTACACAAGTGACAACGGCGCCGAGGTCTCAACTTGGCCCGATGGCGGCTCGACCCCGTTCAGGGGCGAGAAGGCCACCAACTGGGAAGGAGGCTTCCGCGTGCCGTGCTTGATGCGATGGCCGGGCGTCATCAAGCCGGGAACCATCGTCAACGACATTTGCGCACATGAAGATTTTATACCGACCTTTGCGGCGGCCAATGGTGACCCGGACCTCGTCGAGAAGCTGAAAAAAGGCGCTACGCTGAACGGCAAGACCTTCAAGGTCCACCTGGATGGCTACAATTTATTGCCGTTCCTCAACGGTGATGTCACGCAATCGCCGCGCAAGGACTTTCTGTATTGGAGCGATGATGCTGACCTCCTGGCGATCCGTGTTCAGAATTGGAAAGTCGCCTTCATGGAGCAACATACCGAGGTGGACCCCAAAACGCCGCTCGGCGTTTGGCAAGGCAACTTCCTGAAGCTGCGTGTCCCCATGTTGTACAACCTGCGCGCCGATCCGTTCGAGCGCGGGCCAACAAGTCAACTTTACGCCGATTGGGCCGCGCATCGAACCTTCCTCCTTGTGCCGACGCAAGGGATCGTGGCGAAATACATCGATAGCTTCAAGGAATTCGCACCACGGGCGAAAGCAGCCAGCTTCACCATCACGGACGTAATGGAGAAGATTTCGACTGGAATGCCGAGCAAGAACTGAAGTTCGATCAGGGAGCGGCGTCAGCGCGCCGCTCTCTTGCTCGATGCGCGCGGGTCCGCTGTCACATTAGGCGATCAGGGGTGCTCACGCCATGTCCGTTGATGGCCCATCGCGTCATTTCGCTATGCTGCGGAATTTGGTCCTATCGGGGCATAGCGGACTCTATCAAGCCGACCGACCGGCAGACTTATGGGTTCACGGCCTAGACTAGACACTCGCAATTCGACGCGCTGCCACCCGCCGATCCAAAAACCCCGAACGTCTGCAAGGGCTGCTGATGAGCAAGGAGATGGACGCAATCAAGCAGGCGTTGCACGATGGCGTCTTGGCCGGCGTGCGCGAGGCGGCGGCGGAAACCTTCAACGTCTATCGGACCAGCAAGCGTGAGCAGGGTCAGCAGGAGCGCAGCGGCAACGGCCTGATCGAGATTGCCGCCAGCGCCAAGGACATGCTGGATCTGATCGACGAAGTAGTGACCAATGGGCGCGCTTGAGGAAGGCGGCAAGGTCGCCACGGCGACAGTCGAAACGCTGAAGTCGCAACCGCTGGCGCTGGCGCTGGTCATCGTCAATGTGCTGTTTCTCGGCGGTGGTTTATACTCGTTGCACGATCTGGCGCAGGTGATGCGCGACCGCGAAGTCCGCAAGGATCAGCTGATGCAGGAGCTGGCGCGCGACTGCATCATCTCGAAACCAAAACAGGATGCCGACAAATGAGCGACGTTCCGGTTTGCATCGATATCTCGCATTGGCAGGACTTCCCGGACTTCGATGAGGTCCGCGCCGCAGGCGTGCTCGGTGTCATCCACAAGGCGACCGAGGGGACAAGCTACGTCGATCCGAATCGCGCCACCAACTGCGAGAACGCGTTGAAGGCCGGACTTGCGGTCTCGACCTACTTCTGGATCAAGCCCGGCGATGGCCGCGCGCAAGCCGAGTTCTATCTGCAGACCACCGATCCCGAACCGGGCGAGCGCGTGGTGATCGATTATGAGGAAGATGGCTGCAGCCTAACCACGCTGCGCGATGCGGTGCAGGCGCTGCTCGACTACGGCGACGATCTGCAGATCACGGTCTATTCGGGCCACCTGCTCAAGGAGCAACTCGGCGACGAATGCGACGAGTTTCTGCGCGACAACACCGATCTGTGGCTGGCGCAGTACACCAGCGATGAGGATGATATCAGCTGGCCAAGCGGCACCTATGACCAGTGGACGCTGTGGCAGTACAGCGAAACCGGAACGATCCCCGGCATCGATGACAATTATGTCGATCTCAATCGCTACAATGGCGACGACGACGATTTTCTGGAGTGGATCATGCCGGCAGGCCAAGTGCCGCCGCCGATCCCGCAGCCGACGCCGAGCAAGGATGTCGTGGCGGTCGCGATCACCGTGCCGGAAGGCGTGAAGGTCACAATCAGGGTCAACGGCGCGGCGCACAAGGTGAACGAGCTGCGGCCCGTCAAGCGCAGTCCTGACATCGATCGCTAGGCAAAAAGAAAAGGGCCTCAAGCAAGAGACCCTGATTTTGCGCGGTGGTGTGTTGTTTATCCGATGCGGCAAAACCAAATCGCGATCAGGCACGGCAGCAGAATGATCGCCGTGAGCACGAAGCCGTCGCTCACGAGCCAAGCTCGATTCTGGTGTGCTTCTTGGTGACCGCGTAGGTGATCGCCATTATTTTCGCTGCGCTGTACTTGCCGAGAAACCACTGGGCTTTGTCGACGTCGGTTTCGCTATCGAAGAAGAAAGCCCATTGGCGATATTCGTACCCGCGCGGCTTCCTGCCGTGGGCAAACTCATAGCGGCTGGTGCTGATGGTCAGGCCCGGCATCACGCGGCTCCTTCGGCTGGCACGATTGGCGGGCTGTCGAGATCGAGCACGGCAGAATAGAGATTGTCCTTGATGATGCAATCGAGCAATCACTGACGAGCTGCAGTTCATCGGTGCCGGTGCCCATGGCGCGCGCGACCGTGCGCAACGCCTGCATCGATCGGGAGCTGATCGACAGCTATGCCCTGATCAGGCCATAACGGACCCGTCCGGCAACGGCCGAACACGCGCTAAGACTTTGAAAGGATGGGGAGATATCCTTCTAGGGCCGGGGGGACTTCGGAAATTCCGAAAGTTCCCTATTTTGGATCGCGGCGGCGCTCCAATTTTGGCGCGCGCAGGTTAGAGATTGTGATTGGGAGATATTCTTCCAAACGCCCGAGATAATGCAGTAAAAACAAAGGGATCCCAGCTATGACGGCTACCCGGCCAAAGCACCGACGACCTGGTGGATTTTATCAGCCCTGCGATGCGCGCGGATTGGGCAAGCCATCGCAATGAGCTGGTTTGAGTCATGCCCCCGAATCGCCTTCGGCCATGACGAGGCGCAGCCGAGGCCGCCCAGGGCTTTGCCAGCCGCCGCGCCCAAACTGCGCCGCGATCGGCCGCGCGCTGCAGGCTGATGGTTGCGAGCCAAAACTGCGTCCAGTAGTGAACCGAGAAGTGAAGCTGTAAATAAGCGCCGATCCCCATCGGCTTCCAACATTGACCCCACTCGTGATGGACATTCCGGTGATGGTTCAAGAGCTTCGTCAGTGTTGGCCGGGGTCGACCTTCGGCGCCGATCGGGGGTCAAATTGGGCGCCGAATAACAGTCAATCTACGCCGCATCCATCCGCGCAGGCTCAACTAGAAGCTAGTGGTAGGACAATTCTGCACCAAAAGCCGTCTCGCTCGAAGGCCGGCTCCCAAGCACCCCGAGCCGAAGCGATGCAGTGCTCGATCAGAGTTGTGCCGAAACCTTTGCGCTCCGTCGGAGAAAGCGTTGGTCCGCCTGTTTCAAGCCAAAAGATGCTCAAGTCTTTCGCGCCGCTGGTCCATTCAATTTGGAGTTTCCCTGTCGGGACTGAAAGTGCACCGTACTTAACCGCGTTGGTAAGAAGCTCATGCACGATGAGGATCATGTTGCGTACGTGCTCTGCAGGAAGCATCACGTCAGTCCCGCGGATGACGACCTGCTCGGACGCAACCCCCTCCAGTTCGTTTCTGAATATTGTATTGAGCGGAGCACCGCGGGGTTGTTCCGTCAGAAGGTCATTCGTCCTTCGGATTGCCTCGAAGCGGCGCAGGAGCCTTTCCGCCGCGTCTGGATCGTGCTGAAGGGTTCGCGTGGTAACGACCCGAAGCACCGAAAAGGTGTTGGCTCTGCGGTGCTCAAGCTCCCTGACCAAAACATTCATCGCTTGCTGCTTTTTGTATGCGCGCTCAAGCAGCTTTCGGCAGACGAGGCCGAAGCCCACCAAGATTAGCGCACAGACGAGCAGCCAAGCCATCTGATTGCGCTCCGCAGCAGAAAGCGCATGAAAGACGAAGTGCGGCTCCTTGACCGCCCACCATACGAGGAAGAGCGACCCAAAGCTTACAGCAAATCCCGCCGGCACGCCGGCTAGGATCGAAGCGATGGCAACAGCGGGGAAGAAGCCGGCGAATGGTATGCCTGCCCCGGAAGTCCATACGACCAGCGTTTGCAGAGCGGCACCCATCAGGATGGCCGCCAGAGCGATGCCCAAAGCCGTGAAGGAAAAAGGCCGGACGCGCAATATCAGCTCGGCGGCCCTATCGAACGGGTCGGGGCCCGGCCCCGATGCGCTCGGTCCCGCTAGAGGCCGAGGTGTTTCCAATGTGGAGACGACTGGCACGCTGAACCCGCACGGAAGGCAGAACGCATTTCTTCTATATTACCCGCTAGGCCCGGCTGTCCATGCCGGTGTTCCCTGTTCGGAACAAAAAGCGGGCCGCCGATATCCGCGTTGCGAATCCACGAGGGCTACCAACCGGAACTCGCGAGACTACCCGGCGTTTAAACGTAGAGGTACCGTACCCATGGCTCACACCGTACTCGTTGTAGACGATGACGCGGACGTGCTCGATGTAATTGCGGGCATGCTTGAGGATCTAGGCTGCCACGTTATACGTGCGACAAGCGGTGCAGAAGCTCTGGAGCAATTGGAAATCAACGATCAAATCTCGATCCTGATTACCGATATCAACATGCCATGGATGGATGGCCATGAACTGGCCCAACGTGCAACGAGACGGCGTCCCTCTTTAAAGGTTCTCCAGTTGTCAGGCCGCGAGCGAAGGCGCGACGGCTACCCCATGATCAATAAGCCTTTTTCAGAGGAAGACTTATTTCGGGTCATGAAGCAGACCACAGGGGTTTGCTGAGGGTTCTGCCACGTAGATAAGGTATCGCTATTGCTGTTTCGGGCTTGGAGCGGACAGCCCATAATCTCTGCGCGCTTAGCGGCGAGCTTCCGATAAGCCTGTGCTTGGGCCAGGAGCTAGTCCTTGAAATGTGGAGTCCGGCTCCTGTTCGGCCATGTTCTCAAGTTGGACGGCCCGCTCAAGGTACCGGGTCAATAACTTCACAACGCGCTCCCCCCCCCCCCCCGTTGTGATGATACTTTCATCAGAAACTCGCTGTCCGTGCGATGTCACCAATGCGTTCATCTGTAAGCCTGCCTCTGCCTGCCGAGCCCTGAAGAGCCTCTTCGCGCGCTCCTCCAGGAGGAAAGGACACTTTGCCTTTGCTCTCGACATGAGGAAAGTAAACAACTGGCAAGCAGCTGTCTGATTGGGCCGGATTTGGTGGCAAATCGGCACGAGCCGGGTGCCCAAATGGCTTCCCTGTAGAAGCCGCACCAGGCCAAGCCGATAGGCATGCGCCGGCGGCGACCACGCGCGCGATCGCCGCCGGCCAATCGTCGCCCGACAATCTGCCGTGGCTCTGGATTGCGCATGGGAGCGCCAACAGGCCTTGTTGGGCCGAGCGGTATCTGGATTGAAACGGCCTGAAGGGGGCCTCACAGCGGAGGCACGTGCTGTGAGGGCTTAGAGAAACATTGTGCACATAAAATGAGAGAAGGACATGTCCGCTGTTCCCCCGAAAGCGCTGCTAATTCGAATTGAAGGATTCGGCGTCGATTGATTGCGGCCGAACGTTTCCGCCAGGGACTGTAAAGAGTGTGTACGTTAGGTCCCGGCGATGTGGTGTTCGATCCGTTCTGCGGCTCGGGCTCGTCGCTGATCGCCGCTGCACAGTCGCGCCGCGATGGGCTCGGCTGCGAGCTGTCGCCCGGCTATTGCGACATCATCATCACCCGCTATCGCAACCTGTTCGGCAAGGATCATGCCGTGACGCTGATCGACGATGGCCGCAGCTTCGACGCTGTCGCCGCCGATCGCGTAAAACCCAAGGAGCAAGTGGCATGAAGCCCGGACCCCGACCCGTCCCGACGCACCTGCGGGTGCTGCGCGGCAATCCCGACCACCGCCCGATACGCAACGAGCCGCAGCCGCTGATCCCGGATGATTGCCCGGAGCCGCCGCCCTTTCTGTCGGCCTATGCCAACGATGAATGGTGGCGCATCGGCGACGAGCTGCACCGGCTCGGCCTTCTGACCAAGGTCGATATCCCGGCGCTGGCGGCCTATTGCGACGCCTTCGGGCAATGGCGCATGGCGGCCGAGTCGCTGGCCAAGATGCAGGCCAATGATCCGATCATGAACGGCATGATCATCAAGCCCAATACCACGGCGGGCGTTAATCCGCTGGTCTCGTCGTGCGCAAGCATCGCGGCCGATGTGGTGCGCTATGCCGCCGAATTTGGCCTGACCCCGGCCGCGCGCAGCCGCATCACGCCGGCATGCATCGGCGACAATTCGCAGAGCAAGTTTGCCGGACTCCTCGCCGGTTAGACGCGATTCCGAAGGCAGGCGTCGCGCCACAGCCGTCATCAAATTTCATCGAGAAACTAACCGTGCCGCAGGGCAATGGCATGGGCAAGCCGTTCAAGCTGGAGGCGTTCCAGAAGCATTTCATCCGCGACATCTATGAGCCGCATCTCGGCTGACCGCCGCGTGGTGCGCCGCGCGATCCTGTCGATGGCGCGCAAGAACGGCAAGACGGCGTTGATCGCCGCCATCGTGCTGGCGCATCTGGTCGGCCCCGAGGCGATCGTGCACGGCGAAATCTATTCCGCCGCCAATGATCGCGATCAGGCCGGCATCGTCTACAAGTTCGCCCGCCAGATGGTCGAGCTGGACGCCGAGCTGCTCGCCGATGATCGAGCTGGTGCCCTCGACCAAGACGATGGTGGCGCGGCGCACCGGCTCGGTCTATCGGGCGATCAGCGCCGAGGCAGGCACCAAGCACGGCTATCTGCCGAGCCTCGTGATCTATGACGAGCTGGCGCAGGCCAAGAACCGCGATCTCTACGACGTGCTCGATACCTCGTTCGGCGCGCGCGACGAGCCGCTCTTCATCGTGATCTCGACGCAGAGCAATGATCCCGAGCACATCATGTCGAAGCTGATCGATGACGGCATGTCAGCGGCATCGATCCGGCCATCGTCTGCCATCTCTACGCCGCCGACGAGGATTGCGAGCTGGCCGATGAGACGCAATGGCACAAGGCCAATCCGGCGCTCGGCAAATTCCGCGATTACGAGGACCTCGCCACCGCGATCCGCAAGGCGATCAGGATGCCGGCCGAGGAGCCGAAGGTCCGCAACCTGTTCCTGAATCAGCGCGTCGCGCCGCATGCCTCGCTGATCTCGCGCGCCGAATGGATGGCCTGCGCCGGCGATGCGCCGCTGCAGCCGAAGGCGAGGAAGTCTATCTGGCGCTCGATCTATCGAGCGTCGCCGATCTCACCGCGCTGCTGGTCGGCTCGGTCGCCGATCCCTGCCGCATCGAGCCGCATTTCTGGAAGCCGCGCGATCATCTGACCGAGCATTCCAGCCGCGACTTCGGCTCAGGATCGCATCGCTACCAGCGAATGGGCCGACGCTGGCCATCTGCAGGCTCAGCCCAGGCAAGAGCATCAATCCCGAGGCTGTCGCGCTCTTCATCGCCGAGCTGACGCAGCGCTACCAGGTCAAGGGCATGGCCTATGATCGCTGGCGCATCAACGACATCCTGCGCGAGTTCGATCGCATCGGCCTGCAGGCCTATGAGGACTGCGAGAAAGGCGGCGACGGCCTGCGGCTGGTGCCGTGGGGCCAAGGCTTCAAGGATATGGGGCCTGCGATCGACGCGCTGGAGCTGGCGGTGATCGAGCGCCAGCTGATCCATCCCAATAATCCGGTGCTGAACTGGAACATGGCGAACGCGGTCGCGACGATGGACCCGGCCGGCAATCGCAAGCTGGACAAGGACAAGGCGCGCTTTCGCATCGACGGCGCGGTAGCGCTCGCCATGCTGCTCGGCCTGCGCTCGCGAGATCGCAGCGGCAGCAAGCCGATCGATATCGAAGCGTTGATAGGGTAAGCCATGCAAGCGCCGGTACCGCCGCCGAATGGACGCCGCGACGTGCCGTTGTGGGTCGCCGTCGCGATCGGCGTCTGCCTGATCGTCATTCTGCTGATCGCGCTCTATGCGTGAAGCTTGGCAGCATTTCTACGGCACGGCCTTCTGGCAGCGCCGCCGCAAGCAGCAGCTGCTCGCGCATCCGCTCTGCAAGTTCTGCGCGGATGACGGCAAGGTCACTCCCGCCACGCACGTCGATCATGTCCAGCCGCATCGCGGCGACTGGAATCTATTCGCGCTCGGCGAGCTGCAGAGCCTCTGCGCCCGCTGCCATAATCAGCGCAAGCAGGAGATCGAGGCGCGCGGCTTCGACATCATGGTCGATGACGACGGCTGGCCGACCGATCCGAAACACCCTGCCAACCGGCACCGCTGAAAAAGGAGAGCATCATGCCGCTGAACATCGTGGACGGACCAACCATCGCGGCCGATGAGTCGCTGTCCGACGGCGTCGATTGCTCGGCCGGCACCATCGTTCGCATCACCGTGCCGCAGGAGTTCACGCCTGCGAACCTGACCTTTCAGGTCTCCAGCGATGGCAATTTCTACAACGATCTGTTCGACAGCCGGGGCAACGAGATCACCTGCGTCGCCAGGCCGAGCACCGGCATCATCATCGCCGAGCATTGGGCGCGCTCGATCGCCTTCATCAAGTTCAGATCAGGCTCGCGCGATCATCCGGTGAAGCAGAAGCAAGATTGCAAATTTGCAATCGCCGTCGAGGCCGAGCAAGCCGCCGAAGTGGCATCGGCAGCGCCGCAGCGCAGAGAGAAGCCGCCGCAGCAGCAGCCGCAGCACGAAGGCGGGAGATGAGCGGTTGTCAATTCTGCAATGGCGTTGCGCGCATGGTGAAGCGCCAGCTGTCACGCTGGCGTGCGCTCGCACCGTCGAGATCGCGCCGCATGACGACGCAGTCGATAGCAACGTCGTCCTCATCGAAGGCAGCGGCGTCATCGAATGGTTCGGCGAAGCACCGCCCGTCATCAAGCGAGTTCTATTCCAAGCCGGGATCACGCTGAGGCATAACCCGCCGCAGCTGTCGCTGCTGTCCTGCATGGATCGCACCATCACCACGCCAGCCATCGGCCTCTATGCCAGCTGGCGGCGACGGTTGCTGGAGCGAAATGCATTTCACCGAGACCGGCGCGCGTGAGTTGTCGCGCCGGCTGGACAAGATCGAAGAACGCCTGCGAGAGATCGAGCAGCGCCTCGAGCCCTGATCATCCGACACCATCAGCGAAACGTCACCCTGCACCTGCGGGAGGAGCAGCCATGCGACCGCAAAAGCTTCAGCGCCAGGACATCGAGCCCGATGACGACGAGAGCTATGACGACTTCATGGATCGCTGCAGCGATGAGATCGGCGACGAGGATGTCTGTCAGATCATCTGGGACGATCGCGCGGCCAAGGCATCAAGCACAAGACCCATGCCGAGAAAGGCGACGGGCTCGAGTTCGTGCTGTCCGACGAGACGCCGGATCGCATGGACGATGTCATCATGCAGGATGGCTGGCAGCTCTCCAATTTCAAGAAAAATCCGATCGCGCTGTTCGGCCACAAGAGCGACTTCCCGATCGGCACATGGAAGAACCTGAGCGTCGTCGATAAGCAGCTGCGCGGCGAGCTGCAGCTGGCGCCGGCAGGCACCTCGCAGCGCATCGACGAAATCCGCGCGCTGGTCGAGGCCAACATCCTGCGCGCCGTCAGCGTCGGCTTCAGGCCGATCGAGACCAAGCCGCGCCAGGAAAGCGACTGGGGCGTGTTCTTCACCAAGGCCGAGCTGGTCGAAACCAGCCTCGTATCGGTGCCAGCCAATCCGAACGCGCTGGCAGTCGCCAAGTCTCTGAAAATTTCTCCCGCAACCATCGATCTCGTCTTCGCCGGGAAAGGCAATGAAGGCGGCATCGAACGGCGCGGGATCACCGGCGGGCAAGCCAACAAATCCTCGCTTGTTAGAAAGGGCACGACGATGTCGTTTGCTCAAAGGATCACTGCGACTGAGCAGCGCCTGAACGCGCTGCGCGATCAGTTGGCAGCACACTGGGACAAGACCGACGAAACCAATGTCAGCGACGATCAGCTGAAGATGGCCAACGACCTGACTGAAGCAGATCCAGCGCGAGGAGCGCACGCTCGTCGCGCTGCGCGATGCCGAGAAGAACCTTGGCCAGAGCTCTGAGGACGGTGGCCGCACGCTGGTGGTCGCGCGTAGTCAGCAGCAGCAGCAGCAGCCGGTGCAGCAGCTGCAGCCGACGAACAGGCCGTTCGGCCTGCCGAAGAAAAAGATCGACCCGATCGACCTGTTGGTGCGCGCGGGCACGGTGCAGCTGTTCGCGCATGTGCATCGCAAGCCGGTCATGGACATGATGCGGCAAATCTACGGCGAGGATGAAGCAACCCGCACGGTGCTGGACTGGATGACCAAGGCAGCGACCGCGCCAGCCATGACCACGGTGGTCGGCTGGGCCGCCGAGCTGGTGCAGCAGGTCGTCATCGCCTTCATGCAGACCTTGATGCCGAAGTCGGTGTTTCCCCGGCTCTCGACGCTTGGCCTGTCGCTCGACTTCGGCGTCAACGGCAAGATCGTGATGCCGACGCGATCGACCACGCCGACCATCGCGGGCTCGTTCGTCGGCGAAGGTCTGCCGATCCCGGTTCGTCAGGGCGCATTCACCTCGCAGACCCTGACCCCGAAGAAGATGGCCGTCATCACGACGTGGACCCGCGAAATCGACGAGCACTCGGTGCCCGCGATCGAGGGCCTGCTGCGCGATGCGATCTCGGAAGATACCGCCGTGTCGCTCGACAGCATCCTGCTCGACAGCAATCCGGCGACGGTGATCCGCCCTGCCGGCATCCTCAACGGCATCACCGGGCTGACGCCGACGGCTGGCGGCGGCTTCAATGCGCTGGTCGGCGACATCAAGCAGCTCTCTGGTGCGCTGCTCACCGGCACCAAGGGCAACGTGCGTGCCCCGGCTTGGCTGATGAACCCGCAGCAGAAGAACAGCATCGGGCTCGTCGCGGCTCCGGGTGCTGGCGTCTTCCCGTTCCGGGATGAAGTCAGCGCCGGCAACCTCGGCGGTTGGCCGATCATCGACTCGGGCACCGTGCCGCTCGGCGAGGTGATCGCGATCGATGCGGCAGACTTCGTTGCGGTCGGTGGTGAGGCGCCGCGCTTCGAGATCAGCGACCAAGCCACGCTGCACATGGAGGACACCGACCCCGCCGAGATCGTCGGCGGTGCCGATCCCGGCACGCCGGCCAACCCGGTGCGGTCGCTGTGGCAGACCGACAGCCTCGCGCTGCGGCTGATCCTGCCGGTGAACTGGACCATCCGGCGCCCCGGCGTCGTGGCCTTCGTCGCTGGCGTCACTTGGTAAGCGGCCCGGGTAACAGGAGAAAAGCACATGACGGAACGAAACGACGCAGCAGCGAAGCGACCAAGAAGCGCCTCGCCGACGAAAAGCAGGCCCGCGAGAAGAAGCAGGCCGAGCAACGCGAGACGATGGCGAACGCCAAGCCGACGCCGACGCAGGAGGAGAATGATCTCGCTGCGAGCGGCGAGCATCTCACCGAGCACGAGCCGGATGGATCGCCGCCTGATCCGCACGCGCCGCCACCGGCAGGCGGCGAGACACCGCCGCCGCCGGAAGGTGGTGGTGCTGCTGCTGCTCATGCAACACGGCACAGCGAGGCCAAGCCCGCGCAGCAACGCGGCGACTATTCGACCCGGTCATCGGCGCCTGCTGCGAAGCATGAATGAGCACGCGCAGCTGGCTGGCGCGCATTGCAAACCAGCTCGTGCGCCGGGGTGAAGGCGATTATCACCCCGGCCCATGGTACTTGCCGGTCACCGGAGGCTGGTTGCCTGCCGGTGTCGGCGAGAGCGTCAACTGGTGGCAGCGCGGTTATGATCCGATCGGGCCGTCAACGCAGTCGGCGATGGTCGAGGCATGCGTCTCGGCCTATGCCCAGACTGTTGCGATGTGTCCCGGCGATCACTGGCGGCTGAACGATAAGAGCGGGCGCGACCGGGTGAAGAACTCGGCGCTGTCCCGCATCCTGCGACATCCCAACGACTACCAGTCGATCAGCGACTTCATGCTGAACGCCACGCGCTCGCTCTATCTGCAGGGCAACACCTACGCGCTGGCGCTGCGCAATGATCGCTTTGAGATCGACGAGCTGCATCTGATGGACCCGATGCAGTCCTATCCCCGGCTCGCGGAAACCGGCGACGTATTTTATCAGCTCTACGGCAACGACGTGATCGAGAAGCGGCTCGGCGGCGAGCAGCTGATCGTGCCGCAGCGCGACGTGCTGCACATCCGCTTGCACACCGTGCGCAATCGCTTCCCGACACCGCTGGTCGGCGAGTCGCCGATCGTCGCGGCCTATTCCGACATCGGCGTCAGTGCCGCCATCGCCCGCCAGCAGTATTCGTTCTACATGAACGAGGCGCGGCCCTCGGCGGTGCTGTCGACCGATCTGCAGCTCGACAAGGATCAGGTGCAGGCGCTGCGCGACCGCTGGAACGATCAGGCCAAGGGCCTGCATCAGGGTGGCACGCCGATCCTCACCGCCGGGCTCAAGGTGCAGCCCTGGTCGCAAGGCGGCAAGGATGCCGCCACCGCCGACATGCTGAAGCTGTCCAACGAGCACATCGCGCTGGCCTTTCGCATCCCGCTGCAGGTGCTCGGCCTCGGCGGCACCAATCTGTCATCGACCGAGCTTTTGATGCAGAGCTGGATCGCCTCGGGCCTCGGCTTTGCGCTCAATCACATCGAGGAAGCCGTCGGCCTGTTGTTCGGGCTGAAGGGTCAGCCTGACGAATATGTCGAGTTCGATACGGCCGCACTGCTGCGTTCGGCGATGAAGGATCGCATCGAGGCACTGGCGCGCGGCGTTCAGGGCGGCATCTTCGCGCCCAATGAGGCCCGTCAACAGGAGGGTCTCGACGCTGTCGAGTTCGGCGATGAGCCGCGCGTCCAGCAGCAGGTCGTGCCGCTCTCCGCTGCAGGCGCGATCCCGGCCGCGCCAGCAGTCCTCCAGCAGCGCCATCGGCCGAACCAGCTCCACCGCCTCCAGAGAAGGGCGACCGCGATGCAATCCAACGGGAAGTCCGAAACGTCTTTGCATGCGCCGACCGGATTGGCCGCCGACGAATTACTTCTTGAGGCATGGCGCGAGGTTCTCGGTCAGACGCTCGACAAAGAACGCATGCAGTGGGAACGGCAGCGCCAATTGATCGAAGCGCAGGCCGCCGCGATCATCGCACGGCTGGAAGCCGTGGTGATCAAGCTGCAGCACGAAACCGAACAGCGGATCAGCGAGGCGCTCAGCAATGATCGCCTGCTGCAGCTGGTCAGCGTCAGGGACGGCATCGACGGCAAGGACGGCATCGATGGCAAAGACGGTGCGCCCGGCGATCAAGGTCCTGCAGGATTGGCGGGCGAGCGAGGAGATCAAGGCCCTCGTGGCGAACGTGGCGAGGCTGGCGAGCGCGGTCAGCAAGGGCTGCAGGGCGAGCAAGGCCTGCAGGGATTGCCGGGCCTGCCGGGCGAGCGAGGAGATCAAGGCCCTTGTGGCGAGCGCGGCGACGCAGGCGAGCGCGGTGAGCAAGGCGCACAGGGGGAACAAGGCCTGCAGGGGTTGCAGGGCGAGCGCGGCGATCAGGGGCCTGCAGGCGAGCGCGGCGAAGCAGGCGAGCGCGGTGAGCAAGGGCTGCAGGGCGAACAAGGCCTGCAGGGGGAGCAAGGCCTGCAGGGGTTGCAGGGCGAGCGCGGCGATCAGGGGCCTGCAGGCGAGCGCGGCGAAGCAGGCGAGCGCGGTGAGCAAGGGCTGCAGGGGGAACAAGGCCTGCAGGGGGAGCAAGGCCTGCCGGGGTTGCAGGGCGAGCGCGGCGATCAGGGGCCTGCAGGCGAGCACGGAGAAGCAGGCGAACGCGGCGAGCAAGGGCCGCAGGGCGAACGCGGCGAGCAAGGTTTGCGTGGCGAGCGGGGCGAACAAGGAGAACGAGGCGAACATGGCGAAAAAGGCGAGGAAGGCAAAGAAGGCAAAGAAGGTCCGCAAGGCGAAAAAGGTGAGCAGGGCGAGCAAGGTCCGGCAGGCAATCCGGGTGTCCCCGGCGAAAAAGGGGAGCAAGGTTTACCGGGACAGGATGGTGCGACCGGCAAGGAAGGCGCGCCGGGGCAGCTGAGCGCCGCACAGCCGTTTACTGATGGTGCTGTCCACTACGAAGGCGATGTGGTCCTGCACATGGGCAGCACCTATCAGGCGCGGCGCGACACCGCCCGCACGCCGCCGCACGCGGATTGGGCCTGCATTGCCGCCAAGGGCCGCGATGCCGTGATGCCGAAGATCGTCGGCACCTATCGCGAGGGCGAAAGCTATTCGCATCTCGACATCGTGGCGCTGATGGGCTCCAGCTTCATCGCGCGCAGCGACAATCCTGGGCCATGCCCTGGTGAGGGCTGGCAGCTGATCGCCTCCGCAGGCCGCCAAGGCAAAGCCGGACCAAAGGGCGATCCCGGCGAGGATGGTGCAACGCGGCGAGCGCGGCCCTGCCGGTGAGAAGGCGCCGGCTATTCTGGGGTGGAAGATCGACCGCACCAGCTACAGCGTCACGCTGATCCTGTCGGACAACAGCGAGGTCGAGCCGCTGCCGTTGCGCGCGCTATTCGAGCAGTTCCAGAGCGAGGCAGGCTGATGGCCGACATCTGGGTCAAGGTGCTGGAGCCCGCCGACAGCTACGCGCTGCTGTCGCTGGATGAACTCAAGACAATTCTCGGCATCTCGACCAGCGACACCAGCGAAGACGATCAGCTCAATATGTGGATCGAGCACTACAGCGACGTGGTCGCCACGATGTGCAATCGGGTGTTTGCCAAGGAGAAGGTCGCCGAAACATGGCGTGGCGATACCATGCCGTTCGATTGTCCACGGCTATTCCTGACGCATTATCCGGTCGCTGATGAGGATGTCGAAAGCGTCGAGTCGCCGCGCGGCTCGACCATCAATTCGGCGGCCTACGAGATCGAGAACGGCTCGGGCAAGATGCGCCTCAACGGCGCATGGAGCGAGCCGGTCACCGTCACCTATACGGGCGGCTACGATCTGCCCGACGAAGCACCGCCAGCCTTGAAGCAGGCGACTGCGCTCTTGATCCAGGGCGCGCGCGAGCAGATGACGCAATCCGCCATGAGCGGCATCAAGTCGATCACACATCGCGAGTCCCGCGTGCAGTTCATGGATGTCAACACAGCTTCCAAGAGCGGCGCGGGCGCGCTCGGCGCAGCCGCCGACACCGTCAACGCGCTGCTCTACAAGTACATGCGTTTCTATGTTTGAGGTGAAGATCGAAGGCGTTGACCAGCTGCTGAAGAAGCTCGACACCTACGGCAAGCAGATCGACGAGCTGCACACCACCATGCCCGAGCAGCTGGTGGCGTGGCAGCGCGACGACATGAAACGCAAATTCCCGAACATGAACGTGAACAGCGTCGAGAGCGAGACTTCGGCGACCACGCAGATTTGGCCGCGCTCGCGACTGCCGAGCCCACAAGAAAGCGTCAGGGGCCGAAGCAGCACCTGATCAAACGCGCCGGACCAAGGCAGGCCGGTGGCAAAGCGCCGCCATCGACGCGGCCGATCCTGCGAGCTGAGCTGGCAAAGCGGCTGTGGGACCGCATGATGGCGCTGACATCAGAGGCGATGAAATGGCCGTGAACCTCGATGTGCTGCTGCAGGGGCCGATCTTCGACTTCTGGGCGGTGCCGGTGACGTTCATGCCTATAGGCCAGTCCTCGTTTGAAGGGCGCGGCATTCTCAACACCTACACCATCGACGTGGCTGCGCTCGACGGCTCGATCTATTCCGACCAGCGCACCATCCTCGACATCCGGGAAAGCGAGTTCGCGGTGCTGCCGCAGCAGAACGATCACATCGTCATCCCGCTCGATTGCAACAAGGTGCCGAAGGGCGAGTACGTGATCGTCGATGCATCGAGCGATGGCGGCGGGCAGACCATGCTGACCATCAAGAAGTATCAAACGATCATGTGAGCGATGGGCATCACCGACACGCAGAGTTACACGCTGGTGATCCGCGATGCGTTTTATGATGCCGTAAGTTCAGATCCATTTTTCGCCAGCTACACCTGCCGCAAGACCAGAATGCTGGCGGTGCAGCCGCAGCTGTTGCCCTATCTCGGCGTCTACATCATCGACGAGACCATGCTGCCGGACGGCGACGCCAACGCCGGTCATGTCCGCTTCAGCCACACCGCGCGGATCGGCTTCTCGGCGATGATCGCCAACAACGATCAAGTCATAGCCGAAAAGCAGGTCGATGCGGCGTACTGGCGGATCATGAGCAGGCTGTGGCCCGACGCGCATATCATGAACGTGCTGCTCACTAGCCTGCCCGACAATGTGCAGCTCGAAAGCGTCACGCGCGGCGCGCGCCGGCATGTGTTCGGCACCACCGGACTGAACAACGAAACGCCGCTCGCCGAAGTGCAATACGACTTTTCGGTTTTCTTCCGCACCGGCTGGCCGCCAATCATCACCGATGATCTGGAGGAGATCGTCGTGCGCACCGGCATCAAGATCGGCGACACGCAGGACGAGATGGATCAGCGCCAGCAGATCACTGTCAAATATATGTTTTCGGCACTTCGAAAGGCCTTCACCAAGGAGAAGCGACGATGAGAGTGAAAAGCAAGGCGGCGCTGAAGGGCCTGCGCCATCACGAGCGCATGGCGAAGCTGAACGAGGCCGCGCCTGTTGGTGTCCGCGTGGTGCCCGCCAAGGAAGAATACCGCGCGGTGCTGAAGCATCCCAAGGCGGGCGGCTTTCCATCTGAGGGCAGCAAGGAATGGCCGGATGATCGCTTCACCAAGCGCAGGCTCGCCGATGGCTCGGTGACGGTCGAAGAAACGCAGCCGCCGCCTGAAGGCGAAAGCCGCGAGCGACGCGACAAGAGCCCGCCGCGAGCGCGGCAACAGAGCAACAACGCCGCCTAACCGGGCGGCGTTTTCATTTTGAGAGGAGGCATCGATGCCAATCAGCTTTGCCAACATTCCCGCCAATATCAAGGTGCCGCTGTATTGGGTCGAAGTCGATCCTTCGATGGCGGGCCTACCGACCATCAACCTGCGAGCCCTGCTGGTCGGCGTGAAGATCGATGCAGGCGACGCACCGCCTGACATCCCGCTGCCGATCGGAAGCCAAGCGCAGGCCGATGCGGCGTTCGGTGAGGGCTCCGAGCTATCGCGGATGTTCAAGGCCTTCTTCGCCAACAACTTCGCCAATGAGGTCTGGGGCCTGCCAGTGGCCGAGCCGGTCGGCGCTGCAGCCGCAACCGGCACCATCGATGTCACCGACGTGCCGCAAGCCGCAGGCACCATCCATCTGTACATCTCTGGCGAGCATGTCCCGGTCAATGTCTCGACTACCGACACCACGGCGACGATCGCGCAAGCAATCACCGACGCCGTCAATTCCGATCCGACGTTGCCGGTCACCGCAGCTGTCAGTGCCGTCGGCGGTTCCGGCGTGGACCTCACGGCGGTGTTCAAGAGCATCAACGGCAATGAGATCAGCGTCACGATGAACTACTACGGCAGCCGTGGTGGTGAGCAGACGCCGGTCGGTCTCGACATCACGCTGCCCGCAACCGGCTTTCTGACCGGCGGCACCGGCACGCCATCGTTCGACAACGCCATCCTCAACATCGGCGAGGAGCCGTTCGAGTATGTGGCGATGCCGTATACGGACAGCGACTCGCTGTTCGACTGGGACCAGGAATTTGGCTTCACCGACCAAGGCCGCTGGGGTTGGCAGCGCGAATTGTTCGGCCATGTGTTCTCGGCCAAGCGCGGCACCTATGCCGATCTGCTGCTGTTCGGCGATCAGTACAACTCGGGCGTCGAGATCATCATGGCTTTCGAGGTCGCGTCACCCTCGCCGTCATTCGAGTGGGTGGCAGCCTATGCCGCGAAAGCGCAGCGTGCCCTGATCAACGATCCGGCGCGACCGCTGCAGGCCTTGACGCTCAACCAGATCAAGGCGGCGCAAATCCATCAGCGCTTCGACTTCGTCGAGCTGAACTCGCTCGCATCGACCGGTCTCGCCATCCAGAAGATCGGCGGCGACAACCAGCCGATGATCGCAAGAGAGCAGACCACGTATCAGGTCAACCAGTATGGCCAGCCTGATGACGCCTATGAGCTGGTCACCACGCTCGCCACGCTGGCCAAGCTGCTGCGCAATCAGAAGCACGCCATCACGTCGAAATTCCCACGGCACAAGCTGGCGGATGACGGCACCAAGTTCGGCCCCGGTCAGGCCATCGTCACGCCCGGCATCATCAAGGCCGAGCTGGTCTCTGAGTATCAGCAGGATATGTACAACGGCCTCGTCGAGAACCTCGCGGCCTTCAAGCAGTACCTGATCGTCGAGCGCGATCCCAACGACCCGAACCGCGCCAACGTCCTCTATCCGCCTGACCTGATCAACCAGCTGCGCATCTTCGCGGTGCTGGCGCAGTTCCGGCTGCAGTACGACCGAGGCATCGACACGCAAATCATCGGACAGGCCCAGCCGCCATACAACGCGGCGTCGGGACTGTGATGGCCAGCAACAAGGAGGAATGAGCAATGGCACAAAGAATTGCGGGCATCGCCTTTCTGACCGTGGATGGCGACCAGTTGGCATTGCTCAACGTGATCGGCACTTCGCAATTTGAGCAGAAGAAAGACTTGCACAGCTTCTCCACACCCCTTCAGGGGGCATTGGTCTGGAGCGGCTGGCCCTTGTTAGCGTATTGGAAACCGAGAGCCTTTGCTGGCTGTGTCGGGCTCGCGTTTCTAAAGTTGTGGACCTCGCCCGGCATCTCCGCGTATGCCTCGCCTGCCTTGAAGGTCTGCGTCGGCTTTCCATCGACCTCGTAGACAACCGCGCCCTCAAGTACATACACGAATCTCGGCGTTGGGTGTGAATGTCGGCCGGTAGAGGAGTTCGGCGGGATGTCAGCAACCCAGACGTTCATGTCCTTGCCCTCCGTTTCCGGAAGGGCAGTCTTGAGAAGGTCGGTCCGTTTGATCGCTGTTGCTTGTTGTCCCACTGTGATCTGACCGCCGATCAGAAACAAAGCTGTCCCAAGGATTGTCCCAGACAAAATAGCTCGCCACATAGCAGGGGCTCCCATTGTTTAGGCGGGCGGAGCTGATCGCGACCGGACAATTCTAGGTACGATCAGAGCTAGGCCAAGTCTGCTTCGGGTCCAGGCCGTGTGGAAACGTTGTTTTCACACGGCCTGGGTCATTCGCGACCGGATCGAAGCGAGCAGCAACTCCAGCCATGTCGGCATGCCCCCAAAGCAGAAGTAAATCAGATCATTAGGGCTACGCATCGGGCCATCGCGGACTGATGGGCGCGCCGCCCTACAATGCGGCGTCGGGCGCTTATGACCAATGTCCGCTATGCCGCGATAGCGACTAATTTGGCGTCGCGGCGAATCCTGCTTCCGATCCGGTGACCTACGTTAAAAATGGCAGACACCTGTTTCGAGTTTTGTCGGGAACCGGACAGACGGAAGCCGGCGCCCCGTCTAAATCTATGGGAGTTGAAAGTTAGAGGTTTGCGCACCATGAAGCGGCGCCGCATTAAGCACGAAACTTCCTTCGAAGAACGACTGGCGACCAAGGCCCGGCAGCTTAGAGAGCAGGCTAAGGCTCTCCCACCCGGCGCAGAGCGCGAAGAGTTGATGCGACAAGCGCGGCACGCGGACACAGCCTTTCGTATGAGTGAATGGCTGCGCTCGCCTGAATTGCAGCGGCCAAGGTAGCTTTCCGCTGAAGGGAACGGCGATGCGAGACTATCGCGCATATGTCTTGGGACCGGATGGCCACGTAGAGGACCGCATTGAGTTTTGGTCCAAAGACGACGAAACAGCCAAGGAGCGTGCCCAGCGGTACGTGGACGGCCACGACATAGAGCTATGGCACCGAGATAAAAAGATCGCAGAATTTAAAGGCAAGCAATAAGGCTGGTCTTTGTAAAAATTTGCCGCGAGATGGGAGCTGTAGGAAGACTCGCCTAGATCAGGATAGCCGCCTGGTCCACAAGTGTCTGATAGCACTCGCAGGACATTTTCTCCAAAGCGGATCGCTTCAATATCGTAATTTGCCCGCGGGTGTAACTGATGGCCCCCGCGGCCTGTATCCTGCTCGCAACTTCTGTGACGGAGGTCCGCCGGACTCCAAGCATCTCGGCAAGAAATTCGTGGGTCAGCGTCACGATATCACTCTCGGCGCGATCTGCGGATTGCAGTAACCAGCGGCAGAATCTCGCCTCGACGGCATGCAAAGCATTGCAGGCCGCGGTGACCCGGGCCTGAGACAGCAGCACTTCATTGTATTGGACGCACATATTCCGGACAGCGTCGCTTTGGGCCGCGGCTTTCCTGAATTGTGAAGCAGGAATTTTACTCACCATCATCGGGAGTTGAACGACAACTCGAACGAGGGACTTATAGAGTCCCAATCCAGCCATCGCGCCGACCACGCCCTCGCGTCCTACCGTCGCCGTTTCGATGGCTTTGCCGTCCCGCAGCACCGCAAGCAGCGAGAGCATTCCGCCTTGGGGGAAGTAGACGTGATCGAACTCATCACCCGGCTCAGCCAATACTTCTGCTTGCTCCAAAGAAACGGTAGTCAGATGGGGAGCCAGCAAATCGAACTGATGGCGCGGCAGGGCCGCAAGCAATTTGTTGTCCAACGGACGGCCTAAATTTTTGATATGCACTGCGATGTCCTGCCCGATCGGTCGGGCCGTTTCTCGCAGGGGGGTGGGGGTGAAGCCGCTCCGAAGGCGGTCCTCGCGGGAAGAACTCTATATAGGGACGAGCGCGACGGATTGTCGGTCCGGTACCGCTCTTAGCGCCAAATGTTACCTTTGCGCGAGAGGGGCAATTATCTAATTGTCCTATAGTGCCTGTGGCTTAGGTGGGGCAGCGGTTGGTAGTCCCGAGTCAAAAATTTATTGTCCGGACCCGGACATATATTTCGCTATCCTAGGAACGTTGGCAGCGCAGGCCGTTTATCTAATATTAGAAAAAGGACGGGCCGCATGAGTTCTGCATATGCAGCGAGGCGGCCGGTCGTCCTTATCGTCGAGGACGAGTGGCTGATCCGACTAAACGCAGCCCAGATAGTTGAAGAAGCCGGGTTCGATGTGATCGAAGCATCGAATGCGGATGAAGCGATTTCAATTCTTGAAGTCAGATCGGACATCACCGTTCTGTTCACGGACATTCAAATGCCGGGCAGCATGGATGGTCTGAAACTGGCGGCTGCGGTCAAAGGACGCTGGCCCCCGATCAAGATCGTCGCGACTTCCGGCCTCGTCGATGTTCGACCAGACGACTTGCCTGAAGGCGGGCGATTTATTCCTAAGCCCTATGGTCCCACTCAACTCGCGGCGACACTTCAGGAGCTAACAGTCAACTCTTAGGTTGCGCGAAGTCTTTTTGCTACGCATCCGATGAGAGAGCCACACCCTCCTCATACCGCACGCCGTTCTGGTGAGATGTCGTGCGAATAGTGCGAGCACTCGACCGCGGCCGACAATGCAGCAATTTTTAGCGTCTCCGGGTCTCGCTCGCCCTTGGCGGCACAAGCAAGGATTTGCGATGCGATTTCGGCCATCATCGTCGATGTACGCTTGGATTCAGGAAGCATCGCGGCAGCATCGTCGAGGATTGTTTTCATCAGTTTGATTAGCTCCGGCTGAAAAACTGCTCCAATTGCGCCCATTGCCGTTTCCTCACTCACCACGCCCCGCTGTATTGTCGGCAACAATTGGAAATCCGTCTGTTCGGTACCGTACGAGGAACAGCGCAATTTAATGTTGCGGCCTTTCGTTGCAATGCACCCGCCGCCGCGTGCGAAGATCTGCTCAGGATCACCGACCGGATCGAAGCGGGCGGCAATTCCAGCCATCTCGGCATGCCGCCGAAAGCAGAGGTAAATTAGATCATTAAGGCTACGCAACCGGCCATTGCGGATTGATGGGCGGCTGCCCTGGATGTAATTCAAGCTTCCAAACTGGCTCAGATCATGCGCTACGAACTCAAAGCAAAAGGAGAAATGAGCAATGGCACAAAGAATTGCGGGCATCGCCTTCCTGACCGTGGACGGCGACCAATTGGCCCTGCGCGGCAACTTCACCGTCAGCCCATCGCCGGTCGAGCGCTCGATGATCGCAGGCCAGGACGGCGTGCATGGCTATCAGGAGCTGCCGCGTGTACCGTACATCGAGGGCGATCTGTCAACGGTGCCCGGCCTGTCGCTGGAGGACCTGTTGACCGAAACCGATGTCACCGTGGTGGCGCAGCTCGCCAACAATATGCAGTACGTGCTGACCAGCGCGACCTGCAAAGGCGGCTTCGAGAACAACACCCGAGACGGTCAGGTCCGCGTGCGCTGGGAAGGCTTGACCTGTGAGGAGATGAGCCTGTGAACGTGAAACCGCGCCACGAAGGCTTCGTTGACGATCAGAACACGATCGAGCACGACCCTGCAGCTCGCCCGGCCGCGCCTGCAGGCACCAAGCGCGCGGTACCGCCGCCAGAGATCGCGCCGTCACCGGAGGAGTTGCCGCCGCTGGAGCTGGATCAGTGGCCCATCGTCGTCAAGATGCTCTACAAGCCGGTGCGCAATAATCGCGGTGAAGACTTGCGCGAGGTTTCGCTGCGCGAGCCGCGCGCTGGCGACATCAACCGCTACGGCAATCCGATCCGCGTCAATCAGGACGGCGACGTGATCATCGACGAGCGCAAGATGACTTACATGATCGCCGCGCTGGCCAACATCCTGCCGCCGTTCGTCGAGGAGATGGACCCCCGCGACTGGTGCAGCTGCGCCTATCGGTTGCGGCGTTTTTTTCTTCCCGATCCAGCGGCTTGGTAGGCAGCGAGGAAGACATCATCCTCGACTGCTACCGCTTGGCGCGCTGGTATCACGTCAGCCCTGAAGTGTTTCTATCAATGCCCCTGAGCGAGGTTGCGCTGCATCTGCATCGCACCGCGCAGCTCGACCGTGCGCAGCAAGCAGCCATAGGCGATGACGAATAATGCCTGACCAACAGGAAGAACTGCGCTTAACCGTCACGCTGGCCGACAACGCATCGGCTGGGCTGCAGAAACTGAATGAGGAGATCAAGCAGCTCGGCAGCGGCGCGAGTCAGCAGCACGTCGAGAAGTTCAAGCGCGACACCAGCGAGCTGACACGCCAGATCAAGGGCATGACCTCCGAAGTCAGCGAAGCCTTCAAGGGCTTCAGCATGCTGCGCGGCGGGCTCGCTGCAGGTGCGGCAGGTCTCGCCTTGTTCGGTTTCGAGATTGCGCGGCAGAGCAAGGCGCTAGTCGATTATGCCGACAAGATCAGATCGCTGAACCAGCAGGCACGGCAGCTGGAGCAGGCGCGCTTGTTCGAACAAGTTCGCTCGATGGCCGTCAGCGATTCCCTGACAGGTTTGGCGAATTATCGGCGTCTCATCCACGTTCTGGAAACCGAGTTGGACCGTTCGCGGCGCACCATGCGGCCGTTCAGCGTGATCCTGCTGGACATGGATGGCCTCAAGGCCATCAACGATCAATTTGGGCATTTGACTGGCAGCCGAGCGCTGGTGCGGCTTGGCAAGGTCCTTTCGAATCATTCGCGCGCGATCGACACTCCCGCTCGCTATGGCGGGGATGAATTCGCATTAGTTCTGCCGGAGGCGAGCCGCGAGGTGGCCGCTCGTGTAGTTGCTCGTATTCGGGAACGTCTTGCGGCGGAACCGGAGCGGCCTGCGCTTTCGGTTAGCGCCGGCGTTGCCGCGTTTCCGGAAGACGGAGATACGCCGGAACAACTTTTGGGGGCCGCTGATCGAGCGCTGTACGGCATGAAGAACCGCGGCGGCAGCATTCAAAATCTCACGCGCATCGCGGCGTGCTTGTGAGGAATGACACGAGCATGTCACCCAGGAAGATTTTCTCGTTTCACCGCGCCGAACGCCGCATCCCGATGGAGATTCCCGTCGTGCTGGACGGTCATCGGCAGACGCCGGGCGCGGAATCGACCTTTACAGAGAATGTGAGCGCGAGAGGCGCGCGGGTGGTGAGCACGCGCCGATGGGAAAAAGGGGAACCGCTTACCTTTGTTTCGCGCACTGGAGAGTTTCGTTCGTTGGCTCGGGTGGCTTACTGCCAACCAATGCATGGCGACGGCTATGCAGTTGGCGTGGAGTTTCTCGATCCGGCGGGGCGATGGGTTGTTCAATCAAAAGAAAGCTCGGCCCAACGGCAGGGCGGATAGGAGGGGAACGCCTGGAACGGAAGACAAATAACTGGTGCAAACAAAAGAATAGGAGTTGAAGCGCCGCGCGGAAGAGAAGGCCGCACGGCGCTTCATTCTTTTTTGGGGAGAGATTACGCGTGGCGCGTCTACCAACTTTAGAACGTAACGATTTGCGTTCACAAGAGAGATACGCAACCCTGACGGGGCCTCGCTCGGTGAGGCAGTTGCATTCAGAGCCAGAGCGTTCTGCGGCCCGCGTCGAAGTAAAGCGATGGCTGTGGCCAGAGCAGTTGCAAACCGTTGAAAATGCCGTAGTAAATAGAAAGGACTCGACGTACCAAGGGCCTGTCACAATTTTGTTTCGAGCGGCGTTATGTACACTGTGAGCACATCAAGCGAAGCGGTCGCTGATTCGAATGCCAATGAGACGCACTTAGATATTGAGACGCTCTTCCGCGTCCACTATGGGCGAGTCGCCCGCGTCATTGCACGGGCTGTTCGAGACCGCGCACGCTCCGAGGAGCTCGCTGTAGAAGTGTTTCTGAAGCTATGGCGTAATCACAAAGCGCAGAGTGAGAATGTAGAAGGCTGGCTTTATCGGGTCGCAGTCCGTGCCGGTTTAGACGAACTCCGACGGCAAAGGCGTCGGGGACACTATGAACGCATGCTCGCATGGGTCCAACCCCGTCCCCCAGCGGCGACCCCGGAGGATATCCATTCTGTGTCCCAGAAGCAGGATAAAGTCCGCTCAGTGCTAAGCATCCTGAAACCACGCCAGGCACAATTCTTACTACTGCGCAGTCATGATTTTAGCTACCAAGAAGTGGCTTCTATTCTCAACGTGAATCCGGCATCAATCGGAACTCTCGTGAGCCGGGCAGAGGAATCGTTCCGAAAGGAGTACATCAAGAGATATGGACACGAATAGCGCACCTCGAAGTGAAGGTTGGGTGGATGAACGATTGGCCGATGCTCGACCCTGGCGTCGAATGGGAACCAGATGTAACTGCGGGCTTGCTGCGACTTAGAGAGTTGCGGGGCCGGGGAAGCTGGATTAGCGGAAGGTGGTTGTTGGCAGCGACGGGTGCCCTCGGCGTTTGCATCTGCCTAATGGTTCTCCCTTCGCCAAAGGTGCTGGCGCATCGGTGTCTGGAATGCTCCGTCGCGGTTTGGCAGAGCCTACTGCCGTCGGCTCCCGCCCAATCGGACCTAAAGTCCCCAAGTGGGCGCAGTCTGGCACCGGATTTCAATTTAAAAGATGCGAGCGGCAAGGATGTCAAGCTCGCTGACCTCAGGGGCAAAGTGATTCTAGTCAATTTTTGGGCGACTTGGTGTGAAGGTTGCCAGGTCGAGATTCCCTGGTTCGTCGAGTTTCAGAAAGAGTATGCGAGCCGGGGACTCGTAGTTGTAGGTATTTCGATGGACGATGACGGCTGGAAATCGGTTAAGCCTTGGCTTAAACAGAAGAAGGTGAACTACCCTATCGTGATTGGCGACGAGGGATTGGGGAAGCAGTACGGACTCGATGGAATGCCGCTAACGGCGCTGGTTGACCGCGAAGGCAGAATAGCCGATGTGCACCACGGAATAGTGGAGAAAACGGCCACTCAACAAAAAATCAGAGACCTTCTGCAGGAAGGTTTCAAGAACCCCACAAACTGAGCGTCGATTTGCCTTCACAAGGGAGATACGCAACCCCGACGGGGCCTCGCTCGGTGAGGCTGGCGCACTCAGAGCGCCCCCCCACCAAAAAAACGGTCGAATCGTGAAGGGCGGAACGTTCCTTCGCTGAGAGACGCTAATGAGAATCCGTGAGCGGGCTTGGTCTTGAGTTCGACCAGGACCGCGTCCACGGGTTTGTCCGAAAGATTCTCGGGCAGTTGATCTTCGGCGGGCGTCCATTGAGAAGCGTTGGCCTTGCCGTTCGCTTCGACGGACTTGATGTCCGGTTTCCGGGTCTATCAGGCTTGCGGCTCAAAGTTGCCTGGATCTTTCGTCTGTTTACTCGAGAAATGGGTTCCTCAAAGGTGGAATCTCCCCAAGCCGGCTGGTGGGCGATTCTCTCAATCTGCTCTGCAATAGGCTGCCGGATCAGCGCGTCTTCCGGTGCATACTTCAGCGCATCCGAATACGCTCGCAAGGCCCCTTCCCGCGCGCCGCGCTTCAGCAACAAGTTACCCAAGCTCGATGTGGACAAAAAAGGCGGTGGGATCCATCTCCGTAGATTGCTGAAACGCCTCTTCTGCGGCGGCATCGTCCGGCTTATCCGCATAATGTTTTTCGATTCCATGGAAATAGAGAGCGGCAGCCGCATCCGCAGGCGAGAGAAACGTTCCCTGGTAAACGAATACATTCCCGAATCGCGTCGCCGGCGTAGCCTCCCGAAGCGCGCGCCTATCCCAGAAAGTGTTCGGAGACAAGAATGCGGATCTAACGAAAATTGTACCGGACCTCTCGGGCTGACTGAGTCGTTTCAGGTCACGCTGCATATCGCGGCCCAGATACTCCACATCCCGCCCCTTTAGTTCTTCATCGGAGGTTTCGTAGATGAGGGTGGGCGTCTCGCCCGCGGGCTTCAGAAACTTGCGGTAGTAATCGACGATTTCTTTGGTGCGCTGGCCGAGGTCCACCCCTTCGTCGCTGAAATACTTGTAGCCATTCTTCGTCCCGCCCACGAATTCATTGAAGTACTCCCACGGCCGCAACACGGGAACCGCTGAGGCACAGGCCAGAACATAGGCCAGCACCGCCACTGCTTTCAGGCTTCGTGAATACGAAGCCAGTCGCTCTCTCCACGAAAAGGCCAGCGAAGATCGATAGCAGAGCAACTACCGGCAACGCATGTCGGATGCCTGCATACGTCGCTCCCATTGCCAGAACGAGCAAAAACAAAATTGCCGCAGCAAGAATGACGCCCACCGGAATATTCCACTCCGCTGGCAATCTGCGCGCAAAAAACAAAATCAGGCCGAGCAGGCTCAAGACACTCAATCCGATCGGCAATTTCATGGCGATCATCGCCGGGAAAAAATACTTCGGACCCTTTCGCACATACAGTCGCCCAAAGATCAGTTGGGGATCCGGCCGCCCTTCCATCCCCGCGTGGACCGTGTCCGCAAAACCCCAAAGATAGGCCCGTGGCACGATATGGGTTGCGGCCATTCCCGCAAGGACAGAATGGTAGAAAGGAGTATTCACGTCCCTGATCTTGTCCGCGAGCGGGCGATTGAATGATTCCTGTCCTGCACGCGTCTCTGCGTATCGAAAAAAGTAAAATCCCCACAAAATGGCCATCGCTCCCGCCAGGACCGCTCCCATCTTCAGCAATCTTCGGCCTCTCGAATCGCCGGCTTGCCGGTATCGGCCGCCAGAACGCCAGCCACATTCCGATCAACGCAACGCTGAGAAGCACCACGGGCGCGGAATGCTTGGCCGCTAGGGCCAGTCCGAGAAACAGCGAACATGCCGCAAGGTCCGTCCATATCCAGTCGCGGAAGGCACGTGTCGCCAGAACGATCGCCGTTGCCGATAGCAGCGCCACCGGCAGGTCCGTCATCACCACAGGCCAGTGCGCCGCCACTGTGGGGTCAATCACGAGAAACAGCAACGCACCTAGCGCAACGCGGGCGTCAAAAACTCGTCTCAGTGCAAATGCCAGCGAAACCAACAGCAGTCCGTTCAGCACGAACATCGCTGCCCGTGCCCGCCTCTGAACCGAATCGGGATCATTCTTCTGGAAAACCGCGCTCTGCGTGAAGGCCCTCTCATCGGGTTTGTCGCTAAATTGACGCAGCGGTTCAAGCTCAAAGCCCGTCGCTGCAATCACGCTTCCCACCCAAAGCTTTACCAGTGGTGGATGCTCGGGATTAATCCGGAAATCTCTATACTTTACGTAGGAAACGCCTGCGGCAATGTGATACGCCTCGTCGAGCGTGAATCCATCGAGTCGCGTCGCTATCGCCGATCGCATGATCCCCAGTCCCACGAGCAGCAGCACCAGCCACACAAAGGTGTCGAACCCGATTTTGCGTTGACTCATTGGATTTGCCGAGGATGTTGTAAGCGAAAAGATATCGGAGAGTCCCCGCATGCGCGTTCGTCCCCTTCGTGCGGCATCATAGCAGTCGCTGGACGTATAAGTCCCGGTCGAGTAGGCCCGGGGAATTTCACCCCGAGCCCCTCACAGAACCGTGCTTGACTGTCTCCAGTCACACGGCTCGTGTCACTCCGTGAAGGTTTGACCTTCCGTTCTAACCACTCGGTTCCTCCTGTTTCCAGTTGACCGTAATTGGTTAGGACGCGAGTGACCTGCCCCCTTCGCTCCACGGGAATTACCCCGCTTCTTCACTACTGTGGGGCAGTCCGACCCTGAAACTTCGCTTCCGTACTCTCGCCCTCGTGGTTCTTCCACTTGTGGCTTCTCCGTTTGCATCGAAGTCTCAGGTTCCCACGTTCCGCTTAACCGCCTCTTTGGCAAGCTCAGGCCACCTCTCATGCCGGATGCCGCTCCGCCCGTAAGCAGGTTTCGTCGGAGCTACTCCCGCAGTAACTAACCCCCTGCGGTTTTGACATCGTCTATAACCTTTCGACACTTCAGCAGTGGTTCCCTTGCGGTCCTCTTCTTGCCGGTCACCTGACCTGGTCGTTGCCAGGCCTTTTCCTTCCGCGTTCACGACCATAGCTTTTGACTACAGCCGCCGAAGGTGGTTTGGAACCTGTTCCTGTAAACCGGTTCCGAGGGGCCTACCCTCATCAGTCAAGCAGTTGCGCACTACTCAGCGTTTCCTCCTTTCGTGCTCGTGGCACACATTAGTCGGGTTGCCGGACAAGTGCCCACATGCGGGGATTCGTCGCCTTAGGCAACTAGGCCACCAAAATCATTTCTTTTTGGCAGATTGAGACCTAACTCAATCGGCTGCGTTTTCGCAACGACTTACGGGAGCCGAATTGGAGGGATTTGGCGGATGCCTGAGCCATTCGGTACATGGTGCCTTCTCCTACTCCAAGTCACAGGGCAATCACGAACTTGCTCTAGAGCAACGACAACCAGAAGTCCGAATATTAGGATCTTCAAAACAGATTTCCCGAAAATCGACTGCAGACATTCCTTGCAGAGCGCCCGGATGATCTCAGAGGAGAACACGGTGATCGGTAATGTAAAATGGTTTAATAATGCGAAGGGATTTGGTTTTATCGGTCGGAATGACGGTCCAGACGTTTTCGTTCATTACTCGGGAATTTTAAGCGAAGGATATCGGACCTTGAAGGAAGGAGATTCCGTCGAATTTGAGATCGCAGAGGGTCCAGAGGGACCGCAAGCTGCCAACGTAAGAAAGATTAACCCAGGGAAGAAGACACAGTAAGTATTTCTGAAATGCCTCGTCACGCTTGCTCACCGCGAGGACGCCAATCGGTAGTGGCCGGATCGGGCGGCTATTCGACGCGGAGGGCACGCATGGGGTCGATTGTGGCGGCGCGCCATGAGGGAACGATGCACGCCACCGCGGCGACGAACACGAGGACGGAGGCCGAGGCCAGCAGCGTCATCGGATCGCGCGAGCTGCCTCCTGCCCAGGACGTCAGCACGTGATCCAGCAGAACGCTGAGTGTTATGCCGACCGCGATCCCAATCCCCAGCATCGCACCTGTGGAAGAAAGTACCAGCCGCACAATGCTGGCCCGCGGAGCACCTAGAGCCATGCGAATGCCAACTTCCTGAGTGCGCTGGGTGACCGCGTAAGATACAACGCTGTATAGGCCGGTCGCCGCAAGTACCAACGCCAGAATCGCAAACAACGAAAAAAGCGTGGCGATGAAGCTCTCCTTTCCCCACCCTTGCGTGTCGAGCCACCACGTCAGAGTGTGGTCGTTGCCGACCACCAATTCAGGGTTGAGTTGGCGCAAGCGTTCCTTAATCGCACGCGTCACAAGTTCGGGGTTACCCGTCGTGCGGATGAAGAGAGACTCATCGGTGGGGAGCACAAAGCTGTAAGGCAAGAACACCGCAGGCTTCACCGGGTGATCGAGCCCGTCATTACGCGCGTCGCCGACAATGCCGATGATTTGCAGCCAGTCGTCCGGGGCCTGCGCGACGAGCAGATTAGGTTGCTCAACCTTGAGCCTGGAGCTGCGGACGCTCTGGCCAATGGGGTCGCCGTCGGGGATAAATTGCCTTACGAAAGCCTGATTGACCACCGCGACGTGGGCAGCGCGCATTACTTCACTCTCATCAAAGACGCGGCCCTTCAACAGAGGAATGCCCAGGGTGAGAAATTCGTGGGGGCTCGAAAGAGCGAGGATGGCTTGCGCGTCGGTCAGTCCGGGCTTGCCCTGGACCTCGACATTGGCGCGAAAGCCGCCGAAGGGAGGAAACCAGCTGTTCGAAACGGTCGCGGTATCCACACCGGGGACTTCCGCGATGGTTTTGCGCACCAACTCCTGAGAATTCAGGCGACCTTGCCAGGTGGGATTGGAGCCCTTGGGGAAACCAACATTGATGGCCAGAACGTGGTCGGGTTTGAAACCGAGGGGTGTGTGAGTGCGCTCGACAAAAGCCTTCATGGCGGCGCCCGCGCCGGCCATGAGCAGAAGCGTGAGAGCGACCTGTCCAGCGATCAGCAGGCGATGGACATTGCGGCTGTGACCGCTGCCAGAGTGCTTGCCGGAGCTGGCTTGAATCAGGTGGCTCACCTGGGGTCGAGAAAGTTTCCAAGCCGGCGAAATGCCGAAGAGAATGCCGGTGACCAGGGCGACGGCGGCGCTAAAGACGAGCACGACGGCGTTGACGTGAATGGCGGCTTCGTGGGGGAAAGAATACAGGGGCAGCATCGCGACGATGGCGTCCACACCTTTGTACGCTGCCAAAACACCGAGTGCCGCACCGGTGACCGAGAGCAGCACGGATTCCGTGAGCAGTTGACGAATCAAACGGGTGCGGCTGGCGCCGACGGAGACACGAACGGCCAACTCCTGCTGACGCGCAGTGCCGCGCGCCAGAAGCAGGATGGATACGTTGGAGCAACCGATGATCAGTAGCGCGAGAACCGCTCCGAAGAGCAACACCAATGTACCCGCGAATTTGCCGAGGACTTCTTCATTGAGACTGACGACCTTGGCGTGGCGCTCCTGAGGATAATTCTTGTCCAGCTTGGCGAAGATGTCCGCAAGAGCCTGGAACTCCGCCTTCGGCCTTCTTATAAGGCGTGCCGGGCTTCAGCTTGACGAAAGACATCCAGTAGTCATGGGGATCGGCGGTCGGTACACCTGGGAGATAGACATCGGAATCACCCCAGGTGAATCGGGGCGGAACGACGCCAATAATGCTGTAAATCTTGTGATCAAGTTCCAACGATTTCCCGACGATGTCACGGCTGCCGCCAAACTGACGCTGCCAGAACAAGTAACTGAGCACCGCGACCGGTGCGGGGTTGCCATTGGGTGCGTCGCCGGAACTGAATTCGCGGCCGAGGAGCGGAGGAACGCCCATATACTCGAAAAGGTTCGGCGAATAGATACCAACGTTGACGGAAACGGGAATCTCGGCGCCGGTCAAGTTCTGTGTCCCGCCCTGCTGTAAGAACACGTCATCTACCGAGGAGACTTGACGAAGCTGCTGGTAGCCCGTGCCGGAAACGAAGAGGAGCGGACCACGGTCGGACTTATCGCGCAGCTCGATATGGACCATGCGGTCGTTGTCCTTGTAAGGATAAGGGTCCACGAGAACGCCGTAGACCACGCTGAAGATGGCGGTGGTTGCGCCGATGCCGAGCATCAGAGAGACAACGCAGGTGACCACGAAGCCGGGTGACTTCCGAAACTGACGGAAAGCGAAGCGGAGGTCTTGGGTGAAGGTATTCATGAAGCGTCCCCTCAAGAGACGGCGTTGTTCACCTGTATAGACGTATAAAAAGCTTCGTGGATAGATACGATTTTAGCGGGGTGAAAGTTCCTGCTGCGGCGGCGTCTGAACAAGTGCCCGGAAAATGGAGTTTCGCCGAGTGAAACTTCACAGTCGTCTGAGGGATACAGTCCTCCCATCCGAATGGTTCCGATGATTTAAGATCAACTGTTTGTGGTTCGGCTAGATCGGTGTCGGAATAGCGATAGATGAACTTATGCCCGCGCCGGATCAAGGGATGTTCGAACACCACCCAGGAAATCTTGGCAAAGCCATACGTCAAAAAAAACGCAAACAGCGAAACGGCGGCTCCTGAAGATCGTTAATTTTGGGGCAGGGAATGGAGCACTATGCGGTGAGAGAGATGAAGGATTGGAAGGTGAATCAGATACCTGCAGTAGGAAAGCTTGCCCATTTCCCGCAAAAAACCTAGACGAAGAAAGAAAGCCCACGCTCCATGGGGCTCCAACAGGCTGAATAGCAGCAGGCCCGTGAATAGCATGGCCAGCCACGTAAATCCGAACGCGCCCATGGCCAGCGTGTAGGGAACAAACATCCATTTCATAAAAAACGGGATCGCCGCCGCTAGAACGGCCAGCGCAAGCAAGAACAAGCGGCGGTTGATTTGGTACCATTGCCGGACGGTTCCATCGCGCCAGTAAATCGCCGCGAGAACGCCAAACGCCAAAGAATCCGCGCGGCATGGCATCCACACGTACATCGAGGTTCCTCCGTTGGGCAAGAGGCGATAGACCAACACGCGCAAGATCGGCGCGGCCAGGACCGTCGCGAGCAAAACTTTTTTCAATGCCTCGCCAGACAGGACGCGGATCAACGGCGGGGCCACGAGGTAAAACTGCTCTTCCACTCCCAGCGACCACGTTACCGCCAGCCATGTCCAAATCAGCGAACCAAAGGGAAGCTGAAGATAGTTTTGTAGAAACAGATAAAACAGAGGAATGGTGTGAAATGCCGAGGACCCGACAGGCATCACCTGCGATAGCGCTCCTCCGGCTAGTGCTGCCACCAGAACAAATAGCGTTACCCAGAGATAATAGATGGGAACGATGCGGTGCAACCTGCGCAAGTAAAACACGCTGAAATAATTACTGGTACCGCGCGCCTCCAGCAGGATTCCCCCGATTAGAAATCCCGAAAGTACGAAGAACAGGTCAACCCCGGCCCACCCCAGCCGAAAGGCGGACCCAAATCGATAGAGCAAACTTCCAAATGGCCCGTGATTCGAGTCGTTCAGGAAATGCAGGCCAAGCACCAAAAGAATTGCCAGGCCTCGCAGCCCGTCAAGCTGCGGAATTCGCGATGAGCCTTTTTCTTCTTCAGCCATGATGAACCGAGCTAAGGAATTCTGAGTCGAGTTATTGTACAGAACCGTTCCCGTTTAATTGGCATGGACCAAGGTTGTCTCTGAAAAACCAGTTAGCATGTGACGGATCGATGGGTGCCGGGCTGGGGCGCAGCAGTGCTGCGGCCCTACAGGGTGGTGTCAATCGGTGAGTCGATTTGGGATTGACGGGGTTAGGGATTCGTAGACGCGGAGCATTTCGTCCACCATCTTTGCGGCGGAGAATTTTTGTTCGATGCGGGCGCGGGCGGCTGCGGCGATTTGTTTGGCGATGGGGGGATTGCGGAGGAGAGTTGCGGCGGCGTTGCGTAAGGAGGTTTCGCTTCCGAGTTCGGCGAGGAGGCCGCTTTTGCCGTGTTCGATGATTTCGCCGAACGCGCAGGTCTCAAAGGCTACGGAGGGGACGGCGTAGCTCATTGCGGCGAGGAGGGAGGTGCCCAGGCCCTCGAAGCGGGACGGGAACAGGAAGACGTCCAGAGCGGTATAGACCGGCTCCATCGCGGTTACGAAGCCGGCAAAAATTACGGCGTTGTCGAGGCCTAGCTGGGTTGTCAGATGCTTTAGCCTAGGACGGTCGGGGCCATCGCCGGCTAGTAGCAGCCGGGCTTGAGGAAATTCTTGGCGAAGATCTGCCAGAACGCGAATCAGGGAGTCTTGTCCTTTGTCGGGCAACAGAACGCCGACGCATCCGAGGAGCGGGGAGTCGTCGGTGACGCCCCAGAGGAGGCGTGCTTCGCGCCGTACATCGTTCGGAGGGAGGCGGGGGATTTCGACGCCTTCGTATACGACGGTCATCTTTTCCTGGTCTATGCCGGAAGCTGCCAGACGTTGGGCGACCCAGCCAGAGATGGGAAGGATGCGCGCGGCTGCTCGATAACGCGAGAGGGCTAAAGCGCTTTTGCGAATGGGATAGCCGACGCGGCGGGAGATTACAAGAGGTACGCGCTGGTGAGTTTTCGCGAGCCAGGTTGCCGTTACGGTGTGGGCTTCATTGGCGTGGACGATGTCGAACCGGCCGGATTTCGAAAGTTCCGAAATCTTGAGGGCCGCCGAAATCCTGGAGAAACGAGGCGAGACACGATGGACATGGATACCCCTGGCTTTAGCGCGATCGCCCAGCGCCGAGCCTTCCGGGGAAACCAATTCGGCATTGTGATTTCGCGCCTGGAAGCCTTCCAGCATCAGGAGGGCCTGGTTTTGGCCGCCGCGCCATTCGGTGTCCAGGTCAACGAGGAGAATATTCACGAATTGGCCGCTCCGGTGCCGCGGCCCCTTGACGCGATCAGCTTGCCGAGCTTGGCGTATTTCAATCGCACGGAGCGCGCCGCCATGTGTGCGATGAGCGCACCTCGATAGCCATCCAGGAATCCGCCGCGCAGCACGAAATTCTGAAACCAGCTCCAGGGTGTGGCGAACCAGAGCGCGCCGCGCCACTTGCGCTTGCCCTTCGCAAACATCTGCTGCGCGGCCAGCGTGGAGTAGCGCTCGACATTGACCTCGTGCTCTTCGAAGGAATGCACCGTGTAGTGCAGCAGGTCGCCGATCAGGCGGCCGGGCTTCCCTTCAAATCGCAGGGCCTCGTGAATGATGCCGGAAAATTGGGCAGCGTCGCGGCGGTACAGGCGGCGCTGAAAATCGGGATACCAGCCGGAATGCGCGATCCACGCACCTAAATACCAGGTTTTTCGCGACAACTCGTAGACGGCATGCTCGGGCTTGCGTTTCTTCCAGTCCAGCAGGGAGGTGTGCAACAGGCTGCTGAGTTCCTCGTCGGCGTCCATGGAGAAGACCCAATCATGGGCGGCGCGTTCGGCGGCAAAATTCTTCTGTTCGGCATAGTTCGTCCAGGGACGGGAAAAAACCGTGGCCCCGTGATCCTGAGCGATCTCTGGAGTGCGATCCGTGCTTCCGGCGTCCACGACGACGACTTCGTCGGCGACTCCGGCGAGGGAGGCTAGCGCCCGAGGCAAATTGTGTTCCTCATTGAGTGTGATCAGGCAGACGGAGATACGGTTCATCGCAGGTAGGCGAAGAGCTTTGGCTGAGATTCAGTATCTCACAATCGAGAGGTTTCGCAGGCGAGCATGGCGTTCGTGTTTAGTGTGGACGACGCCGGCCGGAACAGGCCTCGCTCCTGCAGTTGAGGGTCACTTTGGCTGGAAGGAGACGCGCAAGACGGTTTCGCCGATGCGGAATTGGGCGTCATTGACGAGCATAGCCGCGCGCACGCGTTCTTCCTCGTAAAAGGTGCCGTTGGTGGAGTCCAAATCACGCAAATTGACATAGTTTTCGCGAACCTCGATGACGCAGTGATGGCGAGAAACCTCTGGGTCTTGCAGCGCGATATCCGATCCTTCGCGCCCGACCACGACGCGGGGTTTGGATAGTCTATGGGTGGCGCCTTTGCCAGGGCCGGAAACGATCGTCAGGATCACGCTTTGCGTTGCCGGAAGCTTCACATTGTCGTCGGGCTGCAGGAGATTCCTGGCGGAGCCGGAGCCATCGCCGCGCGCAAAGAAGGCAGCGGGGAGATGACCATGGTGGCATTCGGATGGCGTCTGGTATCCACGACCGTCTTCATGCCACATTTGGCGCAGTGAAATTGGACCTTGGGATGGGCGCCCACGTCCGCGTCTCTGAGCACGTGTTCTGTGCCACAGTGGCTGCAGGCTGCTTGCATGGGTTGAAATTAGCATGTTTGCGGTGCGCTTGAGGGAGTGCACTGGCGGGCTTGTTGCAACGGTAACTGCGATGCGAAAAGCGGCGGTCGTGGGGAGTACGTCGGGCTTCTGGGCTAAGGCGCCCGCTTCGGAAAGCGGCCGCTACATAGGACTGCTACGCGAAGGCGATATGCTAGGATTATAAGTTCGGAGTTGGATAGGAGAGCACCCCTTGGCCGAGCATATTTCGCGCAAAGAATTGAAGCAGGACAAGATTCACGACGCCTTTGAGCATGGGGCGGAGGCGGTCTATTCGCACAAGCAGGTGGCGCTGGTGGTGGTGCTGGTGGTTGCGGTGATCGCGGCGGGTTATGGCGGCCTGGAGCGTTTACACGGACCGGCAGACGGCGGCGGCTTCCGCGGCCTTTGATACGGCGATGAAGGCGTACACGGGTCATATTGGCGCGGCTGATCCTGCGGAACCTGGTGAGGCGACCTACCCGGACGAAGCGGCGCGCTCCAACGACGCGGAACTGAAATTTTCCGTGGTCGCCGACAAATATCCGAACACGAGTCCGGGGCGGCTGGCGCGTTACTACGCGGCGCTTTGCCTGGAAGACCTGGACAAGCAGAATCAGGCGCTCGAACAACTGAAGAAAATCAGCTCCGGCAGCGACAAGGAACTTGCGAGCATGGCGGAGTATCAAACCGCGGTGATTTATTCGCGAACGGGCAAGACCGATGACGCGGCGAAGATATTTCGTGCGCTGGCGGACAAACCGTCGGTGTTCGTGCCGCGTCCGCTGGCGTTGCTGGAGCTGGCAGGAGTGTTGCGGCAGAACAATCCGAAAGAAGCCGCGATCGTCTATCAGCAGGTGAAGAAAGAATTTCCGGAGTCGGCGATTTCGGAAGAAGCTGATCGCGGCCTGGACACCATCGCGCCGAAATCCTAGTCGCAGGCGTCGCGCGAAGACCGCCTATTGGGCCAACCGACAAGGCCGTGGTGTTGAGCCACTCGGCAAAATCCACGGAGCGGCCCATCGAATCCGGTTTCACACTTGCGGCTTGGGCTGTGCACGCGAATCAATCGCGCGGCCGCCGCTATCCTGAAGCCCCCACATCGTTACCGCAGCGAATACGCGCGCGATCGCGACCGAATCGTGCACGCGCGGGCGTTTCGGCGTCTGGAAGCGAAGACGCAGGTTTTCACGACACGCTTCTCCGATCATTTTCGCAACCGGCTAACGCATACGATTGAGGTGTCGCAAATTGCGCGGACCGTGGCTTCGGCGCTGGGCTTGAATGCGGAGCTGGTCGAGGCGCTGGCACTGGTTCACGACATTGGCCATCCGCCGTTCGGTCATGCCGGGGAACGCAAACTTGACGAGTTGATGCGGTCGTGCGGCGGGAGTTTCAATCACAATCGACATGCGCTGCGCATCGTGGAGCAATTCGAGCAGCGCTATCCGGATTTTCCGGGGTTGAACCTCACGTTTGAGGTGCGCGAAGGCATCATCAAGCACTCGCGGGACTACAGCGCGAAAGAGTTTCCGCAGCTCGCGGAATATCTTCTGGATTTGCGGCCTCCGCTGGAAGCGCAACTGATCGATTGCGTCGATGAGATTGCGTACAACACCGCGGATCTCGACGATGCGCGCGAGGCGGAGCTTCTTGGATCTGGAGTGCTTTGACGCGCGACGTGCCGATTTTTGGAGAAGCGTACGCGAAGGTGGAAGCGACGTATCCTTCAGCGCGCGAAAAGCTGAAGTTCAACGAAGCGCTGAAGCACGTGCTCGATCAATTGGTGACCGACTTGATTGAAACGACGCATCGGCGTGTGCGTGAGTCGGGGGTCGCTACGGTCGACGATGTGCGGCGGCTGCCGAAACGTATTGCGGGATTCAGTGAAACTTTGGATCGACGCAATGCGGAGCTGAAGCGGTTCTTGTTTGCGAATATTTACGACCGGCCGAAATTACCGAGGATCGTGACCGGTCGGTGCGCTGCCTGGAGGAGCTGTTCTGCGTACTACCTGGCTTCGCCGGGGTCGATGCCGGAACCACATGAGGAGCTTACGCGCACTGACCCACGGCACGTAGTGGTGTGCGATTACATCGCGGGAATGACCGATCAATTTCTGCTTCGACAATACCGCCAGTGTTTTGGCGCAGCGGTTGCCGCTAATCCGTCCGCTTAGGACGACCACCCGAATTTTGTGGAGCGCGCTTTGCTTGGTACCGTGCCCGGACTGAGAGAGAGCAGACTGCGCCGATGGAACGCGGTTGAAGGGCACTCTAAACCCGCACCTTTGAAGATGCAAATCCAAAGGGTGCGGCACCCGGCCGGTGCTTCCATTACGGCGAGTCACCCGAATAGAGGAGACAATTTTCCGCGACGCGGTCTGACTAGGTACAATGCAGAGGCTGGGGCGAGTTCTACGCGATCCGCCTTTTCTGAGGAAGTGACTGTGTTCAAGGCGCTGGCAAAATCACTTTGCTACGACACCGGCGCGGATATGCGTGCTTTTTCTGGCTTAGCGTGACCAGCCGGGGTTTGCGTCCGGGCAAGTATCGTCCCTTCTGCCCACAGCGAAGCCCGCCTCGTCGCAGCCCGCTAGTCCGACGGACCCGCTCGGGCGCGATACGCCCCGTGGAACGCTGCTTGGATTTGCCCACGCCGCGCAGGACGAGAGCGAACGAGCCATCGAGTATTTCCAGCCCGCGCCGAAAGGCCACCGGGAACACTCCCGCGGAAGAGCAGGAACTCGCGACGCAGCTGGTTACTGTCTTGAATGCAAGATTTTCGGTGTCGGCTCTCGGATTGATCAGCAACGATCCGGAAGGGCGCGGTGATGATCAACAGCCGCGCGATCAGATCGAGGTTCGGCGGAACGCGCGGACTGAGCGAATCGTTTCCCATTACGCTGGTGCGTCTCCAGGATCCGCGCGGCGCAAAACTCTGGTTTATTTCGCGGCAAACACTGGATGAGGTGCCTGCGGTTTACGACTCCCTGCGGTTTCCTCGATTGGAAAAAGATCTGCCCATCTATCTGGTCAGGAACCGTCCGCTGGGCATGCCGGCCTGGCAATGGATCGCGGTCGTTCTGCTGGCGCCTGTCGCCATGGCATTGGGCTGGGCGCTAGCGTTAGCTATAGCGACCGTGTGGCAGTTGGCGCGACGCCTTCGCGGGCTTCCTCCGCTTCCGCCACAGCCGATTCGGCGCTTTGGCCCGGGTGCCATGCTGCTGGCGGTGATCATTCACTACATTTTTGTCGCCGAGATCGGGACTTCGCTGCTGTACCGCCAATACTATGGACGCATCATCCTGGTGTTGTTGGCGTTCGCGGTGTACTGGGCGGTCTTGCAGGTCAGCACATTGGGTCTTCCGAGAGGATTTCGCGACGGCTCACCGAGAGAGGAAGGCTGGCGGAACGCTCGCTGGTTTCGCTGTCACGGCGGGTCCTGGATGTAGCAATGATTCTTGATCGCGATTGTGCTGCTCGTTTTGACCCGGATGGACGTCAACGTGACCGCGGCGCTTGCGGGCCTTGGCATCGGCGGTCTGGCGATCGGCCTGGGCGCGCAGAAGACGTTTGAAAACTTGCTGGGCGGCATTTCGATACTGACCGACAAAGCGATCGTTGTGGGGGATGCCTGCAAGATCGGCGATCGCGCTGGGACGGTGGAGGACATCGGATTGCGCTCGACGAAAATCCGCACGGAGGATCGCACGGTGGTGTCGATTCCCAACGGCACCGTGGCGACGGCCACTCTCGAAAACTTTCGCTTCCGCGACAAGATTCTTTGCAAGCAAATGATGCGCTTGCGGTATGACCTCTCACCCGATCACTTGCGCTACGTCCTTGAGCAAGTGCGCGAAGTCCTGGATCAGCATGCGAAGGTGGAGGAATCGACTGCGCGCGTGCGGGTGATGCGTTTCGGGGACAACGCGATTGAAGTTGAACTCTACGCCTATATTTTGGAGCGTGACTACGCGATATTTCTGGCGACACAGGAAGATTTGCTGCTGCAGGTGATGGAAACGCTAGAGCGGACGGGCGGGGCAGTGGCGCTGCCGTCGCAAACGACCATGGTCACACAGGATGCGTGGGTGGATCCGGAAAAAGCGGCTGCGGCGCAAAAGGCGATGGGGAAAAGCCGTGGCTTCGGTGAGGTTGATCCCGGACGCCCGGAATTAAGGGCTGACGGCGCTAAGAAGTCTTGAGGGTTTCGTTTCCAGTTTCAAACTGACCGGATCGTACCGGCCCTGCCGATCATTCATACGGGAAAGTCCTTAGAAAATCGTACGAGGCTCGTGCAAGAAATAATCATCTTCCTCTAACCTTAGGAACGTTTCCCACCTCCTCAGAACGCCGTAATACTCGCAAAAACCGCAAGTTACGCCTGTTTGGCAGTGAGTAGAGCCTCCTGCGAACAATGGCATGCCGTTTGCACAACGTGGAAGCGTCGTTCCCAGGCCTACCGAAATGCTCTTCAGACTGTAGAGGGCATACGGAGGAGGCGATGAGTCCGACGGCAGCAGTCGACACTCAGGTATGCGAGACCTACCAGCGCTTGCTCGAAGAGTGCGAGACCGCGCGAAGAGAATGGAACGATCGGCGGGCGGAGATTTCCGAACTCGGTTTGCGTGGAAAGGGAATCGACGATGAGCTTCGGTGGTTGCAAGCAAGATTTGCTAAATCCTACGCGATGGCTCGTAATCACTTACGCGATTGCGGCCGCTGTCAACCTGCGGGAGGAACTGACCACGCTGCTGGTGATGAAGGCCATGGTCACGTCTTCTCTCCATACCGTGACTCGTCTTTTTCAAGCGCAGAGTTCTCTGCCACCTAAGATCACTTCCGCGTTTATTTCGTGAACTTTTATTTCGTGAACGTTTTTTCGCGGAATGGTAGCCGGAACGGTTCACTGCGCTGCAAACGTGTTGCACGCGTCGATCGAGCCGCTGTCCAGTCCTTTGCTGAACCAGGACATGCGTTGCTGGGACGTGCCGTGAGTGAAAGAGTCCGGCGAGACATGGCCCGAGGACATTTTCTGCAGACGGTCGTCGCCTACTGCGGCAGCCGCGCCCAACGCAGATTCGACGTCGCCTTTTTCGAGAAGTCCTCGCTGCTGCGTCGAATGCGCCCAGATGCCCGCGAAGCAATCGGCTTGGAGTTCGAGGCGCACCGAAGAGGAGTTTGCGCCATGCATGCTGCCTTGCTGCGCTTTTTGTTCAATGCCGAGAATATTCTGCACGTGGTGTCCGATCTCGTGGGCGAGGACGTAGGCCTGAGCGAATTCGCCAGGCGCGCCAAAGCGCCGCTTCAACTCATCGTAGAAACCTAAGTCGATGTAGACCCTTTCGTCTCCGGGGCAATAAAAGGGGCCCGTGGCCGACTGCGCGCCACCGCATGCCGACTGGGTGTAGTCGCGGAACAGCACGAGCTTTGCGTGATGGTAAGGACGGCCAGCCTGCTGCGGGAGAATTTGCGTCCAGGTGTTTTGCGTGTCATCGAGTACGAACGAGACGAACTGAACCAGGGGCTTTTCGGATGCGTCGCGCGCCGGGTCGGGCTGGCTGACGGCTGTCGGCCCGGGACCTGCCTCCACCGCCAAGCAGCGCGAAGAAATTCTGCCGGAAGATGAGGCTCAGCACCAGCAGGACGAGCGCGCCGCCGATTCCGAGGTGCATCCCGCCGAACTGAAACCCTCCGCCTCCACCGCCGGAATCGTCGCGGCGATCTTCGATGTCCTGGCTTTCGCCACCGGGTGTCCAGCGCATGTTGTCTCTCCTCGGTGCTGGGAAGCAGAAATGGTAGCACTTGGAGAAGCGGGAGGGAACGCACGGAAGCGCACCATGGGAATGCTGCAGGAACCTCGTCGCACTTCAGCGATTGCCCTGGCGTTGCTTACGCGTGTTGGTCCGGCGCGGGTCGCGAGACGATCTTAGGGCTTGGTTTGCGAGGGCAGAACTTTTGTGTCCGTCTGCGTGAAATCGAAGCGCACCAGCCATTCACTAGGTACGCGCTGGTCCGCGACCTTTGCCGGAGCGAAATCCCAGCGCTTGGCGGCTTGAACGGCAGCGTCGCCGAAAAACCTGCTGGGACTGGAAGCCGGCTCGGCCGCAGTAACGGTGCCTGACGCATCGACATGGACTTTTACAATAACGCGCACGGTGCCGTGGATCGTACTTCTGGATCGGGCCGAAACCTCGGGTAGCACTTGATTCAGAACCTCGCCTTGGGTAACTGGTCCGGCAAGCGCACCGGCTGTAGCTTTCGCAGGGTCTATGGAAATCGGGTCGGAATGAACAACCGCGGACGAGGTAGCGGCAGTCGAGCCGGCGCCAGAATCCGAGGCGGCGTCCTTCTTCAACAATTGCCTTTCGCTGGCGGTCTTCAGCGAATCCTGTGATGAACCCTGCGAAGGCTGAGGTGCCGAGCGTTGTGGAAGCCCTTGTAACGCGTGGTCCGTCGCCGGTTCTTTCTGTGATGATCTCGGTTGGGGCTCAGAGGTCGCAGACTGTCAGTGGCGCAGCTCAGGCTGGACTGCAGGATGGCTAGATGCAGAAGTGCTATCTGCTTCGTTTTGACGATCGCGTAATCTCGGGATGGCGAGCATGGCGCCGAGTGTGAGTGCTACCAGGACAGCAACGACGACGTAGTAAGAGCGGTATGACGGGCCTTTTCCTGTGACCGACTGACTTTCGAGCACGTGGTGCTTTGATGGATGCAGCGGGGAAACGGTCGAGAGGGGAACGGACAACGGGTCGACAGAAGCAGCAGGTTTCGTTGCCCCCGCAGTCTCGGACTCCGCCGCGACGGACGCAATACGTGATGGCTTGACCACCACAGGCTTGATGGGATCCGGTATGGCGGGCACGGAAACTTTGGGTGCGGGCGGATTGAGCCGCGTAGATATTTCTGAAACAGTCCACCGGCTCTGCGGATCGCGCCGCAAACTATACCGCGCAATGTCCAGGAAGGGCTGCGGCACGGAATCAGAGACCTGTAGCTCCTCTTGGTCTTTTTGCTCCGGCACGTGCTGCGTCAAGGTTTCGACTAGGGTCACTCCGAGCGACCAGACGTCTCCGGCAGGCGAATAGGATCCCGCCCCTTCTGGAGCCAGGTAAACGTCGGGCTTCCCGAGGGTGATCTGAGGCTCCCCGATGCGCGACAGGGAATCGCTCGAGAGCTTCAATTGATCGTCAATTGCCAGGATGTTCCCGGGCCTGATGCGGCCGTGCACGAAGCCTTTTCCGTGCAAATGCGTCAGGGTTTCCAAAAAAGGTTCCAGCATGTCGCGCGTTTCCGCGGGTGACAGCGCGCGTTCCGGTAGGAATTGCGCCAGGTTCTCGGGGGCATACTCCATCACGACATACAGCAGGTCCATTCCGGCAAGGTGGCAGCGGCCACTCTCGAACAGACGAATCAGATTTGGATGGGAAATCTGCGCCGCCTGCTTCCAACGAGACAGTTGGATCTCGGGGTTCGCAGGTTCCGCCTGAACGAATTTGATCGCGGCCCGTTCCGATTTGGTCTTTCCGCGCTGCGTCAAAAACACGACGCTATGGTCGGAGCCGCCCAAGTGCTCCAGCAGCGTGAATTCCCCGTCAATAATCTGGCCTTCGCAATCCTTCCAGCTATCGGACATCGTTCACCCCCAGTCCGTTCACAACGGCAAACACCATCATACTCTCGCAACCCAATTGGCAATCCTGTACGGAAGTTCAGGTCGACATTTGGTTACGTGGGTGGTGCCTGGCTGGGACGGGTGCTTGGCGCATGGAGAATGGCTCAAGCGCGCAGGCGAGCGGAGCCGCTGACGAAGGGGTTGCCACGTTCGTAGAACCGCAGCAGCCTATCCGCTGCACGGGTAATGCCTATGCGCGGGCTGATGCCTAAGCGGCCAGCCAAAGGCTTTTCGCTGCCAGCCCGGTTACGCAATCCGGAGAGCGCTCCGAGCCAAAGAGGTCCCGGAGCGCACAGATCGACGCCATCGACGCGCCGATCGATCTGCAGCGCGGAGGCCAGGCGGCCGGGTCCGCGGGTCAGATCGAGGAGGCGAGTAGTTGCTCGGTTCTGCTCCATTTGGTGGATGCCCTCGATGGGTTCGAGCGCACGGATCAGAACACCGCCTCCCACTCCGGGAATTTCGCTGCTGACATTGAGCATGAAATGATTGCCGTAGGTGAAATAGATGTAAGCGTGGCCGCGCCGCAGAAACAGTGATTGATTGCGCGGCGTCGGCCCGCGAAAGTGATGCGCGGCGGGATCGCGCGGGGGATAGGCTTCGGTTTCGACGATGCGCCCGGCCATTCTGCCCGAAGGAAGCTCGCGAACAATGATCTTACCGATCAAGTATCGTGCCAACGCAATGGTTTCCGCCGGCAAGTCGCGGCGACGCAGGTGCCGAATCCGGACTGGCTCGGAATCGCAAGGAATGACGCTAATTTCAGGGGTACGGACGCTCACGGCGTCCATTCTACCGAAATCGCAATCAGGGTAGATGCCCTGCATAACTCCACGGAATACTGTATTTGCGGTACGCTCGGAAGATGGTTCAATTTCTGGCAGCCTGCGAGAAGTGGTGTAAGCTGGGAGCTAGAAGCCGTTCCATTCATCGGTTGACGGCGAAAACCGTGAGGATTTGATTGTAGAGCGCCAGAAGTATAGATTTCCACAGGCGGGGGACGAAAAATCCCGATTCGATCCTTTTGGAGAAAAAATTATCAATGTCAGATCAGGCTTGGTCGGATAGAATTAAGGGCCGTGCCTGCTGCGCTAATAGGCAAAGATTTTCTGCCCCCCTCTTGCCTTCGCCTGCGCAGTTGTTAAGGCGGAACTGAACGTGGAAGCGACAAGACAAGACAAGCGCTCGATCGTACGCAGACGAACGCAACAACTCGTTTACCTGGAGCTCGGGAAAGAGAATGGCGGCGTCATGCTGAATCTTTCCGAGCATGGCTGCGGATTTCAGGCCATCACACCGGTGAAGTGCGGCGAGACCCGTTTTGGGTTCCAGATCAACGGTGGGACGCCGAATTGCGGGCGACGCGGAGGTAGTGTGGGCGGATGAGGCCGGCGTCATGGGTGGCCTGCGATTTTTGAATCTTCCCGCGGAAGCACATCGGGAGATTCGCCTGTGGTTAGAGGAAACCAACGCTCCGGTGGAACATGGGTTCGCACCAGCCGCAGCGGCCGCATTTGAAGGTGGTGCGCGGCGTTCGCGTGCAATGGGCGCCGAAGAGGCCCCCGCACCAATAGCGAATACGCGCGTGGCAGTGGAGGAGCCGCCCGTGCCGCCAGCGTGGGCGAATTTGCGGGCTGGCACCTACCCGCCCATCGACGACGGGCGATACGGGTCGCCTTACCTAGGCGATCATCACGCAGCGTTTGGAAATCCGCATCGCAAGTCCGCCGCAGTCTGGCGCGGAATCGCGCTGGTAACGACGCTGGTCGCGCTGGCGGTACTGGTGATTATGTACCAGCGCGATGTTGGGACTTCGCTCATCTGGCTCGGGGAGACACTCACTGGGAAGGCCAAAGCATCCGCGGTTGCACCCGAAAAGCAGCCTGCTTCGATTTCGCCGTCCATCGCCCCCGACAGCAGTGTAGGCAGCCCGGCTGCGAACTCTGAGGTCGAGAAGAATGCGGCGGCCCAGGTTCCCGACGATGCCAGTTTATCACCGAAGAAAGACCTGGATACCGCGCGTGGCAACCCGCCGACCGACATCGCACCAGCCGCAGGTAGTGGAACCAGCGATCGCCCCGTGTCTGTGCTCGAGCGCCAGGGGCCTGCGCAGAAAGTGGAACCCGTCTGGAACGAGGGGGATAGCGTCGATTCTCTCTGGGGCGCGGTGCAGAGCGGCTCGGTTTCCGCGGAGGTCTCCCTAGCGGAGCGCTTCGCCCGTGGGCAAGGCGTGAACAAGAATTGTGATCAAGCCAAGGTGCTGATGAAGGCCGCCGCCGACCGCGGCAACCGCGAGGCCCGGCTCAGGCTGTACGAGATGGAGACCGGAGGGTGCCGGTAGTCCCCCGTTTATCGGAAGCGAACCTAATCTTGCGACAAACCCTGCGCTTCCTTGACTTGGCAGCCAACCCCCTCAATAATGAGGAGGCATGAGTGTTCGCGCCGGAGGCGCTGAAGACATGTTCCTTGACATCAAGGACCTTGCCGTCCGGAAGCAGGTCATCCGGAAAAGTTACGCGCCCGGCAGCATCGACTAC
>CAWHQY010000062.1:0-23386 GCA_963831505.1 uncultured Alphaproteobacteria bacterium | reverse complement strand
TATGTCTGGACTCATTCGCAGCAGCAAACGATCGATCTGAGACCATCCAGGGATCGCGGTCGGCCCCATTGAAGCCGCCGTGCGCGCGCCGCAAGAAAATGTGCCGTCGGCAACATGCATCATGTTTCTTGACGCACTGCTGACGCTCGCGCACGCTACCGCGGCGACAACCAATCTGTTGGGAGGAAAAATGCAATTCAAACTGCGGGCCCTTTTGGCCATCGCGCTTGTTAGCGCATTTGTTTTTGCACCGCCTGCCGTCCCGGTTCAGGCAAAGCCGCCGGTTTCCCTGGGTGATGGCCGCGCCGAGGAAGTCGGCATGTCCACTCAGAGGCTCGACAAGATCACGAGCGCATTCACCAAGGAGATCAACGACAAGAAGCTTCCTGGCGCGGTCGTTATCGTCGCGCGCAAGGGACGTGTCGTTTATCAGAACGCGTTCGGTCTACGGGATCCAAAGAAATCCGATCCGATGGGCGTAGATACCATCTTCCGTATCTATTCCATGACAAAGCCGCTCATGTCAGTCGGCCTTATGACCCTTGTCGAGGACGGCGTCGTACAGCTGACCGATCCCGTGTCGAAGTACTTGCCGCCGTTTAAGGATGTGAAGGTCTCCACCCCCACTGGGGACGTCGCGCCGGACAGGCCAATGACGGTCCAAGATCTGCTGCGGCACACATCAGGGCTAGCATACGGAGAAATCACGAAGAACGAAAAGGTGAAAGACGCGCTCACAAAAGCAGGTATCGTGACGATCGGCATTGAATATGACAGCCGCAACATGACGGGAACGGAGGAGGTCGAGCGGCTTGCAAGGGTTCCGCTGGTCAATCAACCCGGAACTTTGTGGGAATACAGCCTTGCGGTCGACGTTCAAGGCCGCATCATCGAAGCTGTGACCGGTAAACGTGCAGGCGACTTCCTGGCAGAGCGTGTCTTCAAGCCACTAGGAATGAAGGATACAGGGTTCTTCGTACCTCAGGCCGAGCAGGCGCGCCTCGCCGAGGCGTTTGAGACAGACCCTGTATCAGGCAACAAGTATCCCCTCATCGATGTTAGTAAACAGCCTGGCAACGATTCCGGTGGTGCTGGTGGCGTCTCAACTGCGATTGACTACCTGCGCTTTATACAGATGCTGCTAAATGATGGGACCCTCGATGGAGTCCGAGTGCTGAGCCCGACGACCGTGCGCCTCATGACGAGCGACCATCTTGCAGGCGTCGTCTCTAACCCCCAGATGCCCGGTGAACTTCTCCTCGGCAGCAAAGGCTACACGTTCGGATTGGGTTTTGCTGTGCGCATCGCCGATGGTATCGCAGCGTTCCCGGGGACCGCCGGGGACTACAATTGGGCAGGCTATGCGGGCACGTACTTCTGGGTCGATCCCGCCCAAGATCTCGTTGCCGTACTGATGACGCAAGCGCCGAGTCCCGCGCGCGCAGGGTATAGGCGTTTGCTGCGCCAGCTCGTCTATCAGGCGATCGTTGACTGATCGTGAGAACATCAATCGATGAATGCAGGCTGACCACCTGCATTCATCGTCTGCAGTCGCCGCCAAAGAGGCGCGCCGCGGCGCGCTGGTCCTCGGTGTCGCCGCCGGCTATGTGAAGATCGGTCGCGATCGCATAGAGAAGAATCCCGACAAACGCGTGCAGGACGCCCTGCAGCTGGTCTTCACCAAGTTCGCCGAGCTGCAAAGTGCAAGACAGGTGCACATCTGGCTGAGAGAGGAAGGCATCGAGCTGCCGGTCAAGTCTCGCCAAGGCGAGGCGCACGGCGTCGTGTGGCGACTGCCGGCCTACAACATCGTGCACAACATCCTGACCAATCCGATCTATGCAGGTACCTACGCGTTCGGGCGCACGACGAGCCGTGTCAGTGTCAAAGGTGGACGCAAGCATATCCGGCGTGGTGTGCAAAAGCCCATGGCCGAGTGGGATGTCTTGATCAAGGATCACCACACGGCCTATATCACCTGGGACGCGTTCGAGCGCAACCTCGAGGTAATTGCCAACAATGCGACCGGCATGAGCAGCGCACTCGCTCGCGGAGCAGCTCGTAAAGGCGAGCTGCTGCTGCCCGGACTGCTGCGGTGCGGCCACTGCGGCCGCAAGCTCCACGTGCACTACAGCGGCAGGATCGGCCGCTACAATTGCTATGGTGCGCGTACGAACCACGGTGCCGCGCGCTGCATTTCAATCAGTGGCTTGAGCATCGATACGGCGATCAGTAACGAGGTCCTGCGCGTCCTGAAGCCGCTCGGCATCGAGGCAGCACTCAAAGCAATCGAGCACGACGACCGCGGCCGAGCGCCAGCTGGAGCTGTCGCTGCAGCAGGCGCGCTACGAAGCTGCGCACGCGCGCCGACAGTACGACGCCGTCGACCCGGCAAACCGGCTGGTCGCCGGCGAGCTGGAGCGCCGCTGGAACGAGGCATTGCAGGCTGTCGCAAAGCTTGAAGGAGAGATCGCCGCCCTGATTGCGCGTCGTCCGCCGCCGCTCGGTGAGCCGGAGCGCCAGCAATTGGTGGCGCTCGGTGCTGATCTGGAGCGTGCCTGGTTGCATCCCGCTGCAACCGCCGCAACGCGCAAGCGTATCCTTCGCGCGGCACTCACGGAGATCGTCGTGCGCAGAGACGGCGCAATCATCCATGCGGTCCTGCACTGGCAAGGCGGCGATCATACCCAACTGCAAGTCAAACAGCGACTGAATGCAGCCGGCCGGCACAATCCACGCATCCCCGACGACACGATCGCACTCGTGCGTGAGCTGGCGCGGCTGATGCCTGATCGGAAGATCGCGCGCTTGTTCAATCGCACTGGAGTCGAGACTGGGCACGGCAATGCCTGGACGCAAGAGCGCGTGCGCGGCTTCCGCAATCACCACGACATCGCCGTCTTCCGCGACGGCGAGTGGGCGGAGCGTGGCGAGATTACGCTCGAAGCGGCCGCAAAACTCATCAGCGCCTGCAGCATGACGGCGTTGCGTATGCTCCGCCGCGGCGACATCAAGGGCCGACAAGCTTGTGCGGGGCGCCTTAGCGGACAGGCCTCGATTGGACCATTTGGGTCACCAGTGTTCGCATGCGCCGGGAAGACCGAACCTCCATCTCGTCTCATCCTCTCGCAGACCTCGGCTGGAAACGGTTGGTAGGGTTACGTCATCGCTTGCTCCTCATATTGTTGAAAAAGTCTTTTTGGGGTGACGCACGAAAATTCTTAGAGCCGCTGCGCTTTACGCGCGGCAACGAGAGGGACCATATCGTTTCATTCAAAATCGACCACGGGTCTCCGCAGTGTCTCTGACAAGCGATGCAGCAGCAGAGAAGCCCCGAGATCGACTTTCGCGACATTTTTTGGGTTGTTCGATTTTCGACTTTTGCAACAATATAGGCCAATAAGAGACATCCAGCCGGTCTCAACAGTCCGAAACGTTGAAATCAACCCGGCGGTCGATTGCATCGCTGGCGTCGTCCCTTCCGGTGCCGATCAGTGTCTCCCTGGAACCGACGCCGGTCGCTTTCAACTTATCGGCTAGACGGGGGAAACTACCCTGCAGCAGATCCTTGATGAATTGAGCGCGCAGGACTGAAAGTCGCTCGTTGACCTGGGGGGGCCCCGTCTTCGAGGTATGCCCAACGATTTGAAGGCAGGCATTGCGTTGCGCCGCCCGCGTTGCGATCTGACTGAGCCACATCGGGTAAGGCCCTGAGATCTGCGGATCATCGATGAACTGGGTTGATCCTGGCTTGAACAGAAACCGCACCGACAATTTTTTCCCAGCCAGACTGTAATCGACAAGACTGCCGAATGCGTCGGTCGCGTCGTTCCTGCGGTTGAGTTTCCAGTTTGCGAGATAGATGCCGGAGCGGACGCGCAGCTGATCTCCGCCAGCCAACTTGAGTGCTGTTCGGTAAAACGCCAGTGCCTCGCGATAGTGCCTGTCATCGTATTCAAGAATACCGTCACTGATGAGCGACGACGTGCCGATGCGTTCGACATAGACGGGATCAATCGGGTCGCCCGGTTTGGTCCCCTGACATGCCTTGATGTAAACACTGGTCGCTGGATCGGTGGACCAGACGGGGTTGTCTGCAAATGCAGGCGTCGGCGTCACATCGACCGCCTCCGGCTTGGCGCGGGCGACGCCCTTGGACATGATGCTCTTGCTGCGAAGATCGGCGAGCGCGAGGCAAATCCGATAGGCGTCGCGCGGTCCGTCCGCCATACCCGCATTGTTGATCGCGGTAAAGGTGCCTATCAGCACGACTGGGGCACGCGACAACGCTTCGCTCGAGAACGGACGTACTTCGAAACGCGGGTATGACTTGCCGACCAGCGCCACGATGCGTTCCTGCATCAATCGTGTCGCGGTCGACTGCGCTCCGCTGATGCCGTCGATCAGCGGGTCGATCACCAGTTCGAGCTTTTCGTTACCCGGCGGCAAAGCAGCCTTCGAAAACAGATCATTCGCCGCGCGGAGCAGCGCGTCATCGAACGGCACTGGATTAGGTGGGGCTGCTGGGCTCGGCGGCGCCTGCATGCCTGGCGCTGGCGGCGTGCCTGGTGCCTGCGGGAAGGCCGCCGTGAGGCCGGCCAGCAAACAACAGACTGCACATGCCGGGAGGATCAACCTTCGTGCCAGCGTCGTCACGCCTCGCCTGAAATTCTGATCCACAATGCCTCCGCCTTGCGAAATCCTGAAGCAAATATCTTCGAAATCCTATCCAGTCGCTGACTGAAATCAGCGGCACTGGTGCTGTAGAGTATCGCGATCGGTCGCCGAGAGGTCGCCGAGTTGGGCGCGCGCGTTGATCTCCTGACAGGTTGCTGCAGCACGGCGCCGCGGCGGCGCCGGCGCAGTCGTCCGCGGCTGATCGAGCGCATACGCCGGCAAGCGCGCAGTTTCCTCCGCAAGTTTTTTCTCCGCGCGTTCCCGCTCCGCCTGCGCGCGGGCGAGCCTTTCCGTCATCGCGAGCTCAAGCGCCTGGCGCTCGTCAGCGAGCCTCGTCTTGTCGGCTTCGAATGCGGCAACCTGCGACGCCAGCCGCTCGCGCTCCGCTCTGGCTGCCTGTTCTTTCGCCTGTTGCTGGCGCTCGTTGTCTTCGCGTGTCCGAGCTGAAGGCTCCGGCGCGCCGCCGGTAACGATGCCCGCAAGTGTCGGCGACGGTGCCGCAGCGGGAGGTTCACCGCCCTTGGCGTCAGCCAGTCGCTCCCGCTCGTCCCGTTCACGGCGCTCCGCAAGCTCCGATGCCGCCTTTTTATAACCGGCTTCGGCGGTTTCGAGTTCCTGCCGCAGCCGACGTTCCTTTTGCGCATATTCGCGAACCAGCCGCTCCCGCTCATTGGCATTCTCGATGGCATCCTGCCGCGCGCGCGCCGCATCAACCATCACACTTGTGGGAAACTTCGAAATAAAGGTCTGCAAGTCGGCAGCGCTTGCCGAAGGCCCCAGCTTTCTCCAGGCGTCGATATCACTTTCCTCAGGATTGAGATAAAAGTCCCGGAGCAACGACACCGACAATTCCGGAGTTTGTTGGCCCTGGGTCTCGCGATTCACACTTATCGCGACACGGCGGAATACCGTTGCGACCTCCAGCCCGGGAACCTGGATTTCTCGCACCAGTGCAGCGGTGAATGGGCTGTTGCGGCTGGTGCCGTCGGCGGCGACGCTATTGGGCTGGGTCGAATAAGCAATCAGCATTCCCTGCGAGCGCTCGATCTTGGCCAGACCGCGCGTCGCCCCAATGCTGCGACTTCCCTTGTTTTGAGCCAGGTTGTTCGCGAACGGATTGTCGCGACAGGCGTCCAGTACCAGCAGCCGAACGCCATCGGTATAGCCAAGTGCTTCGATGACGTCGTCGAGCTTGATGAGATCGAACGGCGTGAAGGAGCCTTCCTCCAACGTTAAATCGACCGGAACCAAATAGTTCTGACCGTTGATCTGCAGCCCATGCCCCGAATAGTACACCAGGGCCGCCTCGGAGCCCCTGACGCGTTGGGCAAAGCGGCTGAGCGCGGCATGCATCGCCGACCTGTCGAGGTCGCGCCCATCGATGACGGCAAAGCCCACGCGCTTGAGTTGCTCGGAAATGTCGTCCGCATCATTTCGGCTGTTGCCAAGTTCCGGCACCGACCGATACCCGGCATTGCCGATCACGAGCGCGACACGCGGTTCGGCAGCGCACGACCCGGTAAAGAGGCCGGCCGCGAGCATGAAACCAGCAGCGAAGCATCGGACCGCAATATTCATATCCATAACCCCGACAGAATATACGAAATGAGGCTTGAGTTCAACGCGTAGCCCAGTCCCACGGCGGCCAATGATTCAACGCCAGGGGCTGCGCCAAGGCTTCACCGGATTGCGCAAGCCGCAATGACGGAGCTGCTCAAGCAGTTCGGAGCGATCGCGGTTTGCTGCGCCAACTTGTTCGCCTTCGAGGCCCATGTTAGCGTAACGTGGGAGCAGCTCATGTATCGATTTAGACGCGCCTGCTTGCTCGTTCTGGCGACCATAGCCTTGGATGCGCGCATCGAGGCGGGCGCGCAGCAGCCCGCTCCGGCGAGGACGCCTTCCGCTCCAAACGCCAGGGTATTCTTTATCGATCTCAAGGACGGCGCAACAATCCCTTCCAAGGTCAAGCTCCGCTTCGGGATCGAGAACATGGAGGTCGCGCCTGCAGCAGCGGTCGCAAAACCGAATACCGGTCATCATCACCTTCTCATCGATGCCGAATTGCCGCCGCTCGATCAGCCCATTCCGAGTGATTTCAACCACATTCATTTCGGTGGTGGTCAGACCGAGGCGGAAATCACGCTGTCCGCAGGTGAGCACACCTTGCAGCTCTTGTTGGGTGATCAGGCTCACATTCCGCACGACCCGCCCGTGGTGTCCGAGGTCATTCACGTCAGGGTCGATCCGGTGACCGTTGAAAAGGCCCGGACGTCGGCGCCAGCGAGCGCCAGGGAGTTTTTCGTCGAGCCGGCGGATGGCGCGACGGTTGGTCGCAAGCTGACCGTGAAATTTGGTCTCTCCGGCATGGAGCTGGTGCCCGCGGGGACCAATAAGCCCAATAGCGGACATCATCACCTGCTGATCGATGCCCCGCTTCCCGCGTTTGATCGCGAGATCCCCAGCGATCTGAACCATTTGCATTTCGGCCGCGCCCAAACCGAGGCGGAAATCACGTTGGCGCCCGGGGACCACACGCTGCAGCTGTTGCTGGGGGACCATGAGCATCTTCCCCACGATCCACCGATCTTCTCGAAGGTCATTCATATCCATGTCGCGGACGCAGCGCCGGAAACGGCTCCGCAGGCCGCCGCAGCGGCGGGCCGCCGGCCTTCACCGCCGGACGCAGCCGTTTATTTCATCTATCCGAGCGACGGAGAGCGCATCTACCCAAATTCAACGATCCGGTTCGGCCTGCGTAACATGGGCATAGCGCCGGCGGGCGTCCTCAAGCCGAATACCGGCCATCATCATCTGATGATAGATGTCGAAACCCCGCCGCTGGATCGGCCGCTGCCGAGCGACTTGAATCACATTCACTTCGGCAACGGCCAAACCGAGAAAAAAATTACGCTCTCCCCGGGAGAGCATACGCTTCAACTGATCCTCGCCGACGACCGCCACATCCCGCATGATCCGCCCGTGATCTCCGAACGGATCAAGGTGACCGTCTTGGCACCGCGGCCAGCGAGGCCAGTGAAGAAGAGATTTCGCAGATGAGGAGCAAGTGACATGATGCTGCGGTGCAGACCATTTGCGAGGGCCAAGCCTTTGGTAATTCTCACGGTCGGATTGGCGCTGGCGTTGCACCATGCGCCGGCGCGGGCGGCGGAGCCCACTGCGTCCGCGCCGGGGGCAGTGGTTTATTTTCACTCTCCGCTCAACGGGGCCCATGTCGCCCAGCGCTTCACGGTGAAGATTGGGTTGAAGGAGATGGGCGTGGCCCCTGCCGGCGTCATCAAGGAATTCACCGGACATCATCACCTGCTGATCGACACCGAGATGGTGCCGCTGGACCAGCCGATCCCCTCCGATTTCAATCATATTCATTTGGGCAACGGACAAACCGAGACAACGCTGACGCTGCCTCCGGGAACTCACACCTTGCAGTTGCTGCTCGGTGACCACCAGCACATTCCGCATCGGCCTCCCGTCATGTCGGCGAAGATCACGATCTATGTCCGCTGACCGAACGGCCATATTTGGAATACGACCGGATCCGTTGGCCAGGCATACCAGGATGCCGCGATGCTAAAGCTGCGTGTCGGCATTGCCTTACTGACGTTGCTATCGGCGACTGTCACCGCCCTTGGCCAGAATGCGCCTGCGGACGTATCCCGGCGGGTAGCACTCGTGATCGGCAATGGATCCTACCCGCAGTCTCCGATCGGTTCGCTGCCCGGTGACGCCCGTGCCTTTGCCGACGTGCTGCGGGACGGCGGTTTCGATGTGGTACATGCCGAGAATGCCAAGCGGACCGAGATCGAAGCCGCGATCAGCGCGTTTACGAGGAAGCTCGGGTGGGGCGTGACCGCGGTGGTCTATTATGGCGGTCACGCCGTTCAATACCAGGATCGCAACTTCCTGCTGGCGATCGATTCAAGGATCACCACCGAAGCCGACGTCCGGACCGAGGGCATCGACATCGACCTTATCCTCGATCCACTGATCGTCTCGCGCCCAGCCGGCTGCATTGTCATTCTCGATGCCGCGCGAAAAAATCCGTGGCAGCAAGTCGCATCCTCGCGCGTCCGCGGCCTTTCCGGCCAACCGCCGATAGAGGGCGTGACCGTAATCTATCCGGTGGCCCCGGGGGACGTCGTCGGCGATGCGCCGCGCGATACGAACCTGTTTGCCGTCGAATTGGTCAAGTCAGCGAAGATTCAGGGATTGTCCTTTAAGGAAGTCCTCCGACGGGTTCGGACATCGGTCGCGCAGGCGACCCGCGATCGGCAGATTCCCTGGGAGTCTTCGCCGTCGCCGGAAGAACTGGTGATCAGCTCGATCCGCAAGCCGGTTCGCGCGGCCGATCCGCTCGAACTGGGCTTCTGGGAGACGATCAAGGGCGGTGACAACGCAGCTGATTTCAAGGCTTATCTGGATTCCTACCCGGATGGGCCATTTGCTGCGGCGGCACGGGCGCGACTGCAGCAGATCGAAGCCAAGAGCGAAACCAAGCCCGAAGTTGCCAAGCCGGCGGCTCCCGAACCGGCGGCTGCCGCGCCTCAATCCGTCACCCGCGACTGTCCGCAATGTCCCGAAATGGTCCTGGTACTCGCGGGGGTCTTCGAGATGGGCTCGACCGAATTGTTCGATTTCGAGGCTCCGGTTCATCAGGTGTCGATCCGCAAAGCATTCTACATTGGCCGACGCGAGGTCACCTACGAGGAATGGGACGCCTGTATCGCCGAAGGCAGGCTGTAAGCAAAGGCCGGATGACCGCGGCCTTGGACGCGGCCGGCGCCCGGTTACCGACATAGATTGGGACGACGCCAAGGGCTACACCGCATGGCTGTCGCAAAGGACCGGGCACGCCTACCGGCTTCCTACCGAAAGCGAGTGGGAGTACGTCGCGAGAGCCGGCACTACGACGTCCTATCCGTGGGGCCGGACGGTCGAGAAGGATAGGGCCAACTGTATCGGCTGCACCAGCGATCCCGTGAAGAGGGCGATTGACACCGGTTCGTTTCAGCCGAATGCATTTGGTATCTACGATATGGCGGGCAATGCTGCGGAGTGGGTCGAAGATTGCTGGAACGACAACTACCGGGGAGCTCCGACCGACGGATCAGCCTGGACAAAGCCTGTATGCCGCGAGCGCGTCTTGCGCGGCGGCTCTTTCAACAACGATCCTCGGTATTTGCGTTCAGCCGCGCGGTTCAAATACGATCACGATGTCAGATTCTATACGAATGGCTTCCGGGTCGTTCGCGAAAAATAGCGTCTGATACGATCGATACGCCAATTCCGCGACTAATTTTTAGGACGAAGAATTTGTTGCTACAAAAAAATGCAGAAAATCCAAGCACAAAATGGATGCCGAACTGGCCAGGTCCGCTAATGGGAGTCGGGTAGGATCGAGGCGCGTGGTGGGCTTCGAATGATGCCAACGTTTCCTCGATCCTCCCTATCATTCCGTACGGCGGGTTTTTCCCAGTACGGCTGGAAGGTTGGCGTTCCAAGCGGTGCCTTCCTGGATCGTCGGCAGCTTAAGCCTGCTCCCGGCATACGCTGTCCACCGTCCAGTTTGCCTCCGCTCTTTGTGCACCTCGGAGTCATCGCGGTTATCCCGCACTGTGTCGGGCCACAAACTCGATTGCGCACCGCCATGGAGGGATATTACTCCTCCACCCCAGGGGTCCTCGCTCGGGTTCGGGTTATAGTGTCCCGATCCGTTATCACTTATGCGACCCCATCCGTCCCCCTCATGGGCACACCGCGATTTCACCGGCAAGGCGGCTTATACGCGATGCCTTCGCTGTGCGGGAGCGCCTAGGCGACCCACGAGCGGTTCCGGGCTTTCGCTGCTCATTCCTTCCTGACATTCCGCCCTCTATGACCTCGGGGAGTTCGATCATCGTTTCCGTCCAGAATACCGACGTCGACATTGGCCTTCACCAAGACTCGGCACTCCCAATTGTCCCGCAATCCATTTCACGCGGGGCACGGTTTTCGCGGCTACACTGGTTCGCAACTGCTACGGCCTGTCAGGTTGCTGGCCCCCCTGTACGGATCTGACCGGTCTCCCAGCCAACGGGGGCTTTTACTTCCAGGCTTTCGACGGATCGGTCACCCTCCCCGTCGCTGGATATAACTACAACAGTGACTCAGCGACAAACATGCGGCTCACACGTCGCCGCTGGGTCTGCTATCCATCTCCTCGATCACGTGGCTTTCACGTAAGATTCGCATCCTCTTATTCTTGTTGTGGCAAATGATCGCAGCCGCTTTACGGCGGTCAAGTGAAAGACCTCACGGAACCTGTTTCGCCGCGCGGCAAAAAGTAGGAGGGATCCGGAAGCATCGGCACGAGGCAGGCGCAGGGCACCCCCTAAAGAGAGGAGAGTGATCGCGATCACGGATGATGTTTGGTACCTCGATTATTGATGACCCAAATCTAAGGGGGCACTGTGCCTCACTGGACACCGGGAGCATTGATATGACCGAGACCCTTGTGGTGCGGGAGTTAGCTGTCCGTGAACTTGATCCCAAATTGGGAAACCTCGGAGGTGCAGACGGCACACGGCTCGGCCGGCTGCGCGCGATTGCCGCTGATCTCGAGAAGATCAAAATGATGACGTTTGATCAGATCGAACAACCACAACCAACATCCGATTTTGAAATCGCCAAAATCAGCGCGTGGTGTCGGAAACATGGCTATACTTGCCACGTCTCATTGCGAGGACAGCTTGAATTGCGAAAAAAAAGCAGTGCTCTGGCACTCTTGTTCGCACGACGGCGCTAGCTATGTAGCGTTGATCGTTATTGTGGAGGCCACGAAAAGCGCTCAAGAGGACCTGAAATCGATCATCGATGGGGTGCGCCTGATAAATCATAACAAGGAGCATTTCCGCATCCGCTAAATCGGAGTTTACATCTCATCACGCCGACCCACTAACTTTGGTCGCCAGCCGGTCACCTATGGGCCTCCATTACCCGTTGCATAGCCGGATGCTCCCGGTTTTTGATCTTGATCCAGTCCTTCGATCGTCCGCCGCGATAGGGCCAGGCTTAAGATAGGCCCAGCAGCGTGAGCACGATCACGCAACCCCGCTCGACCCGGGTCGCATCAGCCCGCTGTGACAGAGGCGTGACAGACCTCACGGACCCACTCCCCGCCGCATGCGAAGCCTCAAACGTCAGCGCTGGAGCGCCGACGGAGGATTGAACATCACGCGCGTCGGAGAAGGACAATGATTGCGAGAAATCACATCCGCGCTGCCCGCTATCGCGCGCTGGCGCTGACCGAGACGGATCAGGCGAGGGCCAACCTGCTTGATCGCCTGGCCGCGGAAGCCGAGCACGGCGTGCTCTGCACTCTCCGGCATCATCTGCGCCTGGTGTACAGCGCGGACGACGCGGCTGGCGCCAAGGCTGCCTGAGACCGGGGATGAGCCTGGCTGAGGGGGTTGTCGCGGCCGCTCGCTGCCATGCTCTTGGGCTAGGGCCAATGTCCGGTAATGGGATGGCCCGGCGGTGCTCCTGCCCCGCCAGCGATCAAGCTGGCCAGGGGCGCCAAAGACAAGGAGCACGCCATGTCTCAGACACCCAATACCGCGATCGCCGTGATCGGCATCGATATCGGCAAGAACTCGTTCCACCTCGTGGGCCACGATGCGCGCGGCGCCATCGTGCTGCGGCAAAAGTGGTCGCGTGGCCAAGTGGAAGCGCGGCTCGCCAACATACCGCCTTGCCTGATCGGCATGGAAGCCTGCGTCGGCGCACATCACCTGAGCCGCAAACTCGCATCGCTTGGTCACGATGCCAGGTTGATGCCGGCCAAATATGTCCGCCCTTATAGCAAGGGACAGAAGAACGACTTCAATGATGCCGAAGCGATTGCCGAAGCCGTGCAGCGCCCGACGATGAAGTTCGTGGCGACCAAAACCGCGGAACAACTGGATTTACAGGCGTTGCATCGGGTGCGCGAGCGGCTGGTGTCGCAACGCACCGGCATCATCAACCAGATTCGCGCCTTCATGCTGGAACGCGGGATCGCCGTGCGCCAGGGCATTGGCTACATGCGCACGGAACTGCCCACCATCCTTGCAACGCGCACCGATGCCCTGTCGCCGCGCATGTTGCGTGTCATCGAGGAGTTGGCAGGCGACTGGCGCCGGCTGGATCAGCGCATTGATGGCCTGTCCGGCGAGATCGAGGCACTGGCCCGTCAAGATCAGGCATGTTCGCGCCTGATGACGGTGCCTGGCATCGGGCCGATCATTTCGAGCGCCATGGTGGCCGCGATCGGCACTGGAGAGGTATTCTCCAAAGGCCGCGACTTTGGCGCCTGGCTCGGACTGGTGCCGAAGCAGATCTCGACGGGAGACCGCACGATCCTTGGCAAGATCTCGAGGCGCGGCAATCGCTACCTGCGCGTTCTGTTTGTGCAGGCGGCATGGGTTGTGCTGGTCAGGATAAAGAACTGGGAGCGTTACGGGCTCAAATCCTGGATCGAAGCCGCCAAGAGGCGATTGCACCACAACGTGCTGGCGATCGCGCTCGCCAACAAGCTTGCCCGCATCGCCTGGGCAGTGCTGGCTAAAGGCCGCGCCTTCGAGCTGACGAGGACCGACGATGCAGGCGTCCGACCCGCTTGATCCTCGCGCCGTGCTCGGCACGGTCAAGGCGCAGCCTGGCAAGGCCGGGGCCAGCCGTAAGCCAAGCGCGACGGCCGGCCTTGACCGCCCCTGCGCCCGACGCGATCGACGTTCTGCGGGCCGGGACGAAGGAACGGCCCTTGGCTCGAACAAAGGAACTGCGCGATATGAGGAGCAAGCGATGACGTAACCCTATCAACAGTTTCCAGCCGAGGTCTGCGAGAGGATGAGACGAGATGGAGGTTCGGTCTTCCCGGCGCATGCGAACACTGGTGACCCAAATGGTCCAATCGAGGCCTGTCCGTTAACGAGATCGCACGCGCGCTGATATCCATGATGGCCCGGAGCAAATGCTCCAATCAAAGGCCGGATACATTGATGCGAGACCGCTTACCGCCAGCTCGGCGAAACCACTTGCAACGCACGGCCGGACCATACATGTGGGTCAAACGCGTCGGTTTGACGCCGCGCACGTCACTTCCGATCTGCCCCGATCAACGGACATCGCAAGACCTGCCCCGCTGGTCCGATTTCGTGCCGATAGTGTTGCAAAAGTCGAAAGTTGCAACGGCCCGATTTTTTCGCGAAAATCTGAAGCGCAAAGAGGTCGATGATTCGCATAGCCTCAGTCGCACTACCGAAGTCGCCCATGAATTTGGCGCGAGGCGATGAGGTCCCTCAGATCATTACACGAAGAACGCGCCAGCGGCCCTCAGAATTTTTGACATCTCCTGCAAAACGACTTTTGCAACACTATCTGCCAACAGCAGACTCCTTCACCGCAGCGATGCGTCAGCAGACTGAAGAGAGCGTACAGATTGGCGCCGGTAAGACGTAGGACTTCACAGAGATGATCTTCGTGCGCGCGGCGGTGCCGAGGAGTGAAGTTATCTTCGAAAATCGGAAACAGGTAGGACCGATACGCCGTCCCCGCTGCGTTAGTCCGTTAGGGTAATTTCCATAAACCGCGCAATACGATCGCGGGTGTTGAAGGAAGGAAAAAGCCTGCAGCACGACCTCGGCGAGTGCCGGACCGGGGTCGCCCGCAGCGCGCGCCGGGTCAGTGACGCAGCGGCCTTGCTTGGATAGACGTTCGACCCGCTTCCTCAATATCCGTCGCCCCAACGGTACTGCCACCCGATTCCGACAGCGCTAAACTCGCTTCCTGTGCGGGTCGTAATGCCGGTGCTGGCAGAAAGCTTCAGGGAGTTCTGTCGGTCGATCGGAAGGGCGAGGGTGAAGCCAGCCCGCGTGTTCGCTTGCTCGTTGTCACTTTTTACACCGTTGAGCGCCGTGCGGCCGCCGGCGAAATAGAGCCCGTCCAGCGCCATCCATATGCCGGACTGGAACGTGTAGATGGCGTGTCCTTGCACGGCGTAGATCGGCGACTGTGAGAAGGTGTTGCCTCCGAAGAAGTCGGTATTGTCGCTGAAAAAAGTCACGCTGGGGGCGACCTCGAATGTCCACGGACCCCAGGCCTTTGAAATCCCGAGTTCGGGTCTGAACGACCAGCGATTGCTGCCTAGGTTGAGCAGTTTGCTGTCGTCGTACTGCCCGAGCGGTGCGGAGACCTGCAGGCTCACTCCAACAATGAGGTCCTGCCGGTAATTCGCGAAGTCCTTCGCCGAAAGCGCAGGTGCTCCAAACAAATTGACCGAGACACGAAATCGCGGGTCACCCAAGCCTGACATCTCGCGCTCGCGCGGCTGACCGTTCAGGGAACCCTGCGCGGCGAAGGACGACACCGGCACGATCACGTCGAACTTGGCCGACTGGCCCCAGACATCGAAGGACCGAACATAGGCCAGCACCCCGGCATCGGAGTGGAATTTGGCGTCGGCTATTGCCGAGTCCGGGTCGAACGCTATCTTTCCTTCGGAATAGACGTAGCCCGAGATCAGAAAATTCAGTCCGACCGGCGTGTTCGTATATGATCGTGGTTCCGCCTCCTGCGCTTTCGCATTTGCGACCCCCGACACTACCGCGATTATTCCGAACGCCAGGCAAAGCAAGAACCGGTTCGCGCCATGCGCTTCACGCGCATCGCACGTTCGATCGACGATGATAGGCGCGCCGCCGCAATACCTGTTCATCGAAGTATCCTACCAACCATCTTGACCGGATCAATGGATCGGCGGCCCGCTGGCGGCCTGGGGGTTTGGCTCTGGGAACCAGCGTTAGGACTGTCATCCTTCTATTAAGGCTGTGGCGCAGTGCGGCTCGTCCCACAAATAGTCACCGGATTCTGCCCAGAGGGCGGGTCATGTCCTAGGTCGCCAAGGATCGGTGTCAGAGTTGCGACTCGATCGGTAGCAGTTTCAACAGGTCGGCGATGAATTGCCGTCGAAAGCCGGTTTCGGGCTCGTCTTGGTAGCGCACCCTTTTGCCGTCCCTCACCGTCTCCCAGACGATCGCGCCGTTCGGCTCGAGGAGGACGCGGTAGCTGTTGGTGGGCACGACGCCAGTCGCCATGTAGGCCGTCAGCTTCTTGGCAAGCTCCGGGCTCTCGATATAGAGTCCGGCTTCGGTGTTGATCACGGCAGAGCGCGGGTCGAGGTTGAAGCTGCCGATGAACACGGCTTCGCCGTCGAAGGCGATCGCTTTGGTGTGCAAGGCGGCTGGCGACCGTCCGGAAAGGAACGACCAGCCCGGCCGGAAGGCGTCGGTATCCGGGCGCAGTTCGTATAGCTCCATGCCGTTCTCGAGCAGCCGCCTTCGTGTCTTCGCATAGCCTGAATGCGCCGGGAGCATGTCGTTCGAAGCGAGTGAGTTGGTCAGCACGCGGACCCGGACATTGCGCTCGTGCAGCGCCTTGACGGTTGCCTGCGCCCCGACGGGCAGGACGAAGTACGGCGATTCGACGAGCAGCTCCTCTTTCAACCTGGCGATCCGCCCGCGAATGAACTCGATGACATCGTCGCTCTCCTGGCCGCGGGCGACGGTTTCTGGGTCGTCGGCGATGATTTGGCCGTGTGCCCATACGAGATTGTCACGAAACTCGGCGCTCTGGGCCGCCAACTCGTCCAGGTCTTGATCGATGGGATAAGGGTAGTCCGCCGCGGCGATCGCCTCACGCAAACGAACCAGGATGCCATCGAGATCGGCTGCGACATGGGCGCGATCGACGATGGCCGCGATCGGCACGGTCGAGGGGCTGTTCCAGTATCGGTCGAATACCCCCGACAGATCGCGGACGACAGGCCCAACCGCCAACACATCCAGATCGCGATAATTGGCGATGGTGTTGACGCCATAATAGATGTCACCGATGTTGCGGCCACCGACAATTGCAGCCGCATTGTCAGCAACCATCAACTTGTTGTGCATGCGGCGATTGACCCGGCTGAAATCGAAAATAAAGTCGAGAATCGACCAGCGCCGATTAGTGAGCGGGTTGAACAGACGGATCTCGACATTGGGGTGAGCATCGAGGCAAGCTTTGATCGAGTCGCTGTCCTTATAGAAGGGATCGTCAACAAGGAGCCGCACCCTGACCCCGCGATCGGCAGCCTTCATCACATGGTCGACGACGATCCGGCCGGTCGTATCGCCGTCCCACATGTAGTACTGCATGTCGAGGCTTCGCTCGGCCAAGTCGGCCAGCGCCAGACGAACGATGAAGGCCTCGCGCCCGTGGCTCAACAGGCTGAAGCCGGACAGGCCCGGATGCTCATCGGCTGCCGGACCGAAGAATTGGCCGAGCCTGGTCGACGTGAAGCCCTCGAACGCCGTCGAAACCGTGCGCGGATAGTCAGGCCGGGTGCCGGTGGCGCGACCGGTGATAACCTGGGCAAGCCAAATCAGGGCCGGCAACGGCAAGCCATCAACAGCGCACTCGCGACCTGGTTTAGGAATATTCGAGCTCCACATCATGGGTCGCTACGCTCGCAAACGTAGACAGGATGTTCTTGCAGATGGTCGCCTGTCCGGAAACGGCGCGCATCTGCGAAGCGCCGACCGGTCCGTTCAAGCCTGTTTGGCTACCGAGATCCTGCCACGTCGGGCCGCCGCCTCAAGTGCGCCATGGTCACGCTCGGTCTGCTCAAGATAGGCCAACGAAAACTTTCCAACGGCATCCGGGAGCACATCTCCGGTGCCGCAATAGCCTGATATCATCGCCGCGTCGCCCGACTTCGCATGAGCAAGCGCGAGCGCCCAGCCACACAGACCACAATACTTCGAGAGGCCGTCAAGTGCTTCGCGATCGCCTTCGTTCAAATTCAGGCCGCCTTTCATGTCGGCAAGTTGTCGGACATAGTAGTGCCTACTGCCGTTGACTGGATTGACCGGCCCCCAGCCAAGGAAGATGTCCGGGGAGCCCTGGATCATTCGCTGCCCGATCACGACGCGTCGCCCCTGTTGCTTGATTGGTCTTTTGCTTTCGAGATAACGCGCCAGTACGGATTCTCGCGCTTCCTTGATTTGCAGGAACAGAGGACTATCGGCTCCCTGCTCCTCAAGCAGCACAACCCAGCAACTGGTGCCGACGCTGCCTACACCAACAACTTTGCGTGCGACATCGACGATCCGGTAGCGCGACAGCAGACGCCTGCGGTCCTCTGGCAGGGATGCGAGATAGGATCGCAACATGGTCTTCAGCGCTTCTGTCATCGGTCTGCCGTCCGGAAGATGCGTCGCGCGAACGATCAGCGGAATATCCTCTACGATCCGATGCTCACCGTTGACCTCTTCTGTTAGCCGATCGAGCGCCCGAATGTGGCCTCGGGCGCGGGCCTTGGCGAAAGTGGCCTGGGCGAGTTTTCGCAGGCGCTGCGGGGCCGCGGCGAGGATCGTTCGCTCGTCGATCAGGTCGTACCAAACTTCCAAGAATCCCATCTCGGCATAGCCGCGAATCTCCTGACATAGGCTTCGACCACCGCGCGCGCAGCCTGCTCGGCATCAATCCGGTCGCCGCCGAGAAAGAGCGCTGCAACCGCGGCGCTTGCGGCCAGCCGCTTGAGATCCCACTCCCACGGCCCGGGAAGAACCTCGTCAAAATCGTTGATCGCGAAAATGAGGTTGCGCTCCGCCGACGCGAACAGGCCGAAATTCATCAGATGCATATCGCCGCAGGCCATCACTTCGAGATCGGTACGTGGGGAGTTCGCGAGATCTCCCGCCATGATTGCGGCGCTTCCTCGAAAAAAAGCGAACGGCGAAGTCAGCATACGCGCCATCCGCACCGGCACGAGTTCCTTGATGCGGGTAGCGTTCTGCGTCTCAAGAATCGAAACCGGATCGGGTCGTCCGCGCGCGGTCCGGAATTCCGCGTGAGATGAGCGCGGTACGTTGCTGCGAAGGGCCTTCCCATTCGCCATCCGTTCAGCGCACGACAAACGAATGGCATTGAAATCGTTGAGCCTCGCCAGTTCGGCCCGGCTCGCGCTTAGTCGATAGAAATCGTCGAGCCTGGGCATGTGCGTGGACCCTGCACCGTTCCTGCGATGTTGCTGGCCAACGTCGCGCGACAACAGTGGCCGGCTATGCGGTTATCTCAATTCGACTTCAAGCACGCCTGGGGATCGCCGACCTCCGACGATCTGTAATTTCACTCACGTCAAAGCGCCTGGATTCTTTGAACGGAGTTTGACGCGTGCGCGTAATCCCAGAGTCGGCTGTTGATCTAAATCAACACTGCCGCTGCTCGGCCGCGACGATCAGGTCGCGTCGAGCAAAAACAACGGTCCGCAACGCGCTCTCACTCGAAGAGGCTCTCGTTCGTCTTGGCCGATTGAGACCGTAAAGCGCGTATCCAATGCCTTTGAGCGCGCATCTGACCAAATGACGCGGTTCATTTACGCGCTGAAGGAAATCCGGGCCTGCCTTGAGGCGGAACTCTTGACCGACGTGCAACAGCGACTGGCCTTGCTGTCGCGCGACATGGAAAACCACAATGGTCAACGCGTCCTTCATCCCGGGCTTTCTCACGCAGTTGACCTGATCGAGAAGCGGAGCCAGCAGAACCGTCCGTGGAGGGTCGTGACGGTTCGTCGTGGTCTTAAAGAGGATCCGGATGCAGCGCTTGATCGCCACTTCGCGGCCCATCCCGAGGATCAGGGCGCGAACGTCGTGATCTTCGAGTTTTACGATGATGCGGATGACCGATGAGAGCCAAATTTGTACCGCGCCGGCTGGGCCAGCGTGACCGCGAGCCAAGACGTTTCTGACGCTGGTCACGCGACGGGCAGATCAGGACTTCCATTGCGTGGGCGTAGGCAGGCATGCGCGCTGCTCGGCGTGCTTGACGTAGTTTGCGGTGTCGCGCGCCCGCGCGTCCTTCCTGTAGCGGTGACCGCGTCACAGAGTTTACCGGTCAGCTCCAGCACACGGTACGTTACACCGAGTTGTCGCCGGGCAGGTTCAAGGATTTCTGGCGATAGGACAAGAGGCCCGGCCACGCCACCCAAACACCACCAGACGTTCGCTGCGCTGGCCGAGAAGGACCGTCGGCTGATCTCTCAACGGACCCGGGATGCAGTCGCTGCCAAGAAGGCGCAGGGCAAGCAGCTTGGCAATCCGAAGCTGGTGGCGGCGGCGACCAAGCGCGACAAGGTGCTGCGGCCGATCCTGCCGAAGCTCGCCGGTCAGTCGCTCCGCGCCATTACCGCCGAACTCGACCGCCGCGGCATCAAGAGCTGGAGCGGCAAGCCTTGGAACGCGGTCTCAGTCAGGAATGCGATGGTACGCCTCGGCTTCCAGACAACAGGGGGCGCGTCATGACGCATGCTCGCAACGCCAAGGGCCGCCTCGTCAGGCGCACCGCCGCCGCATGTCATCTTTCCGTCAGGCGCGCCGTGCCGCCGGTCAGCTGGCCGCTGCAGCGACATGACTGCGCCAGCCATTGAATGGTGGACCGACGTCAATCCCTATGGCGGCCCTCGGTAATTGTTCTGACGGTCACCCTGATGTCGCCGTCCTCGCCTGTGTGCGGCTCCCGGCTCAGGGGCTAGAGCCGTCTGTTAGCCTCATTCGACAAAATGCGCTCGCATCGCGGCTGCATTTGCCGATGGCGCGAAGTCGAATGACTTAGCCACCCTGATCAAGGACACCGAACACGGCATAGCATCGGCGTCAGAGCAGGCCGAACAGGCGCGCAACCGTGCCCTCGATCCCATTTTGTCGGGCGCTGAGCTAAAGGACGCCCGCGAATGCATGGATGATGCCGCCTTCAAGCGCGACCGATTGCAGGCGGCGCTTGGAAAATTGCGGAAGCGGCTCGCACAGTTGAAATATCAGGAAGAGAATGCACGTCGGCAAGTTGCCTATGACAAGGCCAAGGCTGTGCGCGATGAATTGGCAAATGAGTTGGCCGACCTCTATCCAGGCTTTGCCCAAAAGCTCGTTGAACTGCTTGCACGCGTCGTCGTCAACGACCGCGAGATCGAGTATATCAACAAGGCTTCGCCAAGTGGTGCCGACCGCCTGCTTGTCGCCGAACTCAAGGCACGCGGCCTGCCTTGGGTCGTGAACAACGTAGAGACGCCGCGCATCACCGATCAGTTGAACTTGCCGCCTTGGCAGCCGCGCTCGAGTTATCTGTGGCCACCGAGAAAACAGTGGAGACGCCGAAGGGGTTCAGAGCTCAGATGAAGACGAACCTCGAAGGACATGGTCCGAATGAACGTGTGGATGGTTCGAACACTACCTGCCGTCATCGCGTCAACAGATCTGTCCATTGACCTAGATCAAGGGTGCTCGTCCCGGATGGTTATGTTTCGACTTCCACCCCGTCGGTCTATGCTTGAGTTCGCGCGTTGCGACGACGTCAGGATTGCGCTCATACAGTTTCTTGGTATTGTATCCGTCAAGCGCCTGCTGGTAATCACCCTTGGCTTCGTCGAGCTTCCCCTGGCTTGTCGGTCCATGGCTGGGCAGGAGGCCGGCGAGAATCCGGCGGATGTTTCGACTTCGGAAGCTGCGAACGTCGACGAACCCCACGTGAAGAAGCAGGGATCCCGTCATGCTTGAACTCATGCTGTGCTCCAGTCTGACGCTGCTTCCGGATTTTCTGTTCCGCCGCTTCGTGCAGGGCAAGCGCCTTGGCAAGGAAATCACGTTATTCTCGGTCTGGTACGAGCTTCGCTGGGGTATCACGCTTTGTTTGATCCTGACCGTGCTGTTGATCACGATCGTGCTGTACAATCACCCCTCCTCGAAGGACGTCAATGCGCTGTTTCGGACCATATCGATCTTCGCAGAAACCGGCGGCCGCGTATCGGAGGTCTATGTCGGCTATAACGAGAAGGTGAAGAAGGGCCAGCCGCTATTCAAGATCGACAGTAAGAGACAGGAAGCCGAGATCGAGAGTGCTCGCGCCCGCGTTGTCGAAGCGGAGGCGGGCATGTCCACGGCCGAGGCCGATGTCCTCACCAGCCAAGGCAAGGTGGATGAGGCGAAGGCCAACCTTCAGCAGGCAAAGGACGAACTGGACGTCAAGACCGAGTTGCAGCGTCGCAATCCCGGCATCGTGCCGCAGCGCGACATTGAAAAACTGCAGGTGCTCGTCGATCAGCGGCAGGCTGGTGTCGACGCTGCGAGTGCCTCCAAAGAGGCAGCAGAGTCGCGCCTTTCGATCGTCCTGCCAGCGCAGAAGGCGAGCGCGCAGGCGCAGCTAGCGGCAGCCCAGGTCGAGCTGGAGAGAATGACGGTCCGTGCTGGCGTCGACGGACGGGTTGATCAGTTCGTCCTGAGGCCGGGCGACATCGTGCCGGCGGCGCCGGTCAACCGGGCCGCGGGGATTCTGATCCCCGATGCCGCGGGCGAAGGGCGGCTGTTCGGTGGATTCAACCAGATCGAAGCCCAGGTCATCAAGGTCGGCATGATTGCCGAGGCAACCTGCATCTCCAAGCCCATGACCATTATTCCATTGGTCGTCGCAAGCGTGCAGGACGTCATCGCCGCCGGCCAGATCTTGCAGACCAATCAGCTCACCGATATGTCGAAGCTCGGCGCCCCCGGCACGGTCCTGGTTTTTCTCGAACCTCTCTACAAAGGCGTGCTCGACGATGTTCCGCCAGGCAGCAGCTGCATTGCCAATCTCTATTCAAACAACCATGAGCTGCTTCAATCGAAGGATATCGGCACGCTGAAGTTTGTCTATCTGCACATCGTCGATACGGTAGCCCTCATTCACGCGTTGGTCCTTCGTATGCAGGCAGTCGTTTTGCCACTGAAGGCGTTGGTATTTGGGGGGCATTGAGCGAGGAGCGCAGGACGGGGACAGCATCGATCATCCGCCCGGTGCGCACGACGACCTCGCCAACGTTGCCGAAGCGGAACTCTCCGGCTCTGCGCCGTGCTCATTGCCACCGCGCTTGGCGGTCAGCAACTCATGTTCTCTGCACCCGAAATCACCTATTAAGTGATTGTTTGTAGACAGGTTAGAGGCCGCTTTCGGGCAGTGCAGTTTTCGCACCACGATCCTGCAGCAACACCGTATTCGAGACGAGGGTGTCGCCGACCCCGCATGCCATCACGATGACGGCTCCTGCCTGTTGTGCCTGACGAACTCAAGTCGTCGATATCGAACCTAGCAATCGTGCGCGGCGCGGCGAAATACCTCAACGTTTGGACCACCGGACCCAGTTCAGGATTATCGCCTGTCTCGCGTTCGCCTTTCGATTGGCGATTTGCCTTGGCATCGAGACGCTGAAACGTCTCGTGTATGACCTCGCGACCCTTGTCGCCGATCCTACGCAGCACGTTGTTGATCTGGAGGTCGCTCAAGCCCTTCATCAGCGCGGAAAACAGAAGCATGCTGAGCAAAAGCAACCCCGCGACCGCGAAGCCGGAGAGCAGCGGCACGACCCCGGACCCATTGCGATCGACATTGAGCAGAACTGACGCAGCAGGGTAATCCCAATGAAGAAACTCGCAGCAGCGTATATCATTGGGACCAACCAAAGAGGCATCAGACCGCACGCCTTCAATTTGCCTGCGGTTGGACCAATTTCGTTCCGCAGCTCCTCGGAAGCATAACGCGCGGCATCGCTCACATTTTCAAGCTGGCGTATGCCAATTCGGGTCTTCTGCCAACTTACCAAGGTGGTGTT
>CAWHQY010000061.1:0-39277 GCA_963831505.1 uncultured Alphaproteobacteria bacterium | reverse complement strand
GGGGCCTCTGCGTTGACCACTGCGGCCGGCCCTGCGCTGGGCGGCTTGCTCACCGATAGGTTCGGCTGGCAGTCAATATTCTGGATCAACCCGCCGATCGCGGTTGCCGCGGTTGGCCTCCTGGCAAACTTTGCACCGACTGATCGCCGCGAACAGCGTCGGTTTGATGTCATCGGCGCCGGAATACTGGCGGCGGTACTTGGTACGCTGGCGTGGGCGCTGGGCCGGATCGGATCCGGTGGGTCGGCGCCTGAACGCGTCGCTTCGCCACTGATAACGGTCACGGCGATGGCAGGCGCCTTCGCCGGACTTGCCGCCTACGCGTTTTGGGAAAGCGTCAGCAAGCATCCGATGACACCGCCATATCTTCTACACAACCGCGCTTTTGTCGGATTGAACGTGACGACAATGATGGCATACGCGGGGCTCTCCATCATGTTCTTCGTGCTCCCGTTCGATGTCATCGATCGCCGCGGGCTGTCCTCGACCGATGCCGCACTCGTATTTCTGCCGTTCACAGTCGGCCTGGCCCTGTTGTCTCCGGTATTCGGAAGCCTTGCAGACGCGATTGGGCCTCGAATTCTGCTGATCGTGGGGCCGGCTGGAGCCGCGCTCGCCTACATTTGGCTGGCGCTTGGCCACCACGCATCGCTCGTGTTGGCCGTGGTTGGCCCGATGGCTCTGCTAGGCATTTCCTTCGCTGCCCTGGTCGCACCCCTTACCGCATCCGTGCTGTCGAGCGTCGGGTCGGCCGACGAAGGGCTCGCGTCAGGTATCAACAACGCCAGCAGCCGCATTGCGCAACTAATCGGCATCGCGCTTGCGGCCAGCGCCGCGTCGACCGCGTTCGGTTACGAAATATGTTTCGCGGGCGCTGCTGTGATCTCCATTGCGGCGGCGACAACCGCGGCGGCGACGCTCCCAACAACGGCCGCGAAATCAGGCGCTTCTTAACCAAACACTTGCAGAAAACGCGATTGAACGGCCTACCGCTCTTGCTAAGCTCACACGATGACGGAGCACAATGTGCACAGCATTTCGTATTGGCCGCGGTTACCAGTCGCTACCGATCTGAAGATGAGGCCGGAGCTCGTCGGACCGCCTGTGCTTTGGGAGTTCAATGGGCATGCTGCGAATCCGACACCGCCCATGCGTCTCAGCTGGAAACTAGGAGTGTCGCGTGCCGATTTCTGCAAAGCCCTACCAGCAAAAGTCATTCGCCACGGTCAAGGGCAAGAAGATGGCCTATGTCGAGCACGGCAGCGGCGATGCAATTGTTTTCCAGCACGGCAACCCGACGTCTTCATATCTCTGGCGCAACATCATGCCCTACTGCGAAGGACTGGGTCGGTTGATCGCCTGCGATCTAATCGGCATGGGTGACTCGGACAAGCTTGAGAACTCCGGTCCAAATCGTTACACCTATGCAGAACATTGCGACTATCTGTTTGCCCTATGGGACCAGCTCGGCCTGGGCGACAAAATCATCATGGTGCTCCACGACTGGGGCTCGGCCCTCGGCTTCGACTGGGCCTGCCGGAATCACGGCCGGGTACAGGGTATCGCCTACATGGAAGCGATCGTGACGTCGCTCTACGTGGGCCGACTGGCCGGAGACTGCGCGGCGCGTGTTTCAGGGTTTCCGATCGGAGATCGGCGAGGAAATGATTCTGCAGAAGAACATGTTCGTCGAACGCGTGCTGCCGAACTCGGTCATCCGCAAGCTCGACGAGGAGGAGATGGAGGTTTACCGCAGGCCCTTTGCCAGCGCGGGTGAAGACCGCAGACCTACGCTGACGTGGCCGCGAATGATTCCGATCGACGGCGAGCCCACCCATATGGTGAAGCTGGTCGAAGACTATGGCGCCTGGCTCGCTCAGAACGATCTGCCTAAGCTTTTTATCAATGCTGACCCAGGCTCGATTCTTGTCGGTCGCCAGCGAGAATTTTGCCGCACTTGGCGAAATCAAACCGAAGTGACGGTCAAGGGGCAGCATTTCCTACAAGAGGATAGCCCCGATGAGATTGGCCACTCGCTTGCGGAATTCGTGCGTCGAATCCGCCCACAGTAAAAAAACGCTTCGCTTATTCAGTTACCTACGTGGCCCACAGGAGAATTTTTCACCTATAGTTTCAGTCAGGTGGCAGTTTGGATCTAGGGGACATGCGATGTTAACGCTCTATCACAACGATATGTCAGTCTGCGCAGCCAAGGTGCGAACCGCACTGGCAGAGAAGTGGTTGGACTGCAACCTGATCCATCTGGATCTCCGCGCTGGCGATACCCAAAAGCCAGAATATCTGAAACTAAACCCCAATGCAGTTGTGCCCACGCTCGTGCACGACGACCGCGTCTTCATCGAGTCCACGGTCATTTGCGAGTACATCGATGATGAATGGCCGGGCCCGCCGCTGAAGCCACCCGACAGTGTTGGGCGCGCGCGCATGCGCTTGTGGACCAAGCAACTCGATGAAGGCTTGCATGCTGCTGTCGGATCACTCTCGTTCGCGATCGCGTTCCGCCATCAATGGCTCGCCCGCTCGACCGAGGATCGCGGTAAATGGCTGGCTGGCATTCCGCAACCGGATCGTCGTGAACGTCTCGCCTCGTTACTCGATCTCGGACTTGAGTCGCCCTACTTCGCCCCTGCAGCGAAACGATATGCAAAACTCTTCGACGACTTCGAGATAGCGCTAGACCAAGGCCCGTGGCTTACGGGAGAGCACTTCTCGCTGGCAGAGGTTGGATATGCTCCCTACTTGGCACGGCTGCGCCATCTTGGGTTCGACCTCCTCTTCGAACGCCATCCCCGCGTCGCGGACTGGGCGAACCGAGTCGCACAGCGGCCGTCGGTCGTGAGCGGAGTTCGAGCGCTGGTTCAACCCAAAGTACCTGACGCTTTTCGAGGAGCAACAATCAACAGCCAAGCCCATAATCGCTCGCCTGCTCGCGTGAGCTAACGTTCCACCCGCGCCGCATGGAGAAGGACACCCCACGCGCCGCTGTTACCTCGCAAGGTAACAGAGCGGGCTCAGAGCGTTGCACCATAACAACACCATCTTGCCGATTTAGAACTTCTGATGTTGATATGGTGTCTGCAGCAAACGCTTCGCTTCCAAGAACTGGCCGGCAGTGCGGTCAAGTATTGCCGGTTGGTGGGCGCCCCAGGGTGCCGCCGGCTTCACGGCCCACGTCACCAAGCCCTTCACTACGGGCGCGCTGCTCACTAAGGTGAATACTTGCGTTAGTGGGGCCCGTATTATTTGCACGAGTTCGAGGCTACGCATGTTGCCGAGGGTCAGTTGATTGGCGCGGTGTTGGCATGGCTGCCGCCAGCACGGCGGCATCGTCGCTGCCGAGGTGCGACCGAACCCGCCAGGGTTCGCCGCATGGGCCTAAATCGAAGGAGGAAAGACAATGCTCGCACGCACACCAAAACAAATCTTTCAGCATCACGCCGAGGCGCTGGGCGCCGAAGATCTCGACGGCGTCGTAGCGGACTACAGCGACGATGCGGTCTTCATGACGCCTGCGGGCGTGCTGCGAGGAAAGGATGGGATCCGGCAGGCGTTTACAAAGCTGCTCTCAGACATACCCCAGGCAAAGTGGAACCTGAAAACAGAGCTTTATGAAAATGACGTCCTACTTCTCGAATGGACGGCCGATTCCGCTAAGACCAAGATCGATGACGGTATTGACACATTCGTCTTCAAGGACGGTTTCATACAGGCTCAGACGGTACGCTATACATTGCAGCGGAAGTAACGGCATTATTTGACGACCGCTAGCGCTTACTTCAGAGAATTTTCCTGGCGATGAGCCGCGTGAACCTATAATCTCATCTGGCGCGAACTTCCGATGAGGGCTCCCCCGCAAAGAGGATGCGCAGGCCTCGCGGTGCCGGTTAAACTCCTTGGCGCTTACTGTGACACTGAGCCAACGAGACCGTCGGTTCCCTTCTACCCGCCGGGTCGTGTTGAGACTCTGCGGGACCATCGTGTCAGGTGGCTTGATCGGAGAAGCCGCTATGGCGGCAATAAAAGTTCACCTTCAATACGTTATAGCGGTTGAGATCGTTCCGCGTGGACCGCCGGCGGCCTGTTGAAGAAACCGGATCCAACTTGGCCAACTTCAAAGGGAGGAAGGACAATGGATAACGACCTGAGAAAGGCATGTGACGGGATTTTGCAGAGAATCGCGTCCGGCAAGGACCGTGTTCCTGGCGTGGTGGCGATGATCACCGACCGTTCGGCCAATACCTACGAAGGCGCCGCCGGCGAACGTGTCCTTGGCTCCGGCCAGTCAATGACGCCCGACACTGTCTTCGCCATCTTCTCCACCACAAAGGCGATCGCCGGCACGGCGGTTCTGCAATGCCTCGAGGAAGACAAGCTCGACCTGGACGCGCCGGCCAAAACCTACGTTCCCGACATCGGCAGGCTCGAGGTGATCGACGGGTTCGATGCGGCAGGCGAACCGAAGCTGCGGGCGCCGAAGCGCGACATCACCACGCGGATGCTGATGCTGCACACCGCCGGCCTTCGGCTACGACTTTTTCAACGCTACCTACAACCGACTGGCGCAGGAGCGCGGACAGCCGAGCGTGATCACATGCTCGAAAGCGTCGATGATGACGCCGCTCCTCTTTGACCCCGGCGACAAATGGGAATATGGCAGCAACATTGACTGGTGCGGCCAGGTCGTCGAGAGCATCCGCGGCAAGCGCCTCGGCGAGGTGATGAAGGAGCGCATTTTTGCGCCACTCGGCATGGAGGACATCGCCTTTTCGATGACCCCATCAATGCGCGAGCGCCTCGCTGCCATCCACCAGCGCGAAGCCGATCGGTTCGTTGACCCCCCTTCCTGATCTGCAGCTGCCGGCTGACCCGGAAGTCCACATGGGCGGTCACGGACTATACGCGTCAATCGGCGAATACATGAAATTCATCCGCATGTGGCTGAACGACGGGGCGGGACCACACGGCCGGGTGCTCAAGAAAGAGACAGTCGAAGCCGCCGTCCGCAACGGCCTGCAATCACATCAGAAAGTCGTGATGCTGCCCGGCGTCATTCCGAGCCTGTCGAACGATGCCGAGTTCTTTCCCGGCCTGAAGAAATCCTGGTGCTATACCTTCATGATCAACGACGAGGACGCGCCGACCGGCCGGCCGGCGGGGGCGCTCGGGTGGGCCGGGCTCGCCAACACGTTCTATTGGATCGACCGGAAGAACGGTTTCGGCGGCTATTGGGCGACGCAGATCCTGCCCTTCGCCGACCCGACGTCATTCGGTGGCTACTTGGAGTTCGAGACGGCCGCCTACGCGAGTTGTCAGGCACGCGCGGCAGCGTAAGCCCTGCATGCTCGGCCCGGGCAGAGACGGACCGTCGACCATGCCGCACGGCGGACGCCCGAACTGTATAGCCATAGAGACAATTTTGTCCGTCGAAATGAAACAAAGGTGCACAGACAGCCATTCTGTGCTGACAACGAATCCTCACATGGAGGCAGGTTATGACAAATGTGCAAGGTGACTCGCAAAGAGCAAGCGCAACAACTGACTTCGATGCGGTCATCGTCGGCGCCGGCTTCTCCGGCATGTACATGCTGCACTCGCTGCGCGACAAGCTCGGCCTGAACGCGCGTGTTCGAGGCCGGCAATGGCGTCGGCGGCACCTGGTACTGGAACCGCTATCCCGGCGCGCGCTGCGACTCCGACAGCTACATATACTGCTACACGTTCGACAAGAACCTGCTGCAGGAATGGGAGTGGTCCGAGCGCTATCCCGAGCAGGACGAGATCCTGCGCTACCTGGAGCACTGCGCCGACCGCTTCGACCTGAAGCCAGACATCCAGTTTCGGCAAGCGCGTCGACGAGCACCGTCTTCGACGAGAAGACGAACCGATGGACGGTGCGCACCGACAAGGGCGACGATGTTACACGCGCGCTATGTCATCGCCGCCAGTCGGCTGCCTGACGGCCACCAATATGCCGCCATTCAAGGGCCTCGAGCTCGTTCAAGGGCAAGTGGTACCACACCAGCCGGTGGCCGCACGAGGCGTCGACTTCACCGCCAAGCGGGTCGCCGTCATCGGCACCGGCGCGACGGCGGTGCAGGCGATCCCGGAGATCGCGCAGCAGGCCAAGCACCTGACAGTGTTCCAGCGCACGCCGACCTTCTGCGTGCCGGCGCGCAACGGCAAGGTCGACCCCGAAGTGACTAAGGCGCGCAAGGCCGACTACGACGGCGTGCGCCGACAGCATCCGCAACTCGTTCTTCGGCTTCGAGCTGAACTTCATCCCGAAGTCGGTGCTCGAGACCACGCCCGAGGAGCGCGAGCACGAGTTCGACCGGATGTGGGACCAGGGCGGCTTCGCAGTTCTGGCTCGGCTAACTACCAGGACATGTTCTTCGACAAGGAGGCGAACGACGTCATCGCCGACTATCTCAAGCGCAAGATCCGCTCGACGGTCAACGACCCCGTGGTGGCCGAAAAGCTGATCCCCAGACCTACCCCTACGGCACTAAGCGCCAGCCGCTGGACACCAACTACTACGAGACCTTCAACAAGCGCAACGTGCTACTGGTCGACGCCAGCCCGACGGCCCGATCGAGGAGATCACGCCGAACGGCATCCGTGCCGGCGGCAAGGAGTACGAGTTCGACATCATCGTCCTCGCCACCGGCTTTGACGCGATGACCGGCCCGTTGAAGAATCTCAACATCCAGGGCCGCGGCGAGCGCAGCCTGACGCAGGACTCTGGGAGGACGGCCCGCAGACCTACCTCGGCCTGACGGTCGCGGGCTTCCCGAACCTGTTCACGATCACCGGCCCGCAGAGCCCGTCGGTGCTCTCGAACATGCCGGTGTCGATCGAGCAGCATGTCGAATGGATCACCGAGTGCATAGCGCACATGCGCAGAAACAAGCTCGACGACGATCGAGGCGACCCCGAAGGCGCAGGAGCAGTGGGTCGCGCATGTGCTCGATGTCGTCAACACGACGCTGATGCCCGGCACCAACTCCTGGTACATGGGCGCCGAACATCCCCGGCAAGCCGCGCCGTTCCTGCCGTACCTCGGGCCCGGAAGGCGTTGGCGGCTACCGCAGAAAGTGCGACGAGGTCGCGGCGAAGGGCTACGAGGGTTTCGTGTTCACCGGTCAAGGTCAAGGCGGGACCATGGACACAAAGGCGGCCTAATAGCTCAGCGGGCTGTCGCTGCGCGATGGTCGATGCTGAGCTAAAGTGCCAAAGTTGCAAAGCGACCGCGTGTGCCCGCAGGGGGGCGCGGGCGAGGTGCCTGTGCAAAGCCGGGTTCACGCCGTCGCGCATCGCGCGACAGTTCGAAATCACAGTTGGACATTGGGAAGCGCATTAGCTTGCGATGCTTCCTCGCGAATAAGTGGGCGGAGGCGATCTGCATCGGCCGTAATGGAACCTCTACCGAACATTGCACCGTGCCAGCATAAAACTCTGCGAACCCGCCAACTTTCATCGCCGTACGGCAAAACTGGTAATCAAGCCCACGCACGAGCTCAGTCCCCAGTCCGCGACGTTCGGAACAGTGAAAACAAACAATCTCCTAGGGCCGATCAGAGCGGTCGGCAGCAGCGCACGCGCGAAGTTGTTATATTGAAATGTGTGATGAAGTTGGACTCAATGACGAGGCGACCGCCCGGCGCGAGTGCAGGAAAGCCAGCCATCGGGCCGAAACATCCGCCTTGGACCTTAGCCCACGGTCAGTTTGTACTTCCGCAACTCACCATCAAAAGGGGACGTTCCCGATTGGTAGTCCGGTGCCAAGGCTGCTATTCAATCACTTCGTCCGCACGCGTGAGCAGCGTTGGCGGCACAATAAGCCCGATCGCCTTGGCGGTGTTGAGATTGATTGCGAGATCAAACTTGGTCGGCTGTTCGACGGGTAAATCGCCGGGTTTCGCACCCTTGAGAATTCGGTCGACGAAGTGCGCAGCACGGCGATAGCTTCCGACGAGGTTTGGACCATACGAAGCCAAGCCGCCGGCTTTGATGCCCTCGTCTGAGAAGAACAGCGTCGGTAGCTTGCTTTGCAGCGCTAGTTCGGCAATCCGGGGCGCGGATGAATTCGTGATAGGTGCAGGCAGGAGGATGACGGCCGACGCGGCTTCTCGCGTTGCAGCGAGGAAAGCGCCATCGATGTCGGCGGGATCACGCGTTTCCAGGACAATCAGATTGACCGCCAACGCCTTTGCGGCGGCCTGCGTCTCCGTCAATGAGAAGCGCGCGCCTGGGTCGTTCGGATTCCAAAATATCGCCACGTTGACGATCGCCGGCACTAGTTGCTTGAGCAATTCGAACCGCTTCCCGGCGACCTCCGAACCAAGAAGGCTTACGCCGGTGATATTACCACCAGGTCGGGCAAGGCTCGCAACAAATCCGAGGCCCACTGGATTCGTGCTCATCGTGACAATTGGAATGGTGCTCGTTTGACCCTGGATGGCCCGGGTCGCTTGCGACCCCGATGCGAAGATGACATCGACCTCGGCCGCGACCAATTCGGCTGCAAGCTGGTTCAGCCGATCCGCGTGTTCCGCCGCCCCTCTATAGTCAAACAATAAGTTCTGCCCCACGACGTAACCCAACTCGTGCATCTCTTGCACAAACGCGGCTTCCGTCGCCGATGCTTCCGCATTCGGCGAAAGAACACCAACGCGCGATATCGGTTTTGGTCCCTGCGCCGATGCGGCGAGCGGCGCCGCGACCGTGGCCACGACCACGGCGGCTACAAACCATCGTCGTTCCGTGAAGACCGCCAATTGATCCTCCAGCGGCCGTAACCTTCCGCCGCCGACATAACAGATTTGTGTCAATTCGTGCCAGAAATACCGCGGTGCCAGGGCTTTGGGAGGCTGGGCTGGCCATGCCAGGTCCAGTTGGCGTAACTCAATCCCATCAATTGAGCGGCGATTGGGACACGGTCTCAAGTGCCCAGCTAGCAATAAGCATCGGAAAGGAACGAGGAGATACAGTAATATTGCAATGGGTCAAGCTTGGCGCCGTTGTAGCTTTGACGCGTTTATCCTATTTGTAAAAATCGGTACTCGACTCCACGGACATTGTCCGACGAAGGCGCGCATCGCGCGGTTATCGCTCGGTGCGCGCACTCGCCGTCAAGCCCGCGCCTCCGGCGCGCCGCTTCGCGGCCAATGGGCTTGACCGCTCAGCGCGACCGAGCAAATCCGGCCGCCATGCCACAATGCATTGTTGCGATGCCGTTCGAACTGAAGCCTGGCATTTCCGACATCGTCCGACAGATCGAGTACTGGTTTTCTCATCCTATTCGCCTTCCGCCAGGGGATGAAGGTGCAACCTGCCAAGGTAACTTACACGACCGGCTCAGAACCTGTCGCCATTAGCGCACGTGCGAAGTTGTTATGTTGAAAATGTTGTTGGCCGCTCGCTGCCGGCGAGCCGCTGAGCCATCTGTCATCTACTAAGCAGCTACGAGCGTTGGCAGAACGCTGCTTCTCCTAATAAGCTTTGATCCCGGCAGCTTTAATAATTGGCCACCACTTTTTAATTTCGGCCTGCTGGTGCGCTCCGAGAGCTTCAGGAGTCTGTTGCTCAGGGGCCGGAATTTCCTGGCCCTGATCGGCGAATTGCCGCCGCACCGCCGGGTCGGCTAAGGCGGACCGCACCGCAGAATTGAGCCGTTTCACTACCTCCTTGGGTGTTCCTTTCGGCACCCAAAGCCCATGCCAGAACGACGCATAGAATCCGGGAACGCCAGCTTCCTCCATTGTTGGAACCTCGGGCGCAGCCCACCAGCGCGACTTGGCCATCGTGGCGTACGCTTTAATTTGTCCATTGCGCATGAGTGGATAACCGGCCGCAGCCATGCCCAAATTGATATCGATCTGCCCGGCAACAAGATCCTGGTTCAGTGGCGCAGCCCCGCGATACGGCACAAAAACAAACTTGGTCCCGGTTACATTTTGGAAATAGGTCCCCGTAATATCGGATGCTCCACCGACCCCAACGGTCCCGGCAGTCACTTCGCCCGGATTTTGCTTAAGCCACTCAATCAACTCGGTCAGATCTTTTGGAGGCAGGTTATTCCTCGCTACCATCCAAATGGGGGTATCCGCCAATAGTGCGACTGGCTCAAAGTCGTTCAAGACGTCGTAAGGCAGATCCATTGTAGCGCCCAAGACAACGTGAGTGTTCCAATGGCCAATAATGATGGTGTAGCCGTCGGGAGCCGCACGTGCGACTTGGCCGACGCCAATGCTTCCCCCTGCGCCGGTGACGTTTTCGATGATAAAGGATTGTCTGAGCGCGGCGCTCATAGAATTGGTCAGTATGCGAGCGAGGGTGTCCGATGGTCCGCCCGCGGGGTAAGGCACGACGATTGTGATCGGCCGCGAGGGATAGGTTTCCGCCGCGGCGGTGGCGAAGCACGCTGCCACCAGAGCAACAACGACTGAGAGACACCTTTTCATACAGCACCTCCCTAAGACAGATTGTTAGCTCACGGCGGGATTGGACTCCGAAACTGCGCAAATTGCCGTTAACCGCGCCAAAGATCAGACCCTAAGAAGCAGGGCCTTCTGCTAACCGACGCCTGCAATGCCCCATCTCGGGTACAGCTCGTTACAAGCGTACACTAAGTTCTATATTCACGGAAGCGAGCCACTGAGGCCCGCTGTAGCCTCGCATTGAGTGAATGAGTTCTGGTCTGCCCGAGTAAGCCGTTCTCCGTCGCTAACGAACACTCACGTTGAACGGTGGTCGCAGGTTGCCGCAATCTGCGCGCACTCGCCGCACGCCCCTGAGTGTCCGCCACCTGGAGAAGCGGCTCCGTTTGTTTTACGTTTGACACCGCGTGAATGACCGGAGAGGTCCAATGCGCCTCATTGTAGCGTGCATTGTCGTGGTGGGCACGGTTTTGGCAGCCGTCGCGCTCATCCGGACCAGCACTTTAAGCCCTCCGCCGTCCGTTGTCGCCAACGCGGCAGCTCCCATACCCGCAATGGCCAAACCAGCGCCGCCAGCTGATCCGGTATCGACGGTAGCTCATGTTGCGCCGGTTTCGACCGAGACGACCTCAGTGACGTCAGTTCCAACGATCCCGGAGAGCACCCCGGCAGTGCAGTCAGCAGGCACCGTTGCAGCCGGGACGGCTGCTCCTACGGCCGCGCCAGAATCCCCCCAACCTGCGACAGCAGCGTCCGCCCCGGCCACCACCACCCCACCGGCTCCGCAGGTGGTCTCCTGCCCTGGCAACCCGGATGCATTGGGCATCGCCCGCACCGTACAGATCGACACCACAGGCGGACCGGGCTTTCGGATTCGAGCACTTCAAGCAGCACGATTTCCTCAAGCCCGGTGAGGTCGTGCTCACCTTCGACGACGGCCCCTGGCCGGGCAACACGCCCGCCGTGCTGACCGCGCTCGCCCACCACTGTCTCAAAGCAACGTTTTTCCCGATTGGAAAGCACGCCACTTACCACCCGGAAATCCTCCGGCAGGTTGCAGCCGCGGGTCATACGATTGGATCGCACACCTGGTCGCACGCGGACCTGTCGAAGAAATCGTTCGATGACGCCAAGGTGGAGATCGAGAAAGGGATTAGCGCTGTACGTTGGGCGCTCGAAGGCGCGCCATCAGCACCGTTCTTCCGCTTTCCGGACCTGAAACATCCGCCGGAAATGGTGACCTATCTCGGTGAGCGCAACATCGCGATCTTCTCGACCGATTTGAACTCATTCGATTTCAAGATGCACAAGCCCGAGCAAGTGATCAACTCAGTGCTGGAGAAGCTTCAGAAGCGCGGGAAGGGCATCGTGCTGATGCATGATTTCCAACGCCATACGGCTGAAGCGATCGAGACACTGCTCGACCAACTCAAGCTCAAGGGCTACCAGATCGTGCACATGACCGCTAAGGACAACGTTACCTCACTTCCCGAGTACGATGAGATGCTGGTCAAGGATCAGAGGTTGCCGACGATCAGTCAGCGCCCGACCTCTGACGTAGTGCGGACGATTAACCAATAGCTCAAACGTGGCGCATCAGACGCAGCATTGCCGCGCAGGAGCCAGCCCTTAATCGCGTCCCGCGCCCATGAGCGACATTCGCGCCAGAGCAACAGACCATGGCACGGTTATGCTGGCCATCACAGATGGCGAGGGCCGGCGGGCACACGTCGAATTGCCAATCGAGCTTGCTGAAAACCTGAAAGCGCAGATAGAAGTAGCGCTGATTACTGCCCGAACCCATTCCAGGGCGGAGCATCCGTCGCCTGGAAGCCATACGTGGATGGAAGCAGACCAGCTTCCTGGAGATGAGCGGGGGTGAAGGCCGGCGAGTTGGTGTGCGAAATCTGGCCAAGGAGGCAAAGACGATCCTATTGGCTCGGCGGGGAATGTTCGCGATCGGATTGGCTCTTGCCGCTTGGATGGCTCAACCGGAGCTGCCAAACGCCGAACAAATATTGTTGAAGGTGCCTCTTTCTGGAGGCCAGGAAGTGCCACCAGTGTTTCCTGCTGGCGCTGGCACGGCCGATATCGGATATGACCCAACGTCTCGGATCGTGACCTGGACGGTCACCTACAGGGCGCTTTCTAGCAAAATCAAAGAGACCCCCCGGCTCTGCCGGGGTGGCAGTAGCAGTTTGACGTTTCCGGAGGTCGGAGGTCCATCGGCGAAACTCCGACTCGTGAGCCGCCAAGCACACGAAAAGGAGTCCCGTCGATGGACGAGCCAGCAAGCCTAAGTCACACGAAGTGGGAGTGCAAATACCACGTAATCTTCCATCAATATCGCCACTCAAGATCACCCCGAAGGCGAAATCCGCGGTCAGATACTTCCGCCCGCTTCCGTCTGATGCAAATCCCAATTCGCGTCGACGCTCGCGAAGGTCGAAGTGATAGCTGGTCGCCTGCAAGGCTGGTCGGCTATGAGCTGCGCTTAGGCGACGGAATTATGCTCGATATCGACGCTCCTGGGCGTCGGGGTGAAACCTGCACAGGCTAATTCAATAATTTTGATTCACGTACTGATCGCGGTGAGTTGACCGGCCGTAAAGTATTTTCTCGAATTATTGAGCCCTCATCCTCCGATCGAGGGACGCGGCCCGCTTTCGTCTTCGTCACTGTTGCGAAGAAGGAGGCAAAGATGTCCGCGATCAGATATCTAACCGTTAGGGCCGCTCAGCACATATTCGTGGGCTTCGGCACATTCATTGCTACTGTAGCCTGAGCCCTTCGGCCTGGTGATGATCGAGGCCATGGCTTGCGGCACGCCCGTGGTCGCGTTCAACCGTGGGGTGGTCCCGGAGATCGTCGAGGATGGATTAACCGGCTTCATCGTGGAAGACGAGATTAGCGCTGTCGGTGCGATCGGCCAGCTGTCCGCCTTGTCGCGCGAACAGGTACGTGCCCGCTTTGAAGAGCGGTTTACCGCTCGCCGCATGGCCGGTGAATATCTAGAGGTCTATCGCAAACTGGTCGCGGCCGGCCCGCACCTGCGATTGGCGAGTGCGTAGGCCTCGGTGTCACGCGCTTCGATTGGCCCGTTGAGTACCGGTAAGCGCAAGTGCTTTGCTTGATTTGCGATCCGCTCCGTCGACAGGAGCTGCCTTGACTTTCGGAACGTCGATCTGAATTTGCTCGTCGTGCTCGATGCGGTGCTGAGCGAATGCAACATCAGCCGTGCCGGCGAACGTATGGGATTGAGCGAGATAACCGGCGATGAGCACCGCGCTGGGGCGTTGAGGGCGATATTCCATGATCCGTTACTTGTACGCGTGGGGATTGCGTAAACCAACGCAGATGAACTGATCATTCAGGGCGTGTAAGCGTCGTCACAAGTTGGGACTGTCATAGCCGTTGCAGGTCGCGCAGAAATGCTACGCTTGGTTGCCTGCTCCCGCTCATCCAACGGCGCGGTACCAGTGTCGGCCATTGACGTATAATCGTCGCGAGGTCGAGAACGTCGCTCATCTCGTCGGTCGAACTGCGCGCAACTTCGCCGCGATGTCACACCGCTCGACCACCGTGGGGTCTCCCTCTGTCACTCTTAAGGCGGGCTCGTTCTCGTTGCGCCAGAAGCGTATATCGAGCTCGTGTTGCCGACGCGCAGGCCGCACGGTGAGATCGGGCAGCCATGCGGGAAGTGACGGATCAACATAGAGCTTGTTGTGTGGCGCATCCGGCAGGAAACCGAACAAAGCCTGCGTGAGCATAAAGACCGAGCCGGCCGCCCAGGATTGTGGCACGTTTGCTCCGATATATTGGACAGGGAAATTCGATTCCGTCCGCTCAGACGCGGTGTAGAGTTCCGGCAGCTGATTGAGCAGGAAGTGGCTTGCGGCCACGCTCACGTCATGGGCGATGCGCGCCGCCTCGGCAGCAAAGCCGTAGAGTTTGAATCCCATCGCAATGATGGCGTTGTCGTGTGGCCAGACGGAGCCGTTCTGATAGTTGTACGGGTTGAAGGCACGGTGGTCGGCAGACAGGGTCCGGATGCCCCACCCGGTCCACATGTCCGGCGCTCATCAGGCGCTCGACGACTCGCTTCGCGCGCTCGGGCGGCACGATGCCGGACCAAAGACAGTGGCCGGCATTGGACGCGACGTCAGCACCTGCTTCTTCTCACCGTCGAGGGCGTAAGCATAGAAACCGAGTTCCTCGTCACCAGAAAGCCTCTTCGAACCGCGCGTACAGCGCCGCGGCCTTTGCCCGCAGCTCCGCCGCACGTTCAGGCTTGCCCAGCGCATCGAACACCTCGGCCATGCGCACCCACGCGTCGAAGACGTAGCCCTGCAGCTCGCAGAGCGCCTTGGGGCCTTTGACCAGGCGAGCCATCGGGTACACCACGGCGTCGCCGGCATCCTTCCAGCCCATGTTCTCGTAGCCCACCGGCGAGCGCGTCTGATATTCCTGGAACCCGTCGCCATCGCGATCGCCGTACTGATCGATCCAGTCGAGGCAGCCCTGCCGCGGTTTTCGCGGTCTGTTCGCAGCAGCTCCTGATCGCCGATCGCACGCCACGCCGCGTGCAAGGTCGATCAAGTAGAGCGGCGTCGCATCGGCCGTGCCGTAGTAGGGCGTGTGCGGGATCAGCTTGAAATGCGCAAGCTCGCCGAAGCGCAGCTCGTGGAGAATCTTGCCAGGCTCCGCGTCGCGATAGGGATCGTCCTCCTTGGCTTGCAGCGAACCCATGACCTCTAGCGCCCCGCGGGCGAATTCCGGATAGATCAAGATGTTCTGCAAGGAGACGAGCAGGCTATCGCGGCCAAATGGGGCCACGAACCACGGCAACCCGGCGGCGGGAATGAACACCATGTGGTCAGTGCCGTGGATCGGAAGGCGCAGCGCGGCCATGTCTTCCAACGCCTGGCGAAACAGGCGGTAGAACTCTTCGTTGCTGGTCTCGATCTTGACGACGGTCTGCAGCCATTGCGTTAACGTTTCGGAATGCCGGGATTTGGCGCTCGCTTCACGCACTCGCCACGGCGGCTGGAACGGCTGCTTGCTGTCCTCAAGCACGGAGAGCAGGCACGTGTGCCAGCGCTCACCCGGTCGCAGCGCTACCTCGAAACTGAGCCGCCCGTTGGCGAACACAGCCTTGTTGGAAGCACGCGCGACCGATGTGACCACGGCACGATGAAAATCCTGATTTGAATAGGCGTTACGCACCCGTTGCCGGCGTTCGGACCATTCGGTGGTGATCTGGCCACGACGTACGATCCGGTTCGATCTGACCTCGAACACGTCGGCAAAGTCGCAACGGAAGGCCACCTCCAGCTGAAAGCGCACAGGCTTCATGCTGTTGTTGGTGACGTCGATGTCTTCGTGCAGCCCGCCGCTGAGCGATCGACTGATGGTGAGGCCCAGTGTGCGGGCTGGAATCGTTCCGTCCTCGGTGAGGATGGCTTTATTGGTGAGAAAGATGCGTGCCGCGTAGTAGCTGATAGGGCCTCCGTTCAGGAGCTCCCAGGAACCGCCGTTCGCATAGATGGCCCAGTGACTGACAATCCGCGTATCGAGAAAATACAGGCCCTTGTCACTTGGCCAGGTGATGCTCCCGTCCGGATCAGTGACGAGCACGGTCTGACCCTGGTGAATGGAAATCTGCGGTGGACCAACCTGAACCTTGAAAGCCATGACGTGCTCCTCCAGCTTAGCTCGACGGCGCGGGCGCGGTGTTGAGTTGCTCGGACTGTTTCAAAACGAGTTGCCTTGTTTCAGGCATTAGGAACCACACGATCAGAACCGCGGTCAACGCGACGGCGGCGATGCTGATCAATCCCATCGCGCCGCCAAAATGTTGGACCACGAGACTGAAGAAGGTGGTGCTGAGCGCCGCGCCGATGCCCGAGAGCGTCCCGACGAACCCCTGGGCCAGGTTGAAACGCCCGGTGCCCGTGGTGAGATCGGCGATGACAAGGGCCGTGAGCACGCCCAACATACTGCCGCTGATCCCGTCGAGCAGTTGCCAGCAAGGAAGAAAGTCATCCCTTTGGTCCGCATATTGATGGTCGTGGTGATGTAGTTGAGCGAGCCCATCAGGGACGAGATGCCGAGCACGATCAGGCTGATACACCAGAGGTTTTGTCCCCAATCGACCCCGGTATATACGGGCACCGCGCTCAACGGGGCGTACGAGGTCCAGCCCGCGGCCGCCGGCCCGCCGGGAACGAAGAACGACGCGATCATAATCACGCCGGCCACCGCGCCGACCCAGAACGAGAGCATGTTGAGCAGCGGGAACGCCATGTCGCGCGCCCCGATCATCAGCGGGATCAGGAAATTGCCGTAGCACCCGACCAGGATCGGCATGACCACGAAAAAGATCATGATCGTGGCATGCATCGTGAACATCGAATTGTAGGTGTTGGGCGGGATGGCGCCGTCGTACATGTAGGGTTCCGGCACCCAGTGAAAGAATGGCACCGCGCTTTCAGGCCAGGCCAGTTCCCAGCGCATCAGCATCGCCATCAGGCCGCCGATCGACATCATGAAGAGCGCCAGGAACAGGAACTGCCGGGCGATCATCTTGTGATCGGTGGAGAAGATGTATTTTCGAATGAAGCCGGGTTCGTGATGCTCGGCATGTCCAACATGAACCGCCGCCGGAGTACTGCTCATAAGACCCAATTCCTTTTTGACTTCGGGGAGTCAGTCACGCGCAACTATTTGCTCTTGGCGTACTTGTCCTTAAGCCACTTGTCGTAATCTTCCTGGGATTGAACGTAGAGCGTTGCCCTTCATGCCCGAATGGCCAAAGCCGCACAACTCGGCGCAGGGGATCTCCCATTGGCCGGTCTCGACCGCGTCAAACCAGACGTGAATGATGCGGCCCGGGACGGCGTCCTGCTTGAGCCTGATCCAGGGCACGAAAAAGCTGTGAATCACGTCCTTGGAGGTCAGCTCGAAGCGCACCACCTTGTTGACCGGCACGTGAAAGTCGTTTTCCATCGTGACGTCGTCGGGCGTGCCCAGCTTCCCATCGGGACCGGGATAGGTGATTTCCCAATTGAACTGCTTGGCTGAGACCTTGTAGAAGACGTCGCCCGGTGGTCCGTTTTCCTTGATGTTGGCCCAGGTGGAGCGGCTGAGCAGGGCCAGCGCAATCAGAATCACCGTAGTCGCCGTGGTCCAGATAATTTCGAGGCGCGGATTACCCTCGATATACGTGGCCTTGCGTCCCGGCCGCGCGCGGTACTTGACCATGAAGGTTACCATGGCGACGGTGACCGCGACCCAGACCACAAAGGTGATCCAGAAGATCAGGGTGAAGAGGAAATCGATGCGCGGCGAGTAAGTGGAAATCCCGTGAGGCAACCAAAAATGCTCGATCATCTATGCAACGCCCTTGCGCCTATGCCTGTGCGCCTTCGTTGAACGCTCAACTGCCTCCGGCGGCCGGTTACCAGGCGCGGCGCGCGCCCGTTATCCGGTGACCGGCGAGCCATTATGCGGCGGCGAGTTCCATTAATAAAAATGAAAAAACCTGAATCTTTGCGGCAAACCCAGCTAATGAAAGCTCCACCACTCCACCTGCCTTCCCACAAGTTTCCGGCAGACTAGGTTGCGATGAAGATTAATTCAAGCGCGCGGTGTGTCAAGTAGGGTGCGCCGATCTCGCCCGGCGCCGTCCTGGCGCTTGGTATCCGCCGCGTTTCGGGCTAAAAAGAGCGCCACAGCGCCAGGAGATCAATGGTCCCGATGACCTCAGCGCCCTCAATCGCGCATGCTTTCGAGTCCGTCGCCGCCCGTTACGGAAAACGAGCCTTTCTCAAGGAAAAGCGCGGCGGCGCCTGGGTCGATTTTTCCTGGACGGACATCCTCACCGCCACCCGGCGCCTGCGCGGCGGGCTGCTTAAACTGGGGCTGACGCCGGGCGACCGCGTCGCGATCCTGGCCGAAAACTGTCCGGAATGGGTGATAGTGGATTTGGCCGTGCTCGGGATGGGCGGGGTCGTGGTGCCGCTGTATCCGACCAGCTCGGCGGAGGAAATCGCGCATGTGCTGGGCAACTCCGGAGCCCGGGCGGTCGCGGTACGGGGCAGCGAAAATCTGGGCAAGCTGGTGGAACTTGCGTCGGGACTTCCGGCCCTGGAAGCGATCATCGCGATCGGCGGCGGTCCGGCCGCCGACGCCGGCGGAGGGCGCGCGCCCCTTCATCGCGTCCCTGGAGAGCCTGAGCGGGCCGGATGAGGCCGGGCTTGCGGAAGTGACCCATTCCGACGTCGCCACGATCATCTATACGTCGGGCACGACCGGCGCCTCCAAGGGGGTGGTGCTTACCCACGGCAACATCCTGGCCAATAGCGAGGCGTCGCTCGCCGCGCTGGAGCTCGACGATCGCGACATGACGCTGTCGTTCCTGCCGGTCGCCCATTCCTTCGAACGCACCGCCGGTTACTACACCGTGATGACCGCCGGCGGAACGATCGCGTACGCCGAGGGCCTCGGCCAGATCGCGCAGAACCTGCTCGAAGTCAATCCGACGATCGTGCTGACCGTGCCGCGGCTGCTCGAAGTGATCCACAGCCGCGTGCTGCGCACCGTCGAAAAGTCGCCGCCTATCCGGCGGCGGCTGTTCGAATTGGCGCTGGCAACCGGTCAGCGCGCGGCCGATTACCGGTTTCACGGCCGCTCGGTGCCGCCGCATCTGGCGCTCCCGATGGCGGTGTTTCGCAAGCTGGTATTTGCGCGCATCCGCAGCCTGTTCGGTGCCCGGCTGCGCTACCTGATCTCCGGCGGCGCGCCGCTGCCCAGGGAGATCTTCGAGTTCTTCTCCGCGGCTGAGGTACCAATCGCGGAAGGCTACGGCCTGACCGAAGCGTCCCCGGTGGTCTCGGTGAACCTGCTCGGGCGGACCCGGCCGGGCAGCGTAGGCCAGCCATTGAGAGGGTTGCAGGCGAAACTGGCCGGCGACGATGAACTGCTGATCCGCGGGCCGAGCGTGATGAAGGGCTACTACGGGCTGGAACAGGACACGCGCGAGGCTATCGACGCGGAAGGTTGGCTGCACACCGGAGACATCGCGGCGATCGACGCCGAGGGATTCATTTCGATTCGCGACCGCAAAAAGGAGATCATCGTGCTGTCCGGCGGCAAGAACGTGTCGCCCGCCGGCCTGGAGGCCAAGCTCGCGCGCGAACCGCTGGTGGCGCAGGCGTGCGTAGTCGGCGACCGGCGCAAACACGTCGCCGCGCTGCTGGTGCCCGATTTCGAGAAGCTGGCGGAAACCTTGAAGCATGACGGTATCGACGCCAGCTCCCCGCAAACGCTGGTCGAGGAGCCCAAGGTCAAGGCGCTGTACCAAAAGCAACTGCGCCAGCTCAACCACAGCCTGGCCGACTACGAAGCGATCACCGCATTCCGACTGATCCCAACGCCGTTTTCACAAGAGCGCAACGAGATCACCCCGACGATGAAGCTGCGCCGCAAGATCATCCTGGAGCATTATCGGAACGAAGTGGAGAGCATGTATGAGGGCGGATGATACCCGCCGCGCGGCTGGCCGCCCTGTCGGGCTTATTCCTCAGGCCGCGCCCTAGCCTTCTCAATGGACATTTGTCTCTTCTTCGTGTCATATTACGCTTCGAATAATGTTCTGAGCGCGGGGGTGAACTATTCCTTTGCGTTTGCAAGAGAAACCCGGGGCGCCATTAACCCGCGATAATCACTGCTTCGGCCATCCGATATGGCCTCGATCCTTTACACAATTCTGTCGTCAAGAGGACTCCTTCGGTGAACTGGGGAAGATGGTGACACGCAATTGAAGCAAAATATGGGAGCCCATTTTTCAGGCCAGCCTCTTCGCAATTTCAAATGCCGGTAGCGGCCGCTTTACGGGGGATACATCCGGATACCCAACCGCCCGTTGAACTGTGTGTGCCCGAAGCGTCGATACCAACAGTGCTGAGGCGGCGGCGTATCATGTGCGCAGTACGAGGGAAAAATCACAATGCGAATCCTTATCTACAGCTATTCCTATTTTCCTGAGCCTAACGGTATAGCACCCTTGATGGCCCAACTAGCCGAGGGGCTAGTCGCGCGCGGGCACCAGGTAAGGGTCATTTCAGCGATGCCCAACTATCCGGACCGGCAAATCTATGAAGGGTATCGTGGAAAGCTTTATACGACGGAAACGATAAACGGCGTCACCGTACAACGCAACTACATCTGGGTTCGGAAACATCCTTAACCTTGTTGATCGCATTCTGTACGACGGCAGCTTTGTCACCTTCAGTCTGGCTTCGGCCCTGAGAGGACCGCGCCCCGACGTCATTTTCATGACTGTTCCTCCGCTGCCCGCTTGTATTCCCGCGGTGGCCCTGAGCCGCATTTATTCGTGCCCCCTCATTCTTAATCTCCAAGTCATCATCTCTCAAGGGGCATTGCAGGTCGGTATGGTCAGGCACTCATGGATGCTTGATGCACTTAGACGCCTGGAGAAGTGGGCCTATCGAAAATCCGATTCCATCATTGTGATTGCCAAAGAATTTACGGACTTTTTAGTTAAAGAGGGAGTGAATCCGACCAAAATTATTCGAATTCCGAACTGGGCGGACACGGAAGTCATTCGTCCGCTGCCTAAAGAGAGCAACGAGTTTCGCAAATCGCACCTGTTGGCTGACAAGTTTGTCGTGCTTTACGCCGGCAACATCGGACTGACCGAGGGGCTGGAAACTGTAATAGAGGCCGCGGTCTGCCTGGTTCACATTCCCGACATCAGATTCGTAATTGTAGGAGATCGGACGGCGATTGAGAAGCTGAAAGTGCTCGCGGACGCCCGCCATGCGAATAACGTGATACTATTACCGTTCCAGCCACGGGAAACCCTCGCGGAAATGCTGAGCGCCGCGAACGCCGGGTTGGTTATGCAAAAACACAACGTCACCAACTACAACTCTCCATCAAAAATACCCTTGTTGCTGGCTGCCGGCCTGCCGGTAATCGCATCGGTACCCGCGGTCACTCCCGCTTATGCGGCGGTCGATGAGAGTCAAGCGGGTGTTTTCGTCAAACCGGAAAACCCGGAAGTTTTGGCCAAGGCAATTGTCGATTTGTATAACGATCCAGCAAGACAGGCGGAGCTTGGCCGGCGCGCGAGGCAATTCGCACTTGATCACTATTCCATGGACCGAGCGTTGACCGATTACGAGTCCGCCCTTCGGGCGGTGGTGAATAAGCGCAGCCAAAACCTCATTACTCGAAGCCAGGAAGGAGAAACAAATGAGCGAGAAAAGTGAACTTGTAGTAGTGGCCGGGGCGGACGGCTTCATAGGCGGCTCGCTCGTAGCCGACCTTCGCCGCCAGGGGTACACGCGCATTCGAGCCGTAGGTCTCAGGCCCTTCGAGCGGTGGTATCAGCACTTTCCGCGACGTCGAAAACCTGCAGCTTGACCTGAAAGACCGGCAGAATTGCGAAACGGTCGCGCACGGCGCCTATCAGATTTTCATGCTTGCCGCGGACAGGGCGGACTGGGATTCATCAAGTCACACAAGCGGAATGCATGCTCTCAGTGCTCATCAGTACGCACATGCTGCTGGCGGCGCGCCAAGCATGATTCAAGAAATACTTCTATGCCTCGTCCGCCTGCATCTATAACGCCGGCAAACAGATAGAGGTCGACTATTGCGGACTGAAGAAGAAGATGCCTATCCGGCGATGGCCGAAGACGGCTACGGCTGGGAAAAGCTCTTCAGCGAGCGAATGTGCCGGCACTTCCGTGAGGATTACGGCTTGCACACGCGCGTGGCGCGCTACCACAACGTCTACGGACCAAACGGAACATGGTTTGGTGGCCGGGAGAAAGCGCCCGCGGCGATCTGCCGCAAGGTGATTGAAGCCAAGCTGAAAGGCGACAGCGAGATTCCCATCTGGGGCGACGGCAATCAGACCCGCAGCTTTATGTACATTGAAGATTGCCTGAAGGGCACGCAGCATGATCATGAACTCGGAGATGGTTGATCCCATCAATCTCGGCTCCGCCGAGATGGTAACCATCAACCAGCTTATTGACATCGTGGAAGCCATCGCCGGCGCAAAATTCAAGCGAGTATACGATCTCACCGCGCCGAAAGGAGTGAACGGCCGCAACAGCGACAACACCTTGATCAAGAAACTGCTGCATTGGGAGCCGAGCGTTTCGTTGCGCGAGGGCCTCGAAAAAACCTACCGGTGGATATACGACCAGTACCTGGCGCGGGAAAAAGGTGCGCATGTGATCGAGTAAGCGGCAGCAGTTACCGCAGCTTGTGGCGAAACAGAGTCAATTACGCTGGTTTTCATCCCCGGCAGCCGGGGTTGCTCCATGGACGTGAAAACTCGGGCTATCGAGGCGGGGCTCAAACAACAAGATTCTTGCGATACCATGTCGTTTATATTTGCGTGATCTCGGGATATTGGCAGATCGTCCCATCCTGGCGAACAAGGTAGGTTCCAGGCGCAATCGAACGGCCAGATGGCGATACAAATTGAGGTACGATCTGCGCAATGACAGCCGGGTCGGCATATGACGAGAAGTCAAAGCCCACTGGCCGCCGGCGGCGGAGGCCGCTGGTTATGGATTGAAAGGTTGGAACTAGTTGGTAGACTCGCAGTCTTTCGACCGAATGCTCCGCTGCGACAGCACGTAACATCGCGTGCAAGCCCGCTTTTGAAGCAGCATAGGCAGCGCGGCCGGCACCTGGCAATAGCGCGACATCAGACGATAGATTGAGGATGATTCCTGGGGAATGGGTAATAAGCTTTGGCAACAGGTACGACACAAGAAGGCAATGGCCGAGGCAATTGGTCCCGATGACCTGTTGCCACTCCTGAGCAGAGGTCGTCGACGCCGCATGTCGCGCATTGCTGCCGTACTCCGCCGCGCACAGGATCAAAGCTCGAATCGCTGTTGACCCCAGCGCTGAAGCGAATTGTGCCACGTCGCCGGCATTCGACAGGTCCAGCGGCTTCCAGGTGAGATAATCCGATTCCAGGGATCGTGGCGCGTCAGCCGGTTCTTCCAGTTTCGTGCGAGAGACGCCCAGCACAAAATGTCTGTTCGCGACGAGCGCCAGCCGGATTGCCTTGCCGATTCCCTGCGATGCCCCAGTTAATAGAACGCGCGCAGCGGTGTCAGCAGACGCCATTTCGCTCTCCGCGATCCTCATCCGCAAACGTAACTATCGCCTTCACCCACTTTGTGTTCAGACAAGTTTGCCGCGATAGCATCTTGTTTACGGCCTCCGGTAGCTGCCCCAGGGTGAGCATACGGTGTGGGACATCGGCGACTGAAATGTACCTGCGAGAGAGCAGTTCGATAGCCTGGAGGATGTGACGCTCGGATGTGCCACGATGGCCGAGAAGATAAAAGGTTTTACCGCTCGTGCGATCCAGCGCCGCCACGGGCGCTGACCTGGTGATGCCGCGGATGTTGTTCCACCGAATACCGTCCAGGGTGAGACCGCCAAGGCGGGCCTCCGTGAATTCCGTTGGAAAGCCGGCCATGAGGTCTATAGTCCCGCCGTCGGGCACAGTATCGAGCAACGTGGCTAGACCCTCGGCAGCGTCTTCCCGTGAGCAGCAGAGGATGGCCGACTTGAGATGATCATCTTCAGAGCACTCACGAATCACATTCTCCAGTTCAGTGCCGGAGCAGATGCGGACATTTGCGGGCCAGCGGGTGGACTCTCGAACCCATTGCGCGTGGGCTTTCGATTTAGACACCAGGACCGCCAGGCGTCCGGTCAGTCTCGACCATAACTTCGCCGCCAAAATACCCACGGTTCCGCAGCCGCGGATCAGGAGCGGGGAGGCGCCGTTTTCTCGCTGAAGCAGTTCCAGGCTGTACAAGACGGATGCGAGCGGTTCGGCAAGAACCAGGTCGGCAGCTCCAGCGCAACAGCCCGGCGGACATGCGACCAGAAGGCCCCCCTCGGCGGCTTCCACGGCATCCACACAAAACAACCCGCGGAATATACCATCACGATTGTGTCCAATTACAACCTGTGGGTGCCGATGGTGGACCGGGTTAATTATCACCCGATCACCTATTGAGACACCGCAGTTCAGCGGCGCGAATAACACAACTCCGACTCCTTCATGACCGAGAACGTCAGCGCCGCCAGCGCGATTCCCGGTGAGTATGGCGATATCCGTGCCACAAACGCCGGCCGCCAACATTTCAACAACGATTACTGAATCACCGCACTGTTCGGACGCATGCCGCTCAACAGCGAGACCTCGCTCCAGCCGGCGCATGACGACTGAATGTGCCGGCACTCTAGCAGGATGCTGAAAAACGGTTTCGAGGGCCTGCAAGACCATAGCAATCTGACGCTGCCATATGCTTATTTAGGCTAATACTGCTCAGCAATCGACCTTTTTGGGAATTTTTCAGCATCCTGCTAGGCATCCTTGACCCCTGATATCCTGGCGCTGGACCAGCTCCGCGGTGACACACATCGAAGTGGAAGTCATGCGTCCACGCGCCGGCAGTTTGGTCTTGTACTATTTCGTGACCGGCAGGATAGGCGATCTGCGCATTCCGCCCGCAGTTGCGGCAGCGCGTACCGATGAGCTTTGGCGGCACACCTGCTTCGAGGCATTCGTCCGCACTTCGCCCGGCCCCGCCTATTACGAATTCAACTTTGCGCCCTCGACACAATGGGCGGCATATCGGTTCGACAGCTACCGAAGCGGGATGCGTGTTGCAACCGAGATAAGCGCGCCCCGCATTGAGGTGCAATCGAGCCGGGCGTGCTACAGATTGCAAGCCTCGCTGGAAATGGATCAGATGTCGAGCCTGCCAAGCGACGGGGCATGGCGACTTGGTCTCGCGGCGGTGATCGAAGAAACGAGCGGCCGTAAATCATATTGGGCGCTGGCGCATCCACCGGGCAAGGCAGATTTCCATCATTCCGATTGCTTTGCGCTTGAATTTTCCTAAAGCGTAGCGACCATGAAATTTGGCATCGATCGACTTATCGCCGAGCCCAGTTTGCGCGCGCCGCTCAAGGGCAAGCGCGTTGCATTGCTCGCGCATCCCGCCTCGGTCACGCAAGACCTGACGCACTCGCTCGATGCGTTAGCAGCATGCGGCGACCTGAAGATCACCGCCGCTTTCGGTCCACAGCATGGTCTGCGCGGCGACAAGCAAGACAACATGATCGAGTTGCCGGACTTCAACGATCCGGTGCATGGCATCCCGGTATTCAGCCTGTATGGTGAAGTGCGCAAGCCGACCGATGCGATGATGGATACATTCGATGTCATCCTCGTCGATCTACAGGATTTGGGTTGCCGCATTTATACGTTCATAACGACGCTGCGCTATGTTCTCGAAGCGGCGTCGAAACATCGCAAAGCAGTGTGGGTGCTGGATCGGCCCAATCCTGTTGGCCGGCCAGTCGAAGGCTTGACGCTGCGCACCGGATGGCAAAGCTTCGTTGGCGCTGGGCCATTGCCGATGCGTCACGGGCTCACGCTCGGTGAGTTGGGTCTGTGGTTCATCAGAACTCTCAAGCTCGATGTCGAGTATCGTGTCGTCGAAATGCAGGGCTGGCAGCCCGATGCCGCGCCGGGATTCGGTTGGCCGCTCGGCGAGCGCACGTGGATCAATCCCAGTCCCAACGCGCCGAATTTATGGATGGCGCGCGCCTATGCGGGCACGGTGATGCTCGAGGGCACGACGCTCTCGGAAGGGCGCGGCACCACGCGACCGCTCGAAGTGTTCGGCGCTCCCGATATCGATGCACGCGCAGTCATGAAGGAAATGCTCACTCTTGCGCCGCAGTGGCTCCGTGGTTGCCGCCTGCGCGATTGCTGGTTCGAACCCACGTTTCACAAACATGTCGGCAAGCTTTGCAACGGCGTGCAGATTCACACGGAAGGTCCTGACTACGATCATCAGGCGTTCAAGCCCTGGCGAATCCAGGCGCTCGCCTTCAAAGCAATTCGCCGGTTGTATCCGGACTATCCGCTCTGGCGCGATTTCGCCTACGAATACGAGCAAGGCAAGCTCGCCATCGATGTCATCAACGGCGGTCCGTTACTCCGGGATTGGGTGGACGATGCACGCGCGACTCCGCAGGACTTGGATGCGCTGGCTATACCGGATGAGCAGGCTTGGTTGAGCCAGCGCCAAGGATACCTTTGCTACTAAAGGACGGTGGCGCCAGCCAGACAATCCCATCGCGCCGACACCAGTTGCAAAGAGCAACAATGCAGCGGAATGTCCGCTTATGCTCCAGGAGCGGCGGGACAGCGGACATCAGTTGAGGTCGCATTTGCGCCAGAAGCGGACCTTCGCAGTTCGGCTCCACAATGCTGATCCACCCCCGAAAAAGTGATCCAGGGTCAATTTTAGTCCGAGGCCCGGTTTGATAATGAGAGATCAGGGAAGATGCCTCGGGCGCGGCGTCCGTTTATCGTTCGTTCGCGCCCGAAGTCGTCGTAGGCCGGCACGACGCAAACGGACGTGAGGGATCGTGCTCCTGACCAGGAGGACAGAAGTGATAATTCAGACCGCAGCTCGATAGATAAAGGGCGACGACCAAGAGACAAATTAGTTTTCTCATGCCTCGGACTTTATCAGCGGAAAACAAAAAGACAAAAGATCGCCTGATCGGCCCCCAGTGATGATCCACCCCCATTGAACAGGTCCAACTTGAGCTATGTCATTTGACGCACAAGAGGAAGACCGAGACGCTGAAACCCCGATTTCGCGACCGCGCCGCAGTCCTTGCGGGGCGCCGTTCTAAAGCGGGAAACTGAGCGAGGCCAAAATCGAGTTTCCCTGGACGCGGTGCGTGACGTCGAATTCATGAAACCATCGGCCGCTGAGAGTCACCTCCTGCGTTCCCTCCTTGAACGTATAGCTTAGCAATGGCCCAATAGCCGCGACGCGTCCCCTGAATGCGCCGACCCCGACCCCTGAGCCGCCATCCGGCGTCAACTGCTTATAGCCGCCAACGCCAGCCGCGAGGCCGAAGGGAAAATGCTCATTGAGAGCGCCCTCAAAATGGAGCTCGGCGCCGCTCTGATAATTCGTCGCGGTATTGATCATGTTGACTGTGACTCCGAGCGAGGCGGAGGCCTCGATCCCGGTCTGGAGGCTGAGGTAGGTATAACCCCTCTTGAGCCTACCCCACCAGGCCCTGGTCTCGCCAGTCAAGAGCGCCGACAGCAAGCTGTTCTCATGCTGCATCGCACGCGGGCGCTGCTGATCCGGCAGCAGACGATGCTGGCAAACGCGTTCCGGGCGCATCTTGCGGAGTTCGGGATCGTGGTCGCGCAAGGCATCAGGCATGTGCGCGCACTGATCGAGAAAGTCTTCGGCGAGGATACCGTTGATCTTCCTGCCCTGGCGCGCACGGCACTTCGACCTCTCGTCGCGCAGCTGATGGAACTCAGATTACAGATCAAGACGATCGAAAAGGAACTCCTCGCCTGGCATCGGACAAGTCAAGAAAGCCGGCGGTTGGAAACGATCCCCGGAGTGGGGTTTATTACGGCGACGATGGAACCGCTTAAGCTCTGAGCGCATTAACCAAGAAATGTAATTCCACTGCACATCGCGTCGGGCATGAGGGGTTCGAGCGTTATGCATTCGAGCTGACACAGGCCAAAAGCCGGTCATAGGATATTTCAGATCATGATGAGAATTTCTGTTGTGGCGCACGACCGAAATTGCTGCGCTTGCGCCTTTTCGGCGGTCTTCGCCGTCTCTGTTGCGACGAAGGCCCTCGGCTTCGAGGCGACGCCGACTGTGGCGCTGGGGTACTCTTCGTCGTTCGACAACGACCAGCCTTGGACCGCACGCAGCGCATACGGTCATAGCAGCTCGAATAGGCGGTCCGCCCTCTGCACCAGGGGCGAAGCGCGCCGAAATCAATAACGGCGAGCGACCGCTATTTGCGGTTGTTTCGATCGCCGACCAGCGCGTTTCCATATACAATCACCACGGGCTCGTCGCCGCTCGGCGATTTCGACCGGCATGGCCGGCCACCCGACGCCCAAGGGGCATCTTCACCATCATCGGCCGCGAACGATTCCACCGCTCGAATATCTACTCCGCCGCCCCCATGCCGTTCATGCAGCGCGTCACATGGTCGGGCATCGCCATGCATCTTGGAGTCGTGCCCGGTCATCCGGCCTCGCACGGTTGCATCCGGCTTCCCGCCGGGTTCGCCACCAAGCTTTGGGGATTGACCAAGATCGGCGAGCGCATCGTCATCTCGCCGCAAGAGGTGACGCCGATCGAATTCGACGCACCCACTGCTGCCGGCGCCGAAGATGCTGGTTCAGGCGGAGGCCGACAGAGCGGCGCCCACCGTCGACGCGCCGCAGGCGCCGATCGGCGCCGCCCAGCCGCCGTTGGTCAATCCGCATCAATACGCCGAGCAGCTCAAGGTCAAGGCTGCGGCCGAAGCCGCGGCGGCCGTCAAGACCGTAAAGGAGACGTCCGCGGCCGTTGGCGGCAAGCGGCAAGAAGCGGCCCGCGCGACAGCGGAGCTCAAAGCGGCCGAAGCTGGCCACGCTTCCGCTCACGCGAAAGCCGACGCCGCGGCCAAGACATACGAAGCGGCGGCCGCCGCCGCCAGCGCGGCGCAACGGGAATCCGTCCTGGTGGCGGAGGACTCAAAGCGGCCGAGAGCAACGCCTTCGATAAGGCCATGGCTGACCACCTGTCCAGGCGTGTACGAAAAGGCCGCGGCCGCACGGATGCCGCGGCGACAGCCAAGAAGAACGCCGACGCGGCGCTCGCCGACGCCGTGACGAAGCTCGAAACCGCGAAAACGGCGTCGGCGGCCAAGGACGCGGACTTGGCGGACGCCGTTCGACGCTTGAACGAAGCGACAGCGGCTTCCGATGCCGCCGCGAATGACGAGAAGGAAGCGCTGCGGCGTGCGATGCCCGTGTCCGTGCTGGTCAGCAAGAAGGACCAGCGGATATACGTGCGCCAGGGGCTGGCGCCCGTTTTCGATGCGCCGGTCAGCGTGCGCGATCCGGAGACGCCACTGGGTTCGCACCTTTATATCGCGACGGCGGCGAACGACGATGGGACCGCGCTCAAGTGGTCGGTCGTGTCGATGCCCGACTCGGTGTGCCGAGGAACGGGGCGAGCGTAAGAGGAAAACGGCCTGGGTCGACGAACAAGCCGGGGTGCCGCCAACTGCGCGCCGGTCGACCTCGAGCGCCGCCGAAGCGCTCGAGCGCATCGAGATCGCCCAGGACGTTCGCGACCGCATCGCGGAGCGTCTGTGGACCGGCGGCTCGCTGATCATTTCCGACCAGCCGCTCAGCGGCGAGACGGGCAACGTTGGCACCGACCTCACCGTGAAGGTGCGCTAGCAGGCCGCAACGCGGGCGGTTGCGCAAATCTTTGCTAGCGGCCGTAGACGCTCAGCTGAGTGCGCGCGAAGCGTCGGAGGTCTCTCCGTGTCGCACGCTATCGCCAGTTGATGGACGAGCGTGCTTCAATGCCGCATCGTATCACTCCAATAGGAAACGACCGCTAATGGCGCGAAGGAGCCCTGTGCCAAAGTGAGCTCGTACCCCTTGCGGACCTTCCGTCATGTTTTGTGCTTATCGCCCTTGTTTGGCTCTTAAGCGGCGTCGCCGCCGCCGAGGATAGTTCTTTGAGCGTGGCCCTGGTGGGATCTTGATGGCCAGCAATCCACGCTGACTCTGCCGGAACTTGAAGCGCTTCCGCCGGTCAAAACAGCGCGAATGAGCATGGTGCAGTGCATGTTTTTGAGGGCGCGTTGCTCGGCGACGTGCTGGCCAAAGTAGGCGCTCCGGCTGACAAAGCGATTCGCGGCGTGGAACTCGTCGATATCGTCATCGTCGAGGCGCGTGACAGGTATAAGGTCGCGCTCGATCTCGCCGGATGCGGCCATGCGCACCGATCGGGTGATCTTAGCCGATCGCGTGGATGGGGCATCTGTGGGCGCCGACAAAGGGCCGTTTCAGTCGTCGTCGAGGGAGATTTGCGCGCTGCGCGCTCCGTCCGCATGGTTTCGGCGATCCGAACTCGAACGCATGCGGTGAGCGACCACGGAAGACCGCGAACGTACTCGAGCAAGGTGCCGGATATTATCCGTCATCGACGCCGACTTGAAAAAATGTGCAGGTCGATTTCTTCTGAGTTTGGCGCTTCTCAGTTTTTCGATGAAATTGTGCTTCTGACCCCAAAGTGAACTAATCCTTTTTCGACGCGTAGACCAATAATTGCTTTTTCGTTGAGTTTGACCAATCTCGGACCTTCCGCATGCGTCTCGTTCATCCCAAAAGGGGCTGTTTCGTCGCGTGAAGCCACCCGAATACTCGGTTGAGCGGTAAGATCTTGGTCGACTGTCAGCGTAACTTTGCTAGTTCGGTTTAGATTATCCACCACGATCAGACGTTTGACCTGACCATTTTGAAATGCCTGCAAAAACGCATTGTAGTTCTTGAAGACCACACATCCATTGGACTCACCCTTCGGGCCGAGCATGTAAGTGTGTGCGAGGAGACCTGACCGTCCAAAGATGTTACCGCCGCCAACAGGTTTGAGGCGCAACGCTTGAACCCCGTGGAAGGTCTTCTCCCTTAACGCAAGCTCATAGACATTGGGCGGCGTCGCCCCACGCATATGTTCATGCACGTAACGCGGATCGTCCAACCTGCCGCCTCGGCCTGAATGTGCTTCCAATTCCGTGCCATCGGGAAGATAGACCGTATGCGCTGAGATGTCATAAACGGCCGTCCACGAATATAAGCCGAGCAGCGGGCCCGATGTGATCTTTCGCTCATTCTCAAGAACGTCGCTTTCCGGAGCCGCGTATGCCAGCGCAGGCTGAGACGGTTGTTGTCCAGAATGTTGCGGCGTATCGAAAAACTTCTCCAAAAACACGCGATTGTCGGAGGGAGTGGCTGTTAGAGCGGGATTTCTGTTCTGCTGCGCTAAAAGGACAGAAGATTGAAACGGGCTATACAGGCCAGTCATTATGACTGCCCAAAGCATGAATGCACCGAACAAAAAGGCAATTTCTGCCTGTCCATATAGCGGAACGTCGTAGCGACGCGAGATCCAAATGACCAGAGCGAAGAGAGACCCGGCAACCATTATTGAGTAGACGTAAAGTCCGTTCATTGCATCTCTCATCAGGTCGGAAGTACGGGCAAACAGTTCCTATCCCTCCTCTGGCCGGGGGCTTGCTAGGGCTTTTCCCGGTTGCTTTAATCTCCGCGTCAACGGGCAGGCATGCCTCGTTGCACTGGAGACGAGATTGTCCCGGCATTTCGTCAAAACTTCGTCAAAGTCTCGCCTGACGCGTTAATGAATGGTGAGTGTGGGATTAGTGCAACATATAGCGCGGTCGGCGAGCTGGCGGGCCCGAACGGGCCCCTGATCTGGGAGGTCAGGCTCAGACCAGGGGCCACCTCCTCAAACTTGGTGATGACCCATAAGCTTCTGCCGCCCGGTGTCTAATAGACGCTGCGGTTCTTCATGCCGACAAAGCGGTTCTCCACCAGGTCCAGGCGATCAATGCAGCGCATGGATCACTACCTCGAAGTCCGTCGTTCCCAATAAGTCAAAAGCCTTCCGCGCTTCCGGAAAATGGGTGAAATCTACGTTTTCTAAGAGGGACATATAGCTGAAGCGATCCCAGAATAGAGCTATGCTGAATCCGTTGCCGAGAAGCAAATGCCGCTTCGTGTCGGCTGTGAGGTTGAGGGCCTCGGTAAAACTGATTGGTAATACAGTCATCAATGGACCTAAAGTTTTGCAGCTAACTGATTGATAGCCTTGCGCGGGCGCGCGATGGAAGGAGGCGAGTTTCCAGATGAAAAGCAACGCGCTCGCGAGAAGCAGAAGACCACCGAACAGCGAAACGACGACCCGCCCCCACGCGGCGATGACCTGACTCCGTCAATCTTGGTTCGAATCCTGTTTGCTCACCCTTTGTTGCAGGTTTTGCTATTTTGGGGCTTGGTTTCTCCACAGACATTTCTAGCAGATCGTGGGCGCAACAGTCCTTTAGCGGGGAACACTATCCTCGCCATCGTCGGTGAAGACAAGCCTCGTCTGCTTTCCGCCGCGTATCTGCGGCTCGACGGAAAGCTTGCGGCGCAGCCGTTCCATCGGCCCGTTGGGTTCGCACAAACTCTCCGGTAGACCAAGCACATGGACGAGAAGCCGACGGTCGAGGTCCGCTGACCTTGCGATCATGCCGTCAATTCCCCCCGACCATCTCGATCTGTTCCGGGCGCGCGGCTTCAATGGCCGGTCCCCCACGCTCCTCGATCCAGCCGCGCACCTCGATGCGGCGGCCGGCCAGGTTTTTCGGATCGACCCCCGCGGCGACGAAGGCACGCTGGTTCCGCTTCGGTATGGTGACGGTAAAGTCCTCCGTCCAGCGCCGCCCGAAGTTCAGATACACCATGCCGCCGCTTTCGCGGACCGATATCACTTTTCCCCCTACCAACGCGAAGCGTCCCAGCTCCGTCATGACGTCGTCGGGATATTGCGCCTCTTTCATTACATAATAGGGTTCGCCCCACAGGCCAAGCATGTCCGTCCCGCGCCTTGCGTTCGACGCCGCGAAGATATGACAGGCATGCGCGATTGCCCCCACCCGGGGCTACCAGCGCATAACCTTTTGTCAAAATTTCGTACTGGGCCCAAATTTCTTGCGCTCCGCCGGTGATGAAAACGTGGCCGATCAGCCGGCCGTAGCGGTCCGGGCCGGTCTCCGCCGACTTGAGAACGACGGAATGGTGCGCCAACAGCCCTTCCAGGGCCGCCTTGGCGGCGTTGCCGACGGCGACGTGCTCCTCGTTGGGATCGGCGACCGACAGCGGCGGTGCCTCGATGGCGGCGAGCCGCACCTCGCTTGCCATCGGCGAGAACGAAGCTCTTGCCGTCGATGACGCGGGTGACATCGCCGGTTGCGATGGTTGCGCCGCCGCATGGCGGCACAGCCGGCTGCGCAACGGCCCGATCCGCCGCAAGCGCGGCGAGGCCGGCGAGCGCGCGCAATAAAATTACGGACAGCGGCACGCCGCGCCGCTGTCCGCGCGATGATGGCCGATCAGTTGGCCGCGAAGCAGTAGAACAGGCCATTGCCGCCGGTGGCGATCAGATCGGGCTGGCTGCAGCTGCGCGACTGGTGCGACGAGTTCCAGGAGCGCTGGAATTCATTGTCGGCGCCGCCGCGGCGGTCGACATGGCCGAGCATGGCGTTGCCGAACTGGCTGCTCGTCCAGTTGTTGCAGGTCATGTTGAGGTTGCCGGGGAACGCCCGGCCATCGGCGGTCGAGCCGGTCAACATGTCGTGCCAATTGGGGGTGAAGCCGAAGCCGGCGATCGTGTTGCCGCGCTCGGTCAGCGAGGTCGAAGCGCCGAGCCGGTTGTTTGCGCTATGCAGGTCGTCGACGCTCTGGGCCACCACCTCGCCCTTGAAGTTCTGCCAAGGGCCCTTGCCGATGCGGTCGCGGGCATTCACCGGCGTGGCGATCGCGGCATTGGAGCTGAGATAGGCGTGCCAGGTCTTGTTGCCGGCGCCGACCGCGGTGGCCAGCTGCTGGCAGTGCGCGATCGGCACCCGCGAGGCCGCCGAGATCGGCGCCCTTGCCCGGGCCGGCACTGGTCACGAAAAACGTCAGGTTGGGCGGCGCCTGCACATTCTGCGCCTGGACGGCCCCACCAAAACCGCAGGCGAGCAGCGCTGCGGACGCGAACAGCGTCAAACGCGTCGTCTTCGACATCGAATCCTCTCCCGTGTACGTTTCTTGTCGAGCCGGATCTTCCACTCGAACAATGCCCGCACTGTTTAGTATTTTTCCGGCGCGGGTGGAACCCCGCCGCCGAACACGCGCGTCGCAAGCGGGCACCTCGAATTCGCCCTTGCACCACGGGCACGCGTGCAACAATGTCACGCGTCGCACACATCGAGACGCGTCATTGACCTTTCCGCGCCGCCGGCATCGCTTCACCTGAAGGGCAGCACATGGCTGAGCCGTCTCCGCCCGCCCGGCTGTGGTACCAGAGCTTCGTCCATCCGACCGAGCAGGCGCCCTATATCGAGCGGTTGCAGGGCCTGCTGGATGCGGTGGCCGGTCCGGGTATCCGGTTCGAAGTACACGGCCTCGATCCGCCCGATCATCTGTTCCATCCGTTGACGGAATTCCGCTGCGCCGCGCAGACGATCCGCAATGCCCTGGAGGCGGAGCGCGCGGGCTATGACGCCTTCGTCATCGGCCACTTCCAGGAGCCCGGCCTTCTGGAGATCCGCGGAGCGGTCGACATTCCCGTCGTCGGCCTGGGCGAGGCGACGCTGCTTGCCGCGCTTGAGCATGGGGCGCCGGCTCGGTCTCGTGACCATCGATCCCGTCTTCATCGCGTGGCACGAGCGCCAGGTGAGGGCGCACGGCCTCGATCAGCGCGTCGCCGGCGTGCGGGCCATCCATGTGGACCTGCCCGGCTTCATGCGCGCCTTCACCGACCAGGCGAGCTACGCGCAGGTGCGTGCGGATTTCGTGGAACAGGTTCGTCCGCTGGTCGCCGCCGGGGCGGAGGTCATCATCCCGGCGGGCGGCCTGCCGATGCTGCTGTTCGCCCGCGAGTGCCCCTTCGTCATCGACGGCGCACTGGTGCTCAACGGCATCGCCGTGGTGGCGAAGGCCGCGGAGATGGCGCTCGCGCTGCGCCGGATCACCGGGGCGGTGGTGAGCCGCCGCGGCACCTATGCAAAGGCTTCGGCTGCATGCGTGAAGGAATACCTGGCCGGCCGTTGGTGAGAGCAGACGCGGCCGTCATTTCCCGGCTCCGCCTGCGGCGGTGCCGGAATGAACCGTCCCTGGTCCGACCACGACATTTGTCCTGCGGGCGCGGTCACTGCTTGGTCCGCTTGAAATAACTCAAATCCGGTGGCGCCTGGTTCTTCTTGGACGGCATGAGCTTGCCGTCCGCGCTCAGATAATACTCGTCCTTTCCGATGCGGATATGCGTGTTGCTTTCCGAGCAGACTTCCGACATCCAGACCGGACGGCGATTTGGATTGCGGGTGGCCTTCTGGAGCTTGACGTACGGCCGCGTCAGCGCATGATCGATCACCGTGATCTCGTCATAGAGGGTGTTGCGGTCGTTCTTGTCGAGATAGATCCGCTCCTTGATGACGGCCTGACCGTCGCTGTGAAACGGCAGGCCGGAGATATCGTAACCGCGCGGTAACTTGAGGTCGCGCGTCTCGATCTCCAGCACGTCGTACTTGCCGTCGCCGTCCTCGTCGATCCACTTGCCGATCGAGTAGCCCGCGAATGTCGGTGCGGCGTTGGTCGGCCAATCGCGGCCGTCAGTATAAATCCGCCGGTAGGAATCGTCGTTGTGGCTGATCAGGATGTAGGTGACATCAGGCATGACGATCATCTCCATCGGATCGTAGAAGCTCATCATCGCCGGCATCCCGGCCGGAACGCAGAAGGTCGACGGCCAGTTGCCGGCTCCGCCGGCCTTCAGGTCGGCCTGGATGGCCTCGAAGATCTTCTGATATTCGGGCGTGAGCGGAGGAGGCCCCGCAAGCGCGATCCAATTGTTCGGGTTGCCGGTGCGGACCCATTGGCCCTTGAAGTCGGGATACTTCCCGAAATCGACGACCTGGGCGGCGGACGGCATTGCAAAGAGCGCGGTTGCCAGCGCAACGGCACAGATCGCGCTTCGGTAAAGCGGGTTTCGATAACTCGGGTTTCGGTAGCTCATGGACATCCTCCCTGACATCCGCCGACGGGTATGCGGCAGCCGCACCTCGGCGTTTATCGTCGTTCCGTTGCTGGAAAAGGACTGGCAATCAAATCAGTGACGCCGTCGGCGCGATTGCTGCGCAACTTCATGAAGGTGGCTGCCGGCACCTCACGGTTCGACGAGCTACGGGCCGCCACGATACACCATCCGCCAGCGGAGGTGGAAGGGGTGTCGCGGCAGGCAGATTTTGGAATTGACCATCGGTTCAGGCGGGGAGCCGCAGGCGGTCGGAGGCTGCATCCCGCGTGCCGGCGCGCCATGAAGAGCCGGCCACCAAGTGCCTTCGATGAGTGGGTGGGCCGGCTTTTCCCCGACTTTGAAGCCGATGTTGGGCCACACCGGGGTCAGGCCACTATGACATCCGGCAATTCCGACTATGATTGTGGGTGAATAAATCGGCCCGGAGGGGGACGCCCGGGCGGAAATGACCATTGGATGATGCGGGCTTTCATTGCGCTGACCATCCTGATTGCCGCCTCTTGCCTCGCGTCGCCATCGTCAGCCCAGGTAGGCTTCGATCGGCGCGGCAACGACTATACGAGCTTTGCCGTCCGCTCCGGCGATCCGGCCGTCTGCGCCGCCAGGTGTGACCGCGAGTCCCGCTGCCGCGCCTGGAGCTTTTCCTATCCGACCGCGGAACATCCGGCGACGTGCTGGCTCAAGAACCAGGTGCCGCCCCGCGTGGAAGCCGGCGACAGCGCCTCCGGCGTCCGCGGCGCCGGGGTGATCGAGCCGCGCAACCCGACCCGCGAGTTCTCGATCGACCGCCCGGGCGGCGACTACCGCACCGTCGAAGTGCCCGCCGAGCCCACCGGCGAGGCCTGCCGGGTCGCCTGCGAGGCCGACAACCAATGCCGCGCCTGGACCTATCTGCGGCCCGGTTACGCCGAATCCGGCCCGCGATGCTTCCTCAAGAACCGCCTGACGCCGCCGCGCCACCGGCCGTGTTGTATCTCCGGGGTGGTGAGATAGAGGAGAAACAGGCGTGGCGAAATACGTCGTCGCCCCCGCCAGCGAGATTGCCCCGGGCGGGCGCAAGCTGTTCGAGGTCAGGGGCCGCAAGATCATCGTCTTCAATCTCGCCGGCGAGTTCTTCGCGGTGTCGGACCGCTGCCCGCACCAGGGCGGCCCGCTGTCGAAGGGCATCGTGACCGGCTTCGTTCAATCCGACGCGCCCGGCGAATACTGCTACAGCCGCCGGGGCGAGGTGATCCGCTGCCCCTGGCATTCCTGGGAATACGACATCCGCACCGGCAAGTCGTGGTGCGACCCGCGCCGCATAAAGGTGCGCAACTTTGAGGTCAACGTCGAATCCGGCGCGCGGCTGGTCGAAGGCCCCTATGTGGCGGAGACCTTTGCGGTCAGCGTCGAGGACGAATATCTCGTGGTCACCATGTGAGGCCGCTTGCATCGCTCCCCCTTTCGCACGTGCGGGCACGTGATATAGCTTGGCCGCAAAGCGGGGACGTGCCGAAGTCTCCACCCGCAAACAGGCAGGCGCCATCGGCGGGAATTTCGACTACAACCCGTACGGCATCGAGTTCCGCGTGCCTTCATCGGACCATCGAGGAGAGGAAAGTCCATGTTCAAGAAAACGCTCGTCATTGCTGCTTTCGTGGCGCCGGTCGCGCTGGCGCCGGTTTTCCTCGCGCCGGTTCTGGCGCAGCAGACCGGCATCAAGCGCACGCCGGTGCAGACCGTCGACTTTCCGGCCGGCTTCCAGACGGTGAGCGCGATTGCAGAAATCCCGGCGGGCGGCTGCGCAGGTCGCCATACCCATCCCGGTGTCGAGAGCACTTATGTGATGGAAGGCGACATCACCGTCAAAATCGAAGGCAAGCCGGATCAGCAGCTCAAGGCCGGCCAGTCGTTCCAGATTCCGGAGGGTGCGAAGCACGACGCCTGCACCACCAGTGGGATGAAGGTGCTCGCCGTCTATATCGTGGAGAAGGGCAAGCCGCTCGCCTCGCCGGCGCCGTAACGGCTCCCTCTGCCGCGAGCGGGGGAGCGCGTAGCCCGGGCTACGGGGACTGAAACGGTCACCACCGGCGGCGCTGGAGCGGCCGCGGCCCCCTCCCCAACCCTTCCCCGAAGCGGGGGAGGGAGCGAGACGCGCGCGCGAAGCGCGCCTCAGGCGAGGCTCGATGTTTGCGCCAACCCCTCAGGGCGCGAGCCGCACGCCCTCGCGCTCGGCTTGCGACACCAGCCGGCTCGCGTCCTCCGGCAGCAGATAGCGATCGGCGACGAGGCCGTCTGCCGCCCGCTTGATCGCAGCCACATAGGTTTCCTTGGACGGATAGCGCTCCTCGATGGAGAGCCGGGGATCGCCGGCGTCCAGCCGCTCCTGCCTGGTGCGTGCGAACGGGATGAAGCTTCCCTGCAAGGTGCAGAAGCCGTCCTCGTAGAAGCTCCGGTTAAACAGGTTCCAGCCGGTATAGGTTCCGATCGGCACCTGCACAAAGACGTTGCGGATACCGCCGAGATCGTTGCCGTCGGCGTCGACCTGCGCCACCAGCGTGCCGTACTGCGCTGCCCCGACTTTGGGCGGCTCGACCGACAGGAGGCCGGACAATTCTTCCGGGCGATAGTCTTCGCCGTAATCGTGAACATGCAGCGGATTGTGCAGCCGCAGGAACCGCACCGCCGGCCGCGAGACATTGCCGTAGCTGTTGGCCGGGATGGGCGGAAAATGCACCTGGTCCGGCGCCACCAGGGTGCCGGCCGCGATGGTCGGCCGGGCGCTCGGCGGCGGTTCGGCGCCGTCCTTGATCCAGGCCGTGAGGTTCTGCCAGCAGCGCCCGCACCGTCCAGGTGTGCGGGTTGGGATTGGGCTGCTGCTGGCAGGCGCCGAACGGTTCGCGCGTGGCCAGCGGGAGCGCCGCCGAAGTGTGCTGCGTCGACGCCAAAATGTAGCTGCGCACGTTCGCCGGCTCGACCAGGTCGCGGATGCCGAGAGGGTCGGTGAAACCGAGGGACTGGCGCAATTCCCACATC
>CAWHQY010000060.1:0-18314 GCA_963831505.1 uncultured Alphaproteobacteria bacterium | reverse complement strand
GTTGATACTCGCACGGCCACAGAATACGGCGTGGTCCGCACCTTCGCGGACATGGTGTTCACCTGGACGGGCGGCGAGTATGTCGGTGCTGGGAATCTGCTCAACAACGCGTAAGGTGGCACGACCGCCTATAACAGCACCACCGGCACGATTGGTGGCGCTTCGTTGGGTCTCTACCACGCGTTAATCCAGTTCGCTGGCTTCACGTTCGGTCGTACCTACTCGTTCTTCGACGCGCCATGGCAGAGCTATCCGGCTGGCGGTCCCGATACCCTACCCGGCGGCTCCAACCACGTCACGGGCGTGAACCAGGTGGCCTACACGGCCGACTTCGGCCAAGGTATCTCGGCGTCGATCGCGTTGCAGGATCCGACCGTTTATGACACCACGAACGTTTGGAACCTGTCGTTCCCGGGCGGCGTCTCGCCCTCTATCACAGCCGGCACCGTGAACTTCTTTGTCGGATATGGCGCACCTAGCATTGGCGCCGGTATGGTGGCTCCGGACATCGTTGGAAATGTAAAAGTTGACCAGGCCTGGGGCATGGCTATGTTGTCGGTCGCTGCGCATGACAACCATGCCTCGTACTACGGGACCACCGAGGTCACCGGGCACCCTTCCGATAAGTGGGGCTTCGCGGTCCAGGGCGCGTTGTCGTTCAAGAACATCCCGACCGGACCTGGCGACACCCTGAACATGCAGGCTGTCTACACGGATGGCGCGAGCCGCTACAACTTCCAGAGCTTGTTTCCAACAACCATCGCGATGTTTGGCGGCACTAGTGCGCCTGGTGCTTACCAGAGCCTTGGCTTCGCTGCTATCGGCGATGCTGTATTCACCGGCGGAAATGGCTTGCCGAACAGTGGCCTTGAACTGGTGCAGACTTGGGGCTTCCGCGCCGGCTTCAACCACAACTGGAACCCATACTGGGTGACCGGCATCTACGGTGCCTATGGCGCGGTTCAGTATGGCAATCTTGCCAAGACCACGATCTGCGGCTTTGCTGTGACACAGCTTAGTCTGAACGGCAGTTGCAATCCAAACTTCGCCATTTCCGTGGTCGGCGGTAACGTCATATGGACGCCGGTGAAGAATTTAGCCTTCACATTCGACGTCAACTGGACGCATCTGGACCAGGGTTACTCTGGCACTGTCTTTATCCAGCCCCCTGCAACGGTGATGAAACCTCTGACCACGTATGAGCTGAAGGACCAGAACAGCGTTACCGTGCTTCTCCGCGCTCAACGCAACTTCTGATCTAAGAAGAGCCAACAGCAATAGCCCCGGCGGGTAACTGCCGGGGTTTTGCATTCAGGCCCAAGTCTTTAAACCCAGGGCTGAGCGAAGCGCGACGGGAGATGGTAAGCATCCGTTCGCCTGAGACAGAAAAAGTGTCCCATTAGGAGCTTCGAAGCAGCACGACAGATATCAAGTCCGCCGTCGGGAAATGCGGAAGGTTCAGCCGAACGCCGTTATGACAACCTGAAGGGGCGGTTGGACCTCAACCGGTCGTTCCTCAGTGGCAACGTCGTCTGGGCGTCGGTCAAGAAACTTGGCGTTCACTTTCGACGTTGAGACGTCTCGACCAGAGATACTGGCATGATCGCGGCCCCTGCAGTTGCCTTGGTTGCCGCATGAGCCGAAGGATCAGTAGGCAACGTCAGCATGCCGGTCGCGCTCAGCGGAATTTGAGGATTCTTCGATTCTTCTAAGGACCACGACAGATCCCCGGCGCGCACCTGCCGGGTTTTGGGCCGAATGGCCCTGACTCACCTGGACTGGCCCTGCTGAGCTTCCGCTTGTGGTCTGGGAGGCGATTCCAGAGCCCGCCACTTCCGGAAGGCATAGGTGGAATTGAGTCGGTAGTACAGGTTCATGCCCGACGCGGTCGCGAGGCATTGTTCACGGGTGGCAAACTGGCAATTGCCCGGGTAACCCCATTGCAGCCTTGCAGGCCGTAGCGATCACCCTCCATCCCCGCTTCCGTAGGTCATGTTTCCAGCGCCTATATGGTTGGTGAAGGCTTCGATGAGCCATTCCACTCTCGCGCGGGCGAGCTGCAGCGCGAAGCCGGTCAACTCGACGTGTGCACTGCTGACTTTCGATCAAGCCAGTTCTCTTTTCTCGCCACAACAGTTATCAACACGCGCATGATCGTTCGGCTGTGAACAGCAGCCGCTTGAGAGTGAGGTTATGATGCGGTTGCTTCGTTGCATGATCCTGGCGGCTTTAACCATTTTGGCGGTCGCTCCGGCCACAGCCCAACGCTACGATCCCCGCTACCCGGTTTGCCTGCAGAGATGGCTGCGCGGCGGCATCTCCTATATGGACTGCAGCTATATGAATTGGGACCAATGCAGGGCCACGGCGTCTGGGCTCTCGGCAATGTGCCTGGACAATCCATATTGGCAAAAGCAACGTCAGGACCCGCGCCGCCGCCATCCGTGACTAGCCTGTGAGGATTTCGTCGCCAGGGATGAGGCGTTCAAGCGCGCCAACCGGGCCTTGAAGACGCTCCGAACCTACCTCGGCCGTATCATCCGCGACATTGCCCACAAGACCGAAGGCCGCACCGACTTGCTCGGCGAGATTGTCCTTGGGCGCATGCTGGCGCTGGCGCGACGGGTGCTTGTGCATCAACATGCTTGAACGAAGCTTAAGAAGCAAGGTTGTAGTGATTCCGTCAGTTCTGATGGGGTATGCAATTGGGGTTAGTTCCTCGTTGCAGAACGTGATGGACCGGGTGCGTCATGCAGGTACTTTCAGAAGACCTCACGATCACCTTGTAGCACGAATTCCGAAGTGATCTCCATCTCGGCACATCGTCCCGCCCAGCGCAGGCACGGGTCACTGCCTCCGTCTACGGGGGCGCGGTACCGTGTCAAGTCGCCGCTACGGACGCTGGCTCCCTGATACCCCAGGGCTCCCCGAACGCGAATCCGTATGTGACGGACCGGCCATCAAAGCTGGCAAAGAGCTCGCCGGAATTGGAATCGACGTCGTCGATGGTGCCAATGTCGCCGTTGTAGACCTCCTTTTCGTAGTCGTTCTCGATCTGCATCACCTTGTCGCCGGGAGCAAACGTCCAACCAAACCGCTCGACCTTACGATCACCGGCGGGATTAAGTGCGGCCTGCAGCTCGATGTTCAACGACCGTGCGCCGGCGCCGCCGCGATTCATCGGGCATAGCACTTGGATGTCGCGGATGGGATCGAGACCGAACCGCTTGGGGATCCTGGTTTTAACCAGCTCGACGATACGGGCGACGGCGGTCTCCGGATCCTCCACCTGCACGAAATAGAAGTCGCTCTCAGCTTCGGGTGGCAGCCTCAGAAAACCGCAATTCTTGTTCCGTTCTTCGCAATCTGGCGGCAGTTTCAATCTGGGCATCCGGTTCGGGTTTTTCGGTCCGTCAGATCCTAGCCGCTATCGAGCGGGAGACCGGACGAAAGGTGCTGCATATCGTCAAACCACGGCGGCCGGGTGATCCCACCTATTTGGTGGCCGATCCCTCCGCCGCCCGTAAGGTGCTGGACTTCATGCCTATTTATTCGGACCTGCCGACAATCATCCGCACCGCCTGGGCGTGGCATCAACATGCGCATCCCTTCAAGAGCATCTAATGAGGCCTCTTTGGTTCGTCTCACCAACGTGACTTAGGGAAATTGGCCTTCGGTGGTCGCAACCAGGCTAAGAGAATTCAACCTTCGCTTCCGCCCGCGACCGGCGTGGTCGTCTGGTTAGGTCCTGCTTTGGGCAACGTTTGACGATCCCGCGGGTTTTGAGGCACACGCACTGAATTGCGTACCGTCGGTTTGTTCGGCCTGGGAAGCGGCCCGCCACTAGGTGATCGAGCATTTCGATGCCGAGCGCATTTGCGTGCCGCCCGGATCCGCATATTTTTGAACGGCGAAACGTTCACTCCGTCAACAGGGCAAAGACTCTCTCCGACCGTGTGTCAGCGCCCGTCGAGAGGACCGCAGACGCTCTCGCAGCTATAGAACCGGTGCGGAATCCATTTACTTGACGGTGCCGATCCCGCGTCGGCGACCCCGGTCAGACCCAGATTCAGAATGTTGGATGCTAGGAACAGCCACAGAAATCATTGCAGCACCGACACGTCTCATCGGGGTCGGCTGAATTTCCTCTATGACTGATCCCGCATCACCTCGACCTGACGGACAAGGTCAAGGCGGATCGAGAGTGGCGCATAGCGAAAGGTTCGACCACCTTCCTACGGAAAGTTGAGCGTTTCGCTTTGACAGGAATCGCTGCTTTTCGATTTCAGGCAACCGAGATGCTCTTTTCATGCGCTGACGTGATAAGCACCTTGAGGACCAAAGAAGGTTCGCGAGCCGCAGATTACTCCTTTACGTAATTTGATCCTTGTTGGTATTGTGGTCTACAGGTGTTCCTCGATTTCGATCGTGCGGGTTAGGCACAAAACGTGCCTGAGTTTGCCATTTTATCATCTTAAGTGGGCTTTCATGAAATCCCTCTTTTTCGCCGTGTTCCTGGCCGCCTTACCTCTCGGTGGATGCTGCCTTATCGGGACCGGTTGTAATGCTCCCGTTGCCGCAGCCAGAACTGATGGGGACGGCTTGAATCAACCAGCCCTAGAGGAGACGCCATCAGAACCGCCGAAGCAGCGGATTTCCAGTCGCGTTAGAAGCCAAGGCCAGCAGCCAAAATCGCAGGACAATCTGGCTACGGCGGATAGCTGGCAAGACGAGCAGGCGCGTGAGCAATCGGACGACATTCGTCTGAAGCGCAAGCTGATCATTTGTCAAGGCTGTGCAATGCCAAACAACTGAGGATTGCTTGGCGAATAGCGTCGAGCCCGAGGGCTGTCGACGCGCCCCGGCGGTTTCTCGAGGAGTCAACCAGTCAATATCGGAACGCCGCCATCGGCTGCGGTAGGCCCTTCGGCGACGTGAATTGGACTACCCTCCCACAGATCCTTCGCGATTGGTAGGGGCGCCACCTGCATGTTCGCCCACCAGTTTGCTTCGTTACCGTGTCGATGTAGCTCCTGGTGGTGCTTGCGGCAGAGCGGAACTGTGAACTCGTCGCTGACCTTCCGTCCAAGTGAACGCGGTCGCGCCATCTTGAGATGGTGAGCATCACATGGCGCGGCCTTGCAGATCAGGCAAGCTTGTGAGGCGACAAATGCGAGGTGCGCCTTGCTTCGCTTGCGGACCGGCTTGTCTATTGGTGCGACGACATCATTCCTGTTGGCGTGGACGAAATTTCGTGTTCCTGCTCTCGCGCTGACAAGCTCGTGTTCGCTTCGAAAAGCACGGATGGATCAATTGACGCTGCCTTCGACAGGTACGCGGCTTCTAGTGCTTCCGAATCCTCTTTTGTAAGTGTGTTCTTGAGGTGCAAAGTTCGATAGGCCCAAACGGCTAAGGCGTCGTCCGTCTCGTAGACCGACAGCTCCCGCAGCAGCCGATCGCAGAGCTCGGCGGATTCTTTGGCGTTTAGTGACGTCGGACGCGGGGAATGCAGATTTCCTTTCGCTCGTGATTGCAGCTTCGTCGTTTCAGGATTGGATTGTGGCTGCGGATCCGCGAGAAGTTCAGGTGCATCCAAATCGTCCTCGCCGGCGATGCCGACCAAGGTGAAGAGGGCGTAACGCCGAGCATAGGTCAGCGCCGCGCCCTTCACCTGTGCCGAGAGTTCGCCAGCCGGGCAGACGGGCCAGAGCGAGGACACCCATTCGCCGGAGGCGTGCACCAGCCGGGTCGTCAACATGATCCGCCCCTGGTCCACCGCCGTGCTCTGCACGACCGCGATTTGGTGTTGGCCCAGACATTTCCGGATCAGGTCCAGACCCGTCGCAAGCGAGGCATAACGGAAGGTCCGTTCGCCGTTCCGCCCGACTATCGTTGCGCTCAAGGTCTTCTCCGGGTTGGCAAGCTCGGTCTGTGCCTTGGCGAGCGCGGTCGCGATCGCGCCGATGTTTTCACTGGACTGATGCATGGCCGGCCTCCAACAACTCGAAGCTGATCGCGCCGGACTTGGAGCGCTTGGCCCGAAGCCCGTGTCCCGATGCCTCCTTGGCGTCCTCTGGGACGAGCTTCTTTAGGTCGAGCTTCGCCGCCTCGTGCTGCTCGTAGGCGCTTCGGGTCTCGCAGATAGATGGCGGCGAGTTCGGCCCAGCTGTTGGACAAGGTCATGTCCACCACGCGAACCCCCTCGAGCCGAGGCCTTGGCGGTTCAATGCCGAACAGGCGAGGGGGCTCTCCGCTCTGAACGCAGCGCCAGAACTTCTTCTCGGCCGTTAGCAGAAGGTGTTGGTAGAGCGGATCGCCAAAGATTGTGATCTCGACCCATTTGCCGCCGCCTGTGATGATCGACAGAACCGCGCTGCGGGCGTTCGTGACCCACATGTTATGCTGTAGCTGGGCCATATGCTTTTCGGCGGCTGCTTCCTCCGAAAAATTCCAAGGGAGCATGAACTTGGCTTCGAACACCGCCCCCGTTTGCTGGACCCGGCCATCCAGGGTGGCGGCCATCCATTTGTGGATCGGGTGCCGGATCCTCCGCTGCATGTCTTCGACCGCATTGCCAGTGTTGCGTTCGTACCAGGTCCGGTTCAGGTCCTCGGTGATCGTGCCGAGCTGGACGATAAGGTTTTGGCTCAGGTCCTCCGGCTCGATCTCGCCCCGCTTTTCTCGCCAAAGCCGGATGAGACGGCCCTCGTCATCGCCCATGATGATGCGAGCGTCGGAGCCGCCGATGAAGGAGCGTCGTTCTGTGTTCATTGGGTTATCTCCAGATGTATCTTGGTTGAGTGGCATCCAGCGCACCGGCTGCTCTTGGCCATAGCTCCGCCGTTCACCGGTAAAGGTGGTTTTTGGACATCGCGGATTGCTTTCAGGAACCTTGTTTGATACAAAAGGATCATCGCATAATGATCTAAAAGGATCAATAGGGGTGGTGGATTTTTTTCAGCTGAGAGCGGCCAGGGCGCTCACTGGACTGTCTCAAGCGGACAGTAGCCGAGGCGGCCGGCGTTTCTGTCCCAACACTGAAGAGGGCGGAGTACCAGACGGCCCTATCAAAGTAGCCGAAGAAACCATTGCTCAAATCGCCCAAGCGCTCGAAAAGGCTGGCGTGGAGTTTATTCCCCAGAATGGTGGTGGCGCGGGTGTTCGGCTCGCGAAGCGAGCCAAGCGCTCAAAGTAGATGCAGGGTGGGCCGGCATCTAGTTCATCGACGAGATAGATGAAGCAGGGTGCGCCTCCGGAAGAAACGAGGTTAAGTTGCCAACATAAATGGCACCGCTTGCAGTGGAGGGATCATGACAGAAAAATCGGGAGCGCCGCTTGGACTCCTCGAGGCTGCATCTCACGCCGGCCAATCACGTCAAAGTGGCCAAGCTCGTTCGAAGCAAGGCGGCAACTAGCGAAGGTGCCGAATGGGCGAGATGCCTGCAGAAGTCAAACACGCTGCTGGTCGCCGCTGCTATCGCTTGTAGAGCGGCCGGAGATTCGCTCGACTTGAGCAGCTTCGACCGGACAGCCGTCTGCCCTGATTGGTCCGTTATTGATGCTCAAATCGCGTGCTTCAGGCTTGAGAGAGTGAACGCACCTTCGATCGTGCCGTCGACGTAGCAGTCGGGTGCCGATGCTGATGCGGCCGCCTAGCTGCGTCGGGGACAGCTCTTGCCATCGTGCTCGCGACCACTCTGAAAATTCGGCGCTCGCTCGCGAGCGTCGAGCCGACGAGATCATCGCGAAACGCCGGCGGGTATCGCCGGGGAAGGAGCGCCGCAGCCGCGCGGAGTAGCGGGCGCGCGCTGACAACGCGAGCGCGGCATTTCTTCTGTGGTCGCGGACACAGCATAGATAGGGCCCTCGGCATAAAAGCTCGCGAAGCAGGGGAAAGCTGGTTTAGACCGCGGCCCGGCCGCTTCTTGGAGACCCCCATCCTCTTAACGTTTTCATAAGGACTGGAGAGGAAGCATGTCCTTTCACATTCCAAACGAGACTGGCGATCAGCCATGTTGATTGAGTTCGATCAGAACACGCTTGCCAACATGACGGCCGCGTTGGAATTTGCATCCAAGCAGCTTCCCGCCGATAAAGATACTCCTGAGGCGCGAAAGGAAATAGCCAACAAAATGATCGATTGTGCGAAATCCGGACGCCGTAGCTAGATCGACTTTCAAGAAGCCGGCGCTAAGATGGTGGCCGAGATCATCCAGCCTAAACGGTTTAACTGGTTTGGGTTGCTGGATCGCTGAAGTTCCCCGCGGCCATGACGCGTGCCGATGGTAAGGCCTTTGGGTCCCAGAATTCGTAGGCCTTAACTCTCAATTTACCATAAACGTTCATCCTGACCGAGATAGCTGCTCGCGAGAGGGTTTGAAACGGCATGACCCCGCACCGCCATTTAAGAGCGTCGGCCCGAAGAGACAACCATACGCTTAGCTTTCCGCGACCGTTGATTTCAGACGCGGGCGCAACGGCGCTGGACTTGGTTTATCAAGCGGCTGAAGTATTTCGCAGCATGGAAGAGCGCGCCCGCGAGACAGAGGCGAGCGCGCAAATGCTTTGCAAGAATGCCGCGGAAAAATTACGACTTGCTGAGATGAGAGCTGAGACAGCTGAACGGGCGCAACGCGAACTTATCATCAGCGCTGAACACAAGCTGCAGGACGCTGCCGGAGCCTTGGAGCAAGCCCAATCGCGTATCGAGGCGCAACAAAATCAATTAACGGCAATCGAGTTTCGCGCCCAGGCTGCCGAAGCCGAAGCACGTGAAGCCAAACAAGCGCTCGCGCTTGTCGAGGAGGCTATCCGCAGACGGCTGCTTTGCCCGCACCCGGAGGCCACCACTAGACAAATGGCAGCGGCCTAGTCTATGTCGGTCCGCATGGAAGTTCGAACGATCGAGGGTCGGATTCTTTCCGACCTTTCGTTCGATGTCGAATTCTCTAATGGGATAGAGTGGTCGCAGCGCGCCCGATTGGCGCTCGAAGAGTTCCGCGAGCTTGGGCATGCCTTAGCACAAAGCGTGCACTTTCTTGTCGAGGACCACGAAATAGGCGCGTGGTCATTGCAACAAGATGACCTCGGTACTTGCCGAGCGGAGCCAGCTTACTGGCATGCACGCAATGCATATACCGGCGAGTAACCGCCGCGCAGTTACGAGGCGGGGTCGAGGAAGGCTTCCGCGGCATCGTCGTTGAAGCACCGCCATTCATAGGCCGGGTTATGGTGCTGCCAGGTCGCCGTCAGGTTGGCGATATCGGACGGCGGTGCATCGTCCCAATACTGGACGATGTGTCGGGGAATGGCGGAGCCGAGCGGATGAAGCGGAGAATCGAACACGCCCGTTTTCCGCGACATGGCGATCGCCAATAGCGAGCCCGCGGTGTAGTCGGGATAGCCCCTGACAGTTCCCGCAGCAGCGGCAGCTGTCGTTCGTCCGACAAGGAACGTAGCTCGAGAAGCTGCGCAAGGGCTTCGGGATCAAGCCTGAATTCGTCGAGCAACTGGCCAACAAAATTTTGCCGCAGCTTCGGAGACAGCCCTCGGCGCAACGCCGACGATTGGGTCATTCGCCATTTCCAGATGCGCGCCGACGAAGTTCTGATCGATCGATGCCGCCGCCCTGAACGCGGCAAGCGAGCCACGACGGTCTGCGGATAACAAAACATGTGGATAGTTGATCCGGGCCATCAACTCGCGCCCATTTGGACCGAAAGTAGTCACCGTGAGTGAATTGCCGCCTAGGGGCTAACAGGGAATCTCCCAGTCTACGTGGAACAACCGGTTGTCCCGCCCGGTTCGGGATCACCTACTTCCCCAAGGATCAAGAAAAATGCCAACGCGAGTGAAGCCTCAAATCAACCACCAACGAGTCAATTTTAGCGAGCTCGTCAACCGCCTCGAAGAAGAATATCGCGCTAACAAGGAGACTATACTGGAGCGCGTAGGATTCTACCGGGAATTTGGAGACCCCGGCGCGGCAACCTACACCGGCGCTCGCGAAGCGAACGAACTCATTCGCGAGCTGGCAGGGATTGTAGCCATGGCGGCAGTGATCCTTATCGACGCGGGTTTCAAGCCGGCAAACAAGCTGATCGCGACCCTTGAGGCTATCATCGAAGACCCAAAACTCTTCTATCTCGATACAACCGAACCCGAAGCCCAGGGTGTGGTCGGCGCATGTTATCAACGCGCTGACGAGCCCGCCGGCACGTATTGGTCGGACCTCGAATTTCATGAGGCAAACGAAATATACTACGAGTGGATTCGCGCTGCGGCACGAAATGGAATTGCGGAGGTAACGCCTGGCGCAAGGCGTGGTCGGCCCTTCGCGTGGCACGTCGTGTATCTGGTTTCGAAACTCCGCCCGATATTTTTGCGATTTAACGATCGCATTACACGGAAATCGGTGTGGAGTTCGCGCGGAGACGGAGACTTATTCCAAACAGAGGAGGGTCCCTTTTTCCTCTTCGTCGAGACCGTCTTGGCGCCCCTTACTGCCTATTTAGACGGTCCCTCAGACTCCGGAAGCAGCTCGCCTTCAGGCTTGTCGTCCGAATATATCGTCAAACGCGCCATCGCCTATCAGATCTAGCATGTTGACGGCCCATTTTTGTCCATAACTGAAATCTTCAGTCAGACGGGAGGTCACCCATAGTGCGCTCAATCCAATAGAGGAGCGCATCATGACCACAAAATACGATAAAGCCTACTTCACTCAGTTCCATGGCGTTCCGGACAATCTCTTGTCGGCCGTCATGGAAACCCCGCGCTTGCTGCCCGGCGAACGTCCCGAAGACTACTATTCGCTCTTCGAGGGCATGATTTGTGAGCTTATTCCCGATACGGACCTGCAGTGGTTCTTGACCATCGATTCGTCTTGGCTTCTCTGGGAAATCCAGCGCTTTCGCCGCTGGAAGAACGCGATCATCTTGCTCAACCAGCGCGCCGCGCTTGGCGACGCTCTGCTCCGCACCGACCCGAACCACAGCGCCGTCGGTCCGACGGAGATGCTCCGTAAGACCACTCAAATGAAAGCGGACGCGCTGAAGGGCGATCCGTCCAACGACCCGAATGTGGCCAAACAGCTGGAAGATTTCGGCTATGACCAGGATGCGCTGAATGCCCTGGCCTTCTTGAAGGGAGTGCCGTCGCTTGAACTCATAGAAAAGTTCTTGGCCTCGGCGTACCAGCGTCTCGCGAAGCAGCTCCGCGATGTTGCTGTCCGCCGCGAGTTTGCGCTGCGTGCCAAGCTGCTCGAGCAGAAAGTTACCAGCGGACGTCTTGAGCTCGAAGCTCAGCGAAAGGCTTCCGCCAAGCTGAATGCGGCGAAGAAATGACTATCTCGGAAAAGCGTTTGCTGGCAAACAGGAGGAACGCGCAACGGAGTACAGGCCCTAAAACTCGCAGGGGAAAGCTTGTTTCCCGGAACAACGCGTTGCGCCATGGTTTAGCACGCCGGATCGCCAATGATCGGGCGTTTTCGCTGCGCCTGGAAGAACTAACAGCCCTTCTTGCGCGCGGCAGCAACGACGCATGGTATCGCGAGCTTGCACGAAGAGTCGCCGAATGCCTTTTAGAGCTTCAGCGGATTCGCGGCGTGCGTTCCCAGATTTTGTTGAGCCTTGGTGAATTGGAGACCGCCGACCTTTGTGAGCATGAGAGGACTGTTGCGCAACTCCAAAAGATCGAGCGGTACGAGCGAAGCGTCATTTCCCGGCGGAGTATGGCTGTGCAAGCATTTTATAGCGCGTCGGCTACTGCGCTCGAAGAGCCTAGCGTCGAGCTCGATCCGCCTATCTCAAATGAAGAGGGGTGAGCCCGGCGAAGAATCCGAGACTCATCTGGACCGTCAGCACACCGCTGAGGATTTCGCGCGGCGCTATTTCCACGACAAAGAGGTCAAGGCTTATGTCTCCAAGCTGCTGCGCGAATTCCGGCTGGATGAAACCGCCATCGAAGCCGAGGCTTTCAGATTGTGCGCCGCGCACCTCGAGGATGTTCATCGCATCATGGCGTTTAAACAGGACCGGGGCGACAGGGACCTTAGTGTTTTAGGCGAGATCCGGCAGGGTTCGCTTGCGTGCTTGCAGCCTGACAAAGACGGCACGCGTGAAGATGAGGTGCGCGACTCGTCGCTGCAACAAAGCGCGCCGGTTGAGCATGGCGAGCGAACGCCAGATTGCCGCCAACCGACGCAACGCGCAGAAGAGCACCGGTCCGCGTTCTGCAGCTGGAAAGAAACGTGCGGGTCGAAACGCTTATGGTCATGGGCTGAGCAGACCAAGGTCGGGTGCTGGGTTCACCTGTGCGGTCGAAGAGATGCCTCTGCGCTCGAGCTCGCCCACGAGCCTACAGGCCCGAACCACTGAAGACAGACGGCCTGTTCCATCCGGTCGAGTTGCGGGTCAAGAGCCGAAAGGACCTGGTGGTACATGTTCGTAAGGGCTACTACGCCCTCAAGATGTAGCGCGCCGTTCTAGCTGGTGTCCCGCGCCCAGGAGGTACCCGATCACAATCCTTCCGCTCTCCGGGGCAGCCACACGGCAAGCGCCAGCGCGCCGAGGATGCCGAGCAACGTCACGAGCCGCCCCCAAATACAGGCTAACCGGCCGGTAGCGCATGGTGATCTCGTGTTTGCCGCCCGGCACCACGACGCCGCGCATCGCCCCATCGACTTCGTAAATCTGTGCCGGACGGTGATCGACGCGCGCCCGCCACCCGGGGTAAAAAGTGTCGGAGAGCACCACCATGCCGTAACAGGACATCTCGGCGCGGATGACGAGCCGGTCGGCCGCGTGTTCGACGAGTTGGACCGTGTTCGCCGCGGCGCAAGTTTGTACCGGCGGGGGCGGCCCCACCATGTGAGCCTTGCGGTGCAGGGATTCTGGGTCGCGTCCCAACAGAACGTTGCCTTCGTCTTCGTCCTTCACGCGAACCAGTTCGTGGACGGCCCAGGCGCGCGGGAATGCATCGCGGCGGTAGACCTTCAGCCCGCTGGCGCCGCGAAACACTTCGTCGCCGGCGTCCGGCACGGGTCCCCCCGCGATGGTGTATGCGACGCCGTACATGCGGCGTCCGAACACGCTGAAAATCTCCGATTGCAGCACGTTGGTGGTGACCGCGGCGCCCGCGCCGCCGTGCATTTCGACGCCGTGCATCTCTCCCCAATTAGGCTTGAAAGGCGCCCCCGGCGATCTCGGTTCGCTGAAACCCGGGCTGCTTGCGGAGGTATTCGCCGATATCGTCGTTGGCGCGCATCTGGTCGAGCCACTGCATCTGATTTTTGTCGGAGCGATCGGCCAGGCTGTACTGCCCGCTATTGCCCAATTCGAACAGGAGCAAAAGCACCAGCAGCACGCGCGCCTGCCTGGAGGTCAACGCCTGGCGGCGCCACGCCGCGAAGAGCGCGGCGGCAAGCAGGGCGATCACCGCGGTCAGAATCACGCGGTCGTCGGCCGGAAAGGTCAGCTTGTTGGCCAGGATCAGCACCTCCGCGATGGCTAACGTCAGCGCGCCGAATCCGGCGAGGATCCACGTGCCGGCGCGCAGGTCCCAGCCGGTAGCCAGCTCGTCAATCCCGAATGCTGCCAGCGCCGCCGCCGCGAACTGGAAGAGAACCACAGCGGACGAAGCGGTTCGCGCCTTGTCGAGTTCCGGAATCAGGCCGTAGAGCGCGCCCTGAAAGACGCTGTTGTGGCCCAGGGCGTAGATGATGACGCCGAGCGCGAGCGCGGCCAGCAGGCGCACGCGCCCGTCGCGCCACAGCGCGCTCACCGCAAACAGCGCCAGTGAGAACGCCACCACGCCAAGGAACGGATCGAAATGCATCTTCACGCCGGGAAAGACAATGCCGAAAAGGCTGAACGCCTTGAGGTCGTAGTAGGCGTGAACGGAGTAGGGGACCGGGCTGGTTCCACGTGACGGGTTCGGGCGCGCCTACCCAGCGTTTGGCGAGGCGGCCGTACTCGTAAGCGGGGAGCATCTGCATGGCGCCGCTCAATCCGGCGAACAGTAGAGCGACCGCCGCGGGAGCCAGCAGGCGTCGATTCTTGCACAGAAGGTGGATCCAAACCCCCATCCACGCGACCGCCGTGAAAATCGGGACCTGATGATGTCCGCTCAGAAAGGCGATGCCCAGGAACATGCCGGAAAGCGCCGCGCTGGCGACAGGCCGCTGGCCGCGGGAAGCGCGCAACTGAAACAGGAAGACCAGCGGAATCCAGACGGCGCCGTTCATCATCACGGGCCACGGCGTATTGCCCATGAAGCCCGAGAGGCTGAAAATGATTCCGCCGGCCAGGCTGGCGCTGCGGGACCTCCCCAGGCTGAGGCAGAAGAGATAGCAGAAACATGCCGCCATCAAATGAATCGCCACGTAATACCATGTGAGCGCCCAGCCCGCGATGTGGCCGTTCTCCAGCGGCAGCAGGAAGAGAATCCAGTTCAGCGGATACCGTTACCCTGGGCATGCCGATCATCGCGCTGGATCGGCCAGGATACGGCGAAACAACCCCGTTCCCTCCGGCCGAGGCAACGATCGCCAACAATGCGGAACGGCTCGACACCGCGATCGGCGAAATCTGGAAGCGTCACGGCGGCACGGCGCGTGGCATCGTCCTCGTCGGCCATTCCATCGGCGGCGCTATCACGGTATCGATCGCCGCGCGCAATCCGTCATGGCCCCTTTTGGGCATCGCAGTGTCTGGGGTCGGCCTCGTCACGCCGAAGGAGAGCGGCTCCCAGTGGGCGGCACTCCCGAAGATCCCGGTGATCGACCTGCCAGCGGCCATGAAGGACCAGGTGATGTTCGGACCGGATTGGACCTACGCGCCGCCGATGCCGGCGCTCGGCCATGAAGCGGATGCGCCGGTGCCGCGTCAGGAGCTTATCGACATCACGTCGACTTGGCACTCCGCCGTCCGCGAGGTGGCCGCCAAAGTTCGGGTGCCGGTGCATTACCGTCAGGCCGAATTTGACCGGCTCTGGATTGTCGACGCCGATCAGATCAAGGGATTCAGCGCCGCTTTCGTGACTGCGCCGAGAGTGGATGCCGCGCTCTTCAATTGCGTCGGACATTGCATCGATTTTCACCGGCTTGGCCCCGCCTTCCAGCTGGAGCAATTGGCGTTCGCGCTGCGCTGTTGCGTCCAGCGCGGGGATTGAGGAGCCCCGATCCGCGCTCATGCTCCTGGCCGTGTGAAGCGCAACCGACGCCTGCTTTAATCTCGGCGGCACCGCCGTTCCGGGCTGAGGGGAGAGGAAGCGCGCATGGCCGACACTCGGTACGATCCGGTGGCGAGGTTTTTCCACTGGACCACGGCGGCGCTCGTGCTCGCGACCGTCCCGATCGGCATCACAATGGCGGAAATCGTGAGCGAAGGTCCGTTCCAGGACCAGCTCTACGTGCTCCACGAGTTGATCGGACTGACGATCTTTGGCCTGACGCTGCTGCGGCTTTTTTGGCGGTTCGGGCACGGCGCGCCGCGCCCATCGACCGCGCTGAATTGGCTTGAGATTGCCGCCAGCCGCATAGTTCACGCGCTTCTGTATTTGGTTTTATTCGCGATGGCCGCGACCGGCTATGTATTGGTCGTTGCGGGCGACTATCCCCTCAGCTATTTCGACCTCTTCGCGGTGCCGCGACTTGTCGGCAAGGCAAAGGATGTGTCCGATCTCGCGGAAGCTGGGCATCATCTTCTTCAGTGGGTGGTCTATGCGCTGGTGGCCGCGCATGTTGGGGCGGCGCTGCATCACCATTTCGTCCGCGGCAACGACGTCCTCCGGCGCATGCTGCCGCGTCTGGCTGGAGAACGACGCACGTGACGGCCCGATTTGCAAACTGATAGCCGAGGGCCGGCTCAGTGGTGATTTGCTTGTCAGCATCGTGCCCTCAGCCGCACGATCCGCTGTGTAATTATGATCCCTTTGCTGGTAGAATCATGGTGCTCGCTGGCGCGTGACAGAACCTTCCCACGATGACCATCCGCTTCAAGATCCTGTCGATTTCCCTGGCTCTGCTGGTCATCTTCGGTGTCGTGGTCGGCGTCTCCGCGATCCTCCAGCGCCAGGTGACAGCCCAAATCGGTGGGATTACCGAGTATCACGGCCCTTTGACCGCGCTCATCGCGGATTTCGACGTAGTCACCTTTGAGTACGAATTGGTGCCGCTGCGGCTGCTACGTTTGCCGCAGATCGATCAGGATAATGTTGCTAACGAGCAGGCGCGCGCTCGCAGCCTCGCCATCAAGATGACCGACGATTTCCGGGCGGCTAACGCGGTCATCGACAAGGCGATCGCCGATGACCGCTTGTCCTTCGACAATCGGCTGACCTTCGCGCGTCTCAAGGGCAGCGTCGGGTTTCTCGAGCGGAAACTCGGTCCCTTCATCGATACGGGCCAAAACGTAATGCAGGCGATCATCGACGGCCGTCGCGACGAGGCGCGTGCACTCACCCTCGAGTTTCGCAATTACGAGGAAGCCTTCGGCCCTGACACCGCCGCCGTGCGCCGCGAAATCGTCGCGCTCACCAGCGCCGCGACCGAGGCGGTCTATCAAAAGCAGGCGGCAATTCAGTTTCTGAGCTTCGGCCTCTTCGGCATCGCCGCGTGCCTAGGGCTGGGCATCGGCGCGGTCGTGTCGGGCGGCGTCATCCGGACGCTGCGACGCGTTCTCGAAGGCACCAGAGCTGTTGAGGCAGGTCAACTGACGGTGTCTATCCCGATCCACACGAACGATGAGATCGGAGAGCTCGCCTCCGCCTTCAACCGCATGGTCATCGAACTGCGCGCCAAGGAGCGGATCAAGGACACATTCGGCAAGTACGTCGATCCCCGCATCGTCGCTGGGTTGCTCGAGGCGAAGACGGGAGACGCTGAAGCGGATCACGCCGAGCGTCGGACCGTCACCGTCTTCTTCTCGGACATCCAGGGGTTCACCTCGATCAGCGAGCAGCTCACCGCCACAGCGATGGTCAATCTGCTGAACCATTATTTCACCGCCGCGACAAACTGCATCCGCGCCAGTAACGGCATCGTCGATAAATACATCGGCGACGCGATCATGGCGTTCTGGTCACCGCCCTTCTCTCCAGGCGACAGCCATGCCGAGTCGGCGTGCCTCGCCGCGCTGGCGCAGCAGGAGGCGATCGAGGATTTGAAGAAGGACCTGCCCAATATCGTGGGATTGCGCCGTAACCCTCCCAACCTCATCGTGCGCATGGGCATTGCCACGGGCGAGGTTGTGGTCGGCACGATCGGCTCGTCAGTGTCCAAATCCTTCACCGTGATCGGCGACACAGTGAACCTCGCTTCGCGCCTCGAGGGCGTGAACAAGACCTATCACACACGGCTCATCATCTCCGAGGAGACGCTGCGCCTCGCTCAGAACGCGGTTGAGGCGCGCGAACTTGACCTCATCACCGTCGTCGGCAAGACCGAGCCCGTACGCATCTACGAGCTGCTTTGCCGGCACGGACAGCTGATGCCCGCTGCCGCCGAGTGCTACGAGGAATTTGCCGCCGCCCTTGCGTCCTACCGCGCGCAGCGCTGGGATGAAGCGGAGCGGCAGTTTCGACACTGCCTCGCCATGAAGACCGATGATGGGCCGTCCGAGATATTCCTCGAACGCATAGAGACGCTGCGCCGCGATCCCCCGGCGGCGGATTGGGACGGCGTCTGGCGCTTCACCCACAAATAGGACGCGTCTCGTGATCGTCGACTGGATCTACAATCACCCGACTTGGCTCTGGGGCAACATCCTCGTGTGGGGCGCCGCCGCAATTGCGTGCCTCGGGCTGGCGATTGTGCATCGATTTCCTCCATGTCGACATGCGGCGCGCACACAACGACCTGGCGGGGTTTTGCATCGCCATCATCAGCGTCGTCTATGCGGTTCTATTGGCCTTTATCGCCGTGGCAACGTGGGAGTCTCTTCGCCGCGGCCGACGCGATCACCCAGACCGAGGCCGGCGACATAGGCAATCTCTATCGCGACACGCGCGGCTTCCCTGCCGAGACCGGCGAGCGCATGCGCGCCGAGCTCGAGAACTATCTGGAGCTTGTCATCCGCGAGGAATGGCCGGTGCAGCAACGCGGTGTGGTGCCGGAGGCCGGTTGGGCGCCGCTCATCCGGCTGCACGAGACCCTTGTCGAGTTCCATCCGCAGACGCTTGGCGAGTCCGTGATCGAGGCCGAGTTCCTGCGCAGCCTCAACGAGCTCTACAAGACGCGCACGGCGCGGCTTATCGCCGTGCGCGGGCACATTCCCGGTGTGATCTGGTGGATCATCGGGGTCGGCGGCGCGCGA
>CAWHQY010000059.1:0-36319 GCA_963831505.1 uncultured Alphaproteobacteria bacterium | reverse complement strand
TAGGTGAAGCCGAAGATCACCAGCGCCATCCACGGCACCGGCAGATTGTGCCGCCAGTCGCTCATGCTTCCCCCCGTCGAGCCCCGAGAACCTTGTTCGCGCGGGGCCGGTCCTTGCGATGATACCTGCAGCGCAAAGGCATCGACAACATGCCGGGCGTCCCGAGACGCCTGAAGCGCGGCGGCTTGCTATTTCCGGCGATAGAGCCCGGTGAAGGTCACGCCGGCGCCGCCGCAGTCGGCATTGTCCACGACCAATAGCAACGGTCCGATGCACTGCATCCGCACCCGGCAGCCCGAATCGCATTTGGTCGAGACGGAAGCCAGCCGTCGTTCAGGAAGACGATGGTGTCCTTGTCTGGCATGACCTCGGCTTCGATATTGCCGGTGTGAACATCCTGTGCGCCCGGAACGATCATTTCGCCTTCGATCTTGAATCGGCCGCCGATGCCGCCGCGCTTGATCTCGATCGTGCCGCCCGGCAGGTGCCAGGTGCCGATCCAGTCCGAAATTTCCGTCGCCGCCATTGGCGCGACGGGCTTCAGCGCCGCGCTCGGCAGCCAGCCGGACGTCCAGTTCTGCTTTTTCGCCTGAGGCGATTGGTAGGAGACGCAGGTGAACTCGCCGCGCGTCCTGCCGGTGAGCACGAGGTCGCCGGTCACGAGGTAGGATTTCTTCCGGCAGGCCTCCGTGGCCGCCGGGCAGCTCTCGGCCTTGAAATCATCGTCATAGGGGCTCTTGACGAAGTTGACGCGCGGGCTTGCCGCCACCTTCGAGACGATGAGGGCATGCTCGGCGTCCCAATCGGCGCCATTGCAATTGGCGGGGTCGTAGGCGTCATAGGCGGCCGCCGATGTCGCACGCAGTATCGCGCCCAGAACCAATCCGATGACACTCGCTCGCATTGCTGGCTCCCTGCGGTCCGGCCGCCTCTTCGCCCTCACATGGGTTGCGGCTGCAATAATGCCGGTTCAAACCATTTTTCCGCCTGCATTGCGCGGTTAATCGCCGCCGGCGCGCCGGGACTGGCGGGTCAAGTCATTGACCTCCGCCGGAACCAATGCCAACAAGCCGGCGGGATCGCAGAAGGAGGAGTTTGAAATGATTTGGAAGTTTGGGATTGCGGCCTTGCTGGGCCTCGCCATCGCGATGCCGGCTCATGAGGCGCTGGCCCAGGACACGCTCGGTGGCGCCATTCTCGGCGGAGCCGCCGGTGCTATCGTCGGCGGCGCCGTGGGCGGCGGCCGCGGGGCCGCCATCGGCGCGGTGATCGGCGCCGGCACGGGCGCTGCCATCGCGAGCGATGGCGACCGGCGCCAGGGCGGTTACTACTGGTACCACGACGGCTGCTACATCCAGCGTGGCGACGGCGCCTGGATGCGCGTACATCCGCGCTACTGCTACTGAGCTCTCCGCACTTTCGAGAGGCGCCCTCGCGGCGCCTCTTTGCGTTTGGAGGCTCTAGATCAGCCCCGGGGATCGTATTTCCACGACAAGACGCTTCGCATGAACGACACCTCCGGCGCGACCTTCGATAGCATCGAGCCGCTCGCGCTGCTCACGCCCACGGTCAACTGAAGCTCGGCGCTGGCTGACCATCACGAGGAAAGGGCCGCCTCACTGAGGCGGCCCTTTAAGCCTTGGCGGGCCGGTGCTGATTTTGTTTCAACGGCCTTGTGCCATTCGAACCCGGCCAATCATAAGCTAAAACGCGATGGCGGTTCGACCGTGCCATCGCGCTTTAGTCGTCGTATCAATCGAACAGCATCCTGGTTCGCACCTCGTTGCAGGCCAATCTGTTGACTTCAGCAAGCGCCATCGCGCCCCTCAGTTCCTCGAGCCGGTCCAGAAATTTGTCGATCAGGTGCCCCGGGCTCATCAAAAGAGCCGCGCCCCTCATCCGCTCTGCTAGCTGATTTCATCGATCCCCTCTCATTCGAGAATGAGCCTACCCCTCTCATCCGATGAACCACTCTCTCACGCATCTGCCAAAGCGCGAAGCGGATAGTTAATAGATGGTAAATGCAGGCGACAGCTAGATCAGCCGCATCCCCTTCAAACTCGCGTGCCCGTTCTTGCCGACGATGATGTGGTCGTGCACGGAAATGCCGAGCGGGCCGGCGATGTCGACGATCGCTTTCGTCATCTGGATATCCGCCTGCGACGGTGAGGGATCCCCCGAGGGATGATTGTGCATCAACATACTTGAAGGAAGAATTCTCATTTAGCCGCAAGAGTTTAGCGATTTTATAAGCTTGGAAGGGGTATGTAATTGGGGTCAGTTCCTCGTTACAGATCGTGATAGAACCTAAGTGTCACGCGGATGTTTTCACGCGCCCCCCCCGATCACGTTGTAGCACGGATTCCGAATCGATATCCATCTTGGCTCGAGCATCCCGCTCAGCGCTAACTTCAGGATCAGGACGTGTCACTCCGCCGCTTCCGCCAAAGGGAGCGATCGTGAAGGTCGGCAACAACCAGGCTTCTGCGATCCCAGCGATCGAGTTCCTCCAACGGATAGAGAATGGCCTTGCCGATCTTGATGAACGATGGACCGATCCTCATCGAACGCCAGTTGCGGAGCGTGCCTTCGCTGATCTGGCCGCGATAGCGTTCGACAACTTCATTGAGCGTCAGGAACATCGGGTCGGACACGTTTATCTTCGTCGCGCTCGAATCCGCAGATTGCTTCAGTCCCTGCGAGCCGTGGCCGGTTGACGTTTCGAAGCGGCGCCTGGCGGTTCGAGGAAGACCTCCTTCACGAGGTCATCGCTTAACACGACGACCACGAAATTGAGCCGATCACCTTCCTTCACCAGACCTCCGCTGATGGCCTTTCCAACTGCGGCTTTCTCAGCGATGGCCACGGCGTCCGATAGCTCCTGTTTGACTGATCTCAATGCGCTGATGTTGTCCCGTTCTTCCATTTCAAGCTCGTTTAGGGACCACGCAGTCTCGGGTCCGACGGTCCGCCCCGTATGAACATCAACAACATTTTCCCATATCTCTTTGTCTTTGACGGTCCTCACTCGATAAGAGGGATTGTTCGATGTATCGAACGATATCGCGGCGGTCCGTGACCCCGTATGCAATCGTTCGGCCATGGCGATAGCCTGAATGAGCGAAAGAGGCGCAGCACGGAACGCCGCCGCCGTGGTCTGCTTGGTGTGCACTCGTCGTAATTTCCTTCACAATACCACCGGCCGGATGCTCGGCGAGAAATGACTACGTGGGCATGGCCGGGCGTCACTTCTTCGCCTTCAGCCCGATCTCAACGAAGTGGCACGTGGTCGCGGGCGGTAGTTCGATCGGCCTGCTGGGCATCAGCTAAAGACCGGCACTGGCACCGACAAAGGCGAACGCTGTCGGATCACGGCGAGCGTTTCAGCCTCAGCCACTTGTTTGCGTAACGCCCTGAGATACACCAATTGCTGTTCGAGCAGGTCAGTTGAGGCGAGTAGTTCTCGTAATTTTTCTTTTGCGGCAGAACGCGGGAGCTTAATCCCCATTTAGTCAAAAAAATGAAACTGTGCGACTTGGCTTTGAAACGTAGTAGAATACGTCGCGCTGTCGTGCGAGCAGCCGCGAAACGATGCTGACGCCCTTGATCAGAAATATGACGGCGGTGATCTCGATGATCATTGCCAAAGCCTCCGCAAAATGGCCGTAGGCATTTGCGCCCCCGGCTCCCGGTTCAAAAATTCAGTGCTTTTAAAATGTCGCCAGCCCGGTGAACGGAGCCTAGCACTACAGTTGCATTTTTCGCTTGAGGTGCGCTCGCTTTGCTTCGGCTTGGTGAGCGCGTCGCCAGAGCGACCATGCGATAATGCGAGCGGGCTGGATGCGGCGTTGCACGAGCTTGAGGGTGATACGACGGATTTCCTGGATCGACCAGCGGATCAGGAGCGACGTTTGATCGATCGGCGCGGCAACGTTTTTTTGGGCCCCACAGCGGCGGCGTTAGCTCGATGACGGATCGCCGCCATCATGGCGAAGGCCAGCATGACCAGCGAGACATGACGGTGCCACCCGTGCCAGGATCGGGTCTCATTGTGATCGAGACCAAATTCGTTTTTGGCGGTTTCGAAGCCATCTTCGATGGACCAGCGGCAGCCTTCTACTGCAACCAGCTTCTTCGCCGACGTGCCTTTCGGACACCAAGTGGAGAAGAAGGCGAGTTCGCCGTCCCCGATGTTGCGGCGGATCAGCAGGCCTCGCGTCCAGGTTCCGGTCAACGTGCTGTTGTAGTCTCCAGCCTCGAGGTCGGCCAATTCGAGATAGGCCCAATCATACAGCCGCGGCCCTTTGGTGCCGTCGCCCGCTGACAGTCGTCGCCAGGCCTTGCCAGGAAGGCTCTGCGCAACGTTGCCAGCGGTGTCGATAAAGACCTGCGCCTTGCCCCAAGAGCGGACCTGATGGTTGGACGCAATGCCCAGGACGTAGCCCTTGCCGGCCTTGCGCAGCATGGCTTCGATGTCGCCCGTTCCATACACGCTATCCGCTGCAACGAAGGAGAACGGCACCTTGGCTGCGATCGCCTGCGCGATCATCTTCCGTGCAAGCTGCGGCTTCGTCGCGAAGCACATGTCCTTGGGAACTTGCGCCGCCTTCATCCGGGCGGGAGCGTCCGTCCACTCCTTCGGCAAGTAAAGTCGGCGATCGATGAAGGCGTGGCCGTGACGCGACGCATAGCAGGCAAACACGCCTATCTGACAATTGGTGATCTTGCCTGCCGAGCCGGTGTACTGCCGCGCAACCCCGCACGATGCTTTGCCTTGCTTTAGAAACCCGGTCTCGTCGATCACCAGAACCGCGTCATCGTCCGCCAGAGTTTCCAGCGCATAGTCCCGCACCAGTTCACAAAAGGCGTCAGCATCCCAGCTCCCGCGGCCCAGAATTGCCTGTTGACGCCACGGGCCAGGATCCCCTGCTGCTTCCGCCCGCATCCAACCCGTCTTGCGCGGCTCATTGCCCAGCAATCCGTCGAGAAATTGCCCTGCCGACGCCGCCACCCGATCCTGACTAAACAGCGGGCGCATCCGCTGCTTCACATCCCGTAATGACGATGCCCACAGTTCAAGCGTCGTCTCAATCGATGCTCCAGCCATCCATGATCTCCCGAATTATGGTTGCCCATCGATTTAGAAGTCGTTGAAAAATGCAACTGTAGTGCTAGGGCCAGTTCGGATGCACGTAAATTGGAAAGGCGCAGCTCCAAAGCAGGAACAAAAATCGAGTTGTAAGGTAGCAACAGCATCAGGAGATTGTAGGCGTTTCGCAAAACACGCAGTGACGGCGTGCGCACCTCACGCGAACAGATCTGCGCGCCGCACGTCCGGGTCGGCATAGGGGCGGGTGTGGACGAATTTCATAGGCTCGCTTTTATCAATCTTAAACGTTTCGACGCATCACAGGTTCATGGAAAGACGCGCGAGTCCTCGCAAGGCCGTACTGATGTCGGGGGCGATTGAGTTCGCTGGCATCACCATTAACTGCTTGATCAGCAGTATTTCCATTTCGGGCGCGGCGATCGAGATTACAAGTCCCCAAAACATCCCCGAACGCTTCAACCTTGTCTTTAAGGCGGACGACGCGCACATTCCCCGTCAGGTCATCTGGCGCGAAGAGGAGCGGATCGGCGTGGCCTTCGACTAGTGCGGGATTGGATCGCCAACGGACGGGCGAAGGCATGGCGCTGCCGTGCTGCAATCTCGTCGCGCTCGATGCTGTTTGGTTCGGCGTGGAAGGCGAGCATATCTTGGACAAAGCTGCGCGCGACCTCGGGCGGTAATTCGATTGACTTGCTCGGCATGGCCCGAACATAGGGGCCCACCGTCAAGATTACGACCGGCCCATCGAGCAGGTTCAGTGACGCTTGCTATACCGCCAGCCGACGAGAGGAGCCTTCTCGACCCTCGGTACGATCGTGACAATCCATCGTGGTGGGCTGCTTGATCGGTCTTCCTGGACGGACTGGACCATGCCGAAAAATCTTGAACCGTTTAGACTGAGGTTTGCGGGCCGTCCGCTATATTGAGCGAAGCGACAGCGCCGGAGATCAACAGGGTTCGTTATCTCGACGGTTTGCACAATGGATCTCGGTCAGCCCAGCGTACCAGTCGACCCTTAACTAACCTCTAACCATTCCATTCCGTGCTTCTCTGGCACACGCCTTAGGCTTGCTCCAAGGCCTCTTCGCTGGTGAGCAGTTCCAGCGGCTTCAGGCGGCGGCTGGGCACGTCTTCCCAGTAGAAATACTTAGACGACCTTCCGTCCGGAAAGCGGACCTCAAAGCTTCCGCACCCCGGTATGGCTTCGTGCTTGATCACTCCAATCGGCATGCCCCATGATTCCGCGGGCCGAATGTCGGCGCAAATTATCAATCCCTTGGGGCGGAGCGGCGGCGAGGCACTGCGTGTCGTGGATGTATCAATGCGAAAAGATAATCAACACCATCAACGACGCAACCAATACACACCACGCGATCGAGACACCAAATATCCAAGCATCGCGCGTCATCGAGACTACGCCCAATTTAGGCTTAGATCAGATCGTGAAACGTAGTGAAGCACATCGCGCCGGCGTCCAATCAACCGAGCAAGTACGCTGGTGCACTGCATGAGAACATAGATTGCAAGGATCTCCAGGATCATTTTTAAATCTCCGGGTTCAAAATTGCTGTTCTGCGAATCGCCCCAGCCCGGAGACTGAACCCGGCGGCCTCGCCTACCTCGGGCATCCGGCTGGGTAAGGTCAAGGTTTCGAAAGCCGTGCTCGACTTCCCCGACTTCGAGGCGTGGCGCAAGGCGTGGGACGATCTAGAGAACCCGGTTCATAAGGGCTACCATCTCGCCGCGCTATTGACAGGCTGCCGGCCAAGTGAGCTTGCGATGATCCGCGAGAGCGATATCGATCTCAACGCACGGCGCATGATCATTCGGAACGCGAAAGCTGGAAACGATATCTCGCTGCCGATCACTGGCGAAATTGCTTTCGCACTGGCGACGGCCATCAACGCGCCTCCGCAATCCATCACAATGAAGGGCCTTCGCGGGATGAAGCGCGGCGAGATCCGCGTGATCGAACGAAAGAAACTGCATCACGAGATCGCAGCTCCCGATCTTGTATTCCCGGGCGTTCGTCAAGCTGGCCATCGCTCGGGCCTTCCGGTCTCAGGCAATGCGCTCCGGCATACGTTCCGCAGCATCGCGGTATCGCTGGAGATTTCCGAGATGCTGATCAGCTTCCTAATGGGCCATTCGCTTCAAGGCGTCTCCGCGAAGTACACTAACGAGTTGATGATCGCCAACTCGGAGGCGTTACGCGCGGCGCAAGAGAAGATCAGCCGCCGAATTTTCGAATTGCTTGGGCTCACGCTCGGTCGCGTGGGGCCTTCGGCGTCCGGGTGCCATGACGACGCGCCGCTCGTACCGGACACGCCGACCCGGGTCGAAGCGAGCCGGAAAAAGAGCAAAGCCGCCGCTCCGGTCCGCATCGCTTGAGACGGGCAGGCGAGGGCACTGGAGCACGCCAAGACGCTCGCCCGGGCTCAGCGCGGCGCGGGAAGCCATCGGGCCGCCGAGCGTCGCCACCTAGATCAAGCGTCGCGGCGTTCGGGCTTGTACAGCCTTGGGGTTGATGAGATCGCAGCGCAAACTCGGGGGTCGGGCGACCGCTCGATTTGAGGCGGGTGTCGGCGGTGCCGAGCAATGTCGCCTATTGAGGCAAGAGCGGAAAACATAGTCTCCTTAGGAGCATTTCCGGGTTTGACCCAGTGCCGACATCCACCGCAACGCTGCTAGTTCAACCGTAGCTGGCGCAGCGACCAAAATGGAAACAGAAGATCTTGCGAGATTCAGTAGGTCAGCAACCGAGACCTATTTAATGAAGGTGACGATGCGAAGTTCAAGAGGATAAACTGGCGACTCGTCGCTGCTAGCGACCAAGTCAAGCGTCGGGGGCCGCGATGCAGCAAATTGCCGACTGGCTCGAAAAGCTCGGCATGTCCGAGTACGCGCAGCGTTTTGCTGAAAACCGCATTGATTTCTCGGTCCTTCGCGAACTGACCGATCAGGACCTGAAAGAGCTTGGCGTCGTCCTCGGTGATCGCCGCAAAATGTTGCGCGCGATTGCCGACATCGACGGCATCGAGAAGAGCGCACCAGCCGTGCCCGCCACGGCAACTGCAGCGCCGCGTCGCACACCCGTCGCGTCAGAGCCAATCCCGACCGCAACACCACCGCCGATCTCCGCCGCGGCTGAGGTCAGCGGCGAGCGCCGCTATGTCACGGTGATGTTCTGCGATCTGGTCGGTTCGACCAGCATTTCCGCGCAGCTCGATGCCGAGGAGTGGCGCGACCTCGTCAGCGCTTATCTCGATGCCGCCTCCGCCGCCGTGACCGAGATGGGCGGCCACGTCGCCAAGAAGTTGGGCGACGGGCTAATGGTGCTGTTCGGCTATCCGGTGGCGCAGGAGAACGACGCCGAACGCGCGGCGCGGGCCGCGCTCTCGATTCAACGGGCGCTCGCCGAGGTGAACCGCAAGAATGCTGAGACTGGCAAGCCAGCGCTTAACGCGCGCATCGGGATCGAAACCGGCCCGGTCGTGGTCGATGCGGCCGGTGAGATTTATGGCGATGCACCCAACGTTGCGGCGCGCGTGCAGGCTCTGGCGGAGCCAGGTACGGTCGTTGTGACAGCGAGGGTGCAGCGTCAGATCGCTGGCTTGTTTGTCGCCGAGGAGCGCGGCAGCCACGAACTCAAAGGCGTGCCTGAGCCGGTGACGCTATTCCGGCTCGTGCGGGCGAGCGGCGGCGGACGCCGCGCCGGGCAGCGCCATCTCACGCCGCTTGTGGGCCGCGACGAGGAAATCGCCATGCTGATGCGGCGCTGGGAGCGGGCGCGGCAGGGCGACGGCCAATTGGTGCTGATCGTCGGCGAGCCTGGGATCGGCAAGTCGCGGCTCATTGAGGAATTCCATGCGCGGCTGCGCGACACTCCGCACACCTGGGTCGAATGGAGCTGCTCGCAGCTTTTGCAGAACACGCCGCTGCATCCGATTGCCGAATGGGGGCGCCAGCGATTCGGGGGCGCCGATATACCGGCGGAGCGGCAGCTCTCGGACCTGGAGAACACTCTAGCGCTGATCAAGCTCGATCCGGCCGAGAACGTTCCCTTGCTCGCGCCGCTCCTCGACATTCCGGTCCCGCCGGAACGCAGGCCAATTTTAGCGCCCGAGGAATTGCGCCGCCGGCAATTGGCGGCGCTGACCAATTGGGTGATGGCTGGCGCGCGCGCGCAGCCAATCGTGCTGACCCTGGAAGACCTGCATTGGGCCGATCCGACAACGCTCGATGTCTTGCGCGGCATCGCCGAACGCGGCGCGATGGCGCCGTTGTTCGTTCTCCTGACTGCCCGGCCGGAGTTCCGGCCGCCCTGGGGCGCGCGTTCTCATCACGGCGCGATTTCGCTGGTGCCGCTCGACCGTCAGCAAGTGCGGCACATGGTGGGAGAGCTTGCCGCCCGTCACGCGCTGGCGAAGGAGGTGATCGAAGGCGTAACCGAGCGCACCGGCGGCGTACCGCTCTTCGTCGAGGAAGTCACGCGGCTCCTTCTGGAGCGCGGCGAGCAAGGCGGCATTCAGGCAATCCCGCCGACGCTGCAGCAATCATTGACCGCGCGGTTGGACCGGCTCGGACCGGCGCGTGAGGTGGCACAGATCGCTGCCGTAATCGGGCGCGGCTTCTCCTACCAGCTCGTCCGCGCCGTTGCCAAAATGGAGGACGAAGCACTGCAGACGGCGCTGGAACGGTTGGCTGAGGCCGACATACTCTTGGTGCAGGGCCTTCCGCCGGAATCCGAATACCGCTTTAAGCATGCGCTCATTCAGGATGCGGCTTATGAGAACTTGCTCAAGAGCCGTCGCCAGGCTTTGCACCGCCGCACGGGTGAGGTTCTGCGCGATCAGTTTGCCGCCACTGCTGCAGCCGAGCCGGAGTTGCTCGCGCATCACTTCACGCAGGCAGGGCTGACCGAAGCCGCTATCGAATGGTGGGGCACAGCGGGACAGCGCTCGCTGGCGCGATCCGCGCTTCTTGAAGGCGCAGAGCAGCTCAAACGGGCGCTTGACCAAATCGCGACCTTGCCGGCCACGCCGGCTTTGCGTCGCGAAGAGATCAAGCTTGAAGTCGCTTTCGCGAACGCTCTGGCGCTCACGGGCGACCTTGTGGATGGCAAAGAGCACTACGACCGGGCGCTCGCGATTTACGATCCTGCCGAACACCGTCCGCTTACGACGCGTTCTGGCCGGGATGTCGGGGTGGCCCTCTTGTCGTCTCGTTCGGGGTGTGTGTGGCATACTTGGTTATCCCGCGGCTTCGCGCAATGACGCCGAGCGCGCAGTCAAGAATGCGCGCGAAATCGGCCACGCCACCACATTGATGTATGCGCTGTACCGCGCAGGTCAACTAGCTACATCTTCTGCCGAGATTACGCCGCTGCAAATGCGCAGGTCGACGAGCTTATCGCCTTGGCAGACGAAAGAGGAGCACCGTACTGGAAAGCAACTGGAACCGTAGTGCGGGGTTGGCTTTTTGCACTGACCGGAAAAGCCTCGGATGCAGTTCGGGCGATCACCTCGGGGATCACCTCACTTCGGTCAACTGGAGCAACTCTTTATGAACCGTGGCATCTGTGGCATTTGGCAATGGCTTACGCGGAACTTGGCCAGCTTGACGATGCTCGGCGTTGCATTGACGACGCGATAGACAAAGTAGAAAGGTCGAAGGAAAAATGGTGCGAGGCCGAGGTGCATCGCATTGCCGGGGAAATCGCACTCAAGTCGCTCGCGCCGGATACGGAAAAAGCAGAAAAGTATTTTGATCGCGCACTCGCTGTCGCGCGTCAGCAGCAAGCAAAGTCCTGGGAGCTGCGCGCGGCGATGAGCATGGCGCGGCTCTGGCGCGATCAGGGCAAGCCGCAGCAAGCTCGCGAACTGCTCGCTCCGGTCTACGGCTGGTTCACTGAAGGCTTCGACACGCTCGATCTGAAAGAGGCTAAGGCGTTGCTCGACGAATTGGCGACATGAGCGCGGCGTGGTCGCAATACGTGCCCGAACGCGCCGAATTGGTCGATGATCCTGTTGCGATGCGAGGCCTTTGTTTTGGGACCGCAAGCGGCCCGGGTTGGAGCGCGTCTCGACGGCGCCAATTCGCAAGAGACTGAAAATAGGAGGAATTTCCCGCAGGTTTGGAAGGAGCAGGTTTTTGGATTGAGATATAGTTCACTGATTTGGATGCTTCCTCGATGCTATATTGAAGAGGATCGAAACATAATAACGTCCACTCATCAACCGAACCTATGGAGGGTACCGATGGCCGATGCTAGTAGCATTGCTAATAACGGCGTGAACGTCGCAGCTTTGATTGCCGCCCGCGAAGCGCTTACTAAAGCTCCTGCTGCTGCGCAGTTTAAATGGCGCGCCGCCTGCGAATGGAAGAATGGCACTCACAGTCACTCTACGGTCGAAGGTTTTTACGGCTTAGGGCAAGAACAGCATCACAAGAAAACTTTTACCTTCGATGCTGACCACCCGGAAATTTTCGCCTCCGAGGACAAAGGTGCCACGCCAGTCGAGTACGTCTTAGTTGGGTTGGCAAGTTGTCTGACCGCAGGTATCGCCGCGGTTGCCCAACACCGCAACATTCAGCTGCGCTCGGTCACCGCGACCATAGAAGGGGACATGGACATCCAAGGCATTCTCGGCATAGACGACGACGTGCGCAATGGCTTCGGCGGCATCAAGGTGACCTACAAGATCGACGCCGATGCAAAACGCGAAGACATCGAAGCTCTCGTCGCGCAATCGCAGAAGCGATCGGCAGTCTATGACATCGTGACCAACCCGACGAATGTCACGGTCGTAGTGGATTGAGCCGCCGCAGGCCGTTGCCGCACTAGACTGAGAACGACCGCCATTCGCACTGTCACCACAGTCGTTATCGGTGCCGGGCACGCCGGTCTGGCAATGAGCCGTTGCCTCTCCGACCGTTCGATCGATCATGTGGTGTTGGAACGCGGTGAAGTTGCCCATACGTGGCGCACTGAACGCTGGGATTCGCTGCGACTGCTGACGCCTAATTGGCAGAGCCGACTGCCTGGCTTTAGCTACAATGGTGACGATCCGGACGGCTACAGGACCGCTGGCCGAGGTCATCGAATTCATCGCGAGTTACGCCAAGGCGATCTCGGCCCCGGTACTAACCCACACGACGGTCACATCGGTGCGCAGCACGGAGACGGGATACCTGGTGCGCACCGATCAAGGCGATTGGCTATGCCGGGCGGTCGTGGTCGCTTCCGGGGCATGCAACGTCGCTGACGTTCCCAGCTTTGCCAACAGGGTGCCGCGGTCAATCATGCAACTGACCGCCCAGGAGTACCGTAATCCCGAACAGCTCGCCGACGGTGGCGTCTTGGTCGTCGGTGCATCCTCGAGCGGTACTCAGATCGCCCATGAAATACACCGCTCGGGCCGCCCGGTCATCTTGTCGGTGGGTGAGCACATTCGAGCGCCGCGCGTTTATCGTGGCAAAGACTTGGAGTGGTGGATGGATGCCGCCGGTGTGCTCGACGAGCGCTACGACGAGGTCGACGATATTGCGAGGGCACGACGGGTTCCTTCGCTGCAACTTGCCGGCACGCCCGATCGATCGACCCTCGACATCAACGCCCTCACCGAAATAGGCGTGAAGCTTGTTGGCCGCCTCGGCGGTATCAGCGAAAACGGTAAGGCGCAGTTTTCCGGATCATTGCGCAACATGTGCGCGCTTTCCGATCTTAAGATGGGAAGATTGCTAGACCGAATCGACGAATGGGCGCAAAGAAACGGCTTCGATGCCGCAGCCAACCCGCCACATCGCCTGCCGCCAACCCGTGTTGAGCCGGCGCCGCCACTCGGAATGGATCTGGCGTCTGGCGAGATCAAAGCAATTATTTGGGCCACGGGCTACCGACCCGACTACTCTTGGCTTGAAGTGCCTGTTCTCGACCGCAAGGGCAGGCTCCAGCACGACGGAGGGGTCGTTTCATCGCCGGGGATGTATCTTATGGGGACTCAGTTCATGCGCCGTCGAAAATCCGCCCTGATCGATGGTGCTGGCGACGACGCCCGCGACCTCAGCGCCCATTTAACGTCTTATCTCGATAGCCGCCTTGCGCGGATAAGAGCTTGATGCAAACGGCTACCCCAAAACGGGCATGCCCGCGCCAGATCACCGACTTCCGCTTTTGGCCCTAAGCGGACGTTCCCCGCGGCGGTCTCAATGTCCGCTCTTGGGGGCAAAGCAGACATCGCAATTGCCCGGTTCGATGTCCGCTAATGACCCAGACTGAGACATTGGCGCGGGGCTACTGTCCAGCGTTTTGCGTTTAGGCCCACGGCGGCTCTTCGCTCGCCCGGCTGCCTCGTGGTGGATCGTGACACCCGCCGAACGCAGTCCGGTCGGCAATACAGCTCTTACAGAGGCAGGATCAAATCCAATATCCTTGGCATTTGGTGGATGTGCGTCGCTGCCCTTCAATCGGAGCGCCAAGTGCAATTGCTCGCAAAGGTGCTGAACGACGAGATTGATCTGATCGTCAGTCATGATCTGCCTTTCCTGCTGCCATTTTGCTACGAACTAGGCAGCACATGAAAATAGGGCGGTACGCGATTTGACCGCCTCAAGGATCAACCCCACGCGATTGCCCATGGGCGGGCTCCAAAATCGTCCGCCTATCGGGGCAGACCGGAAGTGGCTAGCGCGACTAGAACGACGCTTTTGACCCTTTCCGGAAGTCATGCCAACCGAACGCTATCGCCAATCGTCGATGATGTAGGCGCCGGGGCGGCAATAACCGGGATCGTTGTGCCTGTGCATGGTCACACCCTGGATTTCTGTGCGAAATCCGCGAGCGACAAGATGCCGATAGGCCTCGTGGCGCGCCATATTCGCACCAGCCAACAAGTTCGACATGCCGACTGCGATCGTCAAAGCCTCGCAGGCGTCGAGCAAGCGAAGATAGTCCTGTTCGACTGATGGTCCGTCGCGGACCGCACCGAATTTGATGAAGCAAGTGGCCGGCGCCGGCTTCGCTGCGTGGCCCGTAGTGACACACTGCGAACGCCGCAATGCCATTGGCACCTTCAAGCAAGACCGTATCACCCACACCCTGCGCGTGCGTCGCGCCTATCTCCTCGGTGAGGTCAAGACCAGAGTAAAGCGCGTCAGCTACGTCCCGGCACGAACGTAGTGCCTCCTTCTGCTGCGCTTCGTTCAACTCGCCGAAACGCGACCACCCGGCCGAGCTTTGTCGTCACACAACCGGCGCCGACATGATTGCGGTGAGGAAACGCGCATAAAAGCCGTACTTCTGATAAAGAGCGACGTGCTTCGCGCTGTGCGCGAACGTGAATAGCCCGACATGCCGCGTTCCCCAGCGTTGAATTGCTCCATTGTCTTCGCGAGCAATGCTCGGGCGATGCCGCGCTCCTGGAAATCAGGACGCACAGTAATCGGCCCAAAGAAGCCAACGCTTCCCCAGTTGGTCGCGAAAGTTGGAGCCGACTAATCTTTCCGTCCAGCGTCGCGCCGAATGAGGCCACGTGAGGCGCACGGTGGCGGCCATAGACGTAGTCCGATCGGCCCAGAACGTTTCCGGATCGGGTGCGCCGAGGAACGTCCCGAAGGCGACACGGACAATCCGCGCGGCTTCCGGCAAGTCTTTCTCATCGAGTTCGTCCACCACAGGGCAGCTTGCGTTCGGACCAGTGTTCTCGCTGGCATTATGATCTGACATGATCACCTCCCTTTGAGAACCAACTTTGGAAGGGGCCACATTAGCGAGGATAGCAGCTCAGGTACTCACAATCAAGCAAGCCTAGGTTGATCAAGCGGGCCGATGTTGTCCGATGTGTAAGGATAGCTGCCATTGGGTATGGACGTCAGCTCATGGCCCATCTGAGACATCGAACCTGATCGCGTCTAAGTCCGGTTGGGTGCCATTTCCCTCCCGCTGGCCGGCGCAAAGTGCTAGGCTTTTAGTATTGCACAAGGCGCTTTCTCTACGAGGAAGGGACAGCTCAATGCTTCCTCGGTCCTGCCGGCCCGACCAGCGATCCCGATCTCGATCTCTCCCATGAATTCATCATCCGTGAGAGCGCGCGGCTGCCGCGTGTCAGGCCGCCGCATCGCGCCGGGTTATCAAAAGGAAAGGGTGCTGCAATGAATAACCGCTCCGCTAACGTTGCTTCGACAATTCCCTTCGACACAAAGAAGCTCGACGACCTGCTGGAACAGGCCGGCATCGATGTCCTGATCGCGACGTCGAAGCACAATGTCGGGTATCTGCTTGGCGGATACCGGTTCTTCTTCTTCGAGACGATGGATGCCATCGGCATCAATCGCTATTTGCCGGTCTTTATCTATGCCAAGGGCCACGCCGATCGATCGGTGTTCATTGGCAACAAGCTCGAGGGCTTTGAGAAACAGCTCAACCGGTTCTGGACCGGTGTTGCCGAGACGTCGTGGATGACCGGTCCCGAGGCGATGCACTCAGCCGTCTTGCACGTCAGGAAAATGAGCGTCGCCAGCGCCCGTATCGGCGTGGAAATGCCGTTCCTTCCGCTCGATGCGGCCGATGTGCTGCATTCCGCCTTTCCGGACAACAGGCTGGTCGATGCCACGATGGCGCTGGAACGGCTGCGCGCGCAAATCGGCCTCAGAGCTTTCACTGCTTAAGGAGGCGTCCGAACGCGTCGTCGCCGCGATGCAGGCAACATTCTCGGCGTGCCGGCCTGGCATGACCAAGCACGACGTCGTCGCGCATCTGCGCAGGGAAGAAACCAACCGCGGCCTCAACTTCGAATATTGCCTGATTTCCGCGGGCGCAGAGTCTCCCAATCGTGCGCCATCGGACCAGCTGCTCGGTGCCGGCGACATCATCTCGCTGGACTCCGGCGCCGAATTATCACGGCTATATCGGCGATCTCTGCCGCATGGGGAGTGTCTCGGCGAGCCGGACCCGAGCTCGAGGACTTGCTCCACGCGAAGTCGAGGCCATCCAGCTGGCGGCGCGCAAGCCAATCAACGCGGGGGCTCGGGGCGGGACATCTATGAGCGGCCGAACAGGCATGCAAGGCCCCCTCAACCCACTGCCGCATTTCACTTCCCCGCCCACGGCATGGGGCTCGTTACCATGAGGCCCCGCGCCTGACCGGCGAGGGCGTGGTGCCCTATCCGGCCGACGACGAGGACCTGCCGCTGCGAGCGCGGAATGGTGATCTCGATCGACAACCGCGTCCGCATCCGAAGCGCGGCTTCGTCAAGCTCGAGGACACCGTCGCCGTCACCGAAACCGGATGGGAAGGGTTCGGCGATAATTGCCGTAGCTGGAACGTGGCCCAGGTCTGACAGATTGAGACTAATGCCTCGCGGAGAGTGAATGAAGCACCGACAATAAGGCCCGGCAATCAAGCAGAAACGACAAAAGTTCAACCGCAAATTTGGCTCCACGCCGACGAAGCGGCCGAGCGAAGTCGCTGCCAAATGTCGCCTATTGGCCCAAAGCGGACATTACCCGCAGCGGTCTCGATGTCCGCTCTTGAGGGTAAAGCGGACATTGCAATTGTCTGGTTTAATGTCCGCTAATGACCCAATGCGGACATTGGAACGCAGGGACCTGGATCGCGGATGCCTTCTGCTTGAAGGGAACGAGATTGCAATTCGGCCAAAGCCCTTTGCAGTCCTGTGTTACCTCGTCGAAAATGCCGGCCCTCCTATTACGAAGAACGAGCTCATCGCTGCGGTCTGGCCTACTCTGAAGGCCGGCCAAGACAGCGCGATCGAGGAGGGGTCGTTTTAGTTGCTTTCTTTTCGCAGGTTCCCGATTTCCATAATGACGATACCGGCGATGATTACCGCCAAGCCGACAAGTTTCGCCATATCCAGTGGCCGCTTTTCCATGGCGAACAGGCCGAACTGATCCACAATGGCGGACGTAAGGAGCTGAGCGATCAAAATATACGCCACAAAGCTCGCCGCGCCGAAGCCCGGAATTATGACCGTCGCAGAAAGCGCATAGAAGCCAATGAGCAATCCGGCGGCCCAGCTTATCAGGGGAGATGATCCGAGTTGAGCGGCCGTGGGGTGTCCGTAGAGGGGCAAAGTGATGCCAAGGGCGACCGTCATCGCTATTGCGAACGTCGCCCATGTGTGCTGCGAACGGATTGCCGACGCTTCGCGCCATCCCGCTGTTCAGCACGCCGATTAGGGGGATGCCGGCACCTGCCAGCAATGTCCATGCTGCGAAGATCAAGTACCGTTTCATTCGCAGTCACCCGCCTTTGATTGCCTCACCTGCTGCTCCGCCTGCTTAACCATTCTCAGTGCTCCTAGTTTGTTGCTGCTCCTTGGGAGCAAACTACACGATGTTCGCGTTCCCGCCTACGAAGACGTTAGGAACAAGAAGGACGCGGCGGTGGGTGCCTCTTCGGGCGCGGGTGGTTCGCCGGAGTTGGCCGAAAGCTAGGTTGACAAGATTGACAGCAGTTTGAGGGAAACTGGTCAGCGGCGACTAGGGTGCAGCACTAGCTTTTTGGCACGACGATTGATCAAGCTGCCGAACAGCAACAATCGGGATAGGTCCATTCTTGAAAATCGAATGGACATGCCGGGGCCAAGTTGATCATGTTTAAGCCAACTATCAAACTCGTCTCCAGGTTCGCGGACGAGTTAAGGAAGGGGACCGGAATGTTGAGGACCACCCTCTGTGACGTTCTTGGTATTGACGTTCCAATCATTCTGGCGGCAATGGGAGGTACAGCGTCATCCGCGGAATTTGCCGCCGCCGCGTCAAACGAGGGAGCACTGGGGAGTATCGCAACGCTCTTCCGAACGACTGATGCGATCAAACGAGACATTGATGTTGTAAAAGAACTTACCAATCGCAACTTCGCGGTGAACCATATCCCGCCGACGTTAGACGCTGAAGCGTGGGAGCAATACCTTGCTGCGCGGCCGGCAGTCATCTCGTTTGCGCTTGGGGATCCTGGGCGATCATATCGTGAGGCAAGCTCATAACGTCGGCTCAAAAGTGATGATTCAGGTCACGACGGTCACGCAGGCCATTGAAGCAGCTGAGCGCGGTGCTGACGTAATTGTCGCGCAGGGCGGGGAGGCGGGCGGCTACGGCGGCGTCGTAAGTACAATGGCGCTTGTCCCGCAAATAGTCGATGTGGTTTCTCCCATCCCGGTGGTCGCGGCCGGGGGAATTTTTGACGGACGTGGCATTGCGGCGGCGTTCATGCTTGGCGCGGTGGGTATCAACATGGGGACTCGCTTTCTCGCATCGATAGAGGCACCCATCGACGACGTATGGAAGGCAGCAATCGTTTTGGCACAATCCGAAAACGCAGTGAAAGTCGAGGTCCTCAACGATATTCAGCCACTACCTGGCACCGCGGGATACGGAACGGTATTGCGCTCGCTGCGTACGCCGTTCATGGACGAGTGGGGCGCAAAGCGTGAGGAGGCGCGGCGTGAGGGCAAGCGCCTTTGGATGAGATTCAGGCGAGAGCACGGGCGGGCCGACGTCACGAGACGCTGCTCACGGCGGGTCAGACCTCCGGGGGTGTGAGAGAAATCATGCCTGTGGCGGAGATTATCCGCCAACTTATCGCAGAGGCGGAACAAGCATTCTCCCGATGGCCAAGCATTGCGTCGCGGTGAGTCGAGACCTACGACTTCAGCCCCGGCGCGAAACAAATACAATCCGAAGGCGGAATGCGTGAAACGCCAAATGAGGTTTAGGAGTGGATATCCCCTTTCACCCTATCGAGGGCCGCCTCGTAAAGATGGAACCGCTCATGCCTGAGCATAAGGAGGAAGTTCGGGCCGCTATCGATTGCGACCCTACAGCGTGGTCAATCCTGCTCGTCAATCCAATGGGTGCAGGCTTCGAGGAGTATTGGTCGGCCAATTGTGGCGCGCCTCTAACAGAGCGTTTGCCCTACGTTATTCGTCGCTTGTCAGACGGCCAAGTGGTCGGGGTATCGACTTACTTCACAGCCAAGGCAAAGCACGGTGGTGTGGAGATTGGCGCGACATTCCTGCGTCCTGATGTGCGCGCGAGCTTCGTCAACCCGGAAACAAAGATGCTGATGCTGGGCCATGCCTTCAATTCGGGTGCAGTTCGCGTACAGTTCACGGTCGATGTACGCAATGAGCGCAGCCAAGCTGCTGTCGCAAAGTTGGGCGCAGTAAAGGAAGGAATACTACGGCGCGACACGCGAACTTGGACCGGACATATCCGTGACACGGTCGTTTTCTCAATACTCGATAGTGAATGGCCAACCGTCAAGCTCCGGTTGGAGCAACGCCTTGCAAAACTGACGGGGTAAACTCTGGTCCATTGCGTCCTGCAAAGCATACTCTGAAGGCGTGGCACCGCAGCCGCCAGTCAAGACCGCTGTCGCCGCGCCGACTTCCGCTATTGGCTCTTAGCGGACACGCTTGAGGGCGTGTCCGATGTCGGCTAATGACCCACAACGGACTCTGGGCGCCCGAGGGAACACAGGCTCGCGCTGATGGCCAAAAAAGGAGAGGGCCCAGCGCGGAGGAGCAGCGTGCCGGCTTCGCGCCTGCCAGTACGGCGGACGCCGGCATTGCGCCGTTTCGCGCCTGTCGTTATGCTCCGCCACCGATCATAATGGGTGCGCAGCCAACAGGATCACCCCATGCCGACCGCCGGCTTGGCCCCGCTGGACGAGGCCATCACGATCGAGGAGCTCACGCGCGATCCTTATCCAATCTACAAGCGCCTGAGACGCGAAGCGCCCGTCTTGCGGGTCAAATCGGTGGGCCGCACCTTCCTCACCAAGGCCGCCGACACCAAGTATGTGAAGGACAACGCGGCGTTGTTCAGCTCCGACGACCCGAACACGCCCATGAAGCGTGCCTTTCTCGCGCTGAGGCTGTGCGAGTAGCTGGCAAATGGCGCCCTGCCTTCGAGGAAGGAGTGCGGTGGGTAGCGCCGATCCAGGCGAGTTCACGGCTCGTTATGGAGGACACGGAGATTCGCGGCTGCTTCATCCCGAAGGGCGACACCGTGATGACGATCCAGGCGTCGGCAAACCGAGACGAGGACGTCTTCGAAAATGGTGAGAACTACAACGGGCTGCGCGAGCCCAATCCTCACCAGGCCTTTGGTAACGGCCCGCATCATTGCGCCGGCGCGCACCTGTCGCGACGAACCGTTGGCGCCATCCTGCTCCCCATGATGTTCGAACGCTTCCCCAACATGACCTTGTCTGATCCCGCGAGCGTGCGCTGGCACGGATTCGGTTTCCGCGGCCCGCTCGAATCTGCCGGTTCTCCTGCAATAGGCCGGCGCGCGAGAGGCGCGTTTTTTATTTTGCCTCATCGGCGAAGATCGTCCGCAGTTCCCCTTAAGAGCTTGCCGGCGAGTTGCGCGGCAGGTCCTTGGCATGGTCACCCTGGTCGGTCAGGCTCGTCACGCAAGCTGGCGATGCGATTGAATACCATCGGGATGTCGCTTGGCCTTAGCGGACATGACAGGAGGTCTTCCCTGAAGCCCGGCTTTGACAAACTCGGACATCACGGCCGGTTGAACGGCAGCACTTTGGCTCATGCGTCCATTTCAATTGGCAACCTCTCGCCGCGTGATCCCGAGTATTAGAGCGTCCGATGCATTTCCTCGGAGGTCACGTCGAGCGCGCGATTCTCATCACGCTGGTCAGCGGCACCGCGATGGCGTGGCCGCTTGGGTACACGCGCAGCAGGCCAAGCGATCAGAAGGGTCAGCGGTCTGATGCGATTCCTGGCCGACGATTGCGAAAGCTCTCCGCGGGTCACGGCGCTGCGCCAGGGGCTTCTTGAGCTCGGCAACGTTGAAGCCTGGAGGGCCGCAACGTTCGGCTCGAGCATCGTTGGTCTGCCTCGGATGCTGACTCGACGCTGAAGAAAGGTGTCGGTCGACCCGAGCGGGGTTGGAAACGCTTCCAAGGTGGGCGCCGTTACCGCCGCCGCGCACCGCCGATGAAGGACGACAAGGAAGCACGACGTAGCCCTGCGCGCGCAGCGAATGCAAAACTTTTCACTCGATCACCAGACTTGTAAAAAACCGCTTAGTGATTTCAGCGTCCGAGATTGGCTTCTCGTCAGAGGCGACCTGCGTGATAAATTCATTTTTACAATTCAAACAGCGCCAAAGATGCTGGACTTGCGTTGCATTTACGCGCTCATCCCACTCGACATTCCCCGCTTTCAGCCGCATTGAGTACATTTTTCCTCATGCCCGTTTGGGATCATTGTCATGTTGATCTCCTCTGTTGACCTCGATCACACTTTATCGGTCGTCAAGCGCGGAACTTTCGGGATCGCGCGTACCCTCGTCGTCGGCGTTTTTCAGCTGCTACTTGAGTGTCGCGATATAGGCTGCGATATCTGACGCCTCATCCCTACTAAGCTGCATGTTAGGCATCTTCGGGTGTGGATCGAGCAAGAAGAACGCCAGCTTGGCGGGGTCGAAATCCGGCCTCGCTGCGACGGACGCGAACGTTGGAGCGTCGGTTCTCGCGCCCTTCTGATCGACTGCGACAAGATGGCAGCCTGCGCACCATCGCTTGACGAGGTTTTCGCCTTGATCAGGGTTGGCCGCGAAGGTCGAAGTCGTCGTGATTGTCGCGCACACGATCAAGGCGCAGCGAATTCGATTAGATTGTTTCCACACTCAACTAATCTTTCCAGCATTGGACATGCCGACAGCGTCTGCCTGATTTCACGACGGGAAATCGCCTTCTTTCACCTGCATCCGATCAGCGTGGTCCGACCAGTCGGAAAGTCCCTGAGTTTCGCAGAATTTCTGTTTGGCTAACTGAATCGCCTCAGTTTTGCTGGCAGCGTCAACCTCGACAGTGCACTGGCGAATTTCTTGTTCTCGACCATTCTCGCCGAGCACGTCCTTCATGAAATGGACGACGAAACGTGACATCAAATTCTCCTCATTGTTGGAGCAAGAAGCGGGGCCGAGTACGCAACAAAGCGATGGAATGTGCTCCACTTTGCGACATGACCTACTGCCGGGTCTGAGCGAATGGCTCCTTGAGGCTGAGCATGTAGGCGATCACATCGTCAGTATCTGAGCTATCGATTATCAGATTAGGCATTTCCTTGTGGCTTGAGCGAAGAAACACTTTTAAGGAAAGAGCAGTGGTAGAGGTCATGTTGGCGATGTCCACGAAACTCGCGGGACTGTCGCGGCCCTCCCCACCGATGACCTGATGACAGGTACCACAGAGAGCGGTCGCTGTTTTACGGCCCGAAGCAGGGTCGCCTGCAAGGGGCTGGGCAAGGGCTACAACCGGCAGGACCAACGATGCGACGATAAGGAAGCGCGATGTGCCAATCCGATTCCTCATCTTTTGCTCTCGACGGTGACCTTCTCGGTTAGATTGCACATGACACACTCAAAGGTGCACGTGTCACCCGCGGATCCTGATGTGACATCGGAAAGCGTCATCGGTCCGTGGCACTTCGGACAGGGTGGGCGTTCGAGTACAGTGAAGTTGGGATCGAGAGCGCGAGCATTGTGTGACATGGTGCTTCCCTTGTAACGAGCGGGAGCACAAAACTCTCGGTCACCGATTGAAGCCCAGCGCGGACGGCGATAGATACCAAGCGCCGGACTTGCAATACGTTCCGTCCGGGAAGGTGACTTTTCGCACCCGGGAGCACCCGAACGAGTTAGCGAGTCCTCGAGGACTCCTGAGCGGCATCACGCTCGCAACGGTCCCGGGACGGAGATGCCGGGTTTAGATCGTTAATTCCAGCGAAGAGGCTGAAGTACGGTTCCCCGACCTGACAAGGCCCGAACGGAGTGGGCTGCCCTACTCGCGGATGCGAGCGCGCGGTGCGCGCGCCTTTTTGTCTACCGCAGCCAACGCCCGCTTTGCCCGAATCGGACGTTCGAGCCAGATCGGATTTTGACCAGAAACGGACGTCAGGCCGATGGCCTGCGAGGGTTATCGATACTCGTCTGTCACTTGCCCAAAACGGCGAAGCAGATGCTTATCGTTAAACTTGCCAATCTTGAAATCGGTAGTGCGGCTGAACGCTACAGAACCAGCATGGCCAAATACCTTCCAAAGCCCCTGCGCACGCTGTATCGCGGCGGCAGGGCTTGGGCAGTCAATGGCGTGACCCGCAGCAATGCCGCCACCGTCAGCGAAATCAAAAGGCAGTGCCACGAAAAGAGTGATTTCGGCCATACGCTCGCACTTTATAAGTTTACCTCTCGCACACTCCGGGAGGCATCGCCTTAATCGGCCAGAAGCACCAAGGTTCCTTCTCTATTGCGACATCGGGCCGTTTTGACACGACCGTCTAAGGAGAATGGCTTAGTGTGTCGCGTCTTTGCCGCTAAGTCGCAGCGGTCACGGCCTCGAGCGGACGTGACGGCTACTGTTGTGACCGGGAGGCGCGAATGGTCGTGTCGGAGTTTGTCGTCGCAGCGCTGCTGCTGGAACTGACGCCTGGTCCAAATATGGCATACCTCGCGACGTTATCGCTCACGCGAGGGCGGGCTTCCGGCTTGGTCGCAACTATAGGGGTCGCGTTCGGGCTCGCAGTGCACGCCATCTTTGCAGCACTCGGCGCGGCAGTGCTGATCCAGCAGTTCGCTCTGATTTACGAGGCCCTTCGATGGATCGGCGTTGCCTATCTCTTGTTCCTCGCCTGGGAAGGTTGGCAAACCCAAGCGGAAACCTCGCCGGGCCGCGCTGATCTGCGCAAAACAGCAGGTCCGCTGTTCTTGCGCGGATTTCTGTCAAACGTCTTTAATCCCAAATCGGTCATCTTCTTCGTATCCGTGGTCCCTCGGTTCGTGGAGACGGAGTCCGGCGCTTTGGCAATCCCGATACAGATGGCCGTGTTAGGATGCCTCTATGTCGGCATAGCCACAATGGTGCACGCAACCATTGTCGTGATGGCAGTTCAGTTAAAGCCGTCTATAGATGGAAAGCGACGGGACATAACGCGCCGAGTTTTGTCCGTGGCCCTCGCCTTCGTGGCGGTATGGCTGGCTTGGACCACGAGACGCTGAACTCGGACCCACTTTACTCCGATCGAGCAATGGAACGAGCGGCCAGTGCCAAGTCAATGCGTCGTGTCCGCTAGGCCCGATGCAATCTCCGAGAACAAACGGATGGCTTCACGGTCAACTGTGGCGCCAACGTGGGGCCACACAGCGTGCTTACGGCAAACCGCTTCATTCACCGTTAAATCTCTGAGAGTGAGCAATATTGAACATCGGCTTACGTTCGGTAAGCTTAGGGTGGCCTTATCACCGCATCGTAGTGGCTTCTATCGGTGACTGAGAGTTTCACCGCGCTCCCGCCCAATAAAGGGGAGTGCCATGTCGCAGAATTCTCGCTTACTCGATCCCGGCCGTGCCGCACCTGACCGTCCACCTTGTCCTAAGTGCCACGCACCGATGATGCTTACCGCCGTAACATCGCGAACGGCCGGCATAGATACGCGCACATATGAGTGTGTCGCATGCCGTTACACCGAGAAGATCACTGCAGACACTGGGGAGTAGTGGGTCGGATCAACGCCAAAGGATTGCGTGGGAGAACCGAGATGGAAGCGAGAAGCCACGAATCGATCCAGCGAGACCCCGACTATCAAGAGCTGGTGCGGCGCCGCTCGTCCCTCGGGTGGACGCTGTCGCTGATCATGCTGGTCATCTACTTCGGCTTCATCCTGCTCGTCGCCTATGCGCCAAAATTCCTCGGCATGCGGCTGGGGACGGGCGTGACGACCATCGGCATTCCGATCGGCCTCTTCGTCATTGTTTCAGCGTTCGTGCTCACGGGCATCTATGTCAGCATGGCCAATTCCAAGTACGACGCCCTGATCCGTCGAATTGTCGAGAGGTAGCGATGATGAAAAACCTCTCCTGCATGCTCGCGACAGCATTGTTTGCCAGCCTCCCCACGCTCGCGCTTGCGGCTGGAGCGATCGACGGCGGCACCAAGCAGGCGGTTAATTGGGTCGCGATCGGTATGTTCGTCGCCTTTGTCGCCTTTACCCTCGGCATCACATATTGGGCAGCAAAACAGACGGCATCGGCCGCGGATTTCTACTCGGCTGGCGGCGGCATCACCGGTTTCCAGAACGGCCTTGCGATCGCCGGAGACTACATGTCGGCGGCCTCTTTCCTCGGCATCTCGGGCCTGGTCTACACTTCCGGCTACGATGGCCTGATCTACTCGGTCGGCTGGCTCGTCGGCTGGCCAATCGTCACGTTCCTGATCGCCGAGCAGTTGCGCAATCTCGGCAAGTTCACGTTTGCCGACGTCACCTCGTTCCGGCTCGGGCAGACCGAGATCCGCATTCTGGCGGCTTGCGGCTCTCTGGTCACCGTCGCCTTCTACCTGATCGCGCAGATGGTCGGCGCTGGCAAGCTGATCCAGTTGCTGTTCGGTCTCGACTACTGGATAGCGGTCGTTCTGGTCGGCGGCCTGATGATGATCTACGTGACCTTCGGCGGCATGAAAGCGACGACCTGGGTGCAGATCATCAAGGCCGTGCTGTTGTTGATGGGCGCGACATTCATGGCCGGTGCGGTCTTGTACAAATTTGGCTTCAGCCCCGAAGCCCTGTTCGCCAAGGCCGATCGAAGTGCATCCAAAGAAGACCGCGATCATGGAGCCCGGCAGCCTGATCTCCAATCCGCTATCGGCGATTTCGCTCGGCCTCGCCCTTATGTTCGGTACGGCAGGGCTGCCGCACATCCTGATGCGCTTCTTCACGGTGAAGGACGCGCAAGCAGCACGCAAGTCGGTCCTCTATGCGACCGGTTTCATCGGTTACTTCTACATCCTCACCTTCATCATCGGCTTCGGCGCGATCGTGCTTGTCTCGACCGATGCGGCGTTCCTCGATGCCGGCATTCTCGAGAAGACCAAGAGCGGGATCGCAGCGATCAAGGGCGGCTCGAACATGGCGGCGATCCATCTGGCCAACGCGGTCGGCGGCAACTTATTCCTCGGCTTCATCTCGGCGGTGGCCTTCGCCACCATCCTCGCGGTCGTGTCGGGCCTGGCGCTGGCCGGCGCATCCTCGATCAGCCATGACATCTACGCCATGGTGATCAAGGACGGAAAGGCCAATGAGCAGGACGAAATCCGCGTCTCGAAGATCGCGACGCTGTTCCTCGGCGTGCTCGCGATCATTCTGGGCATCATATTCGAGAACCAGAACGTTGCCTTCATGGTCGGACTTGCCTTCGCCATCGCGGCGTCATGCAACTTCCCGGTGCTGGCCATGTCGATCTTCTGGAAGGGACTGACCACGCGGGGAGCAATGATCGGCGGTTTCCTCGGTCTGATCAGTGCCGTCGTCGGCGTCATCCTGTCACCGGCCGTGTGGGAAGCAACGCTCGGCAACCCCAAGGGGTCGGCACCGATCCCGCTCGATAATCCGGCGACTATTCTCGATCACCCTCGCATTCGCCGGCATCTGGCTGTTCTCGGTTCTGGACCGCAGCGCGCGGGCCAAGGTCGACCGCGGCGGGTTCGACGCGCAATATGTGCGGTCCCAGACCGGCATCGGCGCATCCGGCGCCGTCACGCACTGAAGCCGGCTCTTTGCGCACGTCAGTCCGGCCGTTCGAGCTGAGATAACAATCGCAAACGGGCTTGTCCCGACAACCCAGGGAGCGGAAGATGTCGGAAATGCTCTACAAGGTTCCTGAAAACTGGCCGGCGCAGGCCTACGTCGACGATGCCGGGTATCGCGACATGTACGCCCGGTCGGTCCGCGACCCGGAAGGCTTCTGGGGCGACCACGGCAAGCGCATCGACTGGATCAAGCCCTATACGCGGGTGAAGCGCACATCGTTTGCGCCCGGCAATGTCTCGATCGAATGGTTCGGCGACGGCACCACGAATGTCTCACTCAACTGCATCGACCGCCATCTGGCCAAGCGCGCCGACCAGGTCGCCATCATTTGGGAAGGTGACGATCCCAACGAGTCCAAAAGTATCACCTATCGGCAGCTGCACGATGAAGTGTGCCGCTTTGCCAATGTGCTGAAGGCACACGGCGTCAAGAAGGGCGACACCGTCACGATCTATCTGCCCATGATTCCCGAGGCCGCCTACGCGATGCTCGCCTGCGCCCGGATCGGCGCGGTGCACTCAATCGTCTTTGGCGGCTTCTCACCGGAGGCGCTGGCCGGCCGCATCGAGGGCGGCAACTCCAGGATCCTGATCACGGCGGACGAGGGCCTGCGCGCCGGCAAGAAGGTGCCGCTGAAGGTCAATGCCGACGAGGCTTCCAACAAGGTTCCAGGCACCGTCGCGGCGATGATCGTGGTCAAGCGCACCGGCGGCCAAGTGCACATGATTTCCGGGCGCGACTTCTGGTATCATGAGGAAGCGGCCAAGGTAACGGCCGAATGCAAGGCCCAGGAGATGAAGGCCGAGGATCCGTTGTTCATCCTCTACACATCGGGCTCGACCGGCAAGCCCAAGGGCGTGTTGCATTCCACGGGCGGCTATCTGGTCTTTGCGTCGATGACGCATCAGTACGTCTTCGACTATCACGATGGCGATATCTACTGGTGCACGGCCGATGTCGGCTGGGTGACGGGGCACAGTTACATCGTCTATGGGCCGCTCGCCAACGGCGCGACGACCTTGATGTTCGAAGGTGTGCCGACCTATCCCTCGATCTCGCGCTTCTGGGATGTCGTCGATAAGCACAAGGTCAATATTTTCTATACCGCGCCGACTGCCATCCGCTCGCTCATGGCGGCGGGCGAGGAACCGGTGAAGAGAACCAGCCGCAAGACGCTGAAACTGCTCGGTTCGGTCGGCGAACCGATCAATCCCGAGGCCTGGGAATGGTATCACCGCGTCGTCGGCGACGCACGCTGCCCGATCGTCGACACCTGGTGGCAGACCGAGACCGGCGGCATTCTGATTACACCGCTGCCTGGTGCAACCGACTTGAAGCCCGGCTCGGCCGGACGCCCTTTCTTCGGGCTGCAGCCCCAGATCGTCGATTCCGCCGGTCATGTGCTCGAAGGTGCCTGCGAAGGCAATCTGGTGATCGCCGATTCCTGGCCCGGCCAGATGCGTACGGTCTACGGCGACCACAAACGTTTCGAGGAAACCTATTTCTCGACCTACCCCAACAAGTACTTCACCGGCGACGGCTGCCGGCGCGACGGCGACGGCTATTACTGGATCACCGGCCGGGTCGACGACGTCATCAACGTCTCCGGCCATCGCATGGGCACGGCGGAGGTCGAGAGCGCGCTCGTTGCACATGAGAGCGTCTCGGAGGCGGCCGTCGTTGGCTACCCGCACGACATCAAGGGCCAGGGTATTTACGCCTACGTGACTCTGATGGCGGGGAAAACGCCGTCGGACGCGATGCGCAAGGAGCTGGTGGCCCACGTCCGCAAGGAGATCGGCCCGATCGCGTCGCCGGACATCATTCAGTTCGCGCCCGGCCTGCCGAAGACGCGCTCGGGGAAGATCATGCGCCGCATCCTGCGCAAGATCGCCGAGAGCGAGTTCGGCAGCCTCGGTGACACCTCCACCCTCGCGGATCCCAGCGTGGTCGACGATCTGATCGAGAACCGCAAGGCCAATCCGTAGGCGGGCCGCAGCTGCGACGGCGATCGCCAGCGGTTGGCGATCGCCGTTTTAGCGGCGGCGATGATCCGCCCGCCTGGATCATTCTCGGCCGACCGCCATCCAATTCCCGGCTCGCCGGGATCTGGTCAGGGAATTCAATGCCCAACGTCTTCGATGCCACCAACCCGCCTTTCGACCGCCTGACATCGCAGGAGGTCGAGACCCTGCGTGCGGCACTGGATATCGCCTACTTTCGTCCCGGCGAAACCATCATCGCCCAGAATGCGCCCGCCAGCGCCCTGTTCGTGGTCATCAAGGGCACCGTCGAAGAGCGCGACGGCGGCGATCTGCTGGCGCTGCTCGGCCCCAAGGACAGCTTCGACAGCCGCGCCCTCGTCCACGGCAAAAGCGGCCACGCATTCGTGGCGCGTGAGGAGACGCTCTGCTACACGTGTCCCAAGGGCGTGACCCTCGGCCTGATCCAGAGCAATCCGCGGTTTGCCTCGTTCTTCTACCGCGAGATTTCTCACAAGCTGGATGAGCTCGCCCGCGACGAAGAGGAGCGGCGCTACGGCTCGCTGATGCGCGCGCGGGTCTCCGAGCTGTTTCTGCATCCCCCGGCATTCATCGACGCCAGCGATACCATCGAAGCCGCCGGCCACCTGATGCGCGAGATCGACAGCAACGCCCTGTTCGTTCGTGACGGCGAACGCATCGGCATCATCACCGGCATGAACCTGTCCAAGGCCGTGGTGCTGCGACGCCAGCCGATCGAAACGCCGGTGCGCGAGTTCGCGCATTTCGACGTGGTGACGCTGCGGCCGGATGACTTCGTATCAGCGGCTCTCGTGCTGATGACCAAACGCAACAAGCGCCGCGTCGCGGTGCATGATGGCGAGCGCTATATCGGCATCCTCGAGGATATCGACCTGCTGGGTTTCCTCGCCGGCAGCGCCCAGGTCGTCGCCGGTCGCATCGATCGCGCGTCGAGCAGGGATGACCTGGCGGTTGCCGCGCGAGAGACCGCCGCGCAGGTGCGCACGCTACGTCGCCAGGGCGTCAAGGTCGAGGTCATCGGCGAGGTCGTCTCCGATCTCAATGGACGGCTGTTCTCCCGGCTGTTCGAGATGGTGGCACCCGACGAGATCCGTGCCGGCGGCTGTCTCGTCGTCATGGGCAGCGAAGGTCGCGGCGAGCAGACCGTGCGCACCGATCAGGACAACGGGCTGATCCTGGCCGGCCCCGTCGACAAGGCAGCGCTGGACGCATTTCGGATCGATTTTTCAGGCGCGCTGGCCGACTTCGGCTTTCCGCCCTGCCCCGGCAACGTGATGGTGCGCAACCCGGTCTGGTCAAAGCCGCTCTCCGACTATCTCGCGGATTTCCGCCGCTGGGTGGCGTTGCCCGACGAAGCCGCCCACATGAACGTGGCCATCTTCTACGATGCGCGCGCCGTTGCCGGCGACGCGCGGCTGCTGGCCGAGGCCAAGGCGGCGTTGATCGATCTGATCCGTGGCGAGCAGGCTCTATCTGGCTCATTTCGCGCATGCCGTGGACGCCTTCGCGACACCGATCGGGCTGTTCAACAACCTGATCACGTCCGAGGGCAAGGGCGATGCGCTGGACCTCAAGAAGGGTGGCATCTTTCCGATCGTTCACGGCGTCCGCAGTCTCGCGATCGAGCATGGCTTGCTGGAAACTGCGACCGACAAGCGCATCGCGCGACTGTGCGACATCGGCGTTCTGCAAGCCGACTTCGCCCGCGAACTGAGCCAGACCTTTCACTTCCTGCTGACGCTCAGGCTCGACGGGCAACTGGCGGCATCGGCCGGCACCTCAGGTACGCTCGTGCGGCCGTCATCGCTTTCGAGCATGGAACGCGATCTGCTGCGCGACGCCTTTCAGGTCGTCAAACAGTTTCGCGAGCTCATTCGCCACCACTTCAATCTCGGCATGTTCTGACGTGATCCCCCGCGCGATCAAACGCCTTTTCCATCAAGCCTCGATCGGCGATCAGTCGTACCGGTTCATGTTCAAGCCAGGACCGGCAGACGAGGTTGTCGCGATCGATTGCGAGACGACAGGCCTCAATGTGCGCACCGACGACATCATCACCATTGCCGCGATCAAGATTCGAGGCAACCGGATCCTGACCAGTGAGCGTTTCGAGGCGATCGTTCGCCCCGATGCCGGCATGCGGGCCGAAGGGATCAAGGTGCATCGCCTGCGTCAGACCGATGTTGCACAGAGCCCGCTGATCAGGAAGGTGCTGCCGGGTTTGCTTCATTTCATCGGCGGGCGTCCGCTGGTCGGGTATTACGTCGATTTCGATATCGCCATGCTGGACAAATACATCCTCCCCTACATCGGGATCGAGTTGCCCAACCGGCGCATCGAGGTCTCCAAGCTCTACTACGAGCGCAAGTATGGTGATGCGCCGGCCAATACGGTCGTCGATCTCTCGTTCGCGGCGATGCTCAAGGATCTCGGCATCCCGCCCCTCGCCCAGCACGACGCCTTCAACGACGCGCTGATGACGGCAATGATGTATGTCGTCTTGCGTGACTTGAAGGAACGGGGTGTGCGCATCGCGCGCCCCCGCACTGGCGGCGCCATTTTCAATCCGACAGGCGGATAAGTATCTGTCGTGGGTACTTTTGCTGCGCCGGGTCAGTCGGAGGCGTCTCGTTTTGGCCGACCGACGGTGGCGGTCGAAATACGACGGCTGATCCGCAAGATGAGCATCGCCAACCCGTTGTGGGGAGCGCCGCGGATCCATCGCGAGTTGCTTGAGCTCGGCATCGAGATCGGCCAGACCAGCGTCGCCAAATACATGGTGAGGCGAAGACAGCGATCCTTGAACAAGGACGCGCCCGTTTCTCGCCCGGTTCAGCGGACCCGGTGTCCAGTTCACGCGCCATCCTGGGCGGACTTCATCACTATTACGCCCGCGTTTGAGTTTTCGGTACACACTGGGCACGCAAGGCCTTGCCGATGGCCACCCGGAAGCAGCCTTCGGGTGTGACGGCCGGTACAATGGCAGGGCCGCGCTATGACGAAGCGGATGAAGCCATTGGCGCTGGTCGGCGTGCTCCATTCTTCGACGAAAACCTCCCGAAACGTGCTCGTGCGGTGCTCAACAGTTTGGAGATCGATATCGAGAACGCGAACGCCTGAGCTTTTTAGGTAAGGACGCCCGCCAGTTCATGCTGGCGGGCTTTACTTTCGCAAGTACTAGACCAAGCTTCGGCTGCGTCCGCCGCTGGAACCAAAGTCCCACCGTATTATTGTTCCCCAAACAATGGAGGAACATCATGATTTCCAAATGTCTTGCAATAGCATTCCTGGCTACCGCCTCGATGACCGGCGCGGCGTCGGCGCAAACAGCCACAAATCAAGTGGATTCGACTACCAGTGCCACCACGCACAAGGTGGGTGAATGGCGCGCGTCCAAGCTGGTCGACGTCGATGTGTACAATGAAGCAAACGAGAAGATCGGCGACATCAACGAGGTGATTTTGGATAGGTCAGGCAAGGTGGCCAATGTCATTCTAGGCGTGGGCGGCGTTCTCGGCTTGGGCGAGCACTACGTGGCAGTCGCCTTCGATAAGCTGAAGTGGGTTGACCAGCCGGCGACCTCGACAACTGCCTCAACAACGTCCGCACCGGTGAATGCTCCTGCAACTACCTCCGCTCCAGACGGCACCACGCGAACCACCACCGGTGCCGCAACCACCACCACGACAACCACCACAACCAGCGCCAGTAAGAGTTGGTATCCCGATCACGCTGTGTTTAACGCCACCAAGGATGAATTGAAGGCCATGCCGGAGTTTAAGTACTAACTCTCGACATACGATTCAAAAGCCGCCCTCACGAGGGCGGTCTTTTGTTTGAATGGCCGGGCACCTGCCGTTTTGTTGCGACAGTCGATTTGGAGTCATACTCGGTCACGATGTTGATCTGTGGCAGCGCGGCGGGTTCGTTAGCCGCAGTGAAGGGAAGAGTGGCCCGAACCTGTCGAGAGGTCTCCCAGTTTCGGCATTCAGCAAGCTGAACTACGTGGGCGCCCTTAGTTGTCCATGAAGCCACCCGTTTGTCTTCGGGGACCTCATCGGATCCACTAACTCAACCACAAGCTGATGGACGTGATCGCACGCAGGGCACTCGAACGTTCGAATGTCGAAGCCCGAGGGGCCGGGGGTGATGCGGGCCAGCATGGTTCTTGTTTGGCACGCGGGGCAAGGTGGTCGTAAGATGATCATCATGCTTCGCCTTGGATCAGGCGGGAGCGTTGCAGAACTCTCAGTCACCGGTAGATGCCGAAGCGGGGCGGTGATGAACCAAGCATGGAACGCTCTCCCTCCGCTGTCCAATATTGCTCACTTCCGAAAAGTTAATAACACGGGCGCGGCCGTGCACTGCTTTCGCTCTTGTGCGCCAGCGGCCGCGCGATAGTTGAGGTCGATCGGCTTCAAGGCGTGGGCCTCCGCACGGTCGGCCTTGCGGGCCGCCTTAGTGGACCCACTGGCTCAAACTGGCGACCGTCGATGCGAAGGGGACCACGAGGGCGCAGGCGAAACCCACCACCAACAGGGCCGAAGTCATTACCGAGAACTCCTGTCCGAACTGCTGACGGCGTCAGCGATGCAGGGCTGCGAAGGCGAGCTCGAGAAGGCCATCGTGCTGACGTTGTTCATCCCCCTGATCATGAGCTCGGGAGGCAATTCCGGATCGCAAGCTACATCCCTTCTGATACGCGCATTGGCCTTACGCGAGCTTGAAATCAAGGACTGGTGGCGCGTGGCGCTGCGGGAAATCCCCAACGGACTGGCTCTCGGGGCGATGCTGGGCCTTGTCGGCATCGTCCGCATTTCGCTGTGGCAGTATCTGGGCTTCTACGACTACGGCGAGCACTGGATGCTGATCGCGCTGACGGTCGGCGCCACCCTGGTCGGCATCGTCATGTTCGGCTCGCTGACCGGATCGATGCTCCCATTCATCCTGCAAAGGACCGGGTTCGATCCGGCCAGCGCTTCGGCACCGTTCGTCGCGACCCTGGTCGACGTCACGGGATTGGTGATCTATTTCACCGTCGCTTCCCTGATCCTTCGGGGAACGCTGCTCTAGACCGGCCAGCCGCCTGGTCGAGCGAAGGGCAAGGCCCGCTGGCTCAACAATTACGGTCGGATCGCTTAGCGGACGCGGCTAGGCAACCTTTGCCCTTGCGCGGAGTTGTTAGTCAGGAGCTTGAAATGCCAAAAGACCGCCCAAGCCTTGCATTCTTCGCCTTGATCGCCACCAGCCTGTGTGCTGCCGTGGTGCTCGTTGCGTTGTTGATCGCAGGAGATGTTGCGGGTCCGAGGGTGGCAATGAACAATTTTCCGCCACACTCTCAGGCCGGTGACCGACAATGATTCACGCTGCTACCCAGAAGCGGACCCTGAGGCGCGCGGCGCGGAGACTTATTGGCGGCATTATAGTGGTAGGCGTTTTTACCTTCGGCCTGACCCTTGTGTTGGGTCATGCGCCGCCGACTTTTGAGATCACTTCAAAGTAAATGCGTGCGCGTAGACATCATCGATACCTGCAGGAGGCTGGGCGAATACTGAAATTGGCACCGCCAATGAAGCGACGACAAGGAAGCACGACGTAGTCCTGCTCGCACAGTAAATCAAAACTTTTCACTCGATCACCAGACTTGTAAAAAATCGATTAGTGATTTCAGCGTCCGAGATTGGCTTCTCGTCAGAGGCGACCTGCGTGATAAATTCGTTCTTACAATTCAAACAACGCCAAAGATACTGGACTTGCGTTGCATTTACGCGTTCATCCCACTCGACATTCACCGCTTTTGAGCCGCATTGAGTACATTTTTCCTCATGCCCGTTTGGGATCGTTGTCATGTTGATCTCCTCTCTTGAACTCGATCACACTTTATCGGTCATCAAGCGCGGAACGTTCGGGATCGCGCGTGCTCCGCGTCGTCGGCGTTTTCCGCTGCTACTTGAGTGTCGCGATATAGGCGGCGATATCTGACGCCTCATCCCTACTGAGCTGCATGTTAGGCATCTTCGGGTGTGGATCGAGCAAGAAGAACGCTAGCTTGGCGGGGTCGAAATCCGGCCTCGCTGCGACGGACGCGAACGTTGGAGCGTCGGTTCTCGCGCCCTTCTGATCGGCTGCGACAAGATGGCAGCCTGCGCACCATCGTTTGACGAGGTTTTCGCCTTGATCAGGGTTGGCCGCGAAGGTCGAAGTCGTCGTGATTGTCGCGCACACGATCAAGGCGCAGCGAATTCGATTAGATTGGTTCCGCACTCAAATAACCTTTCCAGCATTGGACATATGCCGACAACGTCTGCCTGATTTCACGACGGGAAATCGCCTTCTTTCACCTGCATCCGATCAGCGTGGTCCGACCAGTCAGAAAGTCCCTGAGTTTCGCAGAATTTCTGCTTGGCTAACTGGGTCGCCTCAGTTTTGCTGGCAGCGTCAACCTCGACAGTGCACTGGCGAATTTCTTGTTCTCGACCATTCTCGCCGAGCACGTCCTTCATGAAATGGACGACGAAACGTGACATCAAATTCTCCTCATTGTTGGAGCAAGAAGCGGGGCCGAGTACGCAACAAAGCGATGGAATGTGCTTCACTTTGCGACATGACCTACTGCCGGGTCTGAGCGAATGGCTTCTTGAGGCTGAGGATGTAGGCGATCAGATCGTCAGTATCTGAGCTATCGATTATCAGATTAGGCATTTCCTCGTGGCTTGAGCGAAGAAACACTTTTAAGGAGAGAGCGGTGGTTGAGGTCATGTTGGCGATGTCCACGAAACTCGCGGGACTGTCGCGGCCCTCCCCACCGATGACCTGATGACAGGTACCACAGAGAGCGGTCGCTGTTTTACGGCCCGAAGCAGGGTCGCCTGCAAGGGGCTGGGCAAGGGCTACAACCGGCAGGACCAACGATGCGACGATAAGGAAGCGCGATGTGCCAATCCCATTCCTCATCTTTTGGTCCCGACGGTGACCTTCTCGGTTAGATTGCACATGACACACTCAAAGGTGCGTGTGTCGCCCGCTGATCCTGATGTGACATCGGAAAGCGTCATCGGTCCGTGGCACTTCGGACATGGTGGGCGTTCAAGTACAGTGAAGTTGGGACGAGAGAGAGCATTTTGTGACATGGTGCTTCCCTTGTAACGGGCGGGAGCACAAAACTCTCAGTCACCGATAGAAGCCAAGCGCGGGCGGCGATGGATACCAAGCGCCGGACTGGAAATACGTTCCGTCCGGGAACGTGACTATTCCCACTCGTCGTGGAAACATTGAGGCATTGTTCGTTGCCAGCGGTACAAGACTACCGAGGACCCAGCCGGTGGCGTGCCTACGCGACCGCTGGTGAGTTGGCGCGAAGTGGGCTTTCGACTCTGGGCCGACAAGCTGTGATCGCAGAGTCGAGCCAAAGGAGGCTCCTGTGGTGAAAGCAACTAACGACACCTTCGATCCCAAGAGCTTTCTTCCCAAGGTGGGCGAAGGCAAAACCATCCTGAGATTCAAGAACCTCGGATGAGGTTTTCGGTACACACAGGACTTACAGATACAAATA
>CAWHQY010000058.1:0-128485 GCA_963831505.1 uncultured Alphaproteobacteria bacterium | reverse complement strand
CCGTTCCCGGCGGTGCGCTTCGCTTGGTATCATACATCGATACCGCGGGCACTCTCACATGGCGCCACCCTCCCGATCCTGCGAGGTCATTCCGGCAGCCCGGCCCTCCTCAATGCTTCCTCGTATGGCGCAAGGTCTTCGGGGCGCCGCCGATTTATCCGGCCGAGAGGCGCCGAGGCGGCGGCGACGGCCGAACAAAATGAACTGCGCGAAAGACGAGATTTCACAAGCCCCTTCAATGCGATCGGTCATTTCAAGGCCTGCGCGCAAAAATATTCCTTTCCGTTTATCAAAATAAGACTTCCGTTTTTCAGAAATATGTGATTGTCTTCGCTCATCCCGCCTCGGCAAGAGGGGCGTTGCGGCCAATCGTCACCAAACGTGGAGCGCGGGATGCGATGGACGCGCTGGATTCACGAGACGAATGAATCCGGTCGCGGACGGCGAAGTCGCGTGGTCCTGGTCCCCCGACGCTGGGATCAAGCCGGCGGAAGATGATCCGCCGGCGACGGGGGCTATCAAGCCCGGCACCCCGGGGAGATCGCGTATAAGCCGTAACACCATTGCGCAGGGAATGCCCGGTTGATCCGGCCAAACCTGTGGTGACTGCCGCCTGCGTTTTTTGTTGCAGGCGGGCCATGGGTGAGGCCCTCACCCGGCATTCCCTGCGCCCTCTTGTTTCGAGGGACACGAGCGATGCATCACCCGGGCATTTCGTGCCGCGGGAACGCAGACGTTCGTCATTGCGAGGAGCGCAAGCGACGAAGCAATCCAGACTGTCGCTGCGGCGGCACTCTGGATTGCTTCGCTTCGCTCGCAATGACGGAGCGGTAATTCGAGGAGCAACGAAGCTGTTTGACAATCGAACAGGAAGTTACGGATTATCCGGCATCCTCGGACGACTTGCGGACAGGAACACGCCTCTTGAAAAATCTCCTCACCGACATTCCCGGCGTCAAGGTCGGCCACGCCGACGACGCGCGGCTTGCCTCCGGCGTCACCGCGATTCTGTTCGACAAACCGGCGGTGGCCGCGATCGACGTGCGCGGCGGCGGGCCCGGCACGCGGGAGGAAGCCGCGCTCAGGCCGGAAAGCACGGTCGAGACGGTGGACGGCATCGCGCTTTCCGGCGGCTCGGCGCTGGGGCTCGATTCCGCCGGCGGCGTGCAGGCCTGGCTCGCCGAACAGGGCCGCGGGTTCCGCATCCGCGACGCCGTGATCCCGATCGTGCCGGGCGCGATCTGCTTCGATCTCCTCAATGGCGGCGACAAGCGCTGGGGACGGTTTCCGCCCTATCGCGATCTCGGCTATGCCGCGGCCGCCGCGGCCGCAAGCGATTTCGCGCTCGGCAGCGCCGGCGCCGGCATGGGCGCCACGACCGCGAACTTCAAGGGCGGTCTTGGTTCGGCGTCCGCAAGGACATCGACCGGCGCGCTGGTCGCGGCGATCGTTGCGGTCAATGCCGTCGGCAGCGTGACGGTGGGCGACGGACCCTGGTTCTGGGCGGCGCCATTCGAGGTCGGCGGCGAATTTGGCGGTCGCGGCCTGCCAGCGTCGTTCACGCCGGACATGCTGGCGATGCGGCTGAAGGGCGGACCGGCGGCAAGCGCCGGGGAGAACACCACCATCGCCGTCGTCGTCACCGATGCGACGCTGACCAAGGCGCAGGCGAAGCGGCTCGCGATGATCGCGCAGACGGGAATGGCGCGCGCGATCTATCCGGTGCATGCCCCGCTCGACGGCGACGCGGTGTTTGCCGCGGCGACCTGCGAGAAGGCGATCGATCCCCTGTACGGCTTGACGGAGCTCGGCGCGGTCGCAGCCAACGTGCTGGCGCGCGCCATCGCCCGCGGCGTCTTCATGGCGAGCGCACTGCCCTTCCCCGGCGCATTGCCGGCGTGGAAGGACCGGTTCGGTTAGGGCGTCCTAAGCGAAGATCAGACGCTGACCGAAAGCGAGGATGCGACCGAGGCCGAAAGCGCCTTTGCCTCGCGCTGGATCATCTGCTCGATCAGATTGTAGGACGAAGAGGCGGAGTTCGAGCCCGACGACGAGGAAGCCGCCGGCGTGGTCAGCGATACCTTCGATCCGTCCGGCATGGTGATGGATGTCGTGGTCGAACCGTCGCTGTTGGTCACCGACGTGCTGGAGGCGCCGGCCAGCGCCTGCGCCAGCGGATCGGAACTGGGGTCGCTGCCGCCGTCGCCGGAGGAACTCGCTTGCATGTGATGGTGATGACCATGATGGCTGCCCTGCAGCGCGGACTTCAACTCATCGAGGCTGACCGAGCCGTCGCTATTTGCGTCGAGCTTGCCGAAGACGTCATCGGCCGCCGCAAGATTGGTCCCGCCGGCGCCAAGCGCCTTCTCGAACTCGGTCTTGCTGATGGAGCCGTCGCCATCGGCATCGATCTGCGAGAACAGGTCCTTCAACGCATTCGAGGGATCGGTCGGCGCCGCGCTGGGCGTGCCGGACTGGCTCTGCGCGTCGATCAGCGCGCTCATGGTCTGCGGCGAAATCTGCGGCCCGCAGTTCCCTCCGGAGAAGCCGGTAGAAACCTGGCTCTGGGCGCTGGCGGTGGGATCGAACGGATTGGACGAGCCCTGGGATGGATCGGTGGATGTCGTGGCAGACGACGACTTCGACGAGGTCAAAGATTGCAGGGCGTCCAGCAAGGACCCAGCCGCACCAAGCGCAAACAACATGGCAGAACTCCAACACTGGCCGCAGGGGCGGCCCGACATCACTTCCCCATGGGGCCAGCAAGTGCCGTGCCATGATCGAAAGTCCTGCAAAACAAGGACTTTCCGAAACCCGGCCACCCCGCGGCCCCCGGCAATAGCTGCCGCGGCGGCAGATTTTTCCGCCCCAAGGGCGCCGCGCTATTGCACTTTCTTCCTGCCCGGAGATGATCCGCGGGTCGCGGATGTTGGGGTGGCTTCGATGGCGTACGACGAGAAGTTGGCCGAGCGCATTCGTCGCCTGATGGCCGGGCGGCGCGGAGTCACCGAGCGGAAAATGATGGGCGGCCTGACTTTCATGACCGCAAACGGCATGTTCTGTTCCGCCAGCGGCAAAGGCGGCCTCCTGGTGCGGGTGGATCCGCAGTCGCGCGACAAATTCCTCGGCGAGGACCACGCCGAGCCCGCCGACATCAGCGGACGCCGGATGACCGGTTTTATCCGCGTCGCAGCGGAAGGCTATCGCACCGAGGCCGCCCTGATGAAGTGGGTCGAGCGCGGGCTTGCTGCGGCCGCGACGCGGCCGGATACGAAACCCAAGGAGAACGAACAAGGGAACGAACAAGGCAACGCGCAAGGCGCCACCGAAACCCCGGCCGGCCAAGCGCGCCAGGTAAGCCCCGCCAATCGCCGGCCGCATTGCCCGCGTGCGCCATGCATGTTACCCGGGGCCTGTTCTGCCCTCGGAAAGCCGTCCATGCCCCTTGCCCCGCGTCCTCTCGTCATCGCGCCATCCATTCTGGCGTCGGACTTTTCGAAACTGGGCGAAGAGGTCCGCGCGATCGACGCGGCCGGCGCCGACTGGATCCATCTCGACGTGATGGACGGGCATTTCGTGCCCAACATCTCGTTCGGTCCTGACGTCATCAAGGCGATGCGGCCGCACTCGAAGAAAATCTTCGACGCCCATCTGATGATCGCGCCCTGCGATCCCTATCTCGAGGCGTTCGCGAAAGCCGGCTGCGACCACATCACGGTGCATGCGGAGGCCGGTCCCCACCTGCACCGCTCGCTGCAGACCATCAAGGCGCTCGGCAAGAAGGCCGGCGTCACGCTCAACCCGGGCACGCCGCTCTCGGCGATCGAATATGTCATCGACATGATCGACCTCGTGCTGATCATGTCGGTCAACCCCGGCTTCGGCGGCCAGGCCTTCATCCGCTCCGCGCTCGGCAAGATCGGCGATCTGCGCGCGATGACCGCGGGCCGGCCGATCGATATCGAGGTCGACGGCGGGGTGGCGCCCGATGTCGCGGGCGAGCTCGCCGCCGCCGGCGCCAATGCCTTCGTGGCCGGCTCCGCCGTGTTCAAGGGCGGCACCCTGGAGGCCTACAAGAAGAACATTTCGGCGATCCGCAACGCGGCGGCGCTGGCCCGGGGCGAAGCGATCTAGCGCCGGCCGGCCTCCTGCCGACGCCGGCGCGCGAGGTGATCTGAAATCAAGAGGATCGCCACGAACGCGAGCCAATACGTCCCGATCGCGCCGATACCGAACCAACCCCAACCGCCGCGCTCCGAGAACACCAGCGTCAAAATCGCGAACACAAGCGCGACCGCCGAGAGCATCGCTGTCAGCACGATAAGTCCGATCACCCGGCCGACGACGGACAGCGAGTCCCGCGGCTTCCTCCTGAACGAAACCACATAGCGGACCGGGGGAACGACCCAGGCCGCGACGGCGAAGGCCGCCGTGGCGACGGCGAGGACATCATCGATGGCCGGCATGATCAGCTCGGAAAATGAGACCGTATCTTTCGATCTATCCTGGGATTAGAGTCGCCATTTGCGGTTTTCGTTCAAAACATCGGCGGCATGTCCCGATCCTCGAGCGGGGCCGGCCCGGCCAGCCGCGGCGGGCGCACCACGGTCACCGTGCAGGGCGCCTCGAACGCGACCTTGCTCGAAACGCTGCCGAGCCGCGCGAACATGCCGGACTGCTGTCGCGTGCCGATGATGATATGGTCGACATGATTGACGTCGGCGAATTCGAGGATCGCGGCAGCCGGGTCGATCGCCTCCAGCACGTGAACCGTGAGGCGGTTCTCGTCGAGTTTCAGCGGCGAGGCCCAGTGCTTCAGCGCCACCAGGCGGTCGACATGCTTGTTATGCCCCTGCTCGTCCAGTGTCCGGTCGATGGTGAGGCGGCCGAGCTTGAGCACGTTGACACAGGCAAGCCGCGCCGACGGCAGTATCGCAAGGACGCGCCCGGCGGTCTGCCGCAGCGCGGCGTTCATCTCGTCCGACGCTTCCGCCGTATCGAGCGCGACCGCGACGATCGGGCTTGAGGCCAGTTGCGCCGCCATGTCGGATTTCGGCTTCGTGATCGCCACGCCCTGGTTGAAGCGGCGGTGCCAGACCGCGGTGAGCGGATCGCGCTTCAGCCGCTCCGATCGCGCGGTGAGCTTGACCTGGTCGGGATGGCCGAGATCGAAGGCGAGCTGGGAGGCGGTCGGATAGCGGTTGCGCGGCTCGATCTCGAGGCACCGCAGCACGATCTCCTGCAGCCAGGGCGGATAGTCGGCTTTGAGCCAGCGCGGCGGATGCGGATCGCGCCACAAGCGCCGCCTCATGCCGCTCATCGTTTCGCTCTCGCCGAACGGCCGTACGCCGGTGGTGAAGAAATAAAGCAGCACGCCCAGCGAAAACAGATCGCTGCGCGGATCGTCGCGCACCCCGTTCAGCCGCTCCGGCGCCATATAGGGCGCGGTGCCGAAGGGAACGCGAAATTCCTCCTGCAGGAGATCGGGGAGATGGTTGTGATGCGACAGGCCGTAGTCGATCAGCACCGCCTCGCCGTTCTCGCGGAACATGATGCTGGACGGCTTGATGTCGTGATGCACGACGTTCTGCCGGTGCAAATCGGCAAGCGCGGTCGCGATCTTGCCGACGAGGAGGCGCGCCTCCTCGTAGGCAAGCGGCAGGTCCGGCAGGCGCTTGTAAAGCGTCTGTCCGGGGATGCGCTCGATCACGACATAGGCCTGGCGGGCGAAATCGCCGGTGGCAAACCAGGCCGGCACATGCGGCCCCTGAAGGCGCGGCAGGATCATCTGCTCCATCTCGAAGGAGACGATCGCGGCGGGATCCTCGCCTTCGCCCACGCGCGGAATTTTCATGAGCAGCGGCACCTCGATGTCGGGATGCGTGACGCTCCACAACGTCGCCATGCCGCCATGATGGACGCGTTCGCCGATCGCAAAACCGTCGAGCACGGCGCCGGGCTGGATCAGGGAATGGACCATCCGCTCACCTTCCCTGCGACAGCCGATCGGCGAGCCAGGGCGGCAGACCGGCGTCGCGAATGCGCTTGGCCGCGGCTTCGACATCGTAGCCCACGCGGCAATAGGTGAGTTCGCGCAAATCTGTATCGAAGGTAAGGAAACAGGCGGCAGGATTGCTGTCGCGCGGTTGGCCGACGGAGCCGGACACCGCAAGCCATTGCCGTCCCTTGAGCAGTTGCACGGGAATGCCGGAGGTCGGCACAAAGCTCGTCATCTTGGCGGTGACCGACATCGAATACAGCGCCGGCTGGTGGATATGGCCGCAGAAGGTGATCTGGGCCGGCGTCGAGACCATGCTCCGCGCCGCGTCGGCGGTGGACTGGACATAACGCCAGCGCTGCGGGTTCGACGCCTCCGAATGCACATAGAGGCGGTCGTCGTCCTCATGCGTCCAGGGCAGGTCGGCCAGGAATTGCCGTTGCGCCGCGCCGAGGCGGCCGCGGGTCCAGTCGATGGCGGCCTGCGCCGCGGCATTCATGCTTTCACTGGACGTCCCGACCGCCTGGTCGTGGTTGCCGCGCACGGCAATGGCGCCCTGCTCGACCAGGCCCATCACGGTATCGACGACCCATTCGGGATCGCCGCCATAACCTACGAAATCGCCGAGCAGGACCAGCCGCTCCGCCCCGCGCGCGCGCGCCGCTTCCAGGCATGCGGCAAACGCCTGCCGGTTGGCATGGATATCGGCAAAGAAAGCCAGCAGCACGCGTTTCCTCCACCCCTCAGGCTACCGCCCGCGGGAACGCAGGTGTTGAGGGACATCAAATCAGGATGCGCCAGCGGGGTACGGTTTTCCACTGCTCCGGGCAAGATGCAGGGCACTATTGCTCGTCCTCTATTGCTCGTCCTTGGGCGGCATGCGCGGCGGCAGCAGCGGCGAGAACGACACGCCGTCTCCAGCCTGCGAGGCGGCCTTGAACTCGCCGGTCGAGGGATCGCCGCCGGACGTCTGGAGGATGGTCTTCGGGAGAATGTATTCTCGCGCGGCGTCGATCAGCCCGCCTTCACCGGTTCCGAAATCGGCGGCGCGGCCTCCCTGGGCGCGCCCGGCCGCGATCTCGTTCTCTGCCGCGTGGGTCTTCTCGGCCAGCGCATCGCTGTATGGCAGGCGGTAGGCCCTCGGCACACCGCTCGGCCGATTGTCCTCGTCGAGCGCTTCCACCCACAGATAGACCGAACCCGGATCGCTCTCCACCGTATGCGGGTCGACGATCCGCGCCTGCAGCAGCTTGAAGCTGGCGGGGAGCTTGTCCACGCTGGCCCAGCCCAGCAGGCTGCGCGCGCCGACGAAGCTGACCACATAGAACGCGCTGGTCACGACGACCGCAATCGCCTTGGCCGGCCATGGCAGGCGCGCATAGACGATGACGACGAGCAGCAGCGCGCCGATCAGCGCGTAGCTGACGGACAGCGTGACGATGATCGACTGCAAGCTGTTCACGGTCGCATCATCCGGACGCCGGTTTTAGGATCGAGGTCCGCACCGTTGGCGCGGACGTTGCGGAAGGTCGCCAGCAGGGATTTTGGCCGCCGGTGCACGTCGATCACCTTGCCCTCGGCGTCGAGCTTGAAGCGCAACGCGGTCTTCTCGTCGCCGGTGTGGTCGACCATCACCTTGTCGTCGAACACGATCTGCGCGGTCGGATTGAGCTTCTGGACTTTCACCGTCACCGCCACCGGCTGGCCGGTGGTGGCCTGGAAATGCGAGATGTTGACGGTGTACTCGCCCGCGACGACGCCGCGCACGGTGACGATCTCCTCGCGGATCGGCGACGGCAGTTTCCGGCCATTGATGATGATGAAATCGTTGGCGCCGCCGCGGTCATCGCGATCGAGCGTGAGGAAGCCGGCCTCGCGATGCCGATACCAGGCGATATTGCCGATCGGGTCCTGGACGAAGAGATCGAGGTCATCAGGGTGATTATCCGGCCAGTCCATGGTGATGATGAACTCGGCCTTGGAGTCGATCTTGCCCTCCTTGGAGTCCGGTGAAATGGAAAGCAGCGCGATGAAGAAAAGGAAGGCGATGACCTGCAGCGCCTTGAACAGCATGACGCTGAACGGATCGAACGGCTCCTCGCGCGGATAGAGGGTGAAATCATCCATCATGATGCCGCTCCAGGACGGGCGTGACGCGCGTCTCCGTCAGCATCACCGCATCGGAGAACACGCGCTGGGTCGCGGCATCGAGCATGTAATATTGAATGCGAACCAGGATCGAGCCGACCAGGCCCGCGAGCGTCGTGTACATGGCGACCGCCATGCCGTCGCTCATCAGCCCCATCGAGGATTTCATGGCGACCTTGTCGGCGGCATCGAGGCCCGCGATCGGCGCCAGCATGATGATGAAGCCGATGATGGTGCCGAGCAGCCCGAGCTTCATCAACGTGTCCGACACGAAGGCGCCGAAGCCGTTGGAGCCGCGCAGGCGATCCGCCAGCGACCGCAACAACAGCGTCTGGTCGATACGTCCGGCGCCTTGCGTTTCGGCCTTGGTCACGAGGCTCTTGATGTGATCCGACACCATTCCGACCGGCAGCGCTCGGGCATCGGGGCTGAGCACCTTCGCCCCGTCAGGCCCCGACAGGATCGCGCGGCAGCGCCGTGCGACCTCGGCCTCCCGCGCAATAGCCCGGGTCCGCCAGAAGCAATGGCCGCAGGTGACGATGTAGAGAAGGCCAATCAGGCTCGAAATATAGGTGCGATCCGAAACCACCATCAGGCGGATGAAGCCGTATCGCCAGAGCAGCACCGCGGCGAAGATCGAGAGCCCGGTAAAGATCATCCAGAGCAGCAGCGGCCCACGCTCCGGGGTGTCGCCGCTCGGCAACCTGACCTGTGCGCCACTTATCACACTCATGGGCTTCGGCTCCCCGTCACGCGCAGTGTCCTCGAGGCCATCTTCCGACAAGCCGAGGGAGCGTCAGTTAAGCAGAGCCCGGACGCGCCGTCCAAAGAGATATGCCTGCAATTGGCTGGGAAATTTGCCCAACGGGGTTCCGGCGACAAGCTTGCCATTGGCACGGGACCGCAGTGTTGTTACGGTCATTCAACCGTCGTGGAGGTGACCGCATGCGCCTCATCCTTCAGCTCATCGTCCGCTTGCTCGCCGTCGTTCTCTTGTGTCTGGGGGCGGCGACCATCTGGGCCATGTTCGACGCCTATCGCAGCGTCGATCGGGCAACTACCGCGTCTGCCGAACGTGTCTCTCGGGCGCTGGAAGCACTGTACTGGCGGGAGCTCCTGTTGCGCAGCGGCAGAACGCGCGAGCATCTGATGCCCGTGCCGGAATGGCGCACCATCGAAACGATGAAATTGATTTCGCCCGGCGTCTGCATCCAATTGTTGCCCAGGACCGAATTCGAGAAACCGCTTTGCGGACAGAGCAAGGGAATCGGCAAACCCGCCCCGCTCTGGTTCGCCGCGTCGGTGCACAAATTGCTCGGCGACCATGCCGCCGTGGCCCGCGCGATCAGCTCGCGCACCACGACCACGGGCACCGTGACCGCCATCGCCGATCCGGACGCCGCGATCTGGCTCGCCTGGGAACGCATCCTGGAGAATATCGATGTCGCGCTCCTGATGGCGGCGGCGATCGGCTTGCTGGCCTCGCTTGCGATCGCACACACGCTCGCGCCCGCGCGGTCGATCGTTGTTGCGTTGCAACGCATGGCCAATGGCCAATACTGGACTCCCCTGCCACGATTCCGCTCGATGGAGCTTGCGATGATCGGGCGGGCCGTGGGCGACCTCGGCGAGCGCCTGGCGGAGGCGACCGAGCAACGCGCGGCGCTGACCCAGCGTCTGCTGGAAATTCGCGACGACGAAAGGCGTGCGCTGGCGCGCGAGCTGCATGACGAGTTCGGCCAGAACCTCACCGCCATCCTCGCCTTTGCCAATACGATCGAGGCGGCAAGCACCGAAGATCGGAACAAGATCGGCGTGGCGCAGGATGCACGGATGATCTCGCAGGCGACGCTGCGCATCATGGCGTGCCTGCGGGACACGCTGAATCGCCTGCGCCATCCGGCCGCCGTGGAATTGGGACTTGAAGCGAGCCTGATCAGCCTCGTCGAAAGCTGGCGATCACAGAATGCCGCGCGGCCGACGGTTCAACTCGACATGCAGGGCGACCTCGCCGATGTGCGGGGCGCCGCCGCCACCGCGGCCTATCGCGTTGCCCAGGAATGCCTGACCAACGCACTGCGTCACAGCGCGGCACGCGAGATTTCGCTCCGGATCGAACGGCGCACCGGGGCGGAGGACGCGCTCCTGATTCGCGTCGAGGACGACGGCGGCGGCGACGCAGCGCACGTCGCGCAGTTTGCGGGCTTCGGCCTGACCGGAATGCGGGAGAGAATAGCCGCGCTCGGCGGATCGCTGTCGATCGCGCGCGCGACACGCGGCCTCAGCGTCAACGCGACCATCCCGATCGCCGCATGACGACCGAGACGCAGAACGTCTCGATCCTGCTGGTGGACGACCACCCGGTGGTTCGCCAGGGCTACCGGCGCGTGCTGGAGAACCAGGGGGACTTCCGCGTCGTCGCCGAAGCGGACAACGCGACCGGCGCCTACGCGGCCTTCAAGGCCCATGCTCCCGATGTCGTGGTGATGGACATCTCGATGAAGGGCGCAAGCGGGCTTGAGGCCATCCGCAATATCCGGTCCAGGAACCAGCGCGCCCGCATCCTCGTCTTCAGCATGCACAGCGAAGCGGCCCTGGTGAAGGCGGCCTTCGGCGCCGGCGCAAGCGGCTACGTCACCAAGAGCAGCGAGCCTGCCGCGCTGATCCGCGCCATTCGTTCAGTCGTGCATGGCGAACGCGCAATGAGCGACGACGTCGCCCATACCCTGGCTGAGGAGAGCCTCAACCCGTCGCAGTCGATTCTCGACCGTTTGGGGGAGCGCGAAATCGAAATCCTGAGGCAGCTCGCGGCCGGCTCGACCACGGAGCAGATCGCCGCCAATCTCAATCTCAGCACCAAGACGGTCCAGAACTATCATTACATGGTCAAGGCAAAGACCGGCCTGCATACGGATGCCCAGCTCGTCCGGCTCGCCGTCGCGTGCGGGCTGACCAACCTGTAACCGGCGGCCATGCCGCGCAATTCCGGCCTGCCCGTTTTCCACCGGGCCGGCGCTTCCGGGTGGCCTCGCGCAATTTGATCTGCTAAAGCGCGGCGTAAAAAACATTCTGGCTCAGGGTCGCACCGTGACCCCTGCCCACCTGGTTCGGAGCTTTCGATGATCCCCCGCTATACCCGCCCGGAAATGGCCGCGATCTGGGAGCCGCAGACGCGCTTTCGGATCTGGTTCGAGATCGAGGCGCATGCGGCGGACGCGCTGGCGGAACTAGGCGTGATCCCGAAGGAAGCCGCCAGGACCATCTGGGCCAGGGGCAAGAATGCCACCTTCGACGTCGCCCGCATCGACGAGATCGAGCGCGAAACCAAGCACGACGTCATCGCCTTCCTCACCCATCTTGCGGAAATCGTCGGTCCCGAGGCGCGCTTCGTGCACCAGGGCATGACCTCCTCCGACGTGCTCGACACCTGCTTCAACGTCCAGCTCACTCGCGCAGCCGACATCCTGATCGAGGACGTCGACCGCGTATTGGCAGCACTGAAAAAGCGCGCCTTCGAGCACAAGATGACGCCGACCGTCGGCCGCTCCCACGGCATCCATGCCGAGCCCGTTACCTTCGGGCTGAAGCTTGCCTATGCCTATGCCGAGTTCACCCGCGCGCGTGATCGCCTGAAGCTCGCACGCAAGGAAGTCGCAACCTGCGCCATCTCGGGCGCGGTCGGCACCTTCGCGCAGATCGATCCCAGGGTCGAAGAGCATGTGGCGAAAGCGATGGGCCTTGCGCCCGAGCCGATCTCGACTCAGGTGATTCCACGCGACCGGCATGCGATGTATTTTGCGACGCTTGGCGTGATCGCCTCTTCGGTGGAGCGGCTCGCGACAGAAATCCGGCACCTGCAGCGGACAGAAGTGCTGGAGGCGGAAGAATTCTTCTCGGAGGGCCAGAAGGGTTCTTCCGCCATGCCTCACAAGCGCAATCCGGTGCTGTCGGAGAACCTCACCGGGTTGTCGCGCATGGTGCGCGCCTACGTCACGCCGGCAATGGAGAACGTCGCGCTGTGGCACGAGCGCGACATCTCGCACTCCTCGGCCGAACGCATGATCGGACCCGATGCGACGGTCACGCTCGACTTCGCGCTCAACCGGCTGGCGGGACTGATCGACAAGCTCCTGGTCTATCCCGCCAACATGCAGAAGAACCTCGACCGGCTCGGCGGGCTCATCCACTCGCAGCGGCTCCTGATCGCGTTGACACAGAAGGGCGCGAGCCGCGAGGATTCCTACAGACTGGTGCAGCGCAACGCCATGCCGGTCTGGCGCGGCGAAGGCGACTTCAATGCGCTTTTGAAGAAAGACCCCGAGGTGAAGAAATACCTGTCGGACGCCGAGATCGACGAGCAGTTCGACCTCGGCTACCACCTCAAGCACGTCGATACGATCTTCAAGCGCGTGTTCGGCGAGACTTGACAACCAAAACGGGCTACGCTGTTCCTGACCCGGGGCGTCAGGCTCGGCGGGACCGTCTCAGAGATTGCCCAGTTCCAGGGAAACGAACAAGGAAACAGATCGACACATGCCCATTGTCAACCGCATCGCCGCCCTCGCAGATGACATGGCCGCCTGGCGGCACGATTTCCATGAGCATCCCGAGTTGCTGTACGAAGTGCATCGCACGGCGGGTATCGTTGCCGACAGGCTGCGCGAATTTGGATGCGATGAGGTCGTGACGGGCATCGGGCGCACCGGCGTCGTCGGCGTGATCCGCGGCCGCAAGAGCACCTCGGGCAAAACCATCGGTCTGCGCGCGGACATGGACGCACTGCCGATCGAGGAAACATCGGGCGTGCCGTACGCATCCAAGACACCCGGCCTGATGCATGCATGCGGCCATGACGGTCACACCGCCATGCTGCTTGGCGCCGCGAAATACCTTGCCGAAACCCGTAATTTCGACGGAACGGCGGTGGTGATCTTCCAGCCGGCCGAGGAAGGCGGCGCCGGCGGCAAGGCGATGATCGACGATGGGCTCATGACCCGCTGGGGGATCCAGGAGGTCTATGGCCTGCACAACATGCCCGGCATCCCCGAGGGCCATTTCGCCACCACGCCCGGAGCGATGCTCGCCTCGGCGGACATTGTGGAGATCGAGGTCACCGGCAAGGGCGGCCACGGCGGCGCCGGACCGCACAAGGCGATCGACAGCGTTCTCATTGGCTCGCAAATCGTCAATGCGCTGCAGTCGATCGTCGCGCGCAATGTCGATCCGCTGAAGTCGGCGGTGATATCGATCACCATGTTCAATGCTGGCACTGCCTTCAATATCATTCCCGAGACCGCGGAACTGAAAGGCACCGTACGCACGCTCGATCCGGGCGTGCGCGATCTCGTCGAGCGCCGGATCGGCGAGATCGCCGACAGCATCGCCCGCGCTTATGGCGGCTCAGCCGAAACGAAATATACGCGCATGTATCCCGTGACGATGAACCACGCGCGCGAGGCCGCGGTCGCGGCCGAAGTGGCCCGGGACATCGTCGGCTCCGAACGGGTGAACGACCATGTCATACCGCTGATGGGCGGCGAGGACTTTGCCTTTATGCTGGAGGCGCGCCCCGGCGCGTTCGTCTTCCTGGGCATGGGCGACGGCAATGATTGCCACCATCCGGCCTATCGCTTCAACGATTCCATTCTCGGCCATGGTGCATCCTACTGGGTGCGCCTGATCGAGAAGACGATGCCGGCCGGCTAAGCGCCGCCGGCTACTTCACCACCAGCGCGCCGCGGGCGGTCTTCTCGTTGTACTCGTCGAAGAACTCGTAGCGGCCGGGCTTCTGGGCCTTGACCTTGATGGTGGCGTCCTTGCCGGCGGCGACCACCTTCTCGACGTGCAGCGAGTCGCTTTCCAATTCCATCGCGTCCTTGTCGAGATTGCGGAACTTGATCACGATCGGCGTGTTCGCCGGCGCGCTGATTTCCGGCGGATCGAATTTCTTGTCCTTGTAGCTCAGCGCGATCTCGACGCCGCTTTGCGCATGCGCGACGTCCGCCGCTGCAAATGCGATAAACGCGACAAGGGAAACGTTCGAAACCAGACGCATGAAGGACATGGATCGCTCTCTCAATTGGTGATGCCGAGCGAAGCCATACGCCTCTGCTCGCATCGTCGGAAAGAGGCAAAACGACGCGGAATTTTTGGAGAAGTTCTAAGCTCGCCCGGCGGACGTGCTGCTCACCATCCGCATCGCCACGCGATCCCTGCGGATGAAGTGATGCCACGCGGCGGCTGCGACGTGGAGCACGATCAGCGCCAGCAGCACATAGGCGAAGAAGATATGCCGATCCTCATAGGCGCCGGCCGCGACCTTGTCGGGCGAGGTGAACTGGGGCACGTTGAAGAGACCGAAGAAGCTCGCATAGTTCTGATTTGGCGGACGTGCGCCGGAATGCGCCCAGCCCAGCATCGCCACCAGGATGGTGACGAGATAGAGCGCCCAGTGGCTGACGCGTGAGGCGATCCGCTGCCATCGCGGGGTGTCGTCGGGCAGCGCCGGTGTCGGGTTGATGCCGCGCCAGATCAGCCGGATCACGGTGAGCAGCAGCACGACGTAGCCGATATCGGCATGGATGGAGCGATAGAAGAAACGGTCCGCCCGCGCCGGAAAATGGTTCATCCACCAGCCATAGGCGATCATGCCGATAATCGCGATGCCCAGGATCCAGTGAAACCACCTGGAGAGGCTGCCCCAGTCCGTGGACGTATTTCTCAACATGTCCCGATAAATCCCCTGATTCTCAGCATATTCTGATAGCGGCCCGGCCAACCCATGGCGACTTGAATCGTTCCAAATCTCCCTTCGGCCGTCGCGAACCGCGGCAGCTTCGGAAGCGACGAAAACAACTGAATGATAACCTCGGTTCGGCTAGGATCGCCGCGTGACCACTCCCCCTTCCATCCTCGTATTCGATTCCGGCCTCGGCGGCCTCACCGTGCTGCGCGAGATCGTCGCCGCACGGCCCGACGCCCATTACGTCTATGTCGCCGACGATGCATTTTTCCCCTACGGCCATCACAGCGAGGATGAAATCATCGCGCGCGTGGTGCCGCTGATCGGCGACCTGATCGATCGCCATGCCCCCGATCTGGTCGTGATCGCCTGCAACACCGCCTCCACGCTCGTGATGTCCTATCTGCGCGAGGCCTATAAAATTCCCTTTGTCGGCACGGTTCCGGCCATAAAGCCGGCCTGCGCGCAGTCGAAGACGCGCCGGGTCTCGGTGCTCGGCACCAGGGGCACGGTCCAGCGCGAATATACGCGGGGGCTGATTCGCGATTTCGCGCAGGGCTGCGAGGTGACGCTGGTGGGCTCGCCCGAGCTTGCCTCGCTCGCCGAAAGCGCCTTGAGCGGCAACGAAGTCAGCGATCACGATATTTTTGCCGAGCTTGCGCCCTGCTTTGTCGGTGGCGGCGAGGACGAGGCATCGCGCACCGACACTGTCGTGCTCGCCTGCACGCATTATCCATTGCTGCTCGATCGCTTTATCCGCCTTGCGCCGTGGCCGGTCGACTGGATCGATCCGGCGCCGGCGATCGCGCGGCGGGTTTCGGACCTGCTCGGCCCGTCCGGCGGCGAAGCCGATTCCGCGGGCGCCAGGATGGTCTTTACCTCCAACAAGCCGCATACGCTGAGCCAGGCGCTGATGCCGTTCTTCGGCGGCCGCGTGCCGGCGTGAGGAAAGGCCTGATCCTTTTCCGCGTCACGCCGCGCTGTTAGTTTCCGGCCGCCTTATTCGACGGAGCCAGGAATGACCTCAGCTACACCCACGCCGCTCAACCGCCTGCGCAAGGAATGGCGCGAAAAGCGCCCGACCTTCGGCGCGATCGCGACCATTCCGAGCATCCCGACCGTGCAGATCATGGCCCGTTCCGGGCTCGACTGGATCATCGTCGATCTCGAGCACGGCCCGATTGATCTCACCTCCGCGCATGCGATGATCACGGCAACATCAGGCACGCCCTGCGTGCCGTTCGCCCGGATCGCCGCCAACGAGCCCTGGCTTGCCAAGGCGCCGATGGATATCGGCGCGCTCGGTATCAATTTCCCGATGATCTGCAGCCGCGCGGATGCGGAGAAGGCCGTACGTAGCCTGCGCTATCCGCCAAAGGGCGACCGCTTCTGGGGTCCGTTCCACGCCCCCTTCCGCTGGGGCGTCTCGATGGCGGATTATATGGCCACCGCCGACGACGACATGATCTGCATGATCACGATCGAGCATGCGGAGGCCGTCAACCGCATCGACGAGATCATGGCGACCCCCGGCATCGATGTCGCCGTGATCGGCCCCGGCGATCTCGCGACCTCCATCAACAAGCGCGGCCAGATCGACGATCCCGAGGTGCAGGCGCTGATGAAGCGCGCCGAGGAAGGCATTCTGAAAAGCGGCGTGCCGATCGGCGGCGTGGCGCGCACCGCGGAGCAGGCGAATGCGATGATCGACCGCGGCTATCTGGCGCTCGCGCTCGGCTTCGACTGGTCGCTGTTCCAGCGCGGCATTGCCGCGGCGTTTGAGGGGATCAAGCGCTAAATCGCTTTACCCGGTCTTCTCCCCTGCTAATCTTGCTTTCCCTGGGAGGAAGACATCATGATCAAGAAAATTTTGCTTGGATTATCCGTGGTTGCCTTTGCCTGCGCAGGTGCCGCCCTCGCCCAGCAGGGCGGCATCAAGCGTACGCCGCTGCAGAAAGTCGAATTTCCGGACGGCTACAACACCGTCACCGGTATTGCGGAGATTCCCGCCGGTGGCGCCGCGGGTCGTCACAACCATCCGGGCATCGAGAGCGGCTATGTGCTGGAGGGCGAAGGCGATCTCCTGATCGATGGTCAACCGCCGCTGCATTTGAAGGCCGGCAACTCCTATCAAATTCCGGCCGGTGCCATCCATGACGCCAAAGTCTCCGGCGACAAGCCCTTGAAAGTGCTTGGTGTTTATGTTGTGGACAAGACCAAGCCCCTGGCCTCGCCGGCACCTGAAAAATAACGCCTTTGTCATTGACAAAACGACGGTTTTTCCCTTAAGAACCGCCTGCTCGCGGGCCGTTTTCGGCCCGCGATGCGTTTCGCGACCCGTGGTCCATCCCTTCAAGCTTTGGGGGCTGGACCTGTCAGCTCCGGCCTCGCCGGATGCACAGGAGGGCGCGTTTCCTCAAACTCTAGACCTGAAAGAGGACGCGATGACCAAGCGCAGTGAGGCGAAGTACAAGATCGATCGCCGGATGGGCCAGAACATCTGGGGCCGCCCGAAGAGCCCCGTCAACCGCCGCGAATACGGCCCCGGCCAGCACGGCCAGCGCCGCAAGGGCAAGCTCTCGGACTTCGGCGTGCAGCTCCGCGCCAAGCAGAAGCTGAAGGGCTATTACGCCAACATCTCCGAGCGCCAGTTCCACGGCATCTATGTCGAGGCCGGCCGGATGAAGGGCGACACCGGTGAGAACCTGATCGGCATCCTGGAGCGTCGTCTGGACACCGTGGTGTTCCGCGCCAAGTTCGTCGCCACCATGTTCGCCGCGCGCCAGTTCATCAACCACGGCCACGTCAAGGTGAACGGCCGCAAGGTCAATATCGGCAGCTATCAGCTCAAGGTCGGCGACACCATCGAGGTCAAGGAAGCCTCAAAGCAGCTGACGCATGTGCTGGAAGCGGCCCAGCTCCCCGAACGCGACGTGCCTGACTATATCGAGGCCGACCACTCCAAGATGACCGCGAAGTTTGCTCGCGTCCCGGCCCTGACGGACGTGCCGTTCGCGGTACAGATGGAGCCACATCTGATCGTCGAATTCTATTCGCGCTGATCGGATTTGTTTTCCGCGATTTTCGAAGGCCCCGGTTTTGCCGGGGCCTTTTTGTTGGGCTATAGTTTTCGCATGTTGCAACAGCCGCCACTTCAATTGACGCCGGAGGAAGAAACCGACCTTACCGAGGCGGAAGCCCAGATTGAGCGCGGCGAAATCGCGACGACTGAGGAAGTCTGTCCGATGTGGGCTAAGCACGGCCTTGACTGTCAAAAGAACAAGTAAGACGTGGATGGCCGGAACAAGCCCGTCCATGACGAAATAATAATAACGACGAGATGTCCATGCACTACACCCCTCCCCCCCGCGATCCCAAGGCGCCGCCTGTCCGCATTAATCTGCTGTCGGATACCCAGACCCGTCCGACGCCGGCGATGCGGGAGGCAATGGCGCGCGCGGAAGTCGGCGACGAGCAGATCGGCGACGATCCGACTGTGAACCTGTTGTGCGAGCGCGTCGCCGATTTGCTCGGCAAGGAGGCCGCGGTGTTCATGCCTTCGGGCACCATGTGCAACGTGGCGGCGACGCTGGTGCATTGCCGGCCGGGCGACGAGATCCTCGCCCATGAGACCGCGCACATCATCGCGCGCGAGGGCGGCGCCCATGCAGCGCTCGGCGGCTTCCAGATCACGCCGCTCGAGGGCGATGACGGGCAGTTCACGCCGGACACGCTGCGCCGGGCCCTGCACCCCCGCACGCGCTACCAGCCGCCGCAGGTGCTGGTCAGTGTCGAGCAGACCGCCAATATCGGCGGCGGCACGATCTGGAAGAAGAAGGCGCTGGACGAAGTCGTCTCGATCGCGAAGTCTGCCGGCATGGCGACCCATATGGACGGCGCCCGCCTCCTCAACGCGACGGTCGCGACCGGCATCCCGGCGCGCGACATGGCCGCGGGCTGGGATTCCGCATGGATCGATTTCTCGAAAGGCCTCGGCGCGCCGATCGGCGGCGCGATCGCAGGCAGTCGCGCCTTCATCGACGAGATCTGGCGCTGGAAGCAGCGGCTTGGCGGCTCGATGCGCCAGGCCGGCATCTGCGCGGCGGCCTGCGTCCACGCGCTCGACCACCATGTCGAGCGACTGGCTGACGATCACGCCAATGCCCGCGCGCTGGCGCGGGGCCTGTCGCAGATTCAGGGCATCGAGGTGCAGGAGCCCGAGACCAACCTCGTGTTCTTCAGGCCCGACGGTGCGGGCGTCCCCGGCGACAGGATGGTGGCGGCCCTGAACAAGCGCGGCGTGCTGCTCGCGATGATGGACGGGCGCATCCGCGCCTGCACCCATCTCGACGTGACGGCGCCGATGATCGAGGAGATGGTCGGCCACGTGCGGGAGATCGTGCGCGGCGCTTAGTCTGCCGTTATTTCCCCAGCGCGCCGTAGATCAGCTTCTTCACTTCCATCTCAATCCGCGCGCGCTGCGACGGCGCTTGCATCATCACGACGGCGAACATGTCGTCCTTGGGATCGATGAAGAAGCAGGTGCCGCCGACGCCGTCCCAGCGATATTCGCCGACGGGCAGCAGCGTCGTCGCGACGGTGCGCACCGCAAAGCCCAGGCCAAAGCCGCTGGTCTCGCCGGGGAAATAGAACGAATCCCGCGCGATGCCGGTCTCAGGGCCGATCTGATCGGTCGTCATCAACCTGACCGTTTCCGATTTGAGATAGCGCTTGCCGTCGAGTGCGCCGCCTTCCAGCAGCATTTCGGCAAAACGCGCATAGTCGCCCGCCGTGCCATCCATGCCGGCGCCACCGGATTCCCAGCGACGCGGCCGCGCGGGATCATCAAGGCCCGCAAGCGGACGGTCGAAGCGGTCGCTCGGCTGGAACTCGGCAATGCGGCCGCGCTGCGCCTCGGGAACAAAAAAGCCGGTGTCGCTCATCCCCAGCGGATCGAGCAGCCGTTCCTTCTCGAACTGATACAGCGATTTCCCGGAAACCACCTCCACCACCCGGCCGAGCACGTCGGTCGAATGGCCGTAGTCCCACAGTGTTTCCGGCTGCTCCGCCAGCGGCAGTCTGGCCAGACGATCGGCGAACTCGGCATTGTCAAGATCGCCCTCGAACAGGTTCGCGTTCGCATAGAGCTTCCGCACCGGGCTGTCGCCGTAGAATCCATAGGTGATGCCGGAGGTGTGGCGCAACAGATCCTCGATCGTGATCGGACGCCGGAGCGGTTCGAGCCCAAGGGTGGGCTTGCCGCCGTCGTCTTTTTTCGAGACGCCGACCTTCACATCGGCAAAAGCCGGAATGTATCTGGAGAGCGGATCATGAAGCGCGATCTTGCCGTCATCGACCAGCATCATGACCGCAACCGAAGTGATCGGCTTCGACATCGAATAAAGCCGGAAGATCGCGTCCTTTGTCATCGGCGCTTTGGCGACGGGGTCGCGCATGCCGAAGGCTTCGAAATAGACCGGCTTGCCGTGCTGCTGGATCAGCACCACCGCGCCCGGAATCCGGCCCGATGAAACCTCGTTGTCAAAATAATCGCCGACGCGCTTCAGCCCCGCGGCGGAGAAGCTGCTCTCGGTCGCGGGCCTGCTGTCGCCGCGGGCTGCCGGCGCGGCTGCGACCGCACCGATCAGGAGCGCCGCGGCAAGCCGCAGCGCGATGGCGTCAATTCTCCATCGCCTCATAGATCAACTGTTTCAGCGTCCGCTGGATGCGTTGGCGCTCGGTCGGGGTCTGCTCCAGCAGCACGAAGAACATGTCCTGCTTGCGGTCGACCACGAAATAGCAGCCGCTGGCGCCGTCCCACTTCAATTCGCCGAGATCGCCCGGCGTCGGCGGTTTGGCGTTGCCGGGGTCGGTGCGCACTGCAAGCCCGAGGCCAAAACCGAAGCCGTCGCCGGGGAAATAGAAAAAGTCCCGGCGCGACGCCCGCACCGGGGCCGACATGATCCGTCGTCATCTCCTTGAAGGTTGCGGGCTTGAGATAGGTCTTGCCGTCAAACGTTCCGCCGTTGAGCAGCATCTGCACGAAGCGTGCATAGTCGGCCATGGTCGAGACCATGCCGCCGCTGGCGAATACCATTTTCTTGACCTTGGTCGGGTCGTTCTCGCGCCCGACCCGGAAGTCGGCATCGTTCGGCACCGGCTGCGCCATCAGCTTTTGCTTCTCGGGATCGGTGACGAAGAAACCGGTGTCGGTCATGCCGAGCGGATCGAACAGCTTCTCCTTTTCGATCGCATACAACGATTTTCCGGTCGTGATCTCCATGACCCGCGCCAGCACGTCGGTGGAATGGCCGTATTGCCAGAGCGCCGCCGGGCTGGTTCTGCAGCGGCAATTTGGCGATGCGCTCGGCGAACTCTGCAAGATCGAAATCGCCCGCATAGATGTTGGCGGCCTTGTAGGCCTTGCGAACCAGGCTATCGCCGTAAAAACCATAGGTAATGCCGGAGGTCTGGCGCATCAAATCGAGCACCGTCGGCGGCCGATCCGGCGGCACCAGTTCGAGGGTGGGCGCGCCGTCGTCGCCCTTCTTCTCCCAGCCGACCTTCACATTGGCAAAGGACGGGATGTATTTCGAAATGGGATCGTCGAGCCTGAACTTGCCCTCTTCGAGCAGTTGCATCGCCACCACGGAGGTGATCGCCTTGGTCATCGAGAACAGGCGGAAGATGGTCTTGTCCGTGATCGGCGCCTTGCTCACGACATCCTGCACGCCGAAGAATTCGTGATAGACCGGCTTGCCGTGCTGCTGGATCAGCACGATCGCGCCGGAGATCTTGCCGGTCGTCACCTCGTTCTTGAAGAACTCCCCGACCCTGGCGAGCCTGTCCCGGTTAAAATGGGCACCTGCCGGGATTTCGTAGGTGCCCTCGGCGCGGGCCGGCCACGCGATCGCCGCCGTCAGCAGCAGGCCGCAGGCCAGCGGTCGCAACCCCTGAAATTGCGTCATTCCCCCTCCCGGATTGGTCCCATAGCGTTTTCGAGCGAAGTGGATACCGGTTCGCGTGAAGAAAACGCGTCAAAACAACTACCGGAGTTTAGCGGGGCTCTTGACGGGTACAAGGCCTGCTAGAGCCGTGTCATGGCCACTTCATGGAGGTTGGCACTGTCGGGCGAAAAGCAGCAGAAAACGACGCGGGAGAGCAAAGGCGCCGACGCCAGCACTTTCGCCGTCGTGTTGACCGCGATGTCGGCGGCGCGATCAGCGGGGAAACGATAGATCCCGGTGGAGATGGCCGGAAATGCGATCGAACCGAGATGATTGGCGTGGCAAAGGTCGATGGCCCGTGCGTAGCAGGAGGCGAGCAGCTCATCCTCGCCGTGGCCACCACCGCTCCAGACCGGCCCAACGGCATGAATGACATGTTTTGCCGGAAGGCGATATCCGCGGGTGATCTTGGCGTTGCCGGTCTCGCAGCCGCCAAGCGTGCGGCATTCGGCGAGGAGCTCCGGTCCGGCGGCGCGATGGATCGCGCCATCGACGCCACCACCGCCGAGCAGCGACGTGTTGGCGGCATTGACGATGGCATCAACGCTCAACGTGGTGATGTCAGCAACGATGACTTCGAGCCGCGCCGAACCAATCCGACGCGCGGCCAAGGTCAGACTGCGGCGTCGACCGGGATGCCTTTTTCAGCAAAGAGCTGCTGCAATTCACCGGCCTGGAACATCTCTCGGATGATGTCGCATCCGCCGACGAACTCGCCCTTGATGTAGAGCTGCGGAATGGTCGGCCAGTTCGAATAGTCCTTGATGCCGTTGCGCAGCTCGGCGGATTCCAGCACGTTCAGGCCCTTATAGCCGACGCCGATGTGGTCGAGGATCTGCACCACTTGGCCCGAAAAACCGCACTGCGGAAATTGCGGCGTTCCCTTCATGAACAGTACGACGTCGTTCGACTTCACTTCGTTGTCGATGAATTGCTCGATGCTCATCTTCGCTTCCTTTTGCGGCGGGCCCCCTGCGGCCTCGCCTTCCGGGCCGGTCATCCGTCCCATCTAACCCGACACTGCCTGCATATGTAGCGCAAACCTTTGTTCATCCAAAGTAAAATGCCTGAAATTTGATATGTGCCGGCGGCGGCCTGATGGCACCTTCCAGGGCCAACCCGTTGATTGAGGGCATTATTATCATACTTCCCGGAGGCTTTTTTCCCGAAGGGGAAGCCCTATTTAGGTCAGGTTGCCTGTTAGGAACCAGTTGGCCAGCCCAACGTTTTTTCCCGTGACCGGAGACGCCAGTGACGAAACCAGCATCCACGGCCGCCACGCTGTCAGCCCCGAGTCCGTCACTTTTCGCCGAGTCCGGCACGCTGGCCCAGAATCTGGTGGAAGCCTATCTCGCCGTCCGCGGCGAGACCGAGCGCCGCGCCGCGCCCTTGAGCGCCGAGGACCAGGTCGTGCAGTCGATGCCGGATGCCAGTCCGGCGAAATGGCACCGCGCACACACCACCTGGTTCTTCGAGCAGTTTCTGCTCGGCGAGCATTGTGAAGGCTACAAGCCCTTTCACCCCGACTATGCCTATCTCTTCAATTCCTATTACGTCAGCGCCGGCCCGCGGCACGCCCGCAACGCGCGCGGCCTCCTGACCCGGCCCGGGGTCGAGGACATCGCCGCCTATCGCCGCCACGTCGATGCGGCCGTGGTCAAATTCTTCCAGACCGCAAGCGAAGCCAAGCTGAAGCAGATCGCGCCGCTGGTCGAGGTCGGGCTCAACCACGAGCAGCAGCATCAGGAATTGCTGCTGACCGACATCCTGCACGCCTTTGCCCAGAATCCGATTCCGCCGGCCTATGACCGGGAATGGCGTTTCCCGGCTTCCAGGCGCGGCAGCGACGAATGGACTGTTCTCAACGAGGGCATTCACACCGTCGGCCACGCCGACGACAGTTTTCATTTCGACAATGAGAAGCCGGCGCACCGCGCCCTCGTCGGACCAGTCAGGCTCAACCGCAACCTCGTCACCAACGCCGAATGGCTCGCCTTCATGAATGACGGCGGCTATTCAACCGCGACGCTGTGGCTGATGGACGGCTTTGCGACGGTCACCAATGAAGGCTGGCAGGCGCCCGGCCATTGGCGCGAGGTCGGCGGCGAGTGGCACATCATGACGCTCGGCGGACTGAAGCCGGTCGATCCATCGGCGCCGGTCTGCCATGTCAGCTATTACGAGGCCGACGCGTTCGCGCGCTGGGCCGGCAAGCATCTGCCGACCGAGATGGAATGGGAAGTCGCCGCCCGCGCGGGCCAGCTGAACGAAGCCTTCGGCATCGTCTGGCAATGGACCCGCAGCGCCTACGCGCCCTACCCCGGTTATCGCGCGATCGAGGGCGCGCTCGGCGAATATAACGGCAAGTTCATGGTCAACCAGCTGGTGCTGCGCGGCTCCTCGCTTGCAACCCCTGAAGGCCACAGCCGTATCACCTATCGCAACTTCTTCTATCCACACCATCGCTGGCAATTCACGGGATTACGCCTAGCCGATTACGCCTGACTTTTCCCAACGAGCACGATCCGGCGCGTGGAAACCGGTTCGCGCTCACACAACGGATCAAAACCGCGCCGGAAAGCGCGTTCAGGAGAGTATCATGAACATGCACGCTACCGCTTTGACCGACGCGCACCTTCCCGACGAACAGACCTCCGCCTTCGCACGCGAAGCCATCGATGATCTGTCGCAGCACCCAAAACGTCTGTCGCCAAAATATTTCTACGACGCGACCGGCTCGGAACTGTTCGAGGCGATCACGCGGCTGCCGGAATACTATCCGACCCGCACGGAGCTTGGGATTCTGCGCGACCGCGGCGGCGAAATATCGGCTATCATCCCGAAAGGCGCGGCGCTGATCGAATTCGGCGCCGGCGCGACCACCAAGGTGCGCCTGTTGCTCGAGAAATGCGCGTTCGCGGCCTATGTGCCGGTCGACATATCCGGCGATTTCCTGCATGCGCAGGCCGACGCGTTGCGGAAGGATTTTCCCGATCTTGCGGTGTATCCGGTCGCGGCCGATTTCACGGCCTCCTTTGCCCTGCCCGCGGCGGTTGCGGGCATGCCGAAGGTCGGCTTCTTCCCCGGTTCCACCATCGGAAATTTCGAGCCGCACGAGGCTTGCCGCTTCCTGCGCAGCGCCCGCGACATCCTGGGCCATGGCGCCCAGATGATCATCGGCGCCGACCTCGAGAAGGACGAGCGCGTGCTCTACGACGCCTATAACGATGCGGCGGGCGTCACCGCGCGCTTCAATCTCAATGTGCTGGTGCGCATCAACCGCGAGCTCGGCGGCAATTTCGACCTTTCCGCCTTCAGCCATCGCGCGATCTATAACCGCGAGCGGCATCGGATCGAGATGCACCTGATCAGCAAGAAGCAGCAGGCCGTTCGCATGCTCGGCACCAGCTTCTCCTTCCGCCCCGGCGAAAGCATTCACACCGAGAACAGCTACAAATACAGCATCGATCGCTTTGCGGCTCTGGCCCGGGGCTCGGGCTGGCAGGTCCGGGAATCCTGGATGGACAGGAACCGGATGTTCTCGGTTCATGCCCTGGTAGCGGGGTGACAGCGGCCTCGTCCTGAAGGCGCAGTTCCCGCGCCTCGTCCGCATCGGAGCCCCGAAAAGCAATTAAGGCGCGGCAGCGTGCGATAGATCACGGTGCCCGGTCCTTGATGCGTGAACCTTGGCACCGCTACAATAGACCTAGACTCAGCGGGGCGCCGACATGGTGGACGTCGGCTATGGACGCGGATATTGCCAACGCGTCGAACTCTTTAGAGCATTTTCATGAAGCGGCTTATTCTCGCGGTCCTCTGTTGCGTCTCCCTCCTGGCAAACGCCGGGAAGGCGGCGGCTGATCCGGTGTTCGACCAGGATATGGCGAGCCGCTATCTGCGCTCGGCGCAGTCCGGCGACGACGAGGCCCAATTCTATCTCGGCGCGCTCTATTCGGCCGGCGTCGGGGTTCCCCGCTCCGACGAAGAGGCGTTCCGCTGGTTCACCCGCGCCGCCGATCAGGGTCACGCCCATTCCATGCTGATCCTCGCGGGGCTCTACGCGGTCGGCCGCGGCGTACCGAAGAACAACATCAATGCCTACAAATGGGCGTATCTCGTCAACGGCGCTTCCCGGGTCGACGAGTTCCGCAACGGTTCCGGCCAGTTGATGAGCGTGCTCGAACCCAGGATGAGCCCGGAAGAGGTCAACTATGCCAGGTCCGAAGCCGGACGCTGGCGCCCGGTCGTCACCAGCAGGCCCGCCCAGTCCGTGGCTCCGCCTGCGGCCGCCGCGCCACCCGTGACGTCTGCAGCATCGCCGGCGCCGGCACCCGGAGCGACCAGCCCGCAGCCGCCGGCCAAGACCACGAGCGATGATTCCTCGAGCCCGCTGGACGGCCTCGGCAAGAAGGGCGACATCGACGGCCTGCTCAGGGAAGTACCGAGCCTGCGCAAGAAATTCGGCTTCTAGCCACAGAAGAGGATCGCGACGGCCATGCTGCGGATTTTGGGAATTGCGATCCTCGCGCTAGCCGCCGGCGGCGGCTATTACGGCTATACCACCTACTATCGCGCAACGACGGTGACGACCAGCGTCGCGATCTCGGCGCCGGTCTCCGAGGCCATCTACGGCACCGGAACGGTCGAGCCTGCGCGATGGGCCAAGGTGCTGCCCTTGCAGCGGCGCCGGCTGGTCGATCTCTGCACCTGCGAGGGGCAGACGGTGAAGGCAGGCCAGGTGCTCGGACGGCAAGATGACGCCGAGGAACGAAATGCGCTGACCCAGCTGCAAATCTCCAGCCAGCAGGCGCAGCGCGATCTCGACCGGGCCGAGAAGGACCGCACCAAGAGCGACGCCACGCAGAACGAATACGAGCAGCGCTGGACCCAGGCGGAGGAATACAAGTCGCGGATCGCGGCACAGCAGGTTCGCATCGACCAGCTCGTGTTGCGCGCCCCGCTCGACGGCATGGTGCTGCGCCGCGACGGCGAGGTCGGCGAGATCGTGGGACCGACGGACGTGCTGTTCTGGGTCGGCCCGCCACTGCCGATGCAGGTCGTGGCCGAAGTCAACGAGGAGGAGATCAATCGCATCGCGGTCAGCCAGAAGGCTTTCCTGCGCAGCGAAGCCTTTCCGGGACAAGCGCTGCGCGCCAGCGTCTCACAGATCACGCCCAAGGGCGACCCGACCCGGAAAACCTTCCGCGTCTATCTCTTGCTGCCGAACGACACCCCGCTCCGGATCGGCATGTCGGTCGAGGCCAATATCATCTTCCGCGAAAAGCCTTCGGCCATCGTCGTTCCCGCCGAAGCGGTCGCCGGCGACGCCGTGCAGATCGTGAACAACGGGCGCATCGAGCGCCTCCCGGTCAAGGTCGGCATTCGCGGCAGCCGCAATGTGGAGGTTATCGGTGACGTGTCGCGGGGCATGGCCGTGCTCTCCCCTGCCCGCCCCGATCTTGCCGACGGCACGCGGGTGCGCCCCGAGCGCGGCAAGCAGGTGCCTGCGCCGGACGATGCGACATCCGATTCGACGCCGAGCCAGACGCAGGACAACGCGACCGTGGCTTCGACGTCGGCTCCGGCTTCGACTTCGACTTCGACTTCAGCTTCCGCACCGGCGTCTGCACCCAGGGTTGCCACGGCCGATCCGGACAATGCCGTGATCTCGACGGCGATCTCGGCCCACATCGATTCCGTCGTCAACGACGCGAGGCGCAATGTTTCGAAATTCGGCCGCTGATCGGGCGTGAGCGGAATGGCCTCCAACCTCCTCGTCAACATTGCCTGGACCCATGTCACGACCCGCGTGCGGCAAACGCTGGTCGGCATGGCCGGCGTCGCCATGGGCGTCGGCTTCACCATCATGATGGCCGGGTTGATGGAGGGCTCCCAAATCGATTTCCTGCACCAGCTCGTCGACACCATGCCGCATGTGACGATGCAGTCCGATCGCCGCACGGCAGCGCCGCAGGCAGCCGATCGCGAATACGGCGCAGTGCAGATGTCGGGCGTGGCGAACGTCAACAATCGTCCCGGCATCAAATACCCGGAATTGGTGATGGCCTCGCTGCGATCGTGGCTTCCCGGCGACGTCGCGCCTTCGGTGAAGACCACCGCCATCATCGATCATGGCGGCCGGATCGGCGTCACGCTTGTCGGCATCGACCCGAAGCAGGAAATCAAGGTCTCCAGGCTCGCCTCACAGATGCGCGAGGGCCAGATCAACGATCTCTTGCGCGCGTCCGAACGCCGTCATCATCGGCCAGGCGCTGGCAGAGAAGCTGGCCGTCAAGACCGGCAACGCCGTGACCCTGATCGGCGGCCAGGGCACGCAGGTGAGCTCCAGCGTGGTCGGCATCTTCCGTTCAGGATTGAAGCGCGTCGACGAAGGACAGGTCTATGCCTTGATCGGCACGGCCCAGGTGATGATGGGACAGAGCGGCGTCATCAACGAGCTGCGGCTGCGGCTGAACGATCCCCTGGACGCCGAGACGATCGCCAAGCAGGTCGAGGGACAGACCGGCTACAAGTCGGTGTCATGGCAGGAAGCGAATTCGGACCTCCTCTCCAGCTTCGCCGTGCGCGACTTCATCGTGCTGACCGTGATGGGCGCGATGCTGCTGACGTCCTCGTTTGCCACCTACAACATCATCTCCACCATCACCAACGAGAAGCGCCAGGACATCGCGATCATGAAATCGCTCGGCATGCGCGAAACCGCGGTGCGGAGCATCTTCATCATGGAAGCCGCCATCATCGGCGTCGTCGGCATCTTCTTCGGATGGATTATCGGCTATCTGCTTTGCTATAGCTGGTCGCAAATCACGATCTACAACACGCTGACGGGAACCAACGTCCCGATCTCGATCTATTACACGCCGACGCATTACATCGTGGCCGGCGGCATCTCGCTGCTCTGCTGCACGGGTGCTGCCTTCTTTCCGGCGCGCAAGGCGACGCGGGTGCATCCCGTCGAAATCATCCGGGGGGCGTCATGAGCGAGATTGCGCTGCAGGCGGTCGGGCTGGTGCGGCGGATCGAGGGCGCCGTCTCGCACACGCTGGTCAACGGCATCGACCTCGCCGTCAACAAGGGCGAATTTGTCGCCATCACCGGCCCGTCCGGCTCGGGCAAGTCGTCGCTGCTCTATCTGCTCGGCCTGCTCGATGCCCCGAGCGACGGCGAGGTGATCATCTGCGGCCAGCCGACTTCAAAACTGTCCGAGGACGATCGCGCCAACGTGCGTCTTACCAAATGCGGCTTCGTGTTCCAGTTTCACTTCCTGCTGCCGGAATTCACCTCTCTGGACAACGTTCTGCTGCCGATGCGTGCCGCCGGCCTGATGAGCGAGAAGGACATGCAGGAGCGCGGGCTCGAGCTCCTGTCCTCGCTGGGCTTGAAGGACCACGCCCACAAGCGACCGAACCAGCTTTCCGGCGGCCAGCGCCAGCGCGTCGCGATCGCGCGCGCGCTCTCCAACCGCCCCGAGATCATCGTGGCCGACGAGCCGACCGGCGCGCTTGATACGTCCTCGACCGAGCAGGTGTTCGGCATTTTGCGCGAGATCGCCGACCAGGGGAGAACGGTGGTGGTCGTGACCCACGATCCTGCGCTCGCCGCCCGCGCCGACCGGCGCCTTCACATCGTCGACGGCAAGATCGCGCAGACGTTCGAGGGCAAGGGCAGCGCACCGGAGCCGATCGTCGCGGCGGCTACGGATCACTGACCTTCGACCGCAGCGACAGCGACTCCCATGCCGCAACGACGACGAGAATGGCCGTCGTCAGCGCCGAGAGCATTACCGGCGACAGATCGCTCGCAAACCAGGCGAGCATCGCGAAGGCGACGATGCCGACACCGTGGGAGAGTTGCAGGAAGCCGCGGATCGTATGCTTGAACAAAATCGTGCCGATAAGAAACAGCAAAGGTCCGCCGATCGCGCTCAAGACTGTCTTGAGATCGGAATGTCCATTCGGATGTTTCAACACCAATTCGTCGGCCACGGCTGTCAGGATAATCCCGGCGACGATCGGCATGTGCAGGTAGGTGTAGGCCAGCCGCGCGACGCGGCCGGACTCCGCCGACTTCGAGATCATCTCGGAGCCGGCCTCGGCGCCGCGGTGGAAATAAATCCACCACATGGCGATGCTGCCGACGAGCGCCGCCAGGAATGCCGTCACGTTCTGGGGTGTCCAGGTGAGCTCGGCAAAGGTCGCGCCGCCGACCACGATAGCCTCGCCCAGCGCGATGATGATGAAACCGGCGCAGCGCTCGGCCATGTGGCCGCCTTCGACGGCCCAGGCTTCGACCGAGGAAAAGCCCAGTCCCGGCGTCCAGAACCGCGCCACCGGAGAGATGTACTCGATCAGGAGCGCCACGACCCAAAGCCACAGCCGTGTGTCTCCCTCGGCAATGCCGCCGAGGATCCAGAACACCGCCGAGCCGCATAGCCAGACCAGGATGCGGATCGCGTTGTGTCGTACCAGTGTGCGATGCGACGGTGTCGCCAGCAGCCAGAACAAGGTGCGGCCGACCTGCATCGCCGCATAGGCGCCGGCAAACCACAGGCCGCGGCCCTCGAAGGCCGTCGGGATGGACGTGGACAGCACGAGCCCGCCCAGCATCAACAGGAACAGCAGGAGGCGAACCGGCGTTTGCTCGGGGTCGAGCCAGTTGGTGATCCAGGTGGTGTAGACCCACACCCACCACACCGCCAGAAACAGCAGAGTGACCTGGACCGCGCCGAGCGGCGTGAAGCGGCCGAGCAGCATATGCGACAGCTGCGTGACGGCAAAGACGAAGACAAGATCGAAAAACAGCTCGGCGTTGGTGACGCGGCTGTGCTGGTTCGGCACGATGACGCGAAACATCGCGCCGCGCGGATTTTCCTCCGCCATAAAGCGCTAAAGCTCGATGACTTTGAGATCAATCGTCATCGCGCTTTAGCTCCTTGTTTGGGCATGATCTCCGCGCAAACGCTCCGCGTTTGTCGCGACGGAAAACGCTTCACGTTTTTCCGGATCATGCCTAACCCTCGGGCACTCCCGTTTGCAACGCCAGCGCGTGGAGCACGCCGCCCATCTGGCCGCGCAGCGACTGGTAGACGATCTGGTGCTGCTGGACGCGGGATTTGCCGCGGAAGGATTCCGAGATCACGGTCGCCGCGTAGTGGTCGCCATCGCCAGCCAGATCGCGGATCGTCACCTCGGCGTCGGGGATTGCTGCCTTGATCATCGATTCGATATCGTGGGCGTCCATCGGCATCCCAGTCGGTCTCCTCTTTTCTTCTAGGGTCGCTTCCTGGCGCTTGAACCGCGGCCGGCTCACCCGACCGTGACACGCAAATCTAGCGCCGGACGCTTTGAAGGTCACCTACTGTGACACTATATTCCGTCCAGGTTCATTAAAAAATCCGCCGGATTGCCGCGGCCGCACCATCAGTAGAGGAAAAAAGCCATGAAACTCCCGGGTCCCGACCATCCCATCACCATCACGGTCAATCCGAAGCGGGTACGCGTCACGGCCGATGGCGTCGTCATCGCCGAGACGACCCATGCGCTCACGCTGAAGGAGGCGAGTTATCCCGCCGTGCAATATGTGCCGCGGACCGACGCCAAGATGGACCTTCTGAAGCGGACCGAGCGGGTGACGCACTGCCCCTACAAGGGCGATGCGAGCTATTTCTCGGTCGTCGCAAACGGCAAGACGCTCGATAACGCGATCTGGACCTATGAGACGCCGTTCCCCGCGATGGCCGAAATCTCCGGCCATCTCGCCTTCTATCCGGACAAGGTAAAGATCGAGGAAGTGGCGTAAAGACCTACCCTGTCACCCCTAAGCACGTCATGGCGAGCCAACGGGTCCGCGCAAAGCGCGGCCCGATGACCGGCTCCGCGAAGCAATCCAGAGCCAAGGCTGGATTGCCTCGTCGCTTACGCTAATCCCAATGACGGAAACCGAAGTCCCACTACGCCCTGAAGATCGTGAGCCCGAGGATCAGCAGCACCAGGAAGATCACGACAAAGACATAGAACAGGAAGCGCGCGACATCGGCGGATGCGGCTGAAATACCGGTGAATCCGAGAATGCCGGCGATTATCGAAATCACGAAGAAGATCAGAGCCCATTTCAGGATTGTCACAGCCAATTCCTCCAGCCTGAGGCGTCCGCCGCCGCGTCGCGAAATCCCTGATCTAACTTTCGGGGGCGGAACGGGTTCCAGCCCGCGGCCGGTCGCCCTGCCCATCCGGCCGGTGCGACCGGCCAGGTGGGTGCCGGATTGCCTCCTGTAACCCCTTGCTGAATCATGCTCCCGGTTGCAACATCAGCGGCAGTCAGCTCGCCGGGGGCAATCATGACAACCATTTCCCAGACGGCGGCCGCCGCGCAGGTTCAGGAAGCGCCCAGGGCAAAAGCGCGCAACGCCGCACTCGACCGTACCCGAACTTTTCTGACGCTCGTGGTGCTGCTGCATCACGCCGTCATTCCCTACACCTATTTCGGTCATACCGATCCCAAATCGTGGATCGGCTTCGATTGCGTCGTGCTCGCCACCGACAGCTTCTTCATGGCGATGTTCTTTTTTCTGTCTGGCCTGTTTGTATGGCCGGGCATTGCTCGGAAGGGACCGCTGAACTATTTGTGGGATCGCCTGCTTCGGCTTGGCCTGCCATTCGCGATCTGCGCGTTCACGGTCATCCCGCTCGCCTATTACGCCATCTCCCTGCGGCAGCATCCCGAGGTTGGCTTTTCGGAATTCTGGTGGACCACGATTACGAAAGGCCCGTGGCCGAGCGGACCGATCTGGTTCCTTTGGGTCTTGTTCGGCTTCGACCTGGTTGCTTGCCTCCTGTATCGGCTGTCACCGAACATGCTCGATCCGATCAATCGCCTCTCGCGGCACGGTCGCCGTCGGCCCGCCGTGTTCTTCGCGGTCATGCTTGCTGTCACCGCTGCGTTCTACATTCCCGGGTTGATTTACTACGGACCAAGCAGTTGGTTCGCGTTCGGGCCGTTCTCGGTCCAGCACGGGCGCGTGATGCTCTACGCGACCTACTTCTTTTTCGGTGCCGGCATCGGCGTTGCGCAAATGGATCGTGGGCTGCTCGCTGCAGACGGCCGGATGGCGAAGGTCAGCTGGGACTGGATGGTGCTGGCGATCGTTCCGTATTGCCTCTTGTGGGTGCTGATCTTCATCAAGCGCGAAATACTGGGCAACCCGTCGCCGTTGCCGGACTGGTATGAAGCGCTCTATGCCGTCTGCTTCACGGTCTTCAGCGTGGCCATCATGTTTCTGATCCTGGCCTTTTTCCAGAGGTTCAAGCAATCAGGCTCAGCCAAGCTACTCGATCCGATGCAGGCCGACGCCTACGGCATGTTCCTGGTGCACTACCCGATCGTGCTCTGGCTGCAATACTGGATGTTCGACTTCGACATCCCCGCCATCGCCAAGGCGCTTGTCGCGTTCTTGCTGACCGTCGTCTTGAGCTGGGCTGCGACGGCAGCGCTGCGCAAGATCCCGGGTGCGAAGCACGTGCTGTGATTCGCGGTCCCGTCTGGCATCAAACCTGCATCAAACCGTCCCAAAGGGAGGCGTCCGAGATCAACTTGAAAGGACACCTTATGGGACTATCAGCCATTTTGATCGCCGCCGCGCTGAGCCTGACCATGCTGGTCGCGGTCACCGATCTTCCGATCGATTGACCTCGCATTTCGGCGCGCTATTTTAGGCGCATGATCTCATCGGAAAACCGGTGCCCACTTCTCCGGATCATGCGTTAGCTGGCGCCGTTCATATAGGCCGGGAACCAGCGTTCGAAGCCGGCCTTCAGTGCAGCCACCGAAACGGAACCCTCGCCGGCGATGGCGATCGAATCACCGCCGGTGGTGCCAATGCGGGCGCAGGGCACGCCGGCTCCCTTCATTTTCGCGAGCACGAGACCCGCTTCCGACGCCGGCACCGTGACGATGTAGCGCGCCTGGTCCTCGCCGAACCACCAGGCGTGCGGCACGATTGCACCCGGAGCGGGCAATAGCTGCCCACCAATGCCACTCGCGATGGCCATTTCGGCGAGCGCAACCAGAAGGCCGCCGTCGGAAACGTCGTGCGCCGCGGTCGCGGTGCCGGCCCGGATCATGCCGCGCACCACGTCGCCATTGCGCTTCTCGGCGGCGAGATCGACCGGCGGCGGCGCGCCTTCTTCTTTCCCGCAGACGTCGCGTAGATATACGGATTGCCCGAGCCAGCCCTGCGTGTCGCCAATCAGGAGAATGGCTTCGCCCGCCGCCTTGAACGCGAGCGTCGCGGATTTGGTGAAATCGTCGAGCACGCCGACGCCACCGATCGAGGGCGTCGGCAGGATGCCGCGGCCCAATTCTTCTCCAGGAATTCGGGTCTCGTTGTAAAGCGAGACGTTGCCGGACACGACCGGGAAATCGAGCGCGCGGCAGGCTTCGGAAATCCCTTTCAGGCAGCCGACGAACTGGCCCATGATCTCGGGCCGCTCCGGATTGCCGAAATTGAGATTGTCGGTGATCGCAAGCGGCCTTCCGCCGACCGCGGTGATGTTGCGCCAGGCTTCCGCCACCGCCTGCTTGCCGCCTTCGAAGGGATCGGCGTCGCAATAACGCGGCGTGACGTCGACGGTGAGCGCCAGCCCCTTCGGCCCGTTCTCCACGCGCACGACGGCGGCGTCGCCGCCCGGCCGCTGCACGGTATTGCCGAGGATGACGTGGTCATACTGCTCCCACACCCAGCGCTTCGAGCAGAGCTCCGGCGTTGCGATCAACTTCTCCAGCGCCGCCGAAATCGGCATCGGCGGCGTCACCTCGCGCGCGTGCACGACCGCCAGCGCGGGAGATGCGACATGCGGCCGGTCATAGAGCGGCGCTTCGTCGCCCAATTCCTTGATCGGCAGATCGGCCATGACGTCGCCGCCATGCTTGACGCGGAAGCGCTTGCTCGGCGTGGTGTGGCCGACGACGGCGAAGTCGAGCCCCCATTTGCGGAAGATCGCTTCGGCTTCCTTTTCCTTCTCGGGCTTCAGCACCATGAGCATGCGCTCCTGGCTTTCCGAGAGCATCATCTCATAGGCGCTCATGCCGGTTTCGCGCGTCGGCACTGCATTGAGATCGAGATCGACGCCGAGATCGCCCTTGGCTCCCATCTCGACCGCCGAACACGTCAGGCCCGCCGCGCCCATGTCCTGGATCGCGATCACGCAATCGGCGGCCATGATCTCCAGGCAGGCTTCGAGCAGGAGCTTCTCGGCGAAGGGATCGCCGACCTGCACGGTCGGGCGCTTCTCTTCCGAGGAGTCGTCGAATTCGGCCGACGCCATCGAGGCGCCGTGGATGCCGTCGCGCCCGGTCTTGGAGCCGAGATAGACGATCGGCATGTTCACGCCGGAGGCCGCCGCATAGAAAATCTTGTCGGCATCGGCGAGGCCCACCGCCATCGCGTTGACAAGGATGTTGCCGTCATAGCGCGTATGGAAACGCACCTGCCCGCCCACGGTCGGCACGCCGAACGAATTGCCGTAACCGCCGATGCCGGCCACCACGCCGGAGACGAGATGCCGCGTCTTCGGATGTTCCGGCGCGCCGAAGCTCAGCGCATTAAGACAGGCGATCGGCCGCGCGCCCATGGTGAAGACGTCGCGCAGGATACCGCCGACGCCGGTGGTCGCGCCCTGATAGGGTTCGATGTAGCTCGGGTGATTGTGGCTCTCCATCTTGAAGACCACCGCCTGGCCGTCGCCGATATCGATAACGCCGGCGTTCTCGCCCGGGCCCTGGATCACCCATGGCGCCTTGGTCGGCAGGCCGCGCAGATGGATGCGCGAGGACTTGTACGAGCAGTGCTCATTCCACATCGCGGAAAAGATGCCGAGCTCGGTGAAGGTCGGCACCCGCCCGATCAATTTGAGGATTCGCTCATACTCGTCCGGTTTCAGCCCGTGAGCTGCGACGAGTTCGGGAGTGATCTTGGGTTCGTTGGTCTGCATGATCAGTTATTAGGGAGATCGGAGGGGCCGGAAAAGGCCTTTTACGGCCCATTTTCACGCTGTCCAGAGCTTTGGAGCATGGCCATGCACCGGTCGGGTTTGCACATCGCCTGCGGATCGGATTTAAGGGCTTTGTTCCTCCCTTGAAGGCCTTTTCCCGTGAACGAGCTTGCCAAATCTGCATTCCTCAACCGCCCCGACCTGCACATCGGCACCGAAGGTGAATTTGCCGGCTGGCGCACCTGGAGCCGCGACGCCTTCGAGACCAATAACGGGCCGTTCTGGCACCGGATGGAGGACGATGGCAGCATCCGCTGCGCGTTTCGGGTCGAGAAAAAGCACCTCAATGGCGCGAAAAATGTCCATGGCGGCTGCTTCATGTCGTTCGCGGATTACTGCCTGTTCGCGACCGCGGCGCCGATCCTGCAGGGACCGGGCGTGACGCTGTCCTTTGCCTGCGAGTTTCTCGCAGCCGTCCGCGAGGGCGAGCTGATCGAAGGCCGCTGCGAGATCACCCGCGCCGGCAATTCGATCATCTTCCTGCGCGGCATGCTCACCTCCGCCGACAAGCCGGTATTCTCGTTCTCGGGCTCGATCAAGCGCCTGGCGCGGAAGATCCCGCAGGTCAGCACCTAAGCCCAATTGACGAACATGCCGGGAAGACAATTTGCAGGAGCGCACGACAGTCGACGAGGGTAAGGCGGTGCCGCTGCCGGCGCCCGGTATCGCGACCGCCCCTGCTCATCCGACCTGGCGTGACTACCTCGTGCTGCTGGCGCTCGCCTGCGCCTGGAGCTCGACCTATCCGCTGACCAAGGTCGGGCTTCAATCGATCCCGCCAATCACCTTTATCTGCTCGCGCTCGCTGATCGCGGCGCTGTTCCTGCTTGCGGTCCTGCGGCTGCGCGGCATCGCGATGCCAATGGACTTGAGGTCCTGGAAGATGTTCGCCTTCCAGCAGATCATCAATTCCACGATTCCGTTCTTGATGATCACCTGGGCGCAGCAATATGTGCCGGCGTCCAACACCGTTGTGCTGGCGGCCATGACGCCGATCTTCGCCTTCTTCATCACCTGGGGTATCACGCGGCATGAACCGGCCACGCTGCTGAAGCTTTCGGGCGCCATCCTCGGTCTCGCCGGAACGGCTGTCATCATCGGCCTCGATGCGCTGACGGGCCTCGGCCGCGAGATCGTTGCCGAGATCGCGATCCTGCTCGCTACGCTTTCCTTCGCCTGCGGCACGATCTTCGGCATGCGCATGTCCGGCTACAATCCGACCGTGGTCGCGGCCGGGTCGCTGCTGTTCGGCGGGTTGGTGCTGCTGCCGGCATCGCTGATCGTGGAACATCCCTGGACGTTGCACCCGACCGCACCGTCGATCGCGGCCACCGTGACCATGGGCATTTTCTCGAGCGCGCTCGGGCTGATGATGTTCTATATGTGCCTGATCCGGCTCGGCACGCTCACCACCAACTCGCAAGCCTATTTGCGCATTCCAATCGGGGTCGGCCTTTCCGTCCTGCTGCTCGGCGAGCCGGTGCCGCCCAATCTCGCGGCCGGCCTCGTGCTGGTCATGGCGGGAGTGGCCGCCATGACCGTTCCGGGCGGGCAAGTCAGGCGCTGGATGAGGCGCTCGCGATAGCGCGCGCCAGACGTCTCATTATTGCATGCTGACCAAGGTCAGATCGACGAACCATGACTGCGGCGAGACGAATCCCTTGATCTTCGGGCTCATCGCTCGCGGATTGAGATCGTGCACGATATAGAGCCATGGCGGATTGTCGACGAGCCGTTCATGCGCCTTGCGATAGGCCTCGCCGACCACCTTCGGATCGGTCGACGTCTCGATCGTCTTGAGCGCGACGTCGAACTCCTCATCCTTCCATTGCTCGAAGTTGAAGCCGTTCGGCGAGAAATTGGCCGACGAGAAATACCGCGCCATGACGCCGGGATCGGACGACGGCGAGGAGATATTGAGCGCCATGTTGCCCTGCAGGCTCGGGCTGTCCGGCGTGGCGCGCGCCGCCGTCAGCAGGACCTGCCATTCGATGACGTCGAACGCCACCTCGACGCCGCAGGCCTCTTTCAGGTTCTGCTGCAGGAATTCGTTCATCGGCAAGGGCAGCATTTGCCCCGAGCCGGAATTGGAGATCATCACCTTGAACGACAGCGGTTTTGCGGACGTGTATCCAGCTTCCGCCAGCAGCGCTTTACCCTTGGCCGGATCGAATTTGTAATGATTGGCCGGACTGCCGAAATCAGGATCGCTGGCCTTCAGCCAGCCCACCGACGGCTCGGCGGTGCCGTTGAGCAGACCGACCAGCCCGTCGCGGTCGATGCAATAGTTCAGCGCCTGGCGCACGCGGACGTCCTTGAACGGGCTGTTGGTCGCGCCGATGTTGTAGAACCAGGGCCAGACATGCGGATAGGAGCCGGTGGTGATGGCAAAGCCCGCCGCCTTCAGTGAACTCGATGCCGTCGGCCGGCGGCACCTCGATCCAGTCGACCTGGCCCGAACGCAGCGCCGCCAGCCGCGTGTTCGCCTCCGGAATCGGCATCAGCACGACGTTATCGACCTTCGCCATCCGGGCCGCATCCCAATATTGATCCCAGCGCGAAAGATCAGCCTCCTGCCGCGGCACGATTTTGGTGATGCGGAACGGACCCGTACCGGCCGCGGGCAAGGCCGCGACCTTTGCCCAGTCATGGCCGGCCTTCTCGAACGAAGCGGGCGACGTGAACAGGAGATAAACCGCCATATAGGGCAAATAGGACGCCGGCCGCGTCGTCGTGATCGCGACCGTGAAATCGTCGATCTTCTTGTAGCTGCCCATCACAGGCACACGGGCGCGCGACATCGCCGAGCTCGGTGGCTCGAATTGCGGGCTGTCCTTGTTGAAGTAACGGTCGAGATTCCACGTCACGGCATCGGCGTTGAAATCGGTGCCGTCATGAAATTTCACGCCGTGGCGCAGATGGAAAATCCAGGTCTTGGTGTCCTCCGGGTCTTGCTCCCATTTCTCGGCAAGCCCGGGACGCAAGCTCGCCAGCTTGTCGGTTCGGGTCAAATCCCACAGCACCAGCCCCTCGAAGATCGGGAAGCCGAGGAAGCGCATCCCTTCGAAGCCGTTGTTGGGCAATCCCGTTGCAGTGGGGATGTCGGCTGCGGTCATGGCGATGCGCAGCGTGGTCTCGGCCATCGCGGCCCGGCCGCTCAGTAAAGCGGCAGCGAGCGCGAGCGTGCAAACAGCCTTGCGAATAGGCATAAGCTCTCCCCATTGTCGGAACGTCGGTCGTTGGGGATGCATCAGCAAATTTCAGGCCAGCGGCATATTTCAGGCGAGCGAACGGACCGCGGCGGTCGGCGCAGCCCATGCAGTCTTCGACGTGGTTTTCGGGCTGTACCGGCGTATATAGTCGTGTCAGCCCGTTTGGTACGAACGGATGATGACGAGAAAGGCGCAGGAGTCCGCACCTTTATGGTCGGCTACGCCGCCTTGTCCAGGTGCGCGACGAGGCCCGCGAACAGGCCGCGACCGTCGGTGCAGCCCATGATGTCTTCGACGTGGTTTTCCGGATGCGGCATCATGCCAAGCACATTACCGCGCTCGTTGACGATGCCGGCGATCGAATGCGCCGCGCCGTTGAAGTTGGACGGCTCGTCGACCGCGCCTTCCGGCGAGCAGTAACGGTAGAGCACGCGGCCCTCGCCTTCGAGACGCTTCAGCGTCTCTTCATCCGCTTCGTAATTGCCCTCGCCATGCGCGACCGGCACGCGGATCACCTGGCCTGCATTGTAGCCGCGCGTGAACGGCGTATCCGAACGCTCGACCCGCATATGCACGTCCCGGCAGACGAATTTCAGCCGCGCATTGCGCATCAGCACGCCCGGCAGCAGCTCGGACTCGCAGAGGATCTGAAAACCGTTGCAGACGCCGAGCACGAGCCCGCCGTCGCGCGCAAAGGCGCGCACCGCGTTCATGACCGGCGCGCGCGCCGCGATCGCGCCGCAGCGCAAATAGTCGCCATAGGAGAAGCCGCCGGGCACCACGACGAGATCGGTTCCCTTCGGCAGCGAAGTCTCGGCGTGCCAGACCATCGCGGCCTCACGGCCCGATACGAGTTTCAGCGCGCGCGCCATATCGCGCTCGCGATTGATGCCGGGAAAGACGAGGACGGCGGATTTCATGTCTAGAGCAGCTCGACCCGATAGTTCTCGATAACGGTATTCGCCAAGAGCTTGTCGGCCGCAGCCTTCAGCGCGGCCTCGGCTTTCGCCTTGTCGGTATCGGCAAGCTCGATGTCGAACACCTTGCCCTGACGCACGCTGGCCACGCCCTCGACGCCGAGCGATTTCAATGCTCCCTCGATGGCCTTGCCCTGCGGATCGAGAATGCCGGTCTTGAGCGTAACGGTGACACGCGCCTTCACTTCAGTCACCTCAGCTCTTGACCAGCACCGGGCCCGAACCTGCGGGCCGCTCATTTTCCATGAGGATGCCGAGGCGCTTGGCGACTTCGGTATAGGCCTCAAGCAAGCCGCCGAGATCCCTGCGGAAGCGGTCCTTGTCGAGCTTCTCGTTCGACTTGATGTCCCACAGCCGGCACGAATCCGGCGAGATCTCGTCGGCGACGATGATCCGCATCATCTCGTTTTCAAAGAGCCGTCCGCATTCCATCTTGAAATCGACGAGGCGGATGCCGATGCCCAGAAACAGGCCGGTCAGGAAATCGTTGACGCGGATCGCGAGCGCCATGATGTCGTCGATCTCCTGCGGCGTCGCCCAGCCGAAGGCGGTGATGTGCTCTTCCGACACCATCGGGTCGTTGAGCTGGTCGTTCTTGTAATAGAACTCGATGATCGAGCGCGGCAACTGCGTGCCTTCCTCGATGCCGAGCCGCTGCGACAGCGAGCCGGCCGCGACGTTACGGACCACGACCTCCAAAGGCACGATCTCAACCTCGCGAATCAGTTGCTCGCGCATGTTGAGACGGCGGATGAAGTGGGTCGGCACCCCGATGTCGTTGAGGTGCTGAAACAGGTACTCCGAAATCCGGTTGTTGAGGACGCCCTTGCCCTCGATCACCTGGTGTTTCTTGGCATTGAATGCGGTCGCGTCGTCCTTGAAGTGCTGGATCAGGGTTCCCGGCTCCGGTCCTTCATAGAGAACCTTGGCCTTGCCTTCATAAATACGGCGTCGACGGCTCATTGGGATGTACCGTGTGTTGTTGAAATCCATGAATTTGGTGTGCTCCGGATGACAAGGACCAAAACCCACGACGGAGCTGCCGTGAAGGCCCGGAACCAGGGGAAACAGAACAAGAACCGGACCCGCATGCAACCTATCTGATTGGCCTATCCAGCACAATCGATCCGGGCGCGATTGGGCCGACTTATACCAAGGCGGAACTGGACGAAAATCCGCCTGTTTTGCCTGCGGCTTAACGGCTAGTTGTCTCGCCAACCGGCGCTCTTTATGTAGGAGGCGACCGGGGCGGCCGCAATGTAGTTGCCAGCCCCCAATTGGCAGGGATCGGAACCTCAGACCATGACCACATTCGACAAGCGTGAAGAGGGTTTTGAGAAGAAATTCGCTCTGGACGAGGAACAGAAGTTCAAGGCCGAAGCCCGCCGCAACCGGCTGCTCGGCCTATGGGCGGCGGAAAAGCTCGGAATCACCGGCGACGCCGCCAGCGCCTACGCCAAGGAGGTGGTAGCCGCCGACTTCGAGCAGGCCGGCGACAGCGACGTGCTGCACAAGGTCCTGAAGGACCTCGCCGCCAAGGGCAGTGCCGTCACCGAAGGTGACATCCGCGCCAAGATGAGTGAGCTGCTGACGGTCGCGGTCGCGCAGGTGAAGGCGGGGACGTGAACGCGTTGTCTGGCGCTATTTCACGGTAATCGACAAGTTGACTGAACCGTTGACGGTGTAACCGTCTTGCTGTTGCTGGCCATACTGGCGTCCGATGTTGCTTTGCACCTGCTCGATGCGGCAGTCCTTCGCCAGGACCTGGCGAAGTAGATCGCATTCACGTGCCGCCATCTCATAGATCGAGCGACGTGCGTTTTCGCTGGACTTGCGCGCTTCCTCGCTGTCTCCGGTCGGCCCCGGCACAAAGAAGTTGAAGCTCGTTTGCACCCGAACCCAGGTTTCCTGGCGCTGTCCGGCGGCTTGCCCGACGGTTTGGGCCATCGCCGGCCCCATCAAAAGCAAAGTCAGGCTTGAAACGACGGCAAATCGAAACGGCGACATGGGTTTCTCCGGGATCAAGGCGACGACCACGCTCTTATCAATCCCGGATTGCAAAAATGCCAACGGACTACCATGCAAACGCCGTTGTCATTTCATGCCTCATTAACTGAAGGGAGACGCCGTCAGCCCTCCTTGAAGCCGTATTCCGGCACGTTGCCGCTCGCGCCGTAATATTTGAACGGCAGGAACTTGCCGGACATCGTGATCTTGACGCGGTCGCCCTTCGGATTGGGCAGGCGCTCCATCACCATGTCGAAGTCGATGGCGGACATGATGCCATCGCCGAACTCCTCCTCGATCAGCGCCTTCCAGGCCGGGCCGTTGACCATCACCAATTCGTAGAAGCGATAGATCAGGGGATCGGTCGGCGGCATCGGAATGCCCTCGCCGCGCATCGGCGTTTCGTTCAGGATCGCCACCTCGGTCTTGGAGAGGCCGAACAACTCGCCGGCATTGGCGGCCTGCGGCTTGGTCAGCTTCATCTGGCCGAGGATGGCGCCGACGATCAGCACTTCCGAATAGCCGCCGATCTTCTCGCAGATATGTTTCCAGCTCCAGCCCTTCTCGCGCTTGATGTCGAGCAGCTTCTCGGTGAGGTCGGATCGTTTCATGGGTCGTTCTCCCCTTCTGAATGTTAACGCGCGATGGCCTGCGTCGATGTGGCGTCCACCACTTTCGGCGCGCCAACGATGGTAGGCTCGGTCCGGCCGATCCGCACCAGCGGCACCTTGCGCGGATCGTGATCGGGCACCTCGGCCGCGAAATTCCTGCTGCGGCTGACCAGGAAATCGATGATGTGGTTGCGCAGGCCGTAATACAGGGGATGACGGTGCAGGTCGATGCGGCCGCGGTCCTTTGGCAGTGGATTCTCCACCATTTCCGCCAGCACCGCGCCGGGACCGTTGGTCATCAGGAATATCTTGTCGGCGAGATAGATCGCCTCATCGACGTCATGGGTGATCATGAATGCGGTCTGTCCGGTCGTAAGGCAAATCCGCCGCACCTCGTCCTGCAGCGTGCCGCGCGTCAGCGCGTCCAGCGCCGAGAACGGCTCGTCCATCAGCATGATCTTGGGCGTGATCGACAGCGCGCGGGCAATGCCGACGCGCTGCTTCATGCCGCCCGACAATTCCGACGGGCGCTTGTGCTCGGCGCCGGTGAGACCGACGAGATCGATGAATTTCTGCGCGTGCGCCTTCACCTTGGCGCGATCCCAGCTCCGCCATTTCGAGGTGACCGCGTAGGCGACGTTGCCGAGCACGGTGCGCCACGGCAACAGCGCATGACTCTGGAAGATCACGGCGCGGTCGAGGCTCGTGCCCTCGATCGCCTGCCCGTCCACGATCACAGCCCCCTCGCTCGGTTCGTCGAGCCCGGCAAGGATGTTGAGCAACGTGGTCTTGCCGCAGCCGGAATGGCCGATCACGCAGGCGAACTCGCCCCGCGCCATCGACAGCCAGAGATTTTCGAACACCGCGGTTTGCGCGCCGTCCGCGCCCGGATAGCGCTTGGCGATACCCTCGATGGAAATGAATTTGTCTGTCACCGCAACCTACTCCGGAAAGGTGACGAGACGCGTGACGCGCGCGAGCACCTGGTCGAGCAGCATGCCTACCAGGCCGATCATGAAGATCGCGATGATCACGTTGGTGATCGAGAGGTTGTTCCACTCGTTCCAGACGAAGTAGCCGATGCCGGTGCCGCCGACCAGCATCTCGGCCGCGACGATCACGAGCCAGGCGATGCCAATCGAGATCCGCATGCCCGTGAGGATGGTGGGCGCCGCCGCCGGCAGGATCACGGTGAAGGCCCGCCGCACCGTGCCGACCTCAAGGGTGCGCGCGACGTTGATCCATTCCTTGCGGACGCTTGCGACGCCAAAGGCGGTGTTGATCAGCATCGGCCAGACCGAGCAAATGAAGATCACGAAGATCGCCGAAAGAGCGGAGTCCTTGATGGTGTAGAGCGCGAGCGGCATCCAGGCGAGCGGCGAGATCGGCTTGAGGATCTGGATGAACGGATCGAGCGCGCGGCTGACCAGGGGCGACATGCCGATCAGGAAGCCGAGCGGGATCGCCACCAGAACGGCGATCAGGTAGCCGATGCCGACGCGCGCGATGGAATAGCCGAGCTGGATGCCGAGCCCCTTGTCGTTCGGCCCGTTGTCGTAAAACGGCCGCTTCAAATGCTCCCACAATTTCGCGCCGACATCCGCAGGACCCGGCATCGCCGACTTGCCTTGCGTGGCGGTCGCGCCCATCAGCTTTGCATATTCGGGATTCATGTTGGCAACCGTCGCGGTCGAGCGCGTCGCGAGCTGCCACACCGCGAGAAAGACCACGAACAGCGCGACGGAGACGATCGCCGCGCGGAGGCGGAGGGAGGATGTCATCTCCTCACGACGCCTTCCTGATCTTGAAGCTCGCGAGATAATCGTCCGGCTTCTCGGGATCGAAGGTCTTGCCCATCACCGAGAACGACTTGTAGGCGCTCGCTGGCGGCGCAAGCCCCATCTCGGTCATCAGCTTTTTGGTGTCGGTGGCGAGATAGACCTGCTCGGCGACCGCCTTGTAGTCGACATCGCCCTTGATCTGGCCCCAGCGCTTCATCTGCGTCAGCATCCAGACCGCAAAGCTCTGCCAGGGGAACGGGTCGAAATCGACGCGCTTGGCGTCGGTCTTCACGCCGCCGAGACCGTCGGCATAGGTGCCGGTCAGGACCTGCTCCAGCACCGTCACCGGCGCGTTGATGTAATTCGCCGGCGCGATCGCCTCCGCAATCTGCTTGCGGTTCTCGGCCTTCGACGCGTAGGCGGTGGCATCGACGATGGCGCGCGTCAGCGCGGCAAAGGAGTTGGGCGAGCCCGTGATGAACTCCCTGCTCGCGGCAAAGCTGCAGCAGGGATGGCCGTCCCAAATCTCCTTCGACAGGATATGCATGAAGCCCACGCCGTCATAGATCGCACGCTGGCAGATATTGTCGGGCGCGAGGAAGCCGTCGATGTTGTCGGCGCGAAGGTTCGCGACCATCTCCGGCGGCGGCACCGAGCGGAGCTGCACGTCCGTGTCCGGATCGAGCCCGTGTTCGGCGAGATAATAGCGCAAGAGATAATTGTGCATGGAATAGTCGAAGGGGATGGCGAACTTCATCCCCTTCCAGTCTTTGGGATCGCGCTTGTCCTTGTGCTTCATCGCAAGCGTGATGCCCTGCCCGTTGATGTTCTCGATCGCAGGCACCGCGAAGGGAATCGCGTTCGCGCCAAGGCCGAGCGAGATCGCGATCGGCATCGGCGCCAGCATGTGGGAAGCGTCGTATTCCTTGTTGATGGTCTTGTCGCGGATCACCGCCCAGCCCGCGGTCTTCACCACTTCAACATTGAGGCCCTGCTTTGAATAGAAGCCGAGCGGCGCCGCCATGATGATCGGCGTGGCGCAGGTGATCGGGATGAAGCCGACCTTGAGGTCCTTCTTCTCCGGCGTACCGGTATCGGCAAAGACTTCGGTCGCGGTCTTGAGCGGAAAGAATTGCGAGAGTGCCGCAAGCGCAGTGGAGGCGCCGACCGATTTCAGGAAGGCGCGCCGCGCGGCGTCCCTGGGAAATACCGCGCGCATGACGGCGGAGGCGACAACGCCCTCATAGCGCTTCTCCTCGCTCGCGGCCGGCGCGACCGGCTCGCAGCGGAGCATCCGCTCGGCATGATCGTGCTCGGCGGCGGAGCGGTGCTGGCCGCAGACACAGCCGTTTCGTTTCAGCTCGCGCCCGGAATCGAAGGGATCATCGAATGTGGACATCACTTGCGCCCCTTTGTCGCACCGGCGCGGCGGACGCCCTTGTCCCCTGCCCGGAAAGCCTGTTGCCGCCCGGTTTCTTCCACCGGGCAGCAACAAAACATGCAGGTTCTATGCCGCTTTGCTTGTTTCGACGGCAGCCGTGGGCAGACCTTCATCGATCGGCAGCGAGGGGTCGCGCGACCACTCGTTCCAGGAGCCGAAATACATCCGCACGTCCTTCACACCGGCGTTCTTCAGCGCGAGGAAGGTGTTGGACGCCCGTGCGCCCTTGAAGCAGTAGAGATAGACCGGCGTATTCTGGGAAACACCGACGGTGGCGCATTCCGCCAGGATCTCGTCCTTCGACTTGAAGCGCGGCCCCTCCGCGGTCGGCTTCATCATGCGATACCATTCGAGCCAGACCGCGCCGGGGATGCGTCCCTTGCGCGGACAGAAATCCTTGCCGTAGGGCGAGGAGCTGTCGCCGATCCATTCATCGACATCTCGGACGTCGAGGATGGCGATGCCGGGCTTGCCGACCGCGCCCAGCATGGTCTTGGCGTCGATCAGGATGTCGCCCGCTTCCGGCACGATGGAGAAGCCGGCCTTCACGGGATTCGGCACGTCCTTGGTGACCGGAAGACCCGCGGCGGCCCAGGCGTCGATGCCACCGTGCAGCACCTTCACCTTGGGATAGCCCAGCATGGTGAGCAGGTAATAGCCGCGGCAGGACTGGCCGAAGCCGGAGTTCATCGACTGCTCGTAGATCACGGCCGTTTCCTTGCCGGAGAGACCGGCCGCGCCGAAGGCGTCGGCGAACTTGGTCTTCAGCTCTTGCATGCCCTCGGGCGTCGAGGTCGCGAGATAGGTGAAGATCTCATGCACATTGACCGCACCGGGCAGATGTCCGGCCGCGTAGGCATCAGGATTGCGGGTGTCGACGATGACACACGGTTCTTTCTTGATGAATTCGGCGAGTTCGCTGGCAGAAATCAGTACGTCGGTCATTGGCAGCCTCTCCGTTGAGGTGGTGGGTGGTCTTGGGTGGACTCAGGAAATTCAGGAATCATCGAGCATCTTGCGAAGCTGCTTGGTGGCAGGGGTGACGATGGCGACGAAATATGCCTCGCGCATCCGGCGCTGCGCACGGTGGCTCTTCAGATAGCCGCGCGCGCCGCAATGGAGCATCGCCGCGTGCGCGGCCGCGACGCTGGCATCACCGCCTCGCAAGCGGAGAGCGACGACCTTGCGCCAATAGGCGTCGTCGGTGTTGTAGGGATCGCGCGCCAGCGTCATCGCCTCGCGTTCCAATTCGCCGAACAGCTCCTTGAAGTGGACGGGCTGCTGCGGGAGATAGCGGTTCACGTGGCCGAGCGGGCCGTCGACCTCATCCATGATGTTGATGCAGTCCTTGATCAGGCCGAGCGCCATGCCGAGCTGCAGCAGGATGAAGCCGGCGCGGATTTTCTTCACGAAGGGTCCGGCCCGCTCGGCCAGGATCAGCTCATCGGGCACGAACACGTCGCGGAACTGCACGCTATAGGTGCCGGTGCCGTCCATGGCGAGGAAGGGCTTGCAGGGCTGCAGCGTGATCGCGGCATCGGCGCAATCGGCGAGGAACATCACGATTTCGCCGGGCGCATCCTCGCGCTCGAAGATGGTGCCGAAGAAATGGTTGGGTCCGAGGTTTGAGACCCAGGGCAGCGCGCCGCGCACGACATAGCCGCCCTCGACCTTGCGGCCTTTCAATTTCAGCTTCTCGATCCCGAAGAAACTCTTCATCGGGTTCGACAGGCCGGTGCCGCCGAGCACGCGGCCCCTGGCAAACGCATCGCCGAAACGCGAGGCCAGTTTCAGGTTGGTGGAATTCGCGACATACCAGACCAGCGTGTTCTGGCACCACGCCATGAAGGCGGTCGCGCCGCAGACCTCGCCGATCGCCGCCATCGACTGGATGGCGCAGCGCAGATCGGCCGGCCCGTCGAGCGGGACATGGCTGCTCCACGCCCCCACTTCGCCGAGGCGATGGAGCAGCTCTTCGGGATAGACCTCGCCGCTGTCGATTGCCCCCGCAAGAGGCGCGAGCTCCTTGCGCGCGATGGACGCGACCACGTCGGCAATGGGTGCGAGCGTGTCGACAGCTTCAAGTCGCGATACGGCCAGTGAACCCATGACGCCCTCCGCACCTCCGATGATTGAGGGTTGCCTTAGATGCCGACCTCGAGATTGACCGGCCGGGTGAAGGTGTTTGCGACCGGCGACCATTGCTTCACATGGGCGACGAGCGCGCTGATCTCGTCCGCCGAGATGCCTTCGCATTCCATGTCGACCTTGACCCGCACGTCGGTGAAACCGACCGGCTTCTCGCTGGTATCGCCGGTGCCCCAGACCGCGGTGATGTTGAGGTCGCCTTCGAGCTCGAGCTCGAGCTTGTTGACGGTCCAGCCCCGGTGCACGGCATTGGCGTGCAGGCCGACCGCAAGGCAGGAACCGAGCGCTGCGAGCGAGGCTTCCGACGGATTGGGCGCGGTGTCGTCGCCGAGAAGACCCGGCGGCTCGTCGACGATGTAGGGCGGCAGGCTGCGGATATAGTTGGCGTGGCGGAACTTGCCCTCGGCGATCGTCTTGCATTTCAAGGTCTTGACCACCTTCGGATTGGCCTTGCCGTTGGCGATCAGCTGCTCGAGCCCGTTTTTGTCGATGGGCGCGAGGCAGCCGGTGAGCACTGTTTTCTGAGCGACCGCGGTCATCAGTTTCTCTCCCTGGGAGCTAGGATACCGAACGGTCTGTTTCCTGCACGAAGCGTGCCAGACACGGTGCATTTCAAAAAGCGAAGCATTGGAGCGGCTTACGTCCGCCTGCCTGCGGATTGATCAGCCGCGTCTTGCTCAAAGCCGATGCAATTGCCGCCGCTCGGCGATTATTTTGGACGCACGGCAGAAGCGACTTGCTGAAAGCGCGTCGGTTCGATTAATTGGGCGCATGGGCAAAGCGGGCAAATCAGTTTCGAAGAAGAAACCTATTCGCACCGGCGACGAAGAATCGGCGCGCGGCCGCCTGCTCTCCGCGGCGACGCATCTGTTTTGCAAGAACGGCATCAACGCCACCGGAATCGACGCCATCATCGACGAGGCCGGCACCGCGAAGACCACGCTCTACAAATTGTTCGGCTCGAAGACCAACCTCGTGCATGCCGTGCTGGAGAGCGAAGGCAAGCAGTGGCGCGAATGGTTCATCGGCGCGATCGAGCAAGGCGGCGGCGACGCCGAGACAAAGCTCGCGCGGATCTTCCCGGCGCTGAAGAGCTGGTTCGGCGAGGAACGCTTCTACGGCTGTCCCTTCATCAATGCGGTCGGCGAGCACGACAAGGACCAGAAACAGTTCCGCGCGATCGCGCTGAAGCACAAGAAGGTCGTGCTCGCGCATATCGAGAAGCTCGCAAGCGAGATGGGCGCGACCGAGCCGCAGGTGCTGGCGCATCAACTGGCGCTATTGATCGATGGCGCGATCGTCGCCGCGATGGTGTCGCGCAACCCCGGCGTCGCCGACACCGCGGGATTGGCCGCCTGCTCGCTGTTCGAGCCGGCAAAAGCAAGGAAGCCGAAACGCGCCGGCGGCGCACCGGCGCAACTCGTCGCAGTTTGAACGAGTTCATCATTCGTCGCGCGCGGCCGGCCAGATCAGTAGATTGGCCTGCCCGTCAAACGCAAGAACACCAAGCGTGTCGCAGATGATCGGGACCAGGTTGCGCGTGCCCGCACGATGCGAGGTGCATATCGACCACATATAGTCGGGCGCGGCGTCGATCCTGAATTCGTACCAGCTGTCTTCGCCTTCCAGCGAGCCGAACCAGCCGCCATTATCTTCCTGGCGCCAGGCCAGCCCAGGAAACAGCGACGACAGTGCCTCGACCAGAGCGGCCGGATCCTGCCGAAGCAACGTGCGCTCGCCGAGATCCTCCAGGGACTCGATCTCGACCGTCACCTCGGGCCTGGGCTTCATCATCATGAAATCATAGCTCATGAGAGCGGCAATCTACTTCGTCTCTGCGGCAGCCGCTCTCAATCACCTATCCCTACTTCAACGCGTCGGCGACTTTGGCGATGCCCGCGTTGGCGCATGCTTCGTCCTTCTCGCCGCCCGGCGCACCGGACACGCCGACGCCGCCGATCAGTTCGTTGCCCGCCTTGATCGGAACGCCGCCGCCGATGCCGACAACGCCCGGTATCTGTTTCAGGAAGGCGAAAGCCGGATCCTCCATCTGCTTCATCGTGGCTTGCGAGGTTTGTCCGCGGGTGCGGGCCGTGTAGGCCTTCAGCCGGGCAAATTCCATAGTGTGGGGGTTGGTGCCGTCGCCCTTGACCGAGGCAGCGACATTGCCGCCCTTGTCCACGATTACGACCGTGACCTTGAAGCCGTCCTTGGTGCACTGCTCTAGCGCGCCCTGCATAATGGCAAGCGCCATCGCCATCGAGACGTTTTTCTCGGTTTGTGGCGCCTGGGCCGAAGCCGGCGCGGCAGCGAGCATGGACACGGTGGCAAGAACGGCAAGACCGGTGAAACGCATGTTGGGGCTCCCTGACGGTTGGTTATTGTGTGCCCTGATGAACCCGCGATGACGCCGATTAGTCCAGCTCCATCGCCGAATCTTGTCCGGCCAGATTGCCGCAGCCTGAATGTTGCAGTCGCTAGCGATCGACAGGAAGGCTTGCCTGCAACCGGTCGAGCTGGGCAGCGAGGTCGGCCTCCACGCCGGCAGTCGTCATGTTGACCACCTTGTAGCCCCGCTCCTCCAGCCAGGCCTGCCGTGCCGTGCGGTCGGCGGCGATGGCCTCCAACTCGTTGGCATTGACCAGCTCGATCGCGATCCGGTGCATGAAGGAGACGAAATCGGGGATGTGCCGGCCCACAGGCGTCTGCCGCTTGAATTGCCCTGCGAAGCGGCGGTCGCGGGTCAGCGCCTGCCAGAGCAGGCGCTCGGCATCGGTCGGATTGCGGCGCAGCAGCCGCGCGAGCCCCCGCACCGTGCCCTTGTGCTCGTTCGGCTCTCCGCCCTGACCGTGTTCGGCAAGCAGCGCGCGCAGCCGTGTCGCCTGCTCGCCATCAAGCACGCCGCCCTTGGCCGGACCTTTGCGCCCCTCCGCGATCGCCATGATCACGCCGTGCAGGGTGTGCATATCCTGCTTGGTCGGCTCCATCCGCAGGAAGATGTTGCGCAGGTTCACCAGCATGGTGTCGCGCTTCTCGGCGGGCCGCAGGAATTCGACCTTGTCGAGTTCGCGCACGAGGTTCTCGAAGAACGCATCCATCTGATGCTGGGAGGCGCGCTCGGAGCGCTCCGGCATCGCAAAGGGCAGCTCGCCCCGAGTTCGAGAGCTTGAACCACTCGTAACCCATCAGCAGCACCGCCTGCGCCAGGTTGAGCGAGGCGAAGCCCGGATTCACCGAAAAGGTCACGATCCGGTTGGCGCGGGCGACCTCTTCATTGGTCAGTCCCCAGCGCTCCCGGCCGAACAGGATACCGGCCCTGCCTCCGCCCGAGATATGGCTGCTGATCTGCCGCGCCGCGGCGTCGGGCGCCATCACGGGCTTGGCCTGGTCATGGGCGCGCGCGGTGGTGGCAAACAGAAGATCGAGGTCGGCCACAGCCGCCTCGACGCTAGCAAACAGCTCGGCGCGCTCCAGGACATGGTCGGCGCCGGCCGCCGCGCGGCTCGCGGCGATGTTGGGCCAGCCGTCGCGCGGGTTGACGATTCGTAAGCGGCTGAGCGCGAAATTGCCCATGGCGCGGGCCGCCATGCCGATATTCTCGCCAAGCTGCGGCTCGACCAGAATGATCGCGGGACCGTCGAGGTCGAAGCCGGTCTTGGTCTTGTCGGTGCCCGACATCGCCCTTTGGTTTCCGATTCAAATTCAGGGCCTTGAGTCCGGCCGTGCAGATGGATTCAAGTCGCCCTTGGCCTGCTTCCGATTGCCCGCATCACGCGAATTTCTCAAGCAAAATATGAGCTTGGATTCGGCTTTTGACTCGCCGCCGCAGCACGCCGCCCCCTCCAGCCGCGCGCCCGGCGTCCTCGGCCAAAAGATCGGTCCAAACTGCATGACCCCTCCGCTTCCGCCGGCTCGTTTGCAGTGCTATGACGCGCCTTCCCCCGCCACCCGCTCCTCACAAGAGGCGTTCCCGAGAGGCCTTCCCGATCATGGCAAAAATCAAGGTGACCAACCCCGTCGTCGAACTCGATGGCGACGAGATGACCCGGATCATCTGGCAGTACATCAAGGACAAGCTGATCCACCCCTTCCTTGATATCGACCTGCAATATTACGACCTCGGGATGGAATACCGCGACAAGACCAACGACCAGGTCACGATCGACGCCGCCAACGCCATCAAGAAGGTCGGCGTCGGCGTCAAATGCGCCACCATCACCCCCGACGAGGCGCGGGTGAAGGAGTTCGGCCTGAAGGAGATGTGGAAGTCGCCGAACGGCACCATCCGCAACATCCTGGGCGGCGTCATCTTCCGCGAGCCGATCATCTGCAGGAACGTGCCGCGACTCGTCCCCGGCTGGACCAAGCCGATCATCATCGGCCGCCACGCCTATGGCGACCAGTACCGCGCCACCGATTTCAAGTTCCCCGGCAAGGGTACGCTGTCGATGAAATTCGTCGGCGAGGACGGCGCCGTCATCGAGCGGGAAGTGTTCAAGGCGCCCGGCGCCGGCGTCGCGATGGAAATGTACAATCTCGACGATTCCATCATCGATTTCGCCCGCGCGTCGCTGAACTACGGCCTGATGCGCGGCTATCCAGTCTATCTCTCGACCAAGAACACGATTCTCAAGGTCTATGACGGCCGCTTCAAGGATATCTTCCAGGACATCTACGACCGTGAGTTCAAGAAGGATTTCGAGGCCAAGCGGCTGACCTACGAACACCGCTTGATCGACGACATGGTGGCGTCCGCGCTGAAATGGTCGGGCGGCTATGTCTGGGCCTGCAAGAACTACGATGGCGACGTTCAGTCCGACACCGTGGCGCAGGGCTATGGCTCGCTCGGCCTGATGACCTCGGTGCTGCTGACCCCCGACGGCAAGACGGTCGAAGCAGAAGCCGCCCACGGAACGGTGACCCGCCATTACCGCGAGCACCAGAAGGGCAAGGAGACCTCGACCAACTCGATCGCCTCTATCTTCGCCTGGACGCGAGGCCTCGCCCACCGCGCCAAGCTCGACAACAATGCCGAGCTCGCGAAGTTCGCGGACACGCTGGAGAAGGTCTGCGTCGACACGGTCGAGGACGGTTACATGACCAAGGACCTCGCGCTGCTCGTCGGCGCCGACCAGCGCTGGCTTTCGACGACGGGCTTCCTCGACAAGGTCTCGGACAACCTCGGCAAGGCAATGGCAGCGTAGGCCGAACGAATGTCGCCCCAAGCGTGTTTGCAAGGGCCACGAAGCAATCCGGAGCCAGTAAAATGGCTGCAAGTCTGGATTGCTTCGAAACCCACGCTTCTCGCAATGACGGAGATAAAGACCATGCCCATGCAGGCTTCCCGGAAGGTCGCGTTAGCCTCCTTGCTGCTGTTGGGGCTGCCTGCAAGCGCCATGGCGGACGACAAGCCCCTGCCCGCCGCAATCGCAGCGCCCGGTGAAACCGTTGTGCTCACGGTGCATGCCGTGGGCATGCAGTACTACGAATGCAAGCCGGGCCCGGACGGCAAGCTCGCCTGGATCTTCAACTCGCCGCAGGCGACGCTGACCACGAACGACAAGGTGGCCGGCTATCACGCCGCCGGTCCGAGCTGGGAGCTCACCGACGGCAGCGGCATCACCGCCAAGGCCGTCGGCGATGCACCGGGTGCCGGCGCGAACGACATCCTGTGGCTCAAGCTCGAGGTCAACTCGCACAAGGGAAGCGGCCAGCTCTCCGACGTCACCACGGTGCAGCGGATCAACACCGTCGGCGGCGTGCTGAAAGGCGCCTGCGACCGCGAAAAAGCCGGCCTCGGCATGCCCTATGCCGCGGACTACGTGTTCCTGCGCAAGTCGTGAAAAACCGCTAGGCTATCCGCCGTTTCGACGGAGGCCTTTCATGCTGTTCATGGTGATCGAGCGCTTCAGGGATCGCGACCCGATCCCGGTCTACCGGCGCGTGCGCGATGACGGCATCAAGTTTCCGGAAGGCCTGAAATATATCGGCAGCTGGATCGAGCCGAATTTCGACCGCTGCTTCCAGCTCATGGAATGCGACGACGCGCGGCTGTTGCAGGAATGGGTGCTCGCCAACAACCGCGATCTCGGCATGACCTTCGAGATCGTGCCTGTGGTGCCGAGCAAGGAGACGCGCGAGGTTGTCGCACCCTATCTCGACGGAAAATAGCTAACCCGCAAAATTGAGGGGTCGTATCGGGCGCGGCTTCCCTGTAAAGCCTTGCCAGTACACCGCTTTACAGCAACATCGCTTTACAGCCGGGCCCTTAAGACCCGGCAAAATGCCAGAGGACGCCCATGCCGACCTACCGCTCCCGGACCACCACCCACGGCCGCAACATGGCGGGCGCCCGCGGCCTGTGGCGCGCGACCGGCATGAAGAACGAGGATTTTGGCAAGCCGATCATCGCGGTCGTCAATTCCTTCACGCAGTTCGTGCCCGGACATGTGCACCTGAAGGACCTCGGCCAGCTCGTGGCGCGCGAGATCGAAAAGGCCGGCGGCGTTGCCAAGGAGTTCAACACCATCGCCGTCGACGACGGCATCGCCATGGGCCATGACGGCATGCTCTACAGCCTGCCCTCGCGCGAACTGATCGCCGACAGCGTCGAATACATGGTCAACGCCCATTGCGCCGACGCCATGGTCTGCATCTCCAACTGCGACAAGATCACCCCCGGCATGCTGATGGCGGCGATGCGCCTCAACATTCCCGCCGTGTTCGTCTCCGGCGGCCCGATGGAGTCGGGCAAGGTCACCCTCAACGGCAAGGTCAGGTCGGTCGACCTGATCGATGCGATGGTGGCGGCTGCCGACGACAAGGTCAGCGACAGCGACGTCGAGGTCATCGAGCGCTCGGCCTGTCCGACCTGCGGCTCCTGCTCGGGCATGTTCACCGCCAATTCGATGAACTGTCTGACCGAGGCGCTCGGCCTGTCGCTGCCCGGCAACGGCTCGGTGCTCGCCACCCATGCCGACCGCAAGGGCCTGTTCGTCGAGGCCGGGCATCTCGTCGTCGATCTCGCGCGGCGTTATTACGAGCAGGACGATACAAAAGTGCTGCCGCGCAATATCGCGAACTTCAAGGCGTTCGAGAACGCCATGAGCCTCGACATCGCCATGGGCGGTTCGACCAACACCGTGCTGCATCTTTTGGCCGCCGCCCATGAGGGCGAGATCCCCTTCACCATGAAGGATATCGACCGCCTGTCGCGCAAGGTGCCGGTGCTGTGCAAGGTCGCGCCTTCGGTCGCCGACGTCCACATGGAGGACGTGCACCGCGCCGGCGGCATCATGGCGATCCTCGGCGAGCTCAATCGCGCCGGGCTCATTCATGCGGAGCTGCCGAGCGTGCATTCGTCCTCGCTCGCAACGGCGCTGGAGCGCTGGGACATCCGCCACACCCAGAGTGAAAGCGTGCGCAACTTCTACAAGGCGGCGCCCGGCGGCGTGCCAACCCAGGTTGCCTTCAGCCAGGACCGCCGGTTCGAAGACCTCGATACCGATCGCGCGACCGGCTGCATTCGCGATGCCGAGCACGCTTTCTCCAGGGACGGCGGTCTCGCCGTGCTCCACGGCAATATCGCCGTCGACGGCTGCATCGTGAAAACCGCCGGCGTCGATGCCAGCATCCTGAAATTTGCAGGGTCGGCGCGCGTATTCGAAAGCCAGGACGCCGCGGTCGAAGCGATCCTGACCAACAAGATCAAGCCCGGCGATATCGTCGTGATCGTCTATGAGGGACCGCGCGGCGGGCCGGGCATGCAGGAGATGCTCTATCCGACCAGCTATCTGAAATCGAAGGGCCTCGGCAAGGCCTGCGCACTGGTCACAGACGGTCGCTTCTCAGGCGGCTCGTCGGGCCTGTCGATCGGCCATGTCTCGCCGGAAGCCGCCGAAGGCGGCCTGATCGGGTTAGTGCAGGATGGCGACCGCATCGAGATCGACATCCCCTCCCGCTCGATCCATCTCGCGGTCGACGAGGCGGAGCTGAAAAAGCGCCACGAGGCGATGCTGGCCAAGGGCGTGCAGGCCTGGAAGCCCGCCAAGCGCGCCCGCAAGGTTACGACCGCCTTGAAAGCCTATGCCGCGCTCGCGACCAGCGCCGCCCGCGGCGCCGTGCGCGTCGTGAAGGATTGAGAAATACAGCGCTGCCAATCGTTGTGCCCTCGCCCCTTGTGGGAGAGGGCAGCTCGATGGTGGACACAAGCGCGCTCGGGTGAGGGGTTTGCGTCCGCGAGCAACACTCTCTCAAGAGCGAGTTCGCGGAGACAGACCCCTCATCCGGCGCCATAGCCGATGCGAAGCATCGGCGTCGTACTAAGAACGGCGGCCCAAGGCCGCCTATGCCACCTTCTCCCACAAGGGGAGAAGGAAGGCACATATCAAGCGCTCGCCATTGCCTTCTCGATCGCCGACAGCGCGGCATCGGCCTTGGCGCCATCGGGTCCGCCGGCCTGCGCCATGTCGGGACGGCCGCCGCCGCCCTTGCCGCCCAGCGCTTCGGAGGCGACCCGCACGAGGTTGACCGCGTTGAAGCGCGAGGTGAGGTCCGGCGTCACGCCGACGACCACGCCGGCCTTGCCGTCCTCGGTGACGCCGACAATCGCGACGACGCCGGAGCCGAGCTGCTTCTTGCCGTCGTCGGCGAGGCTCTTGAGATCCTTCATCTCGATGCCTTCGACCGCGCGCGCCATCAGCTTGACGTTGCCGACCTCGCGCACGCCGGAAGCCGCCGCACCGTTCGCGGTCCCGCCGCCGCCCATCGCAAGCTTCTTGCGGGCATCCGACAGCTCACGCTCGAGCTTCTTGCGCTCGTCCATCAGCGCGGTGATGCGTGCCGGCACGTCTTCCGGCGTGGTGCGGAGCTCGGCGGCCGCGGTTTTCGCCAGCGCCATCACCTCGTTGGCATGCTTGCGCGCATGACGTCCGGTCAGCGCCTCGATGCGGCGGACACCGGAGGCGACCGCGCTCTCGCCGGTCACCGAGATCAGGCCGATATCGCCGGTGCGCTTCACATGGGTGCCGCCGCAGAGCTCGACCGACCAGCCGAGCGTGTTCTGGCCGTGCTCGCGCGCGCTTTGGCCCATCGAGACCACGCGGACCTCGTCGCCATATTTCTCGCCGAACAGCGCGCGGGCGCCGGCCTCGCGCGCGTCGTCGACCGCCATCAGGCGGGTCGTGACCTCGTCATTCTCCAGCACCACCTCGTTGGCGATGTCCTCGACGCGGGCGAGCTCTTCCGGCGTGATCGGCTTCGGATGCACGAAGTCGAAGCGCAGGCGATCGGGCGCCACCAGCGAGCCGCGCTGGGCGATGTGATCGCCGAGCACCTGCCGCAGCGCCTCGTGCAGAAGATGCGTCGCCGAGTGATGGGCGCGGATCGAGGAACGGCGCGTGTGATCGACCTGGAGCTGCAGCGCGGCGCCGGCCTTCAAGGCGCCCTGCTCCAGCGTGCCCTGATGCACCCAGAGATCGCCGGCCTTCTTCTGCGTATCGGTGACACGGAATCTTGCGCCGTCGCCTGACAGCACGCCGGCGTCGCCGACCTGGCCGCCGGACTCCGCATAGAACGGCGTCTGGTTCAACACGATCGAACCAGTGTCGCCTGCCTTGAGGCTGTCGACTTCCTTGCCGTCCTTGACCAGCGCGGTGACCACACCTTCCGCCGTTTCGGTCTCGTAGCCCAGGAATTCGGTCGCCCCGAGCTTCTCGCGCAGCGGGAACCAGACGCTCTCGGTCGCGGTGTCGCCCGATCCCGCCCAGGCCGCCCGCGCCTTCTCGCGCTGGCGGTCCATGGCGTCGGTGAAGGACGCGATATCGACGCCGATGCCGCGCGACTTCAGCGCGTCCTGCGTCAGGTCGAGCGGGAAACCATAGGTATCGTAGAGCGTGAAAGCCGTATCGCCGTCGAACATGTCGCCCTTCTTCAAGGCGGAGCTCTTCTCGTCGAGGATCGCCAGTCCCCGCTCCAGGGTCTTGCGGAAGCGGGTCTCCTCGAGTCTCAGCGTTTCCTCGATCAGGCTTTCGGCGCGCACCAGCTCCGGATAGGCCTGCCCCATCTCGCGCACCAGCGCCCAGACCAGCCGATGCATCAAGGGCTCGCGCGCGCCAAGCAATTGCGCATGGCGCATGGCGCGGCGCATGATCCGGCGCAGCACATAGCCGCGGCCCTCGTTCGACGGCAGCACGCCGTCGGCGATCAGGAACGACGAAGCGCGCAAATGGTCGGCGATGACGCGGAGCGAGGCCTTCTGCGGCCCTTGCGGGTCGGCACCCGTCAACTCCGAGATCGCGCGGATCAGCGCGACAAAGAGATCGATGTCGTAATTGTCGTGCTTGCCCTGCAGCACGGCCGCGACGCGCTCGAGCCCCGCGCCGGTGTCGATCGACGGCTTGGGCAGCGGATTGCGCTGCCCGCCCTCGAGCTGCTCGAATTGCATGAACACGAGATTCCAGATCTCGATGAAGCGGTCGCCGTCCTGCTCCGCCGAGCCGGGAGGCCCGCCCCAGATCTTGTCGCCATGGTCGTAGAAGATTTCCGAGCACGGCCCGCAGGGACCGGTATCGCCCATCTGCCAGAAATTGTCCGAGCCGGCGATGCGGATGATCCGCGACTTCGGCAGCCCCGCGATCTTCTTCCAGAGATTGAACGCCTCGTCGTCGTCGACATAGACGGTCGCCGTCAGCTTGTCCTTGGGCAGGCCGAATTCCCTGGTGACGAGATTCCAGGCAAGCTCGATCGCGCGATCCTTGAAGTAGTCGCCGAAGGAGAAGTTGCCGAGCATCTCGAAAAAGGTGTGATGCCGTGCGGTATAGCCGACATTGTCGAGGTCGTTATGCTTGCCGCCGGCGCGCACGCATTTCTGCGAGGTGGTGGCGCGCTGGTAGGGCCGCTTCTCGACGCCGGTGAAGACGTTCTTGAACTGCACCATGCCGGCATTGGTGAACATCAGGGTCGGGTCGTTGCGCGGTACGAGCGGCGAGGACGGCACGATCTCGTGGCCGTTCTCACGGAAAAAATTCAGAAAAGTCGACCTGATCTCGTTGACGGCGCTCATGTTCATCCAATCGGGAGTTGGCCGGTCGTCCCCTCAAAACGGTTCCTTACCGGGCGGAACGCTTTTAGAGGAGGCCCGCCGCAGTGTCCAGAAACTGTGCAGGCGGATCATGCACTTGCTGCAGCACGCTAAAGCCGGTTGATAGATGCTGCCGCCGCGTTGACAGTCTTGGTACCGTTGTGTTTTCCTCCTATCTGTTCAAGACAGCCACGTCGGGAGAGACCAGCCGAAAGGCCGGCGCCGAAGGAGCAACCGCCCCGGAAACTCTCAGGCAAAAGGACCGCGTGGCGAGGACAGCATCTGGAAAGAGGCGCCGAGGGCCGTAAAGGCCGAGGGCGTCCGCCGACGGGATAATACTCTCAGGCACAGCGACAGATGGGGCTTCGACGGGTTTTTCGGGAATGGTCCCGGGAACCCGCGAGGGCCCCGTGATGCTTGCGCATGATGACCTTGGTCCCCTGAAACGCACCCCCCTGCACGACCTGCATCTTTCGCTGGGCGCCAAAATGGTGCCGTTCGCGGGCTATGAGATGCCCGTGCAATATCCGGCCGGCGTGCTGAAGGAGCACCTCCATACCCGCCAGAAAGCAGGCCTTTTCGACGTCTCCCACATGGGCCAGATCGCGCTCCGCGCGCAGTCCGGCGCGCCGGAAGACGCTGCACTTGCGCTGGAACGGGCGGTGCCACAGGACATTCTGGCCATCCCTGCGGGCCGGCAGCGCTATGCGCAATTCACCAACGCGGCCGGCGGCATCCTGGACGATCTGATGGTCGCGAATTTCGGCGACCATCTGTTCCTGGTGGTCAATGCCTCCTGCAAGGAGGCCGACGAGGCGCATCTGCGCAACGAACTGTCGGATGTCTGCACGATCGAGCCGTTGCCGAATTGCGCGCTGCTGGCGCTGCAGGGGCCGAGAGCCGAACCGGTGTTGGCGAAATTATGTGCAGACGCGCCGTCGATGCGGTTCATGGATTGCGGCCCGCGCCAGGTGGCCGGCTTTGACTGCTTCGTCTCGCGCTCGGGCTATACCGGCGAGGACGGCTTTGAGATTTCGGTGCCGGCCGAACAGGCCGAGCGGCTCGCCAAACGGCTGCTGGAAGATGGCGACGTGCTGCCGATCGGGCTTGGTGCGCGCGACAGCCTGCGCCTCGAGGCCGGGCTCTGCCTTTATGGCCATGACATCGACACCACGACCACGCCAGTCGAGGCCGCGCTGGAATGGTCGGTGCAGAAGAGCCGGCGTGCCGGGGGGCAGCGGGTCGGCGGTTTCCTGGGCGCCGAAAAAATCCTTGAACAATTTGCCAGCGGCGCCTCGCGCCGCCGCGTCGGCTTGCGGCCCGAAGGCCGCGCGCCGGTGCGCGAGGGTGCGGCGCTGTTCGCCGACGCCAATTCGGTCGAGCCAATCGGCACGGTCACCTCGGGCGGCTTCGGCCCGACGCTGAATGCGCCCGTCGCGATGGGTTATGTGCCGACCCCTCTCGCCGAGAGCGGCACCCGCGTCTTCGCCGAGGTGCGCGGCCAGCGCCTGCCGCTCGTCGTCGCCCCCACTCCCTTCGTTCCCAACACCTACAAGCGCTGAAGGAAGCTCATGACCATCTTGTTCACGTCAGACCATGAATGGCTCCGCATCGAAGGCGATGTCGCCACCATCGGTATCACCGACTACGCGCAATCGCAGCTCGGCGATGTCGTGTTCGTCGAGCTGCCCAAGGTCGGCCGCAGCCTGAAGAAGGCCGAGGCCGCCGCCGTCGTCGAGTCGGTAAAGGCCGCCTCCGACGTCTACGCGCCGATCTCGGGCGACGTGCTTGAAGTGAACGACGCGGTCGCAGCCGAGCCGGCCCTGGTCAATTCCGATGCCGGCGGCAAGGCCTGGTTCTTCAAGCTGAAGATTGCCGACAAAAGCGAGCTTGGCGGGCTGATGGATGAAGCCGCCTACAACGCGCATACGGCCTGATGCGACGGCCGTCGAACCTTACTCCGCTGTCATCGCCCGGCTTGACCCGGCGATCCAGTACGCCGTGCCGTTACAGTTTCATTTCGATGCCAGTGATTACTGGATGCCCCGCCTTCGCGGGGCATGACGACGAATAGGAAGGGAATAGACTATGAACGCGCCGTTCAAACCCGTTGACGATGCCGCCACCAGTTTCGCTCGGCGCCACATCGGCCCCTCCCCGCGCGACGTCGCGGCCATGCTGGAGACCGTCGGCGCCAGGAGCGTCGGCGAATTGATGAACGAGACGCTGCCCTCCTCGATCCGGCAGAAGACGCCGCTCGATCTCGGCGCGGCGCTGACCGAGACCGAGGCGCTTTCGCATATGGGCGAATTGGCCGCACAGAACCAGCTTTTCACCTCGCTGATCGGCCAAGGCTATTCCGGCACGATCCTGCCCGCGGTGATCCAGCGCAACATCCTCGAGAGTCCGGCCTGGTACACGGCCTATACGCCCTATCAGCCCGAGATCAGCCAGGGCCGGCTGGAAGCGTTGTTCAACTTCCAGACCATGATCTGCGACCTGACCGGCCTCGACGTCGCCAACGCCTCGCTGCTGGATGAGGCAACGGCTGCTGCCGAAGCCATGGCGCTTGCCGAACGCGCGGCGCAGGCCAAGACGAAATCGTTCTTTGTCGACCGCAACGTGCATCCGCAGACCCTCGCGGTGCTGCGCACCCGCGCCGAGCCGCTCGGCTGGACGCTCGTCGTCGGCGATCCCCTCGCCGATCTTGTGAAAGCGGATGTGTTCGGCGCTTTGCTGCAATATCCTGATACGTCCGGCGCGGTGCGCGACCTTCGGCCGGCGATCGCAGCCCTGCATGACAAGGGCGCGCTCGCGGTCGTCGCTGCCGATCTCCTCGGGCTCACGCTGCTCGCTTCGCCCGGTGAGCTCGGCGCCGATATCGCCATAGGTTCAGCGCAACGCTTTGGCGTGCCGATGGGCTATGGCGGACCGCATGCGGCCTATATGGCGGGCCGCGATGCGCTGAAGCGTTCGCTGCCCGGCCGCATCGTGGGACTTTCCGTGGATTCGCGCGGCGCGCCGGCCTATCGGCTGGCGCTGCAGACCCGCGAGCAGCATATCCGCCGCGAAAAGGCGACCTCCAACATCTGTACCGCGCAGGTGCTGCTCGCCGTGATCGCCTCGATGTATGCGGTCTATCACGGCCCCGAGGGCCTGACGCACATCGCACGTAACATCCATCGCCGCACGGCCGTGTTGGCGGCAGGCCTGCGCAAGCTTGGCTTTGCGCTCGCAAGCGAAGCTTTCTTCGACACCGTAACAGTCGATGCCGGCGCGAAGCGCGACGAGATCATTTCGCGCGCGCGTTCCGAAAAGATCAATTTTCGCGTCGGTGAGCGCACGCTCGGCATCTCGCTCGACGAGACGACCACGCCCGCAACCATCGAAGCCGTGTGGCGCGCCTTCGGCGGCAGTCTCGCTTACGCCGATATCGAAGCAGGCACCCGCGAGGCGCTGCCGGCGGAGTTGCGGCGCACCGGCCGCTTCCTGACCCATCCCACCTTCCATGCGCATCGCTCGGAGACCGAGATGCTGCGCTACATGCGCAAGCTCTCAGATCGCGACCTCGCGCTCGACCGCGCGATGATACCGCTTGGCTCCTGCACGATGAAGCTGAACGCGACCACCGAAATGATCCCGCTGACATGGCCGGAGTTCGCTTCGCTGCATCCGTTCGCGCCGCGCGAGCAGGCCGCGGGCTATCACGCGCTGTTTGCGCGGTTGGAGAGATGGCTGTGCGACATCACCGGCTATGATGCGATCTCGCTGCAGCCGAATTCCGGCGCGCAGGGCGAATATGCCGGGCTCTTGGCGATCCGCGGCTACCATGCCGGGCGCGGCGAGAGCCACCGCAAGGTATGCCTGATCCCCTCCTCCGCCCACGGCACCAATCCGGCGTCGGCTGCGATGGCCGGCATGGACGTCGTGGTGGTCGCCTGCGACGCCGGCGGCAATGTGGACGTGAATGACCTGCGTGCGAAGGCCGACGCGCATTCGAAGACGCTGGCGGCGATCATGATTACCTATCCCTCGACCCATGGCGTGTTCGAGGAGCAGATCCGCGAGATCTGCGACATCGTGCATGGCCATGGCGGGCAGGTCTATCTCGACGGCGCCAATCTCAACGCGCAGGTCGGCCTCTCGCGCCCCGGCGACTACGGGGCCGATGTCAGCCATCTCAATCTGCACAAGACCTTTTGCATCCCCCACGGCGGCGGCGGCCCCGGCATGGGCCCGATCGGCGTGCGGAAGCATCTCGCGCCTTTCCTGCCAAGTCATCCGGAGAATTGTCATCCCGCAACCAACGGCGCCACACAGCATCCAGTTGGCCCCGTGTCGGCCGCGCCGTTCGGCTCTTCGTCGATCCTGACGATCTCCTATATCTACATCCTGATGATGGGCGGCGAAGGGTTGACCCGCGCCACCGAGATCGCGATCCTGAACGCCAACTACATCGCGGCACGGCTGGACGCGCATTTCCCGGTGCTCTACCGCAACGCCAAGGGCCGCGTCGCGCATGAATGCATCGTCGACCCCCGGCCGTTGAAGACGAAATGCGGCGTCACTGTCGACGATATCGCCAAGCGCCTGATCGATTACGGCTTCCATGCCCCCACCATGAGCTTCCCGGTGCCGGGCACGCTGATGATCGAGCCGACCGAATCGGAATCGAAGGCGGAGCTCGATCGTTTCTGCGACGCCATGATCGCGATCCGGAAGGAGATCGCGGAAGTCGAAAACGGCAGATTCAAGATCGAGGCGTCACCGCTGCGGCATGCGCCGCACACCGTGCACGACATCGCCGACGACGAGTGGAAGCGCGCCTATGGCCGCGCCGAGGGCTGCTTCCCCGAGGGGGTGTCGCGCACGGATAAATACTGGAGCCCGGTCGGCCGCGTCGACAATGTCTACGGCGACCGCAATCTCGTCTGTTCGTGTCCGCCGGTTTCGGACTACGCGCAGGCGGCGGAGTGAGGGCCGAAAGGCCGTCACTCCGGGGCGGGCGGCGACAAACTTGACGCGGTTGCGTCAAGTTTGCGCTGATAGCGCGAACCCGGAAATCTCGACGGAGAGGATTATCAGGCGTAACCAGCGTTTCGTTGGCGGCGTCCCAGCACCATTAGTCAGGTGCGTGCCGCCCCACCAACGATCGATCGGGTTGTGGCGGCTGAATCTTCCGTTCCGGCCGGTACAAACGAAACGGGCGCCAAAGACGTCGGCAACTCAACGTCTTCAACGCCCGTTCCTTGGAGAACCAGTCTCGCTTAACCCTATTCCTCGGCCGCCGCCGGCTCCTCGCCGTCAGCGTCGCGCTCGGGGGCGCCTGCGAGAATCTGTTCGGCGATCAGGCCGGAGTTCTGGCGGATCGCGGCTTCGATCTTCGCCGTCATATCGGGATTCGCCTTCAGGAACGCCTTGGAGTTCTCGCGGCCCTGGCCGAGCCGCTGGCTGTCATAGGAGAACCAGGCGCCGGATTTCTCGACGATGCCGGCCTTGACGCCGAGGTCGAGGATTTCGCCCATCTTGGAGACTCCCTCGCCATACATGATGTCGAATTCCACCTGCTTGAAGGGCGGCGCCAGCTTGTTCTTCACCACCTTCACGCGCGTGGTGTTGCCGACCACCTCGTCGCGCTCCTTGATGGCGCCGATGCGGCGGATGTCGAGGCGGACGGAGGCGTAGAATTTCAGCGCGTTGCCGCCGGTCGTGGTTTCCGGCGAGCCGTACATCACGCCGATCTTCATGCGGATCTGGTTGATGAAGATCACCATGGTGTTGGACTTGTTGATCGAGGCGGTGAGCTTGCGCAGCGCCTGGCTCATCAGCCGCGCCTGCAGGCCGGGCAAGGATTCGCCCATCTCGCCCTCGAGCTCGGCGCGCGGCACCAGCGCCGCCACCGAATCGACCACCAGCACGTCCACCGCGCCGGAGCGCACCAGCGTGTCGCAGATTTCCAGTGCCTGCTCGCCGGTGTCGGGCTGCGAGATCAGGAGCTCGTCGATATTGACGCCGAGCTTGCGCGCATAGACCGGATCGAGCGCGTGTTCGGCATCGATGAAGGCGCAGATGCCGCCCTTCTTCTGCCCTTCCGCGACCGTGTGCAGCGCCAGCGTCGTCTTGCCCGAGGATTCCGGCCCGTAAATCTCGACCACCCGCCCCCTCGGCAAGCCGCCGACACCAAGCGCGATGTCGAGCCCGAGCGATCCGCTGGAAATCGTCTCCACATCCATGGAGCGGTCGTTCTTGCCGAGCTTCATCACCGAGCCCTTGCCGAACTGACGCTCGATCTGCGACAGCGCGGCGGACAGCGCCTTACTCTTATCCATGGATGAACCTTCGACGATACGTAGCGCAGTGGCGGACATTGGGCCGTGCTCCTTATGGCGGGGATTCGCCTTGCCGACAAACGATTGCGAGAGGGCGCTTGCAGTTAGGAACAGCGTACTCTATTTGTTCCATGTTCGCAATATGTTCTTTTCCGTTTGAGGGTACTGGCCTGTTTCCGGGTCCAGTGGCCTAGTTTGAATCGTCCAGTGGCCTAATTTGCGGGATGTTCCGCAAAGCGAAATAAATGGATGGATTAAGGCCCACAGGAAGCGCCTAGTCTAAACATCACCGCGCTGATTTCCGGCCTATATCGGTGACAGAGAGACTATTCGTGCTCCCGCCCTACTCTGGCAAGGGAGCGGCGCCATGCTAAACTGGCGCGGTCTCAAACAAACTCATGAAAGACTTTCTAGACGTCGTTTTACTTCTTTCTTTCGTCGTGACGCTGACAGCGCTAGCTATGGTTTTTGTCTAGGCCGCCTCAGTTGGCGGCCTCTTATCTATCCCCAGCCCCCTGCATTTCTGGGGATAGCCGCGGCCCGCGCTAGGCGCATTCCAGCCCTAACCCGCCGCAGGTCGCTCTCGACAGCCGCCACCTTCCCGAAAGCGGCCATGAAATCGTTTGCGTGCACAAGGATTCAAGCGGTCAGTTCCGCGTGAGCAGGATTGGCGAGCACGAAAGCTCTCCGCTCGAAGCTTGGGATCGGCACTACCGCGTCAACCCGCCGGCGGACCATTAAGCCGGCCTCCCCGACGGCCTCAATTCGCCGGCGCCAGATGTTTTGCGTCCCCGAGAAGGGCGAGAGCGAGCGGCGCCAATGGTCCAACGAGGACCGCGATCCAGGCCCAGGCCCTCGATGATCTATTGCGCTCGAACGCCATGTGAGAGGCAAGCGGTATTGAGCCAATCAAGACGATGAAGACCAACCAATCCATTCGGCCATCTCCGGTTCATCCAGGGCCCGATCGTAACACGGAATCGGCGTCCATCGCGGCGCTCCGCGAAAAGTGAGGCGTCTCAGTTGGGTCCAGTCGGTATCTGCGCTTAGGTGCCCCGGACGTTCCACGGCGTCCTCGCTCAAGGTTGGCAGCATCCTAGTTTACCTAACCGGGAAGAATGTAAACTATGCAACCCTTAATACATGGCTCCGGCCAGGCGGCGGTATGGACCGGAAGGAACCATTTGAGTGGTTTTTGCCCGTGTTCCGGCGAAGCCATGCCCGCTTTACAGCGCGGATGACGCGCGGCAACAGGGTGCCGGATCCTGCTCGATCGGCGCCAACCCCGCATTGAGTTCCCGTCGAATGCGGAGCCACCGCGGCCATTGCAACTTCGGAACTGAAATGGGATTCAAGGATGTCGAATTCGCGCAGGCGGCGAGCATGGATCGGCCGATGACCGTGAAGGAAATGGCAAGGACCACCGCCGGTGCGGTAACGTCGCTCGTGATCGTCGGCTGGGCGGTCTTTCTCGCGATTGCCTTTCTTTCCGCGCGGTGAGTTCTTTCCGCGCGGTGAGCGCCAAAGCCCGCCCGTGAGCCTGGTGTTTAGCTTCCGCCGCTAGTGTCGGCGATCACGTCACTCCGCCCGTTTCTCACGGTGCCTCATGGAAGAACGCCGCGTCACTCCTCGCCACCGCGTTCTGAAAACCGGAACGATCGAGTTCAGCGGTGAAAGCATCCCCTGCGTCGTCCGCAGCCTTTCGCCGGCGGGTGCGCGCATCGAGATCCACACACCCCTCTGGTTCCCGGACCACTTTGTGCTGGCCATCCCGAGCGAGACACTGCGCAAGCCATGCCGCGTGATCTGGCGGGACGAAAAGCTCATCGGACTTGCCTTCGAGCCAAGCTGAACTTTTGCACCCGGGCGGAACCCACGCGGAACCACGCGCCTGTCAAATTTTAATGTTCATCGCTGGAACAGAATTGGGGGTTTGCGCGTGATTGCAGTGCCGGAATTGACGGGGTGTATCAGCGTGTTGGGACGTATCTATTTCGCGCGTCAGGCGACGACGCTGCTCAGGTTCGCCAAATCCACATCCAATCCGGAACTCGCCGCCTCGCTGATCGCGAGAGCCGCCAACCTCAAGGCGCAGATCGATGCGGTCGAGAGGCCCAATCCTTCCCCGCACGCGCCTGACGTCGAACCCGAACAATGAGGTCGCAAGGCAAGCCCGTGTCAGCCGGACACCGCCGGTGCACGGGCCCCCTTCACCTGTTCTTTCGACAGCGGCAATTGTTGATCGCGACGCTCGCGGCAGCGGCACGCGCGTCTTCGAATGGTCACTGTCATCGGACATAGTGTCGCTCCATGAAAAAAGACGACGTCATCTGTCCCGAATGCCGGGCCGGCTTCCGCAGGATCGAGCTTGCCTCGAGACCGGGCACGGCAGGTGAATTCCGCTGCCCGCTCTGCCGCCATGTGCTGGAAGTCTCCGACGGCTCGACCGACATCGCCTATCGCCTGACGGTCGCGCCGGAGAAATTGTTCGAATAGCGGCAAGCGGGCCGCGTGCGCTCGATGCGGCCGGCGCATTTACGCGATCACCTGAACGCAGTTAAATTGGTGCCTCCGCCAGGTGGAGACGAGACCGCGATGACCGTGCATGCGCCCAAGCTTTTGACGCCGGAAGAATTTGCCTCGCTGATCGAGGTCGCGGTCAGCCCGCCCGATCCCAGCGTCCCGGCCGCACATCTGTCAAAGCTGGTGGATTTCGGCTTCGTCGCCATCACCGCCGGGGGGCCGGTCGTCACCGGCGACGGCCTGATCCGGATCACGGAGAGCGAATGACGAAAGCGACCCTTGGCGGCGACGGGGCGCAAGCGGCGGGCGAAGACGGCCCGGATTCTGCTCCGCCGAGCGATGCCGAACTCCTGCAACATCTGGGTGCAGCGGTGCTGTTGTGCTGGAACGAGTTGTCGTCCCAGGCGCAGGTGAAGATCCTCGCCCAGGCCAACGACGTCATCGGCACGCGGCCGATTCCCGGCGCGCGCAACGAGATCGTCAAGTTGTTGCTGCGCCACACAAAAATGAGAGTCGCAGGCAAGGTCCGTATTTTTCCGGAGTTGATCTCACACCCGTTTGGGCATCCACTCTGCGCGTATTTTTAAGTCGTTCAGTGGGGCGGCCATCTGCATCGGTTCTTCCTGCCATGCCGCTCTACTTCTTCCGCATCAAGAATGGCCGCTACTCGGGTAGTTCCGATCAGGGCACCGAATGTGCCGATCGCAATGCCGCCTGGAAGGAGCTGACGACCGTCTGCGCCGACATGGCGAGCGGCATTTCGCGCAAGCTTGCGGAAAATTCGGAGTGGCAGATGGAAATGCTGGACGAGTTGCGCCGGCCGGTTTTCCGCATCCGCATCGTCGCGGAGTTGCTCGACTAGCATGATCCGGAAAAGTGCGAAGCGGTTTTCCCTCGTGAAAAACGCGAAGCGTTTGCGCGAAGATCATGCTCGAACAAGAAGCTGAAGCGCGATGACGATGCATCCTAAGTCATCGCGCCCTGGCCGCTTGCGGGGAAATGATCAGTCGGCGCTCGGCAGCCGCCGCATCGTGAACTCGATCTCGTCGCCCGGCAATTCGCGCCAGCTCTCCACCGCGCTCATGTAACCGGCCTTGGGGTAGCGGTTGAGAAAGTCGCGCGCCTTTGCCCGCGCCTTTTCGCGCGGCAAGGTGAAAGTTTCGCGCAAATAGCCGTCGGCGATCTTGCGCCGTGTGGCCATGCGATCGACGAGATCGCGCGGTGAGCCCATGCCGTAACTCCCATACACATGCGGCACTGGCGAATATAAGATCGGGAGGGCGCGATGCGGAGTCCCGAGCGCTAGTTGCTGCCGGTTTTGGTCTTGGCTTTCGCGGTCGACGTCTTGGCGGCCGGCGCGGCCTTCGGCGCATCGCTGCGCACGCCGCCCCAAGGATCGTTCGACGCCTTGGCATCCGGAATCTTTCGCAGCGATTCCTTGTAGGCCTTTTCCTTGACCTTATCCGCCTCGATTTCGTCGGGCGACTTGGTGGGCGCGTCGGCCAGCAGGTTGATATGCGGTCCATCCCCGCCCCCGCCCATCTGCGCGCGCGCCGGGGCGGTCCATCCCGCCGTTCCAATCAGCAACGCGGACACCGCCGCCACCCCGACAACTCTCATGGAATGCTCCCTCGCATTTTGGCCCCAGCATACACCCCAGCGACGCAAACCGCCAAGCTGCCGAACGGCTTAGACCGGCAAGCTGCCATGCGGCTTAACGCGACCCTGCGGCCTAGAGGTGATCCGACCGGCAGGATTTCGACGGCTGCATCCAGTCGTCCCAGATCGGGCCGCACTTCGTGCAGCCATTGAGCAGAAGCCCAAGGCCCAGCACGCCGATGATCAGAGCCCAACGCCGCCGCATGGCCGATCTTCTCCCGTGCTCATTTTAGGGCCGCGCGACCCCCGATTTCAAGCCGCCTTTCCCAACATCCCTTTCAGAGCCGACCATTTTCAGGTACCCGAACATTAAATCGCGGCAAGGAACCAGATCGCGGGCCAGGGAAACGGCGTTCATGCAACAGCAGCAGGATCAGAAGTTCGGCATCGAGGAGGCGCGGCGGGTGCTCGGCGACGTGTTCGCACCCTGGATCAGGGACCTCAACCTTTCGGTCGAAGGTTTCGACTTCGAGCCGCCGGCGGATGCGCGCGACTGGCAGCCGGGCGCGATCCTGCGCATGCCGTTCTCCGAGCGGCTGTGCCGCAACGGCGGCATGGTCTGCGGCCAGGCGCTGATGTCGTTCGCCGACACCGCGATGGTGCTGGCCAATCTCGCCGCGAACCGCTTCTATCGGCCGATGACCACCGTCGACCAGACCACGCATTTCATGCGCGCGGTGATGTCGTCCGACGTGCTGGCCGATGCCCGCGTGGTTCGCCTCGGACGCACCATGAGTTTCGGCCGGGTGACGCTTTCCAGCGCATCCGACAACAAGCCGGTCGCCATGGTCTCGAGCGCCTTTGCGATGCTGTCGTAGCTTCCAGGATAAGAACGAGCCCACCCCGCTCGTGACTGGCGGGATGGGCCCGAATAGAACAATACGTCAAATCAACGGATGCGATTCATCCAGCGCACGTGTTACGCGCGCGACCGCGTCCTGGTTCCACGACGCCAACGCCGGAATCCAATCACGATCAGAACGAGCAGGAGAAGTGCCGCAGCAGCACCGCTGAGAAACCGTCCGCCGGGACGATCGATCGTGCGCGACCAGAGCGACGGCGCCTCCCCGCCGCGCGCCAGCCGGAACGCCACCACACTGTCGCCGATCGAGGTGCCGGCCTCGGAATGGCCGCCGGAAGCGATCGCGACATATTGCACGCCCTTCCAGAGATAGGTCATGGGATTGGCGACGCCGGGAACCGGCAGCCTGCCCTGCCAGAGCTCCTCACCCGACTTCGCGTCGAAGGCCCGCAAATAAGCGTCCATCGCACCGGTGAAGACGAGTCCGCCCGCGGTGATCGCGACGCCGTTGACGAGCGGCGTGCCCCAGTGGAAAGCGAGCCCGAGCGGCGCAAGGTCTTCGGTGGTGCCGACGCTCGAGCGCCAGAGAATCTTGCCGGCCTTCAGGTCGAGCGCGACGGTCGCGCCCCAGGGCGGCTTGTTGCAGAGCAGGCCCAGTTTCGACATCGCCACCGCGCGCGTCATTGCAAACGGCGCGCCGCGCTGCCGGCCGAAATCATGGCCCGGCGGCGGGTTGTAGCCGTCGCCTTCCGCCGCCGGCATCAGCTTGACCAGATGCACGGCGTTGCTGACGTTGGCGTAAAGGATCTGGTGCACGGGATCGAAGGCCGCGCTGCCCCAGTTCACACCGCCGCCTGTCATCGGGAAGATCAACGTTCCCTTCGTCGAAGGCGGCGTGTAGAGCCCGTCGTTGCGCGCGCCCGCAAGCAGCGCATGACAGGAGGGGCTGCCGATGAGCGGCGGAAAATTGAACTCGTCGTCCAGCGAGAATTGTTGCGGCAGCAGCGGCGGAACATGGGTCGGGAACGGCTGCGTCGGCGACAGGCTTTCGCCTTCGGCGCCACCTTGCGGCACGGCACGCTCCTCGACCGGCCACACGGGTTTGCCGGTGTCGCGGTCGAGCACGAATACAAAGCCCTGCTTGGTCGGCTGGATCACGACGTCGCGCATACCATCGCCCGTGTCGATGCGCGCCAGCGTCGGCTGTGCCGGCAGGTCGTAATCCCAGACATCGTGATGCACGGTCTGGAACGACCAGACCAGTTCGCCGGTCTCGCTTTTCAGCGCCACCACGGAATTGGCATGCTCGTTGTTGCCGATGCGCTTGCCGCCCCAGAAGTCCGGACTGGGCGAGGTCGTCGGCAGGAACACCAGCCCGCGCTCGTCATCGGCCGACATCGGGGCCCAGACGTTGGCATGACCGGCGTCGATGCCGTCGTGAATGAGCGGATCGAAACTCCAGCGCGGCTTGCCGCTCTTCGCATCGAAGGCGCGCACGGTGCCGAGTGGCGCCTCGACGCGGACATTGTCCGAGATCGCGGAGCCGACCACGACCACGCCACGCGTCACCACGGGTGCCGAGGTGATCTGGAACTCGCCGGGCCAGAGCAGCGGCTTGCCGATGTCGACTTTCACCTCGCCCTTGTCGCCGAAATCGGCGCAAGGCGCGCCCGTCTTCGCATCGACCGCGATGATTCGGGCGTCGTTCGTGCCCATGAAGATCCGGCTGCGGCAGGCAGCGCCATCCGTGGCCTGATCGTCAACCCAATACGCGACGCCGCGGCAATTGTAGCGGTTGCCGGGACGCTGGGCGTTGGAGATTTTCGGGTCGAAGCGCCATTTTGGCGCGCCGGTGCCGGGATCGAGCGCGATCACCTCGTTGAAGGGCGAGCAGAAGATGAGCGAATCCTCGACGAACAGCGGCGTCGCCTCGAATTTCGTGCGCTTCATCGCCTCCGGCGGGCGGCTTTGCAGGTCGCCGGTGCGATACTCCCAAGCGCGCACGAGGTTGCCGACATTTTGCGGCGTGATCTGGTCCAGTTTCGAGAAGCGCGTGCCGCCCTGGTCGCCGCCCCAATACTCCCAGGCTACGGCCGGAGGAATCGCGAGCACGGCCACGAGGCAACCCACGAGAAGTCGCATGTGAACGCTCCAACGGGTCAGGAGAACGGCTATCTGCTTTGCTTCTGATCCGTCGAAGGCCGCGCGCCGCTCCAGGGGTCGTATTTTTCCTTCGAGTCGGGAATGCGCTTGAGCGCGTCCTTGTAGGCCTTCTCGTCAACTTGCTGCTTCTTCTCGTCCTTTTTGTCGTCGCCGCTCGGCCGGTGCTTTCCACCGGGCATCTGCGCCTGTGCCGGCAGCGTCAGAAGTGTCAGCAGCGCCGCCGCCACCGCCAGGATTCTCATCGCATCTCTCCCCTCGCCAACACGCCCTGAGGCAACGTAGCCCGCAAGCAGCCACGCGGCAAAATGAAATGGACCGGCCGTGGGGCCGGTCCTCTCTAAATTCGCTGTAATGTTCGGATCAGAAGCGGCGTCCATAACCACCCATCGGCCGGCCCATCATGCCGCCGCCTTGCATTCCGCCGCCTTGCATTCCGCCACCCCAGCCGAGGCGCGGACCGAAGGGCCGCATCGGCGGGCCGCCATAACCGTAGACCGGCCCGTCGACATAGACTTCGCGGGTCGGCGGCAGCGCGCGCACGGGCGGCTCGGGATCGCGCTGCGGCGTCAGGCCGGCCTTCTTCACGGTTGCCTTCGGCTCGGGCACCACGTCAGCCTTCTTCAGCATCGGCTTGGAAGGCGCGGACGGCGTCGTCGACGGCATGCAAAGGGCTGCGACCTGGGGCTGCGCGGCGGGGCGGAAGCGCAGGCGCTCGATCAGCATCCGCGCGGTCCAGGACAGGTCGGTGTCGGGATATTGCGCGAGGAAGGCGCGATAGCTCTCCGCCGTATTGATCGTGACGGCCTCGTTCCACGCCACCATCTTGCGCTGGCGGATGACCCAGCCGCGGACTTCAGGCGCGAATTGCGACTGCGCGAACAGTGCGTCGAAGGCCTCATAGGCTTCGAGCGTGCCGTCGGCGACGATCGTCTCATGCGCGGCATCCGGCTGCTTGCCCTGCAGATCGCGCTTCCACTGCTCGACGGTGCGTTTGGGCGTGATGGTCGCGGGTGGCGGCAACGCGGCATTCGCATCACCCGGGCCGTTCGGAGCCACGAACCTGAAATCCTCGGTCAGCGAGGAGCTCTCCCAGGGCGTCTGGCGGCCGCTGGTCGCCTTGTTGACGGCAACGCGCACCTGCTTGAAGGCCTGCTCGATCGGCAGGCCCGGGGTGCGGGCGGCCGTCAGGAGAGCCGTCGTGTAGGGGCTGTCGATGCCCTCGCCGTCTTCGGCTTCGGCGCCGGGCGAGGTCGAATACGACAGGAACGTGCCGGGCGCGCCGGTCTTGGTGTCGACCAGCGCAAGCCCGTGACCGGCGGTCTGGTTGAGCGCGGGGAACGGGTTGTTGCGGCAGGCATCGAGCAGCAGGATGCGCATCTTGCTCGGCACCGAATTGAGCGTGTTCAGGACGTCGTTCAGCCGCACCGCCTGCAGCGGGATGTCGGCCTCGCGCTTCGGGTCGACGTCGACGGGCACCAGATAGTTCTCGCCGCCGATCTGCATGCCGTGGCCGGCATAGAACACCAGCGCGATCGTATCCGGTCCCTTGGCGGCGATCTCGGCGGTGAAGTCGCCGACCTTCTGGTTCATTTCCTTTTGTGAGAGGTCGGACGCCGTGGTCACGGCGAAGCCGGAATCGGTCAGGAGCCTGGTCATCGCCCGTGCATCATTGGCGGGATTGGGCAGCGAGGGCACCGCGCGATAGGCGGATTCACCGATCACGAGGGCCAGGCGGTTTTCGGCGCGGGCGGCGCTGGAACCCGCCAACAGAGCACTTAATAAAATGGCGGAGCAGAATGCGGTGCGCAACATGGGCCATCTCCCCTGGGAATGATGGCTATTGGACGCGCCCTCTTTCGCGGCGGTTCGAGCCGCTCCAGCCGGAACCCGCGGCATTGCCCATCAGGATTTGTTGATCGGCCAAAACGGACGAAGTGACGCACCCCCAGGGCGCTTTTTTTACCGCCAGCGCATAAAATCGGGGGATGCGGGGTAGGTTGCTTCATATCGCGTTACCGCTCGGGATGGCGTTGGCGCTGGCAGGTTGCGGCTTTGCCGATGTCCGCTCGCCGGTCCCCGAGTTCATGCGCGCCAAGGAGGCCGAACCGCCCTCGCCCGAGCCGCCGCCGGACGTCAGGCGGCTGGTCCATGACAATCTGGATGCGGTGTTCGTCGCCAATTCGTACCCGCGCGACATACAGGTCTCGCGACCTCATCACGAGCTGCGCGGCGCCGGCTGGACGGCCTGCGTCCGCGCCGAGGTCAATGCCGCCACCGGCAAGCCGATTGGCGTTCAGACCTATCGGATCAGCATCAACGGCGGGATGATCACCGACCGCCGCCGCGTCGATGCCGACGACAATTGCGAGACCGAGAACTACGAGCCGGTCTAGGCTAACGCCGCAGCGTTCACCTGCTGCTGGAACTGCTCATAGGCCGATATCGCCTCGGCGGCATACATCAGCGACGGGCCGCCGCCCATGTAGACGGCCATGCCAAGCGCCTCCTCCACTTCCTGGCGCGTGGCGCCCAATTTGACCAGCGCCTCACTGTGAAAACCGATGCAGCCGTCACAATGGGCGGCAACGCCGAGCGCAAGCGCGATCAGCTCCTTTGTTTTCTTGTCCAGCGCGCCATCGCGGGTCGCGGCCTGCGCCAACGCAGAGAAGCCCTGGAGCGTATCGGGGATGTCCTTGCGCAGTTTCTTCAGGTTGTTGGAGATGTGCCTGGTGAGCTCGGCATAATTCTTTTCCATGACGGATCTTTCTATGATGCTTTGGTGGATGCCGACGCGCGCGGCGGCTCGCGCAGCGCGATGTAGATGGCTGGGATGACCAGGACTGTCAGCAGCGTCGATGACGCGAGCCCGAACAAAAGCGAGATCGCCAGTCCCTGGAAGATCGGATCGAGCAGAATGGTTGCGGCGCCGATCATGGCCGCAAGGGCGGTCAACAGGATCGGCTTGAAACGGACGGCGCCGGCCTGAAGCACCGCTTCGCGAAGCGTCTTACCCTCGCCGCTATGGCGAATGAAGTCGACGAGCAGGATCGAGTTGCGGACAATGATGCCGGCAAGGGCGATGAACCCGATCATCGACGTTGCGGTGAAAGCCGCCGCCAGCAGCCAATGGCCGATCAGGATGCCGATCAGCGTCAGCGGGATCGGCGTGAGAATGACGAGCGGCAGCCGGAAACTGCGGAATTGGGCGACGACCAACACATAGATGCCGAGGATCGCAGCCCCGAACGCAGCGCCCATGTCGCGGAAGGTGACATAGGTGATCTCCCATTCGCCGTCCCACAGCAAGGTAGGACGTGTCTCGTCAGCCGGTTGTCCGTGAAAGCCGATCACGGGCTTCGGCAGCGCGCCCCAATCATGCTTGTCGATGCGGTCCGCCACCTCCATCATGCCGTAGAGCGGTGCCTCGAAGCGCCCGGCGAGCTCCGCCATGACCATGTCGGCAAACCGCCCATCGCGCCGGAAGATGACCGGCGATCCCTGCTCCACCGTGGCCTTGACCACCTGGCCCAGTTCGACGACCGTCTTGCTGCCGGGCAGCGTATTGGCCGGCACGGGCGTGGAGGCCAGCGCCTCGTCCCAGGTCAGTTCCGGTTTCGGCAATCTGATCGCGATCTCGACCGGATTGCGGTCTTCGCCGCGATGCGAATAGCCGACGGAAACCCCACCGAACAGCATCTGGATCGTGTCGTAGACGTCGCGCTGCTCGACGCCGAAGAATTCGAGCCGGTCCTGGTCGATCGAAAGCCGCAACCGCGGCCGCTTCTCACCGATCGAGTCGTCGATATCGACGATGAACGGCACTTCGGCGAAAATCCTCCTCACCTCGCCGGCGACGGCGCGGCGAGTGGCGGCGTCGGGACCGTAGATCTCGGCGAGCAGCGTTGCGAGCACGGGCGGCCCCGGCGGAACCTCGACCACCTTGACGCTGGCGCCCTGTGGAACGCCGACGGCCTTCAGACGCTGTCGCAGGTCCAGCGCGATGTCGTGGCTGGCCCTTTTGCGATCTCCCCGTCCGATCAGATTGACCTGCAGTTCACCCAGTTCCGGGCGTTCGCGCAGATAATAGTGCCGCACCAGGCCATTGAAATTGAACGGCGCGGGCGTACCGGCATAGGCCTGCACCGAGGTGATCTCGGGCAATTGTTGCGCGATATCGGCGGCGGCAAACAACGTACGTTCGGTGTCCTCCAGGCTCGCGCCTTCGGGCAGGTCGACGATAACGGCGATCTCGGACTTGTTGTCAAAGGGCAGCAGCTTGACCGTGACGGATTTGGTCGCGAACAGGACCATCGAGAGCAGCGTTGCGGCACCGACCGCGACGAGGAACGTCCAGGCGGAGCGCTTGCTCGAGACAATGGGTGCCGCGATGCGTCGGTACAAGCGGCCAAGCAGGCCTTCATCGTGGTGGGCGTGAAGCGGAGCCGCCATCGCGGCCTTGGGCGCAAGGCGCAGCATCAGCCAGGGCGCCACGATGACCGCGACGAAGAAGGAAAACAGCATGGCCGCCGAGGCATTGGCCGGAATCGGCGCCATGTAGGGTCCCATCAGCCCGGAGACGAACAACATGGGCAGCAGCGCGGCGACCACCGTCAACGTCGCAACAATGGTGGGATTGCCGACCTCGGCGACCGCATCGATCGTCGCCTGTAGACGCGGCCGGCCGTCCCGCATGGCCCAGTGACGGGAGATGTTTTCAACCACGACGATGGCGTCATCGACCAGGATGCCGATCGAGAAGATCAGTGCGAACAGGCTGACCCGGTTGATCGTATAGCCCATCAGGTTGGCGGCAAACAGCGTCAGCAGAATCGTGGTCGGGATCACGATCAGCGTCACCACCGCCTCGCGCCAGCCGATCGCAATCGCAATCAGGACGACGATCGAGAGCGTCGCGAGGCCAAGATGAAACAGAAGCTCGTTGGCCTTATCGTTGGCGGTCTCGCCATAATCGCGGGTCACGGTCACTTGCACATCGTCGGGGATCAGGCGTGCCTTCAGACCCTCGAGCCGGCTCGCAATATCGTGCGAGACGATGACGGCGTTGGCGCCGTCCCGCTTGGCAAGCGCGAGACTGACGGCCGGGACGCGCTGCCAGCTCTTGCCGGCGTCACGCGCATCGTTCCAGACCCGGTGCTCCAGCGTGTTCGGGCCGATGACGATCGAGGCAACGTCCTTGACATAGACCGGCCGGCCGTCTCGGGTCGAAATCAGCAACAGCCCGATATCGGGAATCCCGGCGAGGGTCTGACCGGCCGCGACGTTGCGAACGATCCCTGAATCGCGAACGCTTCCGGCCACGAACGAGCGGTTGGCATCCTTCACCTTGGCGATCAGTTGCTGCAGCGTGACCCCGTAGAGCGAAAGCTTTTCCGGGTCCGGCTCCACCCTGATCTGCTGCGGACTGCCTCCCGAGATGTAAGAGAGGCCGATATTGTCAACCTTGGTCAGTTCGGCCCGCAGTTTCTCAGCCAATTCATGGAGATCCTTGTCGGACCAGCGTTCTGCGGCTTCCGGCTTGGGCGACAGCGTCAGCACGGTCACCGCGACGTCGTTGATGCCGCGGCCGACGATCAGAGGCTCGGGGATGCCGATCGGAATGCGGTCAAGATTGGCGCGAATCTTCTCGTGCACGCGCAGGATCGCGTCTTCGGATTTGGTGCCCACCAGGAAGCGCGCGGTCACCATCACGCGGTCGTCTTCGGTCTGGCTGTAGACGTGTTCGACACCCTTGATGCCCTTGACGATCTCCTCAAGCGGCTTGGTGACGAGCTCGGCCCCGTCGGGCGCGCGCAGTCCGTCGGTCACGACGCGGATGTCGACCATGGGAACGCTGATCTGAGGCTCCTCCTCGCGCGGTATCGCGACAAGGGCAATGAGTTCGACGATCAGGGAGGCGATAAGAAAAAGGGGCGTCAATGGCGAGTTAACCGTCGCCCTGGTGAGAAACCCCGAAAAGCCCAAATTCACGGTTGCACCAGCACATCCCCCGCGCCGATGCCGGACAGGATCTCGAGGCCATTGGGAAAATCGGGCGTCGGGCGGTCCCGGCCGCGCTGCACCGGCACATTGATCGTGCCGCCGGTCTGACGGAGCCGGACGTAGTCGATTCCAAATCGCGTGGTCACATAGCCCGACGGAATCACGAAGGCCGGGCGCTCCCCGCCGGAAATCCACACTCGCAGGCGATCGCCGACGAAATATTCGCCCAACCCGTCGACCCTGGCGTCCGCAATTACGCGTCCTTCCTCGATCTGCGGATAGACGAGATCGATCACACCCCACTTCGCGGCGCCCTCGGCGAATTCGGCGCCCTCGACGCGGATCCTGTCACCCTGCTTCAGAAAGCGGGCGTGGCGTTCGGGAATCCGAAGCCGCAATTTGAAGTCCTGCTGCGCAATGGTCACGACGGGATCGCCGGGCAGCATCACGGACCCGACGGCCACGAGCCGCTTGACGACGCGCCCATCCTGCGGCGCCAGCACCTGTCCTTCCGTGAGCTGCTGCTCGATGACGGCGCGTTCGGCGGTTTTCGCCCGCAGACCGTTCTGCGCGACGTTAAGGACCGTCCGCGTCTCGTCCAGCTTGATGCGCGGAACGGTGCCGCGCTCCACGAGCGCTCCGGTCCGGTCGAAGTCGATCTGCGCCTGATCCGCCTGCGCCTTGAGGGCCTGGATCTGCGCATCCAGCGACTTCATCTGCAGGCCGAGCTTTTCGTCGCCCACGACCGCGATCGCCTGGCCCCGCGTGACCGCGTCGCCTTCCCTGACATTGAGCTGAACCACCGTGCCGCCGATGCGGCTGCGGGCCGGCACCACGCTGATACTTTCGACGGTGGCGAACACCGCCTTTTCGTCGGCGACCATGCGCTGCACCACGGTAAAAGTTTCCGCGCTTGCGATCGCCGGCACCATCAGGGCTGCCACGGCGCCCAACAATTTCGATCTCCACATCGGCCGCTACTCTTTCCGGGAGGCGCTGGCGCGCATCCCTCATCTCACCGCAGTGATTGCGGGCGACATTGATCTCGCTCAATGCGCCTCTGCCCTGAACCCGTAGTCTATCTGCGCTTGTTGGCCGCGGCCCTTGGCGCGCAGTACACTTGATAGAGCGCCTTCAGGACCTCCCGCGCCGGATCGCTGGCGATCGAGTAATAGATCGTCTGACCGTCGCGCCGCGCCGCCACCAGGCCGTCCTTGCGGAGAAGCGCAAGATGCTGCGACACGGTGGAATCACGCAGGTTGAGGAACGCGGCCAGCTCGCCAACCGAGCGCTCGCCGTCGATCAGTTGACAGATGATCAGGAGCCTGTGGCGATTGGAAAGCGCCTTCAGGAGCTCGCTCGCCTGATCCGCCGCCCGCTCCATCATTCTTGTTTCTATCTTCATACTTGCGTATATACAGATTTTCGAATATATCGTCAAGTACTGCACGAGAGCCGGAGCTGAACCCGGGCATCAGTCAATCCAACGGAGGAAGTCATGGCGGAAGTTGTCGTAATCGGAGCCGGCCTCAGCGGAACGCTGATGGCCTATGAACTGCTGCCCCAGCTCAGGCAGGGCGACCGCCTGAGCGTGATCTCGCAGGGCGCGGTCTATCACTTTGTCCCCTCGAATCCCTGGGTGGCGATCGGATGGCGCAAGCAAAGCGACATCGAGATCAACCTCATCGATGTCATGAAGCGCAAGGGCATTCGCCTGCTGACGCAAGGCGCAAGGCGTGTGCATCCTTCACAGAACCGCATCGAGCTCGGCGACGGCAGTTCGATCGACTACGACTATCTCGTGGTTGCTACCGGACCGGAGCTTGCGTTCGACGAAATTGCGGGCCTCGGACCGCAGGGGTTCACGCAATCGATCTGCCATGTCGATCACGCAACCCGGGCCAAGGAAGCTTTCGAGAAGCTCGCAGCCAATCCCGGGCCGGTGGTGATCGGCGCCGTGCAAGGCGCCTCCTGTTTCGGCCCGGCCTACGAATTCCTCTTCATCCTGGAGACCGAGCTGCGCCGCCGGAAGCTGCGCGACCGCGTTCCCATGACCTTCGTGACCTCCGAACCCTACATCGGTCACCTCGGCCTCGATGGCGTCGGCGACACCAAGGGTCTGTTGGAAAGCGAGATGCGCGAGAAGCACATCAAGTGGATCACCAACGCCCGCGTCGAGCGCGTCGAGCCTGGCAAGATGTCGGTGGAGGAATTTGCCGAAAACGGCACGGTCCACAAGGCCCACGACCTGCCCTTCGCCTATTCCATGATGCTCCCCGCCTTCCGCGGCGTCGAAGCCGTTCGCGGCATCGAGAAGCTCACCAATCCCCGCGGCTTCGTCATCGTCGACAAGCATCAGCGCAATCCGGAATTTCCCAACGTGTTTGCGGTCGGTGTCTGCGTGGCGATCGCGCCGGTCGGCGCGACGCCCGTTCCGGTGGGGGTGCCGAAAACCGGCTTCATGATTGAGTCGATGGTCACTGCCACGGCCATGAACATCGGCGCAGTGTTGCGCGGCAAGCCTGCCACGGCGCAGCCGACCTGGAATGCGATCTGCCTCGCCGATTTCGGCGATTCCGGCGTTGCCTTCCTGGCGCAGCCTCAGATTCCGCCGCGCAACGTCAATTGGTCGTCGAAAGGCGAATGGGTGCACTACGCCAAGGTCGCCTTCGAGAAGTATTTCCTGCGCAAGATGAGGCGCGGAGAGAGCGAGCCCTTCTATGAACGCTTCGTGCTCGGCCAGCTCAACATCGCCAAGATCAAGGAAGTCAGGACGGGAACATGAGTGAAAGCCGGCAGGTCGTGTGCGGGCAATGCGGGCGGACCAACCGGGTGCCTGCTGAAAAGCCGGCGACCGATGCACGCTGCGGATCCTGCCACCGGCCCCTGTTCGACGGCCATCCGATCGAGGTCGACGAACAGGGCTTCGGCCGCCACCTCGAAAACAGCGACATTCCCGTCCTGATCGACGTCTGGGCACCATGGTGCGGCCCTTGCCGCGCGATGGCGCCGATGTTCGAGCGGGCCGCAAAGGAGCTTGAACCGAATGTACGTCTCTTGAAACTCAACGCCGACAATGCGCCGGACGTCTCGTCGCGGCTTCATATCACGGGCATTCCGACGCTGCTCCTGATGCGCGGCGGCCGCGAGATTTCACGGTGCGCGGGGGCGATGGACGCGCAAGACATTGTTGCGTGGACCAGGGCCGGGCTGAGCAAATCCTGATGACTTTCAAATCTGATGAAGGAGTATCTCATGAATATCGATAGAGCGGTTCTGACCTTTGCAGGATTTGTCGTCCTGCTTGGACTGGCACTCGGCTACTGGGTCAATCCCTACTGGTATTTGCTGACCGCCTTTGCCGGGTTGAACATGATCCAGGCGTCGTTCACCGGCTTTTGCCCGGCCGCGATCGTGTTCAAGAAGCTGGGTCTGCGCAGCGGCAACGCATTTACCTGAACAACGTCGTGAAGCGTAACTAGCAGCGCGCGATCATTCGGCTTGCGGCAGCAGCGAAGTGCGCGAGGTGCCGAAAACCCTCTACCGGCTGTTTTGCGCGACCGATTAGGGGCTCTCCGACCTGGCCGACGAGCCGCTAGCCGCGCCCGGCCGCCGCCGTGGCGGAGGTGCCGACATCGGCAGCGACTTCGCCACCGCCCGCGCCTGTTCGATGAAAAGCTTTGCCAACGGTCCTGGGGTGCGGCCTTTGACGGTGATGACGGCAATCGAATATCGCGTAGCCGGTATCTTGGCGGGCAGGATTTTCAATCCCGCGCGTCCGGCGCTGAAGCGGGCCACGGAGTTCGGCAGGATGCCGACATATTTGCCGGTCCCGATCAGGGCCGTGGTCAGCTGAATCGAGAGGGTCGCAACCTGGACCCTCGGCGATTTCAATCCGCTGGCGCCAAATAGCCCAGCAATAACCGCGCCCGGAGTGCTGTCATACGGCGGAAGCACCCAGGACTCCCCCATCAAGTCCGCAAGCTCGACGCGCCGTCTGCGCGCCCATGGGCTGTTCAAGCCTGCAACGGCGACAAACGACTCTTCCAGCAGCGGCTCGGAAACCAGATCGTCCTCGGCAAGGGGCTCTGGCATCCGGCCGATCAAAAGCTCGACCTGGCGGTCGCGCAAAAGATTGAACTGCATCAGGCCGGTATCGGCATGGATCACCCGCAACTGCACGCCTGGATGTTGCCGCAGCAAACGTTCCGAGATCGCCGGCATGATGCTGGCATTCATGATTTCGGGACAACCCACGGCGAGCTCGCCTGACGTCGGATCGGTCAGGAATTCGATCTGCTTCAAGCCCTGGCGCATCTCATCGAAGACATTGACGCCGCATTTGAGCAAGGCCTGGCCATAGGCGGTGAGCTCGACCCCCCGCGAGGTGCGGTCGAACAGTTTTACCCCGAGTGTATGTTCGAGATCGGAGATCGTCTTGGAGACGACGGGATGCGAGATCGCCAGTATTTGCGAAGCCTTGGCCATGCTGCCCGCTTCCGCTACGGCAAGTACGATGTGAAGATCGCGCAGCCTGATGCGGCGGCCGATCCGGTCCGACCAGTCCATTTTCCGACCCCTTAGTCAACTGGCTACAGGGATGTTCAAAAATCCGACTTCTAAGCTACAGCCAGAAAGAGCAGGATTTCAACCTGTGATCGGCACCAATCCCGAACAGGCCACGCCGATCCCTTACGGAGGGCTAGCGATGTCCAGGAGATGCGTTCTCGGAGCTGCCGTTCTCGCCATTTCAATCGCCACCGCGGCAAGCGCCGCCGCGCAAAGCACTGTCAAGATCGGGATGGTCATGCCGATGACCGGACCGCTGGCGGCGGCCGGCCAGCAGGTCCTTGCAGGCGCCCGCCTCTACATCAAGCAGCACGGCGACACGGTGGCCGGCAAGCAGATAGAGCTGGTCGTCAGGGATGACGCCTCGTCTGGCGAGACCGGCAAGCGCTTGATCCAGGAGCTCGTCGTCAACGACAAGGTCGACGTCATCGGCGGCAGCCTGACGGCCGACCTGCTGCCCAGCGCGCCGCTCTTGACCGAAGCGCGGAAGCCGACGGTGATCATGATCTCGAGTACGACGGCGGTGGTCGAGAAGTCGTCATTTTTCGTGCGCACGAGCTGCACGCTGGCGCAATCATCGGCCATTCTGGCGGATTGGGCGGTGAAGCAAGGGCTCCGCAAGGCAGTGACGCTGGTGACCGAGTTCGCGCCCGGACTCGAAGCCGAGGAAACTTTCACCAACAACTACAAGGCCGCCGGCGGTCAGGTCGCTGAAGTGATCCGCGTGCCGCTACGCAGTCCCGACTTCGCGCCGTTCCTGCAGCGCGTCAAGGAAGCAGCTCCCCAGATGCTGTTCGTGTTCGTTCCCTCCACGCAGGCTGCGGTGTTTGCGAAACAGTTCGTCGAGCGTGGCCTCGACAAGGCCGGCATTGCACTGATCGGACCGGGCGACCTCACCGATGACGAAGCTCTGACGAACATGGGCGACGCCATGCTGGGCGCCGTGACTGCGCATTTCTACTCGGCGGCGCATGTTTCTGCTTTGAACAAGGCCTTCACCGAGGCCTACCAGCAGGAAACCAAGGTACGCGCCAACTTCATGGCGGTCTCCGGCTATGACGGCATGCACCTCATCTATGAAGCGCTGAAGAAGACCGACGGCGCGACCGATGGCAAAACCCTGGTCGCGGCTATGAGGGGCATGAACTGGGAGAGCCCGCGCGGTCCCATGTCGATCGATCGCGCCAGTGGCGAGGTCGTGCATAACATCTATATCCGCAAGGTCGAGAAGATCGATGGTGAGCTGCGCAATGTCGAGTTCGAGACCTTCCGCAACGTCCGGGACCCCCGCGTGGCCGCGAAATGAAGAAACTGCAGGTCATTGTTGCCGGTGGAGGCATCGGCGGGCTGAGCCTTGCGCTCAGCCTGCATCAGGCCGGGATAGCGGTTCGTGTCTATGAGGCGGTGCGCGATCCGTCCCCGCTTGGCGTCGGCATCAACCTGCAGCCAACGGCAGTGCGCGAGTTGACCGAGCTTGGACTGGGTGATGCGCTTGCGAGAACCGGAATCGCCGCAAAGCGCCTCAATCTCTGCAACAAGTTCGGACAATTGATCCACGGTGAGCCGCGCGGGCTCGAGGCGGGCTACCGCTGGCCGCAGATTTCGATCCATCGGGGGGAGTTGCAGCTGATCCTGCTCCGCGTCGTGCGCGAACGCATCGGCGACAGCAATATCCGCACGGGACTGAGGCTCACCGGCTTCGAGCAGCGCGGCCAAAGCATACGGGTCCGTTTCAGCGACCGCGAATCCGGCTCGGAATTTTTCGACGAGGCCGATATCCTCGTGGGCGCCGACGGCATCCACTCCGCTGTGCGGCACCAGCTTTATTCGACCGAAGGCGAGCCCCGCTTCGCGCGCCAAATCCTCTGGCGCGCCGCGGTCGAGGCCGAACCGTTCCTCGACGGACAGACGATCGTCATCGCCGGGCATTTCCATCAGCGGGCTATCGTCTATCCCATCGGAAAGGCGGCGGGAGGCAAATTGCTGACCAACTGGATCTGCCAGATGGAAGTGCCCGATCAGGCCCCGCCGCGCGAAGACTGGAACAGGCGCGTCGACAGGCAGAAGGTCCTTTCTGCCTTCGAATGCTGGCGCTTCCCCTGGCTCGACCTGCCGGCGCTTATCGCGCGATCGCCCGACATCTTCGAGTTTCCACTGGTCGATCGCGATCCCGTCTCGTCCTGGTCTTTCGAACGCGTCACCCTGCTTGGCGACGCCGCGCATCCAATGCAGCCGATCGGCGGCCAGGCCGGTTCGCAGGCCATCCTGGATGCCCGCGCCCTCTCCCGCGCTTTGATCGAAACAGATGACCCCAGAGCGGCGCTCGAGCGCTATGATGCGGAACGCAGGCCTGTGATGAACGACATCATCTTGCGCAATCGGAGCCTCGGGCCTGAAGCCGCGATGCAGCTTGCTGAAGAGCGGGCGCCCAACGGATTTGCCCGGATCGGTGACGTGATTTCGCCGGACGAACTCTCCACAATCGCCAATTCATTTGCTGCTGCTGCAGGGCTTGATGTCGAAACCGTCAACGGCCGGCCTTCCTATGTTCCGCCGGCACGCGTCTGATGGTGAGCGGAGCGTTAATTTTACCCCTAAGATTACACCGCCGGACAAACGGCTTCTTCCAACCTTTCCGGTAAGTTCTCCGAAAATTCGGGGAAGCGGGACGTGGCGGATATCGTGGAGCTCGTGGAGGCGCGCCGTGCATCGAGCAGTGATGCCACGCCGGCGCGCACCTCAGGGGAATCGGCGCCCGCGCGCGAGCCGGCGCTGACGCCACTCACTTCCATCGACATCGGCGATTGGCGCGGCTTGAGCGAGCGCACGATCGAGCCGAACGCCTATTACCTTCCCGATTGGGAATTGGCGGTGAATGCATCGGCGCCCGGCCGCACCGGCGTTTCCGCGCTGTCCGCCTGGAGCGACGACAGGTTGATCGGCCTGATGCCGGTCGTCCCGCTCTCGCGCTCGACCGGCATTCCCCTGCCCGCGCTCGCGAGCGCCCATCCCTATGGCACGCTGTGCACGCCGCTGCTGGACCGCAAGACGGCGGAAGACGCCGCTTCCTGCCTCATGCAGGCGGCGCGCCATGCCGGTGTCCGCGCGCTGTTGTTGCGCGAGGCCTCGCTCGACGGCGCTGTCATGAAAGCCTTCAACGCGGTGTTGCGCGGCGAAGGGCTGCGGCCGCAAATCCTGCAATGGCACCTGCGCGCCTCGCTCGATGCGACCCGCGATGCCGACAAGCTCTTGCATGAGGCCGTGAGCGGCAGGAAGCTCAAGGAATTGCGCCGGCAGCGCCATCGCCTCGCCGAACACGGGGAGGTCCGTTTCGATGTCGCGCGCTCGAGGCCGGCCGTCGAAGCTGCACTCGAAACCTTCCTGAAGCTCGAGGCGAGCGGCTGGAAGGGTGAGCGCGGGACCGCGCTGGCACAGGTCGAGGGCGATCTGGCCTTCATCCGCCGCGCGGTGAAAGCGCTCGCCGAGACCAAAAGTTGCGAGATCATGACCTTGCGCGCCGGCGACACGCCGGTGGCATCGGGCATCGTGCTGCGGCACCAGAGCCGCGCATTTTTCTTCAAGATCGGTGTCGATGAACGCTTTGCGAAATACTCACCCGGCGTGCAGCTCACGCTCGACCTGACGCGTCATCTCTGCGCCGATCCGGCCATCGCGTCGGCGGATTCCACCGCGAGCCCCGACCACCCCATGATCAATCCGATCTGGCGCGGCCGTTTTGCGATCGGCGACCTGCTGATCCCGCTCAGGCCGAACGATCCGGTCGTGACGACGATCCATGCAGCGCTGCTCGCGCGTCAGAAGGGAATCGACGCGGCCCGGTGGGGCGTGCGCTTCATCCGCGCGTGGCGGAAGGGCCGAGAAACGTAGATCCAGCCTACCCCGACTTTTTCCTGCGTTCCGCATTCTGCATATGACGTCTCAGGACGTCGCCGATGCGCGACTGATATCCGGCGCCCGTGCGCTTGAACCATCGTAATACATTTGCATCGATTTATCAAGACAAGCTGCTTTGGATCGTCCGATCTTGGCCGCCCGCGACGAACAAGCTTGCCCGCACGACGATGATCGGCAGAGGGCGCGGTCGAGCTTGCGGTCCGCCGGCCCACCTCACTGCAGCGGCGAATGCGGCGCGGGCAGCATGATGGTCGAGTGCATCTCTTCCAGGAAAGACGGGCCCTTGCCAAGAAATTCCTTCCACACCGGATCGTTCGAGGCGTTGGCGCGGGCTTCCGCGCGCGCGTTGAGGCTCGGATAGGCCCAGATGTGGCAGACTTCGTTCGGCTGACCGGTTTCGGTCTGCCAGAGGCCGACGATCTTCGAATATTTCTCGCGCGCCGGCAGCGCCGCCGTGAACGCCGCAATCCATTCCCGGGCCGCGAGCGGCCTGGCGCGGTAGTTGCGCAGTTCATAGATGTTGCCGGTCGACGGCCGGAGCCACCGGCGGCTTGATGGCGTTCAGGAGGCGCACCTCCTGACGCGCCAGGAACGGACGGATCAGCGCAACATACTCGCCGGTCCAGCGCGCGTTCTTGGCAAGCTCGGCACGCAACCGCGCCCGTTCGTTGAGATCGCTGTAGCTCCACAAATGCATGACCTGATTGAGCTGGCCGATCTCGGTCGACCAGTAGCCTTCGAGCTTGCCGAAATTGTCGCCGCGGATCTCGCGCGACAGCGTGCTTGCCGCTTTCACCATGTCGCCGAGGGTCCCGGGCCTCACCGTGTAGGTCCGCAGTTCATAGATCATGACGTTTCCCCATGTTTTCTTTTGATTGATCTTTCGACGAACAGAAAGAAAAGCCCGGCATGAGGCCGGGCCTGATGAACTTCCGGAGCGGCCTATTCCGCGGCCTGCGCGTTCACTTCCGCCGAGACCTGGCGGATGGCGCGCGCGAGAAGGTCGGCGGGCTGCGCGCCGGACACCGCATATTTCTGCGCGAACACGTAAGTCGGCACACCGGAAATGCCCTTGTCGGCAGCCTCCTGCGCCCAGTCCGAGATCAGCGCAACATCTTCGTCCGTCGCAAGACGCCTGCGGATGTCGTCGGCATCGAGCCCAACATCGGCCGCCGCCTGCACCAGCACGTTGACATCGGTGAGGTCGCCGCCGTCGCGGAAATACAATTCCATCAGCCGCTGCTTCATCTCAGCCGCCTTGCCCTTGGCCTCCGCCCAGTGGATCAGGCGGTGGCAATCGATGGTGTTGGGCTGACGCTTCACGAGTTCCGGATGATAGGAGAGCCCCTCCTCGCCTGCGGCGGCGACGACGCGGCCGGCGATGCCCTTATAGGCTTCGGGCGAGCCGAATTTCGCGGTGAGATATTCGTCGCGGCTGATGCCCTCGCGCGGCACCCAGGAATTGAGGAAGAATGGCCGCCAGTTTAACTCCACCGGAACGTCGGTGGCGAGCGCCAGCGCATCCTCGATCCGCTTCTTGCCGATATAGCACCAGGGGCAGACCACGTCGGAGACGATATCGATCTTCAGCGGTTTCAGCGAACTCATGGGGCATCCTCCGGAATGAGGTCCCGAAAATATGCCGAATACACCCCAAAACAAGGCGCTATTTCATGCTGGCAGCCATCTCCCGCAACCACCTTGCCGTCAATTCGTCGGCCGGAAAGAAGGTTTCCAGCGCCAATTCCTGCAGCGTGATGTCGACGGGGGTGCCGAACACCATGGTGGTCGAGATGAAGCTCAGCACCTCGCCATTGTGACGCAGCTTGAAGGGGATCGCGACGTTATCGGCGGAGACCGGTCCCGACCGCGCCGGGATCGGATAGGACTTCAGGTCCTGATAGAGCTTCAGCAGTTCCGGATCGGCGGTGGCCTCGCACTGGCGGTGTAGACGCTCCAACAAGTGAGCGGCCCATTCCGGGAGATTGACGGTGCGTGGGGCGAGCCCTTCCGGGTGAAATGCAAGGCGCAGGATATTGAAGGGCTGGCCGAGCAGCCGCTGCGGCACGCCCTCGAGCAGCGGCGCCACCATGCGGTTGGCGGAAACGAGATTCCAGTGCCGGTCATAGGCCAGCGCCGGATTGGGCTCGTGCGCCTTCAGCACCAGGTTGATCGCCTCACGCGCCGATCTCAAGGCGGGATCGTCGAGCGAGCGCTGCGGAAAGGCCGGCGCAAAACCCGCGGCGACCAAAAGCACGTTGCGTTCTCGTAAGGGCACGTCCAATCGCTCCGCCAGTTTGAGAACCATCTCGCGCGACGGCGCCGAACGGCCGGTCTCGACAAAACTCAGATGCCGCGCCGAGATCTCGGCGTCGCCCGCGAGATCGAGCTGGCTCAGATGGCGGCGCTGCCGCCATTCGCGCAGGTGCTCGCCGATATGAAGTGGTTTTGCGGGTTCGGCCCGCGCCGTGGATGCATGTGCGTTCATGGCCGAAAACCTATCACGCGAATTTCGCGCCTTCCATTACGTGGCAGGTAATCGAATTGGCGCAAGCGGCGGCTCATCTTCCTCCGCACAGGAGATGACCATGCTGATGCTGTCCCTTGTCCGCACCCTCGCCGCCCTCGCCCCGCCGGCCGTGAAGCTCGCCACCTGGCTTCTGGCGCGTTCCCTCAACATGCCGGAGCCGCTGGTCCATGCCACCGGGCTGTTCGTGTTCGTGCGGGTGCAGGCCTTCGAGAACAGCGTCGCGCAGTCGCTCGAGCCGGTTCGCTTCGCGCGCCGGCTCAAATCCTGGTTCCGCTGACCTCACCCCATCTGCAACGAGAGGAGACTTACCATGATCAACGCTTCCCGGTTCCTGCGCCGCGCGCTCTTCGCCGACGCCATCTTCAGCGGCATCTCCGCGGTCGTCATGACGGTGGATGCGGGCGCGCTCGCCTCCTTCCTCAATCTGCCGGAAGCGCTCTTGCGCGAGACGGGCCTGTTCCTGATCGCCTATGCGGCGCTGGTGGGCTGGCTCGGCGCGCGGCCATCGGTGCCGAAGGCGCTGGTGATGATCGTGGTCGTCGGCAATGCGGCATGGGCGCTCGCCAGCATAGCGCTGTTGTTCTCGGGCGCGGTCTCGCCGAACCTGCTTGGCGAAATCGTCATTGTTGCGCAGGCGATCGCCACCGGCGTGTTCGCGGAGTTGCAGTATATGGGCGTGCGCAAGAGCGGCGGCACGGTCGTGGCGTAGGCCCTCACCGCAAACCGATCCGGGGCGTCCCCGGGTCGGTTTGTCAAGCCGCGACGCGATCGGGGCTTTGGGCGACCTCCGCAACCACCTCCGGTGCGCCGATCAGGGGGCTCTCGGGCTTACCGTCGGTCAGCCTGCCGTTCGCGTGCTTGCCATTGACCAGCTTCCCATTTCCGGGCTTGCCATTAGCCAATGCTCCGTTGGCGGGTTTCGCCTTGCCGTTCAGCTTCCGGAGCTTCTCCTTGGCCTTGGCGAGCTTCTCTTCCAGCCGCTTGGCCTTGCGCGCAGCCTTTTCCCGCTCCTTCACACGTTCGGCCCGGGCTTCGGCGCGCTTCTTCTTCCGCTTCTTTTCGCAGGCGTCGCATTTGCAGCCGATCGGCTTCAGGTAGGCCTTGAAGTAATCGGTGCCGTAATCGTAGTTGATCTCCTCACCCGGCTCGATGTTCTTGATGGCGCGGATATAGACCCTGCGCTTGCGCGACTTCACGTCGCTTTCGGCGTTCGGCTTGCAGGCGTGGTTGATATAGCGGGCGACGTTGGCGCGCACCGAACCGTCGATGGTCCAGCGGTTGTTGAGCTCGAACAGGTATTTGTTCTCGATATCGTCGTCTTTTTTCTTCTTCGAATCCAGAAGCGGCCCGAAATAGCGGACGATCCGGGTCCCCTTCTTGATCGGCTTGGTGGCAAACAGGCCGAGCCCGGTGCGGGAACGGCCGATGCGATAGGGCTTATTCGGTGATATGGCAGGCATGATAAGTGTTGAAAGGACGCACGATCGACGAGAAGCGCTTATAACGCGCTCTTGTAGAACGATTCAGCGCCGATGTCAGTCCTTTCTCGCCATCGGCTTGAACCTTCCCCAGCTTGCACGGCGCGAACGCCAATATTCCCATGGGTTCCCATCGAATGAGCAGCGCATGCGCCGCCTTTATATGAATATATGAATGTGATGAGCGCCGTCGTCGTGGTCACGGCGATATTTGCCCTTTTCGGTCGCGCCGACGCCCAAACCTTCAGCAGTCTCTGCACCTCGACGGCGGCAAATGATTGCCGCGTGACGAACACCGGCCAGGACGGCAGCGTCAGTGTCTGCCGCGGCAAGGCCGGCCTGATCGTGCTCGTGACCGTGGACGATTTGCGCCAGACCGTCTCGATCGGCCGCAACCAAAAGGCGGCCGAAAACGAGCCGGCCGCAAGCAGTAGCTTCGGTCCATTCAATTCGACCACCGATACGGTCGAATGGCGCGCGGCCGACGGCAAGCCATTCGCGATCATCCAGCGCTGGCACATCGCCGACAACGCCGACGTGGACAAGGACGGCCGTCCGACCGACAAGGGCCTCATGGTGGTGACGCGCCTGCCGCCGGGACCCGTGTGCCATGTCGCCTATGTCGATGTCAGGGCCAATACGAAGCCCTGAGGCTGTTCAGGTGCGACCGCCAAGCCCCCCGCGAACTGGTCGTAGCGGCTTGACAGGCGCAGCCTAGCGTAGCCTCCTACCCTCCGCGTCTGTTCCAGGCCGGGGTGACGTATGCCCGAATATTCTGCGGGAAAAGTGAGCGACTACGCCGACGGCGACCGCAAGGTCGTCGATTGCGGGGAGTTCGAGGTCGGCGTCTTCAGGATCGGCGACGAATTCTTCGCCTGGCACAACCGCTGCGCCCATCGCGCCGGGCCAGTCTGCCAGGGCCGCATCATGAAGCGCGTGATCGAGCCGGTCGCCAACGACGGCACGACCCGCACCCTCGAATACGATCCCACCGAGACCAACATCGTCTGCCCCTGGCACGGCTACGAGTTCAACATCAGGACCGGCTGCCACCAGGGCTCCAGCCGCATTCGACTGCGCAAGGCAGAGCTCTCGATTCGGGAGGGCGAGATCCATGTTCGGACCTGAGCGCGATCGTAGCGGCGACGCTGGCGATCGCAAGAGCGACGCCGGCGATCGCAACAACGAGGCCCGCAACGACGCCTATGGCTGGATCGACCGGATGGCGGCCGACCTGCTGCGCGCCTCGCGCGAGCTGGTCGAGAACAACGAAGCTTCCCGCGTCTCCGACGAGGCGGTCGCGCAGATCCTGACCGCGGCCATTCGCCTCTATGTCGCGAAATCCGACGGCGAGGAACGGACCTTTGCGCCGATCGCCGGACGAAACGACAGCGAGCTGACGCCGACCGAATTGTTGTCGGCGGTTTCCGAAATGCTGCGCGCGATGCGGCTTGGACCGATGGAGCTTGCGCTCTGGTACCGGCGCCGACCGGACGAAGACACCTATTCCGCGGGAGAGAGATCATGAACATCCAGGGCAGGATCGGGCCGCAATATTCGGCGATCCAGGAGATCACCGTTCATACCGACACCCGCGACATCCTTGCGCATGCACGGCGCAACGCGATCCGGCGCGGCCTGCAGGACTGGTTCGTCTGCGACATCGACGCCCACCATGTCGAGACGATCTCGTGGAAGGAGATCGTCACCTATATCGAGGACCCGGTCGTGCGCGACAACGCGATCCGGTTCCAGAACGAGCGGCTGGCCGCCCCGCCCTACGGGCTGAACGGCGACCTTGGGCTCCGCTATCAATCGGTCGGCGGACGTATCCCGCACCAGGACGGCCAGCGCGAGACCGTCGAGGAGACCGGCGTGCATCGCGACGTCGTGCTGACGCGGCGGGCGATGGATTCGCTCGGCATCGACAACATGGTGGTGTTCCCGACCCCGATGCTGTTTCTGGGCATGCATCCGCAGCCGGAAATGGAGGTCTGGCTCGGCAATGCCTATAACCGCTGGCTGATCGACCGCGTCCTGTCCGAGGACGACCGCATCAAGTCGCTGATCTTCCTGCCCTACAACACACCGCAGGAAGCCGAGCGGACGGTGAAGGAATTGGCCGGCAAGAAAGGCGTGATCGGCTTCTGCGTGACCTCGACCCGCAACAAGCCGGTGCATCACAACGACTACATGCGGCTCTATTCGATGATCGAGGACACCGGCAAGCCGCTCGCATTCCATGCCGGCTATCACTGGCAGGATCCGTCGCTTGCGACCATCAACCGCTTCCTCGGCATGCATGCGCTGGGATTTGTCTGGTGCAACATGGTGCACATGACCAACTGGGTCCTGAACGGACTTCCCGAGCGGTTTCCGAAACTGAAGACGGTGTGGGTCGAGAGCGGGCTCGCCTGGGTGCCGTTCCTGATGCAGCGGCTCGACGACCAGTACCTGATGCGCCCTTCGGAAGCGCCGCAACTGAAGCGGCTGCCGAGCGAATACATGAACACCAACTGCTTCTACACCACCCAGCCGATGGAGACGACGCATCCGAAGGCGCTGGAGAATACGCTGGAGATGATCAAGGCCGAGACGCAGCTCATGTTCTCGTCTGACTGGCCGCATTTCGATTTCGACCTGCCGCAGGAGATCTGCGACCTGCCGTTCCTGAACGAACAGGCCAAGCGCAACATCCTGGGGCTGAACGCCGCGCGGATCTTCAATCTCGACCCGACGCCGGTGAAGAAGCTGGTGGCCGCGGAGTAATCGCCGCTTCAGGACGAAGCCTGCGGCTTGACCATCGCGAGCTTGAGCATGGTGTCGAGAAGCTGCTCCGCGTCGGTGCCCGCGGGCAGCCGCCGCAGGATGTCCTCGAGCCGGCCGTCGAGCAGCAGCATCGTGAAACCATGCACCAGCGACCAGGCCCGGGCGATCGCTGCCGCCTGATTCAGCGTCAGCGCTTCCTCTTCGATCTGCTCCTGGCGGCTCGCGGCAATCGCGTTGGCAAGGCCTGCAAAGGAGGCTTCCGCGGCTTCATGCAGCGAGGGCCGCGAATAGTCGAGCCGCTCGGTGCGGAACATCAGCCCGTACATGCCGGGATGCGCCTGCGCATAGGCGATGTAGGCCTTGGCGCGCGCCAGCCCCTTGGCCGGATAGGGCGTGTCCCCCGCACAGGCCGCCGCCATCGCGGCGTTGAACTGCCGGAAACCGATCGCGGCGAGTTCGCTGACAAGCCCGGACAGATCGCCGAAATGATGGGTCGGCGCCGCATGCGACACGCCCGCTTCCCGCGCCACCGCGCGCAAGGTCAGCCCGCCAAGTCCGTCACGCTCCAGTACCCGCTCGGCCGCCTGCAGCAACGCGTCGCGCAGCGCGCCATGGTGATAGGGTGTATCCTCTTTCGCCGAGCGCGAACCGGAACGCGAGCGGACGTGACGGGCCGGCGCCGCGCGGCCCGGACGCCGCGTAACCCTTCGTGCTGGTTCTGCTTTTCTTGTCATCGGCGCGTTATATGACCCAATTTTTACAGTGTAAAGATTTTGCTTGACTGGATTAGCCGTGCATAATATCTCTATCTTTACGATGTAAAGATAGTCTTAAGGGAGTGTGCAATGCAGCAGGAAACCGCGATCCGTGCCGAATGGGCCAATCGGGGCCCGATCCCGATGGAGTGTGACGCCCCATTTCCCAAAGTGACGGGCGAATTGCCGCGCGAGCTCAACGGCACGCTCTACCGCAACGGCCCCAATCCGCAGTTCGATGCGCCGGGCGCGCACTGGTTCGTCGGCGACGGCATGCTGCACGCCTTTCATCTCGAGAATGGACGCGCCTCCTACCGCAATCGCTGGGTCCGTACTCCGAAATGGCAGGCCGAGCATGACGCCGGCCGCGCGCTGTTCGGCGGCTTCGGCCGCAAGCTGCCGGACGCACCGGCCGCGCTGACCGATGGCGGCGTCGCCAATACCAACATCCTCTTCCACGGCGGCCGCCTGCTCGCGCTGGAAGAAGCGCACCTGCCGACCGAGATCGAGCCGGGTACGCTTGCCACCCGCGGCTACTGCAATTATGGCGGCGGCATCGCCGGCCCCTTCACTGCACATCCCAAGATTGATCCCTCGACCGGCGAGATGGTGTTCTTCGGTTACAACGCCTCGGGTCCCTTTACGCCCACCCTCTCCTTCGGCTCCGTCAGCGCCTCGGGCCAACTGACGCGCTTCGATCGTTTCGAGGCGCCCTATGCCAGCATGGTGCACGACTTCATCGTCACCGAAAATCATCTCTTGTTTCCGGTGCTGCCCGTCACCGGCAGCCTGCAGCGGGCGATGGGCGGCCAGCCCGCCTACGCCTGGGAGCCGGAGAAAGGCACCCATGTCGGCGTCATGAAGCGCAGCGGTACGGCAAAAGACATCGTCTGGTTCCGCGGCGAGAATTGCTACGTCTTCCATGTCATGAACGCCTGGGAGGACGGCAACCGCATCATCGCCGATGTCATGCAGTTCGAGGAGGCACCGCTCTTCCCGCATCCCGACGGAAGGCCCACCGATCCGAAGAAATCGCGCGCGCGGCTCTGCCGCTGGACCTTCGATCTCGCGGGCAACACGGATCGCTTTTCGCAAACCTACCTCGACGACCTCACCGGCGAGTTTCCGCGCGTCGACGACCGCCGTGCCGGCCTGAAGAGCAGCCACGGCTGGTACGCCTGCGCAAATCCGGATCTGCCGACCTTCGGCGCGCTGTCCGGGATCGTTCATGTCGACGGCGATGGCAAGCGGCGCGGCAAGTATCATTTGCCACCGGGAGATACGATCTCCGAGCCGGTATTCGTCGAACGCGGCAAGGATGCAGCCGAAGGCGACGGCTGGCTGCTCGCGGTGATCTACCGCGCACGCGAGAACCGCAGCGACCTCGCCGTCTTCAACGCCACCGATGTCGAAGGTGGCCCCGTCGCGCTGGTGCACCTCGCCCACCGCGTACCGGATGGTTTTCACGGCAATTGGGTCGGGGCGAACTGAAGTGTCCTCTCCCTTCGTCATTCCGGGGCCCCGGAATCCATGAGCGCGGTCCGGGGTTATGGATTCCGGGCCCGCGCCTTGCGGCGCGTCCTGGAATGACAAGATAAGATACACCCCTAAATATCTGATACATCGAGGATTTGATGACCTCGATCAACTAATTTTGACGATGTAAAGATTTGACTTGACCGCAACGGCGTTTCCCCTTAGTTATCTTTCCAATGTAAAGATTGGCCCGAAGAGGCTGAACCAATGACAATTTTCCTGATCCTGGCGCCCTATGGCGCCTTCGCCGTGTTGATGCTGCTGGTGTCATCGACCGTCAGCTTGGTGGCCGCTTCTGCCGTGTGCCTTGCGACCATCGTCGTCGACGCCCTCCGCGGCCGCTCGCTCAAGATTCTGCCCTTGAGCTCGGCGATCCTGTTTGCCGGCATCGCCGGCTACCTTACCGTCATCAATCCCGGCGTGAGCGACAAGGCCGTCAAGCTCGCGGTCGATATCGGCATGTTCTCGATCTCCGCTGGCTCGATGCTGATCCGTCGTCCCTTCACGATGCAATATGCGCTGGAATCCGTTCCCGCCGAGATCGCGGCAATGCCAGGCTTCTCGCGCGCCAATTACATCATCACCGGCGTGTGGACCGCGGCAACCCTGTTGATGGGGCTTGCGAACGCCGCCATTCTCTACGTGCCCGGCCTGCCGATCTGGCTGGGGCTGGCCGTGGCATTCGCCGCGCGCAACGGCGCAATCCTCTTCACGAATTGGTACTCGGCCTATCGCCGCGGTAAACGTCCGGCACCGCCGGTCAACGCATTGCCCAAGGCGCACTGAGCGGCTTCACCCTGGAGGAACGACGATGAAGGACGTATTCGCCCGCCTCGCCACCGACTTCTTCTCCACCATCGTCTTCCTGGTCATCTACCTCACGACCGACAACATCGTGCTCGCGACGTCGATCGCGATTGCCGGCGCGATCGCGCAGGTGATCTATTCCCGCGTCAAGGGCAAGGAGCTGGGCTACATGACCTGGGCGAGCCTTGGCCTCGTGATCGTGCTCGGCACAGCGACGATCCTCACCAATGATCCACGCTTCGTGCTGGCCAAGCCCGCGATCGGGCATTTCGCGATCGGTACGATCATGCTCAAGCGTGGCTGGATGCTGCGCTACATGCCCGCGCTCGTGGCCGAGACCATTCCCGAATACATCACCTTCGCGGGCTTTGCCTGGGCGGCGCTGATGTTCGCGCTCGGTGCCGGCACCATCGCGGTGGCCATGACCGGCGACCTCAAGCTGTGGACGCTTTACGTCTCGGTCGTTCTGGTCGGTGCCAAGATCGCCGCCTTCGCCGTGCAATATGTAGCGTTTCGGCTCTTGGTCGGAAGCCGCATCCGCGCGGCCCGCGCCGCCGTCGGCACCTGAGACGCTATCGCGCAACTGAACCGATTAGGCTTGCACGGCGAGATAGGTTATACCGCCGCGCAAAGCCTCTTTCGGCTTTTTAGGGATCCTTGAGGAGGGACGAATGGCCGTTGACGGAAACTGGAATCTCACTATGCAGACGCCGATGGGCGAGCGCAACGCGACGCTCAGCCTGAAAAGCGCGGGCGGCACGCTGACCGGCACGCAAGGCGCCGACGGCAACTCCACCGAGATTTTTGACGGCACCGTCAGCGGCAGCGACGTTGCCTGGAAGGTTTCCATCACCAACCCGATGCCGCTGACACTGGAGTTCAAGGGCGCTGTCGCGGGCGACGACATCTCCGGCGAGATGGGCATCGGCTTCATGGGCAGCTTCCCGTTTGCAGGCAAGCGGGCCTGATGTCGCCCCCGCGAAAGCGGGGGCCCATTCGCCGCGGCCATCGTTGCTTAACTCGGTGGCCGACGGCTTTGCTCGACAATGACCGCCGGTGGCTATGGGTCCCGGGTCGCGCTCGCGCTGCTCGCTAGCCCGGGACGACGGCTAAGTTTGATCCGGTCGCCGCGGCACGATGGCGATCGGATTGAAGGTGTAGACCGCCTCGCCATGCTGGTTATAGGCGGTCCATTTGACGCGGGCGACGCCGTGGGGCTTGGAGCGCGACGGCACGAGCTCGACCACCTCCCCTTCGAGATGAATGGCATCGTCGGGCCGGACCGGCTTCATCCAGCGCAACTCGTCGACACCGGCGCCGAACAGCGGATGCGGTCCGAACGGTTTGCAGGTCGTGGCGAGCCGCATCGCAATCGCCGCGGTGTGCCAGCCGGACGCCGCGAGTCCGCCGAGGATCGTGTCCTTGGCGGCTTCCTCATCCAGATGAAACGGCTGCGGATCAAATTCAGAAGCGAAGCGCAGGATGTCCTCCCTGGACACCGTCACCGCCTCGCTCTTGAATTTCATGCCAACCTTCAAATCGTCGAACCACTCGATCACGCTCAATTCTCCAATTCGGACTTCAAAAATCAAAACCAGATCTGCATCGGCAATCCAACACCATCCAATTGCGGCAATCCTTCGGGGACGCTGCCGGCGGGCTCGCGTGCCGCAATCGCCACCGCGCAGGCATCCAGCACATCGTCGCGCTTTGCGCCAGTGCCGATCCGCGTCTCGGTGAGCCAGCGGTCGATCTCGGCAAATCCATGCCGCTTCAGCAGCCGAAGGCGAAGCGAGTCCCCCTCCTCCGACTTCTTCGGCGGCAGCGGCTTGCCGCCGTTCAGCCGCCAAAACACCAGCTCGGGATGCACCTCGCGCACATCCAGTTCGCGATGCGCACGGACGAAAGCGTCGACCTCCATGATCTTCCGCCCGAGATGCCAGAGCTGCCGCGAGACGCGCGCTTGCCCGCGACGCAGCGCTTCCCGGTTTGCCTGGTCGGGATCGGAAAACTCCTGCCATAGCCAGCGCCGGGAGCCTGTGAAGACACGCGAGGCATGGGGGCGCAGTTTTTCGCGGGCAAGCCGATCGCAGGCGCGCTCGCCGTTCCCGGTCATGCCGATGGGAATGTCGATGCCCGCACGGTCGAACGGACCGCGCAGCGCTTCGGCGATGTCCGGATGAAAGGACAGCTCCCGCGCGTCGCCTTCGAGGCAGACGGCGACCCAGCCGCGTGAAAATCCGTCGAGGCCGATCGCCTTCAACCGAGATTCAATTCCTTGAAGAAGTCATTGCCCTTGTCATCGATGATGATGAAGGCCGGGAAATCCACAACCTCGATGCGCCAGATCGCTTCCATGCCGAGCTCGGGATACTCGACCACCTCGACCTTCTTGATGCAATGCTCGGCGAGGTTCGCCGCAGCACCCCCGATCGAGCCGAGATAGAACCCGCCATGCTTCTTGCAGGCCTCGCGCACGGCCGGCGCCCGGTTACCCTTGGCCAGCATCACCATCGAGCCGCCCGCCGCCTGGAACTGGTCGACGAAGGAGTCCATGCGGCCCGCTGTGGTCGGGCCGAACGCGCCGGAGGCATAGCCTTCCGGCGTCTTCGCAGGCCCGGCGTAATAGATCGGGTGGTTCTTGAAATAATCCGGCAGCGGCTCGCCCTTCTCCAGCCGCTCGCGGAGCTTGGCGTGCGCGGAGTCGCGCGCGACGATCATGGTGCCTGATAGCGACAGCCGCGTCTTGATCGGGTGCTTCGACAGCGTTGCGAGAATGTCCTTCATCGGCTGATTGAGGTTGATCTGAACAACCTCCCCGCCCAGCGCCTGCTCGACCTGCGGCAGATATTGCGCCGGGTTGTGCTCGAGCTCCTCGAGATAGACGCCGTCTTTGGTGATCTTGCCGAGCACCTGGCGGTCGGCCGAGCAGGACACGCCGAGCCCGATCGGCAGCGACGCGCCATGGCGCGGCATGCGGATCACGCGCACGTCGTGGCAGAAATATTTGCCGCCGAACTGCGCCCCTACTCCGAGCGACTGCGTCATCTTTTGGATTTCCTGCTCCATCTCGACGTCACGGAAGGCGTTGCCGTCGGGTGAGCCGTGGGTCGGCAGCGCGTCGAGATAGCGGGCGGAAGCGAGCTTCACCGTCTTCATGCAGAGCTCGGCCGAGGTGCCGCCGATCACGATGGCGAGGTGGTAAGGCGGGCACGCCGCGGTGCCCAGCGTCAGCACCTTCTCCTTCAGGAACGCGAGCAGGCGATCTTTCGTCAGCACCGAGGGCGTCGCCTGGAACAGAAAGCTCTTGTTGGCCGAGCCGCCGCCCTTCGCCATGAACATGAATTTGTAGGCATCATCTCCCTCGGCGTAGATCTCGCACTGCGCCGGCATGTTGTTGGCGGTGTTCTTCTCCTCATACATCGACAGCGGCGCCACCTGCGAATAGCGCAGATTGCGGCGCAGATACGCGTCGCGCGCGCCTTCGCTCAAAGCCGCCTCGTCCTCGCCGTCGGTGATGACATTGCAGCCCTTCTTGCCCATGATGATGGCGGTGCCGGTGTCCTGGCACATCGGCAGCACGCCGCCGGCCGCGATATTGGCGTTCTTCAGAAAATCCAGCGCGACGAACTTGTCGTTCGGGCTCGCTTCCGCATCATCGAGGATGTTGCGGAGCTGCTTCAGATGCCCCGGGCGCAGGTAATGGTTGATCTCGCCAAAGGCCGCCTCCGACAGCGCCCGCAGCGCCTCGCGCGAGACTACCAGCATGTCCTTGCCGAGCACCTTTTCCACCCGCACGCCCTCGGCTGTGATCTTCTTGTAGGGCGTTTCGTCCTTGCCGAGCGGAAACAGAGGCGTGTGCTTGTAGGGCGGAACGGGCTTCTGCTCGTCGGGAAAGGCGGTGGGAGCGTTCATGGATGGCTCGCGGGTTTTGGGGCCGGATGCGCCTTGCGACGCCGGCAATGGAGACGTTCTAAGCACTTTTCAGGCAAAAGGAAGTGAGCATATCGCGGGCGAGCAACGCGAAATCCGGGACGTGACGGGAACTGCTTTTAGCGCTTCCCCCCGGGGGTAATGGCCCACTGACATCGCGAGCGTGATCGCTGCCCAGCGATCACGCTGCGTATTGACGTGGTCCGGCAGACCCTGCATGAACCTCGCGCACGCAATTTCGTTTGACCGCGGGGGTATTCATGACTGGACACCGTGTCACACGCCGGACTACGGGCATCCGTTCCGCAGCGCTGGCTGCGCTGGCGCTCTTTGTTGCATTTTCCGCCTCCGCCGCCCGCGCGGACCGCTGCGACGACACTGCCAAGCAGTTGGCGAACGCGGTCGACGGGCTCAAGGTCAACTTCAAGGCCGCCAACATCATCTATCTGACGCATCCCGCGGCGCTGGAATTGTCGCTGGGCTGCCGCGGAAAGGAATACTCCACCGAGCTCTATGCCAAGACCGATCGCAAGATCAAACCCGAGTTCTATGACCTCGTGGGCTCGGCCGCGGCCGTGATCTTCACGCTGCCCAAGGACGACACCATGACCGGCACGGCGCGCTGCCTGAAGCGCATGGGCCTCCTGCGCGGCGACAAGATCAACATGCGCTACCGCCGGCTCGACATGGAATGCACGCGCACCAAGAAGGACACTTCTATCGTGGTCCGGCGCGGCCTCGACCAGTAGCCGGGAGGCCTCTTGCCGCCCCCGCCGGTGTGAGCCTCCCGTTCACCATGCGGCGGCGGTGGCGTCGATTGGATCGCATTTTAGCGATTTTTTTCATCCTGCCTTGATTTGAAGCCGGTCATGGTCGGTCCAACAAAAGGAATCCGATCAATGGACGTTTCCAGCGTTTCGCCTCCAGCCCCGGTTGCGCCGGTGGATTCGAGCCCCAAGCCGGTGCAGGCCAGCACCGACAATTCCAACGCGTATCAGCCGCCGCAAAAGCCGCCGCTGCCGCCCGGACAGGGCACGCGCGTCGACCAACTCGCCTAAATCCGGAAAGCACTATTACCTGTCGCCGGCCGTGGAGACCTCGGTCTCCGCGGTTACGCGCGCGATGGCTTCCATCACCCCGCCCCAGCCCGGCGCCATCGCGTCAAAGGCGAGGCGGTTGCCCGGGAAGACGAAGCCGTCATGCACCATCTTCAGATGCGTGCCGCCCTCGACCCTGGTGAGCCGCCAGGTCACATCCGAATTGAGACGTGATCCATAGTCCGGATTGGCATCCGAACCGCCCTTCCAGGAATAGCGCAACAGCAGCGGCGCCTCGCATTGCAGGACCTCGCAATGCACGATGCCGTCCCAGTCGCCCATCGGCCTGGTCTTGAAGGTGAAGCGATAGCCGACCACTGGCTCGAAATCGTTCGGCATCAGCCATTTCGCGATCAGTTCGCTCCGCGTCAGCGCCCGCCAGATCCGCTCCGGCGAATAGGGAAACACCTTCTCGACCACGATCGCATGCCGCTCACTCATCGCTCTCTTCCTTCAGGAACTCTTCGAGATTCTCAAAGCGTTCGCGCCAGAACGCCTGGTAGTGGTTGAGCCAGTCGAACAGCGGCGCCAGGCCCTTCGGCGCGGGACGATAATAGATGTGCCGCCCCTCCCTCCGTTCCATCACGAGGCCGGCGTCGCGCAGCGCGCGCAGATGCTGCGACACGGCCGGCTGCGAGACCTTCAGCCCCTTCGTCAGCGCGGTTGCCGCGATTTCGGGTTCGCCGGCGATGCGCTCGAACACCGCCCGCCGGGTGGGATCGGCAAGGGTCTTCATCACGGAGGTCAGGTGCGCAACGGGGATCATCGACAATATATAAGCAAGTACTTATATGTTAGTCAAGCGCCGGACCCGGCCGCAAACTTGCCGGAAAACCGGTGGAACCTGAGCGCTGCTGCCGCACGAGGAGAGCGAAACGATGCCCGATGCGAAGACTTATACCGGCGGCTGCCATTGCGGCATGGTGCGCTTCGAAGCCACCTCCGACCTCGCGATGGTGACCGCGTGCAATTGCTCGATCTGCACCAAGAAGGGGCTGCACTTCACCTTCCTCCCTCCGAAGAGCTTCCAGCTCCGCGCCGGCGAAGAAAACCTGAAGGAATATCTCTTCAACAAGCACGCGATCCGGCATCAGCTCTGCGCCGATTGCGGCGTCGACGTGTTCGCGCGCGGCAACAAGCCCGACGGCAACGAGGTGGTGGCGCTGAACGTGAGCTGCATCGATGGCATCGACCTCGCCAAGGTCGCGATGACGCCGATCGATGGGAGGAATCGGTAGGTTCGCCATTCCGGGGCGCGCGCCAGCGCGAACCATGGTGCGCAATTGCGCTCCTGGGGATCTCGAGATTCCGGGTCTGGTCCTTCGGACCGTCCCGGAATGACAAAGTCACAAATCCAACTCCTTGTAGTGCCGGAAGATACCTTCCTCGTTGAAGGGAATCCTTCGCTCGCTCGCCAGATACGCCTTTATCTTCGGCCGCGCCGCGACGCGGTCGCACAAGGCAACCAGGCCCGGAATATCCTTCTCGAACGCCTTCATTCGATTGGGAAAGGCGTAGCGCAGCCCCTCCACGATCTGGAACAGCGAGAGATCGACGTAGGTGATGCGCCGGCCGGTGACGTAGGTGCCGCCATTGTCCTTCAAGAGCCCTTCGTAATAGCCGAGATATTTCGGCACGCGCTCGTCCCAGAATTCCTCGGTACGCTTTTTCGCCGGCGACTTCTGGTCCTCGTAATAGAGCGAGGGCCCGAGCGGATGGTGGGTATCGTGAATCTCCAGCACGAAATCGGTGATCGTGAGCTGCAGCTGATGCACCCACAATTTCCCGGCCTCCGTTTTCGGCGCGAGCCCATGGCGCGAGCCGAGATAGAGCAGGATGTTCGCGGTTTGCGCGATCACGAGCTTGCCCGCCTTCAGGAACGGTGGCGCAAAGGGCGGCGTCGACCCCTGCCCCATCATTTTCATCATCGCGCCCATGCCGCCGCTGCCGCGCGCGACGTCGACATAGGCCGCGCCCGCGTCTTCCAGGGCAAGGCGGACATATTCGCCGCGGCCCTGGATCATTGGCCAGTAATACAATTCGTATTTCATCGGACGTTCCCGGTTCGCGGGGCGCGCGACAAATGCGCCCCGCTGCGTCAACGGCCGATAAGACAATTGTTCGGCGCTGCCGTCGAGCCCCGGAAGGACTTCGTCAGTTCGCCGCGAAGCAATAGAGCAGGCCATCGCCGCCGGTGCTCTTCAGATCGTTCTGCGAGCAGCCGCCGTCCGGACCGCGCGAGGGATGCGACGAGTTCCACGAATGCGAGGCATCGTCGTCACGCAGGCCCTTGCGGTCGGAATGGCCGACCATCGCGGCCCCCTGTGTGCTGCTCGTCCAGTTCTTGCAGGTGCGATCGGCCTCGGGCCCGAAAGCGGTGCCGTCCGGCTGCGATCCCGTCAGCACGTCATGGCGGTTCGGCTTATCACCGACGCCATTGCTGACTTCACCTTTTTCGGTGACATCGGACTCCTTGGTGAGATTATTGTTGGCGCTATGCAAATCGGCAACGTCCTTCGCGACCACGACACCCTTGGCATTCTGCCACGGACCCTTGCCGATGCGGTCGCGCGCGTTCACGGCGGGCTTTCCGTCGGCGGCCTGGGTCGATAGATAGGCGTGCCAGGTCGTCGCAGTGGCGCCGGCGGCCTTGGCCAGCGTTGCGCAATGCTTGTCCGCGCCATCGAGCCCGCCGAGATTGGCGCCGTCGCCGGGGCCATTGCTGGTCAGGAAGAAGGTCATGTTGGCGGATTGAGCCGACGCAGGCTGGGCCGACAGGATTGCTAAGACGATGGTAGCGCAGGCAGCGACGGTCATCACGGGAAAGCGCATCTGTTCCTCCACTTGGTTTTGCTGTTTCTTGATCTTGGACGCACGCACATCATTCAACACGCCGCGCCGGGTCTTATTCCTCGGCGCGGACGCAAAATGAAAAAGGCGCCGCGGAACCGCGACGCCTTCCTGTTTTCGAGTGAACCGGAGGATCAATTGGTCTGCTGGATCGCCGAGAGCATCCAGTTGCCGCCGCGCTCGCGCACGAAGGTCCATACTTCCGTCGCTTCGACCGGCTGCTCGCTGCCGCCGACCAGGCGGCCGCTTGTCGCGTCGACATAGCGGTCGACCATCGAGAAGCGCATCGCAACGCTCGCATAGTCGGCGTCGCCTTCGCGCCAGGCTTCGGCCAGGTCGCCCTGCAACAGCTTGGTGTCCGAAACCTTGTTGACCTGGTTGCGGGCGCGGTTCTGCTGCATGTCCTCGGTGAAGAACGTGACCATCTCGGGCGTTGCGATCATGCGCAATTTGTTGATGTCCTCGTCCGAAAAGGCCTTCTGCATGTCGACCAGGAGCCGCTCGAAAGCTTCATAGTCGGCGGGCTGGATCTGCGGCGGAGCGCTGCCCGACCCGAGCCCGAAGCCCATGCCACTGAAGTTCGAAGACGTGCTGGTGTTGCCCGCGCCCGCCGGCCCCGCGGCAGGACCTGCATAGGCGGGCTCGGAGGCCATCTGGCGGCGCTGCCACCACGACATCGCAAGCCGCACCACGAACACGATCAGGACGATCTGCAGGATCAGGCCGAGGATCGACGAGAAGCCGCCGAGACCCGAGAACAATCCGCCGCCGAACAGCATGCCGAACAGGCCGGCGCCAAGGAAGCCCGCGGCGAGACCGCCGAGCAGGCCGGGCCGGTTGAAGAAGCCGCCGCCCGCGCGGTTGAACAGGCCGCCGCCCGCCGAGCCTGCGCCGGGGTTACCCGGCTGGGTGAAAGTGCGGTTGAAGGGCTGGGCTGCGCTGGGCGCCGTCGTGGTCGACGGCGGCGCGGTGAAGGTGCGCGATCCGCGCGAGCCCGAAGAGAACCCGCCGCCGACGCGCGCGTCGGCAGAAGAAATCGCAAGCGTCGCCGGCAGCGCCAGCGACAGCACGATGGCGACCGTCTTGATGAGCCCGCGTAGACGTGGGGTAAGTGTCATGTCGGTTTTCCCAAAAATCCCCGGCAGGGGAACCGCCCTTAAGATGGGCAGTAGTGGCCAAAAAGAAAGCCATTAGTGGAACCCGCGGCTGCGGCCCTGCGTCGCGGGATAGGGTGGTTGCGACCGATTCTCAACATATCTGACGCCGCAGCCGCTATGGCAGCGCCATGGTCTCCTTCACGGCGGCGACAAGCTGCGACAGCGTGAAAGGTTTGGGCAGGAAGGCGAACTGCTCGTTCTCCGGCAGGCTCTTTTCAAAGGCGTCTTCGGCATAGCCGGAGACGAAAATAATCTTCAGGTTGGGATTGCGGCCGCGCATCGATTTGAGCAGCGTCGGGCCGTCCATCTCCGGCATCACCACGTCGGACACCACGAGGTCGATGGCGCCGTCTTTTTCCTCCAGCGCTTCCATCGCCTCGACGCCGTTCGCAGCTTCGATCACGCTGTAGCCGCGCGAGCGCAGGCCGCGCGCGTTCAAGGACCGCAGGCCCTCCTCGTCCTCGACCAGCAGGATCGTGCCCTGCCCGGTGAGATCGGGACGCGGCGCCGCCGCCTTGGGTTCGCCGGCAGCTTCCTTCGCCGTACCGTTGACCGCCTGCGGCTCGGGTTGGGTTTCCTCCTGCTCCGTGCGATGCCGCGGCAGGAAGATCGAGAACGAGCTGCCCTTGCCCTCTTCCGAGTCGACATAGATGAAGCCGCCGGTCTGCTTGACGATGCCATAGACCGTCGACAGCCCGAGACCGGTGCCCTTGCCGACCTCCTTGGTGGAAAAGAACGGCTCGAAGATCTTTTCCCTGATGTCGGCGGGGATGCCGGTGCCCGTGTCGGTGATGTCGATCCGCACATAATCGGCGGCCGGCATGCCCTTGTAGGCCAACTGCGCGGCATCGGCCGTGGTGACGTTCGCGGTCTTCACCGACAGCCTGCCGCCGTCGGGCATCGCATCGCGCGCATTGACCGCGAGGTTGACGACGACCTGCTCGAACTGGGAGACGTCGACCTTCACCGGCCAGAGATCCCTGCCGTGCACGAGGTCGAGCTTGACCTTCTCGCCGATCAGCCGGCGCAGCAGCATGGTGAGGTCGGAAAGCGCATCGCCAAGGTCCAGCACCTGCGGCCGCAGCGTCTGCCGCCGCGAGAAGGCGAGCAACTGCCGCACCAGCGTCGCGGCGCGCGTCGCGTTCTGCTTGATCTGCATGATGTCCTGGAAGGACGGATCGGTCGGCTTGTGCGCGTTCAGGAGGAAGTCGTTCGCCATCATGATGGCGGAGAGCACGTTGTTGAAGTCGTGCGCGATGCCGCCGGCGAGCTGGCCGACCATCTCCATCTTCTGAGACTGGTTGATCTGGTTCTCCAGCGCGCGTCGCGCGGTGGTCTCGAGGATGTAGACGATGGCCGCTTCGGTCTCGCGCTCCGCCTCCTCGACTGCGGTCACGAAGAACTGGCCCCAGCGTTCCTTCGCGCCTTCGAGCATTGCTTCCACCGGCTGGATGTCGCCCTGCCCTTCGGCCGCCTGGTTGATCGCCGCGATCAGCGTGCCGCGGTCACGGGCATTGACGGCGCGGAAGATCGACCTGGCGGCGGCGCCCTCGCCGTTCAGGCTCTGCGCCAGCTTGGCGTAGCGCGCATTGGCGCGCACCACCGTACCCGAGCGATCGACGGTGGCGATGGCCATCGGGGTGTGGTCGAAGAAGCGCATGAAGCGCACTTCGGCGGCGCGCTCGGGATCGGAGCGCTCGTCGCGGGCGCGGCTGATCACCAGCGTCCGCGACGGCCCCGGAGCGCCGTCGGCGCCGAAGGCGAGCTTGTGATAGAGCCGCGCCGGGATGGTCTTGCCGCCGCGCATCTTCAGGTCGATGTCGAAGACCTCGGTCTTCACCTCGCCCGGCACCGCGACGATCGAGGTCAGCAGCGACGCGCCGTCGCCGGAGACGATGTCGGTGAGCTTCAACCCGCCCGAGCCGATCTCCGCGAGGTCGTAATCGAGCCAGTTTGCCAGCGTTGCATTGACATAAGCGAGTTCACCCGAGGCGGCGACGGAAAAGAAACCGCACGGCGCGTGATCGAGATATTCGATCGCGTGCTGCAACTCCTGGAACACATCCTCCTGGCGCTCGCGGTCGCGCGTGATATCTGCGATCGACCACACCGCATATTTGGCCTCGCGCTTGCTCTGCCCGAGGGGACGCACGCGCATGCGCAGCCAGCGGCCATGCGCGCCGTCGCCATTGGCGATGCGCACCTCTTCCTGCTGCCGCTTGCCCTCGCGCGCCGCTTTCAGCAGCCGGAACACCGCCTCCGATACATCCGGGTTGCCGATGAAGACACGCTCGACCGGCCGCACGTCCTGCGCGCCGGCCGCGCCGGTGAGTGCGAGATAGGCGCCGTTGAAATAAACCACATGCCCGCGCGAATCCGTCACCGCCAGGCCGTCGAAGGCGTGATCGGCGATGTGGCCCATCACGGGATCGTCGGCCTTGCGGTCGGCAAAGCGGATGATGCCGGCGGCAAAGGCGAACAGGTTGAACAGCCCGACCATGGCGAGCACGGCAAGAAGGCCAAGGATATAGGGCTGCGCCTGGTTGCGCCCGATGGTCATCAGCCCGACCGCGATCGCCACCAGCCCCCCCGCGACCAGCAGCACCAGCACGATCGAGCCGCGCCGCCGCAGCGGCTCATGCACAGCCACAGGCTCGGGCGTCGGATCGAGGTCGATATGGGCGTTCATGGCGGGGAAAGTGGCCCTCCGGTCGTTTACGCAACTGTTGACACGATGGTTGACACAATTCTTGGCTCGCGAGCCCCCTGAGTGCCTGAATCGGGCCTGCAAGCGCAAGGGCATCAGCCCGTTATTTGGCGGTTTGCGGGCATTTTAGGCGGGTTTCGGGGCCTTCTCACGATACCCGCCGCCCCGACAGGTTGCGGCGCAGACCCATGACGTAGCCGATGATCTCGGCGACCGCATGGTAGTGCTCGACCGGGATTTCCTCGTCGATCTCGACGGTGGCATAGAGCGCGCGCGCCAGGGATATGTTCTCGACGATCGGGATGTCGTGCGCCTTCGCGACTTCCCTGATCTTGAAGGCGATCTGGTCGACACCCTTGGCGACGCAGATCGGCGCCGCCATGCCGCGGTCGTATTGCAGCGCGACCGAATAATGGGTCGGGTTGGTGATGATCACCGAGGCCTTTGGGACCGCCGCCATCATGCGCTTCTTCATCCGCGCCATGCGGATTTGGCGGATTCGGCCCTTGATGTGCGGATCGCCTTCGGACTGCTTGAACTCCTCCTTCATTTCCTGAACCGACATCTTGTGGCGCTCGAACCATTGCCGGTACTGGAAGAGATAATCGAGGATGGCGACGACGGCGAGCAACGCCACAACCGCGCCCAGGAGCTGCATGGTCAGCGACGAGGCGACGCCGAGCAGCGCTGCCGGATCGAAGCGCACCATCCCTTCCAGCCGAAGCCGTTCCGGCCACAGGATCGCGGTCATCACCGCGCCGAGCGCGATCAGCTTGAACAGGCCCTTGCCGAAATTCACCGCCGCCTGCTTGCCGAAAATCCGCGTGAAGCCCGACATCGGCGAGATCTTGCTGAAGCTCGGCTTCAGCGGCCCGGCGGACCAGACCAGGCGGTGCTGCACCATGTTGGCCGCGATCGCGGCCAGCGCCAGCATCAGGAGCGGCAGGCCGATCGCCGCCATCACGGCATATTCCAGGCTTTTCGCCAGTTGCAGGATTCCCGGGCCGTCGGCATGGATCATCCAGGCATTGGCGAGCAAATTGCGCATCGGCACCAGGATGCCGCTGCCGATCGAGCTGCCGAAGGTCGACATCACGAGCGTGCCGCCCGCAATCACGAACCAGGTGTTGATCTCCTGGCTCTTGACGACATCGCCGCGCTCGAGCGCATCGTCGAGACGTTTTTGCGACGGGTCTAATGTCTTGTCTGAATTGTCGCTTTCGTCGGCCATCGTCCAGCGACCTTCAGTTGAGCGGCATCATGTCGTGCATGACACGAACGAAATAATCGAGGAAGGTGCCCATCATTGCCGTCAGCACCAGCCCGAGGATCAGGAAACCGGCGAAGATCGAGAGCGGCACGCCGACGAAATAGACCTGCATCTGCGGCATCAGCCGCGCCAGCACGCCGAGCCCGATATTGAACACGAGGCCGAACACCAGGAACGGCGCGGAAAGCTGCAAGCCGATCTTGAAGGCGGTGGTGAAGGCCTGCGTCGCCAACGAGGCGACGTCGCCGCTCGACATGGTCTCGCCGGGCGAGAAGACCTTGTAGCTGTCGCTGAGCGCCGCGATGACAAGGTGATGGCTGTCGGTCGCAAACAGCATGGTTATCCCGAGCAGGGTCAGGAAGTTGCCGATCAGCACGCCCTGCTGGCCCTGGGTCGGATCGACCGAGGTGACGAAGCCGAGCCCCACCTGCTGGGCGATGATGGAACCTGCGACCTGCAGCGCCGACAGCGTCACGCGCGCGGTGGCGCCGAGGATGATGCCGATCACGATCTCATGCATCATCAGCACGAGCAGCGAGGTCATCGAAGTCATGTCGACGTGGTAGGCCTGCCGGTGCAGCGGCAGGATGATGAGCGTGAGCAGCAGCGCAATCGAGAGCTTGACACGCACGGGGATGTTGGATTCCCCAAGGCCCGGCAACAGCATCACCATGGCGCCGACGCGGGCAAAGGCCAGCATGAAGACGGCGGCGAGGACCGGCAGCAGGGAAACGTCGAGGCGCATGCCCTAATTAGCATCAGCCACCGATGATTCGCGACGATATCCGCATCATGTGACTGTGAAGCGAGTCCGCCATGAACGGCAGCGCCAATATCAATGTCACGAAGATCGCAAGGATCTTCGGCACGAAAACCAGGGTCTGCTCCTGGATCTGAGTCAGCGCCTGGAACAGCGACACCACGACGCCGACCACGAGGCCGACGACCATCAGGGGCGACGACACCACCACGATGGTCCAGATCGCATCGCGCGCCACGTCGAGGGTTTCAGCACCGGTCATCTTGTGTTTTTCCTTCTTTTTCGTCGTGCGCTCAGGCCACTCTTTCGTCATTGCGAGGAGCGAAGCGACGAAGCAATCCAGGCTGATCGCGAGGCTGGACTGCTTCGCTTCGCTCGCAACGACGGCAGAGCCGTCAGATCGTCATCTTCATGATGTCTTCGTAGGACTGGATCACGCGGTCACGCACCGATACCAGCGTCGACACCGCGACATCGGTCTCCGCCACCGCCGTCACCACGTCCATCACATTGGCCTTGCCGGAGGCCATCGCGATCGTCTGCGCGTCGGACTTGTGTCCCGCCTCCAAGACGCTGCCGACCGCGTCCTTGAGCACGGAGGCGAAGGAGGGTCCGCTTGTCTCGCCCCCCTTCCCGGCGCCAGCGCCCGTCTCGAGGATGCGCGCGAGGTTGGCGTAGGCGTTGGCGGCGACTGTCGGTGAAGCCATGATTTGGGGTTTCCTGTTCAGGCCTTGAGGATGTCGAGGGTGCGCTGGATCATCCGGCGCGTGGCGCCGATGATGTTGAGGTTCGCTTCGTAGGATCGCTGCGCTTCGCGCATGTCGGTCATTTCGACCATCGGATTGACGTTGGGATATTTGACGTAGCCGTTCTGGTCCGCCGCCGGACTGGAAGGCTCGTATTTGGTCCGGAAGTCCGAGTTATCGGGCGCGATCTTGCCCAGCGCGACGGTCTTCGCGTCGAGCGTGCGGTCAAGCTGGGAGACGAAGGTCGGGATCTTGCGGCGGTAGGGATTGGCGCCGGGGGTGGATCCGGTGGAGTCCGCGTTGGCGATATTTTCGGAGATCACGCGCATGCGGCCGGCCTGCGCGCGCAGGCCCGAGGTCGCAATTCCCATCGATCGCGTGAAATCGCTGATGTCATCGGCCATGATGTTCTCCCCCTAAGCTGCTCTGGCGCGCGATCGAAAATCGCGCGCTGGATTCTCTGATTGCGCATGATCTCCGCGCAAACGCGTTCGCGTTTGTCGCGAGGGAAAACCGGTGTCCACTTTTCCGGATCATGCGCTAGCCCTTGCCGATCGCGGTCTTCAAAAGATGCAGGCTCTTGCTGTAGAGCGAGGTGACCGCCGCATAGTCCATCTGGTTGGCGGAGACCTTCATCATCTCTTCCTCGAGGCTGACGGCATTGCCTGCGGGTCTGGTCTGGAAGCCGGCCTTGCTGTTGATGTCGAAGCTTGCGCTGGCGCCGCCTGGGGCGATGTGGCTCGCGCTGGTCCGCATCATGGCGAGCGATCCCATCGCGCCGGTCTGGGTGCCGGCCGGACCGAATTTCGGCTCGACCAGGTCGCGCGGCTTGAAATTCGGCGTGTTGGCGTTGGAGACGTTTTCGGACAGCACGCGCTGGCGGGCCTGTTGCCACTGCATCTTGGTACGCAACGCCGACAAGACCGGAAGATCGCTGATCGACATCGCGCCGCTCCGCCGCTGCCCTGCAGGCACGGCGCCTGCAGGTAGGCAGAATTTGCCGTGTGTATGGTTAACAAGCGGTTAAGGTGCCGCGGGCAATCAGGCGGCGCTTCTCCCCTGGCAAGCTCCGGCCGCGCTCAATCGAGCGCATTTTTGCCACGAATACTGCATTAACCCCAAGAATGAACCATGGGCCGAATCCCAAGAAGTCGTTTTGGCCCAGACGATTCATGGGTTATTAAGGAATGGGGCGGCAGTTCCTGCCGTGCGGGGTTAATATTTCGTTGCCGGGTCGAGATTCAGTCGCCACTTTGGCGCAGCGCAATGAAGGGTCGCCAAGCCTGAGAAAAGCGTTATTTGGCGGGGACTAGAGTATGTCGGGAACAGTGACCTTCATCTTCGCGTTCGTGGTCGTGCTCGGCCTGATCGGCCTTGCCGCCTGGCTGGTCCGCCGATTCGCCAGCAACCGACTCGGCGCCAATACGAATCGCGGCCGCATGCCCCGGCTCGCCGTGATCGACGCCGCCGCCGTGGATGGCCGCCGCCGCCTCGTGCTGGTCCGGCGCGACAATGTCGAACATCTCCTGATGATCGGCGGGCCGACCGATATCGTGGTCGAATTGAACATCGTGCGCGCCACCGCGGGCCGGGAGGCACTGCCGCAGCGCCCCACCGGCGCCGAGGCGCCGCCGCGGATCGCGCCGCTGCCTGACACCAGTTGGGCCGATGGCGACGATGGGCATGCCGCGCCGCAGATGCCGGACCCGCCGCCGCGTCCGGCCCGTCCCTCCTTTGCCGATGAAGTGCGCCGTCCGGGTCCGCCACCGATGCCCATGCCGGAGCGTCGCGCCGAGCCGCTGTCCGGCTTTGCGCCGGAACCGATGGGCCGGCCGGAGCCACCGATGGCCCGTCCCGAACCGCGGCCTGAGTTGAGGCTCGAGCCGCGCGCCGAACCGCGCCCCGACAGGGCCGAGCCGTTGCCGCCGCGCATGCCGCGCAGCGAGCCGTTGATGCCGCGTCCCTCGCGCCAGACCGAAGCGCCGAAGGCGCCGCCGATGCGCGCGCCGGAACGGATCATTGCCGCGCCGCCGCCCCCGCCGCCGCCGCCGCCTCCTGCGGCCTCAAACGCGGACCAGAACCTCGCCGAGATGGCGCAGCGTCTGGAAGCCGCGCTGCGCCGCCCCGCCGCGCCCGCGACCGAAGCGCCTCCCGTCGCGCCCGAACCGCCGCCGGCCCGTGCCGCGCGCGCCGAGCAGCAGGCCCCGCCGGCACCCGCGCCAGCGAAGACCAGTTTTGAAAACCTGGAAGACGAGATGGCCTCGTTGCTGGGCCGCCCGAAGTCATCGTCTTCGTGAGGTTCGCAAAAAGCCCGCGTAGAGTTGTTTCATTCCTGACCCTCCTGATATCAGCGGTGACGCTGGCAGCGCCCGCGCTCGCGCAGGACATCAGCATCAATCTCGGCGGCGGCAACGGCGGCGTCACCGAGCGCGCGGTGCAGTTGATCGCGCTTCTGACGGTGCTCTCGATCGCGCCGTCGATCCTGATCATGATGACGTCGTTCACCCGGATCGTGGTGGTGCTCTCGCTGCTGCGCACCGCGATGGGCACGGCGACCGCGCCGCCGAACTCGGTGATCGTCGCGCTTGCGATGTTCCTCACCGCCTTCGTGATGGGACCGGTGCTGCAGAAATCCTATGACGACGGCATCAAGCCGCTGATCGCCAACCAGATCGGCGTGGAGGACGCGCTGCAGCGCGCCTCGGTGCCGCTGCGCGGCTTCATGCAGAAGAACGTGCGCGAGAAGGACCTGAAACTGTTCATGGACCTCTCGGGCGAGCCGCCGCCGGCCACGCCCGAGGAGATGTCGCTGCGCATCCTGGTGCCGGCCTTCATGATCTCGGAACTGAAGCGCGCCTTCGAGATCGGCTTCCTGCTGTTCCTCCCCTTCCTGATCATCGACCTCGTGGTGGCCTCGGTCCTGATGTCGATGGGCATGATGATGCTGCCGCCGGTCGTGGTGTCGCTCCCCTTCAAGCTGATCTTCTTCGTTCTGGTCGACGGCTGGTCGCTGGTGGCGGGCAGCCTGGTACAGAGCTACAGCGGGTAGAAAACCCGCGTCGCGGCGCAATACGCTTTGCTATTGCGCCCTACGGTCCGGCTGTTGGATCATGGCGCGTCCGCCCACCCGGGAACCGCACCCATGCAGCAGCACCATTTCGACCGCGCCGCCGAGGACCTCGGCAACTCGATCCATCTCGAACATGTCAACGTTCTGGTCCCCGACCAGCGGCTGGCCACCCTGTTCTATGTCACGGGCCTCGGGCTGACCCGCGACCCCTATCTGATGGTTTCCGACACCAACATGTGGGTGAATGTCGGCAAGAGCCAGTTTCATCTGCCGGCGGGCCCTGCGCAGGTGCTGCGGGGCCATACCGCGCTGATCATTCCCGGCCGCAAGGCGCTGCTCGACCGCCTCGCCTCGGTCGCCAAGAAGCTCGAAGGCACCGCCTTCAAATTCGCCGAGCACAACGATTATGTCGAGGCGACCTGCCCCTGGGGCAACCGCCTGCGCTGCTACGAGCCTGACGCGGCGCGCTTCGGCCGGGTCACGCTCGGAATCCCCTATGTCGAGTTCGACGTGCCGATCGGCACGGCGAAGGCCATCTGCGATTTCTATCCGAAATTCATCGGAATCCCCGCCGAGCTCAAGAACGGCGACGGCACGGTCGCGCGCGCGAAGGTCGGCAAGGACCAGTATCTGCAGTTCCGCGAGACCGACCGCAAGCAGCCGGATTTCGACGGTCACCACGTGCAGATCTACATCACGGATTTCTCCGGCCCCTACCGCCGTCTGCTCGAACGCGGCCTCGTCTCGCAGGAAGACAATCAGTACCAGTATCGCTTCAAGGACATCGTCGATCCCGCTGACGGCCGGCACCTTTTCACGGTCGAGCACGAGGTGCGCAGCGCCACCCACCCGATGTACCTGCGCCCGCTGGTGAACCGCGATCCCGCGCAGACCAACCGCACCTACGCCCACGGCCACGATCAGTTGCCGTGGGCGATGGGACCCGACGAATACGACATGCGGTAGGCCGCCCCGATATAGTCCTGCCGCCGTGACCTTCGTAACGCCGATGTTCGCGCGAGCGAACTTCTATTCCTCAAACGTCATCTCCAGCCGGTCGCGCAACGATTGCAGAAGTGCATGCGTCGTCCCGATCGCCCTCGCATCAAGGCCTTTCGCCAGCGCCCTCGCCCAGGGCTTCTGCCGCCGTTCGGCCTCGCGATAGAGCGATTCGCCTTTTTTTGTCAGCCGCACCAGTTTGGCGCGGCGATGATGTGGATTGTCGTCGAGCGCGACGATCCCCTCCGCCTCCAATTCATTGACGATGCGCTGCACGCCCTGCCGGTGCAGGCCCATCGCGCGCGCCAGCCGCGCTACCGGCTCTGCCGTCGGCGACAGCGCAATGGCCCCGAGCACCTGCCAGCGCGCGCTGGTCAGCCCCAGACCGGCGACAAGGCGGTCGCCGGCCGCGATCAGGGCCCCGTTGACGCGGAATACCTCGAGGATCAGCTCAGTCAGCGCATCGAAATTCCGTTCGTTCGGCCGCCTTGTATTCATGTCAATATATGATCATATTGACAATATATTGTCAATTTAGACGGGGAGACGACGATGATCGCCGGACTTGTTGCGTTGACGGTGGCGGCGGCCTTTGCCGGCGCCGCATTCTATGTCGGCTTCGCCGAGCAGCCCGCGCGCTTGCGGCTCGACGACCGGGCCCTGCTGCAACAATGGAAGCCGAGCTACGCGCGTGGCTTCGCCATGCAGGCGACGCTGGCGGTGATCTCCGCCGTCTTCGGTTTCCTCGCAAGCTGGCAGCTCCGCGACTGGCGCTGGGCGCTCGCAGCCATGCTGATCCTCGCCAACTGGCCCTACACCCTCTTCGTCATGATGCCGACCAACAAGCGGATCGGCGCGTGGCCGATCGAGAGCGCCGACCGCGAGTCACGCGCCTTGATCGCCAGGTGGGGAGCGATGCATGCGGTCCGCACAGCGCTCGGCGTTGCCGCAACGGCAACCTACCTCGCATTGGCTGCGACGGTTTAGGCGCTGATCCCGATATGTTGCAGCGCACCGACGCCTGCAGGTCGCATCCACGACCACCGCCATGAATTTTGCGAATGGAGCCGCCCAAACAAGATGGATGGCAAAGCCTGGCAATATCCGGAATGATCTCCGGAACACAACAATACAAAACAAACGGCATCGGGGAGACGCGAATGTTCCAATGGATGCGGGATCTCACGGCGGGGGAGAAGCGGACCATGGCCGGCTGTTTCGGCGGCTGGTCGCTGGATGCACTCGACGTGCAGATCTACAGCTTCGTCATCCCGACATTGCTGACCACCTGGCATATCTCGCGCGGCGAGGCCGGCCTGCTCGGAACGGTCACGCTGGTGGTATCGGCGTTCGGCGGCTGGTTCGCAGGCGCGCTCAGCGACCGCTACGGCCGGGTTCGCGTGTTGCAGATCACGGTCCTGTGGTACGCGATCTTCACCTTCCTCTGCGGCTTTGCGCAGAACTTCGAGCAATTGTTCGTGCTGCGCGCCCTGCAAGGCCTCGGCTTCGGCGCCGAATGGTCGGCGGGCGCAGTACTGATGGGCGAAATGATCCGCGACAAATATCGCGGCCGCGCCGTCGGCTTCGTGCAGAGCGGCTGGGCGGTGGGCTGGGGCGCTGCGGCGCTGTTGTACACCCTGCTCTATGCCGTATTGCCCGACGCGACCGCCTGGCGCGTGATGTTCTGGATTGGCCTTACGCCGGCGCTATTGGTGCTGTGGATCCGCCGCACCATCCATGAGCCGGAGGTCTTCAAGACGCGGCGCATCGTGGACACCAACGGCCTCGCGCAGGCATTCTCCGTGCTGAAGCCGCCTTATCTCGCGACCACGCTCAAGGTCGCGCTGATGGTGACGGGTGCGCAGGGCGGCTCCTATGCGCTGTCGGTCTGGTTGCCCACCTATCTCAAGACCGAGCGGCATCTCAGTTCCCTGAACACGGGCTCATATCTGCTGTTCCACATCTTCGGCGCGTTCATCGGCTTCCTGGTCGGGGCCTATCTCGCCGACGCCATCGGCCGCAAGCGTACCTTCATGGTCTCGGCACTCGGCTCGGTGCTGTGTCTTGTGATCTATCTTGCCGCGCCGATCAGCGACGGGGCGATGCTGCTCTTGGGCGCCCCGCTCGGTTTCATCCTCTATATGATGTTCTCGGCGATGGGGCCGTTCATGACCGAATTGTACCCGACCGAGGTCCGCGGCGCCGGCCAGGGGTTCTGCTACAATTCCGGCCGCGCCATCGGCGCCTTGTTTCCGGCGCTGGTCGGATTCCTCAGCGACAGGCTCGGGCTCGGCAGCGCCATCCTGCTGTTTGCACTGATCGCCTATGGGTTGATGCTGTTCGCGCTCCTCATGCTGCCGGAGACCAAGGGGCGTTCGGTGGACGCGATTGAGCCCGGCGACATGACGTCTCTTGCGCCATCCCCGGCCGGACGTTGAGGAGGCCCCCGCCCCTTCACGCCGTACGCCTTGAGAGCTGCTCGCCGAGCGGCGCATCGACGGGCGCGGCTGGCTGTTGCATTCGTCCGGCCAATCCACTATGAGAGCTCTTCCGCGCAACTGGCGCTTGGATGGGTAACCATCGGGGAGCGCGGAGACTGATTGTCGCGCGCCTGGGCACCACTTCATTGCGGAGGTGCCATGCCTGCGGAAATCATAGACGGGCGCAAACAGGCCCAACTTCTTCTCGACAATGTCGCAAATGAGCTCGGCTACCTGCCGACAGCACCAGGGCTGGCCGTGGTTCTGGTCGGCGACGACCCGGCCAGCCACATCTACGTCCGAAGCAAGATCAGGATCGCACAGGAACTGGGCCTCCGCGGCGAGACGGAGTTCCTGCCGCACAGCGTCACCGAAGCCGATCTGCTTTCGACGATCGCCGCACTGAATGAACGGGACGATATTGACGGCATTCTGGTTCAACTCCCGTTGCCGGCGCATATCGACACATTACGGATCATGGCCGCGGTCGATCCGACCAAGGATGTCGACGGCTTGCATGCCTTGAACGCAGGGCGCCTGCTCCATGGTGTTCACGGCCTCGTTCCGTGCACCCCGTTGGGCTGCCTGAAACTCATCAGGTCGGTCGTATCGGATCTGACCGGCTGTCACGCCGTCGTTGTCGGCAGTTCGAATATCGTAGGCAAGCCGATGGCAGCGCTCCTTCTGGAAGAGCGAGCGACCGTGACACAAGCTCACGTCCATACGCGCGACATCGAGTGCATTTGTCGCGAGGCGGATATATTGGTCAGCGCGGTCGGCAAGCCAGGACTCGTGCGCGGCGACTGGATCAAGCCGCAGGCCATCGTGATCGATGTGGGTACGACGCGAGTCGCAAAGCCGGACGGAGGATATGAGGTTCGAGGCGACGTCGTTTTCGATGAAGCAGTGCAGGTTGCCGCTGCCATTACGCCTGTGCCACGCGGGGTCGGTCCGATGACCATTGCCTGTCTGATGGAGAATACCGTCAAGGCGGCGAGAGCGCGGTCAGGCAGACTTCAATAGCTAAACCGGTGGCGGCAACGACAACGGCGGTGATTCAGATCATCATCAGCTTGATCTGGCCGCCTTCAACGGTTCCCGCCGCGAGAGCGTCGCGAGCCTTCCTTTCGATGGCCGGCCAATTCGCGAGCAAGTACTTGTGCGCCTGCACCTTCGTTGGGAACGTGGTTTGCAGAATGCAGCCCTGCCGCGTGTTTCCATTCGCAATCTGAAAAGACACCGTTTGGGGTCCTTCATTGATCTCTTGTTCGGTCGGCTTGGGAAATTTGCGCACACACTGCTCCTTCATGAAAATTCCGAGGCATGATCGGGAAAAGTGTGAAGCGATTTTCCGATCGCGAGTGAAGTCGGTCGTATTTCGGGGTTGTGCGGACTCGTGGGGATACTCTGACCCGGGAGGTTTAATTGACGCAGGGTGCCCGGGACGCGATCTTTTTGGCTTTCGCCAGCCGCTTCGGCCCGTGGTCCGGGCTGGGCGTGTTGCGGACAGCCTCGGTCAGCATCTGGCGCAGCTCAGCCTTCGTCTTGGGCGGTTCTCGCGTGCTCGACTTTTGCCAGTTAGCCATTCATCTTATATGGGGATGCCCGAGGCAAAATGCCACTATTCGCTCAGGATTTCGGATTTGCGCCGGCCACAAGAGGCGGAACCGCCAGAAGATGGCTCACAGATTCGACCAGGAGTTCATGTGCACGATCGACGATGTCGTCCAGGGATATCGTCTTCGCGAACATGTTCTGGGCTTCAGCCAGTAACTGGTCACGCGTTGGCATGCTGGGTAGATGCACAGCACGATGTCGCAACAGAACAAGCGCGTCCCGCACCGACAATCCGGTCTCGTGGACCGACGATTTGATCGCCAGCGCGATGTATTCGGGATTGAAACGACCGGCGAGCTGCTCGGCCGTTCGCCTTACCACGCGTGATCCCAGCCGCTGCTCATTGCGGAGAATCTGCCTTGGCGGCATCTTCAAATCCCAGACAATCCCGAGCCAGGACAAGGCCACCAGAACATAATAGGTCACATCAATCTCCCACCAGCGGAAGCCTTGCCGAACGCTGCTCTGGTAGGCGTGATGATTGTTGTGCCAACCCTCACCCATCGTAAACAGAGCCAACAGCCAATTGTTGCGGGAGTCGTCGCCCGTAACATACCGCTTGCGTCCGTGAACATGTGCCAGCGAGTTGATGCAAAACGTAGCGTGATACAGCAGCACGGTGCTCCAGAGGAAACCGACCACGAGCCCCGGCCATCCGGCGACGAGGAAGCAGAGACCGGCGATCGCGAACGCCGGCAAGAGCTCGAATTTGTGCAGCCACATCAACTCGGGATACGACGCAAAATCCGAAACTTTCACCAGATCGGTCGCATCGTGCTGTCGATGGAAGATCCAGCTGACATGACTGTAGACGAAGCCCCTGTGCCGGGGCGAATGCACATCCTGCTCGGTATCCGAATGCAAATGGTGATGTCGATGCTTCGCAGCCCACCAAAGCACGCTTTTCTGGGCGCTGCTTTGGGCAAGGAACGCCAGGATGAACTGGAACACCCGGCTCGTCGAGTAAGCCCGATGCGAGAAGTACCGGTGATATCCGGCACCGATCGCAAACATGCGCAACCAATACAGACCGACGCAAATGGCAATCGCCTGCCATGAGACGCCCGACCAGATCGCCGCGACGCAGCCTGCATGCACCAACAGGAATGTGAGGACATGCGGATAGATGATGTCGTCGTGTTCCTGATCCAGATCGATATTGGTAGACACGATCGCGACCTCGGTCGTTTCAATGATCAAAAAAGAACCCCGCGGCCGGTAAACCAGCCGCGGGGTTGCGTAACCAGAGGCTCTGCCAGTACATCCGTGGTCAAAGCAGCATGGCCCGATTGCGGCCGCTTACGCGGCGCGCAGATTTTCCGCTGCAGATTTGCCGGTGCGGCGGTCTGCAACGACTTCAAAAGAAACCTTCTGTCCCTCGTTGAGGGTGCTCAGGCCGGCGCGTTCGACCGCGCTGATATGAACGAAAACATCCTGGCTTCCCTGGTCCGGCTGAATGAAGCCGAAACCCTTTTGGCTGTTAAACCACTTCACAGTTCCCGTAGTCATGGGAGATCGTCCTTTGAGATAGGTAGGTGTGTGTAACCGCGCTCAAGAGCGCAGCAAGCGAATTCGAGGTCTGGAGAGAGGGTCGTCAGTCAGGCGCGCTTTAAGCGGCGAGGCCAAGTCGTTCGGCCGAAACTCAATTCGTCATATATGGCTGTTGTTCGATCATTTCGCAAGTGGCATTCCCGATACGGCATCGATACGTGCACGTTGAGGTGCATTCTTCAAACCGTCGAACCGGGCCGTTGGCCGTGATTCAAGCCTCTGAAACGGCGCTTTAATCATACGCGAGGAATGATCACCCATGGGCGGCTATCAGCCCCTGCGCCGAATAGCCGCGCGCGTCGCGTCCGTGGCGACCCGCTCGCAGCCTAGCCCCCTACCCCTTCACGTCATACTGCTTCGACAGATGGTCGCCGATCTGCACCAGCATCGCGACCGCTTCGGGGTAGCCGGGCTTGTCCTGCGTCGCCTTGTCGGCGCTCACACGAAATTCCCAGCCATCGCCGTCGCGCAGGATCGAGATCAGCATGCCGTCCGGTGGATCGGCATGCACCTTCAATTCGGCCTTCGCCATCTCGATGAGTTCGGCCTGGGTCCTGACGGGCTTGCTCATGGTTCCTCCGGCGAGACTTGTCCGCCACAGGTTGCCGTTTTGCCGCGCCGATGTCGAGGGGACCGGCCTCGCCTCGCCTGACAGGGCAATGTCCGGGGCGGCAAAGGGCAGCGCGGCAATCCGCCAAGCTGTGGCTCGCGGCGTACCGGCATGTGCTAGACTTTCCGCGGTCAGGTGTCGGGAGAGAAGTGTGACGCGACGCGAGTTCATCGCCCTCGTCGGCAGCGCGGCCGCAATCCGACCGCTCGGCGCCCGCGCACAGCGGCCGCCGGAACGCGTCCTCTATTTCACATACTCGGCCGGCTATCGGCACGACGTCATACCGCTTTCCAGGGAAATCCTGGCGCAGCTTGGAACGACCTCCGGAGCCTTTGAAGTCATCGCAACGGAAGACTTGTCCGAATTTTCGAGCGGAAACCTCGCGCGGTACGCCGCGGTGATGTTTTACACGAGCGGCGAGATTCCAATGAGCGGCGTTCAAAAGGCAGCGCTTCTCGACTTCGTGCGCTCGGGCCGCGGCTTTCTCGGCGTGCATTCGGCCACGGACACATTCTACGCCTGGCCCGATTATCTCGATCTGATCGGCGGCTACTTCAATGGTCATCCCTGGCATCAGGGCGTGACCATCGAGGTGGCTGATGCTGCGGATCCGGTGGTGGCGTTTCTCGGGCCCTCGTTGCAGTTGAACGATGAAATCTACCAGATCAGCGACTTCGACTATCGTGGATCACGCGTGCTCCTGCGCCTCGACCAAGGCTCGGTCGACCTCGGCAAGGCCGGTGTGCATCAACGCTTCTATGGTTGGCCGCTCGCCTGGAAGCGATCTTTCGGCGCGGGACGCGTTTTCTATTCGGCGCTCGGTCACGAGCCGTCAGTGTGGCAGGACCCGCGCTACCAGCAAATCCTCACGAACGCTATCCTCTGGTCCACGAGAAGGTCGGCCTAGAAGTCGATGTTCTTGCGCGCCCTGCTTCATTCGATCACCTCGTCCGTGGCGACCAGCAGGGACGGCGGAATGGTCAGCCCAAGAGCCTTGGCCACGCTGAGGTTGATCACCTGCTTCAGGCGGCTCGGCTGCTCGACCGGCAGGTCCGCAGGTTTTGCACCGTGCAATATCTTGTCGGCGTAGCCAGCGGCCTTGCGGAAATGGTCGGGCAAGTCGGGTCCGTAAGACATCAAAAGTCCGTAGGAGACCATTTCCGCAATAAAAGTGATGGTCGGCATTTTGTGCGCAAGTGCCGATGCACCGACCCGCGCCCGCTCGTTGAACAGCATTGGTCCGGCGATAACGACACCGTCCACATGATCGCTCTCTGCTTGAGCGAATGCTCTTTCGATGCCGTCGGGCGCCGCAATTTCGACCGAACGAAACGAAAGTCCGAGCGACTTTGCCGCGGTTGCGTAGGCCGCGACCAAGCGTGGCTGCGACTGATGGTCAACGAAAAGCGCCACGCTGGACAAATTTGGGGCGGCTTCCTTGAGGAGCGCCAGAGATTTGCTGGACAGGTCAACCGTCAAGGCTGAAAGCCCGGTCAGGTTGCCGCCGGGATGCGCCAGACTTGCGACAAGTCCGAACCCGATCGGGTCCGGCACAATGACAAACACCACGGGAATTGTGCTTGTGATCTGCTTTAACGCAACGGCACCAGGCGGCGATATGGTGATGGCGACATCGACATGGCTTTCGACAAGCTCCCGTGCGAGAACAGGGTACCGATCGAGCTGCTCGGCGGGAAACTTGTGCAGGAATTCGACGTTCTTGCCGTCGATGTAGCCGAGATCGCTGAACGCCTTGACAAGCACCGTGAGGTACTCACGCTCTTCTTCCGCGCTGCCGGCATGCCAGAGCACGCCTACCCTGGCGATCTTCCGGTTCGACTGTGCTTTCGCCGTGAGTGTCCACGGCAATGCCGAAGTGCCAAGAAGCGCAATGAATTCGCGTCGCCTCATGTGACCTCGCCGTCGGTTGGCCCCGCCGATGACCATCCTAGCATGCCCGTCGACGGAAAGGTCTGTCCAATGATCGCGCTGATCCCGTCAGGAGAAGCACAACGGACCATCGCCGATGCGGTCCCGGAGAGAATTTCTACATCGCAAGATAACGCCGGCGGATATCTTCATTCCTGGCAAGGCCGGCCGTGTCCTGGCGATGCACAACCTTGCCCTTGTCGATGACGAGGGCCTCCTCGGCGATGCGCAGGCAGAAATGCATGTTCTGCTCGGCAAGCAGGATCGTGGCGCCCCCCGCTCCCAGCTCGCGCAATACCGTTGCTATGGTGGCGACGACGATCGGGGCCAGCCCTTCGCTCGGCTCGTCGAGCAGCAGGACCCGGGGATTGCCCATCAAGGCACGCGCGATCACCAGGAGCTGTTGCTCGCCGCCGGACAGGCGGCCCGCCTGGCGCGACCGAAGGTTTGCCAGCAGCGGGAAGGTTTTCCAGATGCGCGGCAGGGTCCAGTCTCGCCGTCCGTCGGGACCGCTCTTGGCCGCGATCAGGAGATTGTCCTCCACGCTGTGTTCCGGAAACACCTGCCGGTCCTCAGGCACATAGGCGAGGCCGAGTTGGGCGCGCGCATGCGGCGGCGCGTGGGTGATGTCGCGGCCGGCGAAGAGAATGCGGCCCCCCCTCGCCGGCAGGATTCCCGCAAGCGTCTTCATGGTCGTGCTCTTGCCGGCGCCGTTGCGCCCGAGCAGCGCCAGCGTGCGCTTTTCCTGCAACGCGAGATCGATATCGAACAGGATCTGGCTCGCGCCGTAAAAGGCGCTCACGCCTTCGGCCCGCAGGAGGTCCGTCATGCGGCGTGCTCCTCCGTGCCGAGATAGGCATCGATCACCGCCTGGTTGTTGCGGATTTGGTCCGGCGTGCCTTCGGCGAGCACGCGGCCGTAGCACAGCACGCGAATGGTGCTCGCGATCTGGAAGACGATGTCCATGTCGTGCTCGATGAAGACCAGCGTGAGCTTGCGGCTCTCCCACAGGCCGCGCACGCGTTCGATCATGCGCCAGCGCTCATCCGGGCCCATGCCGGCCGTCGGCTCGTCGAGCAGCAGCACCTTGGGTTCGAGCGCCAGCGCGATGGCGATATCGAGCAGCTTCTGGTCGCCATGGGAGAGGATCGCGGCCTTGACGTTCGGGACCTGCGTCAGGCCCACCAGCTCCATCACCTCCTCGGCGCGCTCGCGAACGCCGGGCGGCGGAAAGCGGCGCGAGAGATTGCCCCACTGGCCGATATGGGCGGTGACGGCGGCCATCAGGTTCTCCTCGACCGTCATGGTCGGAAAGCAGCTCGCCACCTGAAAGGCCCGCCCGATGCCCCGGTGCATCCGTTCGGCCCTGGAGAGACGAAGGATATCCCGGCCGTCGAGCAGCACCTCGCCGGAGTCGGCCGGGAACGCGCCGCTGATCAGGTTGAAGAAGGTACTTTTGCCCGCGCCGTTTGGACCGATCACCGCCGAAAGCGACCCCGACGGAAAGGCCAGCGACACATCGTCGATGGCCTTGAGGCCGCCGAACGCCTTGGTGAGGTTTCTGATTTCGAGCTTCATCGCGAGTGTCCGGGCCAGGTTAGTGCGGCGGATTTGACATTCGCTTCAGCATTGCCGCGAGTTCTCCAAGCGAATGTCAAATCCAAAGCCGCACTAACATCATATTGTAGCTGGTGTCCCTTTGGTTCTGACATTCGTAAAGGCGTTCGCTGCAACATGATACGAATGTCAGAACCGGGACACCAGTCTTAGAAAGTCGAGCACGCCGCGGCGCAGGCCCAGCGCGAAAGCGAGGATCACGAGCCCCAGAACCAGACCATGATATTCGGTGAAGCGTGTCACCACATCGTTCAGCGCAAGCAGGATCATCGCGCCCAGCACGGGTCCGAGGAAGCTGTCGATGCCGCCCAGCATGACGGCAAAGATCGCCTGGCCGGAATTCGGCCAGTCGGCGAGCTCGGGATAGGCGCCGGAGACGAACAGCGCGGCCAGCACGCCGCCGAGGCCGGCAAAGGCGCCGGCGATCGTGAAGGCCCGGAGCCGGGCTTGCCACAGCACGATGCCGAGGAAGCTCGCGCGGTCCTCGTTGTCGCGGATCATGCGCAGCGTCTGGCCGAACGGGCTCGCCGAGATGTGGCGCAGCGCCAGCAGGCCGAGCACCGCCACGACCGCGCAGAACTGGTAGAGATGAAGTTGCGAGGCGAGCTCGAAGCCGAAGATCTCACGGCGCGGGATGCCGCCGCGCAGCCCCTGGTCGCCGCCGGTCAGGCTCTGCCAGGAGATGATGACGCTAAAGATCAGCATCTGCACCGCGAGCGTGATGAAGGCGAAATAGTCCGTAGAGAGGCGCACGCAGATGGCGCCGACGCAGAGCGCGGCAACGGTCGTGACCAGCACGGCGAAGATGGCGGCGACCGGCAGCGAGAGACCTGTCATCTGCATCGTCAGCGCAAAGACGTAGGCGCCGAGGCCATAGAACATGCCGTGGCCGAACGAGACCATGCCGGTGTTGCCGACCAGGAGGTTGAGCGAGGTCGCAAACAGCGCCATGGCGCTCAGGCGGATGATGAAATCCTCGAAGGCGGGGCTGCGATGAAAGAACGGGATCGCCAGCACGACGACCAGGGCAATGGCGGCGATAGCGGCATCGCGCAGCGCGGGATGGCCCCTCATGACCGGCCACCGAACAGGCCCTGCGGGCGCAGGAGCAGGATCGCGATCATCAGGATGTAGATCAGGCCATCGGTGAATTTGGGGAAACCGATCGTGCCGAATCCGCGCACCATGCCGATCAGGAGCGCCGAAACCAGCGCTCCCGCAATCGAGCCCATGCCGCCGATGACGGTGACGATGAAGCTCTCGATCAGGATCGAGAAGCCCATGCCGGGCGACAGCGAGCGCACGGGGGCCGCAAGCGCACCCGCGAGCCCCGCCAGACCGCCGCCGACGGCGAAGACGATCGCGAAAAGTGCCGTCGTGTTGACGCCGAGCGCCGAAACCATCTGCGGGTTGATCGCGGCGGCGCGTACCGTCTTGCCGAGCCGCGTCATCGAAAGGCCGAGACCAAGCACGATCGCGATCACGGCGGCGATGCCGATCAGCACGGCGTAAAAGGGCGGCACCACGCCGCCCGCGATGAAGAGCGGCGGCACCTGGAAGGCCGCCGGCATGCCCATGGCGTGGAACTCGGGCCCCCAGATGATCTTTACGAGGTCGTCGAAGATCAAGACCACGGCGTAGCAGACCAGGAGCTGCATCAGCACGTTGGAGCCATAGACGCGGCTCATCAGGGCGCGTTCGAACAGCACGCCGAACAGCGCCATCGCGAGCGCTCCCGACAGCACCGCAAGCGCGTAGCTGTCGGTTATGCCGATCGCGGTATAGGCGACATAGCCGCCCAGCATGTAGAAGGTGCCGTGGGCGAAATTCACGATCTTCAGCACGCCGAAGATCAGGGTCACGCCGGCGGCAACGAGGAACAGCAACATGCCGACGATCAGCCCGCTGGTGGTCTGGGTGACCACGCAGGCGGACGTCGTGAGGCAGGCGCCAAGCGCGTCGAGGTCCATCTGAAACTCAGATGTACTTCTGCTGCTTCTTCCACTCCGTTTCCAGCTCGATGATCTTGCCCCAGTCTGCGGCCTTCACATCGACGATGAACGGCTCCTTCGGCACGGTCTGGCCCCAGCCGATGGCGTAGCCGATCGTCGTGTGGTCATCACGCATGGTGATCGTGCCATCTACACCGAACGGCGTATTGATCTTCATGCCCGTGAGCGCGGCGGCCAGCGCCTTGGCGTCAAGCGAATTGGCCTTCTTGATGGCCGCCTCGTAGAACTGCATGGCCACCGTGTTTTGCCAGGACCAGTTGGTCGGTCGCTCGTTCCACCGCTTGAAGTAGGCCTGGCCCCATTCCTTGTTGGCGGGCGTGTCCGGGAAGGTTTCCAGGTAGCGCGTCGCCGACTGGATGCCGGCCGGCAAATTCTTGATGGCGGCCAACACGGGATAGTCGACGTTGGGCGTCGCCACCGTCATCTGCGAGAACAGCGCATAGACGTTGCCCTGGTTCACGAACGCCGAGAGGTCGCCGGCATAGAGCAGCGTGAACAAGGCCTGCGGCTTGGCCTGGATCAACTTGGTGATGACCTCGGTGAAGTCGGGCTGACCGAGCTTGGGCCAGGCGTCGGTGATGACCTCGACGTCCGGCTTGAACTGCTTGAAGAACTGCAGGTACTGCGCGGTGGTGTCGCGACCATAGGCGTAGTCCGGCGAGCAGGTCGCCCATTTGTTGAGTTTCTTGGCGTCGGCGTATGCGGCAAGATGGATGCTGCCGGCCACCGCGTCGTGCACGCCCTGGCGCGCGACACGGAAAGCGGTGGGCGCGCGGATCTTGGGATCGGCGGTCAGCGACGAGGTCTCGCTGTTGGTGTGGATGCAGGCGATGTTGCCGAGGTCGCGCACGACTTCCTGGACCGCGAAGGAGGCGGACGAGGCTTCGGCATCGATCAATAGCTCGCAACCGGTGCTGTTCACGAGCTCGCGCGCTACGCGTGCGGCCTCCTGGGGCTGGCCCTTCGAATTGCGCACTACGGTCAATTCGATCGGCCGGCCGAGAAAACCGCCGGCGGCGTTGAT
>CAWHQY010000057.1:0-34717 GCA_963831505.1 uncultured Alphaproteobacteria bacterium | reverse complement strand
GCGGCCGAGCAGCGGAAGGGGCACGGTGACGCCAAGGGTCTTGGCTGCCTTGAGGTTGATGAACAGCTCGACTTTCGTAACCAGCTGGACCGGCAGGTCGGCAGGCTTTTCGCCCTTGAGAATGCGTCCGGTATAGATGCCGGCCTGACGGTGCGACTCCATGAAATCGCCTCCGTAGCTCATCAGGCCGCCGGCGAGAGTGAAGTCGCGGGATTGGTGGATCGCGGGTAGCGCGTGGCGGACAGTCAGGGCGGCAAGCTGCTCGCTATGGGTGGCGAAGAAGCCATCGGAGGCGACCACGAGTCCATCCGGCCGCAGCTGGTGCAGGTCTTCGAACGCGCCGGCGAAGTCGCTTTCGACAGCGGCGTGCAGCACGTGGAGCTTCAGCCCCAGGGCGTCGGCCGCCCCCTGCAGGTTTCTCGATTGCGAATTCGGCAGTGGGACTTGTCGGGTTGATGAGAACGGCGACCATGGCAGCTCTTGGAATCAACTCGCGCAGAAGATCGAGCCGCTTCGGCGAAACTTCCACGTTCAGGCTCGAGACGCCGGTGAGGTTGCCTCCCGGCCGGTTCAGGCTGCCGACCAGTCCCATTGCGATTGGGTCAGCCCCCATCTCGAAGACAATCGGGATCGTTGTGGTCGCCGATTTTGCCGCGATCGCTGCGGGAGCCCCTCCCGGCGCGACAATCACGTCGACCTGACGGCCCGCCAGATCTGCCGCCAGCGCCGGCAATCGATCATGTTGGCCCTCCGCCCATCGAAATTCGATTGTGACATTTCGACCGTCGGCAAATCCCGCTTCGTCGAGACCTTGGCTGAAGGCTCTTACACGGCTGGCGAAGGCGTGAGGCGACTGGGCGCCAAGATAACCGATCACCGGCATTGCCCGCTGCTGCGCGCGTGCGGTGAGCGGCCACGCGGCGGCGGCGCTGCCGAGAAGCGTGATGAACTCGCGACGTTGCATTATGCAGCCTGAGAACGCGTCTGCTCTGGCGGCAAAGAATAGCACTTTTCGACCAGGTGGCGCGTGAGAAAGGGCGATAATCGGACACGAACGCTGCGACCCAATGTCCGAGGTCAACAAACTCCCCAAGGTCGAACGGCGATATCCGCTTTACCCCCGATGGCGGGCACCGGTGATGCGCGCCGCGACGTTTGCGCGGGCGAACGACCGCGGCCTTCATGACGGCATCCGTTGGGTGCGCGCTCCGGGCGCACTGGGCTGGATGTGGCTGCGCGCTGATGAGTTCCGCCCTACCCGCCCACCCGGCGCACGCTGGCGGGGATCGGCGGCAGCGAGCCGGTCGGATCGGGATCGGCGACGGGTGTCCGCCCGGTGGCGTCGGGAAAGCGCGTCTTCATCTCGCGCAGGAAGCCGTCCAGCGTGTCGACGCTCGCCGCCATCTTGGCGATCGCGGCGAAATCGCCGCTGTTGGCGACGCGCGGCCTGCTCGCGGTATCGAAGGCGATCTTGTCGGCCTCGCCGCTCATCAGCGGCGCATATTTCTCGCGGAACCGCGCCATCCCGATCGCATCCTCCGCCAGCGCGTAGCCGACCACCGCGCGGATGACGTCGCTCTTCTCGGCCGGATTGAGCGGCTTGAAGTCGCGCCAGCGGTCGCCGAAGTAAAGCTCGATCTGCTCGGAGGCCTCGCGCCAGCGCCGCGCCGCCCAGTAGATGTCGGAGCGCAGGCGGATCGCCTCGCGTCCGGTGATGTTGGAGACGATGTCGATCGCGAGGTCGTGGCGGCCGATATCGCTCTGCGCGCGGGCCTCAAGCAACAGCCGCTGCGCGCGCAATTCGCCGGAGAGATCGGCGACGCGGGTGGACCGCAGCGCGGTGATCGCGAGATCGGGCTTGCGGTTGGCCAGATAGACCATGGCGAGCTTCGCCGCGACCTGCGCGCGCGCCGAGCCTTCGAGGCGCTTGTCGACCTGGTATTGCAGGAGCTCGGCGGCCTGGTCGAGCAGATCGACCGCCACCAGCCGGTCCGCCAGCCGCCGGATCAGTTCGTCGCCGCGCCGGCCGATCGGCGTCAGCTCGCGGAACTCGTAGAACATGGCGAGCGCATCGATCGGCGGCAGGTTGTCGCCCTTCTCGCTCAGAAAAACTTGCGTGAACAGCGCCTGCGCCTGGTCCTGTGCGGACCGTGAGCTCGGCGAATTCGGCTCGAGCCGGGTCGCGGTTCGCGCCGCCTGCAGCGACTCGGAATAGCGGGCCGTTTCGTTGTAGATCTGCGCGAGCTTCTGCAGCGTCTTCACTTCGATCGAATCGCCGCGCCAGATCATCGACAGCAATTCCAGCTCGCGCAGCACGTCCGCCTGCTTGATCTCGTCGCGCTTCTGCTTGAGAGCGATCTCGAGCAGCTTCGCCTCGGCCGCCGACTTGCGATCGTCGGAGGCGACAACGCTCCTGTATTCGTCGAGCGCGTCGAGGTCGTGCCCCAGGGCTTCGGCAAGCCGCCCGCGCAGCACGGCGGCCGCGGGCTGCTGTTCCGCCGGCACGCCGATGACCTCGAGCTCGGCGCGGCGCTTGGCGGCCCCGGCGTAATCCTTGACCTCGAGCGCGGCGCGCATGGCATCCATCGTCACGATGCGCTGCAGGTCGACCGGCAACGAGGCGATCGCGAATTCGACATTCTTGAACTTCTCGCGCGCCTCGGCCCATTTCGACTGCCGCGCCAGCGCCAGAGCCTGCCACATCTGGGAATCGTAGTTGGCGCCGATCGCGGGATTGGCGAGGTCCTTCAGCCCCCTGCCGGGCCGGCCGATCAGGATGCTCGCGACCGCGTGCACCATCAGTGTGATGGATTCGTCCTTTTTGGCGTTGGGATCGGCCATGGCCACTTCCGTCACGCCCTTGGCTTCCGGGTACATGGCGCGCGCCATGTAGAAGCGGGCGAGATCGAGCCGCGCCTGTGGACGCAGGTCCGGCTCGGCGCGCGCCATCGCCTGGATCAGCGCATATTCGCGCTCGATGAAATTGCCGGTCTGGTTCTTGCGCCACTCCTCGATGTCAAACAGCGGACGCACCGCCATCGGCGCGCGTTCGGCTGATACATCGACCGGCGACAGCGTCAGCCCGCCGGGCTTGCCGATGATGATCTTGGAGCCGGCGGGCTCGACTGCGACGTCGTCCGAGTTCGGGCGGATCGCAACGCCATGGGCGGAATCGAGCAGCGAGAAATCGACGAAGTCCTGCCGCTTGATGAAGCCGCGGACCGGCGGTGGCGCGGTGACGACCAATAGCGTATCGCCCGCGTCGGGATCGACCAGCCGGTGCAAGAGGCCCGGATTGGAAAGCGTCACTGCGACATTGGCAAGCGCGGGATCGGCGATGTTGCGCACCACCGACAAGGGTTGCGGCGGAGCTTGCACCTTGTCGGCGAAAATCATCGTCCAGTCCGTCCCGCTCGTGCGCTCGTCGGTGGACAGCGAATGCATCTGCGGACGGTTGAGGCGGAAGCGGACCGCCTGCCCGTTGTCGAGCGGCATCCGGCTGACATCGCCAATGATCGCGCCGGCCTTGGCGCGGATCGGCTCGACGTCGAGCGGCGCTTTGGAATCGAAGATCAGCCATACGGTATCGCCGCGACGGAACGAGGCCGCGGGTGTCATGGACGGAAACGAGAAGGTCAGGCGCAGGCCATCGCTGTCGCGCCAGGCCTCGACCTTCACGGGCTCACCGGACGGCTTCGCTTCCGGCTTGGCTTCGGACTTCATCGCGGGCCCGGCGTCCGGTTTCATCGCCGGTTTGGCTTGATCGGTCGCCGGCGCAGTCGATGCCATCTTTGGCGGGGCATCTGCGGACTTCGGCGCCTCTGCGGCGGGCGCCGGCATTTCCGGCTTCGGAGCTTCCGCCGCCGGCGCAGGCATCTCTTTCTTCGCAGGCTCCGCAGCCGCAGGCTCGGCTGGCCTTGCGGCTTCCGCCGCATGCGCCGGCTGGTCCGGGGCCGCCTCGGGCTTGACGTCCGATCATTCCTTGACCAATTCCTTGGCCATTTCCTTGGGCGCCTCGGCGGCGGGCGGACGCTCGGCTGCGGCCTCGGCCTTCGGCGTCTCCGTTGCCGCGGGCGCTGCCGCCAGCTTTTCCGGCTTGCCCTCGGCCTTCATCTGGCGAGCGATGGTCTCCGAGGTCGGCGGCGCGATCTCGTCCGAATGCTTTTCGGCCGCCACTTCCTTCTTCGGCTTCGCGGCCGCCGGCGCATGGGAGGCATCGGCGGTCGGCAGGGCCTGCACCTTCGCCTTGTCCGATTGCTGGAAGGCCACGTCGATGTTGTAGGTCTTGTCCTCGCGGAAGGAGTGGACATCGACATCGCCGATCATCTCGATCTCGACCAGCGTGTTGTCGCCCTCGACGCGTTGCTTGATCGAGGCGACGTTCGGCGGCGCGGCGATCAGCGCATCGGCCAGGTCGAAGGTGAGCAGCGCGTTGAACGACAGCGTGAGCTTCTGGTCGTTGAAGATCGAGGAGGCGCCGACGCCGTCGGGCATCTCGAACACGAAGCGCACGAAGGTCGGCTGCATCAGCGCGCGCACGCGGACCGGCGGACGCTTCTTGGCGGCCGCCTCGGCGCGCTGCTGGCGGAGCGCGCGCTCGGCCGCCCTCGCCCGCTCCGCAAGCTCGCGCACCACTTCGACCGGCAGCGGCGGCGGCGGACCGGTCCAGCCGTCCGGCAGCAGGTCGACGAAGGTCCGCTCGCCCGCGGACATGGTGTTGATAGTCACCCGCCGCGCCAGCGACAGGCGGATCGCGGTGCCGTCGGGATCGCGGCGCGCGGAGGAAACATAATCCAGCGCGGATTCGGCCAGCCGGTCGGCGGTAAGGTCGACCGGACGCTCGAAGCGGATCACGAGGATCGAGCCGGCGCTGGTGACCTGGGAGACGACGTCCTCGGCGAGCTTGATGGTGAGCCGCGCATAGCCGCCGGAAACGGAAAATGACGCCTCGCCCTTGACCGGATCGGGCCGCGTCTGTTGCGCCGATGAGAAAGTTGGAATCGCGAGCGGCACGAAGACCGCTGCGGCCGCAAGGCAACGCCGCACGGTCCGCGCACAGGTGCGGATTTGCGACCAAAATCCTCCGGCTGCCGTTCGCGCCATCGTCGAGAAATCTTCCGGTTCAACGCGCCGCATCTTCAGGAAGCGGAGTGCCCTCGCCCATCGCGGCCTCCGACTCTAGATTTGGCGAATTAACGTCCTGTTAAATATGCGGCCGGGTTTCTACTTTTGCGGCAGCACCTTGCCCTCGATCTTGGGGAGCTCGGCGGAAGCGTTGGCCGATCTACCGCCGGTGGCGCGGCGCGCGAGCTCGACCGTCAGCCGCTCGGCGGCGTCCGTCTGCATCAGCCCGAGGATGTCGGACATCTTTCGCGGCGCGATCTGGGAGGCGATCTCGAGCAGCACGGGCATTTCCAGCCGGTCGAACACCTTGGCGGCGTCCTTCGGCTTCATGCCCTCGTACATCGTGATGATGCCCTTGAAGCGCGCATTCTCCGCTTCGGCCTTCTGCGCGTTCTCGCTCGCGGCCTTGGTCTCGAACGCTTTCATTTCGTCGACCTTGGACGTGATCCGCTTCTCCGCCTCCTTCAAGAGGCTCTCGCGGATTTCGATTTCCCGGGCGCGCGCGTCGAGCTCCTGCCGTCGCGACTGCAGCCGCTCCAGGATCGCGCGTTCGGAGGCCGAGACCGGCTGCTGGTTTTCCTCAGGGTGCAGCACCACGCCGTCCGGCTTGGTGTCCGGCGCCTCCGGTTTCGGCTCTTCCTTTGGCTTCTCCTTGGGCTCGCCATGGGTGGAGCCGGTGATGTCGTCGGGATCGCCCTTGGTGAATATTGACGCAACCTTTGCGCCGCCGGGATAGTTCAGATTTTGCTGCGCCCAGGACGATTTGGTCCGCTGCGGATTGTAGTCGAACACGTAGCCGCCGTCGATCACTAGCCCTGCGACCTTGAGCACGGCAAGGCAGCAGACCGCGACGACGACGACCGGAATGACGCGGATGTTACGAAACGACTTCATGCCGCAAGGCCACCGGTCCTTCGCCGTTCAGAGAATGCCTGCGCCGCGGCCGCCACCGCCTTCGCGCTGGAAGTATTCGGCACAGAAAGTCTGGCGGGCGCGGGCGTTGCGGGTTCGGGCTCGACCCCGACCGCATTTTGCGGACGCGCCGCGATCGCGATCTTCGACAGCCGCCGCACCACATGGTCGCATTCGGAAAGCTGGCGCTTGAGATGATCCGACATCTGCGTCGCGGCAGTAAGCCTGTTGCCGAGATTGTCGTTGACGTCGCGCACGGCGTGCTTCAGCCCCCCGATCGCGCGCTCGGCGATCTCGGTTGCGGTGACGAGCTCGCCGATGACGGCTTTCAGCGAGTGCTCGTCCGCCCTCAGGCGCTTCAGGCGGTTGTTGAGCAGCATGCAATAACCTATGGTGATCACCAGCAATACCGCCACCAAAGTCTCGATCATCAAACCTAATGAGTGGTTCATTGGGCCTCCATCAACTTGTTCTGCTCGTCTGCCTTCTCGAACATCGCCAGCGTCGTCTTTGGCTTGCGCAAGGGCTTGGTCACGCGGATCGCGACGCGGTCGCCGACGCGGCCCATCCGCCCTTCCGTGAGCGTCACGCTGCCGCAGCGCACCGACACCAGGGCGTCCGCGCGCATTTCCAGCGGCAGGGTGTCGCCGACCTTGAGCTTCATCAACTGCTTCAGCGGGATGTCGAACTCGTACAGCACCGCGTCGACCGAGATCTCGGCCTGCGAGATCTCGGTGGCGAAATGGCCTTCCCAGATCGGGTCGCGGCCGAATTTTTCGCCCATGAACATCTGCAGCAGCACGCTGCGGATCGGTTCGATGGTCGCATAGGGCAACAGCAGCTCGACATTGCCGCCGCGGTCTTCCATGTCGATGCGCAAGCGCACCAGGATCGCCGCGTTCGCCGGCCGCGAAATCGCGGCAAAGCGCGGATTGGTTTCGAGCCGGTCGATCGAGAATCTCACCGGCGACAGCGGCCGGAACGCCTGCTCGGCATCCGCGAGCACCACCTCGACCAGCCGCTTGACGAGTCCGGTCTCGATCGTGGTGTAAGGGCGTCCCTCGATGCGCATCACCGAGCTGCCGCGGCGGCCGCCGAGCAGCACGTCGATGATCGAATAGATCAGATTCGAATCGACGGTAGCGAGACCGAAGTTCTCCCATTCCTCGGCCTTGAAAACGCTGATCACTGCCGGCAGCGGGATCGAGTTCATGTAGTCGCCGAAGCGGACCGAGGTGATGCGGTCGAGCGAAACTTCGACGTTGTCGGAGGTGAAATTGCGCAAGCTCGTCGTCATCAACCGCACCAGGCGGTCGAACACGATTTCGAGCATCGGCAGGCGCTCGTAGGAGACCATCGCCGAGTCGATGATCGCGCGAATGCCGGAATTTTCGTCGAGATTGACCTCGCCCGCGGTGAAGCCGAGCAGGTTGTCGATTTCTTCCTGCGACAGGACGCGCTCGCCGCCGTTCTTGCCGCCGCCGAAGTCGCGGCTGCCATCCTCCACCATCGCGGCCCATTGCAGGGCCATCGACTCGGTGAGTTCGTTGGAGCTCGCCTCCTCCGCAGCCGCTACGGGATCCTCGGAATCAAGCGAGGCCTCCCACTGGGCGGCTATGGCATCCTGGTCGACTGGGTCGTTGCCCGCCATCTTGAAAAATCCGTGCCGCTACTGAACCACGATTTCCTTGAACAGCACCGCGCTGACTTTGACCGGCGCAACGGCGTTGTTGACCCGCCGCGTCAACTCTTCCTTCAGGCGGAACATGCCGGCCGAGCCGTTGAGGTCGGTCGGGCGCAGCTCGCGCATGTAGGTCTGGAAGATGTCGGTGACGCGCGGCATGCTCGGCTTGATCTCTTCGATCTGCTTCTCTTCCTTGAGCTCGAGCACGACCTTCACCTTGAGGTATTGCACGCGCTCGCCCGGATTGCCGGTCAGGTTGACCAGCATGTCCGGGACGTCCACGAACACCGGCGGCTTGACGTGCTGGGCCGCCTCCGCGTGATGCTCCTCGTCATGGCCGCGGAAGAACAGGAAATAGGTGGCCGCGCCGCCGCCGAGCACGGCGAGCAGGCCAACGACCATCACGATCAGCTTGAATTTGTTCTTGGGTTGCGCGCCGACCTCGTTGGTCTCGCCGCCGCCTTCTGCTTCGTTCTCTGCCATAGCCGCCCGGTCCGTCTTCGACGCTGAGCATCATGCCAGCCAGGCAGCTTCAGACTACGCGATACATTGCCCCCAGCGCACACGCGCTCGTCCGAAGCGACGCTAGGTAACAATGGTTAATGGAATCTTTCGATTGCGCCGCGACTAGGAAAAAGTTGCCGGGCAAACATGGTCAACAAGACCTTTCTGCCGCCCGCTTCGGCCCCCTTTCAAACACCCAAGATCCTGAAAAGCCTTAATTTTCCGACTTGGCACGGCTTTCGCTGAGAGCTCAAGCGAACCGCCCGGCTTGGGAGAGCCTCACGCGGTTCAGCCAAGGATCGGCAAGGGATCGGCAATGCTGCTTGGGAGAGCGGTGGCGCGGATCGGACCAAAGGGGGAGAACCACCGGTGGAGAATGCGCTTCTCATCGGACTTTCGCGACAGACCACGCTCGAACGGCATCTCGGGCTGATCGCCAACAACCTCGCGAACGTCAATACCAACGGCTTCAAGGGCGACCAGACGCTGTTCGAGGAGTATCTCTCCTCGGGCGCGCATGAGGACAATTTCAGGCCCGCCGACCGCCGCGTCTCCTACGTCCAGGACCGCGGCAGCTTCCATGATATGAAGCAGGGCGCGCTGGAAAGGACCGGCAACCCGCTCGACGTCGCGATCAGCGGCGACGGTTTCCTGACGGTGCAGACCGCGGCCGGCGAGCGCTACACCCGCGACGGCAATCTCCAGGTCACCAGCACCGGCCAGCTCGTCACCAATTCCGGCGAGGCCTTGCTCGGCACCTCCGGTCCGATCGTGCTCCAGCCGACCGACCACGACATCACGATCTCGCAGGACGGCACCGTCACGGTGCTGGAAGGCACGAGCCGCACGGATTCGATCCGCGGCAAGCTGCGCGTCGTGAACTTCACTGATGCGCAGAAGCTCGTAAAGCAGGGCAACAACCTCTATTCCGCGCCGAACGGCGCCGCCGCCCAGCCGGACACCAAGTCGATGGTGCAGCAGGGCTTTGTCGAGAAGTCGAACGTCAATTCGGTCGTCGAGATGAGCCGGATGATCGAGATCAACCGCACCTATACCAACATCGCCAACATGCTGGCCGCCGAGCACGACCTGCATAAGTCGGCGATCGATAAGCTCGCCGACGTTCCGGCCTGAACCTCTTAAGGAGTTACCGACATGCAAGCGCTTCACACCGCTGCGACCGGAATGGCGGCACAGGAACTCAACGTTCAGGTGATCTCCAACAACATCGCGAACCTGCGCACCACCGGCTACAAGAAGCAGACCGCGGCGTTCCAGGATCTGATCTACGAGCACGTCCGCCGCGTCGGCGCGCAGGCGTCCGACCAGGGCACCATCCTGCCCGTCGGCATCGACCTCGGCGGCGGCGTGAAAACCGTCGGCACGCCGCGCTCGATGACGCAAGGCACGCTGTCGCAGACCGGCAACGATCTCGACCTCGCCATCAGCGGCGAAGGCTTCTTCAAGATCCAGATGCCGGACGGCACCTTCCAGTACACCCGCGACGGCACCTTCCAGATGGACAATCAGGGCCGCGTCGTCACCGCACAGGGCAACCCGGTACAGCCGACCATCACGATCCCGCAGAACTCGTCGGGCCTCACGGTGAACTCGCAGGGCCAGGTCTCGGTGACGCTGCCGGGCTCGACGACGTCGAACATCATCGGCCAGCTCCAGCTCACGCGCTTCATCAACAAGGCCGGCCTGCAGCCGGTCGGCAGCAACCAGTACACCGACACGCCGTCGTCGGGCGCGCCGCAGGACGGCGTCGCCAATGCCGACAGCTTTGGCAGCATCACGCAGGGCAGCCTGGAACAGGCGAACGTCGACGTCGTCTCCGAGATGAGCGACCTGATCGCCGCCCAGCGCGCCTACGAGATGAACGCCAAGGTGATCTCGGCCGCCGACCAGATGATGCAGTCCACCACCGCGCTGTTCCGCTGAGGAAGCTTGTGATGACTTTCCGACCTCTCCTCTTCGCCGCGGCGCTGATCGCCGCGCTCCCCGCCCCGGCGCTCGCCGCCTCCGCCGACAATTGGGCCAGCGACACGGCTGTCATCGCGCTCCCGGTGCTGCGCGCCAATGTCGCGGTGACCTCGGACATCGTCCGCATCGGCGACGTCATCGACAATGCCGGTCCAGCCAGCCAGATCGCGATCTACCGCGCGCCGGACCTCGGCACGACAGGCTCGCTGCCGACCGCGCAGGTGATCGCCGCGCTGCGGGCGCACCAGGTAATCGGCGTCGACACCAGGGACATCAAGCAGGTCACGGTGACGCGGCTGGCTCGCAACGTCGAGAGCAAGGACATCCAGGAAAGCGTCGCGCACGCGCTGGAGCATCGCAGCGGGCTCGGCGATGCCGCCAATCTCTCGCTTACCTTCGACCGCGACATCCAGGACCTGCATCTCGATGCCTCCAACACCGGCGCGATGCAGCCGACCGCCGTGCGCTACGAACAGCGCTCCACGCGTTTCGACGTGACCTTCGAGATTGCCAATGACGACGGCGCCGCGCCGACCAAGCTGCGCTTCACCGGCACCGCGATCGAGACGGTGGAAGCCGTCGTGCTGACGCGCAATGTCGAGCGCACCGATATCCTGAAATCCTCCGACCTCATGGTCGAGCGGCGTCCGAAGGCCGAAATCGGCGGCGACGCGGCGGTGCGCGACCGCGCGCTCGGCATGCAGGTGCGCCGCTCGATGCGCGCGGGCCAGGCCCTGAAGGTCGCCGACCTCGTGAAACCCGATCTCGTGCAGCGCGACCAGGGCGTTACGCTGATCTTCCAGACCGCGGGTATCTATCTCACCACCCGCGGCAAGGCGGTCGACAACGGCACAGAGGGCGACGTGGTCAGCGTGGTCAACCTGCAATCCAAGCGCACCGTCACCGGCGTCGTCACCGGCCGCGCCCAGGTGACCATCCAGGTCGCCACGCCCCAGCCGGTCGTCATTTCCGACACCGGCGCCGCGCCCGCACCCGCCTCGCTCGCCGACAACACTGCGTCAGTCTCCTCCAAGCCAGAGTAAAGTTCATGTCCCCGTTCAGGTTCAGTCACGGTTGCAAGCGTTTGGCCCTCGCGGGGTCGCTGGTGATGCTGGCCTGCGTCGGCAGCGGATGTTCCGCGATCAACCGCCTGTCGCAGATCGGTGAGACGCCGAAGCTGACGTCGATCGAAAATCCGACGACGCAGCCCGGCTACAAGCCGGTGTCGATGCCGATGCCCAAGCCCGAGACGGTGTCCTACAGCCCCAATTCGCTGTGGCGGAACGGTTCGCGCTCGTTCTTCAAGGACCAGCGCGCGCACCAGATCGGCGACCTCTTGACGGTGACCGTCAACATCACCGACCAGGCGAACTTCAACAACGAGACCCAGCGCGACCGCACCAGCAAGGAAGATTCGGGCGTCACCGATTTCATCGGTTCCAAGACGCTGGGCCAGCAGGCGCAGAAGGTGCTGCCGGGCCGGCTGCTGACCGCCGACGGGACGTCGCAATTCGACGGCAAGGGCTCGGTGCAGCGCAAGGAGGCGCTGCAGACCAACGTCGCCGCCGTCGTGACGCAGGTGTTGCCGAACGGCAACCTCGTGGTCGAGGGCAAGCAGGAGATCCGGGTCAATTACGAAATGCGCGAACTGATCGTCGCCGGCGTCGTGCGGCCCGAGGACATCCAGAGCGACAACACCATCGATTCCACGAAGATCGCGCAGGCCCGCATTTCCTATGGCGGCCGCGGCCAGATCTCGGACTTCCAGCAGCCGCCCTATGGCCAGCAGGTGATGGACATCCTGCTGCCGTTCTGATCGGGAAAAGGACCGGAAGGAAAAGAACATTCCCTCCCCCTGCAAGGGGAAGGGTCAGGGCGAGGGTCAGCCGCACGGCAAGCCCTCACCTTCATGAGCTCCCACACTGAATTGCGAACCTAGGCGCAATGAAGTGTATCAACGCGGCCTCCGGTAGCTCCCCTGCCGGAGGCCGTCGTGTTTTTGGAAGTCATGTTTTTGGAAGTCATGCGGCGTCAGCGACAGCGCGAACTTCCAGATGCATGCCGGTTTCCGTCTGCAGCGCGCCGATCGCTCCCACCAAATTTTCTGTCCTTGGATTGCCGTTCCAGGCAATCCTTGCATCGATGCTATTCATGTCGGCGGGTTACTTTGACGCCTTGGCGATCTTGTGCTCCAGGTGTCCGGTTTCATGATCGCGGCGAAGCTGGCTCAGCGACGTCTCGTTCAATTCACGCAGAACCTCACTGAGCCTCTCGGTCTCAGGATAGCCGGCCGCAAAATTCTGCCCGTAAATCTTGCGCAACGTGCGAATGAGCGTGTTTCCATGTTTGCCGCTGATTTCGCCGTCCTTATTGCGGTGGCGATTGTCGAGAGTTGGCTTGCTCATGTTGCCTCCACTATGCCCGCGGCTGACAGCATCGACCCGCCGAGATCAAATGGCAACGTGCTTGGAATTGCTCTTTTCACTGTATAGGCTTATGAATGGCCGCAACGGTGGGCTGGGGAGCATTTGTTGGAACGATCCCAGCGCGTTAGGTCAATCTTGCTGACGCGGTTCAACGCACTCACGGCCAGACGACACTTGATCGCCAGTATCGCTTTCACCCGCCTGCGCCCGGAAGGGCAACAGAGTGCATTGCCGGGCCGCACGGTCTACGCTCGAGCGACCGCAAATCCGAGAGAGACAAATGTCATTTGCCTATAAGCTGAATGAAGACGTTCACCATCAGGCGCAAGGTCCGCAAGGTCGTGCCGCAACCGAGCCGCCAATGATATACACCGTCGTTCAGTGCATGCCCATTGAAGCGGACGGACGCCTTAGATACCGCATCAGGTGCAAATCGGAGAATATTGAGCGAGTAGTTACGGAAGATCAGCTTTCGCATTGGCAGTGATTTAGCGCGCTGCGCACGCAGCGCTCCTCGTCGCTTCTGGGTCGCACCCGGCGAATTTCAGATCCCGACGGCCTCGCAGCGCCGGCGTCCACCGTCGAGAGCCAACAATTTCGTGCCTCGCTCGGACGGATCGCTTGCGGTTATGACGGCGGACAGATCGTGGACGAGTGAGAGACCGCGAACGCGGAAGGCGCCATCCCCAGTTCCGCGCCGTCAACGCGCGGCGTTGTAGACATCACGCAGGACGTTCGTCTCAAGCTCCAGATCCTCCAGCCGATGCTTGACCACATCGCCGATGCTGACGATACCGGCCAGCTTGCCGCCACGCAGTACCGGCATGTGGCGCACGCGATGGTGCGTCATCAGGTTCATCACGCGATTGATGCTGTCGTCCGGGGACACGGTGGTCACGCCGTATTGCATGATTTCCTTCACAGGTATCGACCCGGCTGTCTCGCCATAGCGAGAAAACGCATGAACGATTTCGCGTTCGGAAATGAGACCAAGAATTGCGTTCTCGCTCGTTACCACGAGCGCGCCAATATTCTTGGCGCGGAGCCAGTCTGCCGCCCGCTTGATGCTGGCTTCCGGATCGATTGTCGTGACGTTGGTGCCCTTACGCCTCAGAATGGTTTCGATGGTCATGATTTCCTCCCATCGTGTAGCTGGCCCCCTGTCAGCCTATCATATCGGCAGGAATCAGTCAGCGAGCATCGGGGACCGCGCAACCGGTAGTCCCCAGGCCAGCGTGCGGGATAGGCTGCATTCGAACAACCTATGCATGCTGTCAGGATAGACGTTCGCCGCAGTTTGGCGAATCTTTCGCCACGAATCAGGATTTCAAAATCAGCCCGCCATCCTGAGGGGCGACGCCCGTCGGATGGTCGAGGCAGACGGCGATTGGCCGGCCTCCTCGCGTATTAGCTCCATTTGCTTTCCGGTAGAGCAGCTGAGTAGAAGGATTTGATCTATGGCGAACATCGAGAAATTTCCGAGAACGAAGTCCCTGGATTTGGCCAGGCTTGAAGCTGACGTGACAGCGGCTTTACCGGTACTACCCAACAGGGTGGTACCCCCTGCTCTTTCCGAACCACTGCCAGACTATGTCGAGCATCGAGACGGTGTTTCGCGCGTAGGCGTGCTCGCTGCCGAGGCCGTGGTGCGCGACTATGAAGCCGCAGCCAAGGAGATCGAAGCGATGGGGGCTGAGCTCGTCAGCGCGGCGAAGAAGTGCGAGGCGATGACCGCCGACGTGCACAATGCGATTGCCTTCATGCGCGATACCGCGGCGGCCTATCGCGAGGAAGCCAAGAAGATCTTCAAGCGCATCGAGGAGTGCGCGCTGTTCACCGAGGACGTTCGCAAGACCTGCGAAACCGTCAAACGCAGGATGATGGAAGACAGAAGCGTCGCCTGATCCGCGCCTCGTCCGGTCAGCGGTTTTTCCCGTGAAGCGGGCCACCGGTTTGAAAAATGCGCACGGGACTGTCCGGTGCCGTGCGTTTTCGTTCCCGTCTTCAAGATCAGGCACTTGGGCGGGGTCTTGAAGATCGAGTACCAACCAGTACTAGCCATGTCCTATTCGCCATTGGCCCCAGACTTGGCCCCATATCTGGTCCAACCCCCGATCGGCGGAATCATGGGGATGCAGATCATCCCGGGAACGACCCGAACGAGGCTATGACATTACCGTTTGCGACCGGCCGCCGGACTGGTGGACCGTCACCTGCAACGGCCATCCCGGTGCACCACTTCGCGCCGGAGCGAAGGGGCCTTGCCGAGCGATACCAGAGCAATCCCGAATGAGGGTTCAGCCTGGTGACCCGGTTCGTCCATGACAAGCCGGTGGTGTGCCAGTTTGAAATTAAGGTCGATATCCACAAATTGCGCAAATGATGCCGATCAGGAAGAAGGCTACCATTAGGCCTAACGTTCCCACTCCCACGAAGACGCTCGCCGGATGCACGACGCCATCGTTTAAGGCGGCAATCCCACCCAAGATTACCAAGCCGATGATGCAGACTGTTAGAGTCAGCTGGAAGAAAAAGTCGGACGATTTCATGTTCCGTGCATAAATAGCTTTCCGTGCACAAATAGCTTGCAGTGAAGCGGGATGCAAGATTTCAAACTGAGACACGACCGACGGGGAAGCCCGTTCACCCCTGCACGGGTGGAGATTTTGACAAACTCGATCCGTGAAAATGCCCACCGGGCTATCCGTCCATTGTCCGACGAAGGCATTGAATTCGTGAGCGTTGGCTGCTTCGGAATCCCTGTGTCCAACGGTCATGGCGGCATCACGGCGATCTCGCCGACGATCGGTCCGTTTCTCCCGGGCACAAGGCCTACCTTCCCTACCTGTCCCACCGGACCGTTCCCGGCATGAGGGGGCCGGCGCGAACCTGTCCGCGCGACCTTATGAATTCGGCGCGAGATCAACGCAGGTAACGAGTGTACGGATCGAAGAGGCCGACCGGTTAACGGCCTCTTTCCACAGCCACGACAAACGGTATCCTGTCACCATCGTCAACCACGACTGATTGACGATTTGCGCACCTCTGCCAGCGGCGCAATCACGGGCTATTCCCGCCCTCACCCACCGCCGCGATCCTGACACCAGCGTGTCGTGTTCGGGCGCCGAAGCAGGAACGCAGTCTGGTTGAATAGATTGAATCGTTGGGCCACGCTTAACCTCCCTGGCCTGCACGGTCCCGGCTCCTCGCATCACCCTAATCGCCTGGAACGGGACCGTGCTTGCCTTCCCGCGAATGAACGCTCCAGCTGCCGCTACCCCTTAGAGGCGCGACCTGACCGAAAATTGAAAAAGCAGATAGAACTACCGCCCGCCGCTTCGCCGAGGACACGCGCGCCTTCCATGCCGAACCCAACAGCATCAAGCGCGACGAGATCGCAGCACGGCAGCTACACGCGCTCTGGCAACATTACCCGGGCAAGTTTCGCCGACGTAACGCAGATGTTTGTGGAGATGCAAGTCACGCATGATCGTCTGGATTTACGTCGACCCAAACGTCGCTCAATGGTCGTGAAGTGCCAGATCGATCAAAGCCTCCACCTTCGGCAAGATGCGCGTGACCGTCGCCTTGACCCCAGCTGCTGTCGGATGCAGATCATTCGATAGCCTGAGCCGGGCATCGTCCACAAAAGCCTCATCGAAGACCGGGTAAAACAACAAATTGTGTTCGCGCGCAAGGTCAGCAAACATAGCGGCAAAAGCTTTACTGTATTCTTCTCCGCGGCTCGGCTGGGTTCGCACGCCACAAAGAAGCACGATAATATGGCGGGCTTGCAGGTCCCGTAGGATCGCTAGGAGTGATGTACGAGTTGAGACTGGTTCATATCCCTTTAGCATGTCATTGGCGCCAAGTTCCAAGATAACAGCATCGGTGTTCTCGGGGACTGATCGATTCAACCTCGCAAGGCCCATTGCAGCCGTGTCCCCTGATACGCCGGCGTTCGCAACCGTCACCGAGTAACCCTTGGCCCTCAATGCAAGTTCAAGCTGAGACGGAAAGGCGTCAACGCTTGGAAGACCGTATCCGGCGGTTAGCGAATCCCCGAGTGCGACAACCCTGGTGACCCGATCGTCAGCAATTGAGGCCCGCACCATTCCCCCTGCCAGTTCGATGCAAGCAGCGGCCGCAAAGATCAAACGGCGGAAGGTGAGCGAAAGCATCTTAAATAATAGGACCGAGAGTGGCGAAGAGCAAGAAGCCGTCTCTGCGTCGTTCTGTGCACCATCCATCCCAGCACGAGAGCCTATTCGATCACCTGGTTGGCGGATAATGGACCACCCCAGCGTCTGTGCTGGCGGCGGCTATTTTGAAGAGCTACGCCCACCCCAGCCGTTCGAGGATCGACTTGCCCATCACCCAATCCTTGTCCTCTTCGGATAGGAACGACAGCTCCTCGGTGAAATGGGTGACGCGCTGCTTATAGGTTGCTTTATCGTAGCCGTAGGTGATGTCGGTGCCCCAATAGCATCGCTTCGGACCGTAGGCATCAAACAGCCGTTTGATGTGCGGCGTGAAATCGCGGAACGGATAGGGTTCCGACGAGTAGTTCGGCGCCGCCGACAGCTTGACCGAGACGTTCAAGTATTTGGCGAGCGAAGCGGTCTGACTGATCGCATCTGCAAGCCGGCCTTCCCTGATGATGTCGGCGCTGACGCCCATGTGATCGGCGATGACCTGCAGCTGCGGGTAGCGCTCCGCGACGCGAGCAAGCTCAGCATTCCGGCCGGGGCTCAGGAACATCACCGGAAGGCCGGCCTTCTCTGCCCCGGACCAGAACCAGTCGGGCGCTCCGCCGGTCAGGCGCACGCCGAGCATGCCTGGCAGCTGTTTCCACTTGGGCAACAGCACCGCCATTAGCGGGTTCCTCAACGCGATGCGGCCCATGACCGCAAAGCGATTTGGATAACGCTTCGCCGCTTCGAGGGCGTAGTCGTTGCGGTCGCCCGGCGGCACGACTATGACGCGATCCACGCCGGCCTGATCCATCAGCGGCACGAGCTTCTCAATCGTGAACGGCTCAGGCATCTGCGGCTTCATGCCGAGGACCTTCCAATCCGCTTCCGCCTTCCACAGATGCACCTGAGCATCGACGATGATGCGTTTAGCGGGCTGGGCGCTCGCCTTTAGCGCCATACCAGCTGCGAGCGTGGAGGTGAGGAATTGCCGACGAGACAGCACATAAATTCTCTTCTCAAAGTGAATGACGATGCCATTTCTAGACGGAACTGTGTTCTTGCGGGCCAACAGTGTCAAGACAGGTAGTACGCTTGGATAATTTCGGATGATCCAAGCCGAACAAAATGCCCTGAGCGACATAGTTGCTGTGCGGCAGCGAAAATGTCGCGAAGGGTCAAACTAAGAAGACCTCAGTGCGAGCAACTGTTTCCGCTTCGCCGCCGAACTCAGACATTGCTCGATGCAGTCGGCATGTTTAAAAACGAGCCAATTCCGGACTCATGCGCTGCACTATTCGATCACCTCATGGCGAGCGTGCCGACGCCGGACGGTTCACCCGACCGTCACGCCGCCGAGGAGCTTTAACGCATTCTCGATCGCGGCGATCTCGCGCCTCGCGACCAGCTCTTCGGCCGCTTGTTGCTCCTCGGCGAGACGCCGCTCGATAAACTGGCGTTCGAGGTCGGACAACTCGGTCGCAAGCAGCGTGCGATAGCGATCAATGTTATTGTGATGGGCACGCATTCGGGCCAGACCTTCGTCCATCGCCATGACTACCATCCAAAAACGTTAAAAAAAGCAGGTCTTCAAAATCGAACCGGGAAAAGAGACTTCCGAATTACGGAGGCGGACAGGTGTACCCCCGAGGCAGGAAAATTGGGCTCCATTTAAGCCGAACTTGGGTCCCGATAAAAGAGGGCTTGCAGGCCATTGAGCCCCCTCCGGAGGACCTCCGGGGTTAACGGGTTCGTTACAGATGTGGGGCTCAGAGCAGCCACGAAAGGAAAATGCCCCGCGAAGACGGCGGTCGCAACCAGCGGCCATGCCGAGGTACCAAGCGTTGGCGCGCCGTTCAGCGGTCGGGCGGTATGGCCCCCTGAGACCCGAAGGCCCGAAATGAAGAGGCGGCCTTACTCCGTCGGCTCGATGTCGTCAGCCGGGGCGTTCGAAACAGCGCCATAGCAGCGACTGATGTTTGTCCCGGAATACTTAACGCAGCCGAATTTATCGGTCCGATAAAATCTCGCCGCCGCATCAAGCGGACATTCCGCGCCGGCCAGCCAACGCCTGTACGATGACTGATCTGGACACCCGCGTCCTCGGCCGCGACAGCGATGTCGTCGAGATCGGGGGCCAGCCGACGTCGCAATCGGCCTCAATGCCATCTGGGGCGCGAAGCCGGGATCAACCCGATGTCTGCCGGGTGCGGCATGCGGCGCGTCGCGGAGCCGCCCAACTAATGCTACGATTGCGAATCGGAGCTGAAAAGTCGAAGGAGACTTTCCGCAAGATCGCACAGCTCACCAGCGAAGAGGGCTTGGAGCAAGCCCAAGGCGTGTGCCAGAGAAGCGCGGAATGGAATGGTTAGAGGTTAGTTAAGGGTCGACTGGTACTGTGCACTGAGCTGACCGAGATCCATTGTGCAAACTGTCGAAATAACGAACCCTGTTGGTGTCCGGCGCTGTCGCTTCGCTCAATATAGCGGACGGCCCGCAAACCTCAGTCTAACGGTTCAAGATTTTTCGGCATGGTCCAGTCCGTCCAGGAAGACCGATCAAGCAGCCCACCACGATGGATTGTCACGATCGTACCGAGGGTCGAGAAGGCTCCTCTCGTCGGCTGGCGGTATAGCAAGCGTCACTAGAATCCCACCCTACTCGATGGGCCGGTCGTAAAATCTTGACGGTGGGCCCCTATATTTGGCCCATGCCGAGCAAGCCTATCGAACTACCACCCGCGGCTGCGCGCCGCTTCGTCGAAGATATGCGCGTGTTCTTCAAAGAGACAAACCAGGTCAAGCAGGACGTAGCCGCCCGGCAGCTCCATGCCCTCAGGCACTATTTCGTCGGCAAGCTTCGCCTTACTGACATCAGAGAAATGTTCGTGCAGATGAGGGATCACGCATGAACCTAAAACGCCTGACGGCAAGTGTTGTTACCGCTCTCTTCGGTGCGGCGATGGGCCTTCTGATTGGATTTCTTAACTCGGGCCTTGCGGGAGTGAGCCGCGGCTTTTGGTACTGGATTTCTTATCCGCCGGATTCCTGGCACTGGCCCGCTCTCGGATTCTTAGCTGGATTTCTAGGGTGCTTGGCTTTCAATCTTTGGCGCCGAGCTCTGTCCGTCTGGATCTATATCGATACAAGCAAGCAGGTCGGAGACAAGGATCACCTGAAGGTCTTCGCCGATGAGGAAGCTGCGCAGCGCTGGTTCGCCGAACACGATCCGGAGGGCGTCGCGTTCGAATACCAGGTGGTCGGTTGATGAACATTTAGAAAGTTAGGTCACGCTCGCTTTGGTCGATAGTCGCGGGGATCGAGACACGCGTCATAGAACGTTTGATCCATTCGGAACCAATCAACCTTATCTATCCCACGTCCCGATGATGCGTTACCACCCGATGGGAAGGCGCAGGCGACGCGTATCCATCTATCTTGCTCTTTTGAGACGTCGGCTATTTCGTGAACCACCTCTTGAATGTCTTGGTCTTGGCTGAACACGAGCGCTATGTCGAACTGTTTTTTTCGCGCCAAATGAAACGAGATCAAGTGCGAGACGAACATCAATTCCTTTTTCTTGCGGAGTCGTAATAATTTTGGGCTTCACCGCTCATCCGGTTCTCCGGAACTTCAGGCGGCGGCTGGGCACGTCTTCCCAGTAGAAATACTTAGACGGCCTTCCGTCCGGAAAGCTCGATTCAGCGGATGGTTTGCACCGGCTGCGGCTCGGAAGCTAACGCGAGCTGCAATCGCGGCGTCGCCTATACGCCGAAGATCAGCAGGGCCGCAGAGGCCATAAAGGCAAATCCGCAAAAGTCCGATCGTGCCATTGCTGCGGAGCTCGGCGTTAGTCAGCCCACGGTAAGTGAGGCGCGCAAGCGCGCAAGTGATAGGGACCTTTCACCTGAAACACGCATCGGCCGCGACGGCAAATCCTATCCGATAAAATCTGACGCTTCACCCACTCCGCGCCGCGGCAAGGACGCCGTTCGCGAACGCGTGCTCGAAGCGCTGATGATCTTGTCGGGTTTGCCGCCCGCTGAAGAAGTGGCCGCGTATTTCTCCGGCGCCGACACAGCAATCATTGTTTCGGAACGCGTCGGCGCATATTCCTGCGCTGCGCAGAGGGCTTCCGTTTGACGAGTGGCAGAGACAATTGCCTCGCCATCCGCTTTACTGAGCCCACATGGCGGCCCAGTTCTTTGGCTATATCGGAAGCCGTTGCCTGTCGACGCGCCAGACTAACCAAACGGTCGATCTCTTTGTCAGTCCACTCTTTTGGCCTGTTCACTCGCCTGGCCTACTTTCCCCAGATGGACGCGAAATAACGCACGGGCGCGGCCACGGCGCGGGGCACCAATCCTCTGTGTGCCTCAATGTATGCTGCTCGAGCCTTCGTTCAGCGACGCCAGCATCTTGGCGAGCCGCTTCAGCTCTTCGACCATAGCTACGAGATCGCCTTCAGCGGAGACGTTCTCGCCGGCCGGAATGTTTCGCTCTATGGCCGCTCCTAGGCCTTCACAGGCGTCACTGAGTGCATCCGCGAGATCGCTTAGCTCTCGCCGAAACTTGGTTGGATCGGTCATTGGAATGCGCCCCAGTGCCCTTCGCGAGCAGACTTACCGCAACCTTGAGGCGCGCGAAAGCCGCCCGAGCCTGCTGCATCCGCTTCTTTTGTCACAAGAGCATCGGTCATTTCTTCCCCTTCGCCTTCAGTCCGATCGCGACCAGACGGCGGATGGCTTCGGAGCGAGCCAGCGCATCACCACCACCCAACCTGCGGCAGCAGCCAATGTGATGCGGCGATAGCGATTGCGATCAGCGTGCCAACATTGAACGTTGTTTTGAATGCTGTGCTTGGAGGGAGTGATTGATTGTCGCTCATGCCATACCTGAACAGCACGAGAATAGTTAGTACCTGTGTCAAACCGAACACGATGATAGCGACAATGAGCGCCAACATAGAGGGACTTCTTCCTCTTCCTTTGTCCATGCGGCAAGGTAGCGTTCATCTCGCACTCTTCGCCTTCAGTCCGAGCTCTACAAGACGGCGGATGGCCTCGGAGCGGCCGGGATCGTCATCCTGAGTGGCGACCCAATCGTCGAATTGCAGCCAGTTGCTCACGCCAGCGCCTGATGTCGCCGCCGTCACCTGGAAGCGAGGCCTGCTAAGGGACCGGCAATGGCGCTATTTCGCTACCAGGGACAAGCAGGTTGAGCGCGCTTGCTGCCGATATCGCTTGGCTCGACGAACACCCGACCAGGAAATCCCGTTTGGCCACCGCCCAGGCGAAGGCCCGCAGGTCTCGCAAAGCGGAGCCGGAACCGGCTGTGCCGTAAGGTCGCTGTAAGCCGGACGCGTTAGACTGCTCTCGCGGTCTCGGTGTTTTCAGCAGGCACCGGAGTCACCCGACCGCTTCTCCAGCCCGCCCCGGTTCGCCTGGGCGGGCTTTTTAATATGCGGGGCCCGTATTAAACGGGCTTAAGCACAGGAGCAAACCGCTCAGAAAACGTCGCCGGCCTGGCGTCCCGAGCTGCATCAAGAGATGCCGAGATCAAGGTATGAAAGCCTGCAGCCGCGACTGTGATCAAAGCGACGCCGAAAATCAAAGTACGCATGCTACCCTCCTCGAGTGAACGACCCGAAGGGTAGGGCGGCTGTGTTTCGGGATGGCTTCGCGGTCTCGCGCGAAGAGTTTCGTTCACGGTAGCGTGTTGGGCTGGCGTGGCGGGGCTTCGGTCCCGCCACAGCACGTCACTGAAGCGCGCTCCAGATGTCTCCTACGATCTCCCACCAGGCGACGAGCGCAAAGGTAAGCCCGCAGCTGGCAGCGGATCGCAGTCCCAATCGGAACGTATTTCATCAGTGGACATTGATCGCCTATCCAGCCGGCACGATGGCATCCCCGGGGCAGAAAAACGTCCCATGGAATTAGGCGGCTGCGGCGGTAACCGGCCATTAACCCGGTCGAACGGAACCGCATCGGTCCGTGGCATATGGTCATAATTGTCCCGCTTGCCAATGAAACAAGCATGTGTGGATGTTGGGTATGTCAATGAGCGGATAGCGCTCGCTTCGCTGCTGCTGTTGGACCTCGCGCTCGGCGGCTGTACAACTTCCACTGCTGGCTCGTCATTGTTGGACGCGCGGGCAGAGGCGCCGGGGCCTCCGAAGGCGCCCGCTTATCTACCCGTGGGAGACCTGCCGCCAGCGCGCGAGAAGCCTGCGATGACCGTCGACGAACGAGCGAAGGTCCTCAAGGAATTGATCGCCGCACGCGATCGCCAGGCGTCGCGAGTTAAAGCCAGAGAGGGTGAGGCGCGCTCTAAACCTGTAACACCTTGAGACGGCGAACGGTCATGCACTATATTAAACGCATTCACGCTTGGATGAAGCCCGACATCCGACAGGCCATTGACGGCCTCGGCCTATTCTTTGCTGTCACGCTGTTCTTTGCCCTATTGGCATCGGCGCACCTGGTAGAGCGCATCCGGGACTTCTTACAGCATCACGTGAGCTAATGCGCAAAGAGGGCGCGGGCTTTCGGTCCCGCGTCGCGCTTTGTAGACCTCCAGGTGCGGCCGGCACGAAACTGGATTAGACTGTCCGTTTTGCGGTCGCAAAAATGGATGTTCTAGGTATTGCGGTGATCGTCATTGGGCTCGCGTTGGTTTGCGGGGGGCTCATCTTGTGGCCTCGATCGCGGACTGAAGGCGAAGACCAGGACACGGATAGAGTTGGGCTCGCTGATCTAGTACAGCGCCTTAATGAAAGCAGCGACGAGGATCCCTTAAAATAAATGCGCAGATTGCATCGGCCGTCAGAGGGCGAGCCGGCGCTTCATGCCGGGCGGCCCGGATTCAGTTGCCATGGCCGTGAGTACCGCGGTGAGAACCGTATCGATGGGCGCGCGCCAGCTTCGGGGACATGCCGACAGTTTCGCCGGCTGACCATGGTCCGGCGGGTTGCTGATAGTGGCCATAGGGATTGCCTGGCCCTTTATTTTGACAGTTTGCGGTGGGATAAAACTGCGCACAGTAGGCCGGTTCCGACACCACTGCCTGGGTTGTCCCTCACCGCGGGCGCATTTCGGGCAACCCTTGGTATGTCGGACGGTGCGCTCCAGCAGCGAGCCGCGCAGCAATTCGCCGGTAACCGGCAGCTTGCCGACAAGCTTGACGCGCGCGTGAAGGGTTCGATCGCGAATTATTCATAAAAATAAATTCAACAGCGGCCGCGCAAGTCAACCGTCGTTTCGTTCGACCTTGCAGTTTTCCGTCGACGCCCTGATTTTATACGCGGCTAAAGGCCTTCGAATTTTGCGCCGGGAAGTAGTCTATAGTCTAGAAGAAGCCCGCTTCCACCCGGCCGAGCCCGTCGAGCTCCATGACGACGCGGTCCGCGGGCTTCAGCCACACCGTCTTGACCAGACTCCCCGTCAGCACGATCTGGTCGGCATGCAGGCCCCTGCCCTCGGCGGCGAGATGATTGGCGAGCCAGGCCAGCGCATGATGGGGATGGCCGAGCACGTCGGCGCCGGTGCCGTGGCCGGCCTCGCTGCCATTGATCAGCGCTCGGCCATTGACCGAGAGCAGGTCGGGCGCCGCATTGTGCGCGACCGGCGCGCCGAGCACGCAGCCGGCGGCAAAGAAATCGTCCGCGATCAGCGTCGGGGCGCCCAGCGTCTCCCATCGCTCATAGCGGTCGTCGACGATCTCGATCGCCGGCATGTAGGCCTCGATCGCCTCCATGACCGACTCGGCCGTGAACGGCGCCTCGCCCGGCGGCAGATCCCGCGAAAGGCGGACCGCGATCTCGCATTCGACGCCGACGCGCACGAAATCGGCCACATGCAACCGGACACCGAACTCGTGAACGCCGCGGGCAAACACGCCGCCGCCGCATGGACGCGGAATGTCGAGATATTCCTGCATGACCTTGCTGGTGCAGCCGATCTTGTAGCCGACGAGCGGGCCTACGCTCGGCAGCAGCAGGTCGTGGACGGCGCGCTGCACGCGGTAGCCCTCGGCTTCGTCGCGGGGTGCGGCGTCAGCCGGCAGCGGCTTCAGCGGCGCGCGGTTGCGCCGCGCGGTGGCGACGGCTTGGGCGGCTCGAAGAATTCGGTCCATCTGCAAAGGCCGTCCGTGGAGCTACTCATCCTCGCTCACAGGATCAACGCAAGCGGAATGCTCGATTCAAAAGGTCCCGCGAGCGGATTGATTTCAAACGGAAATCGGCCGGCACTTCAAGTGGAGCTGAAGGCGCTATTCGTCGCGATAGACCTTCTCGCGCTTCTCGTGGCGCTCCTGCGCTTCCACCGAAAGCGTGGCGATCGGACGGGCCTCGAGCCGCTTCAGCGAGATCGGCTCGCCGGTCTCCTCGCAATAGCCGTAGGTGTTGTCCTCGATGCGCTGCAATGCTGCGTCGATCTTGGAGATCAGCTTGCGCTGGCGGTCGCGGGCGCGCAGCTCGATGGCGCGGTCGGTTTCGGAAGAGGCCCGGTCGGCGAGATCCGGATGATTGACGTTCTCCTCCTGCAGGGTCTGCAGGGTGAGCTTCGAATTCCTTCAGAATCTCGTCCTTCCAGGCCAGCAGCTTCAGGCGAAAATATTCGCGCTGACGCTCGTTCATGAACGGCTCTTTTTCGGAAGGTTTGTAGTTCTTCAGTTTTTCCAAGGTCATCCCATTCATACGCACTGGCACCGCTTCAATGCGGCGGACGCCCGGAACAAGTCCCCCGCGCGCGCGCCTTATATAGCGGCCTCCTGTGACAGACAATATCGGCGGAAGCCACCCAAAAACGGGCACGGCCGGATTTGAGGTCAGGAACCTGTGTGCAACGCAAACCGGCCGGAAGCCGGGCTGTTCCGGGGTCTAAAACCGACCGGCCTTGGCCAATTCGACCTCCACCCGGAGCTCGATCTCGGACAGCACCGAGTCCAGGCCGGGATCGCCGGAGGAGGATTTCAGGTTGGCGGCGGCGTCCCGGAGCCGCAGCATCGTCGCCGAATCGAGGTTGCCGGAGAGCAGCCGCAACTTGAGGTCGTCGAGCACGTCGAGCGCGCCCTTGCCGCGGGCGACCGAGCGCCGGCGCCGCTCGGCCGGATCTTCCTCGATGCCCTGCATGGCGATCAACGCGTCGATGTTGGCAGTGGCCTTGGGGGCCACGGTCGCGCGGGTTTCCGAGGCCGAGCCTGTGTCTTCCGGCAGCGAAAAGCCGCTCGAACTGGTCCGCCTGGTGCTCGAGGACGGCGTCCCCAGCGTGGTGCCGTTCGGTCCGTAGATGCGCATGGTCTTGGTCCCGCGAGGTAGTTCCGCCAACATCGCCGCCTATGGTTAACGCAGCGTAAACGGCCCGGCAAAAACTGCCGACAGGCGGCAGTTTCTATTCCGCTGGTGACGGGGCCCCTCACCGCCGCGCGCAAACTTTATTCAATGAAATCAATAAAATATATGCGCCGCGCGGCGTGGCATGGCGTTCGCATAGCAACGTTCGGAAGGAAGGCTATGGGAGTGGCTTTTCGTCCTGGAAATAGAGAGTTTCGAGGGGAGCAGAGGATGCCCAGCATCCGGGCTTTGAGATTTTTGGGAGTGGCCTGCGCCGCGTTTGCCGCGCTCGCGCTTTCGGCCGTGTCCGCTGAGGCGACGTCCCGGATCAAGGACCTCGCCAATATCGAGGGCGTGCGCCAGAACCAGCTCATCGGCTACGGCCTCGTGGTGGGCCTCAACGGCACCGGCGACACCCTCAACAACATCCCCTTCACCAAGCAATCGCTGCAGGCGATGCTGGAACGCATGGGCGTCAACATCCGCGGCGCCACCATCCGTACCGGCAACGTCGCCGCCGTCATGGTCACCGGCAATTTGCCGGCCTTCGCCACCCAGGGCACGCGGATGGACGTCACCGTCTCCGCGCTTGGCGACGCCAAGAATTTGCAGGGCGGAACGCTGCTCGTCACGCCGCTGCTCGGCGCCGACGGCAACGTCTATGCGGTGGCCCAGGGGTCGCTCGCGATCTCCGGCTTCCAGGCCGAGGGCGAAGCCGCCAAGATCGTGCGCGGCGTGCCGACGGTCGGCCGCATCGCCAACGGCGCCATCATCGAGCGCGAGATCGAGTTCGCGCTGAACCGCCTGCCGAATGTGCGGCTGGCGCTGCGCAACGCGGACTTCACGACCGCCAAGCGCATCGCTGCCGCCATCAACGATTTCCTCGGCGTCAAGACCGCCGAGCCGATCGATCCCTCGACCGTGCAGCTCTCGATCCCGCCGGAGTTCAAGGGCAATGTCGTCGCCTTCCTGACCGAGATCGAGCAGCTCCAGGTCGATCCGGATCTCGCGGCAAAAATCATCATCGACGAGCGAAGCGGCATCATCGTGATGGGCCGCGACGTGCGCGTGAACACGGTCGCAGTCGCCCAGGGCAACCTCACCGTCACCATTTCCGAGAGCCCGCAGGTGAGCCAGCCCAATCCGCTGTCGCGCGGGCGAACCGTGGTGACGCCGCGCAGCAGCGTTGCTGTCAGCGAGGACGGCAAGAAATTCGCGGTCGTGAAGGACGGCGTCTCGCTGCAGCAGCTTGTCGACGGCCTCAACGGGCTCGGCATCGGGCCGCGCGACCTGATCGGCATCCTGCAGGCGATCAAGGCCGCCGGCGCGATCCAGGCCGACATCGAGGTGATGTGATGCAGACGACCGCCGTCGGCTCCTCCAGCCGCGTCTCCGCCGACTTCAACGTGCGCGTCATCAACGGCCGGCCGGATTTCGAATTGGCCGCCGCCCTGCAAAAGGTCTCGCCGCAACAGCAAGCCAGGGCGAAATCGACCGCGACCGATTTCGAGGCGATGTTCCTCAATTCGATGTTTTCCGAGATGACCAAGGGCCTGAAGGGCGAAGGCCCGTTCGGCGACACGCAGGGCACGGGCGTATGGCGCTCGATGCTGACCGAGCAGTATTCCAAGAACTTCGCGCGCGCCGGCGGCGTCGGCATCGCCACCGAAGTCTATCGCACGCTGATCGTGCAGCAGGCCAAACGCACGGGCCAAGGCCAGGGCCAAGTGAACGGCCAAGGCAACAGCCAAGGCAACAGCTAAGGGGACCACGAGATGGACGCACAGGCACAACGGCGCGAGGCGCCCTCGCCGTATCCGGCGGCCGCAAATCCCGGCGAAGCGCGCAAGCTCGCCGAGAACCTGATGGACGTGATGAACGCGCTGCTTTCGGTGATCGAGCGCGAAACCGAGCTCGTGCGCGCCGGCAAGCTGCGCGAAGGGATGGCGCTGGAACCGCAGAAATCGGAATTGTCGCGCCGCTATGTCGCGGTCGTGGGCCAGATGAAGGCGAGCCAGAAATACCTGTCGCAGGCCGCTCCCGAGCTGCTCAAGACGCTGCACCGCCATCACGACGTGTTCCGCTCGATGCTGCAGGTCAATCTCACCGTGCTCGCGACCGCGCATGCGGTCTCGGAGAACATCGTGCGCGGCGTCAACGCCGAGATGCAGCGCCGCAACATACCCAATACCTATACGGCGGCAGGCCGCCGTACCGCGCCGAGCCCGCGCCAGACCACGCCGCTGTCGGTCAGCCGCTCGATGTAGCGCATGATCCGGAAAAGTGTGCAGCGGTTCTCCCTCGCGACAAACGCATGGCGTTTGCGCGGAGATCATGCGCAAAATAGGAAGCTAGGGGCGATGGCGATTCAAGCCATCGCGCTTTAAGCGAGGCCGGAAACGCCGACAATTTTAAGCAAAATCGCGCGCTGCCGGCAGCGCGCCATTAAGCGCGTTCCCTAACAGAACGTTGAAGGCTCGCTTCTATGGTTGCGAATGGGACGGGTTGGGATTTGACTCTGCAGGCGGCTTTAGGAGGCTGCTATGAGCACGGATTTCAGCATCAGGCCGGTGGGAGCACCGGCTCCATCGCCGGTCGTTCAGCCCGTCAGCCAGGCGGCGAACAGTGCTGTCGCGACCGAGCTTCCCGCAAGCCAGAGCATCACCGCTGTGGATGCGGGCACCGTCACGCGCAATGACGCGGAGGCGGCGGTGACGTTCGACATCTCGCACGAGGCTTTCTACGACCGCGCCGCGGGCGCGATGGTCTACCAGGCCGTCGACCAGAAGACCGACGAGGTGGTCAACCAATATCCCGACGAAGCGGTGTTGCGCCGGCGCGCCTATTTTCACGCGCTGGAGATGAGCAAGGACAACACCCCGCGGGTAATCCCGACCGATCGCGTCGCCTGATTTTTTGGCGAGGAGGCCCGGCCGCCGGACGGCGTCAGGCCGTCGCTTGGCCTGTCAGGCCCGTCCCGCGAGGCCGGCGGCGATATTGCAGTTGATGTCGATCAGCGACTTGAGCTTCGCCGGATCCGGATCCATCTGAATCTCGATGGTTTGCTTCATCACGAACACGCCGATATTGGCGATGTTCTGGCGCACTTCCATCGAATTGGGATTATCGCTGGCTTCCGCCGCGGTGAGGAAGATCGACCACAGGCGGCGATTGAACATCAGCGCATTGTGCATGTTGCGGTCGGGGCCCTTCCAGTTGTTCTGGACCTCCTGCAACTGCCTCGCCGCCTTCAGAAGCGCCTGTGCCTCGATTTCCCGGGGGGATGCCGTCGTTTGCGAAGTGCGAGCATAGGCTTGAGCGGCATTAGACATTCAGAACCTCGGGGATTACGCCAGTGACGCGACGCGACTGCCCGCGTTTTGTACGTGGTTGCGTTTAAAATATGGTTAGCGACTGTTTCCGTAGATGTACGGAGCCGAAACAATCGCCAGACCGCGCCCATCAACATGGCATTCGGGCATGAAAAAACGGCGGGTTTTGGCCCGCCGTTTTTAGTCTGATTGTCTTCGAATTTAGCGGAGCAGCTGCAGCACGCTCGCCTGCGACTGGTTGGCAAGCGCGAGCGCGGAGACCGCGATCGACTGGCGGGTCGACAGCGCCTGGCTGTTGGCCGCCTCCTCGTTGGTGTCGGCCAGCGTCAGGTTCGATGCACCGGTCTGCAGCACGTTGATCAGGTTCTTGTTGAAGTCCTGGCGGATCTGCACGATCGAGAGGTTCGAACCGAGCGCGGAGGATTCCGCGCGCAGCGAGGTCGAGGCGCCATCGAGCGCGGTGAGCACCTTGTTCGCCGAGTTGCTGTCCAGGAAGTCGACGCCCGCAGTGAGCGTCGAGAGCCCGAGGCCGGCGTCGTTGAAGGTGACGCCCGTGATGCTCAGGGTGGAGCGGCCGGTCTCGTTGAACACCAGCTTCAGCGTGTCGCCGTTCAGAAGGTTGACGCCGTTGAAGGAAGCATCCTGCGCCGTGGTGTTGATCTGCGCCAGCACGTTGTTGTACTGCGAGACCAGATTGGCGCGGGTTGCTTGCGAGTTGGGATCGATGATGGGCGGTCCGGCAGCGGTCACGCCGAAGAAGGCCCCACCGGTCGACGAAGCCGAACCGCCGATCGTGCCGACCGTCGAGGAAGCCGCGTCGTTCGAAGTGATGATGTTGATGTGGCCGGTGGTATCGACGCTGGCTTGGAGGTTATTTGCCGCCAGCGCCGCGTTGAGCTGGTTCAGATTGGAAATCTGACCCGCGCCAAGGCCGAATGTGAGGCTCGTGGGCGTGCCGCCGCCGGTCGGGGTGACGGTCAGCGTCTGGCCGGCCAGACCGTCGCCTTGCGCGGTGAGCCCGAGCTTGGCCAGGACCGTGCCGGAAAGAGTCAGGCCGAGGGGGCCGCCGTTGAGGTTGATCGAGCCGCCCGAGACCGACGTGGTGACGCCGGTCGCCGCGTTGATCGTCGAGAGCAGGTGAGCCACGTTGTCACCGATGCCGATGCTGGTGCCCGAGCTCGAGGTGCCGGCGACGAAGGCGAAGGTGATGCCGTTGACGATCAGGGTGTCGCTGGTGGAGATGGCGGTGGCGAGGTCGTTGGACGATGTGGTGCCCGTACCAGACAGCAGCGTCGCGGTGGTGATCGCGGCGGCGGTGCCGGTGTTGTCGTTGTTGACGACAGAGCCGGTGACCGGGCTTGTGTTGGCCGCCAGCAGGTTGGAGGCCGTCGCGCCGGTGAGCGTGTTGGAGTTCACGTTGGATTTGGTGGTGTACCCGGTCGGGGTCTGCAGCACCTGATGGGCGATCGACTGCGCGCTGGCGACCAGGGACTGCAGCGATGTGAGGCCGGTGTTCGCGGCCTGCAGGATCTGCACACCGTTGCCGATACCGTCGAGCAGATTGGCGATGTCGCCGGCGCGGTTGTTGAGGGACTGCGCTGTGAAGAACTCGGTCGGGTTATCGAGCGCCGTGTTGACCTTGTTGCCCGTGGCCAGGTTATTCTGGGTCTTCGCGAGCAGCGAGGCCGTCGACTGCAGGGCGAGCAGATTCTGGCGAACCGATGCCGAAAGAACAATACCGGACATGTCTCAAACCTTCCTAGTCTTAGGTACAGCCCATTTCTAGGGTGACACGCTTAAATTAAGGTTAATGGCGCTTTAAATTAATTAGTTAACGGTTCGTTACCGGCCGCCCTCCGCACGCAGGTATAATGTATCGGACGCGCAAACGAAAAAACGGCGGGGTTTCCCCCGCCGTTTTCCGTCTTTTTTGCCGCTTTCAGGCTTAGCGGAGCAGCTGCAGCACGCTCGCCTGCGACTGGTTGGCCAGCGCGAGTGCGGAGACCGCGATCGACTGGCGGGTCGACAGCGCCTGGCTGTTGGCCGCTTCCTCGTTGGTGTCGGCCAGTGTCAGGTTCGACGAACCGGTCTGCAGCACGTTGATCAGGTTCTTGTTGAAGTCCTGACGGATCTGCACGATCGAGAGGTTCGAACCGAGCGAGGATGCTTCCGAGCGCAGGGTGCTGGAAGCAGCCGAGAGCGTGTTGAGCGCCTTGTTCGCCGACGCGTTGTCGAGGAAGTCGGTGCCCGCGACGACCGTCGTGAGGCCGAGGCCGACTGCGTTGAAGGTCACGCCGGTGATGCTCAAGGTCGACTTGCCGGTCTCATTGAACACCAGCTTCAGCGTATCGCCGTTCAACAGGTTGACGCCGTTGAAGGACGAATCCTGCGCCGTGGTATTGATCTGCGTCAGCACGTTGTTGTACTGCGCCACCAGGGCCGCACGCGTGGACTGCGCGTTCGGGTCGGCGACCGGCGCGGCGGGCGCTGTCACGCCGAAGAAGGCCCCGCCGGTCGACGAAGCCGAGCCGCCGATCGTGCCGATCGTCGAGGAAGCCGCGTCGTTCGTGGTGACGATGTTGATCTTGCCGGTCGCGGAGTCGATCGTGGCCTGCAGGTTGTTGGCTGCCAGCTTCGTGTTGAGGTCGTTCAGGGTCGAAACCTGGCCGGTGCCCAGACCGAAGGTGATGCTGGTCTGCGTGCCGCCGCCGGTCGCGTTGACGGTCAGCGTCTGGCCGGCGAGACCGTCACCGACAGCCGTGAGACCAAGCTTGGCCAGCGCCGTGGCCGGACAGGGTCAGGCCAGCAGTGCTGCCGGCAACCGTGATCGCGCCACCGGAGATCGACGCCGTGACGCCGGCCGCCGCGTTGATCGTCGAGAGCAGGTGAGCCACGGTGTCACCGATGCCGATGCTGGTGCCCGAGCTCGAGGTGCCGGCAACGAAGGCGAAGGTGGTGCCGTTGACGACCAGCGTGTCGCTGGTGGCGATCGCGGTGGCGAGGTCGTTGGACGAGGTGGTGCCCGTACCGGACAGCACTGTCGCGGTGGTGATCGCAACGGCAGTGCCGGTGTTGTCGTTGTTGACGACGGAGCCGGTGGAAGCGGTCGAGGACGAGGCCAAAAGGTTGCTCGCGGTCGCGCCGGTGAGAGCGGCCGAGGTGACGTTGGACTTCGTCGAATATCCGGTCGGGGTCTGCAACACCTGGTTGGCGATCGACTGGGCGCTGGCGACCAGGCCCTGCAGCGAGGTCAGGCCGGTGTTGGCGGCCTGCAGCACCTGCACGCCGTTGCCGATGCCATCGAGCAGATTGCCGATGTCGCTGGCGCGGTTGTTCAGGGACTGCGCGGTGAAGAAGTTGGTGGGGTTGTCGAGCGCAGAGTTGACCTTGTTGCCGGTGGCGAGGTCATTCTGGGTCTTCGCGAGCAGCGAGGCAGTCGACTGCAGCGAGAGCAGGTTTTGGCGGACTGACGCCGAAAGAACGATACCGGACATTATTCATACCTTTCTGGTGTGAAACTCAGAGTACTGCCCGACCTTCTTGGTCAGGTGTCCCGGCGACGGTCGTCTGAAGTGGCTAAGAAAACATGAAATCGGAGCGCCCCGGTGATTCCGCGATTAAGCAAACGCCCTTCCGGTTTGGAATTTCCTCACCAAGCCTTGCGCCAAGACCATTGATTTCATTGCCGATTTCAGCAGGCGAAAACTCATTAACCGGGCGTTAACCTTGATCGGAAAGGATCGCCGATATTGGACGAAAAGGCGCAGGCGGCTATTTCGCCGGACGCGTGGGCTTTCGAAATTAGCTGTAGTTGATCGCCGGCGTCAGAAGCGGCAACGGAGAACAAGTATGGCCCTGAAGGTCGAGCTCAAGCCGCACGAACAAATCATCATCGGTTCCTGCGTCGTCACCAATACCGACCAGCGCGCACGCCTGCTGATCGACGGCGAAAACATTCCAATCCTGCGCGAGAAGGACATCCTGACGCCGGAGACGGCGAATACGCCCGCCAAGCTCGTCTATCTGGCGGTGCAGCTGATGTATATCTCGCCGGATCCGCAAGACAGCCACGGCACCTACTTCAACCTGCTGCGCGACATCGTCGTCACCGTGCCGACCGCCTGGCCGATCATTGAAGGCATCAACAACTGCATCCTCGCCGGCGATCTCTATCAGGCGCTGAAGGAAGCCAAGAAGCTGATCGCCTACGAAAAGCAACTGCTCGAGCAGCATGAGACGATCGAGGCGAGCCGCAAGGCGGAAGTGGCGTAGCGCCGCCCTCCTGGCAGGAGACAACGCAAATCGCGCGATCGGGCGCCTCTCGCCCGATCAACCCGTCATCGCTTCTTCGGCTATCCCAACCCGCCCCGGGGCGGACGACGATCGCCGCGCCCCGAATTCCAGCACTGCGGAAACGAGCCTGTCGATGTCGACGACATCGGTGCGGTGATTGACGATGGCCGCGCGTATCGCAAGCCGGCCGTCGAGCACCGTCGTCGACGGCGCGGCTATACCGGACTCCTGGAGATTGACGACGATCTCGCCATTGATCCTGTCGGCGTCATCGGCACAATAGCGGAAGCAGACGATGTTGAGATCGACCGGCGCGAGCAGTTCGAGCCGCGGCTCGGCCACGATGCGTGCCTCGAGATATTTTGCGAGCGTGCAGCAGCGCGCGATGACGGCGCCGAGCCTGTCGGCGCCGTAGGTCTTCAGCGTGAACCAGGTCTTCAGCGCCCTGAAACCGCGCGACAGGTCGGGTCCGAGATCGCACGGCCACAGCGATCCAGCAGCCAGTCCCCGTGCTTCGCGCCGCAGATACGCCGCGGGCGAGGCGAAGGCGTCGCGGTGCTTCTCCCCGTCGCGAACCAGAAGGAATCCCGCGTCGTAGGGCACCTGCCCCCATTTGTGGAAATCCAGCGCAATCGAAATCGGCGGCCTCGATGCCCGCAAGGCGCGGTGCGAGCGCCGGCGAGAGGATCGCGAGCGCCCCGAACGCCCCGTCGACATGGAACCAGAGATCTTCCTCGCGGCGAAGTCTGCGAGCGCGCCGATATCGTCGATCGCGCCAATATCGACGGTGCCGGCGGAGGCGACCACCAGGAACGGCGTCAGTCCGGCCGCCCGGTCGCACGCGATCTGCGCCCGCAGCGCCGCGACGTCGATGCGGTGGGATTCGTCGACGGCGATCGAGCGCAGCGCGTCGCTGCCGAGACCCGCGATATC
>CAWHQY010000056.1:0-21572 GCA_963831505.1 uncultured Alphaproteobacteria bacterium | reverse complement strand
TCAATTGGCTGGCGACGCAGTGCTGATCGCACCTGTCTCCAGGCAAATTCCCTGCTAACAGGGAATTTTACAGGGAAATTCGCATTTTTCCAACTCTGAAAGCCTTTTTCGCGACGAGAAGCTCCAGTGCTGCAGGCACTTCTTATTCAATTCCCTAACGAAACAAACAGGGAATTGTTTATGTGGAACAGGGAATTTGGCGCCCGGTAACAGGGAAATCGGACCCGGAGAAGCCGGCGCCCTGCTAGCAGGAGGTCCGCTTTAGCCTCAAATTCGGAAGTCAGCGACCCGTGGCGACGATGGCCACCCCGGAAACCAAGAGAAGAACGAGCACCACCTTGCGGAATGCGACCTCATCTAGTTTACCGTAGAGCGACCAACCAAGAAGCGTCCCTGCGACAAGCACCGGCAGGCCGATCAAAAAGAGCCGGGTCGTTTCCGGTGTAACCAGCCCCATCCCGCCAAAAGCCAGTAGCGACAAAGCGAAAGTTGCGACGGCGGTCGGCTGCGATACCGCGCGATGCTCATCGCGGGGCCAACCGCGCAACACACACCACAAGGTCGGAAGGATGCCACCAAGTCCGGTAGCACCGCCAAGCACTCCATTGAGAAAACCAATGCCAGCATCCCCGGTCCGTCCCACGCTTTTCAAGTCTGGCATTTTTGGTCGCAGCAGATTGTAAAGGCTGAATGCGATCAGCAATATTCCGACACCCGTCCTCAAGTGCACAGCCGATGCCAATTCAAGAATGGCGATGCCTGCGGGTATTCCGACGGCGCTTCCAATGACAAAAGGTAAAAGCCGTGAGGGGATTATTGTGCGTCGCAGCCTCCAAGTGGAATAGCCCTGTACCAGTAGCGCGTAAGCGACAATCAATGTCGTCGTCTGCACGGGCGTCAGGGCAAAAAGCCAGATACCAGCAGCGACCATGCCAAAAGCAAAGCCTGCAAGCCCGGTTACGAATGCGGCGGCGAAGGTACCTATTAGGAAGATGGCGAGATCAAACGGAACAGCAAAGCTCACTACGATGCCCCTTGTTAGCGAAATGGATTGATTTTGGAGGGAAGCGATGACGCAGGCAGTCAGCCGTGCGTCTCTTCGGTTCCGTCGCGACACCAGCGATACAGCGCGTCATAGACTGACATCGCAGCTTCAAGCTGGAGCACATCGTCCCTGTACATTCGGGAATAGCCCAGCGAGATCGCGAGCAGTCCGCCCGACTGGGATGTTAGATCGGGCTGCCCCGTGTCAGCGCCACGAATGATCGCTGCGAGCCGCGACAACGGCTCGGTCTTGAGATTGAACTCCTCAAGCATCACGTCAAAAGTACAGGCGTCACCTCGATCATTCCAAATGCCATGCCCGGTGTCGAAGGGAGTTGCTGCGAACCGCTCGGCAACAGAACCGACCTCCGAAGGAGCAACGAACAGGAATATCGCTGTCGGATCGATAAAGCGACGGATCAACCACGGGCAGGCTATTCGAACGATCTTTGGCCGCGCTCGCGTAACCCAAGTTGTCCGACCAGCTTCGTCGCGGTCTGGCAGCCGGTTCGTGCTCAATTGCAGTTGGTTGGCTTTGCACCATGCATCGAAGCCGCCCGCAAGCGTCTCGGCGCGGATGCCTGCTTGCCGGAGCCAAGCGGCAGTCCCTTGGCTGACATTCCCGCCATTCTGACAATAGACAACTACGTGTCGGCCAGAAAAGTTGTACGCCCAACTCGATATCGTCTGGCAATTCATTCGGCGCGCGGTCGGCAGTAAGCTCCGGTCAGTGTCGCTGCCGTCACCGTCGCTTGGACGAACATCAATCAGCGTCGGTGCGCCGGGCAGGCCAATGATACGGGATAACTGTTCTACCGATATTTCGGTTGGTGACGGCATGGCGTCCACCTCTTCGTCGAGGGCGTGGACGCGATATTTGGCTGCCGCCTCACGGGGTCATCGCGGTAATCCCCAGAGAGACATGTCGTACCGAAATTGCGTAAATGTCAATCCGGTTGACTTCTCTTATGGGTCGTTAGCGCCGGCCGAAATCCCGGCTACGGCAAAGGCACTGTCAGCGCATCATACTCGTACAACCAGTCGTATCGTTTCTTCACCAGCTCCGGCTGGAACTCGCGCTCCACATAAGCCGCCGCGCCCTCCAAAGTCCCCAACGCTGGATTGTGGAATCGTTTCGTATTGTCCGATGAACCCCGCACGATAGCCGCTGTCCGTTCCAATCGAGCGGCCTCGTAACGTTTCAACGCGCCCGCAACATCGGCCCCGTCCAGACAGCGAGCGATCACGACGGCGTCTTCCAACGCCATGTTAGCGCCCTGAGCGAGAAACGGCAGTGTCGGATGGGCCGCATCGCCCATCACGCAAACCCGTCCCTGAGCGTAGTGGTCCAGCGGCTCCCGTCCCAGAAGCGCCCATTTATACGGCGTATCGATGTTGCGAATGATCGTCTTTACATCCTCATGCCACTTCGCCAGATCGCGCAGACACTCCTCATGCGTCCCCGGTTCGGTCCAGGACTCCACTTGCCAGTCATCGCGCTCGATCACTCCGACGAAGTTCAGGATTTCGCCGCGCCGGAGCGGATAAGTAACGACATGCCCACCCACGCCGATCCAGTTCGCACCGACCAGCCGACGCTGATGCGGCGGCAAGCGCTCCATCGGCACCAGCCCGCGCCAGGCCACGATGCCGGTAAACCGAGCCGACCCCTGCCCGAAAATCTGCTGCCGCACCTTCGAGTGCACCCCATCCGCGCCGATCAGCACATCGCCCGTCACATGCTCGCCATTGGCCAGATGCAGCACAACGCGATCATCAGACTGCTCGAACCCGACACATCCAATCCCCACCTGAATTGCATCCGGCGCAGCCGCCTGCACCGCATCCAGCAAAACCCTATGAAAATCCCCCCGATGGACCATCCAGTAAGGCGCGCCGAAACGTTCGACCGAGGTCTCCCCCAGATCGAACATCTGCCAACTCTGCCCGGTGCTTCCCAGCCGCATTTCCTTGCCGGTCGCAGCGCAAACGACTTGCTTCATGGCCGCTTCGAGCCCCAGCGCAATCAGCAACCGCGTTCCGTTCGCACCGAGTTGCACCCCGGCCCCGACCTCCCGCAACTCGGAGGCCTGCTCGAACAGCCGCACCTGATGGCCCCGCTGCATCAAAGCCAATGCCGCCGTCAGCCCGCCAAGCCCCGCGCCCGCAATCAGCACATCCGCCATTTGATCGGCTCTCGCCTTGCCATAGGATTGCTCCCTCTTGCGCAGAGCACTGCCTGTTTAGCAATTTCCGGGACTGTGAGAAGTGGCCCCTTCCCAACCTTGCCCGAATGAACGAACAATGCCGCTTCGCGCGTCATGCCATCTCAGGTTCAACCGACGCTAACAGCGCATGACTTAATGGGGAAGCGTCGCGACGGAGCTGATGTCCGGTCCGGGTCATTCGCGTCGATTTGACGGTCCGCCCATGACTTCCGATCAACCTCCGGAAACGGACACTCTCAGTTCCGTCACACGTCCGTTTCGTGCACCTATTGATGTTTCAGCCCGACAGCGGGCGACGAACCGAAGCGACCCATTTGCCTCTCATGCCCGCACCATCCTGCGATTGGCGCAGGGCCGCCGACAACCGGATGATTTCGAAGGGACGCAGCAGGTCGCGCAAGTCGTCCTCATCGCAATAGTGATGAGGCAAAAAGTCATCATCCAGTTCATCGAGATCAGGACGCTGGTCGACAAAGGTGTTAGGTTCGATTTCGGCAATCTGCCCGGCAGCGACCCGCTCGCGCAACAGCCGATAATCGAGGGTGTCCGTACATGGAAAATCGACCAGCAGCAGCCCTCCCGGCTTGAGTACGCGTCGGACTTGCCCGAGCGTCCGTATGATCCCATCCCGCCGGTGATGGTGGATCGTCGATATCGACAGCGCGGCATCGAATGTTCTGTCGGCCCAGAGCAGCGTGTGCATATCGGAAACTTGCCCATCAAAACCGATCCGACGGTGCGCGCACGCCTCCCGGGTTAGTCGAACGCCGCTGGGCGCGATGTCGATACCCGCCATGCGAAACCCGCAACCGCCCAGGTAGACCGCGTGCCGCCCTACCCCACAGCCAAGGTCCAGGATGAAACCTCCTGCTGCAAGGGTTGTCGCCCATTCCGTCACGGCTGCATCAGGAGCGGCGTAGCTCCCGTAACGCGGGTGGTCATTGCCATGTCGCCATATCAGCTCCCAGCCCACTCGCTCTTCTGGTTTAGAAGGGTTTGACATGGCTTCTCCACTGCCTTGGCAAGCACGATCATAACGGATCAAACGGTGGAATTGATAGGGTCTGAGATCGGCTTCGAGGGTGCTTCAAATGGCAGTTAAGCGTCAAAAGGCGAAATGCTCGGTGCGAGCGCATGTCTTCCGGTTCACCCTGAACAACGGACATCGTCGGACCGGTCCGGTTGGTCCGTTTCGTGCCATGAGCCGACATCGCTCCAATCAAGCAGCGATACTTGTCAGGCTCCTTAGCGGCCGTAGGGGAAGCAGCGGTGGCGATCGAGTGTGAGACCGAAATGCGCTCCTAGCGCAGCGATAGCCGCATCCTGCTCGGGATAAGGATCGGCATTGGATGCGGCAACGATGATGATCCGGAACCCGCCGCGATCCTTGCCACCCGGTGGCAGCATCGCTGTAGCCAGTGCATTGCCCTCCCTGTCGCGCAACGTGAGAAAAAGCGGCATCTCTCGCTGTACATGGGCCTCAAGGCCGATGTCGCGCTCGATCGCGTTGGGCCGCTCCGGACGCCAGGACTGGACTGCCTTCTCCCGCTCGCGGCAGAAATATTTCTCGACTGTGTGGCGCATCAGGCGCAACTCATGCGCCGCTTCACCTTCCGTCTCGATACGGAACCAGGTCTTACCCTTCCGCGCGTCGCAAACATACTGCATTTCGCCGTCCTGCGATCGCCGCAATTCTAGGGCCGCGGGCCTGCAAAGCAATATGAGATTCGCTCCCGTGTATAACGCTACCGTTATTCGTCCTCGTGCCCCAACATCTTCCCCGACTTAAAATTATGCCGCTACCGAAATGTTCCTGACCGTCACAGGAAAGTTTTTGGTCAAGGAAATCGGCGTCGAACTTCCGCCGGGACGTCTCATGGGTGAACTTGGCTTCCTTACGCCCAATAAACGGCGAACCGCGACCGTCGAATGCATAGAGGACGGGCAAGTGCTGACCATAACTTATGAGAGGCTGCTCGAAATCTACTTTTAAAATCCGCAATTCGGTTATTACTTTCTCGTCCTGACCAGCCAGCGCCTGCTGGAGAACATCTCGCGGTTGGAAGGAATTATCGCACAGAACAAAATCGAGCAGCAGACTGCAACCGCGACCGGCACGAGTTAAGCCTTAGTGCATCTTCCCGGCGCGCCGAGTTATGCGGGCTGGATCGCGCACACTGTTTCGCCTTTTGCGTCGCAATTGGGCAACCAGGTATGTAGGTAGCACTGGGCGTGTTTTGCTCCGATTAGCACACAATTCAGAGCCGGTCGGCACCTTGAATTCGTGCCACAACCGGACTCAAGCACCACTGCAAATAGCTACTTTTTCGATCACTTGGTCGGCGCGGGTGGTACGGTCAAGCTGAGTGGATTGCGTTCCGGTTGGGAGCGTACCAACCGGCCTCTTTCGTCTTCCACTTTCTTCGCAAAATGATACCATCTCGCCGCCTTGGAGAGGGTCCGTGAAGACGATCACTGCAATAGCAGCCAACAAGTTGGGCAAGTTTCTCGCCAAGGACTTTCGTCGCGTTTTTGGTCCAGCACACGACGATATGGCTGAGCGTTTAGGCTCCTTGGCGCGCAGTACCATTGAATGTCTGGCCAGAAGCGATGCTCTCTACCACAATTACGAGCACACATTACAAGTCACGATGGTCGGACGCGACATTCTACAGGGAATGACACTTTCAAAACGAATAGAACCTACTGATTACAGCCATCTGATCGTCGCTTGTCTACTGCACGATATCGGCTATATGCGTGGTGTTCTGAGTGGCGACACTGAAACTGAGTTCGTGGTGGACGGGAGCGGAAAGAAAATTACGCTACCCCGCGGCGCGTCAGATGCAGCCCTCTTGCCTTATCACGTCGACCGGTCGAAGCTGTTTGCCTTTGAGCGCCTCGGAAATTCACCCACTATCGACGCGTCTCGTATCGCAGCCGCAATTGAGATGACGCGCTTTCCGGCACGACTGGATCGCAGTGCTCATGACAGCATAGAGCCAAAACTAGTCCAAGCTGCCGATCTCATAGGACAGCTAGGCGATCCAATGTACTCACGAAAGGCAAACGCGCTCTATAGCGAGTTTGAAGAGATCGGAATGAACAGACAACTCGGATATTCGTCACCGGCTGATGTTATCGATAAGTACCCCGCCTTTTTCTGGAACAGCGTTTCAACGCACATCGAGGACGGTATCAAATATCTAAATATGACGGTTTCCGGCCGACAATGGATAGCTAACTTGCATCATCACCTCCTGTGTGCGGAGCATGCCCATCGCTTCATGGGACCTCAACGTTGACGAAGGCTTTGCTCTTCGGCATCTCGTTTCGATTAAGAATCCGATGTCCAAGACGGATCATGTTCGGATCGGCGCTCTAAACGATGTCCGCTCCGCTCCGACTAACAGACATTCATCGGCGAGAGCGCGAGGTCCGTTTCGTGCCATGAACGGAAGTCAGACGCACACTATTCGATCACCTCGTCGGCGCGCGCGAGCAAAACCGGTGGCAGGCTAAGGCCAAGAGCCTTCGCGGTCTTCGCGTTTATGGCAATTTCGAAGCGTGTGGGTTGCTCGATGGGAAGATCAGCGGGATTTGCGCCCTTCAGGATTTTATCCACAAAGGCGGCAGAGCGCCGGGTCATTTCGACAATGTCCGGCCCATATGAGATCAGGCCGCCGTCCTCAACAAACTCCCGACCTTCATAAATCGCCGGCAGACGATGTTCGGCTGCGAGTGCAACAATCTGCCGCCGCGCACTGTTGAACAAAGCGTCCGAAAAGACAATGAGCGCATTGGCTTCCTTACCTTCCATTCCGCGGAACGTTGCCGGAAGATCGCCCAGTTCCTGCAACTGGAATAATATAGGCTCCAGACCAAGCGCCCGCGCTGCGGGTTCCGCCTCTTGCCACAAGACTTGTCCGTAGGAATTCTTCGCGTTCGCCAAACAAGCCAGTCGCTTGATCCTCGGAACAGCTTCGCGGAATAGCTCAATACGCTTCGCGCTGAGCTCGGTGCCGTAGAGTGTGACGCCGGTGATGTTGCCTCCGGGGCTGGCGAAACTGGCCACCACGCCGAGCCGCACGGGGTCCCCGGCGGTTGCCATCACAACGGGGATTCTGGTCGTAGCCCGCTTCGCCGCGAGCGCCGGCGGTGTCGCTACGGTGATAATTAGGTCCGGCTTTAGCGCTACGAGCTCTGCGGCCAAAGCGTCTACCGCTTCCCCCGCTCCGTATCGATATTCAACTTTGAGATTTTGTCCTTCAACATAGCCGAGGTCGCGGAGCGCCTCAAATAGCGCGTCCTTAAGATGCGGAATGAGAGCCGGTGCAAGATAACCAAGGCGATATAACTTCGAGACCTGCTGTGCCCACACAATGAGCGGCCATCCAGCAGCACCGCCTAAAATACCAAAAAATTCTCGCCGCCTCATACCTCACCCCACGTTCAGGAGACGGCATCTTACCGGCTCAAACAGGCACGTTGATAGGGCCAGAAAAGCGGATTCGGCGCACAAAGCTCGAAGGCTGGCGATGTATCGTAGTGGTCGCCGACCTTGCGGCGATTGCGGAAGGCGTTGACGCCGCCAAAATTACGCTAACCTGACGTCCCACTAATCCGGATGCGAGCGCGGGGCAGCCGATCATACTGGTCGTTCGCCCAAGCGTGGTCGAAACTGACGTTCTTTCCTTCGAGGTAACCCGCTTCACTCAATCCCTTAAGGAAAGCCGCTATCATGGGCTCATAGTCATCCAGCGCTGAGCTACCGAGCAGCCCGATTACGGCCATCGACTGTTGGCCATGTGCCGCCGGCCCTGCCGAAGCTGGCAATGGTGGACGGCGAGATCCGCAAAAAGGTGAACGCGAACGGATAAATAACTTTTGATGGAAGCGCTGCCAACTTCGCCCCATTTATTTGACGCTCGCTTTCTCCCGCGCCAATCGTTCGGCTTTCAACCGTTCCAGATTTTTGCGCAGCGCTTTTTGCTCCTCCTCGTATTCGGTCAGCGGACGATCCGATGGACGGAACGCGTTGTTGGCTTCTCTTTCGTATTTGCTCATGACCTGACCTTTGTAGCGGCCCCGGCTGGGGGCTGGGGGCTCTGTGAGGCCGGGGCCGCCCGGCCACTGCGCGACGGAGGGGGGCTTCATCACGCACCAGCCAAAGGTTGACATGGGATTGGCGGGCCCCGGCCGCAAGAAGGTCTCAGACAGTCTCGTGGATTAGCGGTAGATTCAAAACGCCACGGCGGCGTAAGCTGATCAACGGATCGCGAGTAGGTGTCCCACGCCAGCAGTGCCAGAACGGGTCGCTCCCGCCAGCGCCAGTCGAAGTGGGCCGGTCCACGCGAGGTGCACCAAGAACGGCGTCGGTAACGGCGCCGTTTCTTGTTGGTGATGCCCAACAAAATCCCCGGCTCGAATTGGCCAGGGCCTTTTCATTTTGATGTCCGCCATGGCCCAGCAGCGGCGCAAAGGCGGACTTCGACGTAGGTCCGAGTTGGGCCCAGCCTGTGTGAAAACGTGCGCGAGCAGAGAATGCGCAGAATTGTTTTCTCCCTTTTCCTCTTTCGACGGCGACTGCCAGTGCTGTTCTTTTCCTATTCATCGTAATCGAGACAAACTTTCTACGCGCAAGTTCGACGTTGGAGTTTTCACACAGCCAGGGCCATTACCGGACTAATGCACCGCAGCAATGACGAAGCGATGTCCTCATTCGGCAGGCCTGCGGCCTACAAAGCCCGGGTGGTTATCTCATCGCGGTTTTGGGCCTGAGCCTCGAGGGAGAGCCCCAGAAAGACGCTTGCCGTGTCGAGGGTTCAAGCAAGGCCAACTTCTTTGCCTGGCAATGAGCGCCGATCGGTTGTCCGATCGTTTTCGCCAAAGCTCTCAAATCTCGATCTCAGTGCCAAGTTCCACCACTTGTCTCGCGGGCACGCCGAAGAAGGTTGCGGAGCCTTTGGCGTTGTGCTGCAGAAATGCGAAGAGAGTCTCGCGCCAGACTGCCATGCCCACGACTTCTTCACTCGGGATGATCTTCTCGCGGCCAACATAATAGGTGATATTTGCGGGATCGATGCCGCATATTTTTCCTTGATCGCAGGCGGCCTGCAGTCCTTTTGCGATCGTGATGTTGTTTTCCATAAAGCCGAAGTGGAGAATGACGCGTGTAATGCCCTTCATCACTTCAATGACATCCACCCGACCCTCGTCGGGGACACGCGGCGTCTCCTCGATAACGACAGTGAGGAGTAAAATACGCTCGTGCATCACATGATTGTGCCGGATGAATTGGGTCAGCGCGAGTGGCACGCCTTTGGCCGCGGATGCGAGAAACACAGCGGTACCGGGTAGTCGCGCCTGGCATCCGCTGGTGGCGGTCTCGATCAGGTCTTCTTCCGGCTGACGCAAGTTGCGGCGGGCCCCCTCGACCAGCTTGGCACCGCTCCGCCAGGTCAGCATCACGAATGCAACCGCGCCCGCGAGCACAAGCGGAAACCAGCCGCCCTCAAGCAGTTTGGTCGAATTCGCGGCAAAGAAGATGCAGTCGATGATAAAGAAGAAACCGTTGACCGGGATGACGACGATCGGATGGTAGCCCCATTGCAGCGCGACCAGCGCCGCAAGCAGCGTGGTGATCGCCATCAAAAGCGACACCGCGATCCCATAGGCGCCCGCGAGCGCGTCGGATGTGCCGAAGCCGATCACGGCTCCCAAGGTTGCCGCCGCAAGCAGCCAGTTCACAACTGGCACATAGATCTGGCCGATCGTGTGACTGGTCGTGTGCCAAATCTGCATGCGCGGCAGGAAGCCGAGCTGGATCGATTGTTGCGTCAGTGAAAACACGCCTGAGATAATCGCCTGCGAGGCAATCACGGTGGCCACGGTGGCGAACGCTACGAGCGGGTAGTGCGCCCAGTCTGGCGCAAGCTGATAGAATGGATTGTCGAGCGCGCTGGCGTCAGTGATCAGCAGCGCGGCCTGTCCGAAGTAGTTAAGTACGAGGCCAGGAAGTGCCACCGCAAACCATGCGAGCCGGATTGGCACCCGGCCGAAATGGCCCATGTCGGCATACATCGCCTCACCGCCTGTCACCGCGAGAAAGGCGGCGCCCAGGACGGCGAAACTGATGTGGAAATCCCGGTGGATCAGAAAATCGAAAGCGTAAAGCGGGCTCACGGCAACGAGCACCCCGGGCGCCTGCACAATACCGTGGATGCCGAGCAGTGCGAGCACCACGAACCAGGCCGAGCATCACCGGCCCGAAGATATTGCCGATGAAGCCAGTGCCTTTCCGTTGCATGACGAAAAGCCCGATCAGGATGATGAGGGTGAGCGGCACCACGGCGGGCGCCAGCGACGGCGCATCGACCTTCAGGCCTTCAAGGGCGCTGAGCACGGAGATGGCCGGCGTGATGGCGCCGTCGCCGTAGAGCAGCGCCGCGCCGACAAGGCCGACGACCAGAAGCTGCGCACGCCACGTTCCAGGCTGCGCGTTGCGGGCGTGAAGCAGCGCCAGCAACGCAACGATCCCGCCTTCGCCACGGTTGTCGGCGCGCAAAATAAGCAGCGCATACTTGACTGAAATAATCAGGATCAGCGCCCAGAGGATCAGCGACACCACCCCGAGGATCGCCTCAGGGATGAGCGGTCCGCCATGGGCGGCCGCCTTGGCCGCTTCCTTCAGGGCATAAAGAGGGCTGGTGCCGATGTCGCCATAGACGACGCCGAGCGCGCCCAGTGTGGCGACAATCGGAAGACCTTTGGTGTGTGCCGCTTCACCTGGGTGAGGAACAGTCATTGTTTCCCCCGATCAGCATTTTTTCGCTGCACAGTCTGCATCCGGCCGACGCGAATTGCTAGCGGCGATGTCGGTTGATCTGCAGGTTCACCATCATTGCGTCCGGGTTTGAGTTTTCGGTACACACAGGAGGGAATATGGCTCAGTAGAGCCACTCTCAAGTGTCGCACAACCGCCGTTACGGCTATCGCGTCATTGCCCATGACCGCCGCGGCCACGGCCGGTCCAGCCAGGTCGGCGACGGCCACGACATGGATCACTATGCCGATGACCTCGCCGCGGTGACGGCGCATCTCGATCTCAAGAATGCTATCCATGTCGGCCACTCGACCGGTGGCGGCGAGGTTGTGCATTACATCGCGCGCCACGGCGAAAGCCGGGTGTCGAAGGCAGCCATCATCAGCGCGGTGCCGCCGTTGATGGTGCAGACGCCGGCCAACCCCAAGGGGCTGCCGAAGAAGGTATTCGATGATTTCCAGGTGGCTCTCGCAGCGAACCGCTCCCAATTCTACCGCGACGTGGCTGCCGGCCCTTTCTACAACTATAACAAGACGGGCAAGCCGTCCGAAGCTACCATTGAGAACTGGTGGCGGCAGGGCATGATGGGCGGCGCGAAGGCGCATTACGATGGCATCGTTGCCTTCTCACAAACCGATTTCACCGAGGACCTGAAGAAGATCAACGTGCCGGTTCTGGTGATGCACAGCGAGGATGATCAGATCGTTCCTTATGTCGCTGCCGGGCCGCTTTCCGCAAAACTCTTAAAGAACGGCACGCTGAAGACCTATAAGGGCTTCCCGCATGGCATGCCGACCACGCAGGCGGAAACAATCAACGCCGATCTGCTGGCCTTCCTGAAGGCGTAAGGTCTGCACAACAGGCGGCGTCAGGGTCGCCGGACGCCGTTTGGTAGTCTGTTGTCCGCTTCTGGCACGGACCTGCCGGGCCGACCCAATGATGTCCGTTCCTCGGGGTAACCCGGAAGTGGCGTTTCGAGACCGTCAGGACTGTTGATGACCCCATAAGAGACATCGAGAGCGTTGATGGCAACTAAGGCCGCGCTAGCCTCAAGCTACGATCACTATTGATTATTTGCCGAAACTGCATAGCCGGGCACGATTGACCGAATTTATTATGGACCTCATTTAGACCGTGATGCGGGAGAGGAGACTTCCGATGGTCATCACCCGCAAGTTGCGCGGCGACGAGACGCACCGGCTGCACCCTTGATTGAGAGCGCACGCGGGAAGTTGACATTTCGAACCTCAATCACCTTCGGGGTGATGGCTTTTATCGTCGCTCTAGCCGCGCTGTTGATCGCGATTCAGGTCCGGGCTCTTCGTTGGGCCACGCAGGAATCGGCGTCCGCCTATATGGACGCGACCAGTGCGAAGGCGTTCGGGCGCTTAGAGACTGAGATAAGCGCGATAGCTTCGTTGGTGCATGTGCTTGCGACCAGTTCCAGCATAGCCGATTCAGATGAGAGAACCGAGACCGGCCCCGCGATCCCACTGTTCAAGGCCGCCCTGCAAGAACTGCCCCAAATGGACAGTGTCTACGCCGGTTTCGAAAATGGCGCCTGGTTGCAGGTGCGGCGCATTGGCGATCTCAACGATGAGCAACGCGAGAGGCTTCGTGCGACGCCGGGGGCCACCGTTGCGATCAATCTGATCCGCCCTGCGCAGAGTGGCGAACTACCCATGCGACGTATCTTCGAAGATCGGCAGGGCAACGAAGTCGGACAGCTTGATCTATGGAAGTACGGATACGACGCGCGCAACCGCCCCTGGTATCGCGAGACCATGAAGGCCGACCGACCGCTGGTCTCATCGCCATACCTTGCGTTTAGCATCGGCGCACCCGTGATCACGATTAGCGCACCCTTGCGAGGGAAAGTGCCCGGCATTCTTGCCGCAGATCTCAAGCTCGATACCTTCAGCGATTTCGTGCAGGAGCAACGACCTGGGGAGCACGGTATCGTCTTGATTTTCGACTCGAGAGGATCACTCATAGCCCATCCCGATTTTGCGCAGTTAGTTGTCGATGCGATGACACATCCATCCCAAGGACAATTGCCAAACGTCCAGGAGATTAACACCGGCGTCGTGGCGGCAGCTTTGCGAAGGTCGCTTGGTCGCGACCGCTATGAAGGAAGCATTCGCGACGACCAGGGCCGGGACTATCTGTTCAGGATGGCAAAATTCACTCTGGGTGAGCAGTACAACGTCAATATTTTGCTGTTGGCGGCCCAGGATGACTTTGCTCAAAATGTTCGGAGCCTGCAGTTTACCGGACTATTGCTCGCAACTATCGCTGGCGCCGCCTTCATTCCCGTCATTTGGATATTTGGCAGCGGAATGTCGCGATCGTTGAAAAACATAACGGCCCAAGCGGTCAGGCTTCAGAAGCTGGCCGCGCCTGACCCATCGCCAGTTGCATCGCGCATTAAGGAAATTCACGAGCTCGGCGGGGCGATGGAGCTCGCGCAGCGCGCCATATGGTCGTTCGCCCACTTTATCCCTAAGGAGATCGTCCAGCGGCTCATTGATAACTCCATCTCCACCGAGCTTGGCGGAGCCCGAGAGGAGATTACCCTCGTCTTCACCGATGTCCGGGATTTTACGACGATCGCCGAGTCCGCCGAACCCGACATGCTCATGCACCAGACGTCGCGCTATTTCTCCGTGCTTACAGAGGCGTTCCTCGCCGAAGGCGGAACAGTCGACAAGTTCATTGGTGACGCGGTGATGGTATTCTGGAACGCGCCCAATCCGCAGCCCGACCACGTTGAGCGCGCCTGCCGGGCGGCCCTTGCGGGTAGAGCGGCGTGTGAGAAGCTCAACTCCCAGTTTGAAACTGAGGGTCTCAAGCCATTCTTCACGCGGTTTGGCATTCATGTCGGGGATGCCGTCGTCGGCAATCTTGGGTCGACGGAGCGCATGAATTACACGGCCCTTGGAAACACGGTAAATCTGGCAGCGCGCCTCGAAGGCCTGAACAAGCAGTTTGGGACCACTATCCTTGTGAGCGAGAGCGTCTATTTGCGGGCTCAGCATTGTTTCCAGTTCAGACCTTTGGAGTCGGTCTTGGCCAAGGGCATGACCAAGGAAACACGCGTTTTCGAGCTCGTCGGGGCATCGACATGAAGTCAGCTTCGGTCCTGCGAGTTGTCGTGCTCGGATTGTTTGTTTTGCGGTTCGTGCTCGTCGGTCCGACGGTTCGCGCAGACGAAGGCACTATTAAAATCGGCATTCTGCATTCTCTGTCCGGCACCATGGCAATCAGCGAGTCAGTACTTAAAGACACGGTTTTGATGCTGATAGCCGACCAGAACAGGAAAGGTGGACTGCTCGGACGGAAATTGGAACCGGTCGTCGTTGATCCTGCGTCCGATTGGGACGCCTTTGCCGAAAAAGCCCGGGAATTGCTCGCGAAGGAAAAGGTCGCAGTCGTGTTCGGCTGCTGGACTTCCGCCTCCCGCAAATCCGTTCTACCAATCTTCGAGCAATTGAACGGCCTGCTCTTCTACCCCGTGCAATACGAGGGCGAAGAGAGCTCGCGCAACATCTTCTACACGGGAGCCACGCCCAATCAGCAGGCAATTCCGGCGGTTCGATATCTGATGAGCAAGGAAGGAGGCGAAGTTCGCAGGTGGGTCCTGCTTGGCACTGACTACGTCTATCCGCGCACGACAAACCGAATCTTGAGCGCGTATTTGATCGCCGAGGGCGTATCGCCAGACGATATTACGACGATTTATACCCCGTTCGGCTATTCCGAATGGCGAGGAATCGTCGAGCGGATCAAAGCCATCGGTTCGGAGGGAAAAAAGACCGCAGTCATATCAACCATCAATGGAGATGCAAACACGTACTTCTACAGGGAACTCGCCGCTCAACACGTAGACGCCAAGGCAATTCCAGTCATGGCGTTCTCGATCGGTGACCGCGAATTGCTCGGTGCTGATATCTTCCCCGTTGGACACCTGGCGGCCTGGAATTATTTCCAATCGATCAAGTCACCAGAAAACGAAGCGTTCATCAAAATGTGGGCGGACTTCAGCGAACAGCGGGACAAAATCACGAATGACCCGATGGAAGCTACCTTCATTGGCTTCAGGATGTGGGCGCAAGCCGTTGTCCAAGCTGGCACCACCGACGTCAATGCGGTCCGCCAGGCCATGTACGGTCAAAGAATCAAGGCGCCGAGCGGCTTCGAGGTTGTGATGAACACCAATCACCATCTTTCCAAGCCGGTCATGATAGGCAAAATAAATTCTTCTGGAACCTTTGACGTCATTTGGCAGTCAATCAACCCAGTGCGCGCCGATGCCTGGAGCAGGTATCTACCCGAAAGCGCCAAGCGTACGGCTGATTGGACCTTTCCCTGGGTCTGCGGGGGATGCACCGAGCCGACATTCAAGGAATGGTAAGGGTTCTTGGCGTTTACCGCTACGCCCGCATTAGACATGCACCCCAAAACTTCAGATGTCTGTAAATGGCAGATATTGTTGCAAAAGTCTTTTTGGGGTGACGATCGAAATTTCCTGGGACCGCTGATGCATTTCGCACGAGACGATGTGAGGGACCTCATTGTTTCGTACAAAGATGACCACGGACCTTCGCATCGGCACTAAGGCGTATTGCAGCGGCAGAGGCGTCTAAAAATCCGCTTTCGCGAGATTTTGGCATCGTTCGATTTTCGACTTTTGCAACAATATCGGCACAAAACAGACCACTTAGGTCGGCCTCGCATGTCCGGTGATTGGAGCAGATCGGAAGTAGTGGGCGGGCCGTCAAACTGACGCGAATGACCCACATGCGGTGCAAGGCGCAAATCTTGTTGCCCTCGAGATCACCAGATAGGCGAGATAGAGCTTTGCCAGCGGCGGCTTCACGCACGCCAGGAGGGTTCTCGATCGACTTGCCGCCTGCGGCGACGCCGGCATCATGCCACGCCTTGACCTGTTCAGGCGACGAGGCCGCAAAGCCGATGGTACAACCATTTGCAGGTATCGCCTTGCCCTCAATCGGCTGTGTAACGGCGAACATACCGCTGGGTGTTGGGTAACGGACACGCAAACGGCCGTCCAGGTGACGGTCAACGCTTCCCGGTGAAATGCCCAGCGTGCCAAGCACCTTGTCGTAGAATGCCTTGGCTTTTTCGACGTCGTCGGTGCCGACCATGATGTGTGAGAGCATTCGCTCTTTCCTTCTGATTGACCCAGAACGAGCTACCGCGCAGTGCGAGGTTTTGCCGCGATCGGTTACGGCGCTAGATTGCCGCCCTCTTATGCCAAGGTCCAGAACTCCGATATCCGTTCGTGTGAAGGGTTTCGGATGACGGCCGGTCGCGACGATTCGGCTTGCACTGGGGCCGTCGTCCGAAAGCCTCCAAGGAAGGAACCCGCGGGAGATGAGGTGCGGACGATGAGGCGCGCGCTATGGCGATTTGATCGCAGTGTTTGCGGTGGAAGCGAGGCGCGAGAGCGTGGCGGTTAGATGATGGCGGGCACTGGTGTGTCTCGGGCTCGCTTGAACACCGATGACGATGCGCTTCGGGGAAGATTGCGCTGTGGAAAGCGGTGCCGGGTAGCTGTCCGGTCGAGCGCCGCCGTGGCCGGGTTGGGACCAGCGAGGAACGCGCTTGGCGATGCGGGTGCGTGATGTCGTGGCCGCGCTCATGAGGTGTCGATCCTGATTGCGACGAGAGGCACGGTCGGCCGATAACGTGGTTCGCAGCCGGCCTCGAAGGTCTCGATCACGAACATGCGGCCGCCACAGCACGGACAGGGCTGGGCGAGTGGCTGCGCCGCCGGATCGATCTCGACCGCCTCTTCGGCCGCAGGCGTTGCCAGTCCCAGGAGTTCGTGCGCTCGCGCAATCGTCTCGGCGCGGTTGGCGCTGGCGAACAAGCCGTAGTGGCGGATGCGATGGAAGCCTTTGGGCAGGACGTGGATGAGAAACCGGCGGATGAACTCGCGGACGTCGAGCGTCATTGTCGTGTAGCGGCCGGGGCCTTCGATCCTGTAGTCCTTGACCTTGAACGTGACGCTCCGCTGGTCGACTGCGATCAGACGGCGGTTCGAGATGGCGACGCGGTGGGTGTAGCGCGACAGATAGGCGAGCACGGCCTTCGGGCCCGCGAACGGGCGCTTGGCGTAGACGAACCAGCGTTTCTTGCTGAGCGGGGCGAGCAATGCGGCGAACGCCTTCACGTCGACGAGATGCGCGTGTGAGCCGAGGAACCGCAGGCTGCCCGCCGCGTGTGCCGCCAGAAGCTTCTCCAGCATCAACCGCCGAAAAAGTTTTGACAGAACGCGCACAGGCAGCAGGAAGTTTGGCTTGCATGAGATCCAACGGCTGTCATCCATGGAGAGCCCACCGCCCGGCACGATCATGTGCACGTGGGGATGATGGATCATTGCCGAGCCCCAGCTGTGCAATACCGACGTGATGCCGATGCGGGCCCCGAGGTGCTTTGGGTCGGCCGCGATCGTGAGCATCGTCTCCGACGAGGCCTTGAACAGCAGATCATAGATCACGGCCTTGTTCTGGTAGGCGATGTCGCCAATTGCCGACGGTAGCGTGAAGACGACGTGGAAGTAGGGGATCGGGAGCAGTTCGGCCTCGCGCGCCGCCATCCACTGGCGCGCCGCGGCGCCCTGGCACTTCGGGCAGTGGCGGTTGCGGCAGCTGTTGTAGGCGATCGTGGTATGGGCGCAGTCCTCGCAGCGCGCGAGGTGTCCGCCGAGGGCCGCCGTGCGGCAGCTCTCGATGGCACTCATCACCTTGAGTTGGAGCAGGCTGACGTGACCGCGGTTGGCATGGCGCCACGCGGCCCCGTGGTCGCGGAAGATATCCGCGACCTCCAGAGCTGGACGGGCCATGTCGGCCCGTTACGCTGGCGGCTCGTCCTTGTTCGGCACCAGCGGCGTGAGCCTGTCGAGAGGGCTCATGACCTCACGGATGATGTTGGTGGCCACCTGGGTGTAGCGCGCCGTGGTGTCGAGCTTGGAATGTCCGAGCGGTCACGAGTCATAATGCACCTCGCTAAGTCATTGAAAGTCAAAGGCTGCTGCGTGGCATTTGCTGTTAGCGGAGGCTTCCGACGCTTTCCCTTCGCGAAACTGCCAAGTCCTCGGCCCTGATCACCCAAGGCGCACCCGCGCAAGCTTGTCGGCCTTTGATGTCGCCGCGGCGGAGCATACGCAACGCCGTCATGTGCAGACGCCAATGAGTTTTGCGCCGCCTCGAGCGTAATCTCGCCGCGCTCGGCCCACTCGCCGTCGCGAAGACGGCGATGTCGTGATGATTGCGAAAGCCGCGCACGCGCACCTGCGTCCAGGCATTGCCGTGCCCGGTCTCGACGCCAGTGCGATTGAGCAGGCGCGCGATCTGCCGGTCGGGCATCTGCCGCGCCAGCTCCCGGACGAGTGCGATCGTGTCGTCGGGGATGCGTCGATTGTGCTGGCCGGCCGCATTCAGTCCTGTTTGAGCTTCAGCTGGGTATGATCGCCGCCCTGCCAGTGCAGGACCGCTTCGATGAACCCGCCCTCGATGCGCGCGACGATCTCCGTGAGTGCCGCGCGAAGGATACGCTTGCGCGTCGCGGCACTCGCAGCCGGATGCGACCAGGCGCGCTCCAGATCAGCACCGAGCGCCACCAATTGCTGGCGCTCCAGCTCACCGAGCGGCGGCGGACGGCGCGCAATCAGGGCGGCGATCTCTCGTTCGAGCTTTGCGACAGCCTGCAATGCCTCGTTCCAGCGGCGCTCCAGCTCGCCAGCGACCAGCCGGTTTGCCGGGTCGACGGCGTCGTACTGTCGGCGCGCGTGCGCGGCTTCGTAGCGCGCCTGCTGCAGCGACAGCTCCAGCTGGCGCCCGGCCGCAGTCGTCGTGCTCGATTGCGCCTCGATCGCTTTGAGCGCAGCCTCGATCCCGAACGGCTTCAAGACGCGCAGGACCTCGTTACTGATCGCCGCATCGATGCTCAGGCCGCTGATTGAAATGCAGCGCGCGGCACCGTGGTTTCGTACGCGCACCGTAGCAATTGTAGCGGCCGATCCTGCCGCTGTAGTCCACGTAGAGCTTGCGGCCGCAGTGGCCGCACCGCAGCAGTCCGGGCAGCAGGACCGCTTCGCCCTTCCCGAGCTGCTCCGCGAGCGAGTGCGCTGCTCATGCCGGTCGCATTGTTGGCGATTACCTCGAGGTTGCGCTCGAACTCGTCCCAGGTGATATAGGCCGTGTGGTGATCCTTGATCAAGACATCCCATTCGGCCATGGGCTTTTGCACACCACGCCGGATATGCTTGCGTCCACCTTTGACACTGACACGGCTCGTCGTTGCGCCCGAACGCGTAGGCACCTGCATAGATCGGATTGGTCAGGATGTTGTGCACGATGTTGTAGGCCGGCAGTCGCCATACGACGCCGTGCGCCTCGCCTTGGCGAGACTTGACCGGCAGCTCGATGCCTTCCTCTCTCAGCCAGATGTGCACCTGTCTTGCACTTTGCAGCTCGGCGAACTTGGTGAAGACCAGCTGCAGGGCGTCCTGCACGCGTTTGTCGGGATTCTTCTCTATGCGATCGCGACCGATCTTCACATAGCCGGCGGCGACACCGAGGACCAGTGCGCCGCGGCGCGCCTTCTGCTTCAGCGCTTCCTGCGAGCGCTGGCGGAACATCGAGAGTTCAAGCTCGCTCATCGTGCCCTTCATGCCAAGCAGCAGCCGATCGTTGGGATGGCGAGGATCGTCTGAATTCCATCCTCGTCGACGATGAGCGTGCCGACCAATCCACAGAACTCGATCAGCGTATGCCAGTCGCGGCCATTACGGGCAAGACGCGACGCCTCGATCGCGAGCACAGCGCCGACACGGCCGTCGCAGATCGTTGCAAGCAGCCGCTCGAAGCCGGGACGCGCGATGCCGCCGCCGGACCGGCCGAGGTCGTTGTCGATGACTTCGACGTTGCTCCAGCCAAGCTGCCTGGCGCGATCGACGAGGCCGTATTGGCGCCGTCGGCTCTCATGATTATGCGCGAGCTGGTCTGCTGTCGATCTGCCGGATGTAAACGCAGGCGTTGCGGGCGAGATGCTCAGTCGTGATCTTGGTCATCGCCGCTCCCCCCGCTTGCCGCCTTTGCCAGCGCCGCCGCGATCTCGAGCAGCAGCACCTCGATGACCATCGCGAGCTCGCTCTTTTGAGCTGCACGCAGTTCGACGCACGGTCGCTCGGCCTCGAACAGGCTTGTCTGGAGATTCTCGGATCGGCGCGTCATTCTCTGGTCGCTCCGTTTCTGATTCGGACGCCAGAAAGCCTAGAAGCGCATCGACCTCGTCGCGTAGCGAGCAAAGAACATCCAGGGGAAAATGCGGCTCAACGCTGATCTTGAATCGGGACGCAGCCTCCTCAGTCATCCACGCCGGAAGGCAGGCAAAGGTGCCGTCAAGTTGGTGCACAACGAGAAACGCGGCGCCGCCTCGCTCAAGCCGCCGCCTGACGCCTACCGTCTCGCCGAAGCGAGGATGAAATCGGTAAGTGATGCGTGCTTCAGCCTGTTGTTCGCGGGCAGTATGTCGCCCTTCCGAGCAAGACCTGGATCACTCGAATGTCGATGTTCTGCTCGAGCAGGTGGGTAGCGAAGCTGTGTCTGAGCGTGTGCGGCGCAACCCAATTGGGCAGCCCAGCCAGTTCGGCGGCCATGTGGCAGACGCGATTGAGCTGGCGCGTGGTCATCGGGTTGATGCGGTCGCGGCCGGGGAACATCCACACTTGGGGATGCGCGATGCGCCACCAGTCGCGCAGCAGCTCCAACAGCTGTGGTGACAGCATGGCATAACGGTCCTTGCGGCCTTTGCCCTGCTCCACCCGGATCATCATGCGCTTGGAATCAACGTCGCAGACCTTCAGCGCGACGACCTCCATGGCGCGCAGACCGGCGCCATAGGCGACGCCGAGAGCCGCCTTGTGCTTGGGCCCGGGTGCCGCCTCCAGAAGGCGCAACACCTCTTCGGGCGAGAGCACGCGTGGCAGCTTGCGCGGTTCGTAGACGAACACGAGACGCCGCGTCGTCTCCGGCCGGTCGAGCGTCACCTTGAAGAAGAAGCGCAGCGCCGTCACGGTCGCTGTTGATGCTCGGTGGCTGCACACCGGTCTCGGTCAGATGCAGCTGGAATGCGCGCAACTCCTCCGGGGTCGCGGTATCGGGGGACCGGCCGAGGAAGGCCGCGAGCCTCTTGACGGCTCGGATGTACTGGCGTTGCGTATCGGGCGTGAACCGACGGACGCTCATGTCTTCGAGCATCCGCTGGCGCAGCGGGCTGATGGGCTTCTCGCTCATTGGGGGCTCCTGTCTTGAGGTTGGAGTGCTTGACCCCTCGATCCTCAAGACGGAGCGCCCGCCCGTCACCTACGTTCGATCAACTGGTTACTGCGGTCAGACGCAATGCGCCCAACCGCGCCGGCGGCGCCCTCCCGCGAGAGCGGGTTC
>CAWHQY010000055.1:0-11586 GCA_963831505.1 uncultured Alphaproteobacteria bacterium | reverse complement strand
TGACGTTGCGCGGCACGGTCGGGCCGCTCAAGCCCACGGCAGCGCCGAGCCACGTAGTGTTGGTGACGATCAGCCTCGCCGCTGCTCCGGCAACTGCGATGGTCGCCATGTCGCCTACCGCCCGACAACCGCAGCGTCGGCCCGCCGATGATCGCGGCGATGGCAACCGCAATGACGATGCCGGCGGGAATGCCGACCAGCGGCGACAGTCCGAAATGGGTGTACGACCCCATGGCCGCATAGGCGCCGCAGCCAAAGAACACGACATGCCCGACCGAGACCTGGCCGGCATATCCGCTGACGACGTTCCAGGCCGACGCGGCGATGGCATAGAGCAGCACCAACGCGCCGAGCCGCTGCTGGAACGGCGTCGAGAACAGCAAGGGATAGGCGATCACGATCGCAAGCACGACCGACAGCCAGATCAGGCGGCGCATCATGCCTTGCCCATCAAGCCCTGCGGCCGGAACCACAGGAAAAGCAGGAACACGACGTAGACCACGATGTCCTTGTAGACGGCACCGATCAGATAACCCGAGACCGACTTGATGACGCCGATCATCAGACCCGCAACCAGCGCGCCCGGCACGCTGCCGAAGCCGCCGAGCGACACCGTGACGAAGGCGACGATGCCCAAGGTCTCGCCCACCGTCGGCACGATGTAGAAGAAAGTCGCGATCAGCGCGCCGGCAAGGCCGGTGGCGCCGGCCGCGATTGCCCAGGCGATCGCCTGCATGGTGTCGGGTCGGATCCCCATCAATTGCGCAGCGGTGGGATCTTCCGCCACTGCCAGCACTTCGAGCCGAGCGAGGTCCGCGTCAGCAAAAGATGCAGGCCGAGCGTGACAAGCAGCGCGACGATGCCCGCCAGCAACCGCGAAGCCTCGATACGCAGGCCGAAAATGTCGTAGGTGCCGCCCACGAGATTGTTCGGCAGCGACAGGAAATTCGCACCGAACCACCAGAACACGGAATAGCGCAGCAATAGCGCAAGCCCGAAGGTGCCGAGGATCTGCGCCAGCATCGGCCCTTTCATGATGTGGCGGATCAGGCGGAATAGACGATGACGCCGAGGGTCGCGAGCACGAGCGCAGCGAGCGGCGCGCCGGCGGCCGGTCCCACGCCGAACACGCTGAAGACCACGAAGGCCACATACATGCCGAGCATGACGAAATCGCCATGGGCAAAATTGACGATGTTCATCATGCCCCAGACCAGCGTCAGGCCCGAGGAGAACAGCGCGTAGACGGCACCGAGGAGGAGTCCGCCGACGATCACCTGCACCAGGAAGAAAGACATTTAGCCGCGCGTCGTTGCGAGCAAGAGGTTGCCGTCGGGTTCACGTGAAAAGGACGGGAAATGGTATTCCCGCCCCCAGAAATTACCAACCCTTGTAGGGGAGCATCGGGGCTTTCTCGGCACCGTCCTTCGGCCAAACCGAGACGTAGTTCTCGCCGTTCTGGAGCTGAATGATGCGGCCGGACGCCAGGACGTTCTGGCCCTTGTCGTCGAACTTGACGCCCTTGTAGCCGATCAGGAGCTGATCGGGCTTGAGGTCGGTCGCCTTCAACGCCGCCTGGATTTTTGCGGGCTCGGTCGAGCCGGCGCGGTCGATGGCATCAAGCAGCACGAAGAGACCCGTCATCTGACGCGCGACGGTGTCGTCCATCTCGACACCGCTTTTCTTCTTGTACATGTCGGCGATGATCGCGCTCGGCGAGCCCGCCGGTCCCGTGCTCCAGGACGAACGGTTGAACGCGCCTTGCGAGAGCTTGCCGACCGCCTTGATGAAGTCGGGGTCGGAATAGCCGGCGTCGTCGGCGAGCAGGATGCCCGGCTTGAAGTCCTGGGCCTGCATGGTCTTGGCGAACAGGATCGCATCCGACGTGTAGGAGATCATGAGCACCACGTCGGGCTTCTTCTCCTTGAGCTGCAGCACCTGGCTCTGCACGTCGGTCGCATTCGAGGCGTAGGCGACGTCGAGCGCGATGTTGAGCCCCTTTTCCTTGAAGGTGGTGGTGATGGTGTTGGCGACCGAGGTGCCGTATTCGGTGTTGTCATGCACCAGCGCGATGCTGTCGATCTTGCCGCCCTGGGCCTTCATGTCGGTCAGGAATTCGGAGAAGACTTTTGCGAAGTCGGAGGCGATCGGCGTGGTGCGGAAGAACCATTTGAAGCCGCGCTCGGTCAAATTGGCCGCAACCAACTCGCCGTTGACGTAGGGAATGCCGTATTTCTCGGCGATCGCACTCGACGTCAGCGTGATGCCGGACTGGTAGGCGCCGGTGATCGCGATCACCTTGTCTTCCGTGATCAGGCGCAAGGTCTGGTTCTGTCCGGTCGCTGGGCTGCCCTGGTTGTCGGCGAAGACGAGCTCGACCTTGGCGCCGCCGAGGCCGGCGAGGCCTGCGTTCTTCGCCAGCGGGAAATTGCCGAGCTCGGGATGGGCGTTGTTGACGATGTCGGTCACGACGTCGAAGGCGGCCTTGACGTGGGTGCCGATCGAGGCGGCCCCGCCGCTCATCGGGAACACGGCCCCGATCTTGACGACCTTGTCCTCGGCAAAAGCAGCGGTCGCCAGCCCAAGCGAAATTGCGGCTGCGCCAGCCAGCCCGAGAATATTCTTCAATTTCATATGATAGGTCTCCGAAACGCGTCGCTGTCTGCAGTTTTTCGAGACAGGTCGCGCACGGTGGACCGCTGGCGCCCCTGCCTGTTTTTGCGGTGCACCAGCATTGCATGCCGCTTCCGCAGGGGCAAGCGAGGGCGCCTGCTCGCGCCGCCGCACGGCGCTCGGCAATTTGTCGAAGGCGCTTTCGCGCATTGGCGCTGGAATAGGCAACCCGAAGCTGACGTTTGCAGCAGCGGCACGGCAACCGCGTGCTTGATGAGGTGGAAAGTGGTTCGCGCACGATTCATGGCCGCGCGGCGTTGCACGATGCACATCAGGCGTTGCCTGTACGAGACGAGGTCCGCATCGTGCGAAAACGTCGTGCGGGTCGCGCTTGCCGGGAGGTAGCGGGTAGAAGAGCGCGAGCGGGTGAAGTCGATTTGCGCGGCCGGCGCCTCGCGGGCCGCTTCCGGACAATTCCTTAACTTATTGAATTTGTTCGTAAATCCCTTGGGGAATGGTGTAATCCACAACGGCTTTCGGGCTAAGTCCTTGAAATCTCTCACCCGGTTTTGCAACCCCCCTCCATTTTAATCCGGCTGTTTCCGGTCACGTCTGAGACGTTTGCAAAACTCTTCTCGTTGTCCTCGGTGTTGAGCAGATTGGTTCGTTGATGGCGAAGCTGTCATCCTTGGGGTTGACGGTGTTCCCAATTTCAATGCCCTGCACTCGCGCAAGCACGATGAGAAGTCCAGCTGTATGCCGCCGTCGACATCCTGACCCTCGATGGCTGAGGATTTGCGCTCCCTCCCCTTGAGCCTGCGCAAGACCAAGATGGCGGCCACCTGCTCCCTCGCCTTCTATTTTCTAGGAGCCGATAGCTCGAGGATTAGCGTAAGCGGATCTGAAGAAAAACCGAGGGGCGCGGTTGGTTGGTGGTCCGCGCGCTATTTTGCGTACCCCACTTCGACGTTGCCGACCGCAATGGTGTGATAGGTGGTGCCCATGATGAGCGTCCTGTTTCACCAGTTCATTCTCATGGCGTCGCCGTCGCTTTGGTCGCGATCGCTTTCTGGGATGCAGATGCTGCGCTTCAATGGAACCGCGTGGGAAACGACCGGCCCCCCTGCTTTTCCGCAAAATAGAGCCGCGACAAACCACGCAGCAACCGGCATGGTCGCTTCTCCAAAACTCTGGGGACGCGACCAATTTTCGGGCTACGCATATCGATCTTGCGATAGCTGCAGGCGCGAAATTCGAGAAAGCCCAGGATAAGGTTCAGGAAGGTCCATGTCGGAAAAAACGGACCCCTCTCATGCGGACGCGACCGGGCCGGCCGGCCTGGCCAGTCGGCTGCAGCGCATGATCGAAGCCGAGCGCGGCGCGGATACGCCGCGTGATCAATTTCCGCGTGATGGAAGACGGCCATGCCGGCCTCACCTTCGGCTTTGACGTGGTCGACACCGCCGGCGCTGCGCTGGGCTCCTATGTCTTGAAGATGGCGCCGGCCGGCGTCACCCGTCGCGGCAATACCGACGTTTACAGGCAAGCCCCGCTATTGCGGGCGCTCAGGGAATCTGGACTGCCTGTCCCCGAGATCCCCTGGGCTTCGCCGGAAGAGGACCAACTCGGGACGCCATTCATCGTCATGGAAAAGATGCCCGGCCGGGTGTTTTTGGTCTGGGAGCCGCACAATTCATTTTCGCGCGACCCCGCTCAACTGCGCAACATCTGGCTGCAGGCAGCTGGGCTTCTGGCGCAGGTCCATCGGATCGATTGGCGGCAGGCGCTGCCACATTGGGAAGAGCCCCGGCCATTGTCCGAGGAACTCGAGCGCTGGACCAAAGTCCTGCGCCACGCCGAGGACCCCGATTGGTTTGCGGCCGGCACCCGGCTTGGAACCCTGCTCACATCTCGCATGCCCGGCGAAGCGCCGATCGGCGTGATCCACGGTGATTTCCAGCCTGGCAATATTCTCTATGAGAACGGCAACGCTAGAGGCCTGATCGATTGGGAATTGGCGTCGATCGGTTCGCAAGGCCTCGACCTCGGCTGGGTATTGATGATGTCGGATGATCAGGCATGGCATCCGAACTGGCAACCGGTCGCCCCGGTGTTCGCCGCAGATTTGATCGAGGCGTATCGCGAGGCCGGAGGGCCCGCGTTCCTCAACCTCGATTGGTATCAGGCCCTCGCCCATTACCGCCTCGGCTCCATTGCCTGTCTCAATGTCAAGCTTCACCGCACCGGCAAGCGACCAGATCCGTTGTGGGACCGCTTCGCACCATCCATCCCGTACCTGTTCGCACGCGGCATCGCGCTCGCCGAGCGTACGAGCAATGCAGAAGGAAACTCTTGATGATCGATTTCGAACTTCCCGCCGACCTCGTCGCCTTGCGCGATCGGGTGAGCGCCCTCATTGCCGAAAAGATCATTCCATATGAAAACGATCCGCGACAGACGTCGCACGGCGTATCCGAGGCCTTGCGCCAGGAACTGATCGGCCTGGCGCGGGATGCAGGACTGCTGTCGCCGCATGCGCCGAAAGAATATGGCGGCCTTGGCCTCGATCATCGCGGCATGGCGGTGGTTTTCGAAGCCGCCGGCTGGTCGACACTGGGTCCGCTAGCACTCAACATCCAGGCGCCCGACGAAGGCAACGTCAACTTGCTCCATGTGGTGGCGACACCGGAGCAGAAGGCGCGCTGGCTGGCGCCGCTGGTCCGCGGCGAAATCCGCTCGGTATTCACCATGACCGAAACCGTGAGCGACGGCGCCGGCTCCGATCCTTCATTGCTCAAAACCATCGCCCAGCAGGACGGCCATGATTTCGTCATCACCGGCCGGAAATACATGATCACCGGCGTGCCGGACGCTGCGATCAACATCGTGATGGCGCGCACGCTCGACAACGCCGGCAAGGATCTCGGCGCCACGATGTTCTTTGTCGATCTCGACGCGCCAGGATTCCGCGTCGATCGCATGCTGGATACGATCGACACCAATTCACCCGGCGGGCATGCGGAAGTCTCGTTCGATCGCGTGCGCGTGACGCCTGACCGCGTTCTCGGCGAGATCGGACAGGGCTTTCGCAATGCCCAGGTCCGCCTAGGTCCGGCACGGCTGACGCATTGCATGCGCTGGCTCGGCGCCGCGCGGCGCTGCCAAGCGATCGCGGTTGAACATGCCAGGCGCCGGCATTCGTTCGGCAAGACGATCGGCGAGCATCAGGGCGTCGGATTCATGCTGGCGGACAACGAGATCGACCTGCATCTCTCGCGCCTGGCGATCTGGCACACTGCGTGGCTGCTGGATCAGCACGATCAGGCCCGCAATGAGACCAGCATGACAAAGGTGTTCTGCTCCGAGGCGCTGGGGCGCGTCGCCGACCGTTGCATGCAGATCCTCGGTTCGATCGGTATCACCCGCGACACCGTCGTCGAGCGCATCTATCGCGACATCAGGCCGTTCCGTATTTATGACGGCCCTTCGGAAGTCCATCGCCACGTGCTGGCCCGGCGCGTCCTTTCGCAGAACGATTCGAAGAGGTGACCGAAGATGCCGGCCAAGCGCACTTACGAACAAGTATACGCGGCGTTCCGCTGGAATATTCCGGAGCGTTACAACATTGCGGCCGACGTCTGCGACCGTCACGCCCGCGATCCCGGCAAGGTCGCACTGATTGGCGTAGGTAGCGACGGCGAGACCTGGGAAATGACCTTCCGGGAAGTGCAGCGCAACGCCAACCGGCTGGCGAATCTGCTGGTTTCGCTCGGTCTCGTCAAAGGCGATCGGGTCATGCTGCTGCTCGGCCAGAATGCCTGGACCGCGATCGGCCATGTCGCCTGCTGGAAGGCCGGGTTGATCTCGGTTCCGGCCTCGACCTTGTTCGCCGCCGACGCGATCGCCTACCGCCTCAACACCGCCGGCGTCCGGATCGTCATCACCGATCTCGCCAATTTTCCGACGGTCGAGAAAGCAAGACCGCTCGCGGCTACGCTGGAGCATGTCTACCTAGTCGATGGTACCGGGCCGAATTCGGCCTCCCTCCCCGAAACACTCGAGGCCGCGCGCGATGCGTTCGAAAACGTCGACACCGCCGCCAACGATCCGGCGTTCCTCAATTTCACCTCGGGCACCACTGGAAATCCAAAGGGCGCGCTGCAAGCACACCGCTCGATGCTGGGACACCTGCCGGGAATCGAACTCGGGCTGGATTCGTTTCCGCGAGCAGGCGACTGCATGTGGTCGCCTGCCGATTGGGCATGGCTCGCGGGGTTGATGGATGTGCTGATGCCCGCCTGGTATCACGGCGTGCCGGTGCTCACCTTCCGCGCGCCGCGCTTCGACCCGAACCAGGCCTTCACCATGATGGGCCGGCACCGCGTCAGGACCGCGTTGCTGACGCCGACCATGCTGCGGTTGATGCGGCAAATTCCGGACCCGGTTGGCAGATACGGAATCGAAATGCGCGCAATCATCTCCGGCGGAGAATCGGTCGGCAAGGAGTTGCACGAATGGGCCAACGCCGCGCTCGGCGCACCCATCAACGAAATGTTCGGACAGACCGAATGCAACCTCGTGCTGGGCTCGAACGCCAGCATCATGCCGGTCAAGCCGGGATCGCTCGGCCGCGCCGTCCCCGGGCATGTCGCTGAGATCGTCGACGACAACGGTCAGCCCTTGCCCGCCGGCACAACGGGCAACCTCGCCTTTCGCAGTCCAGACCCGGTGATGATGCTCGAATACTGGCAAAATCCGGAAGCCACGCAAAACAAGTATGCCAACGGATGGCTCATCACCGGCGACACCGCGAGTTGCGATGAAGACGGCTACTTCTGGTTCCATGGGCGGACCGACGACGTCATCACCAGCGCCGGCTATCGCATCGGCCCGTCCGAAATCGAAGACGCATTAGCGCGACATCCGGCCGTCGTGATGGCCGCGGCGGTCGGCGTGCCCGATCCGGTTCGTACCGAGTCTATCAAGGCGTTTGTGATTCTGAAGGAAGGAACGGTGCCCTCGCCGTCGCTCGTCGAGGAAATACGCAACTCCGTGAGAGAGCATCTCGCCAAACACGAAGTGCCGCGTGACATCGAGTTCGTTGCGGCATTGCCGATGACGACGACCGGCAAGATCCTGCGGCGGGAATTGCGGGAAAGAGAGCGCACTCGGTCCGCTGCTACCTGACGTCTGGATGGGCGTTCGAACGGTTTTCCGGCGCCGGCCACCAGCGCGACCATTGCCGCTCGAAAAGCAGCAGCAATCCGCGTGGCATCACCAGGATGACCATGATCACTACGACACTTCACGGCAAGCGTCGTTCTAAGGCCATGGCTTTGAGGCCTGGCCGCCGGTAGGCCCATGGAAGTAATTGATCGATGTCGCTGGCCAGAATGGCTGTGCCTACCGTAAGCCAAATCCGGGCATGCTGGGTCAGCCTAGAAACGGACGGCAGATAATGCGTCCGGCGGTTTCGGCAGTGCGTGATATCGGCGCGTCCTTGTTCAGTGGCAAGTGAGTGCGCCTGCCAATGTAACAGTCCATATACGACAAATGCAGTCCGTCTCCCTTGCTCACGTCGGCTGTAACGAGATTTTTCTTGATCTTTCGGTGCACACGTCGTGCACACGTCGCCCTCCAACCAGTTGAAAAACTCAAACTCTCGTTCCAATCCATCATGAGCAAGTTCGAGCTAGGTCCAACCATTGAAATCAAACGAGCTCGGGCCGCTTGAGCCTGCGCCTTTCGGCGCATCCCGGAATAACAGGGAGAGAGGTGCGCTTCGGCTCATGGCTTGACATAGGTCCAGCCCTGCTCCTCCAGCTCCATGATGCGGATGATACCGGACTTCACCACTTCCGCCTCGCGGATGATCGGTATGTCCTTGTTCTCTGCCTTGTGCATGTTCGCTTGCGTGTTGCCACAGGCTTTGAACGAAATCTCCGGATTGCTCAGCGACATCGTCTCGATCCGCGCTTTTACGGGCGAGGTGTCATCGCGCAGCATGTGCAGGCCTGGTCCGAAGGTAACCACCTCGATTTTCACGTTCTCGCCGGTCTCCTTGTAATATTGGGCGACATTCATTGCGTTGTTGAGCGCGAAATTCATCACCGCGGGATCATTGCTATTCACCTGGAGGATCAGGTGATGCTCCTTCTTCTCCGCGGGAGCCTCGTCTGCGAGCGCAAAGGCGGACGACTTTTTCGTCTGCGCTTTGGCAGAGGACTTTGCGGGCTTCATCGCAGTGTGCTTCTGCGTGACCGTATGGGTTTTTGGTGTCGGCCGCTGGGCATCCTGTGCCGCGGACAAGACCGTCGTGACCGACAGCGCGATCGTGCCCGCGATCGCTGCCCTCGCGATATACTCAAGCCTATTCATCGTCCATCTCCCTTGAAGAAAGCTTCACCTTGATTGTCGGTCGTTGGGCTTGGCGATGGCGTGTGGCCATTTGCATGTCGCACCGATCCTTGTCCGCAACGCCTCAAGCCCGTCGAGCGAGAAAATTCCGTCAAGCTCGCTTCCGGACAGGGGCAAGAGGCGCACCATGAGTTCCCCGTCACCTGGAAGCGACTGCAGCAACGCGACAACATCGCCTTTGAACGCGACGCCGTCTCCAAAGGCCGGTGCGGCGCCTGCGAGTTGCACTGACTGACCGCCATTCACGCGATAGGAAATGAAGTAGTTATCGCCGCGACCGGTGATGGCGGGTCCCGCCACCGCGAGCTCGGTACGTCCGCCGCGGCAGCGAATTGTCAGCTGCATCGCCAAGCCGTCCGCAACCTTGCGCGATGACGTTGTGGCCGTGGCAATCGGGGAATAGTCCACCGGCGACGTCGTTTCGCTGACGATCCAGCCATCGCCGGCGAGCGCGAGCTGGAGCGGCGACGCGGGGTCGCGCGATAACTTGTCGAGGCATTGCAACTGGCCCGCTTTTTCTACCACAGAGCAAGCGCGAGGCTGCGCCGCCGGATCGTTTGCACCTCGCACTGATGCAATCCCGCTCATGACGGCGAGGACAACCGGGAACGGAAGGACCGTGCCTTTCATTGCGATGCCTGGCTGCCGTGCGCGTGGTGATCGAGCCAGGCCTGCGCCGCAGGGAAGCGCGCAAGACCCGGAACCGACGCGGCGAGATTGATCGATTTCCATTTCGGATCGAAGCCAGGCCCCTGCAACTTATCGAGCCGCGAGAAAAGATGCTCGACAAAACGCGCGACGCGATCATAGCGGTTCGATGTGGTCGGCCAGTTGAAGGCAACCAGCGCGGTGGGCACCGCGATCGTCTGCACGCGCTCGCCCTGATTGATCAGGTTGGGATAGTCGGCCGCATCGAGGGTCGAAGGAAGATAGTAGTCCTCCAGCTTGCTGTTGTACGGGACAGGCAAGAACTTGAAGCCCGGTTCAAAGCGCCCGCGCACAAAAGCGTCAACCGGCTTCGATGTGATGAACACCACCGCGGCCATCCCGCCCTCGCCTTTGCGCATCTGTTCCAGCGCGACCTGATGCGGGATGAACGTCTTCTCGACGTCCAGACCGAGACGGCTGAAGATCAGCGGTCCCGAATAGGCCGCGGCGGTGCCCAGCGTGTTGAAATTCACCTTCTTACCGACGAGGTCGTTGAGGCTCTGGATCTCCGGCCGGACGAAGACATGCAATTCGGACGGGAACAGATTGAGCACGTAGGTGATCTTGCGCTGAATATCCGGCACCTGGTTCTTGTACTCGTCGAGCGAGTCGGAATTGATGATCGCAGCGTCAATGCCGCGCAGATAGAGCAGTGAATTGACGTTTTCCGTCGGCCCCCGTGTCACGACCGGCAAAACATGCAAATTGTCGCCGTCATCGACCACGCGGGCCATCTCTGCGGCAAAGCGGATCGGCGCACCCTCCAAGAGGCCTCCGGCAAGGCCGACCGTCCAGGCGTTGATGGTCTCCCGCGGCTTTGCGTTCGCGGCCTCTTGCGCTTTTGGCGGCGGATTGTGCCGGTGCGAACGTGCGCTCTGGCTTCGAGCGTCCTTCGTTTGCGCATCCACCAGGGACGTCTGAATGGCCAGGAGCAGCGCAGCCCATGCGGCGAGCAAAAGCAGCGGGCGCAATCCGATCAATCTGTTCATCGGCCAACTCCTACATTTGACTGCATACTCGCGACGCGGCGCGTCGGATCGCGCGTCCGCCTTGTTGAATCCTTGGGGTTCGGGTTGACGTTCAAGCTTGGCGGAGCGAGCGCGTGCCTTCGTCGCACCGTCACGCGTCGCAATTTGGGCAGAACGTGCATGTCGCCGGTTCCACAACCGCCAAGGCACGCTAGCGTGCACAACAAATCTCAATTCCTGCTCTGCATCCGCGGCTAATGTTCGAAATCCTGCACTACACTCACCTGCGGCTCGGCGATGCCTCTCGTTTTGGAGCTGCGCACCTTCAGCGCACGTTGAAGACAATGATGGTCAAGGTCGCGACCGAAAAGAGCAGGGACCGCGCCACGGCGACCGTGCCGGTGCATCGTGACTTCGCGGTCTCGCTGGCGGCCGCGCGCAATGCCGGCATCTTGGGAACGGGAGAGGTCTTCACGGGCAAGCTGGTGAAGGGCGAGATCATGCCGATGAACAAGAAGGCGTGAGCGGCAAAGTTCAAGAAGTATGCGCGGCTGGCCGGCGTCAACGAGCCCAAGAAGAACTGTCATGGCGTACGCAAGGCGCGCGCCGAGGTCGCGGCCTATTCGGACTGCACGGAGGCGCAGATGATGGCAATGTTCGGCTGGCGCGATAACAGGATGCCGGCGCTCTACATCGCCAAGGCGAGCCGGGACAAGCTTGCGATCAGCGGCATGGAGAAGATCGAGGCCTATGATCAGATGGAGAACGTCGCCGATCCGGCGATGCCGACCGACCAGAACAGAATAAGTAACTTTCGAGCGTAACAGGCGGAAAAAATCGTGAGATTTCAACGCCAAGTGTGGGGGTGGTGCGCTCGGAG